>NZ_JBEPKK010000009.1:0-240550 GCF_040544675.1 Variovorax boronicumulans
GAACTGCAAGCCGTTCACATGGACAGCAACGGCCAATTCGATCCTCGAAAAACTCACCCGCCTATGCGGGCGAATTAACGGGACAGGACACTAGTTGCTATCGAGCGGCAGTGGCCAGAGCGGATGAACTCCTGTCTGTCTTGGGTCAGTAGGCACCCATGTAGTCGCGCTTACCAATCTCAATACCGTTGTGGCGCAAGATGGCATAGGTGGTGGTCACGTGGAAGAAAAACTGCGGCAGTCCATAGTGCAGAAGATATTTGCCTGCGGTCAGCTTCTTTTCCTTGGGGGTGCCGGGGCGCAATACGATCTCGCGGCTCTCGCTTGAATCAAATTGCTCAGGCTTGAAGGAGCCGATATGGGCCAAAGCTTTGGCGATCAACGCTTGCAGGTCGGCGAAGCTGACCTCAGTGTCGGGCCAGGACGGCACCTCGGCACCAGCCAGGCGGGAGGCAATGCCCTTGGAGAAGTCTGCGGCGATCTGTACCTGACGTATCAGCGGAAACATGTCAGGGAAGAGCCGCGCCTGCAGCAGCGCATTGGGATCGATGTTTTTTTGCGTCGCGTGGTCTTCGGACTTCTTGAGCACGTCGGACAGGGCGCGCAGCATCTGCTGCAAGACGGGAACGGAGGCGCTGTACAGCGGGCTGGTCATGGTGAGTTCACTTCTAAAATTTGGCACGATGGCCGGAGTTGGCGTGGCAGAGGCCTGCCGAACATGCAAGGCTAACAGCACAGGGCGACATGAATCGCCCCGGCATTTGTGGCTAGCTTCTCTTCCCGTTGGTAGTCGGAGCAGCCGCGTTGAAGGGCAGTTCACTGGCAAGAAGGGGACGTCAATTGCAGACGCACGACAGACCGCGATCGCTGCAATGCCGACTTCGCCGGATGAGCGCAAGCACCTGCGTCATCTTGCCCCGATACTCTTCAGTCGCCTGCATCCAAGCCAATCAGCATGCCCGAACTCCCCCACAGCCCAGCCGCCGACCGCAACAAGCAACCCATCCTCGATGCATTGACCCGCATCGTCGGCCAGCACGCCACCGTGTTGGAGATCGCATCCGGCACGGGCCAACACGCCGCCTGGTTCGCCGCCTCGA
This sequence comes from Variovorax boronicumulans, assembly GCF_040544675.1. Lineage (GTDB taxonomy): Bacteria > Pseudomonadota > Gammaproteobacteria > Burkholderiales > Burkholderiaceae_C > Variovorax > Variovorax boronicumulans_D. Next base: position 1,101 of record NZ_JBEPKK010000009.1, read on the forward strand.
TGCTCCAATGGACCTGGCAACCCACCGACGCGGACCCGCGCATGCTTCCCGCGCTCGCAGCCCGAGTCGCAGAAGCCGCGCTTACCAATCTCCACCCGCCGCTTCTGCTCGATGTCATGTCACCTCAATGGCCATCGCAAAGATTCGCGTTCGCTGAAGAAGGGGAGGAGCAAAAGTTCGACGCCATCTACTGCGCCAACATGCTCCACATCGCCCCCTGGCCCACATGCGCGGCCCTGATGCAAGGCGCCGCGCGGCATCTGCGTTCTGGCGGGTTGTTGACCACCTACGGTCCGTACTTCGAAGACGAAGTCCCACCGGCGCCGAGCAACCAGGCGTTCGATGAAGACTTGCGCGCCCGCAATGCCGCATGGGGCATCCGCCGCCTGGAAGACGTGGCCGCAGAGGCGCGCCGGGCAGGCCTCGTGTTGCGCGAGCGGCATGCGATGCCTTCGAACAACTTGCTGTTGGTCTTCGGCTTCCAGTAAATACTGCGGGCCGCGTCCGACGCGGCGCCTGTGCTTGCGTTTCGGGCCTTCGCTCCCAACAACCCATTCGACCCACACACGAACCTATGAAGAACCTCGCTGCTGAAGTTGTCCGATACCTCTGGGCCTTGACATTCCTGGCCGACGACACGTTTCGCGACGAAGACTTTGTCGCTGACGAGATCGAGCGGATCAGTTTCGAAATGTCCGACGCGTACTTGCCCGAGGAGCAGCAGGCCGTCATGGCGGAAGCTCGGGCCTGGCTGGCCGCAGCCACTGCAGAACCGGACGCCGATGGGTACACGCCACGACGACTGTTGACGCCGGAGCAGCGTGAGTTTCTTGAATCGCTGGCCACTGGGGCTTTCATGAACGCTGGCGAGTGAAGTGCTTTATTTCGCGTGAGGCGTCGTCCGCATCCAATGGCATCAACCGCATTTCTCCGAGGCCTCGCAACATGAAGACGATGCGCCTTGAAGGCCAGAACTTTGCCGACCTCTTGGCCCCGACGGATGCACAAGTTCGGCAAAGAGTGCGCGCACTCTGGAGCGTGGGAAAGCACTCGTACGTATCGCTGACGCGCGATGAAGACGGAAGCTATGTCCAAGTGGCCGGTGGCCGCGCGACCTGCATGGTGGAGCGGTTCGACGCTGCAACCGGAAAGCGGGAGAGGGCGTTCCACGACACGCCGAGCCCGATCTATCCGGACGGAACCCTGCTCGTGTTTGGCGCGGGCGAACTGTCACTCAAGTCCGACGAGTGGTTCGTGGCGGATGCTGTCGTGGAAATCTTTCTGTGCTTCAAGGAAGCGCGCCCCTACCCGGACACTGTGCATTGGCGTGCTGCACCGGGCTTCTGACATTCGACACGCAGTTTTCGAATGAAGTGATGAGCAGTCGAACAAGCCTGTCAACACAGCCTTGACACCCAAAGACCGCGATCAGTATCTTCATCGCCATGAAAACAATGAAGTGGATTGAAGTCCAAGGCGCATTGCTGGCCGTGGAGCACGAGGCAAACCAAGGCGCAACTGGGATGCCGATTCTTTTCTTGCACGCCAACGTCGCAGACCGACGCATGTGGCACGGCCAATGGGACGCGTTGGCAACAACCCATCCCTTGATAAGTTATGACCGAAGGGGCTTCGGAGAATCGCGCACCTTGTGCTCGACGACGCATTCAAGCGTGGCCGATCTCTGGGCGGTGATGGATGCGTTGGGATACGACCGGGCGGTGTTGGTCGGCTGTTCCTTGGGAGGCCGCGTTGCAATCGATGCGGCATTGGCTCGATCGGACCGGGTGAGCGGCTTGGTTGTCGTTGCGCCCGGGGTGAGTGGTGCGCCACCCGCACAACATGGCGATTCGGTAAAAGCATTGATGGATGCGATCAGCGCTGCGGCGGCGCTAGGCGACCTGAATGCAAAGAATGAACTTCAGGCGCGTCTTTGGCTGGATGGTCCCTCGAGCCCTCCGGCACGAGTGGAGGGCGAGGTTCGCCGACTCTTTCTTTCGATGAACGGCACCGCTTTGCAGGCCACCCACCCCGGCGTGGCATCCGAGGAGCCTTCGGCATGGGAGCGCATGGACGCGATCCAGGTACCTACGCTCGTGCTGTGGGGCGACCTTGACCTGCCGCACTTGCAAGAGAGATGCAAGTTGCTTGCGCAGCGCATACCTGCGGCTCAGAGTTTCGTACTTCCAGGCACAGCGCATCTGCCGCCACTCGAGGCACCCCAGCAGTTCAACTCGGTGCTCGGGAGATACCTCGACAACTTGCAAGTTGAGAAGCCGAGGCATCTGCGACTCCCCACGATGCAACGCTTCATCACCGACATCCTCACCAACCGCAACAACCGCGCAATCCTCGAGCGATGGCACGCCCTGGACTTGCCCGACGGATGGCTCGTCGCCGGCTGCCTCTTTCAGACGGTGTGGAACCTGCGATCCGGCAATGCGCCGGAGGCAGGCATCAAGGACTACGACCTTTTCTACTTCGATGCCACCGACACGAGCGACGAAGGCGAGCGCCGCGTGCAGGCGCGCGCCGATGCAGCGTTGGCCGACCTCGGCATCACGGTCGAAGCATCGAACCAGGCGCGCGTTCACCTCTGGTACGAATCGTATTTCGGCCATCCCTGCGAAGCTTTGCGCAGCAGCCACGATGGCATCGACCGCTTCCTTGTTCCGGCGACATGCGTCGGCGTTCGGCCGGGCGAGCTCTACGCGCCGAATGGCCTCTCCATGCTCTACGACGGGCTGCTGACGATGAACCCGCTCGTGCCGCATCGCGAGCTGTTCAACAAGAAAGCCGCGTCGTATCGCGCGCGATGGCCGTGGCTAAAGATTCGGGCAGACGGTCTTTCGCAGGCTGAGGCGGGGCCGCGCTGAACGGTTGTTTGATGGATCGTGTTTTCTCAACGGCACCACTGCTGCTCGCACGGCACGCCATCGTTGTTGCCGTCCATCTTCACGCCCGGGCAGTTGTTCAGGAAGTAGGTGGCCTCGGCGCACGAACTCATCTGCGAGCAGTGCGTGCGGCCGTCGCACGAGAATTTCGCCGCTGAAGGCGAAGGGCCCGGCTTGCTGGAAAAGTTGAGCGCCGCTGGCGCGTCTTCCTGCGCCATGGCCGCCAGCTTCTTCGCCTGGTAGTGCTCGTAGCCTTTCCAGGCGCCGAACGCCAGCAGCGCGATCAAGATCAGTCGCATCATGTTCTGTCTCCTCCGCCCCCGGGCGTGTGCGCGCGAGCTTAGTCGAGCCATCGGGAAACGGCCAGAATCGGAAACCCCTGACACCACACCTCCTCATGCTGAAGAAAACCCTCGCCGTCCTCGCCCTGCTGCTGCTCGCAGCAGTCGCCTATCTCGCGCTGTGGCCGGTTCCGGTCAAGCCCGTGGTCTGGTCCGCGCCCGCCGACCCCGGCTACACCGGCGCCTTCGCGGTGAACGACGGGCTGGCCCATCTCAACATGATCGACCTGGGCCGCGAAGAGGGTCCGGAGCACATCGCCATCGGCCCCGAGGGCAAGCTCTACACCACGGTGTTGAGCGGCAACATCCTTCGCATGAAGCCCGACGGCACCGCGCAGGAAGTGTTCGTCAACACGGGCGGGCGCGTGCTCGGTTTCGACTTCGATGCGAGCGGCAATCTCATCGCGGCCGACGCCATCAAAGGGCTGCTGTCGGTCAGCCCTTCGAAGCAGATCACCGTGCTCACCAACCAGGTCGACGGCCAGCCGATCCGCTATGCCGACGGCGTGGTGGTGGCGCGCGGCAGCGGCACGATGTATTTCACCGATGCATCGACGCGTTTCTCGCCGGCCGACTGGGGCGGCACCTTCGAGGCCAGCGTGCTCGACATCCTGGAGCAGTCGGCCACGGGCCGTGTGCTGGCCTACGACCCGGCCACCAAGGCCACGCGCGTGGTCGCACGTGGGCTGGCGTTCGCGAACGGCATCGCATTGAGTGCCGACGAAAAAAGCCTGTTCGTCGCCGAAACCGGCAAGTACCGCGTGTGGAAGCTCAGCGTGGACGCGCGCAATCTCGACGTGGCCGCGGCCGCCGGCAACCCGCCGCAGGCCCGTGTGCTGCTCGACAACCTGCCCGGCTACCCCGACAACCTCATGCGCGGGCTCGACGGCAAGATCTGGGTGGGCCTGGTCAAGCCGCGCAACCCGACCATCGACAAGCTGGCCGACAAGCCTTTTCTGCGCAGCGTGACGATGCGCCTGCCGCGCGCGATGTGGCCGGTGCCCAAGGCCTACGGCCATGTGGTCGCGTTCAGCGAAGAAGGCAAGGTGTTGTCGAGCCTGCAGGATGCGACGGGTGCCTACCCCGAGACAACGGCCGTCACGGAGACGCGCGACCGGCTCTATGTGCAGAGCCTGCATGCGAAGGGCCTGGGGTGGTTGAAGCGTTAGCCCGACACGCCACAATACACACCGCTGCCGAGGCAGTTTTCTCCCACCAGAACACAACGACATCGATCGCATGCGTAGCTTTATTTACTACTCCCTGATGCTCCTGCTCGGCTTCGCCTGGTACAAGTTCGGGCAGAAATTGCTTCGCAAAGGCTACCGTGATGAGCGCGGCGAACTCACGGAAGGCATGGTGGGGCCGGTGGGATTCCTGATGTGCGCCGGCGTGGCGTGCTACCTGTTCTTTGCCATGATGCGCGCGTTGATTCGCGGCGAGGTGCCATGCCTTGGCAGAGGTTGCCAGGGTGTGGTCTACACCCTGGCTGCAAATGCCGGCGACTACTGGGCCAACATGTTCTTCATGTTGTGGCTCGTACTGGGCTTGGGCTATGCGTTGTACGTGACGTACAAGATCTGGTTCCGGCTTTAGCGCGCTGCCGCCAGGCCGAACGCCCGCTGCTCAAACAGGCGCGTAGGCGCCCGTGCCATCCGGCCAGGTGGTGAGCACCTCATGGCCTTCGGGCGTGACCGCCACCATGTGTTCCCACTGCGCGGAGAGCGACCTGTCCTTGGTCACGACGGTCCAGCCGTCGGCCAGTTGCCGGGTGTCGCGCTTGCCCGCGTTGAGCATCGGCTCGATGGTGAAGACCATGCCCGCTTGCAGCGTCAGGCCCTCGCCGCGCTGGCCGTAGTGCAGCACCTGCAGGTCTTCGTGATAGACCTGCCCGATGCCATGACCGCAGTACTCGCGCACCACGCTGAAATGCTCCCGGTGCGCGACCGACTGGATGGCATGGCCGATATCGCCGAGCGTTGCGCCGGGCCTGACCTGGCGGATGCCGGCGCGCATGGCTTCGTAGGTCGTCTCCACCAGGCGCCTGGCCAGCACACTGGGTTCGCCCACGAAGTACATGCGGCTGGTGTCGCCGAACCAGCCGTCCTTGATGACCGCGACGTCGATGTTGACGATGTCGCCTTTTTTCAGGATTTTGTCGGGGGAGGGGATGCCGTGGCAAACCACCTGGTTGACGGAGGTGAGGATGGTTTTGGGGTAGCCCTGATACCCCACGTTGGCCGGAATGGCGCCCTGCACGTTCACTATGTGGTCGTGGCAGATGCGGTCGAGCGCCTCGGTGCTCACGCCCGGCACCACATGGGGCTCGATCATGGCAAGAACCTCCGCCGCGAGCATGCCGGCGCGCCGCGCCATCTCGATCTCAGCGGCGGACTTGATGCGGATGTTGCGCGCCATCAATGCTTGCCGTTGACCGATGAGCGGGGCTTTGCCGGCCCGGCCGACCGGGCCGCACCGGTGGTGACAGCGGCGGCGATGTCCAGGCCCCCGGCGAGCTCGGCCCGTATCAACATCTGGCAGATGTCCCGATAGTCCAGCTCGGGATGCATCTCGGTCAGCATGCCGACCCGCATCCAGTGCTCTGCCTGCGCATTGATGGACCTACTGAGCGCGTTACCCGCAACGCGCAGGTTCTCGTGCATCAAGTCTGAAATCTTGACGATACCCATTGGCAACCTCTGTATGAAACGTATATGGAATATATGCGTTTCGTATGGCCTGAGGGCGCCCGGGTGTATTGCGCGGCTCCAGCCCGAATCAGTCGGTATGCGCCACGGCCTTGATCTCGATCAGCTGATGCGCAAACGCCAGCCCCGCCACCCCGATGAGCGTGACGGCCGGCCGATGCGCGCCGATGTACGCCTTGAACACGGGCACCAGCGCCTCGGTATGCGCCTGAGGGTCGGTCACGTAGATCACCAGCTCCGCCAGGTTGGTCTTCGTCACGTTGAAGCCTGCCAGCACGCGGTCGAGGTTTTCCAGCGTCTGCCGCGTCTGCGCGGCGATGTCGCCCTCGCCGACGAAGCCGCCTTGCATGTCGTGCGAAAACTGCCCCGAGATGTAGATGGTGCCGTTCACGCTGTACCCTTGGCCGACGCCGAAGGCCTCTTCCCATGGCACGCCGTGGCTGTAGAGGGTGGGCTGTTGTTTCATATGCGCTTTCCTTTCGTTTTCGAATCGGGGAGGTGATGAGAGAACGACTGTAGTCAGGCCATTGACGAAACGGCTTCCACACAGACGCGACGAACCATCCCCATCGACTGATCGATTGACCGACCGACTCACCTACCTGCCCATGCTGCGCGCCAACCTGAACGAGATCCTGGTCTTCATGGCCGTCGTCGACGAAGGCAGTTTCATCTCCGGTGGGCAGGCCATGGGCCTCACGCGCTCGGCCGCCGGCAAGGCCGTGGGGCGCCTGGAAGACAGGCTCGGCGTGCGCCTGTTGAACCGCACGACGCGCACGCTGAGCCTGACCGACGAAGGCCGTGTGTTCTACGAGCGCGGCTTGCAGATTCTCTCGGCGGTCGACGAGGCGGAGGCCAGCGTGGCGGGCACCGGCAGCACGCCGCGCGGTGTGCTGCGCCTCACTGTGCCCGATGCCTTCGGCCGGCTCGTGGTGCTGCCGCTGCTCGCAAAGTACCTGCAGGCCTGGCCCGAGCTTCAGGCCGAAGTGAGCTTCAGCGACCGCGTGGCCGACATCGTCGAAGACGGCTTCGACCTGGCCGTGCGCATCGGCGTGCAAGAGACGGGCGCGGACACGGGGCTGGTCTCTCGCGTGGTCGCCAAGTACAAGGCCGTGCTGTGCGCCTCGCCCGCCTACATCGCCGAACGCGGCGAACCGGCGGACCTCGAGGCGCTCGCGGCGCACGCGTGTCTTTATTTCAGCAGCCGCAACCACAGGCAAAGCTGGCGCTTCCGCGGCGACGACGGCGCGTGGGTCAAGGCCCAGGGCCGCAGCCGCCTTCGGCTGGACAGCGGCGAGGCCTTGCGCGATGCGGCCGTGGCGGGGCTCGGCATTGCGTTTCTCCCCGACTTCCTGGTGGCCGGCGACCTGGCCGCGGGCCGTCTTCGGCAAGTGCTGACTGGCCTGGACGCGGGAGACGTGAAGATCCTCGCGCTCTATCCGACACGGCGCCTGCTGGAGCCGCGTGTGAGGCGCTTCATCGATCTGATGGTCGAAGAGCTCGGCAGCTGAAGAGGCCGCTGGCTGGCTGGCTGGCTAGCGGCACATGTTGTAGCCGCCGGTCTCCAGATGAAGATGGTCGCGGTGTGCGGCGTTGTAGTCCGGCCCCAGCACCCCGTCGAAAAAGCGGCAGGCCCCGCGGTGCGCATCGCGCAGCAGCAATGCCTCGGGCGTTGGGGCGAGCTCGGTGCTCGAAGGCGCTTGTGCGCCCGCCGCCGTTCGGGCTGAGCTTGTCGAAGCCGGGCTCTGCAGCCAGTCGCGCAGCACGTTGATGCGCCGGCCGTCCGCCAATGTCAACCCGGCCACATCCAGTGCATCGGCCGTCGCATGCCGGCTGCGCGACGCACCGGGCACGGCGCCTTCGCCGCGGTTGACGTTGCGGCAGGCGTAGCTGCCGAGGTGCTCGATGCTCGCCACCGATTGCCCGAAGTGCTGACGGGCCGCCGGCTGAAGCGCGTGCCGCTCCCACATGAAGAACGACAGCGCCATCGGGCAACTCAGCGAGGGCGCGGTGCCCAGGCGCACGCCGGCGGCGCGCAGCCTCACGGCGTTCTCGAAGCCGCAGCCGGGGCCGGTGACGCGGTCGGGCAACAGGTCGTAGCGCATGCCGGTCTTGGCAAGCGCGTCGAGGCAGCGGGTGGGCTCGCTGCGTGCGCGCGCGAGCTTGAAGCCCGTCAGCCAATCGGGCGGAGCCATGACGTCGAGCGGCGCCCATGGATCGAAGCGCTCCGGAATCTCGACCCTGCCGCTCATGACGGCCCATGCGCCCACCGCAAGCGCGGCGCAGAACGCGGCGCCAAGCCAGCGTTTGCGGCGCGAAGGCGCGGGGCTCAACGGATCACCAGAAGGCGCCAAGGCTAGGGCACCTGCCGCAGCGCCGGATAGGGGTTGATCGCCGTCCCCTTCCACCAGCGCTTGTCCGCGTCGAGCAGGAACACGGCGAAGTGCAGGTGCGGCACGTTGGGCGGCGCGTTGCCCGTGGTGCCCACATAGCCGATGACATCGCCCCTTCGCAGCGCCATGCCTTCGCGGATGTTGTCCGCGTACCGGTCGAGGTGGGCGTAGTAGTAGGCCAGCCGGCCGGCCGGGTCGAACTGATAGACCGTGAGCCCGCCCGGCACGCTGGTGAAGAGCTTGACCAGCTTGCCGTCGTCCACGGCGCGCACCGGCGTGCCTCGCGGCGCGGGAATGTCGAGCGCCTCGTGCGAGCCGCCCGTGCGCCGGTCGGTGAAGGTGTCCTGCAGCACGGACCCCTGCACGCCTGCGATGGGCATCGCGATGGCGCGTGCCGCAAGCAGGGCGGTGCCGCCGGCCGGTGCGGTATCGACGGCCTGCGCCGATGCAACGCCCCAGGCCGCGCAAAGCCAAAGGCCCGATGCGCACGCCGCCAGAACGCGAGTGGCCAATGCCGTCACACGCGTTCCTACGCTCGAACCTCGACTGCAAAACCGGCCTTGGCCAGCTGCGACAGCCGCGCCGCGTTCCAGTTGGTCAGGTGGATGCAGCCGTTGGTCTCGTCGTGCCCCACGCGCTCCGGCGCCGGCGTGCCGTGAATGCCCCAGTGCGGCTTGGAAAGGCCCATCCAGATGTTGCCCACCGGGTTGTTGGGCCCCGCGGCCACGTCGACCTTCTGCGCATCGGGCCGCACGCCTTTTTTCAGGAGGGCGGGGTTGTAGGTGAACGTGGGGTTCTTCACTTCGTTCGTGATCTTCATCTTGCCCACCGGCAGCGGATCGAGCGGACCGCCGATGCTGATGGGAAAGCCGGCAAGCGGCTGCCCCTTGCCGTCGAGCACGAACAGCATGTGGTCTGCCTTGGCAATGCGGATCGATCGGGCCGAGGCCACCACCCGCGCGTCGGCAGTGGTTGTCGCGCCGACCACGATGATCGAATCGCCGGCCTTGAAGGCCGAGCCCTTGTTCAGGTCAGCCAGAAGACGCGGCGCCATGTGATGCCGCTCCGACAAGGCTTCCTTCAGGTTCTCGTAGTCAAGCGACTTCAGTTTCGCGCGCTCGGCCATGTCGCGCGGCGTCGGCGTGAACGGGCCCGCGGCGTCCTTCTCGGTGATCGTGTAGGTCTCGAAGAGCGGTGCGGCGTCCGCGGTCAACGCCGCCCAGGTGGCGGCATCGACCTTGCCGGTGATCGCGAGGCCGTTGGCCTCCTGGTAGGCGGACACCACGCGCCGCATGTTGGCGCCGAAGCCGCCGTCGATCTCGCCGGGGGAGAACCAGACGCGGTCCAGCAGGATCTGCGCGCGCACCACAGCGGGACCCTTGGAGCCTTGCGCCAGAACGGGCGTGCTGCTCGCTGCGTTCAGCTTGTCCAGGGTGGTGGATGAATCCTGCTCAGTCGGCTTTTTCTTCGCAGCCCATGCGGACCAAGGCGCTGCGATGGCGCAAGTTGCGAAGGAGGTGGCCAGGAACGCGCGGCGCGATGAACCGGTGGTTGGGTGTTGTGCGTTGATCGTCGGCATGCTGCGGTCCAGTCAAAGCCCGAACCCTAAGAGCCTCGATGCGCGCGCGCTGTAGTCTGACGCTGCCTTCCGTTGTGCGACGTGCGCTTGGTGCGGCAGGTCAGAATGCGGGCAGCGCGCCGCGCGACGGCACGTCGATAGCCAAATCACCGTGAAGGCAAAGCGTATGAAGAGCCGCATCATGTACATCGAAGCGAAGTCTGGAGGCCTGACCGGCCCTGCGCGCATCGGTCGCGTGACGTTCTCCAAGTCCGGAGCAACGCTCTACTACGGTGGGAAGTCGTTTCGCAGCCTCAAGGGAAGCGGCTTCAAATCGAATTACTTCGAGGTCGAAACCGGCGATCACTACTGGATTTCAGGCCCACGCAAAGATGGGAAAGACGCTCTCTATGCCACCCACATTCAGCCCGTCATCGATGACGATGTGCGCGTCGAATACTGGTCGACGCTCCGTGGAGCGAACGCTTCGCGACCGAGCGAACCGCAGCCAGTCTGAGGCGATCAGGCGAAAGTCCGAGGCAGCTGCATGAAAATCGCCCTCAAGCTCCTGCTCGCATACCTTTTGGCGAGCTTCGTGATGACGGCGTTCTCCGTTGCTCTTCATCCGTCGCATCCCCACATTCCTGCAGCGGTGGCGCTGCTCTTTTTTCCACTCGTGCCGGCGCTCATGTTCAGGGCCGCGTTGACAAGCGGCCTCGGATGGGCCGAGGCGCTTTCGATGGGCGTTTTTGTGCTGGTGTTCGGCGGAGCCGCGTGGTTTGCTTTTCGCCGGCGAGTCGCTGCCGACCGGGCCGAAACGCAAAAGCCCTAACGCAGCGGCGCCATCGTCGGCGCCTTGTGGCTCTGCGGCACCTTGGGCCTGGGCTTGGGATTGGACTGCGGCTTGGCCGGTGCGGACGGCGACATGAACTCGTACTTCAGATCGAGTTCGCGCTTCAGTGCCTTCCAGCTCGGCACGGGCCCTGTGTCCGAATTTCTCAGGCACTTGCCCGCGATGTAGGTCTTGTCCGCCGCGCGCTCGTACTTGAGCAGCAACCCCGAGACGCTGCCGATGTAGGCGTCGATCTCGAAGGATTTCGCGACGCCGATGTCTTCTTCGGAAAACTCGTCGGGCTTCATCGTCATGCCCGCGCGCGCCATGTTGGGGTGCGTGTGAAAGTAGGCGACGGCCACGGCTTCGGCACCGACGGGCAGGCATCCCTTGTTGAGCAGTCGATGCCCAGGATCGACGCTGTTGCGCTCGCCGATGAAGTAGGGCGCCACGTAGTACTTGGTGTTGAGCTTGCAGATCATGCCGCCGTACTCGTTGCCGCTGTTGATCGACTGCAGCAGCAGTGCCTGCAGCGCGGCGCGGGCGGCAGCCTCCTGCGTGTCGAAGGCCTGGTCCGGCTTGGGGAAAGGGTGAGAGACGTAGGTGGCCATTGCGCAAGTCTGACCAGGGCCGAAGCGATTGACCATCTGCCGGATTGGATAGGTCTGGCGGCAGACCTGAGGGCGCGTATTTCCGGGTCAGGACCTCGCCAGCCGAGGCTCTGGCCCGGTATCGCTGACCCCGGCGCGCCTATCGGCCTGCCGAATCTTCCGGCCGGGCCTGCACGAGCGGCTCCAGCGCCGCGCGCAGCCGTCTGATTGCGAGCTCGTGGCGCAGCGTCTGCGCCCCTCGCCCGTACGTCATCGCCTTGCGGATCAGCCGCAGCTGCTCGCGCTGCAGTTGCGTCTTCAGGCGCCTTGCGCGCAGGCCGAAGGTCCATCCCATTTCACGGCGCACCTTGTACCGCTGCATGGGGGCGCCCAGGCGGACCCATTCGTCGTCGCGGATCAGTTCGCGCTCGGGCACGAAGTAGGCCGCGAGCGAATGGAGGTACGCGCCGTTCTCGCGCGCCGCCACGCGCCAGAAGAGCCCGGCCGCCAGCATCGCGGGAATGCCCTTGACGAAGAGCATCACGGCCATCTCGCCATAGCCGCCGTCGAACAGGTCTTCCAGCCACGGCGAGTTCCAGATGAAGTGCATGGCCCATGCGAGCGCGAAGCACAGCAGGGCGCAGGCGATGCGCGTGGCCATCGATCGCTCCGGATGCAGCAGGAACCACGCGACGCCGAATGACGCGATGGTCGTGCAGGCCGCGTGGCTCCAGAGGCCGCTCAAGAGACCTCGCGTGAGCAGGTTCAGCAGCACCGGCGACACCTGGTTCTCCAGCGGAAAGTGCATGGATGCGTTGACGGTGTAGCTCAGGTTCTCGACCACCTGAAAACCCAGCCCGGCCATGGCGCCGACGATCAGCACCGAGAGATACGTCTGGAACTGGTTGCGCGCCACCAGCACCAGCAAAATCACGCCCGCGAGCTTCAGGAATTCCTCGGTGATCGGCCCCGCGATGGCCGGCCCCCACACCGCCACGAAATCCGGCGACACCAGCTTGGCGCACAGGCCCTGAATGGCGATGTTCGCCGGCGCGGCGAAGTACACCGCGCCCAGTCCGCCCCATGCAAAGGCCAGCACGAAGGCCTCGGGCGGGTGCTGCTCCAGCAGATCGAGCGTGCGAAACACCTGCACAAAAGCCAGCGTGTAGATGCCCCACACCAAGAGGCCCAGCAACGCGGTCACGGGGACCACGCGAAAGCCCATCGAGAACATGTGCAAGATGTAGAATAGGCCGTTGAGGATCAGCGCCGCCAGCAGCCAGAAGGCCGCGCGCCGGGGCTGGAAGAAGGAGTCGGTGCCCAGCGGCCATTCGCCCCGGTCGTACACGGAAACCAGCGGCTTCATGGCGAGGCCTCCAGGTCCATGGAATCGAGCATGTCCTGCGCATCGGCCAGCGCTTCGTTCAGGCCGTCGCTGCCGCCGTAGACGTCGATCTGCACCAGCGACCGGCGCCGCAGGTCCACCACTTGCCAGAAGCGGCCGGCCAGCTTGGAGCCGTAGTACGCGAAGGTCTTGCCCTGCAGGCCCCAAGCGGTGACAAAGCCCGACACCTCGCCCTCGATGCTGAGGCCCTGGCCGCGCTCCATGAGCCGCTGCTGCCGCACCAGCGGGCCGTCGGGCCCGCCCGCCCAGGGCTGCGTGCTCACCAGGAACTTGTGGCCGCCCTTGAAGAGCATCAACGACTGGCCCGCCCTGGAGCGCGCCACATCCATCTCCCATCCTTCGGCAGGAACGAAGCGGGCATGGCCCACGGACACCGTCTCGCCCGGCGGCAAGGGCCGGTTGCCGGGCGTGCGGTTGTTCCAGTAGGTCAGCCCGCCCACGTAGGCGGCGATGGCCAGGAGCACCGCGAGCGCGCCTGGCCAGGTGCGGTAGGGGATGCGGCGTGAGGGCTCGACCATGGATTGAAGACGGCCTGCGCCGGTTATCTTGGATCCTTTTTGTACTTCGCCAAGATGAGCCGCAAGTCGCTTTGCACGTCTTTGAACGCGACCGAGACGATTTCCGCCATTTGCTTCGTCAGGTATGTCTGAAGGGCGAGGTTGGCTTCAACAGAGGCTGCGTTGTATCGGCGGCCGGCAGACGAAGAAAAGAAACTCACAGCAGCATCGAGTTCCTCCTCCGACAGCTTGTTCTCGTACTGCGCTGCAAAGAAGGCGGCGAACTTTGCTGCGGAGACCGAGTGGCATGCCCTGGATTGATACCTGGCATACAGCTCGACCACCTCTGGCCAATAGGCCGATTGCGGGGAGATGCCTCCAAAGTATCCCGGCTCGACGGAGAAGATGCGTTTTGGGTCGAAAGGCGAGCCTTGTGGCTTGCTGCATTCAGCGAGATATTCGGACGCACTACGCTCAACCTGCATGAGTTCCGTCAACTGCGTCGCAAGCGCCGCTTTTCGGTCTGATCCGGCAGCCTCTGAGGCCACTGGTGAAAAAATGGTCAATGCAAGACAGAGGGGGACAAGAAGCTTGGAGAGCGATTGCATGAGGGGCTGGTTTTTACTTGATGAAGACACGCCGTGAGCGAGCTATCTGTCGATACAGATGCCGTGCAACTCAAGTCTACGACCGCTTTTTTGCTTCGCTTCGGCCAGAGCATCCCGAGCCGCGAAAGACTTGCGGCGAGGCGCATCCGTCGAGCCGCTAAAGTCGGCCCACGTCCACAAGACCTGTCTTCCCAACATGCCCGACACCACCGTGCCAACGCCACGTTTTCTACGTTTGCAACGTTCCCGCATGCCGCTGTTCCGATTGCTTCCGATGGGCGTCTTCCTGCTGATGGTGGGTTGCGCGAGTCCGCCTGCGCCGCAGCGGCCATCCGTCTCCAGCATTCCGCCGCTGAGCGCCGAACAATCAAACAGCATCGCGATCCATGCGCTCGGCCTCGTCGGCACGCCATACCGCTACGGCGGCAACACGCCTGACGGCGGCTTCGATTGCAGCGGGCTCATCGGCTATGTCTACCGCAGCAGCCTGGGGCAGGTGCCGCCGCGCACGGTGTCGCGCATGGCCAGCTTCGGGCGGCCGGTGCCGGTGTCGGACCTTCGCACGGGCGACCTCGTGATCTTCGGTGCGTCCACGCACGCGGGCATCTACGTGGGCGACAACCGATTCGTGCATGCGCCGTCGACCGGCGGCGAGGTGCGGCTCGACCGGCTGGACGGCGTGTACTGGTCGCGCCAGCCGATGCAGGCGCGGCGGCCCTGAACGCTTCGGTTGCCCTCTGAGCGCATCGAGCGGATCAAGCTTGGAAGGGTGAAAGGGGCGAGCCCGGCGCGCCTTGTGCGTCCAGGCCCGCTGGCGTTGAGCGGCGGGCGGGCGTTCGAAGTACCCGGGTTTCCCCAGGGTTATCCATTACGCAGTGCCACGCACCCCGCCCACGCGGTCCGACGGATGGCAAAACGCGCCCGCGCGGCAAGACTCCTCGACTCCAATATCTAGGAGACATCCGCATGCACAGCATCCGACGCCATCTGGTGTGGCTGGTCGTGGCCGTGGTCGGCGCATTCGCGCTCGGCACCGTCGCCCTGACCCGTGGTGAAAGCGTCAACGCCCTCTGGGTGGTGGCCGCCGCGATCTGCACCTACCTGATCGCCTACCGCTACTACAGCCTGTTCATCGCCGACAAGGTGCTGGAGCTGGACGGCAACCGCAAGACGCCCGCGCACCGCCACAACGACGGCCTGGACTACGTGCCGACCGACAAGAACGTGCTGTTCGGCCATCACTTCGCGGCCATCGCGGGCGCTGGTCCGCTGGTGGGCCCGGTGCTCGCCGCGCAGATGGGCTACCTGCCCGGCCTCTTGTGGATCCTGGCGGGCGTGGTGTTCGCCGGGGCGGTGCAGGACTTCATCATTCTTTTCATCTCCACGCGGCGCGACGGCCGCTCGCTGGGCGACCTGGTCAAGCAGGAGATGGGCGTGGTGCCCGGGATGATCGCGCTCTTCGGCACCTTCATGATCATGATCATCATCCTCGCGGTGCTGGCGCTGATCGTGGTGAAGGCGCTGGCCGAGTCGCCGTGGGGCACCTTCACGGTGGCAGCCACGGTGCCGGTGGCGCTGTTCATGGGCATCTACTTGCGCTACATCCGCCCGGGGCGCATCGGCGAGGTGTCGCTGATCGGCTTTGTGCTGCTGATGCTCGCCATCTTCGGCGGCCAGGCCGTGAGCCAGAGCCCCGAGTGGGCGCCGCTCTTCACCTTCGACGGCAAGGCGCTCACCTGGATGCTGGTGGGCTACGGTTTTGTCGCCGCGAGCCTGCCGGTGTGGCTGCTGCTCGCGCCGCGCGACTATCTTTCGACCTTCCTGAAGATCGGCACCATCATCGCGCTGGCCATCGGCATCGTGTTCGTGATGCCGACCCTACAGATGCCGGCGATCACGCAGTTTGCGCAGGGCGGCGGGCCGGTGTGGTCGGGCAGCCTGTTCCCGTTTCTCTTCATCACCATCGCCTGCGGCGCGGTGTCGGGCTTTCATGCGCTCATCTCCTCGGGCACCACGCCCAAGATGCTGGACAACGAGCGCCATGCGCGCTTCATCGGCTACGGCGGCATGCTGGCCGAATCGTTCGTGGCGGTGATGGCGCTGGTGGCCGCATCGTGCATCGAGCCGGGCATCTACTTCGCGATGAACAGCCCGGCCGCGCTGGTGGGCAGCACCGCGCAGCAGGCGGCGGCGACCATCTCGAGCTGGGGCTTCGTGATCACGCCCGAGATGCTGATTCAAACCGCCAAGGACGTGGGCGAAACCACCATCCTCGGCCGCGCAGGCGGCGCGCCGACGCTGGCCGTGGGCATGGCCCACATCCTCCACCAGGTGATCGGCGGGCAGGCCATGATGGCCTTCTGGTACCACTTCGCGATTCTGTTCGAGGCGCTGTTCATCCTCACGGCGGTGGACGCCGGCACCCGCGCGGGCCGCTTCATGCTGCAGGATTTGCTGGGCAGCTTCGTGCCCGCGCTCAAGCGCACCGATTCGCTGCCGGCCAACCTGATCGCCACCGCGCTGTGCGTGGCGGCCTGGGGCTACTTTCTCTATCAGGGCGTGGTCGATCCGCTGGGCGGCATCAACACGCTGTGGCCGCTCTTCGGCATCTCCAACCAGATGCTCGCGGCCGTGGCCTTGCTGCTGGGCGTGGTGGTGCTGTTTCGCATGAAGCGCGAGCGCTACGCGTGGGTGGCCATTGCGCCGGCCGCGTGGCTTCTGGCCTGCACGCTCACGGCGGGCTGGCAGAAGATCTTCTCGGCCGATCCGAAGATCGGATTCCTTTCGCATGCCGCCAAGTACACCGAAGGCCTGGCCAACGGCGTGCTGGTGGCGCCCGCGAAGACGCCCGAGGCGATGTCGCGCATCGTCTTCAACGACCGCCTCGATGCGGCGCTGTGCGCGCTCTTCATGTTCGTGGTGCTGAGCGTGCTGGTCTACAGCATCAAGGCGTGCATCGCGGCGCGCGCGGCCAACCGGCCGACCACGCACGAGACGCCGTTCGAGCCTGCCGCCGGCGCATCGGTGGCGGCGCACTGAACGAGCGCGGCCATGGGTCTCGCATTGCCGGAAGCCGGGCGCTACTTCGCCCGCTCGCTCAAGCAGTCGCTGCGGCTGATGGTCGGGCTGCCCGACTACGACGCGTACCTGACCCATATGGCGGCCACGCACCCGGACCGGCCGCCGATGAGCTACGAGGCGTTCTTCAGGGAGCGGCTGGAGGCGCGGTACGGGGCGGGGAAGGGGCGGTGCTGCTAGCGGACGTTTGATCGGGGCGCCGATCATCGGTTGGGCAGCGCGAGCAGCACCGTGGCCGAACGCGCCTTGCGCGGATGCTACTTTCGGGTGCTTTCGGAGTGGGTGCAGGCGCTTCCATAATCAGGCAGAGCCTGCCCTCGCCCCGAGCGGTGGCCCCTGCAGGGAGTCCCATGTCCATCCTCAACGGTGCGCGTTCGCGCACCCGCCTTGCGCGATGAAGCGGCGCGTTGAGATCACAACGCCGCTTGGCGATGCGCTGAAGTTCCACCGCCTGGTCGGTCGTGAAGCCCTCAGCGAGTCCTACGTCTTCGATCTGGATCTGATCGGCAATACCAATGCCATCGATCCCAAGGCTTTGCTGGGCAAGACCGCCCGCGTGGCGGTGCAAACCGAAACCGGCACTCGATACCTCGCCGGCATCGTCACGAGTTTCGGTCTGTCGCAAGAAGATGCCCGCCGGTCCTTCTACAAGATGCGGCTGCGCCCGTGGCTGTGGCTGGCCACCCGCCGTTCCGATTTCAGGGTGTTCCAGGATCAGACGGTCCCCGAAATCATCGCGGTCGTGCTGGGGCGCTACGGCTACCCGATGGAGCAGAAGCTCAGCCGCGGCTATCGCACCTGGAGCTACTGCGTTCAATACGACGAGGACGATTTTTCGTTCACGTCTCGCCTGTGCGAGCACGAAGGCATCTATTTCTACTTTCGCCACGAAGCCGAGCAGCACGTGCTTGTGTTTGCCGACGACATTGCCATGTCGCACGGACCGCTGCCCGGTGGCGAGACCGTGCGCTACCACCCCCACGAGCGATCCGGCATGACCGGCGGCCTGGAGTCCAGCGAGCGCGTGCATGAATGGGAACTGTCCGAAGAGGTGCGCTCGGGTCACCACTACCGCGACAACTACGATTTCGAGCACCCAAAGGCCGACCTCGCCAGCCTGCGGCAATTGCCGCCCGGGCACGACCACGACGATCACGAACTGTACGAATGGCCCGGCGACCATCTCCAGCATGGCGACGGCGAGACCGATGCACGCATCCGCAACGAAGAGCAGTTGAGCGAGCGCAGCCGCGCCAAGGGGCGCGCCAACCTGCGCGAGCTGGCCCCCGGCCACACGATCCGGCTGGGCGGCCATCCACGAGCGGACCAGAACCGGCAATACCTGCTGCTCGGCGTGGCCTACAACCTGCAGGAGAACCTGGAAGCCAGCGAAGGCTCGGATCGCAACGGTGCGGTTCGCACGGAACAGGGTTCGGTCCAGCAGTTTGCCTTCGACGCGCAACCCACGACCTATGCATGGCGTCCGAGGCGCACCACGCCCAAGCCGCGCACGCGCGGCCCGCAGACCGCCATGGTGGTCGGTCCGTCCGGCGAGGAGATCTGGACCGACGCCTACGGACGGGTGAAGGTGCAGTTTCATTGGGACCGGCTCGGCGAACACAACGAAAACGCCAGTTGCTGGGTGCGCGTGTCCACGGCCTGGGCCGGGGCGACCTTCGGTGGCACTGCGTTGCCGCGCATCGGGCAGGAAGTGATTGTCGATTTCCTGAACGGCGATCCGGATTTTCCGATCGTCACCGGGCGCGTCCACAACGCCGACGAAATGCCGGCGTGGCAGTTGCCCGACCAGAAGCATTTCTCGGGCATCCGCAGCCGCGAGCTGGGCGGCGGACGCAGCAACCACATGGTGCTCGATGACCTGGGCGGCAAGATACAAGCCC
The DNA here is from genome assembly GCF_040544675.1 of Variovorax boronicumulans. Classification (GTDB taxonomy): domain Bacteria; phylum Pseudomonadota; class Gammaproteobacteria; order Burkholderiales; family Burkholderiaceae_C; genus Variovorax; species Variovorax boronicumulans_D. The sequence continues at coordinate 19,906 of NZ_JBEPKK010000009.1, forward strand.
AGCTCAAGAGCGACCACCAGAGCAGCAGCCTGAGCCTCGGGCACATCGCGCGCATCGAAGACACGGCGGGCCGCAAGGACTTGCGCGGCCAGGGCTTCGAACTGCGCACGGACGGACATGGCGCGGTGCGCGCCGCCAAGGGCCTGCTGGTCAGCACCGAGCCTCGACCCAACGCACAGGCGCATGTCACCGACATGCGCGAGACCGTCGCGCGCCTCGCACAGGCCCGCGCCCTGCACGAGGGCATGTCGCGAGCTGCCCAGGAAGCCAAGGCGCAAGAGGCTGGCGATCAGGACGGGGTAGCCAAGGCGCTGAAGGAGCAGGGCGACGACATCGAGGGGCAGGGCGGCAACAAGGGGCAAGGCGTATTCCCGGAGTTTCAGGAACCGCATCTGACACTGGCAAGCCCCGCCGGAATACAGGCAACAGCACAGGGTTCGACGCACGTCGCAAGCGGCGATCACACAGCGCTCACGAGTGGCGCGCACATCAGTTTTGCGGCGGGCAAGAGCTTGCTGGTATCTGCCAAAAACGCAGTGCGCATGGTTGCCCACAAGACAGGCATGAGGTTGACGGCTGCGAACTCGGACATCGATATCACGGCCCTGAAGAATGCCGTCAATGTGGTCGCGAAACTGAACATCAAGATGGAGGCGAATCGAATCGCGATCACCGCCACGGAAGAAGTGGTGGTCAACGGCGGTTCGAGCTACACACGCTGGAATTCCGGCGGCATCGAGAGCGGTACCAATGGAATCTGGCGTGAGCATGCGGCCACGCATTCGATGGTGGGGCCGAAGAGCTTGCCGGTTCCGCCGATGGACCTGCGGTTTCCCAATCTGGACCTCGGGCCGTACAAGGCCGACTATCAACTCTTCAAAACCGACAACCGCCCCTTCGAAGGCTACGCCTACGAAATTCATGATCGTCAGCACGAGCTGATGGAGAGCGGCGATACCTCCAAGGCGGGGCAGACGCGCATGGTCAACAGCGAGATGTCGATCGGACTGAAGGGCTACAAGTCCATCATGCGCGAGAGCGAGCGCGTGACCGAGAACTGGTCGTCGGCGCTCGACGCCAAGGCGCGAGAGGCCGAAACCCGCAGCACGCCGACGCCGGGCAGTACGCCTGAAGGCGAGGTCGCGTAATGCCCTTGCCTGCCATCGCCTGGGGCATCATCGAACTGACTGCTATTGCCATCACGGTCCATGAATTGGGGGTGTTGGCTGAAGACCTGTATGAAGGTGTCCAGAAATACAACAAGGACATCGGCAAGGCCAAGGAGGAGGTGCGCAAAGTCATCCAGAGCGTCCAGGACGAAATTGCCAGGAAGATCGAGGACAAGGAAGAGGTCGCGATCCTGCTGGCACTGGAGGCCGCCGATCCTCAGGGGCAGAACACTCGCAAGGCTGCGGGTCGGGGTGCCACGGATGCCACCATCAATGCGGCCATCGAACAGAAGATCCCCTTTCGCGATGCGATCAGCCAGGTATGCGCCGCCGCCGACCGCATGCCCGTTCTGAGCCTCCGGCGAAAGAAGGGCGTTTCGATCAAAGACCTGCCCAAGGCCAAACGCAAGATCCTCGAAGAGTTGTTGGCGCTGTCGGTCGAGGAGTTGACCGATGTGGAGCTTGAAGAATTCTTGGTGATCAGGCTGAAGCAACTGGCGGTCAACCTGTTGTTCGAGTTCGTGGACGAGTGCCTGAACTGGGCAAGTCCTCTGAAATGCGAGGTCAACTTCGGGCCTGTGCCCGGGTTCGAGGATCATCCCGTGGAAGGAGCCACCAAGCTCAAGCGGTTGGGCAAGATCAATCCGTTCTACCCAACCCCGTTCCAGTACCGCAGAGGGAGCATCTCGGCGGACTTGATGATCTCCGAGTACCGTCATCAGCGGCCCGACAAGGGCAACATCTTTGCAATTGTGGAGATCAAGTTTCCTGGGGATCGAATTGAGGTGAAGCAGTTCGAGGCATACAAGTTTCTGCTTGAAAGAGCGGCCAAAGTCAAAACAGGCCGCGCGCCCATCACATTCCAAGGAAAACCCGTCAGTTCGGGCGGCCGGCTGGCGCTGTTTCGATACCCAGAGGACGTCGCGGTACATGGGAAAAACGAGCCTGAGAAAACAGACGAGCACAACAAGAAGGAAGAGCCCGCGCAGCAAAAATCAGAGAAACCCAGCGTCAGATCGCGACACGGCAGAAAACGAGGCATTCAATGAGCACAGCGGAACTGTTTCTCCAACCTGAGGAGATCGAGAAGTTCATCCGCGAGAGCAAGATTGCTCCGCAATGGTTCTATGGCTACCCTGGTCGAGAGTTAGGCATCTGCCCGTATGTGACCTTCTACGTCTACCACCGGCCAGATGCCTATATGGTGTTGGCAGACAAGTTCATCACCGTCTGGGAACGGTTTGGCCAACTCATCGATGAGCCGATCAAGAAGGTATTCAAATCGCGGACCCAGGTGTGGCTCAACTCAGGGGACAGTCGGTTCCCGGCGGATCTGCGAGTCGAGGCGGCGCATCATGAGAAGGAGTTCGAGACTTTCTATCTGATGGCGACAGACATGGAATCGCCTGATGCTTCACCGTTGTGGTCGTATGCAGCGCGCGTTTGTCACGTGCCTCAAATGGGCTACAGCACGCTCAAGCTGATCTTCTGCTACGACTGGTACGAGGACGGCAATCAGGCGCGGTGGCGCGATTTCGTACTTGATTGCATCAAGTCGCTGCGACCTGAGCAGGCATACATGGGCTATGAGGTCGGCAACGGCGGGCTCGGGGTAATGGGGGGCTATGAATCCGATGTGTTGGAGCGCATCTGTTCTGACTATTTCTATGGGCTTGACATTGATCACCCGTCGAATATGGGCTTTCATGCCAATGATGACGAAGATGGGTACGTCAATCCAGCTCGACTCGGCGCTGGCTTGCGCCCGCCCACCTGGTGCTTCATGCTTTCGCCGGTATGGCAACGCAAGCTGGGCAAGCCCGAGCACCAGATTCGTGTCGAACTGGCCGACCCGCGCATCAAGATCACTGCAGTTCCCTACCCACGGGACGCACTCAACCCCGAGGGTGCGAATGGTCTGTGGATCGAGTTGGGCGATCTCGACCTGTATCCGGTGGAAGACGGCGTGCCCGATGTACTGGTCAAGGCCAACCGTCTGATACGCCCGGTTCGCTGCGACGAGTTGAACCTCAACACGCTCGATCCGTGGGACGGCGATCCCAACCCACGGTTCGGCTACGAAAGTTCGCTGCGTTGGATGCGCCGGTTCGACGAGGACAGCGATTGGCCCAGCGCGGAACAGCGCCCCAAGCCTGCGCTCGATGAAGGCGGCAAGGGCAAGAATCCATCGGAACGAGAGTCCTACGTCCCTGGCGGCGAGCCCTGCCCAAAGGCTGGCTGGTGGTTCACCCTCGCGCAATCGCAGAGCCGGCGCTACTTCGAGAAGGGCGACGTCATGCCAATCATTGAGGGCAGTTCCTTCGGCGACACCTACTGGCAGCCGGCAGGCGATGACGAGGCCGGCAAATGATGGAGCGCAGTTGCGCCTGGTGTTTCGCCCATCCGATGTTCACTTGACCCGCGCGGAACGCGGGTGATAGCCTGCCTCGCACGCTGCTGCCGTGGGCCTTGCTGCCCCGCGAGTAGCGGGCGTCGTCACACCGGAATTCAAGCGAACAACACAACGGACTTCATGACTTCTTCCAAGCGCACCACCCTTTTCAACAACCTCAATCCCGCGCCGCTGCGCACCGCCTGCCAGGGCGTGCTGCTCGCCTGCGCATTGCTCGCCACGGCCGGCAACGCCATGGCCCAGAAGCCGCACCAGGGCGCGCTGGATGCCGCCACGCAGCAGAAGGACGAGGCGCTGAAACTGCTGGAGCGCCTGGTCAACATCGACTCCGGCTCGGCCGACACCGACGGGCTCGCGAAGGTGCGCGAGATCGCCGTCGAAGAACTGCGCAAGCTGGGTGCACGCATCGAGACCTTTGCGGCCGATCCGCATCCGGGCACCAACGTGGTCGCCACGCTGACGGGGCAGGGCAAGAAGAAGATCCTGATCCTCGCCCACATCGACACCGTGTTCAAGGAAGGCACGGCCGCGGCCAAGCCCTTCTACATCAAGGACGGCCGCGCCTACGGACCGGGCGTGATGGACAACAAGGGCGGTGTGGTCGCGGGCCTGCAGGCGCTGAAGGTGCTGCAGCAGATCGGCTTCAAGGACTACGGGCAGATCACCTTTTTGATCGACACCAACGAAGAGGTGGGCTCGGTGGGCACCAGCGCGCTCATCGAGCGCATCGCCAAGCAGCATGACGTGGCATTGAACCTGGAGCCCGGCCGGCCCGCCGACGGCCTGGTGGTGGAACGCAAGGGCTCGGCCACGGCGCTGGTCGAGGTGAAGGGCCTGGCCTCGCATGCGGGCGTGGCGCCCGAGGCCGGCCGCAATGCCGCGATGGAAGTGGCGCACCAGGTGCTGCAACTGTCCAAGGCGGCGGACGCCGCGAAGAAGACCACGGTCAACTTCACCGTGCTCACGGCCAACGGCCCGACCAACGTGATTCCCGCCACTGCGAGCGCCAAGGGCGATGTGCGCGCCGCCACGCCCGAAGAGCTGGACCGTGTCGAGAAAGACCTGGTGCGCATCTCGCAGAACAAGCTGATTCCCGAAACCGAAGTGCGCGTGCGTCTGGTGCGCGGCCTGCCGCCGATGCCGCGTTCGCCCGCATCGGACAAGCTGGTCGCGATGGCCGAGGGCATCTACGCCGAGATCGGCAAGAAGCTCACCATCGAAAGCAGCGGCGGCGCAGCCGATGCGAGCCTGGTGGCAGGCGTGGGCGTGCCGGTGCTCGACGGCTTCGGCATCGTGGGCGGCGGCATCCACACGCCCGAGGAATACGCCGAGGTCGAGAGCGTGGTGCCGCGCGTCTACCTGCTCTCGCGCATGCTGATGGACCTGAGCGCGCAGCAGCAACCGGCGAAGTAGGCGGGCGCGGTCCCTTGGCGTGAATGCCGGCGCCTCAGGCACCGGCTGAGGCGCCCTGCGTGAATTCCAGTTTTTCTTTTGCGGCCCGCGGCGCCACGATGCCCTCCACATCAACGACTTGTGGAGAACCTCGATGGCATCCGAACTCAACCAGATCGCGAGCTGGTCGCTGCGCTGGCGCATCGTGTGGGCCGGCGCGCTGTGCCTCACGGCCGCGCTGTCCGCTGCCGGACCTGCGGACCGCGGCGCCGACCTGCATGCGGCACAGCGCTTCCAACTCGCGCTCGAAGCCCAGACCGCCCGCGACTACCGCGCCATGCTCGAGCTGCTGCGCGACGCCGCCACGCAGGGCGATGCCGAAGCGCAGGAGATGCTCGGCATGGTGCTGCTCACGGGGCCGGTGCTCTACGGCCAGTCGGTGCGCACCGATCGCTGCGAGGCGCGCCAGTGGATGCGCCAGGCCGCGATGCAGGGAAGCGAAACGGCGAAAGTGCAGCTCACGTTTCTGAACAGGCTGCGCAACGCGCCCGCAGGCGTGAAGGCCTGCGACTGAGGTGCGCGCGCCTGCCTGTTGTTCACCTCATGGCAACCTGGATGCGCCGAGCATGAAGTCGGTCACTTCGTCGGAGAACCGGGTGAGCCGTCCGTCCACGATCACGCCCTCCGAGCCGCCCGGGTCGGGCTGGGCGCCGGGCATGCCATGCGCGACCAGCGCCTCGGCGCAGCCGACCCAATCGCCGTCTTCGGTGGGCCGGTTGAGCGAGGCCCACGACAGCGAGCCGCACACGTTGTCGCCGAACCCGTGCCGCTCGGTCCAGCTGGCACCGTGTGCGAGCAGGAAGCGCGCAAGCGCCGCGTCGCCGCGAAACACGGCCTGGTTCAGCGCCGAGCCGTTCCAGTCGCCGCCGGTCGTGGCAATGGGCCAGCCGAGCTCGACCATGAGCCGCACGGCATGGCCGCAGCCCGGCTGCGCGGCCAGTTCGGGCAGCAGGCGCAGTTGCAGGGGAGACAGCTGCGAAAGCAACTGCGGATGCTCGTTCAGCAGCTGCCGGGCCGCGGGCTCGTCGCCGCGCGCGCATGCGGCAATGAAGCGCTCGTCGGCTGCCAGCTGTGCCGCGCCGCCGGTCCGCTGCGCGAGCAGCCGGGCCACCTCCGTCAGTCCGAAGCGCAGCGCGAGCGTGTGGGCGTCGATGCCCTCCGGCGTGCGCACCGAGGCGTCGGCGCCCGAGTCCAGCAGCGCCTGGATGTGCGCGGGCGAGCGCCGCCGACGGATGGCCCACAGCAGCGGCCGTCCCCAATCGCTCGTGGGTGCGCCGGGTGCGGCTTCGTTCGGATCGCCGCCGTGGGCGAGCAGCAGCTGCAGCGACTCGAGCCGGTCGAGGTCGAGCGCGCGGTAGAGCGCATTCGTGCCTTCGACGCGGGCACCGGCCTTCAGCAGCAGGCGTGTGCAGGCGGGTTCCTCGAGCGAGTGATAGAGCGATTCGCCGTCGTTCGGGTCGGCGCCGGCGTCCAGCAGCAGCCGCGTGATTTCCGCGTCGCGGTTCTGGCCGGCTGCGCCGTACAGCACGGACAGGCGCGTGTCGTCGGCGGGCGCAGCCAGCGAGGCGGGCGGCCAGCGGCTGCCGATGGTCTGGTTCGGATCGGCGCCGGCATCGAGCAGCAGCTTGGCGCATGCGCGCAGCCGGTCGCGAAAGGCCGGCAGGCGCAGCAGGCTGGAGTGCGCGACCGCATGCAGCGGCGGCAACGACAGCGGGCCGCCCGCACGCCGGACCCAGTCCGGATCGCGCGCGATCGTCTGGCGCAGCAGGGGCTCATCGCCGATGGCGCAGGCCAGGTACGGGTCGTCGCCCGGAAGGCCCGGGCTTTCTTGCAGCAGGCGAGCGGCCACGGCGGGCCTGGCCATGTTGTTGCCGCCCGAGATCTCGCCGCCATACACCGCGCGCAGCCAGAGCAGCGTTGCGCGAGCCGGGTCGTTCGCCTGCGCGAGGCGTGCGAGAACAAAGCCCTGCAGATCGACCCACGACACAAAGCCGTACTCGCGCGCCAGGCACGATTGCGCGTCGTGCAGGCGAAGGCCAAGGCCGGCAATGGCCGTGTCGTCCTTGCGGGCGGCGGCGGGCAATGCGTTGCGGAATCGCAGGAAAGCGGCGGGGTCGCCGCTTCGGTAGCCGGCAAGCAGCGCTTTGGCTTGCTTCTTGAGATGGCCCAGGTCGGGCCGTGCGGGAATGCGTTTCACATGAACCTCCGTGCATGAAGCGCCGACGACCCGCAATTCCGGCTGCACAAAGGAGCTGGTGGATGGCGCTGCGCCAGAGCGCAGCAGCGTGTGAAGCAAGTGGGTTCAACCCTTCCCGCGGGCCCGGGCGCGGCTTGCACCGCGGGGGCGATGTTAGGGCATGGGCGCGCGGGGGGTCAACGGCAACGCGCGTGCTGCGCTGCGAGATGCCGGCTCGAACTGTTTGCGACGGCATCGAATCCGGCCGGTCTTTGCTTGCGTAACTGATGGGCGTACGACAAACCCATCGGTTGCCAGACAAAAAAAGGCGTTCATGAAACTCTCTACCCGCATGGGTTCGCAGCCTTGGCATGTCAGCGCGCTGTGCGGCGCACTCTTCGGCAGCGCCGCGGCCTGCGCGCAGCAGAACCACCTGCCGCAAATCGACATCGTCGGACCGCGCGATGCCGCCATCGGCTCGGCCGACAGCGCGAGCGAAGGCGCCGTGGAGCGCGAGTCGTTCCAGACGCGGCCCAAGCTGCGGCCGGGCGACATCGTGGAGGCGGTGCCGGGCGTGGTCGCCACGCAGCATTCGGGCGACGGCAAGGCCAACCAGTACTTTCTGCGCGGCTTCAACCTGGACCACGGCACCGACTTCTCGGTGACGGTGGACGGCATGCCGGTGAACATGCCCACGCACGGGCACGGCCAGGGCTATGCGGACCTGAACTTCCTGATTCCTGAACTCGTGTCGGGCGTGCGCTACCGCAAGGGGCCGTACTTTGCCGAGAGCGGCGACTTCTCGCTCGCGGGCAGCGCGGCGCTGGACTACTTCAGCGTGCTGGAGGCGCCCTTTGCCGAAGTCACGTTGGGCAGCAGCAACTTCAAGCGCCTGCTGGCCGCGGGCTCGCAGACCCGACAGGACCAGACCTGGCTGGGCGCCATCGAGATCGAGGGCAACGACGGCCCCTGGGACGTGCCCGAAAACCTGCGCAAGGCGAGCGCCGTGCTGCGCTATTCGCAAGGCTCGCCCACCCGCGGATTCAGCATCACCGGCATGGCCTACAAGAGCCGCTGGACTTCGACCGACCAGGTGCCCGAGCGCCTGATCGACAGCGGGCAACTCTCGCGCTTCGGCTCGCTCAACCCGACCGATGGCGGCAACACGCAGCGCGTGAGCCTGTCGGGCAAGTGGTTCGACAAGGGTCCCGAGGGCGAGACGACGATCAGCGCCTACGCCATCGACTACCGCTTCGACCTGTTCTCCGATTTCACCTACTTCATGAACAACCCGGTCAACGGCGACCAGTTCGAGCAGACCGACCGGCGCCGCATCTTCGGCGCGCAGGCGGGCCGAACGATGCCGACCAAGTTCGGCGGGCTGGACGGCATTCTGAGCTTCGGCGCGAGCTGGCGCGGCGACCGCATTTCGGAGGTGGGCCTGTACAACACGCAGGCCCGCGAGCGGCTCTCGACGGTGCGCAACGACAAGGTGTCGCAGGACCTGTTCTCGGTGTACGGCCAGCAGCTGGTGTATTTCACCGACCGGCTGCGCGGCTATGCGGGTGTGCGCGGCGACATGCTGCGCTACCGCGTCGACGGGCGCGAGCCGGTGTATGGCGCGGTCAACAGCGGCAAGGGCAACGATGCGATCGCGAGCCCCAAGGCCGGGCTCGCGTTTGCGATCACGCCGCAGCACGAGCTGTACCTGAACGCGGGCGTGGGCTTTCACAGCAACGACGTGCGCGGCGCCACCATTGCCATCGACCCCGCGAGCGGCGACGCCGCCGACCGCGCGCCGGCCCTGGTTAAGGGGCGGGGCGCGGAGCTGGGCTGGCGCTTTCAGCCCGACGAGAACTTCACGGCCACGGTGGCGCTGTGGCAGCTGAGGCTGGACTCCGAACTCGTGTACGTCGGCGACGCCGGCACCACGGAGCCCGGGCGTGCCAGCAGCCGCCGCGGCATCGAGGCGACGATGCGCTGGAAGCTCGATCGCACCTGGCGGGTGGAGCTGGACGGCGCGGTGTCGCGCGCGCGCTTCAGGGGGCTCGCGCCCGAGGGCGAGGGCAACCATGTCGATAACGCCGTTGAGCGCGTGTTCGCCGCAGGACTGACCTACGTCGACGGCCCGCTGACCGCATCGCTGCGGCTGCGCTACCTGGGCCCGCGCGCGCTGGACACGACCAACACCATTCGCTCGCGCTCGACCACGCTGCTCAACTTTGGCGCGCGCTACGCCGTCAACAGGAACCTGACGCTGGGGCTCGATGTGTTCAACCTTGCCGGCAAGAAAGGCAACGACATCGAGTACGCCTATGCGTCCTGCTCGGCGGGCGAAGTGGTGACCGGCGCGTGCAACGGCGGCGTGAACGGCCGGCATGTGCATCCGATGGAGCCGCGCAGCGCGCGTGCCAGCGCACGCTGGACGTTCTGACGTTTCGGCAGAGGCCCGAAGGCCCCGTCAGTTCAACGGGGTGAAGTGCGAATGCGGATGTGCCGGTGAATGCGCATGGGCGTGCGGCGCCGCGTCGTCCGTCAGCGCCACGACATTCGCCACGCCGTGGCGAACGCCGCGCAGCGAAATCAGCTCGTCCGACACATCGTGCACGGCCGGGACCGGCCCGCGCAGCACCACGCATTCCATGCAGCTGCCGTGGTCCAGCGGTGTCTGGTGGCACGCGACGACCATGCCGTGGTTCGCATGGCGAAGCGCCTGCAGCCGCGAGGCCAGCGCGAGTTCGCGCGTGTCGTACACGTAGCTCACGTTGGCGATGCACGAGGACACGGCGGCGTCGAACTGCATGCCCCTGAGGCCTGCGCGGCCGAGGCCGTAGCGGATGAGATCGCGCACCGCTTCCGAGCGGCTGGTGTAGCGCTTCTGCGCGACCAGCATCTCGAACTGCCGTGCGAGTTGCGGGTCGAGGGAAATGGTGAAGCGGTTCATCGGCGGTGTGTCTGCAGAAGGTACGCGACCTGCTCCCCGCCGGATTCAGCGCCGGTCACGAAAAGGGCAGCACCTTCACATCGAGCACGCGTTCGCACAGCCACACCGTGGCAACAGCCACCGCGGCCATCGAACCGCCCTGCAGCACCAGCGGCGGGTAGCGGCGCCAGTTGCGCAGTGCCAGCAGCACCACGAGCGCCACGGCCACCACCGCCAGCTGGCCGGCCTCCACGCCCAGGTTGAACTGGAGCAGCGCGAGCACGAACTGGCGCGTCGGCAGTTCGATTTCGCCCAGCGCACCCGCAAAGCCGAAACCGTGGATCAGGCCGAAGAGAAAGCTGAAGAGCTTGCGGCGCCCGCGCAGCACGGGCCAGATGTTGTCCAGCGCCGCCACGATGATGGTGACCGCGATCGCGGGCTCGATGATGTGCGGCGAGATCGTCACGAGCTTGAGCCCCGCGAGCGCCAGCGTGATCGAGTGCGCGACGGTGAACATCGTCACGATGCCCAGCATCGGCCAGGCGGCGTCCTTCCATGCGAGCACGGGCGTCCAGCCGCCGCCCTGGCGCTTGAGCACGGCGGGCAGCAACAGGCAGAGGAGGAACAGGATGTGGTCGTAGCCGATGAGGATGTGGTGGATGCCGTCGGCGAAGAAGCTGGCGGGCACCGTCGAGCCTTCTGCGCCTTGGACACCGGCCCATTCGATGGAGACAGGGCCGGCCGACGGATCCAGCGAGCGCAGCAGCGGCATTGCCGAGCCCTCGGTTTCGGCGCGCAGCAGGCCGCGGTGCGTCGGGTCCACGTCCTTGAAGAGGCTGTAGTCGATGGACAGCGCGGCAGCCACGCTGCACGGGGCGCGCATCTGCAGCACGAGGTAGGCGCCGTCGATGCGGTTTTCGATGGCGGGCGCGCTTGTTTCGGCGGGCACGCATTGGCCGCCCTGCAGGCGAAGCCGGCCCAAGGCGTAGGCCTTGATGTCATCCAGGCGGGTGCGCACCTCGCCCCAAGCGAGTTTCTGGTCGGCGTTGGCGTCCAGGTCGAGCACCGCGTCGAGATCGCGCAGAGCGATGTCCCAGCGCAGGTCGATCTGCTCGCCGTCGCGCGACAGTTGCAGGTAGGCGTCGCTAGCCTTGTGGGCGCGGGCGGGGAACGCCATCAAGACGAGCATGCCGAGGAACAGCAAGGCCAGCAGGGAACGGCAGGTGCGCAAGGTCATGGCGTGGGTTTCAAAGCAGCGCGTCGACACGCGCATCGCGAAGGCCGATCTGCTGCACCAGCGCCCTGACTTCGGCGCGCGCCGGTTCGTCTTTTGCGGCGACGGCAGCGCGTGCGAACAGCAGCAGGTCGATGGGTTCGCGCTGCAGCTTCACATTGAGCCTTGCCAGTTCGAGCGCACGCGCGGCGTCGCCTTCGACGTCGAGCGCGAACATCGCTTCTTCGCGCGCATGGACCGCGGTGGTGCCCGGCCGCTGGGCCGCCGCGCTGAAGCGCGCCTGGAGTTCGGCCGCATCGGTGCGCGCGGCTTCCAGGCCGCGCGCGGCGATGGCCATGCGAAGCAGCACCGCGTCGCTGCGCGCCTCGGTGGCCAGCAAGGCGGGAATCTCTTGGGGCCGGCCGGCGCGCTGCAGGTAGTCGCTGTAGGCGAGCAGCAGGTAGCCCGAACGCTCGGCCTGCAGCGCGCGGCGATAGGTGGCATCGGCCTCGGCAGGGCGGCCGGCGAGCTCCTCGATCTCGGCCAGGCTGGTGAGCAGCCACTGGCGCGTGCCGGCCTGTTCGCGGGTCTGGAGCTGGGGATCGTCGAGCAGGTTCTTCAAGACGCCGCGCGCCTCGTCGTAGTTGCCGCGCAGGCCGGCGTTTTCCGCCAGGCAGGCCAGGGCGTAGAGCGCGGGCCCGACCCGGCCGAGCGCGCGGCAGGCCGCATCGGATTCGTTGTAGCGGCCGCGCACGCGGTGGATGGTGGCCAGCGTGATCCAGGCTTGCGCGTTCGATGGCTGTCGTGCGAGCGCGGTCTTGAGCAGCGACTCGGCGCCGTCGAAATCGTGCAGAAACTGCGCAATGGTGGCGCGCATCACCAGCACGGCCGGTGGCGCTTCGGCGGGCGGCAAGGCGGCCCAGTGGGCGAGGGCGCCCATGGCATGGCCGGCGTAGCGCGCGTCGCCCTGGGACCTGGCCAGTTCCAGATAGCGGTCGGCGGCGGCAACGGCCACGGCCACGTCCGTCGGCCGTTGCTGCAGCTCGCGGCGCAGCGTGCGCGCCTCCTTCGACCATCCGGCGACCGAAGGCAGCGACTCGACGACTTCGTTGTCGTCGGTGGGCACGCGCGGCGCGGCCTGGGCCTGGGTGGCCGCCGCGGCCATCCACAGGGCCACGGCGCCTGCCTGCAGTACGTACCGTGTGGGCAGGCGCGGCAGCACGGCGGTCACTCGGTGGAGACGGGGTCTTTGGTCTCCGAGGTCGGCGGCGGATCGAACCGCGCGACGTCCGCGGGCTCGATGGTGTCGAGCCCGCCGCCGTTCACCAGCGCCTTCACATAGGCGATGAAGGTGTCGTAGGCGTCCGCTTGCGCCGGCGGCTGCGGTTGCTCTCCTCCTCCCCCTGCGGGCGGGAACGGATAGAAGCTGAAGCCTCCCCCGCCGCCTCCGCCGCCGCAGCCCGCGAGGGTGGCGGCGACCAGCAGCGGGCCGGCAATGCGATAGAACTTGGTGGTCATGGCGTTCTCTTTTTATTGAGCGCCCGGCAGCGGCGTGTTCAGGTAGGGGAAGGTTTCCGGAAACTGTGCCGCGCTCTGCAGCGCGCCGTCGGTGATCGCCGCCGAGCCCGCGGGTGCGTCCGACGGCTTGCAGCCGACCTGCAGCGCGTCGTTGGCACCTGTCAGCACGCACAGCGCGCCCATGGCCACGCGCAGCTCGATGTCCACCACGTCGTCGCCGGGACGGCGCCCGTTCGGGAAGCCCGCGTTGTCGCCGCCAGCCACACCCAGGTTGTTCTGGGCGGCCTTGGGCGTCGGAGCGATGCTGGTGTTCAGGCGGAGCATTTCCGAGGCGGTCACGTTCGCGGGCTTGTTGACGCCCTCGACACCGGTCAGGAATGCGGCCACCAGGTCGGTGCGCGGGAAGTTCGTCGGCGCGGGTGCCGAGGGGAACAGCGTCTGCACCAGCGCCGGCAGCGTCGGGTTGGTCACGTAGTCGGCGAACTGCCCGTCATCCTTCGGCTTGGAGCTGTTGAAGCGGTCCTTGTCTTTCAGGCCGATGACCACCTCGTTGACCAGCGGCATGCCCAGTCGCGAGACCTGGGCCCAGGCGCCGCCGGCCAGCTTGGTGGTGCCGTGGCCGCGCTTGGGCGGACTGGCGACGAGCTGGCCCTGGCGCACGCTCGCGGTGGTCCAGCCGCCGATGATCGGCTTGCCGGCGGTGGTCACGCACGAAGTGGGCACTTCCAGCGCCAGGCTCGTGACGTTCTTGTCGACCAATGCGTCGGGGTTTCCGTTCGTCGGGCCGAGGGGGTTCAGGTTGATCAGGTCGAAGATCTGGCCCAGGGCCACGCTGAACGGGTCCTTGCGCTGGCCGACGAACACGCGGGCCGGTGCCGCGCAACCCGGGATGTTGACGTTGTACAAGTGCTGGGCCGCATACGTGGCATAGCCGGTGGGGCTGCCGAAGGTCTTGTTGCCGATGTTGTCGGTGGGCTTGTCGAATTCGCTGGCGCCGCCGGCCGCGGTCACGGCTTCGCTGGTGCCGGTGCGGCGGTCGCCGCGCACGATGTTCAGCGAGAAGGTTTCGCGCAGGTTGCTGGTGGCCTGGTTCGGGCCGCTGATGCCGCCGGCCTGCACGAGCGGAATGGAGACCTGCTTGCCGGCAATCGGCAACTGGATGTCGCGCAGCGTGTTCTTGAAGCGGAACTGGAAGGTGATGTTCTCGACCGCATCGCCGTCGGTGTCCAGGTGGATCTCGTAGAGCGCGTTCGGGTCCATCGAGAAGTAGTTCGGGCCGCCGTACGCGCTCTGGTCGGGCTGGTAGTTGGCAATGAGGGTGACGTAGTCCTGGCGGCCGGTTTCGTAGCTGCGGAACATGTAGAAATCGGTGGCGTCGACCTTGGGCGAGCCGGCGATCGAAGGTGCCTCGCGGTGGCTGGAGGCAAATGCGCCGGATGCCGTCAGCGTGCACGCTGCAAGAACGCAGGCATGCAGGGGAATTCGAACGAAGTTCATTGCTGTCACCCTCAGTAGGAGTCGGTTTAGGAAGAGGCCAACTCAGATACGGAGGCAAAGGCCGATTGGTTTGTCGGACGGCGGGCCGGAAATTTCATACGGAATGCGCTCGGCTTCATACGGCCGGCGGGGCGGGCTGTGGCTTGTCCGCGCTCGGGGACTTTGTGGCCCTCAGGCCACCCTCACGTCGCCCAGATCCGCGGCACAGCCGCTGGCAACTCCCACAGCGCCGCCCGCCAGGCCTGCCACACCTGGCGCAGCAGCTGCATCGCAGGCTCCACCACGGGCGCCAGCACGCGCAGCACCACGACTTCCGGATGCGGGCTGGTCGCGCCCGCGCTCTCGTGCAGGCCATGCGCTTCCAGCAGCGTTCGTGCATGCCCCAACAGCGCCTCTCGCCGAGCGCGCGTTGCCGGCGAGCCCGACACGAAGAACAACGACGCCATGCACCGGTGCCCGCCCAGACCCAGCGGACTCTGCAGCAGCCGCTGGTCGGCCGCATCGATGCGCCCCCGCTCCAGCCACATGCCGGGCACCTCGATGTGCTGCAGATAGGTGCCGCGCTCGAACGGCTGGTTGGCGTTCGGCAGGCCGAGCGCGGTCACGTCCCAACCGATCAATTCAGCGCCGGGCTCGGCCTCGATGGACAACCGGTTTTCCGCCCGGCATCCGCTGTAGCAGATGGCTTCCAGCGGCAGCCATTCGAGCCGCGCGCCGGCCGCCAGGCGGATGCGCGTGCGCTGCAGTGCCAGCTCGCCCTCGGAACGGTAGAAGCGCGAAGCACCTGGCGTGGTGATCAGGCCATGGCTGCCGTCGGCGCCTTCGATGTCGATGTCCAGCGTGTCGCCGCCCACCAGGCCGCCGGGCGGATGCACCAGCACGTTGTGGCAGACCGCATCGCCCTCCGGGTACAGGCTCTGCAGGATGCGCAACGGCCCGTCGTGCCTGAAGCGGGCGACGGTGCGGGCGGATTCTTGTCGGTAGTCGAGGTGGAGTCGGGCGTGCCAGGGCATGCGGCGAGTCTATCCAGCCACGACGCCGGTCAGACCTTCCATGCCCCGTCGTGCGCCGCCGACGATTCGTCAATCAGCGCCGGCCCGATGCATTCGATGGAGTGCGGCGACGCGCGAAACACGTCGCGGCACGAGAGTTCCGCATCGCGCTGGTCCTGCCGTTCGCCGCGAAACACGCGCAGGCGCTCGGCGTCGATGCCGAACACCACGCGGCCGATGTTCGACCAGAAGATCGCGCCCGCGCACATCACGCAGGGCTCGCCCGATGCGTAGATCGTCGCGCCCGCGAGTTCTTCGCGCGGGATGCCGCGGCCGGCCAGCGCGCGGATGGCGTTGGTTTCCGCGTGGCCGGTGCAGTCGCCGGTTTCTCCGGTGTTGTTGTAGGCCTCGGCCAGCACCTCGCCGGTGGCCGAGACGATGATCGAGCCGAAGGGCCGGTTGCCGCGCCGGCGCGCCAGATGCGACCAGCCGATGGCCTTGCGCAAATAACGTCCGTCGCGCTCGTCGAGCGTGGTTTCTTCGGGGAGCGACGCGGTGTCGCAGGTGGTGCTGTTGCTGATGTTGCTGAAGTTCATGCCTTGGTGGTAATCATGCGTTCGTTGCGCGATGGGAGCATCGAGGTGTTGAAGATGGCGTCAGCCGCCGGCTTGGCCTTGAGTCCGAAGACATCGGCCACTTCGTCGACCTGCTGCTCGAGCGTGAGCTTCCTGATGTCGCCGAGGCCGTGGCCGCGCGTGTCCGCCGCGCCCACATATTGCGCCGTGACGGCCCAGCGTTCAAGCTCGATTTTTTCGTCCAGGATGGGTTCGCGCTGGCGCATCGCGGCGATGCTGGGCCCGGGATTGGCAAAGGTCTCGACGATGGCGCGGTTGGTCGCGCGCAGGAAGGCAGCAACCACCTTCGGGTTTTGCGCCACGAGGTTGCTGCTTGCAAGGATCGCGTTGCCGTACAGGTTGACGCCCGCATCCGCGTACTTGAGCACCGACAGGTCTTCCGGCTTCATGCGCGCGAAGAGCGAAATGGCCGAGTCGTGGAAGTAGGTGGCGGCATCGACGTCGCCGCGCACCATCACGTTGTCGCGCGCGCTGAAGTCGGTGGTCTGCCACTGGAACGCGTCGGCGCGCATGCCCTGCTTGCGCGCCACCATCGGCCAGGCGCGGCGGGTCGATTCGACAGCGGCCGCCGCCACCTTCTTGCCTTGCAGGCTCTTGAAGTCGCCGGTCACGCCGCGGTCCTTGCGGCCGATGATCACGAAGGGCGCGCGGTTGTAGTACTGGTACACGGCCTGCACCATCGGCGTGCCGGGGTTCTGCGCGTTGAACTCGACCAGCGAACTGATGTCGCCCAGGCCCATCTGGTAGACGCCGCTGGCGATGCGCGTGATCGACGCGACCGAGCCGGCGCCGGTGTCGATGCTCACGTCCAGGCCTTCGTCCTTGTAGTAGCCCTTGCTGTGCGCAAGAAAGAAGGGCGCGGTCTGGCCGTTGATGCGGAAGTCGAGCGTGAACTTGATCGGGGTGAGCTTGCCGCCGCCCTGGGCGAACACGGAAGGGGCGGCGAGAACGGCGGCGGCTGTGGCGCCGGTGGACGCAAGAAAAAATCGACGTTGCATGGGGCCTCGGAATCTTCGGGTCTTGAATCCTTCCGCTCCTCATGTGCATGGGGTGCACGGGCAGAAGGCGCTTCAAGAGCAATTTCCGGGCGGGCGCACGTTCGTGGTGCGTGCGCTGCTGAACGCTTCTACTCTTGCGGGCAGTCATGCACGAGGCATGCCAAGGGCTTTTGCTCGGGCTTTGCCGCTCGGTGCTTGGAGCGGCGGCGGGGCGCGTCACAATCCAGGCGCGCAATTTGCATGGCAGGTTGCGCAGAGTAGAAGCGTTCAGCCCCGCGGCGTGCCCCGCGACCAGGCAGGAAATTGCTCTTTCAGTTCGTCCCACACGACCACAGAAGGAGTCCGCGCATGCTCGTTACCCAACAACCCGTCTTCCGCAAGTTCTGGCATGCCGTCATGCCGCTGACCGAACTGGCCCATGGCCCCAAGCCCTTCAGGCTGCTGGGCGAAGACATCGTCCTTTTCATCGACGCCGACGGCCAGCCCGCCGCGCTGCGCGACCGTTGCTGCCACCGCACCGCGAAGCTCTCCAAGGGCTGGTGCGTGAACAGCGAAGGCCAGGCCTGCGGTCAGGGCGCCATTCAATGCGGCTACCACGGCTGGACCTACGACCGCAGCGGGCAGGTGATCCGCATTCCGCAGTACGAGCCCGACCGCAAGATCTCGCCCGAGTACCGCACCACGGCCTACCGCTGCACCGCGCGCTACGGCTACGCCTGGGTGGCGCTGGAGGAGCCCATCGCCGACATACCCGACATTCCGGAGTTCGCGGACGCGGGCTACCGAACGATCTTCCAGTTCTACGAAGAGTGGCAGACGAGCCCGATGCGCGCGCTCGAAAATTCCTTCGACAACTCGCACTTCAGCTTCGTGCACCGCGCCACTTTCGGCGTGGCCGCGAGCCCGAAGCCGAGCAAGTACGAGCTGGTGGAGAACGATTCAGGCTTCTATGCCGAGACGGTCATCGACGCGGCGAACCCGGCCAAGTTCCACGCGATCAGCGGCGTGACCGATGCGATCACCACGCGCCACATGCGCAACGCCTACTTCCTGCCGTTCTCGCGCCGGCTCGACATCGAGTACCCGAGCGGCGTGCGCCACATCATCATCAACTGCTTCACGCCCATCGACGACGGGCGCATGCAGCTGTGCCAATGGCTCTTTCGAAACGACACGGAGGCCGACTGCTCGGCGCAGATGCTGATCGACTTCGACGAGGCGGTGACGCGCGAGGACAAGGACATCCTCGAATCGACGGACCCCGATGCATTGGTCGACACGCGCCGGCGCGGCGTGGAGTATTCGATGGAGTCGGACCGGCCGGGCATGCTGATTCGCAAGCACCTGATGCAGCTGCTTGCGAAGCATGGGGAGGCGGAGGTGCACCGCGGGAATTCTGCGGACCGAGTCACCACCACCGTTCGGGCTGAGCTTGTCGAGGCCTCGCGCAGCGCTTCGACAAGCTCAGCGTGAACGGTTGGGGGCTCAGCGTGAACGGTTGAGAAGCACGCAGTTCAAGCCGGCGCCGTCACCGGTTGCGGACCTGCAGCGCGGGAAGATCGCACGTCGTAGCGGTCCATGCCGAGCCCGTCGGTGCGGATGTCCGGGCGCTGGCCCATCACCATGTCCGAGATCAGCTTGCCCGAGCCGCAGGCCATGGTCCAGCCCAAGGTGCCGTGGCCGGTGTTGAGGAACAGGTTGGCGTAGCGCGTGGCGCCGACGATGGGCGTGCTGTCGGGCGTCATCGGGCGCAGGCCCGTCCAGAAGGTGGCGCGCGGCAGGTCGCCGCCGGGGAACAGGTCGCTCACCACTTTTTCGAGCGTGGCGCGGCGGGCCGGGTTCAGGCGGAGGTCGAAGCCGCCGAGCTCGGCCATGCCGCCCACGCGGATGCGGTTGTCGAAGCGCGTCACCGCCACCTTGTAGGTCTCGTCGAGCACCGTCGATTGCGGCGCGAGCGATTCGTCCACCAGGGGCACGGTCAGCGAATAGCCCTTGACCGGGTACACCGGAATGTCGAGGCCCAGCGCCGCGACGGCGGCGCGCGAATAGCTGCCGAAGGCCATCACATAGCGGTCGGCCGTGAGGATCTTGCCGGTGGTGGTGCGCACGCCGGTGATGCGGCCGCCGTCGGTCTCCAGGCCGTCGATGGACTGGCCGAAGCGGAAGTCCACGCCCAGGCCGCGCGCGATGTCGGCGAGGCCGCGGGTGAACAGGTGGCAGTCGCCGGTTTCGTCGTTGGGCAGGCGCAGGCCGCCGGTGAGGCGGTCGCGCGCGCCGGCCAGCGCGGGTTCGACAAGGGCGAGCGCATCGCGGTCCAGCAACTCGTAGGGCACGCCGCATTCCTCGAGCACCGCGATGTCGCGCTGCACCGCATCGAGCTGCGCCTGCGTGCGGAACAGCTGCAGCGTGCCGCCGGTGCGATGCTCGTACGCGAGGCCGGTGTCGGCGCGCAATTGCTGCAGGCAGCCGCGGCTGTATTCGGCCACGCGCATCATGCGTTCCTTGTTGACCGCATAGCGCTCGGGCGAGCAGTTGCGCAGCAACGCGGCCATCCAGCGCAGCTGGAACAGCGTGCCGTCGGGGCGGATCGACAGCGGTGCGTGCTTCTTGAACATCCACTTGACCGCTTTCAGCGGAATCCCCGGCGCGGCCCACGGCGTGGAGTAGCCCGGCGACACCTGCCCGGCATTGCCGAAGCTGGTTTCTTCGGCGGGGCCGGACTGCCGGTCGAGCAGGGTCACCTCGGCGCCGGAGCGCGCGAGGTAGTAGGCCGTGGTGGTGCCGATCACGCCGCCGCCGAGAACGATGACTTTCATGGTGTATTCGCCGATTTGGATGGAATACGAGGAATCTAAAGCGCACAATGCAGTGGATTCCATTGAATTTCAGAGTTTTACGGAGGAATCCGCTGTCAAGAATCGTCCCATGCAGCCCGCGAAGTGAAATGCCCGAACTCGACCGAATCGACCGCAAGATCCTCGACCTGCTGCAGCGCCAGGGCCGTGTTTCCATGACCGAACTGGCCGAGCACATCGGCCTCTCGGCCTCGCCTTGTGCCGAGCGCGTCAAGCGCATGGAGCGCGACGGCGTCATCACCGGTTACCACGCGCGCGTGTCGCCCGAGGCGCTGGGCAAGACCCTGCTGGTGTTCGTGGAAATCAAGCTCTCGGCCAAGTCGGGCGACGTGTTCGACAAGGTGAAGCAGGAACTGCTGCACATGCCCGAAGTGCTCGAATGCCATCTGGTGTCGGGCAGCTTCGACTACCTGGTGAAGGCCCGGCTGAGCGGCATGAGCGAATACCGGCACCTCCTGGGCGACATCCTCAAGAAGCTGCCGGTGGCGGCCGAGTCGCACAGCTACGTGGTGATGGAAGAAATCAAGGAAACGCTGGTGCTGGCCGTCGACCGCTAGCACACTAACGCCGCCGCTACCATGCCGGCGCAGGGTCTGCATCCTTTTCATTCACCAAGGAAACCGGCATGAGCATTTCGATCCGCCGCGACGGCACCACCGGCACGCGCCACATCCTCAAGATCCGCAACCACGAGATTCCGGTCGATGCTTCGCCGGCCGGCGGCGGCAGCGACGGCGGCCCCGAACCGCACGACCTCTACGACGCCTCGCTTGCCGCCTGCAAGGCGCTCACGGTGTTGATCTACGCGCGCCGCAAGGGCATTCCGGTCGAAGACATCGAAGTCGTGGTCGACCGCGACGACAGCGAGGAGCGCAAGGGCGTCTACCGCCTGAAGTCGGGCCTGCGCGTGACCGGCGACCTGAGCGAGGCTCAGCGCGACGAGTTGCTGCGCGTGGCGGGCAAGTGCCCGGTGCACAAGCTCATGACCGATGTGAAGACCGAGATCGAGACAGGGTGGGCTGACTAGCCTTCTGCCTTCTTACGCGCGGCCTCCACGCGCTTCGCATAGCGGTCGCCCCAATCGGCCAGCGGCCCCAGCGCCGCATTGAGCGTGGCGCCCAGCTTGGTCTCCGAGTATTCAACGCGCGGCGGCACTTCGTGAAACGCCTCGCGGTTGACCAGGCCATCGGTCTCCAACTCGCGCAACTGCTGGATCAGCATCTTCTCGCTGATGTCGGGCAAGAGGCGCTTCAGCTCGCCGAATCGGCGCGGCTGCACATGCAGCTCCCACAGGATGACGGCCTTCCACTTGCCGCCGATGACTTCGAATACGGGGCCGATGCCGCAGTTGTAGGGCTTGTTCGTCTTCATGCGCCGATCCATTACTGTAATTTTGGTGGGTACCTGACTTTATGGTAGGTACTTGACCGTTGGCAAGTGGAATTCCTACGATGCAGGCCTCTTCACAACCTGCAAACTTTGCATCGGAATCGCCATGAGCAACAAGGAAATCTCCGTTCTGGGCCTCGGTTCGATGGGCGTCACCATCGCGCAGCTTTACCTGGACCAGGGCTACAAGGTCACGGTGTGGAACCGCACGGCCCACAAGGCCGACGCGCTGGTCGCCATGGGCGCCGTGCTGGCGGCGAGCGCGGCCGAAGCGGTGCGTGCCGCCGGGGTCGTGCTGATGTGCGTGTACGACTACCGCGCGGCCGACGCCATCTTCGCGGCGGATGGCGTTGCGGCCGCGATGGACGGTCGCCTGCTGGTGCAACTGACCACAGGCAGCCCCGGCGACGCGCTCGCGGCCGAGGCCTGGGTGCATCGTCACGGCGCCGCCTATCTCGAAGGCGCGATCCAGGCGGCGCCCGACCAGATGGGCCGGCCGGACACGCCGATCCTCATGTCGGGCAACGCGGCGGTGTTCCGCGAGACCGAGCCCTTGCTCAAGGTGTTGGCCGGCGGCCTTGTGTACCTGGGCGCCAAGGCCAGCGCCGCGGCGGCCATGGATTTCGCGACGCTCTCCACCATCTACGGCACGCTGCTCGGCTTCATGCACGGCGCGCGCATTGCCGAGCACGAAGGCTTCGACGTGGCGGAGTACGGCCGGATCGTCGCGGGCATCATGCCGACCTTCGCGGGCTTCCTGCAGCACGAGGGCTCGGTGATCCAGTCGGGCGACTTCACGATCTCGCAAAGCCCCATGCGCATCTCGGTCGAGGCCACGCAGCGCATCCTGCAGGCGGCGCAGGAGGCGAACATCAACACCGAATTCCCGGCCTTCGCCGCGGGCCTGTTCAAGCGGGCCGATGCGGCCGGGCTTGGCGGCGAGGAGATCGCGGCGCTGATCAAGCTGCTGCGTTGACAAGGACGAGGGTGGCAAGGCGAACGGGGGCGCACCAGCCGCGCGCGGTCCCCACGCAATGGCGCTGAAACCTCCCACCGCGCCAGGCCAAAAGCCGTGGCCAGCTCCATTTTGGGGCGGAGATTTACAATTGTGAACTCCCCCGGCGACGTCTACAGGACACTTTCACAATGAAGTGGGTCATTCTTGCAATCTTCGCGCTCAGCGCGCTCTACGTTCACTTCCGCGGGCAGGTCCGGCATCGTTTCTTCAGGCAGCTCTCTGATCACTCGACCTTTCTCGCGCCGCTGAACGTCTTCATGTACCTCTTCTCGAAGGTGCCGGGCACGCCGTACCTGTCGCCCGCGCAGTTCCCCGAGATGCGCGTGCTCGAAGAGAACTGGGAAGTCATTCGCGAAGAAGCGCTGGCCATGCGCAACGGCGGCAGCATCAAGGCATCGAGCCAGTTCAACGACGTGGGCTTCAATTCCTTCTTCAAGAGCGGCTGGAAGCGCTTCTATCTCAAGTGGTACGACGAGGCGCATCCTTCGGCCGCCATCCTGTGCCCGCGCACCACCGCACTGCTCAAGGGCATCGGCACCATCAAGGCCGCGATGTTCGCCGAGCTGCCACCGGGCAGCCGCCTCGTGCGCCATCGCGATCCCTTCGCCGGTTCGCTGCGCTATCACCTGGGCCTGTGGACACCCGGCGTCGAGGGCTGCTACATCGACGTGGACGGCCAGCGCTACCACTGGCGTGACGGCGAGGCCGTGGTGTTCGACGAGACCTTCATTCACTACGCCGAGAACACCACCGACCACGACCGCGTGATCCTGTTCTGCGACATCGAGCGTCCGCTGAAGTACCGCTGGGCAAGCGCCGTGAACCGCTGGTTCGCCAAGAACCTGCTGGCCGCCGCGAGCTCGCCCAACGAGGCGGGCGACAAGACCGGCGGCATCAACCGCGCCTTCAAGTACATCTACCAGATCCGCGTGGTCGGCAAGCGCCTGAAGGCCTGGGACAAGCGCGCGTACTACCTCGTGAAGTGGGCCATCTTCGGCGGCCTGGCGCTCTGGATCTTCTGGTAGGCCTCAGGCCTGGGCTCAGGCTTTCGCGAGCACCAGCCGTTCGCGCGCCGTGTGGCGCCAGCTGACAAGGACCGCGAGCAGCGTGCCGCCGAGCACATCGAGCAGCACATGCTGGCGCGTGGCCAGCGTCGAGTAGACGATGCCGAAGGCCCACAGCAGGTTCAGCCATTGCGTCCACGCGGGCGCATGGATGCTGCGCAACTGCCGCCCGAGCACGATGGCGGTGAACACCGAGAAGGCCACGTGCAGCGACGGAAAGGCATTGCCGCCCACGTCGGTAGCCTTGAGGAACTGCAGCGCCGGGTATTGCGACCAATCGACCGCGAACACCGGCACCGTGGTCGGAAAGAACCAGAACACCGCGAGCCCGACGGCCGCCATCAGCGCGGCGCGCTGCGCGCAGGCCCAGAGTTCCGCCTTGTCCTTCGCCAGGGCCGGGGCCAGCGAAATGTAGAACCACAGCGAGCCGTACATGAGCATCGCGTCGTCGCTCACGGCCACCCAATGGTCCACGGCGGTGAGCGGCATCACCGTCGGCGTCGACGGCGGGTTGTGCATCACCCAGAAGTACAGAACGAAAAAGCCCGAGATGCCGACCGTGGTGCCGATCATCTTGACGATCCACAAGGTTGCGATGCGCCGTGCCAGTGCAAGGTGCCAGGGCATGGCGGTGGGGGGCGTGGCGGTCGGGCGTGATGTCACCGGTGCGGCTTTCGGGTGGACGGAACTGCGCAGCTTATGCAGCAGCATTGCCCGAACATTGCGCCGCCTTGCGCGAAAGGTCTCTGGCAGCCCCTCCTAGAATGTCCCGCCCATCCGGTCCACCGCCCCATCCCTCATGAGAATCCTGCTCGTAGAAGACGAAGTCGACCTGGCGCAAGCGCTCGCATCGGCACTTCGTCAGAACCAGGCGGTGGTCGATGTGGCGAGCTCGCTGCGCGAAGCCGAGGAGGCTGCGCTCGGCGCGCAGCACGACGTGATCGTGCTCGACCGGGGCCTGCCCGACGGCGACGGCCTCTCGCTGGTGGCCTTCCTGCGGCAGAACGACATCGCCGCCGCCGTGCTGGTGCTCACCGCCATGTCGGACGTGGCCGAGCGCGTGCTGAGCCTGGACGGCGGCGCCGACGACTACCTCGCCAAGCCCTTCTCGATGGACGAGCTCACGGCGCGCGTGCGCGCGCTCGCGCGGCGGCCCGCGGTGCGCGCCAACCCGGTCACCACGCTCGGGCAGCTGCACTTCGAACACCAGGCGCGGCAGGCCCATGTGGGCGAGCGGGGCCTCACGCTGCCGCGGCGCGAGCTGCTGGTGCTCGAAACCCTTCTCGAACACCGAGGCCGCACCGTGCTGCGCGAAGCCCTGCAGGACCGCGTGTACGGCCACAAGGAAGACATCCAGTCGAACGCGCTCGACACGCATGTCTCGCGCTTGCGCTCCAAGCTGGACCGTGCGGGCGCCGAGGTCGAGATCCACGCGATCCGCGGCGTGGGCTACCTGATCTGCGCGGCGTTGCCCGCATGAGCCTCGGCCTGATCTCGCTGCGCTGGCGGCTGATATGGAGCCTGATCCTGCTGCAACTGGTGGTCGGCTCGCTGGTGGTGGGCGGCTTCGTCGGCCTGGCCTGGGTGCTGGGCCGCGTGGTCGACGAAACCGGACAGGAAACCGTGGCCGTGATCCAGCGCGCATTGGCCCGCGACACCGAGGGCCGGCTGGCGGTCGTGTCCACGCCCGCGTTCGTGCGGCTGCAGGAGGACGACCCGTCGTTCTGGTTCATTGCGCGCGATGCGAAGGGTGCGGAAGTGCGCCACGGCGACGTGCCGCCCCGGTATGCCGCGCTCGTGGTCACCCTCGACGGCATCGCGCGCACGGCCATCGAGCCCGAAGAAAACAACACCCAGCCCAAGGCCCGCTTCGAGCGCGTGGAGACGGCGGCCGGGCCGGTCAACCTGCTCGTGCAGACCGGCAGTCCGCTGTCGCTGAAGAACACGCTCAAGGGTACGGGCCTGGTGTTCCTGTGGCTGGTGGCGCCGATGGCGCTCCTGACCAGCCTGGGCGTGATCCTGGCCACGCCATTCGTGGTCAAGCGCGGCCTGCGGGGCGTGGTCGCCACCGCGGAACATGCGGAAGGCATCGACGTGCACGAGCGCACCACGCGCCTGCCGCTGGACAACGTGGCCAGCGAGATCCGCCCGTTGGTCAATGCCGTCAACCGCGCCTTCGACCGGCTCAACGAAGGCTACGACCGGCAGGAGCGCTTTCTGGCCGATGCCGCGCACGAGCTGCGCACGCCGATCACCACGCTGCAGATCCACCTGGCGGGCCTGCCGAACGATCCGATCAAGGTCAAGCTGATGCAGGCCTCCGCGCGGCTCGCGACGCTGGCCGAACAACTGCTCGACCTGCAGCGGCTGGACCACAGCGTTGCGCTGGACCAGCAGGTGGAGCTGAAGGCGCTGTGCGAACGCGTGGCGGCCGACATCGCGCCGCTGGCGATCCAGAACCGCTGCACGCTCTCCGTCGATGCGCCCCGGCCGCTGGTGGTGCGCGGCGACGCGCCCTCGCTCGAACGCGCGCTGAGCAACCTGATCCAGAACGCCATCGAGCACGGCGGGCCGGGCTGCGACATCGAGGTGCGGCTCTGCGAGCCCTCGTGCATCGAGGTGCTCGATTCGGGACCGGGCATTCCCGAAGCCGAGCGCGAACGCGTGGTCGCGCCTTTTCACCGGCTCGTGCCGCGCGGGCGCGGCGCGGGGCTGGGGCTGCATCTGGTGGCCGAGGTGGCGCGCCTGCACCGCGGCCAACTGAGCATCGGATCGAGCGAATCGGGCGGCGCGAAAATGCGGCTCGAACTGAACCTGGACGCATGAGCGCCGGCCCGAATGAACCTCATCGACCGAATGCCCGACCCCACGAATCTCGCCAGCGCGCAAGCGTTGATCGCGCGCGTGCAGGCGGTGCTGGCGGCCCAAGACATTGCCATGCGGGCGCCGCCGCCCGAGCCCACCACCTGCTGCGGGCGCGGCTGCAACGGCTGCGTGTGGGAAGGCTGGCTCGCCGCGGTGAACTACTGGCGCGACGAGGCGTCGCTGCGGCTGGGCTGACTGCACTGACCTGCGTGCCGGGCCGGGCCGGGCCGGAATTCCTTCAGTGCCCGCGAGATTCCCAGAACCCACGGTGGGTGGCGATCATTTCCTCCGCCACTTCAGGCACCGGCCCGATCACCTCGATCTTCTTTTGCCCGCGCGCGAACACCTCGCGGCAGGGCAGGCTCAGCGTCGGGTTCTCGGGGTGGTCGCCGGTGAGCGCGAGCAGCGCCGATTCTTCAGCGCCGTAGACGACGCGCCCGATGTGCGCCCAGTAGCTGGTGCCCGCGCACATCGCGCAGGGCTCGAAGGTGGTCACCAGCGTGCATTGCCAGAGGTACTCGGCCGGCCAGTTCTGCGCGGCGTGGCGCGCGAGCGTGGCTTCGGCGTGCTGCACCGTGTCGATGTTGCCCTGCTCGGCGAGGATGGTTTCGCCGTCGGGTGCGACCAGCACCGCGCCGAAGGGGTGGCGGCCCATCGCCATGGCGCGGCGGGCCACCTCGTCGGCGCGCCGCAGCGCGCGAATGATCTGGTCTGGTGTCATCCGCGCATTATTGGTTCTGCGAACCACGGTGCGCCCAGCCTGTCGTGTGCTTCTCGATCACGCTGAAGAGTTCGTACATCAGCATCGCCATCGCACCCACCACCATCAGGCCCGCGAAGGCCAGGCCCATCTGCATGGCCGAGCCGGCGGAGATCAGCAGGTAGCCGATGCCTTCGTTGGCGGCCGTCATCTCGCTCACCGTGGTGCCGACGAAGGCCAGCGTGATCGCGACCTTCAGCGAGCCGAAGAAGTAGGGCATGGAGCGCGGCAGGCCGATCTTGACCAGCACGTCCCAGCGCTTGGCGCCAAGCACGCGCAGCACGTCTTCGAGCTCGGGCTCCAGCGTGGCCAGGCCGGTCGCGATGTTGACCATGATCGGAAAGAAGCTGATCAGGAAGGCCGTCAGGATCGCCGGCCCCACGCCGATGCCGAACCACACCACCAGGATCGGCACGAAGGCTGCCTTGGGCAGCGCATTGAAGGCCGTCATCAGCGGATACACGGCCGCGTACGCGATGCGCGAGCTGCCGATCACGAAGCCCAGCAACACCCCCACCACGATGGCCAGGCCGAAGCCCGCCATCGTGACCCAGAAGGTGCGCCACGCATGGCCGGCGATGATTTCCTTGTATTCCCAGAACTGGCTCCAGATGCGCAAGGGGCTCGGAAAGATGAAATCCGAAACCTCGAAGCCCGCGCAGATGACCTGCCACAGCAGCAGCACCGCAACCAGCAGCAGCCAGGGGGACCAGCGTTCGATTTGCTTGGTGTTCTTCATGGCGCGCTCGCTCAATGGGAAGCAGCGGCGGCTGTCTGCGCCGCGCTGATGCCGGTGTTGCGGATGGCGCCGATGTGCCCGCGCAGCTCCAGGACGATGTCGGTGAACTCCTTGGTGTAGGTGAGTTCCAGCTCGCGCGGACGCGGCAGCTCGATCTCGCGCTTGACCACGAAGCGCCCCGGGCTCTTGCTCATCACGTACACCGTGTCGGCCAGGAACACCGATTCGCGCAGGTCGTGCGTCACCAGAATCACGTTGAACCGCTGCTCGGTCCAGAGGTCGCGCAGGATGCACCAGAGCTCTTCGCGCGTGAACGCGTCGAGCGCGCCGAAGGGCTCGTCGAGCAGCAGCATCTTGGGCTCGTGGATGAGCGCGCGGCAGATGCTCGCGCGTTGCTGCATGCCGCCCGAGAGCTGCCACGGAAACTTGTCTTCATAGCCTGCAAGGCCCACCTTCTGCAGCAGCTTGCGCGCGCGCTCGACGTATTCCTTGCGCTTGGCCTTGAAGTTCGAGCGGTAGGGCTCGACGATCTCCAGCGGCAGCAGCACGTTGTCGACCGTGGTGCGCCACGGCAGCAGCGACGGCGCCTGGAAGGCCATGCCGGAAATCTTGAGCGGCCCGGTCACGGGCGCACCGTCGATGCGGATCTTGCCCATCGACGGCATCTTCAGCCCCGTGGTGAGCTTCATGAAGGTCGACTTGCCGCAACCCGAAGGCCCGACGATGGCGATGAATTCGCCGCGCTTGACCTTCAGGTCGATGGCTTCCACGGCGAAGTGGTTCTCGCGCAGCAGCTCCTCGTTGTAGGCGAGCCAGACGTCCTGGAAGTCGACGAAGTTGGCGTCGGTGGCGGTGTCGTCCGCCATCACTTGCGCAGGATTCCGCCGAGTTCGGCCGCAGGCGGCAGCAGCGCGGCCGTCCACACGGCGTCGGGGCTCACGCGGGTCTTGGTGTTGAAGGCGTCCGACACCTGCGAAGCCATCAGCGACAAGCGGCCCGCATTGACCGCGCCGAAACCTTCGGCGCGTGCGTCGGGGCTGTTGATGACGGTGTCGATGGCCAGTTGCAGTCGGCGGGTTTCCAGCTTGCTGTCGATGATGCCGTCGCGCGCCTTCACCGATTCGATGGCCACGGCCGGACTGGCGATGACTTCCTTGGCGCCCTTGGCGAAGGCCGAGAGGAATTTCTTCACCGCCTCCGGGTTCTCCTTGATGAGCTTGGGCGACGCGATGATCACGTTGCCGTAGAGCTTCACGCCGTAGTCGGGGTAGGGCAGCACGACCACGTCCGCCGCCTTGGCGCCGCGCGCCTCCAGGTTCAGGAGCGACGTGAAGGTGAAGCCGGTGATGGCGTCGATGTCGCCGCGGATCAGCATGGTTTCGCGCAGCGTCGGGTCCATGGCGGTCCAGTTGACCGCGCCGATGTTGTTGGCCTTGGCAAAGATCGGGAATGCGCGGCGGCCCGCGTCGAACACCGGTGCGCCCAGCTTCTTGCCAGCGAGGTCCGCGGGCTTGGTGATGCCGCTCTTCTTGAGCGCCATGACCGAGGCGGGCGTGTTGTTGTAGACCATCATCACCGCGACCGGCTTGTTCGGGCTGTCGGGGTTGTTGGCGTGGAATTCCATCAGCGCCGCGAGGTCGGCAAAACCCATTTCGTAGGCGCCCGAGGCCACGCGCGTGACCGTGCCGCCCGAGCCGTTGCCCGCGTCGATGGTCACGTCCAGGCCCGCGGCCTTGAAGTAGCCCTTGGCCGCGGGGTGCAGGAACAGCGCGGCGGGGCCCTCGAAGCGCCAGTCGAGCTGGAACTTGATCGGCGTCGGAGCCTGGGCAAAGGCCGCGTTGAGGCCGAAGCTCAGGGCCGAGGCGGCGAGGAAGGACTGAAGCAGTTGACGCTTGTTCATGCGAGTTCCGTAAATGTGAATGCTTCAGCATTCAAGCAAAAACGGTGCCTGCACGCGATTGGTGCGAACCCTTCCGAGGAGGCCGAGGCGGTGCGCCGGCGGGCGCTCGCGGTGCAAAGGACGAAAAAACGCCCCGCTGTGTCACCACAGTGGGGCGTTTCGATGGGTGGGCTGCGGTTACTTCAACGCCGTCGTCGCATTCGCCACCGCCAGCGCCGTCATGTTCACCACCCGGCGCACCGTCGATGTCGGCGTGAGCACATGCGCGGAGGCTGCGCCGCCCAGAAGGATCGGCCCGACCGTGATGCCGTTGGCGCCGGTCATCTTCAGCACGTTGTAGAGGATGTGAGCCGAGTCGAGGTTCGGGCACACCAGCAGGTTGGCTTCGCCGGTGAGCGTGGTCTCGGGCAGGGCGGTGCGGCGCACTTCCTCGGACAGGGCCGAGTCGCCGTGCATTTCGCCGTCGCATTCGATGTCGGGCGCCATCTGCGCGAACAGGTCGCGCGCCAGCCGCATCTTGCGGGCCGAGCCTCGGCTCGATGTGCCGTAGTTCGAGTGCGAGAGAAAGGCCACCTTGGGCGGCAGGCCGAAGCGGCGCACTTCCTCGGCCGCCATCATGGCGATGCTTGCCAGCAGTTCGGCGCTCGGGTCTTCGTTCACGTTGGTGTCGGTGATGAAGACGGTGCGCTTCTCCAGCGTGAGCGCATTGAGCGTCGCGAAGCCCGGCGCGCCGCGCTTCAGGCCGATGAGGTTGCGGATGTGCTCCAGGTGCACGTCGAAGCGCCCGACCAGGCCGCAGATCATCGCGTCGGCATCGCCCAGGTGCAGCATCAGCGCGGCGATGGTGGTGTTGGAGCGGCGCACCATCGTCTTGGCGGCCTCGGGCGTCACGCCGCGGCGGCCCATGAGCTTGTGGAAGGCCTCCCAGTACACGCGAAAGCGCGGATCGTCTTCGGGGTTGACGACTTCCACGTCGGTGCCGATGCGGATGTGCAGTCCGGCCTTCTTGATGCGCGCCTCGATCACCGCAGGGCGGCCCACCAGGATGGGCTGCGCCAGGCCTTCATCCACGGCCAGTTGGGCGGCACGCAGCACGCGCTCGTCTTCGCCTTCGGCATACGCCACGCGCTTGGCGGCGGCCAGCTTGGCGGCGGTGAACACCGGGCGCATGAACATGCCGGTCTGGTAGACAAAGCGCGTCAGGTGCTGGCGGTAGGCCTCCATGTCCTCGATCGGGCGGGTGGCCACGCCGGAGGCCGCGGCCGCCTTGGCCACGGCCGGCGCAATGCGCAGGATCAGCCGCGAATCGAAAGGCTTGGGAATGATGTAGTCTGGGCCGAATGCAAGCTCCTGGCCCGCGTAGGCGGTGGCCACCTCTTCGCTGATGTCCGCCTTGGTGAGGTCGGCGATCTCGCGCACGCAGGCCAGCTTCATTTCTTCCGTGATCTTGGTCGCGCCACAATCGAGCGCGCCGCGGAAGATGTACGGGAAGCACAGCACGTTGTTGACCTGGTTCGGATAGTCCGAGCGGCCCGTGGCGATGATGCAGTCGGGCCGCACGGCCTTGGCCAGCTCGGGCCGGATTTCAGGCTCGGGGTTGGCCAGCGCCAGGATGATGGGCTGCGTGCCCATGGTCTTGACCATCTCGGCCGTCATCACGCCGGGGGCCGAGCAGCCCAGGAACACATCGGCGTCCTTCACCACGTCGGCCAGGGTGCGGGCGCCGGTGTCTTTCTGGGCGTAGCGCGACTTCGATTCGTCGAAACCGCCGGCGCGGCCGATGTAGATCAGGCCCTTGGAGTCGCAGGCGTAGATGTTGGCGGGCTTGGCGCCCAGGCCCACCATCACGTCGAGACACGCGATGGCGGCGGCGCCGGCGCCCGACACGGCGATCTTCACTTCCTCGATCTTCTTGCCGACCAGTTCCAGGCCGTTGATGAGGGCCGCCGCCGAGATGATGGCCGTGCCGTGCTGGTCGTCATGGAACACCGGGATGTTCATGCGCTCGCGCAGCTTCTTCTCGATGTAGAAGCATTCGGGCGCCTTGATGTCTTCCAGGTTGATGCCACCCAGCGTGGGCTCCAGCGCCGCGATGATGTCGACCAGCTTGTCGGGGTCGTTCTCGGCCAGCTCGATGTCGAACACGTCGATGCCGGCGAATTTCTTGAACAGGCACCCCTTGCCTTCCATCACCGGCTTGGCGGCCAGCGGGCCGATGTTGCCCAGGCCCAGCACCGCGGTGCCGTTGGTGATGACGCCCACCAGGTTGCCGCGCGCCGTGTATTCGGTGGCCAGCGAGGGGTCGGCCGCGATGTCCAGGCACGGATAGGCCACGCCCGGCGAATAGGCCAGCGACAGGTCGCGCTGGTTCAGCAGGGGCTTGGTGGGGGTGACCGAAATCTTGCCCTTGACGGGCGAACGGTGGTACTCGCGCGCTGCTTCGCGAAGTGCTTCTTCTGCGGGGGAGAGGGGGGCAGCCATGGAAAAGTCTCCTTGTTTCTACGGGCAACGAGGCTACCCCAAAAGCGCCGTCAGTTCTCAGAGGGGGAATGCCGAAAAAGCCTGAACCTATCGCTTCCCGCAGGGCGTGGTGGCCGCTTCGCTAAACTCCGGAGCCGTTAACCAATGTGTATTAGTGTTAACCAAGGCATTGAACGCTGGCCCGCCAGGCGACCGGCACCGTCAACTCAAACATATAAAGACATCGAGGGGCAGCGCATGACAACCGGAACTTTCACCGGCACCGAGCCGGACGTCGTCGTCATCGGCGGCGGCCCTTCGGGCTCCACCGTGGCCGCGCTGCTCGCGGACAAGGGGCACGACGTGGTGCTGATCGAGAAGGCGCAGCATCCGCGCTTTCACATCGGCGAATCGCTGCTGCCGATGAACATGCCGCTGTTCGACCGGCTGGGCGTGCGCACCGAGGTCGAGGCCATCGGCATCAAGAAGCACGGCGCGGAATTCGTCTCGCCCTGGCACGACCATTCGAGCCACTTCAATTTCGGCGAAGCGATGGACAAGAGCTTTCCGTACGCGGTGCATGTGCGCCGCTCGGAATTCGACGAACTGCTGTTTCGCCATGCCGGCAAGCTCGGCGCGCGCACCTTCGAGGGCCAGCGCGTCACCGGGGTGGACATGGACGCCGGCAAGGGCACGCCCGACAACCGCCCGCAGGTGTTGATCAGGGCCGACGACGGCACCGAAACCAGCTGGCGCCCGCGCTTCGTGATCGACGCGAGCGGGCGCGACACGCTGCTGTCGAACCAGTTCGATGCCAAGCGGCGCAACCGCAAGCACGCGAGCGCCGCGCTTTATGGCCACTTCGCCAACGCCGAGCGCCGGCCGGGCCGCTTCGAGGGCAACATCTCGCTGTTCTGGTTCGACCACGGCTGGTTCTGGTACATCCCGCTGAAGGACGGCACCGTGAGCGTGGGCGCCGTGGCATCGCCCGCGTACTTCAAGCGCCGCCAGGGTGCGTTGCTCGAAGACTTCCTGATGCAGACCATTGCGCTCGCGCCCAAGCTGGCTGCGCGCCTGAAAAACGCCACGCTGATGGAGGGCGCCACCACCACCGGCAACTACGCCTACGACTCGAAGTTCTGCCGCGGCGACCGTTTCATGATGGTGGGCGACGCCTACGCCTTCGTCGACCCGATGTTCTCCTCGGGTGTGTACCTGGCGATGAACAGCGGCTTCGAGGCCGCGACCGCGGCCGACCTGTGGCTCAAGGGCGAGGCGAAGGAGGCCGAGAAGGCCTTCCGCCACTACGAGAAGGTGATGAAGCACGGACCGAAGATGTTCTCGTGGTTCATCTACCGCATCACTTCGCCGGCCATCCGCCGGCTCTTCATGAATCCGCGCAACTTGTGGCGCATGCAGGAGGCGCTCTTGTCCATCCTGGCCGGTGACCTGTTCCGCGACACGCCCATCGGGCCGCGCTTCTGGGGATTCAAGGTGACGTACTACGCCTCGTGCATCGGCATCCTGCCGCAGGCCGTGAAGACCTGGGCATGGCGGCGGAGGAACCTCAAGGAATCGTTGGAAGCTGCAAAGACCTGAGGTCTTCACGCCACCCACCGTTCGCCCTGAGCTTGTCGAAGGGCCGGTGCCCGACGGTGCAAGGCTTCGACAGGCTCAGCCCGAACGGTGGTGATGTTCCAGCCCGAACGGCGGTGATCGATCAGTCCGGTGTGACGGTATGTTGGGCGAGCGCTTCGAGCGCCTTGACCAGCGCCGAGTGATCCGACTGCCCATGGCCGAGCGCCGCGCAGGCGTTCATCAGTTGCGCCGCACCCGCCGTCTGCGGCAGCGCCACGCCCAGCGAGCGCGCGCTCTGCAGTGCGAGGTTCAGGTCCTTCTGGTGCAGCGAGATGCGGAAACCCGGCGCGAAGGTGCGCTTGATCATCCGTTCGCCGTGCACTTCGAGAATGCGCGAGCTCGCGAAGCCGCCCATCAGCGCCTGCCGCACCTTGGCCGGATCGGCACCCGCCTTCGAAGCGAACAGCAGCGCCTCGCCCACCGCCGCGATGTTCAGCGCCACGATGATCTGGTTGGCCACCTTGCAGACCTGGCCGTCGCCCACCGCGCCCACCAGCGTGACGTTCTTGCCCATCTTGTCGAGCAGCGGCTTCACGCGCTCGAAAGTGCCCTCGTCGCCGCCGCACATGATGGTGAGGCTCGCGGCCTTGGCGCCCACTTCGCCACCGGAGACCGGCGCATCGATGTAGCCGCAGCCCAGCGCCACGATGCGCTTGGCGAAGGCCTTGGTGGCGATCGGATCGATGGAGCTGCAGTCCACCACGATCTTGCCGCGGGCGTCCTTCAGGCCCTCCGCCACGCCCTGCGTGCCCGGCTCGCCGAAGAGCACCTTCTCCACGTCGGGCGTGTCCGGCACCATGATGAAGATGATGTCGGCCTGGCGCGCCACCTCGGCCGCCGAGGCGCAGATGGTGGCCTTGGAGATGAAGAGCTCGGGCGTATTGCCGTGCGTGTTCACGAAGAGCTGGTGGCCCGCGTCGAGCAGGTGGCCCGCCATGGGCGCGCCCATGATGCCCAAGCCGATGAATCCGATTTTTTGTTGCGTTGCGGTCATGTCTCTGTGTCCGATTTCTTGAGGTTCGCTGTCGTTCGTTGTCAGTGGGTCAGGGCTTCGCGCCATCCGAGGCCGTCCACGGTGTCGCTGCGCGGCTTGTATTCGCAGCCGATCCAGCCGTCGTAGCCGATCGCATCGATGTGCTTGAAGAGCCACGGATAGTTGATTTCCCCCGTGCCCGGCTCGCCCCGCCCCGGGTTGTCGGCCAGCTGGATATGGCCGATCTGCGCGAGGTGCTTGGTGAGCGTGTTGCCCAGTTCGCCCTCCATGCGCTGCGCGTGATAGATGTCGTACTGCACCTTCAGGTTCGGCGAGCCCACCGCCTCGATCAGCGCCAGCGCCTTGTCGGTGCGGTTGAGATAGAAGCCCGGAATGTCGAAGCTGTTGATCGGCTCGATCAGCATGCGCAGGCCCGCGGCTTCGAGTTCCCGCGCGGCCAGGCGCAGGTTGTCGATGACGGTGCGGTTCACCACGTTGATGTCGGCGCCCGCCGGCAGCTTGCCGATCAGGCAGTTGACCTGCGGGCAACCCAGCGCGGTCGCGTAGTCGATCGCCATGCCGATGCCTTCGGAGAATTCGCCCGTGCGGTCGGGGTGGCAGGCGATGCCGCGCTCGCCCTGGTCCCAGTCGCCGGCCGGCAGGTTGTGCAGCACCTGCACCAGGCCGTTGGCGCGCAGGGCCGCGGCCAGTTCCTTCTTCTCGAAGGCGTAGGGAAAGAGGTATTCCACTCCCTTGAAGCCCGCCTTGGCGGCGGCTTCGAAGCGTTGCATGAACGGCAGCTCGGTGAAGAGCATTGTGAGGTTGGCTGCGAACTTGGGCATGTGTGTCTCCTGTGTCCGCTCAGTCCAGCATCTCGGCCGCCACCGCGGTGGGCGCGTCGGCACGGTCTTCGGCCAGGGGCTCGAATTCAGTGATGTTGTCGATCTCGGTGCCCATCGCGATGTTGGTCACGCGCTCAAGCATCACCTCGATGACGACCGGCACGCTGAACTCGGCCATGAGGGCCTCGGCGCGCTGGATGGCCGGTGCGATCTCTTCCTGCTTGTTCACGCGGATCGCCTTGCAGCCGAGGCCCTCGACCACCTTCAGGTGATCGACGCCGTAGCTGCTCTCGATGCCCGCGTCGGGGCCCGCGTTGATGTTGTCGAACGCGAGCTGCACGCAGTAGTCCATCTCGAAGCCGCGCTGCGCCTGGCGGATGAGGCCCAGGTACGAGTTGTTCACCACGATGTGGATGTACGGCAGCTTGAACTGCGCGCCCACGGCCAGCTCCTCGATCATGAACTGGAAGTCGTAGTCGCCCGAGAGCGCGACGATCTTGCGCGTCGGGTCGGCGGCGCGCACGCCCAGCGCGGCGGGAATGGTCCAGCCCAGCGGGCCGGCCTGGCCGCAGTTGATCCAGTGGCGCGGGTTGTACACGTGCAAGAACTGCGCGGCCGCGATCTGCGAGAGGCCGATGGTGCTCACGTAGCAGGTGTCGTTGCTGAAGTTGTTGTTCATGCATTGGTACACGCGCTGCGGCTTCATCGGCACGCTGTCGAAGTTGGTCTTGCGCAGCATGGTCTTCTTGCGCTCGATGCACGACTTGGCCCACTCGCGGCGGTCGGTGAGCTTGCCGGCGGCCTTCATTTCTTCGGCCACGGCGACGAACTGCTCCAGTGCCAACTTGGCGTCCGACACGATGCCGAAGTCGGGCGTGAACACGCGGCCGATCTGCGTGGGCTCGATGTCCACGTGCACGAAGGTGCGGCCCTTGGTGTAGACATCGACCGAGCCCGTGTGGCGGTTGGCCCAGCGGTTGCCGATGCCCAGCACGAAGTCCGAAGCGAGCATCGTTGCGTTGCCGTAGCGGTGGCTGGTCTGCAGGCCGCACATGCCGGCCATCAGCGGATGGTCGTCGGGAATGGAGCCCCAGCCCATGAGCGTGGGAATCACCGGCACGCCGGTGGCCTCGGCAAAGCGCACGAGCAGGTCGGACGCATCGGCGTTGATGACGCCGCCGCCGGCCACGATCAGCGGGCGCTCGGCTGCTTGCAGCATGCCGATGGCCTTTTCGATTTGGGCGCGCGTGGCGGCCGGCTTGTAGGGAACGAGCGGCTCGTAGCTGTCGATGTCGAACTCGATCTCGGCCATCTGCACGTCGAACGGAAGATCGATGAGCACAGGACCGGGGCGGCCCGAGCGCATCAGGTGGAAGGCTTGCTGGAACACCTGCGGCACCTGGCCGGGCTCGCGCACCGTGACCGACCACTTGGTGACGGGCTTGGAGATCGACTCGATGTCCACCGCCTGGAAGTCTTCCTTGTAGAGGCGCGCACGCGGCGCCTGGCCGGTGATGCAGAGGATGGGAATCGAATCGGCCCAGGCCGAATACAAGCCGGTGATCATGTCGGTGCCCGCCGGGCCCGAGGTGCCGATGCACACGCCGATGTTGCCGGCCACCGCACGCGTGTAGCCCTCGGCCATGTGCGAGGCGCCCTCGACGTGGCGCGCGAGGATGTGCGAGATGCTGCCGCGCTGGCGCAGCGCCGAGTACATCGGGTTGATGGCGGCACCGGGCACGCCGAAGGCCTGCGTCACGCCTTCCTTTTCCATCACCAGCACGGCGGCCTGGACCGCTTTCATTTTTGCCATGGGACTGTCTCCGTTAAGTGACGTCCACTGTAGGAAGAGGGGGCCATTCGAAGAAGACGGCTGGGGACCATAAAACCTATTCCGTAGCGGAATAACTGGCTACGATGCGCCAATGGACAGATTGTTGGCAATGGAGATGTTCGTGCGCGTGGTCGAGACAGGCAGCTTCTCGAAAGCGGCGCGCGAATTCAACACCACGCAACCCACCGTGACCAAGCAGATCGCGGCCACCGAAGCGCGGCTGAAGGTGCGGCTGCTCAACCGCAACACGCGCGGCGTGAGCCTTACCGAGCCGGGGGCGCTGTACTACGAGAAGTGCAAGACCATCGTGCGCGACGCCGAGGAGGCCGACAGCATCGTGCAGCTGCGGCAGAACCAGGCGCAGGGGCTGCTGCGCGTGGGCACCTCGGTGGCCTTCGGCTGGCGCGTGGTGGTGCCGCTGGCGCTGGAATACATGCAGCGGCACCCGCAGGTGCAACTGGACCTGAGCTTCGAGGACCGCTACGTCGACCTCATCGCGCAGGGCATCGACGTGGCCATCCGCATGGGCAAGCTGGCCGACTCATCGCTGGGCGCGCGCTACCTGGGCGCCAACCCATGGGTCATGGTCGCGGCGCCGGGCTACCTGAAGAAGCACGGCACGCCCAAGCGCGCGCAGGACCTGAGCGCGCATGTGGCGCTCATCTACAGCAGCGTGGTGGGCGACGAGTTCTGGCGCATGCACACGCCCAAGGGCGAGCCGGTGACGGTGCCGGTGTCGGGGCGCTTCCGCTCGAACAACCTCTCGGCGGTGCTGGCGGCGGCGCGCGACGGATTGGGCATTGCGCTGATGCCGCGCTATGTGGCGAGCGAGTCCCTCGCGACGGGCAAGGTGCGCGAGGTGCTCGCTGAATACGCATTGCCCGAGCAGGAGATCCACGCCGTTTTTCCGTCGCCCAAGCTGGTGCCGGGCAAGGTGTCGGGCTTCGTGGCCTTCCTGCAGGGACGCTTCGACGAGGGCTGGTGGGCTGCCTGACAGGGACCGGTGGTCCATCGACATCCGTTCGGGCTGAGCTTGTCGAAGCCACGCGCCGGCACTTCGACAAGCTCAGTGCGAACGGATTGTGGAGAAGCAACAAACTCGACCATCGTTCGCTCCGGGTTCAACAACAACCGTTCGGGCTGAGCCTGTCGAAGCCACGCGCGGCGCTTCGACAAGCTCAGCGTGAACGGTTTGATGTCTTCAAGCCGGCACGAAAGCGCCGTGCAGCCCCAGCGGCAGCGCATAGGGCAGCGTGGCCTGCGCCACCGGCCCGGCTGCCAGGTCATCGGCAGCAAAGCACGACAGCACCGTCTTCTGCCGGCCAAAATCCAGCACCGTGCCCAGCACCCAGCCGGGCTTCGTGCCGTCGGGCACGAAGACATGTTCTTCGACGATGGCCTCCGCGCCGTAGCTGAAGCGCTGGCTGCGGCCGCTCTCGACGTCGGTGCGCGCCACCGAACCGAAGCCCGGAAGATCGCGCCGGATCTGCGTGGCGTGAACCACCTGGCGATGGCGCAGGCCCACGCGGCGCGGGTCGATGCGCGGAAACTCCGCTTCCTGCGACAGCGTCCGCTGCGTCGCGGTGCCGGTGCCCAGGTTCAGCGTGGCGACTGTCAGGTGCGGGTCTGTGCTTCGCACGCGGCGGCCGCGCATCACTTCGCGGTTGGTGGTGAATACCGAGTCGGCGTTGTCCGAGCGCACGTAGTCCACGTGGATCGACGTGCCGCGCGGCGTGTCTTCTTCCCAGGCATTGCCGACGTGAAACAGGAAGCCGGCCGGCAGCGTGAGCATCCGGCGCTTGTCCCAGTCCTTCTTGTCGACCACCAAGGCGCGCATGCCAAGTTCGGGTCGCCAGACATGGGCGTCCAGAAAGCTCGCGCCCGCTTCCTTGCGCTTGGGGTCGTAGACCAGCGGCGGCATCAGGAAGACCAGGTGCCGCTCGGTCACGGCGAAGTCGTGAACCATCGGCATGTCGGCCACCGGCACCACGGCGGCGCGGCGCAGCGCGCCGTCGGGGCCGATTTCGTAGAGCGCCAGCATGCCCTGGCCGGAGCTCACGCCGAAGTTCCAGATCGTGCCGTCCGGGTCCACCTTGGGGTGGGCGGAGAAGGGCATGCCTGCCAGGTCGGGGCGCCAGGTTTTCACGCCCAGCGTGTCCAGCGTGCGCGCGTCCACGCGGGTGGCCGAGCCGCCTTCCCACAGCGCCAGCACCTCCCCCTGCATCGGCAGCACGCTGGTGTTGGCCACGTTGATGCTGTCGGCCGAGGGTGGCGGCTCCGCGCCCGGCGGCATGGTGCCGAAGGCCTCGACCAGGCGGCGGCCGGCGCTCACTTCGGCCACGCGCTTGGGCGTGGCGACATAGCGGCCCTGGTGCCGCACATCGGCACCGTCGATGACGAAGCGATGCACCATGCCGTCGCCGTCGAACCAGTGGTGATAGCGCTCGCCGCCCAGGTCATGGCCGGCCGGGCCGATGCGGAACAGCGTGCCCGCAACGGCATCTGGAAAGCGGCCGCGCACGGCGGCGCGGGTGAGCGGCAGGTCGCCCTGTGGCGTGGCAAAGCCGGTCTTCCAGGGGGTGCGGGCGGCTTCGAACTGGGCTTGCCAGTTGTCGTCCGCGACACCGGTGCCGCCGGCGCGCGCCAGCGGTGCAAGCAAGGGCAGGGCGCCGGCAGAGGCCAGCAGGCGCAGGAGTTCGCGTCGTTCCATGGCGGGCTCCTCAGTGCAGGTGAATCAGGGTCTGCACGTCGGCATCCACGCCGAACGCCGCAGCCTCGAAGTCGGGCGCGGCCCGGTTGCCCTTGGCATCGTTGGAGAAGCCGTAGCGCTCGGTCGGCATGCCGAGCAGGTTGGTGTCCAGCTTGCCGTTGCCGTTCTCGTCGGCGAACGCCCGCAGCGCGTAGCGCCCCGGTGCCAGGCCGGCGAACACGAGGCGGGCCTTGCCGCCCTGCATCGGGGCGGTCTGCGATGCCACCGGCTTGCTGGCGGCATAGCCGGCGGCGTCGTTGTACAGCGCGACGTAGAGCGTGGCCTCCGCGGGCGGGCCGTCGGCAACGCTCAGGCTCAGGTCGGCGGCCCGTGCGTGGAGCGGCGCGAGGCCGACAAGGCAAGCGAAGAAAGCCAGGGCAGCCGCGGTGCGCAAGGTGCGCGCAGCCGGACGGGGCGGGAGCTTGAAAAGATGCATGGTGGGCCTCGCAGGTAGTTGGAGGCCCGACGATCTCGCAGCCGGGCGGCGGTGCCCAGCGCCATGAGACGAAGCGTCGGAATACGCGCGCCAGATGCGCAAGGGAGGCGCAGGGCGGGGGCGGAGCGGGCCGGTGCCCGCCGGTGCATCAGCCCTTCTTGCTGTTCCCGGCGCCTTCCGCGTGCCTTGCGCGTTCAGCCGCTTCAGGCGCTTCAGGTGTCTTTGGCGAATCGACGGCAAGGCTCTCGTGCCCGTTGCCCACATGCCCCGAGTCCACGAACAGACTCCATGCCGCCATGAACAGCGCCGCAATCACCGGGCCGATCACGAAGCCGTTGATGCCGAAGATCGCCATGCCGCCGATGGTGGACATCAGCACGATGTAGTCGGGCATCTGCGTGTCCTTGCCCACGAGCACCGGGCGAAGGATGTTGTCGACCAGGCCGATCACGAACACGCCCACGAAGATCAGCACGCCGCCCTGCCAGAAATGCCCGGTCGCCAGGAAGTAGATGGCCACCGGCGCCCAGATCAGCGCCGCGCCCACGGCCGGCAGCAGCGACAGAAAAGCCATCAGCACCGCCCACAGCAGCGCGCCCTGCACACCGAGGAACCAGAATGCCAGCCCGCCGATGGTGCCCTGCGTGATGGCCACCGCCACGTTGCCCTTGACGGTGGCGCGGATCACGGTGGTGAACTTGTTGAGCAGGTAATGCGTGTGCGGCTTGGCCAGCGGCACCGCGTCGCGCATGGTCCTGGAGAGAGTCGAGCCGTCGCGCACCAGGAAGTACAGCAGGTACAGCATCACGAAGAAGCTGACCACGAAATCGAATGTGTTCTGCCCGATGGTGAGCGCCTGCCCCGCGATGAGCTGGCTGCCCTGGCCCGCGGCGGCCGAGATGCGGTCTTGCCAGGCTTGCGTGTTGCCCAGGTTCAGGCGCTCGAAGATGCTCAGCAGCCACTGCGGCGTGGCGCTCAGGATCTGCTGGAAGTAGGCCGCGAAGTTGATCTGCCCCGAACGGATGTTCTGCGTGACCAGCGCGATCTCCTGCACCAGCGACACACCCACCATCGCCAGCGGCAGGATCACGATGAACAGGCAGATGGCCAGCGTGGAGAGCGCGGCGGCATTGCGCTTGCCCGGCATTTTCTTGAGCAGCCACTTGTAGAGCGGCGTGAACAGGATCGCCAGTGCCACCCCCCACAGCACCGCGCCGAAGAACGGCAGCAGCACCCAGATGAAGGCGACGGTGACGGCGGCGAGCAGGGCGAGGAACGCGCCGCGCTGGAGTTGGGGTGAATTCATAAGTGTCTCGGACTGTAGCCGAGCGCGAAGGCAGGATCCTGTCAGCGGTCACGCTTTTGTGCGGCGCAGCAGAGCCGCGCGCCGAACCGGCGCGCAGCCCTTGCCTGCCGGGCCCCAGGTGCTACCGATTCAGTAGCTGACCCTGGAAATAGTTCACGGCTTCAGCGTTGGGTGCGCACCAGCGCGATGGGCGTCAGCGTGGCGCGAAGGCGGCTGGGCGCATCGGGTTCAGCGGCGGCATCCACCTCGAGCGCCCGTTCCACGTTGCCGATGTGGTCGAGCATCAGGCGGCGGGCCTTGTCGGTGTCGCCTTCTTCCAGCGCCGCGACGATGGCGCCGTGCTCCGCGCAAGACTGCCCGGCCTCGTGCTTCGACTGATAGAGCGTGGCCGCCAGCGTGGTGCGTGCCGTGAGGTCGCGCAATACATCGACCAGCAACTGGTGCCCCATCTGCTCGGCCAGGCAGACGTGGAAGTCCGCCAGCAGGAAGGCCCGCGTGGCGGCATCGGCGCCTTCGATGGCGCGCTGCTCGTCGACGATGTGCTCGCGCAGCTTGCGGATCACCTGGCCCAGCGGCCGGCCTTCGCTCGCGGCCAGGATGCCGGCCTCGACGATGCGGCGCGCCGAGAAGGCATCGCGCGCTTCCTCGGCCGAAGGCTCCACCACGTACCAGCCGCGGCGCGATTGCACCTCGACGAAGCCGCGCGCCTGCAACTGCATGAGCGCCTCGCGCACCATCGTGCGGCTCACCGAGAAGTTCTCGGCCAGGGCCTGCTCGCCCAGCCGCTCGCCCGGTGCGAGCTTTTGCGCGAGGATGGCCTCGACGACCCGTTCGGCGATGGCGGTGGGGCTGACGTCGGTGGGCATTTGTTTGTTCAGTTGTTCAGTGAGCGGTGGACGTGATGGCGGTGTGGGGCACGGGCTCCCCGGCCGGCGGCTCGTCGTCCGGCGTGTAGGTGCCGTCCAGCACCGCATGCGCGCGGTCGCGGTCGATGTCGCCTTCCCAGGCCGCGATCGCCACCGTGGCCACGCAGTTGCCGATCAGGTTGCCCAGCGCGCGGGCGATGCCCATGAACCAGTCCACCGACAGCACCAGCACCAGGCCGATGGCGGGAATCGCCGGAATGGCGTGCAGTGTCGCCGCCAGCACCACGATGGCCGAACCCGGCACGCCGTGCGCGCCCTTGGAGGTGACCAGCGCGATCGCAAGAATGGTCATCAGGTCGGCCATCGAGATCGGCGTGTTGGTGGCCTGCGCAATGAACACCGCCGCCAGCGTGATGTAGATCGAGAACGCGTCGAGGTTGAACGAGTAGCCCGTCGGAATCACCAGGCCCACCGTCGAATCGCGGATGCCCATGCGGCGCAGCTTGGCCATGATCTGCGGCAGCACGCTGTCCGACGAGGTGGTGGCGAACACGATGGCCAGCTCTTCGCGCAGATAGCGCAGCAGCTTCCAGAGGCTGAAGCCCGACAGGCGCATCACCAGCCCCAGCACCACGAACACAAAGACCAGCACCGCGCCGTAGAAGAGCACCACCAGCATGCCCAGCTGCTTGAGCGAGCCGATGCCGTACTGCCCCACCGTGAAGGCAATGGCGCCCAGCACGCCCAGCGGCGCCAGCTTGATGATGATGCCCATGATCTTGAACAGCACCAGCGAGAGCGCGTCCACCACCACCGCCACCGGCTTGCCGCGATCGCCCAGCAGCGCGAGCGCGCAGCCGAACAGCACCGCGAACAGCAGCACCTGCAGCACGTCGCCGGTGGCGAAGGCGTTGACCACCGTGGTGGGAATCAGCTTCATCAAGAACTCGACCGTGCCGCCGCTCGTGAGCTTGTCGGCGTTGGAGGCATAGGCGCTCATGGCCGCCGGGTCCAGCTTGGCCGGGTCCACGTTCATGCCCACCCCCGGCTGGAACACGAAGGCCAGCACCAGCCCCATGGCCAGTGCGATGGTGGTCAGCACCTCGAAGTAGATCAGCGCCTTCACGCCCACCCGCCCCACGCGCTTCAGGTCGCCGGCGCCGGCGATGCCGTGCACCACCACGCAGAACACCAGCACCGGAATGATCATCTTGATCAGCTTGATGAAGGCATCACCCAGCGGCTTGAGCTTGACGGCGAACTCGGGCCAGAAAAGGCCGGCGAGCACGCCCAGTACCAGCGCGATGACCACCTGACCGAAAAGCGATTTGGCGAATCGAGGCATGGACGTCTCC
The DNA here is from genome assembly GCF_040544675.1 of Variovorax boronicumulans. Classification (GTDB taxonomy): domain Bacteria; phylum Pseudomonadota; class Gammaproteobacteria; order Burkholderiales; family Burkholderiaceae_C; genus Variovorax; species Variovorax boronicumulans_D. The sequence continues at coordinate 63,941 of NZ_JBEPKK010000009.1, forward strand.
TGTAGGTCTTGTGTAGAGGTTGCATGCAAGGATCGCTGTTTCTTGCATACAAGAAATGTAGGCAAGAAGGATTCGAGGGTGGCAGAGGGTATTCCCGAGACAAAGGTGACTGGGCTTGTGGGCTCGCAGCCTGGCCGGCAGGTGTTGTTTTGTCGTATTGATCCAACAGGCTGCGCCTGAACTGAATTCGTTTGGGCTACATCTGCGAGCCGCTTTTTTCAGGCCTCGCGCATTCGTGAATTAGTGCCAGAAGCGCACCTGCATGTGCTCCCCATAATCGCGTCCGTTTTGTGCGTCTTGTCACAAAACGTTGTGATTTGTGACCTGTCAGGGAGCCTAAAAGAATGAACCGCCACTTGCACCGCATCGTCTTCAATGCCGCCAGAGGCATGCGGATGGTGGTCCAGGAAACCGCCACCAGCACCGGCAAGGGGTCGAACAAGGCGACGGCGGTGGTGGGTGGCGCGCTGGCCGGCATTGCCGCTTTCGCTCCCATGCTGGTCGGTGCCGCGTTGGCGGGAATGCTCACCGCGCCATCGGTGCACGCGCAGATCGTGGGCGCGCCCAACGTGCCCGGCAATCTGCGGCCTACCGTCTTGGTGGCGCCGAACGGCGTGCCGCTGATCAACATCCAGAGCCCTTCCGCGGCGGGCGTCTCGCGCAACGTCTACAACCAGCTCAACGTTGGACCCAACGGCGCGATCTTCAACAACAGCCGCACGAACGTGCAGACCCAACTGGGCGGCATCGTTCAAGGCAACCCGTTCCTCGCGGCAGGCCCGGCGCGCATCATCCTGAACGAAGTCAACGGCGGCAACGTGAGCCAGCTTCGCGGCTACATGGAAGTTGCCGGACAGCGTGCCGAAATCATCATTGCCAACCCGGCCGGCATCAACGTCGACGGCGCAGGCTTCATCAACGCGAGCCGCGCCACGCTGACCACGGGCACGCCGCAGCTCAATGCCTTCGGCGGGCTTGAGAGCTTTCTGGTGCGCGGCGGCACCGTCACCATCAACGGTGCGGGCCTGGATGCGAGCAAGACCGACTATGCGGCGATCCTCGCGCGGGCGGTGGAAGCGAATGCGGGCATCTGGGCCAGTGAGCTGAAGGTGGTGACAGGGGCCAATCAGGTGTCGGCGGACCACAGCCAGATCAGCCCGACTGCTGGCACTGGCGCTGCACCCACCTTCGCTCTCGACGTCGCTGCCCTCGGCGGCATGTATGCCGGAAAGATCGTCTTGATCGGCACCGAGGCCGGCCTTGGTGTGCGCAACGCGGGCACCATCCAGGCTGCACCGGGTACCCTCGCACTCGCAGGCGCTGGCCAGCTGGTCGTGACCAGCGCGGGCCGCCTGGAGAACATCGGAACTATCCAGGCGACAGCCGATGCCAACCTCGCGGCATCGAATCTGGCCAACAGCGGCCGCATCAGCAGCGGCGGCAACCTGAAGGTTGCGACACAGGACGCGCTGGCGAACACTTTCAACGGCACAGGCGGCACGCTCGAAGGCGCGCGCGTCGAGTTGGCCAGTGCGGCGGGCAACATCGACAACCGCAATGGCGGCACGATCCGCCAGACCAGCAGTGTGGCCCTGGGGATTTCTGCGCCGGCTTTGAGCAACACCAATGGGGGTGTGATCGGACTGGAGCCGGTCTCCGAGACGCCGTCGCAGCCGGGCGGTGGCGCGAGTCCCGCCACCGGAGGTGGCACGACCTCCACCACCACGCCAAGCACGCCTGCAGTTGGCGGCAGCACGGGCTCCGGCGCGACCGTCACGCCCGCGCCCTACGTTCCCCCATCGCCTGGCGCCATCACCGCAGCAGCCGCCATCCTCAACGACGGCGGCCGCATCTACGCGGGCGGCCCCATCACGCTGCAGAGCGCGAACATCAGCAACGGCGGCGGGACCCTGAGCCTGGCCAGCATGACGATTGCCCAGCCCAGCTTCGACAACCGCGGCGGCACGCTGAACATTTCCAACGGCTTCAGCGCGAACGTCGGCAGCTTCGACAACACAGGCGGCAAGCTCAACGCAGGCACCCTGAACATCGCCACCAGCGGCGATTTGGTCAACACAGACGGCACGCTCACGAGCGCCGGCGACGCCAATCTCACGGTCGGTGGCAAGGCTGACAACACACGCGGAACGATTGTCGCGACCGGCGCGTTGAACGCGAATGTGACGGGCGCCGCGAACAATGGCGGCGGCACCCTGGCCTCCAACCAGGGCCTGACGCTCAACGCAGGCTCGCTGGACAACACCAAAGGCAGCATCCAGTCGGCACAGGCCGGCGTGCAGCTTGCGGTGACCAACCAGCTGGTCAACGGTGCTGGAGGCGCCATCGGTGCCGCCATGGACCTGAACGTTCATGCGGGCTCGTTCGCCAACAGCGGCAGCTTGCGCGGTGCGAACGACGTCAGCGTTGCGGTCGGCGGCGCAATGACGCACGACGGCAGCATCACCGCTGCCCGCCACACGACGATCGCGGCCGGCAGCCTGCAGGGCAGCGCCACCGGTGTGCTCGGCGCGGGCATTCAAAGCGACGGCACGCTGGGCAGCGCAGGCGACCTGCGCGTGACGACCTCCGGCGCACTTGTCGCCAACGGCAGGAACCTCGCCGCGGCAAGCGCCACGCTCCAAGGCGCGAGCATCGACCTGTCGGCCAGCGAGACCAGCGCAGCCAACATCGCCATTGCCGCGACGCAAGGCAACGTGGTTACCGGCAGCAAAGCCAAGGTCATCACCCCCGGCACTTTGCGCGTGACGGCGAACAGCCAAGGCGGCCAGACCCTGGTCAACGACGCGGGCACGCTCAACGCCGGCCTGCTGGACCTGAACGCCTCGAACATCGCCAACACGAACGGCGGCGAAATCGTGCAGACCGGCACGGGGGCGTCCACCATCGCCACCAGCGGCACGCTGAACAACGACGGCGGACGCATCGCCAGCAACGGGCAGGACCTGAACCTGCGCGGCGCGGCCATCACCAACACGGGCGGCGCGATCGAACACGCGGGCGCCGGCACGCTGGGCATCGCGGGCGGCAGCTACAGCGCCACCGACGGCCAGATCACCACCAACAAGACGCTGACCATCGCCCTGTCGGGCGCCTTCAGCCAGGACGGCGCCAAGGCCAGGGTCAGTGCGGAGCGCATCACCCTGGACGCCGGCGCCCTCGCCAACCGGAGCGGCCAGATCGTTCAAACAGGCGCCGACGCCACGCGCATCACGGTCGTGGGCGCCATCGACAACACCGCCGGGATCATCGCCAGCAATGGCAACACAAATATCGCGGCGGGCAGCTTGACCAATCAGGGCGGCACCGTCCGCGCCGCGGAAACGTCGAACCTCGACATCGATGTCAAAGGCCAACTGGACAACAGCAACAAGGGTGTGATCGCCGCAGGCGGCAACACCACCGTCTTGGCGTTCGGCCTGAACAACGACAAGCTCGGCAGCCTGACCGCCAGTGGCGACCTGACGGTCGATGTCCGCGATGCCGCCACCAACAACGGCGGCACCCTGGCCGCGAACGGCAACACCACGCTCAAGGCCGGGACCTTGAACAACAGCCTCGGCACCGTCGCCGCGGTGAAGGGCGATCTGAGCGTCCTCACGACCGGCACGACGACCAACGCCCAGGGCACGCTGCAAGCGGGCGCAAAGGCCATGTTGGTGAACGGCGGCCTGGTCAACACGGGCGGCAAGGTCTTCGGCGACAGCCTGAGCGTGAACACCCGAAAGAACGCCTTGGACAACAACCAAGGCGGCACGCTGGCAGCCAATACCACCGTGGATGTGAAGTCCGGTGCCCTGAACAACGATGCCGGCCTCATCCAGTCCGGCGGCGCGATGACCATCGACACCGACGGCCAGAAGCTCACCAACACCGATGCTGCGGACTACACCGCCAAGCAGGGCGGTATCACCAGCGCCGACACGCTCACGCTCACGAACGTGGGCGCGGTGGACAACAAGGCCGGCTTCATCGGCGCGAAGAATGCGCTGAATGCGCAAACCCAGGCCTTCGACAACAGCGGCGGCAAGGCACAGGCGGCGGGCGACCTGCAGATCGACACGGGCCGCCTCATCAACACAGGCGGTTTGATTCGCTCGGCGGCCAAGACAACGCTCAACACCAGCAGCCTTGCCAACGACGAGACCAGCGGCGCCGACCAGGGCATCGAAGGCAAGAACGTCGTCATCGGCACCGGCAGCGGCGATCTGGACAACACCTCCGGCGCCATCCGCGCCGATGTGGATGCGGCCCTCACCAGCGGCGGCACGCTGACCAACAGCAAGGGGCTGATCTCGGCCGGCAATGAACTGAGCATTCGCGATCCGAACTTCGCGAACCCCGGCGCCAAGACGCTGAAGCTGGTCAACACCGATGGCACGCTGGTGGCTGACGAAAGCCTCAAGATCGATGCCGCAAGCTTCAGCGGCGACGGCCGGGCCGTGTCGGGCAAGGACCTGAGCATTGCGCTCACCCAGAACATCGTCAACAACGGCGAGGTGGCCGCCAACGGCAATCTGACCTACACCACCACAGGCAACTTCACCAACAACGGCAAGCTCCTGGCGGGGCAGACGTTGACGGTGGGCGGCAACAACGTCGACAACGCGGTCAACGCCGAGATGTCGGGGACGAACACGACGGTCAACGCCGGCAACACGCTGACCAATCGGGGATTGATCGACAGCAAGGGTGCAACGCAGATCAACGCGGGCACGCTGAAGAACAAGGGCACCGGCCGCATCTATGGCAATGCGATCTCCATCGCGGTCGGCACGCTCGACAATGAAGCGGAGACGGTCAATGGTGCGACAAAGGCCGCGACCATTGCGGCGCGCAGCACCTTGAACATCGGCGCCGACACCGTCAACAACCGCGAACACGCACTGATCTTCAGCGGCGGCATGGCGGAAGGGGCCATGAACATCGGCGGCGCGCTCGATGCGAACCGCAAGGCCACGGGGCAAGGCAGCGTGCTCAACAACCTGAGTGCCGACATCGAATCTTTGGGCGATATGTCCATTGCAATGGCTAACGTCAACAACCGGGATGTGCACATCCAGAAGGGCGCACAGACGGTAACGACGGGCCTCCAGGTGGGCATCGCGCCGAAGACGCTCGTGGGAAGCGGCATCGGCAGGACCACCACCTACCCGCTGGAAGAGGTCGACGTCGATCCCATCAACGGCTTTGTCTATCGCAATGACACCGGCGAGCTTGTAGGCACGGGCGGCTACGGCATCTGGAACAACCTGACCACGACCACCGAGGAAACGGCGGTCAATGTGGATCCCGCACACCTCGTCGCCGGCGGCAACATGAACGTCAACAGGCGGCTGTACAACGAGAACAGCCAGGTGCTGGCCGGCGGAACCATCACCGCCACGGAGTACGTGCCCGAGCAGATGAAGGGCACGCGCACCGCCACAGGCTCGGCGAGCGTTGTCGACAACAACGGGCAGGTGCAGGCGACGAACATCCCGATCATCGCGGCGCCCCAAACGATTGACCTGGGCGCCTACAAGTACCAGCCGAACATCAACGCCACCACCGGGTACAACGCAGGTTTGGCGCCGGTCGGCGGCGCGGCGGGCGGCGCGGGCGGCACCGGCGGCGTGAACGGCGGCAACCGCCCCGGCACCATCGTGGAAGTGGCGGCCAACGTCGGTGCGGTCGTCAAGACATCCGGCAGCGCAGCCGGCGAGGCGGGTGGCGCCAGCGGGGCCGGTGGCGCGAGCGCCAGCCAGACCGTGCCCATGGTCGTGCGCACAAGCATGCCGAACACGCGCATCCCCAACGCCAGCCTCTTCGGTATCCAGGCGGGCCCGGGGGGACACCTGATCGAGACCGATGCGCGCTTTGCGAACTATCGCGATTGGCTGAGCAGCGACTACCTGCTGAACAACCTCGGACTGGATCCGAACAACACACTCAAGCGTCTGGGCGACGGCTTCTACGAACAGAGGCTCATCCGCGAGCAGGTGGCGCAGCTCACGGGCTATCGTTACCTGGACGGGTTCAACGACGACGATGACCAGTACGCGGCGCTGATGAATGAGGGTGCGACCTTCGCCAAGCAATACGGGCTGCGCCCCGGGGTTGCATTGAGCGCGGCGCAGATGGCGCAACTGACCAGCGACATCGTCTGGCTGGTCGAGCAGACCGTGACGCTGCCCGATGGAACCACGCAGCAGGTGCTTGTACCGCAGGTCTATGTGCGTGTGCGGCCGGGCGATATCGACGGTTCGGGCGCATTGCTGAGTGCCGACGCGACGGTCATCAAGAGCGGCGGAGACCTTGTCAATACCGGCACCATCGCCGGGCGCAGCCTGGTGTCGATCAACGCCGAGAACGTGAACAACCTCGGTGGCCGGATCGTCGGCGGCAGTATCGGCATCAATGCCCGCAACGACCTGAACAACATCGGAGGCAGCATCACGGCGCGAGACGCTGCGGTGCTGACGGCCGGACGCGACATCAACATCCGGACGACGACGCAGAGCGCCTCCAACGGCAATACCGCTATTGATCGCGTGGCCGGGGTCTACGTGACCAACCCGGGCGGCGTGCTGGTCGCTTCTGCCGGTCGTGATGTCAATCTGATCGGCGCGGTGCTGGCGAGTGCCGGCAGCGCATCCGTGGGGGCCGAGCGCAATATCAATCTCGGCACGGTCAAGGAGGGCTACACCATCGTGGCCGTGGGCAACGGTGGTGCGGGCATCGCATCCGAGAGCCACGAAGTGGGCTCCGTCATCCAGGGGCAAGACAATGTGCGCCTTTCGGCAGGCAATGATCTGAACATCCGCGCCGGTGCAGTCTCCAGCGTGGACGGGGCCTTGATCGCCACTGCCAAGAACGACATAAACGTCACGGCCGGCCAAGTCACGACCAGCGTCTCGACTGCCACGCAAAAGTCCTCCAGGAGCCTGTTCAAGAAGAGCAGTTCCAGCACCTTCGACAGCACCACCACCACGGACGTGCTCTCCAGCAGTTTGAGCGGTAAGAACGTCGCGTTGGTGGCCGGCAACGATATCAATGTCCAGGCCGCGCAATTTCGCTCTGACGATGCAATGAGCCTGTCGGCGGGCCGCGACATCAATCTCACAACAGCCACCAGCAGTCGTACTGAACTGCACGCCAGTCAGCAGCGCACCAGCGGCACAGCTTTGTCCACAGCCTGGGCTGTTGCTTCCGATGCCGGAGGTCCGGTCGGCGGCTACGGCAATCGAAAGAGCTCGGGCAACAGCACCAGCGCAGACATCAGCACCCAGGCAGTAGGCACCACCATCTCGGCGGGCAGCCTGCAGGTCGTCAGCGGTCGTGATACCACCTTGCAAGCGGCCACGGTTGTTGCCGACAGGGACATCGCCATGATGGCTGGGCGCAATCTCACCATCGAGAGTGCCCAGAACACCGAACTCAGCAGCAGTTCCTCGGCCAACGCCAAGAGCGGCTTCATCGGTTCCTGGTCGTCACCTGGATTGGGTCACATCAAGGACTTTGGAGCCCATGCGACCAGCCGTACCACGCAGCAGGCCAGTCAGGTGGCCAGCCTCACGGGCAGCGTGACACTGGTGGCGGGCAACGAATACCGCCAGACCGCCAGCAGTGTGCTGGCTGCGGGGCAAGCTGGTCCGCTGGCCGGTGGTGATGTCAACATTCTCGCCAAGAACGTCGTCATCAACGAGGCCTACAACACCGAGCAGACCGTGGATCTGCAGCGCAGCGCCAGCACGAAGCTGGGCGGCAGCGCCAGCTTCATGGGCGTGAGCACAGACATGATTCAAGGGACTGTCAACACCGTCAAGGCCATCGAGAGCACGAACGACGGCCGCGCGAAAGCGTTGGGGGCAATCAATCTGGCCATGAGCGGCAAGCAGGCCTACGACGCCGTGCAGGCCATTGGCAGCGGAGGGCCGCTGAGCTATGGCGTGAGCGTGAGCGTCAGTCGCAACACCAGCCAGGCGGCCAGTTTCAGCAACAGCAGCGAAGCCGTGGGCTCCAGCGTGGTGGGCTCGAACAACGTCAACATCGTGGCTACAGGCGGCGGCAAGGATTCCAACATCCAGGCGATCGGCTCCACCATCGCGGCAGGTAATACCGTCAATCTGGCCGCGGACAACAACATCTCGCTGGAAGCCAGCCGTAACACCAGCGTGTCGGCCGGTCAGAACTCCAGCCACGGCGCCAACGTGGGCGTCACCTTCGGGGCGGGGTCGCAGAACGGTTCAGCATCCAACTCGGCGTGAGCAACGGCAAGGGGCGCGACAACCAGAACGACGTCAGCTACAACACCACCAAAGTCAGCGGCGGCAAGGCCGTGAACATCACGAGTGGCGGTGACCTGAACATGCGCGGAGGCATTGTCGAAGCCAACCGCGTTGTGGCCGATGTCGGAGGCAACCTGAATATCGAGAGCTTGCAAGACGTGAGCGTGGGCCAGTCGCGCCAGAGCAGTTCGGGCTTCAATGTGAGCTTGTGCATTCCGCCGATCTGCTACGGCATCAGCTCTGCAGGAGTGAGCGCGGCCGGGGCAAAGGCTGATGGCGTCTTCGTCAGTCCGAAGGAGCAATCGGGCGTCAAGGCTGGCGACGGCGGCTTCGACGTCAAGGTGGCGGGTAATACAAACCTGCGGGGCGCGGTGATCGAGAGCACGCAGGCGGCGATCGACGACAAGAAGAACAACTTCAGCACGGACGGCACGCTCACGATGAGCGACTTGCAGAACGTGAGCCAGTCGAGCGGCAGCAGCTACAGCGTCAGTGAAAGCGTCGGATTCTTTGCTGGCGACTCCCAAGCGCACCGGGATGCCTTGCGTTCGCAGGGCATGAACGACCGGGAGATTGACGCGATGCAGCGACCCGGAGGCTCTGCGGGCGACGGTAACTACACCGGCAATAACCAGACCAGCGCGACCAGGTCCGGCATCAGCGGGATCGCCGGCGACCAGAGCGTGAGGACCGGGGATAACAGCAGCACGGGCGCGCTGGTGAGGGACTGGAACACACAGACGATCATCAAGGACGTACAGGCTCAGGCTCAGATATCGCAAGAGTTCAAGCAGAAAGCCGCCAAGGCTGTCGGCGACTATGCAGCTGAGAAACTCAATGATGCGAAGAAGCTTCGCGCGGACGCTGTAAACGAGGCCGATCCGGAAAAGAAGGCCGCATTGATCGCTCAGGCGAACGATCTGGAGACCAATTGGAAGGAAGGTGGCGGCTATCGCATCCTGGCGCATACCGCTGTTGGTGGACTGAGTGGAGGGGTAGGGGGCGCGTTGGGAGCTGGAGTGAGTTCCGCGCTGATGCCGCGGATCGGGGACGCCATTGCCGACATGGGACTGCCCTCACCGGTGGCTCAGGCGGTCGGGGCTGCGACCGCTGCCGCCATTGGAGGAATTGTCGGAGGCACTTCGGGGGCGACCAGCGCATTCAGCATAGACATCAACAATAGGCAACTGCACCCGACGGAGCGCCAACTGATCAGCAAGCTTGCTGCTGACAAAGCCAAGCAGTTATGCAATGGTGACGGCCCGTGCGAATCCAAGGCAACCGTCTACTGGACGGACATTCTTGAGAAAACCGCGAAGGGCCAAGTCGACAACGATGAAAACGCAAAGAATTCCGCGTATTTGGCGGCCCTTCTTGCTACGACACAAAACCCACTTAGTGAAGGAGCCCTGGGCGGCGTAGATCGATACGTTCAAGACCTGCGTGAAGCCCAAAACATTTTGAGTCCGTACGTCGGCAGGCCCATCGTAGTCAATGGAGTCACCCAGCACAGCTACGGAAGCAACGGAGACGTGCAAACTTACTTCAGCGCCACGCCCGTACAGCAAGCCGATCCGTTCATCAATACGTTCCTCAGGCAAGCAGCGAGCCCCATAGTGTTCGATCTGGCCAAGCGCGATGCCACCCGGTTGGAGAATTTTCAAGCACAAAATGGTTCGGCTATCCCTGATCGCATTCTCGAAGAAACGGTTCTCGGTACGGCCGTTATCAATCGGGGCGTTGGCGCGGTTGTCCGTCTTGTGGAGTCTCTGGATGTGGCATTGGCCGGAAAGATCGTGCCGTCGTCAGGTGGCAATATCAGCGCACAGAAGGTGACGATGGAGGGGGCGTCGGTGAAATTGACCTCGGCAGACCTGAATATGCTGTCTCAAATCGAAAAACTCCCCAATACCACTTTGCAAGGTGATTTGAGAGAATTGGTGGCAGACAACTATTTTATTCGCAATGGCTACACTCCTCTCGGCGGAAAATGCGGTAGCAATTGTTTCGATGGCGTTTACTTGAAGGATGGCAAGGTCTATATCAGCGAGATCAAACCCCTCAATGCGGATGGAACTATAAAATTGAGTCCGGAAAATAAAGCAACCAATTTGAAAGCGCAAATGTCAGATGATTGGATAGTTGATGCGGTGCAAAAATTGAAAAGCTCAGGTGACCCAATCGCAGTGCGTACGGCTGATGCAATTCTTACAGCCAAAGAAAACGGAAAGCTTGTCAAAGTGGTCTCTGGCATTAACCAGAGCGGCATGACTATCGTGAAACTCAAGTGAGTAGGCATGACGAAACCAACACCAAAACAAGGCCTCGAAAACATTTTGAAATTCGATGAGGCGCGCAGAGCTGAAAGTATCGAAAACATCCTGCATCGTAGAAACAAGGTACGACTGGGAGCTGTCCTGAAGCACTTGGCTGGTCTATCTGAAACACGCGGCGTGTACGCTTATTTCATTGAGAATAATTCGCGTGCGTTGAAGCAGCATTTTTACGTGGCGAGCAAGTTGACGCTGGCCAGCGTAGGGCAGGATGGAGGCGCGGAATTCAGTCTTGCGGGCGATTTTTTATATGGCCTCCTATCCGACAATATCGAGATCATCAATGCGTTGGCGAATGTAGAGACCCCTCAGTTGATTCGAGAGCGAGGGAATCCTCTAACAGGAAGGTTCGACGTTCACATGCTGCAACTCGCGATTCGCGACGAGCACGAGGCATTGCAGGCCAAGATCGAGAAGATAGCCAAGAATGGAAAAAAGCCTTGGCGCGAAGAGTGTGCAAAAGGAGAGGATTTCTATTCTCTGCTTCTGAAACGTGACAAAGCTGGTCTAGAGCGATTGATTCAAAACAAGCATGCCCGCATAAAGAGCGTCGACGTTCGCATTGAAGATTTCATGTCCTATCTTGGCACATTGGAAGCCAAGCTTTGTTGGCTGAAAGGCATTCCCGTACAAATCGAGCATCCTCTTTTGCCCATGGAATTGATGCCGATAGAAACTTTAGCAAGCTACGATGATGAATACGAGTTTCTAAAGCCTGAATGGGTTCCTCCTGCGCAAGGCATCTTGGGAAAATTGACGCGTTTGTTTAAGTAATTGTCGATTAGTTGAATTTATGCTGGAATTTGCGATACGCGCTCAATTGCGAGTTGAGGCAATGGTTTCAGGAGTTCTGTTATCCATTATTGCTGGCGCGGTGCTCTCTGCTTGCACCTATAGCGAGATCAATCCGGGCGCCGCGCTTGCCGACATCCGAGCCAACAGCGGCTACAACGATCTGATTGATGTTGAACCGGGTACAGCCAAACTCATATTGCGGTCGACCGGGTCTGGCTACCCGGCGAGCTTCTCAGTCAGCACGGCGCCGCAGTCCTGCCGGGACTTCACCAAGCTGGGCAACGTGGCCTACGCGGGACGCGGCATTGTCTATCCGTGGATCGCCAATGCTGTGCAGCGGGGTCGCAGGACCGAGCCTTACCTGGTTCACGAGGCCAAGCCCGGTGAGCCCGTCCACGTGAGTGGCTACGGTTCATGGGCGGATGGCACAGGCTCCGGTTACCGCTCGGGCAATTGCGGCCCGGTCACCGCCAAGTTCACGCCGCAGGACGGACGCGCCTACATCATCGAGTTCGTGTGGGGAAGCAAGCCGGCCTGCAGTCTGAATGTCATGGACGCCACCGACCGGGATGCCCCGGTACCTCTGGCAGTGCAAGCCATCCCGAATTGCCCCGCGCCATCGCGCTGACAAACGTCGGCCGAGCCCAGGAATGCGCTGGGCCGGGCCTCATGCTGATCGCAAACCTTTTGAATCTCCAGAAAACCACCAAGGTCTCGAAAAAATGAAACTCCAACCAATCGCCGCGGCGATTCTGTTTTGCCTCGCCCTCACCGCCTGCCGCACCGCCCCCCTCTACGAACCCACCCGCCGCGCCCTGGTCGCCGCGGAAGAAGACGAAGAACGCACCACCGTCGGCCAACCCGTCCCTGGCACCGCCATCGCACAACTGCGCACCGGCATGACCTACGCAGAGGCGCTCAAGATCATGGGCAAGCCGAACGCCGAAACGGTGAACAACACCGGGAGGGCCTGGATACCGACCTACAACGGAACGGACCGGTGGCGCCATTACCTCGCCTACAAGGGGCAAGGCGTGCTGGTCTTCGCCGGTGCGGCAGGCGGCGAGATCGCCGAGATCTCGCGCACCAAGTCGTACACACCCGACGTGCTGATCCAGATCGTGCACAACCCCAAGGACAGTGGCCGTTTCTGAGGACCACGACGCGCAGAAGAAAAAATGAGAATGAAGCTGTCACACCCTTTCCCCCCTGCCGCTGCCGCCATTGCGGTGGCCGCCAGCGTGTTCTTGGCCGGTTGCGCCACCAAGCTCACGCAGCCCATCACCGGCTACACCTGCTGCAACCTGCGCCCCGACTACGGCTGGGTCTCCAGCACCAACATGCTGGGAGGTCCCATCGTGCCGGCCGGCGAGCCCGCCACGCTCGACACCATGAAGCGCGACAGCTACTTCTACGGCACCATCGGCGGCGACTACATCTCCATGCGCGACGACGCGGCACGCAGCAAGGAAGATGCATTGCGGTGGGCACGCCAGATCGTCGTTCCCACGGACCCCAGGGTGGCGCTGGCCGGTTGGCCTCCTGAAGTGCAGAAGGCCGTGTACTCCGCCAAGGTTGTGGTGGGCATGACCCGGCCTCAGGTGCTGATGTCGCTGAGCTACCCGTCACGCAACGACACGAAGGACCTGAACGCCAACACATGGCGGTACTGGACGGTGCAGGAAGACGAGCCGGTCGATGTGCTCTTCGGCAGCGATGGCATGGTGAGCGGCTTCTCGGGCAAGCCCTCTGCCATCCGCACGGTCGAATTCCGGCGCTGATCATCATGGTGCTCTCTCCCGGCGTGCCTCGGCGCACGCGCATCGCCTTGGCCGCAGCCCTTGCGGCTTGTCCGCTACTGACGATTGCACAGCAGTCTCCGACCACCCCACAGCCCTTCGTCGAGCAGCAACGCCAGCAGGAACGCGAACGCGCCCTGCGCGAGCAGAACGAGCGCACTGTCGACCAGCGCCCGCAGGCCGCACCGCCGGCGCCGGCGCAGCGCATCCCCGAAACCGAATCGCCATGCTTCCGCATCGACCGCGTGCTGCTGGTCGGCGAGCAGTCCGAAGCCTTCCAGTGGGCCGTCGCCGATCTGTCGGGCCCTGACGGCAACGATTCACCCATCGGTCGCTGCCTGGGCACGGCAGGCGTCAACGTGGTACTTGCGCGCGCCCAGCAAGCCGTCATCGCCAAGGGCTGGGTTACCAGCCGCGTGCTCGCCGCGCCGCAGGATCTTTCGACCGGCACGCTGACCCTGTCGCTGATCCCGGGCCGCATCGCCGCCATCCGCCTGACGCCGGATTCTTCGTCCACGCTGCTCGGCAGTTCCGCCTTGCTCACCACCGCGATCCCCGCGCGCCCGGGCGACCTGCTGAACCTGCGCGACATCGAGCAAGGCCTGGAGAACTTGAAGCGCGCTCCCACCGCCGAGGCCGACATCCAGATCGAACCCTCGACCGCCCCCAATGCCAAGCCCGGCGACAGCGACCTGGTCGTCAAGTACGTCCAGTCTAAAAAATGGCGCGTCACCCTCAGCCTGGACGACAGCGGCACCAAGGCCACGGGCCGCAACCAGGCCGGCGCCACCGTCTCGCTCGACAACCCCTTCGGCCTGAACGACCTGTTCTACGTCAGCGCCAACCACAGCATCAACAGCCACTTTCTCTCGGAGCCCAGCTACGGCACCGAAGGCCAGACCGCGCACTACTCGCTGCCGTTCGGCTACTGGATGCTGGGCTTCACCGCGTCGAACAGCCAATACCACCAGAGCGTCGCCGGCCTGAACGGCGACATCGTCTACGCCGGCAAGACCAACAACGCCGAGGTCAAGCTCTCGCGCCTTGTCTACCGCGACCAGAGCCGCAAGACGACCGTGGTGCTCAAGGGCTTCAGGCGCGAGTCGCGCAACTTCATCGAAGACCAGGAGGTGGATGTGCAGCATCGCGTGGTCGGCGGCTGGGAGCTGAGCCTGAACCACAAGGAGTTCATCGGCGAGGCCACGCTCGAAGGCACGCTGGCCTACAAGCGCGGCACGGGCGGCTTCGGCTCACGCACCGCGCCGGAAGAAGCGTTCGGCGAGGGCACCTCGCGCCTGAAGCTCTACACCGCCGACATCAGCCTGAACGCGCCGTTCAAGCTGGGCGAGCAGAAGCTGCGCTACTCGGGCCTGATCCGCGCGCAGTGGAACCGCACGCCGTTGACCCCGCAAGACCGCTTCGCCATCGGCGGGCGCTACACGGTGCGCGGCTTCGACGGCGAGACGAACCTCATGGGCGAACGCGGCAACCTCAACGCGAGTTTTTGATATTGATAGCCAGCATCTTGAAGCTCGTTTCGCTGTACGGCGGCGAAGAACAGAACCTTGCAGGTCCGTACCGCCGGCCAGCTACATCAAAAATTTCATTATCTGGATGAACAAGCCATGAAAAAAAGAACCTTCTGTCTGCTCCTGAGCATGCTACTGACCGCGTGCGCGAATCAACGTGAGGTCACCTCGCCCACAGACGCTGAATCTCTGACAAGAAAGCTGGTTGGGATCTGGCAAATGGCTCCTCTGCGCAATGGCATTGCGAATGTCGTCGAGTTCACCCAAGGAGGCGAGAGCAAGCTGTACTCGTTCAACTGCGTGACCTCCTCTGCGGAGGAGCCTGAGGTCAGTCGCTACACGGTAGACGACTCAAAGAAGCAGATCAACCTTCTTGCTGAAGGCGCCGAGCAGTCGCTCAAGATATTGAACATCACACCGACCCATCTGACGCTCAGCCAGAAGGTCGGCGAGGAAAGCCTTCGATTCCGGTATCAACGCAGCAACCGAGTCGTTCCGCTGTGTGGCTCGGGGAACGAATGGGCCAAGGAGAAATCGAGGAGAACCCCATTCTCTCCTTCAGATTTCGAAGCCAACCCCGAGATACCCATCGGCCCAAGTATCGAAAGATATGTGGGGAAGTGGGCGAACGAGCGCGGGGTGGTGCAGATTGAGGTCTTGCAGGATGTCGCCAGTGGGAAGTACAAGCTGAATCTCGACCCCAACGAGAACTGGCGGTACCTCTACGGTTCAGTCAGCTGGCGGGGGAACGAGCTTCACTTTCGAAGCTTCGCATATTCCGAGAAGAAGGAGTTGTTTGATCACCCCCATCACAAGTCGGAGTCGCCAGCGTTTCTCGCCCCGCTCGCAGATCCAAACAAGATCAAATGGACGTTCTTCATCAGTGGCAAGCCGTTTGAATACACGTTGACCAAAAAATAAGTTCGCGCCGGGACTTCCATACGTACGGCAGGCTGCGGCATTTCTGGTGGGTCAGACATCTGCAACGACAACGACTGGGCGACACCCTGAGTGCGGGGCGGAGTTGTACGCAGGCATGGAGCACGGACAAGCAGGCAGTCGTTCAACCGTCGACCTTCTTGGCCGCAGCGCTTGTCTGCGCCGTCATCGGCGTGCGCGGCCAAGACCGCCTTAGCTTCAACCTGAACACAAACTTTTGATAACCAAGCCTCAATCTCTTATGCGCAAGTACCTCGTTCTTCTCGCCATTCCCGCATCTCTTGTCGTGCCGGCGGCCTGGGCCCAATCGAATCCGGCACCGGAGTGCCGCAGCCAGCAGGTTGAAAAATTGCGTGTCGACATGTGCCTCGCGCGCGGTGCCGCATTCCAGCACGACACCTACATGCTGCGCGTCGACGGCGCATTGATCTTCGCAATCACCGACGACTATGCGGAGCAAGTCGATCTGACGCACACCGTTCCGGAAGGTCTCTCCATCGAGTATCCGTTGTCCAAGCAGGGCGAGAAGGTCGTGAGGATAACCGGGGGGTGCTTGCCTGAGAGCAAGGACGGCGCGGAAGTCGCCCGGGTATGCAACTTCCGCTGGGGCAAGCACCAGGTGGTGAAGGACCAGCGCTTCGAGTTCCAGTGACCGAGCAAACGCATCACGGATGCGGGAGTTGTCTGAGATTGCTCAACCGACTTCAAACATTTTCAAGAAAGCAATGGGAGTTCCATGAAACGCATCATTTCCGCCTGCGCCATCGCAACCCTGCTGGTCGCGTGCGGCGGCAAGTCCAGGCAGGTTGCCACCGAAGAGCCGGAGCCGCTCTCCCATCCCCGCGTGGAGATCGTCTACAACGCCAAATCCGAACTGGGGGTGCTGGACACGGGGGCGACTCCGACGGTCGGGCTCGGCGGCCTGTTCGGGCCGGTGGGTGTGCTGGTGGCCGTCGGCGTGGACGCTGCCAGCCGCAACAACTCGCTCAATCAGGTCGAGAGCCGCAGCAAACGCTTTCACCAGGCAGTGCAGGACAGCAGCGGCGAACTCACGCTGCACCAGGAATACGCCGAACGCCTGGCCGATGCCATGCGTGCGACGGGCCGCGAGGTAAAGCTCACGCCCAGCGAGCGCGCCACGGGCGGTCCGCGGAAGATGGAACTCGCCGGCCTGACGGCCACGCCTGGCTACGAGGTGATGCTGCTTCGCATCACCGCCGGCTATGGCGCGCCGAGCCTGACCTCGGATTTCCGGCCTATCGTGTCGGTGGAGTACGCGCTGCGTGACGACAAGCTCCAGCCCATCACATGGAACTCCGTCACGCGGAACATGGGCGGGCCTACCTATTTCTCGTACGACACGCTGCTGAAGGAGCACAAGGCAGCCTACGAAGGCCTGCGCAAGGAGTTGCTGTCGACTGTGGCGCGGGTGATGAGCAACGATTTTCCGAAGCAGGAGTAGCCCCGTCGATCAAGCGAGCGCATCGAGTGCGGTTCGTTCGTCGGATCACGTCTTGCGTGGTAGCGCTGCTGCAGCAGCGCGTTCGTCTTCCAGCGTGCCCGGGGCCTGCGTGTGAGCTCCTGTGACCATCGTGGCACGCGCGGCCTCGCTCTCGTACCATGGCACGCATGCACACACTCCCACTCCCCTCCGGCGGCCAGATGCCCGCCCTCGGACTCGGCACCTGGCGCATGGGCGAGGTGGCCTCCCATCGCGCGGCAGAGGTGGCCGCAGTGCGCGAGGCCATCGGGCTGGGCTACAGGCTCATCGACACCGCAGAGATGTACGGCGAAGGCGGCGCCGAGACGGTGCTCGGCCAGGCCATCGGCGAGGCGCTGCGCGCGGGCGACGTGCGGCGCGACGATCTCTTCATCGTCAGCAAGGTCTATCCGCACAACGCCAGCCGGCGCGGCACGCGCGAGGCCTGCGAGCGCAGCCTCCAGCGCCTGGGCCTCGATGCTGTCGACCTGTACCTGCTGCACTGGCGCGGCAGCCATCCGCTGCGCGAGACGGTGGAGGCGATGCAGGCGCTGGTCGCGGCCGGGCGCATCGGTCACTGGGGCGTGAGCAACTTCGATACCGACGACATGGAAGAGCTGGATGGCGTCATCGGCAACGGCCCCGGCTGCGCGGCCAACCAGGTGTACCTCTCGCTGGGCGAACGCGGCCCCGAGTTCAACCTGCTGCCGTGGCTGCGCGAACACGGCATGCCGCTGATGGCCTACAGCCCCATCGACCAGGGGGCACTCGCTGAAGACGCGGGGCTCGGAGCGTTGGCAGAGCGCCTGGGCGTGACGGCCGCGCAACTCGCGCTGGCCGCGGTGATCGCGAGGCCCGGCGTTGTCGCGATTCCGAAGGCGGTGCGCAGCGCACACCTTCAGGAGAACCTGGCCGCCGCCGAACTCAAGCTCGATGCGGCAACCCTCGCAGAGCTCGACCGCCTGCATCCACCGCCGCGGCGCAAGACGCCGCTGGCGATGATCTGAAAGAACAAAACCTTCAGTGCGCCTCGGCCTGCTTGGCCGCGGCAATGATCGCGTCTTCGTCGTGCTTGGCGCCGTTGAGGAACAGGTTCAACACCACCGCCGTCATCGACGCCAGCAGGATGCCCGATTCGATCAGCGAGTGAATCGCGTGCGGCATCCACTGTTTGAAGTTGGGCGCAATCAGCGGAATCATGCCCACGCCGATGGACACCGCCACGATCATCGCGTTGTGCCGGTTGTGCTTGAAGTCCACGCCCGCGAGGATGCGGATGCCGGTGGCGGCCACCATGCCGAACATCACCAGCCCTGCGCCGCCGAGCACCACCGTGGGCAGTGACTCGATCAGCGCCGCCATCTTCGGCAACAGGCCCAGCACGACGAGAATCACACCGCCGGCCACGCACACATAGCGGCTCTTGATGCCGGTCACCGCCACCAGGCCCACGTTCTGCGAGAAGCTGGTGTACGGAAAGGTGTTGAAGATGCCGCCGATCAGCGTGCCCAGGCCGTCGGTGCGCAAGCCCTTGGCCAGGTCCTTCTGCGTGATCCTGCGTTCGGTCATCTCGCCGAGCGCCAGGAACATGCCGGTCGATTCGATCATCACCACGATCATGATCAGCGTCATCGTGAGGATCAGGATGGGGTCGAACTGCGGCATGCCGAAGTGAAAAGGCAGCACGATGTCCACCCACGCGGCCTTGCCGACTTTCTCATAAGTCATGAGGCCGGTGATCGAGGCGACCACCGCACCGATCACGATGCCCAGCAGCACCGAGATGTTGGCGATGAAGCCCTTGGCGTACTTGACGATCAGCAGAATTGAAACGAGCACCAGCGCGGCCACGCCGAAGCCGGGCAGGTCCGCGTACTTGGGGTTGGGCACCGTCGGCATGATCGCAAACCCCTTGGGCACTTCGGGAATCGAACTGCCCGGCGAGGTGACCTCGGCGAGCCACTTGGCATACACCGGGTCGACCAGCGCGGGCGCCGTCGGGCCCACGGGGTTGCCGAAGATCCAGTTGATGCCCACGCGCATCAGGCTGATGCCGATGACCGCGATGATGGTGCCGGTGACCACCGGCGGAAAGAAGCGCAGCATGCGGCTGACCAGCGGCGCGATCAGTATCGACACCACACCCGCGCCGATGATGGCGCCGAAGAGCAGTTGCGCGCCGTTCTGGCCTGGGTTGGCATTGGCAATGGCCACCATCGGCGCGACCGAGGCGAAGGTCACGCCCATCATCACCGGCAGCTTGATGCCGAACCACTGCGTGGCGCCCAGCGCCTGGATCAGCGTGGCGATGCCGCAGCAAAAGAGGTCGGCTGAAATCAGCAGCGCCACTTCGTCGGGCGAGAGTTTGAGCGCGCGGCCGACGATCAGCGGCACCGCGACGGCACCCGCGTACATCACCAGCACATGCTGCAGGCCGAGGGCCGCGAGCTTGCCGGAGGGCAGGCGCTGGTCCACGGGATGGACTTGGGAAAGTGTGGCGTCGGCCGTCATCGTTGTCTCCTGCTGCGCGAGGGAAGAGGCGCGGCGGTGTGGCTTGCCACGCCGCCTCGCCTCAATGTGTACGCGAAACTGTATACAACTTATGCAACAATCGTGACCCGGAAAAACCCGAAGCAGGCCGGGTTCATTTCCCCCACGAGTCGCTCAAGCGATGGGGTACGGCCCTTCGTCGAACACCTCGCCGTGGTAGCCCTTGCGACCCACGTCCCGTGCCAGCTGGCTGCGGAAATCGCGGCCTTCGCGCAGGCACCGCAGCACATGCGCGAAGTCATGGCGCGGCTGCCATCCGAGCTCGCGCCGCGCCAGCGCATTCACGTAGACGCGATCAAGCTGTGAGGACAGCTTCCATCCCTGCCTGGCATAGAGCGCTGCGCACTCTGGAAACAGCCGGTGCAGCACGCGCGGTGCGCTTTCGCGCAGCATCGGCAGATCTTCCTGTGTGAAAGGCGTGGTGGCCGAGACGATGTAGCGGCCGAAGCCGATGGCCGGTGCTCGCCTGGCCGCCTGCAGGTGCGCGTCGACCACGTCCTCGATGTCGACGCGGCGATGCAGCAGCTCGTTGGCCTGCGCGTTCTCCAATGCATAGAGGCTGCGCGCGGTGGCATCGTCGTCGTCCTCGGGAAAGAAGCGCGAAGTCTTCAGCACGATCACGGGCAGGCGCTGCTTGCGGTGGAACAGCTCGCACAGGCTTTCGGCGGAGGTCTTGGTCACGCCGTAGATGTTCTTCGGGATCGGCGCCACGCCTTCCGTGATCCAGGCTGCCGGCATGCCGTCGGCGGGCGTGAGCGCCGAGCCGAAAGTGCTGGTGGTGCTGGTGAACACGAAGGCCTCGACACCGGCCGCCACCGCTTCTTCGAGCAGCACCAGCGTGCCCGTGATGTTGGTGTCGACGAACGCCTGCAGGCTGTGCGTGCCCACGTGAGGCTTGTGCAGCGTGGCTGCGTGGATGACGGTGCGCACGCCGCGCATGCAGTCGCGCACGAAGGCGCGGTCCGTGATGGAGCCTGTGCGGTCGGTGAAGGGGGAGGGCGCGATGTCGATGCCGCGTGCGTCTTGCGAAGCCGCGCGCAGCGTGCGCATCAGGGCCTCGCCGAGGTGGCCGGCGCTGCCGGTGATCAGGATGGTCATGGCCGCAAGACTATCGTCCGATCCGGAGAGCGTCCACGCATAAGTTATGCGTGGATCGGGCGTCTTCGCTCAGGCGAACGGCTTGCGCTCAGGCGACGGTGGTGACGATGCGGCCCACGAGCCCGTCGGCCAGTGCAATGCGCTCCCACAGCACACGGCCCGACACGATGGGAATGACCGGGTCGGCATTGGCCCCGGTGGCAATCTCCAGCGACGATAGCTCGCCCGCGTGCCAGCCAAGGCCGTCGAGCGCGGCTTCGGCCGCGAGGATTTCTTCCGAGGCATAGCCGATCAGCGAACGCCCCATGAATTCGGCCGCATCGGCGCGCCACTCGGCCTGGCGCGACGGCGACGCGGCCAGCAGCCTGTGGGTGCGGTCGCAGATCAGGTGCACCTTGCGCGTGGACGATTCGACCAGTCGCTTCAAGGCAGCGTCCCGCGATGCGTCTTGAGCGGCCGCGAGCAGCCGGTGCGCCGTGGCCTGCTGCGCGGCCGACAGCGCGAGTTGCCCACGCTCCCAGCGCGACACCGTCGCCTGGTTCACGCCCATCAGTTGCGCGAAATGGGTTTGCTTGATGCCGCGCAGCAGGCGCATCTGGCGCAGGGCAGTGCCCAGGCTCAGATGTTTCGGGGTGATCCTGTGCTGCACGGCGTCAGCCTCAGGCCAGCAGCGCCTTGACCAGGTCGAGCTGGCGGTCGGGCTTGTCGGTGCCCAGCGCCAGGCTGGCTTCGATGCGCTCCAGGTGCTCGACCATGCAGCGCACCGCGCCTTCCACATCGCCCTTGCGGCAGATGCGCAGGAAGTCGGCATGCTCGTCCGACGAGCAGTGCGGATCGTTCGACGAGTGATAAAGCATGGCAATCAGCGAGCTGCGCGCCACCAGGTCGCGCACCAGTTGCGCCAGCGTGTGGTTGCCGGTGGTTTCGGCCAGCGCCACATGAAAGTCGCCCAGCACTTTTTCGCGCACCGTGCCCATGGTGGGGCTCTGGCGCAGCGCGGCGCGCTCGAACTTGATGTGCTGCTCCAGCGCCTGGTAGTCGCGCGGCCGCGCCGTGGCGATGAACATGCGCACCACCTCGCTCTCCAGGATGCGGCGTACCGCGAACACCTCGCGCGCTTCCTGCACGGTCGGCTGGCAGACGAAGGCGCCCTTGTCGGGAATCATCTCGATGAGCTTGTCCTTGGACAGCATCAGCAAGGCCGCGCGCACCTTGGTGCGGCTGACCGAATACACGCGGCCCAGCGCCTCTTCGCGCAGCCAGGTGCCGGGCGGCAGGCGCTTCTCGACGATGGCCGTGGCGATGTCCTGGGCGATGCTTTCGATGGAGCTGCCCTTGTCGGCGGCGGCGGCCTCGCTCTCGGCGGGCGCCACGGTGGCAGGGGAGGCGGGAGGTTTGGAGCTGGCGCGGGGCATGCGCGGATTGTGGCTCAGGGTGCGGTGCCAGGCGCCGGCCGTGGCCGCATCACCCGACCAGGGTAAAGCCTTCGAGCGCGCCGGTCATCGTCTTGGGCAGCGGGCGCGCGAGTTCGCCGCGCTTACTGGTCTTGAGCTTGAGCGCAACCAGCGATTCGATGAGCTTGGTGCCCGCGGCCACGCCGTCGATCACCGGCACGCCGAGCAGTCCGCCGATGTGCTCGCACAGGTCGGTCATGCCGGCGCAGCCGAGCACGATGCAGTCGGAGCCGTCTTCTTCGAGCGCGCGGCGGCATTCTTCGACGATGCGTTCACGCGCGTTGGAGCCCGGCTCTTCGAGTTCGAGCACCGGCAGCTCGCAGGCGCGCACGTTGGCGCAGAAGCGCTCCATGCCGTACACCTCGGCCAGATGCCAGGCCTGGCCCATGGTGCGGCCCAGCGTGGTCACCACGCTGAAGCGGCTGCCGAGCATGCTGGCCAGATGCATCGCGGCCTCGGCGATGCCCACCACCGGGCCGCTCGCCAGTTCGCGCGCGGCCTTCAGGCCCGGGTCGCCGAAGCAGGCGATCACGTAGCCGTCGATGCCGTCGCGCTCGCCGGCGGCAATCTCTTGCAGCAATCCCGGCACCGCCAGCGCCTCGTCGTAATGGCTTTCGATGGAGACCGGCCCCATGGCCGGGCTCACCGCCACGATCTCGGTGCCGGCGTGTGCCACCGCGCGGGCGCAGGCACCGATCTTCTCGGTCATGCTCCAGGTGGTGTTGGGATTGATGATCTTGATGCGCACGGCGCGGCCCTTTCGGTGTGGGGTGTTTCAGGTTCTGTTGTTGCGGTTCAGGAGCACGTAGAGCACAAAGCCCAGCCCCATGCCGATGAACCATGCATAGTTCGCGCCAGCCCGCAGCGCCGGCACGATGACGCACAAGATAGGCACCAGCGCCGACGGCACCATCGCCATGATCGCCTTCGGGTTGTAGCCGCCGCTGTACCAGTACTCGCCCTGCTTGCTCATGGTGTAGAGCGCGTCCACGTCAATGCGCTGCTTGCGCACGATGTAGTAGTCGGCAATCAGAATGCCGAACAGCGGGCCGATGAACGAGCCCAGCACGTCCAGCGTGTAGTGGATGACCTCGGGGCTGTTGTACAGGTTCCAGGGCGTCAGGAACACCGAGCCCACCGCGGCGATCATGCCGCCCGTGCGCCAGCTGATGTGCTGCGGCGCCACGTTCGAGAAGTCGAAGGCCGGCGAGACGAAGTTGGCGACGATGTTGATGCCGATGGTGGCGATCATGAAGGTCAGCGCGCCCAGCACCACGGCGGTGGTGCTGTCGATCTTGCCCACGGTGTGCACCGGGTCGGTGATGAGCTCTCCGAACACCGGCAGCGTGGCGGCGGTGGTGATCACCGTCAGCAGCGAGAAGAAAACGAAGTTGATCGGCAGGCCCCAGAAGTTGCCCTTCTTCACCGCGTCGAAGCTCTTGCCGTAGCGCGAGAAGTCGCCGAAGTTGAGCATCGGCCCGCTGAAGTAGCTCACCACCAGCGCAATGGCCGAGAGCATCACCGGCAGCGCATCCCAGCCCTGAAACTTGATGCCGCCCAGGTTCAGGTCGATGTTGCGCCAGCCCGCCTTCCACACCAGCCAGCCGCACAGGATGGCCATGACCACATACACGGCCGGGCCGGCCCAGTCGATGAACTTGCGGATGGCTTCCATGCCGTGCCAGAACACGAAGGCCTGCAGCACCCACATGACCATGAAGGCCACCCAGCCCAGCGTCGACAGGCCCGCGAAGCCGTGCGCGGCCACGTCGGCATACGGTGCGAGGTTGGGGAACATGTGCAGCGCCAGCACCATGAACGCGGCCGACGCCAGGTAGGTCTGCACGCCGTACCAGGCCACCGCGATCAGCCCGCGGATGATGGCCGGGATGTTGGCGCCCAGCACGCCGAACGACGCGCGGCACACCACCGGGTAGGGCACGCCCGTCACCTGGCTGGGCTTGGCCACCAGGTTGCAGAAGAACTGCACGATGACGATGCCCACCAGCAGCGACACCAGCACCTGCCAGCTCGACAGCCCCAGCGCGAACAGGCTGCCGGCGGTGATGTAGCCGCCCACGCTGTGCACGTCGGACATCCAGAAGGCAAAGATGTTGTATTGGCCCCAGGTCTGCTTCTTGAGCGGGGCCAGGTCTTCGTTGGTCAGGCGCGGGTCGTAGCCGGGCTTGATGAGGGCGTTGGATTCCGCGTGCGGCGCAATGCCGGCTTCGCTTGCCCCCGCGGGGGCCTGGCTGACGACTGTGCTCATGGTCTTTCCTCGTGCGAGTGAAGTTGGGCTTTTTTCGTGACCCGTTTCGACGCGAAGGTTGCGCCGTGAATCGGGTGCGTTATTTGTATACAAAAAATGCACCCAATCAAGGCCATTCGAGGATTCATATATCCGTAGATTCCCTGATGCACAAAGGTGGCAAGCAAGCAAAAAGCGCCACGACCCCTGCGGGCCATGGCGCTTTTTTTGAAAGGAAAGCGCGCGTATCGGTCTGGCGCTACCGCGCCGCAACCTTCACGAACACCGGGTTCGAATAGAACCACAGGTCGGCGTAGTTGCGCGCGTTGATCGCATTGAAGCGCGCCACGTTGTCCGCGCCGGTCGTCTTCGCATCGAACAGCGGCTCGCCGCCCGCCGTTTCGTTGGGCACGTCGGTGCCCAGGTTGGTGCCGCGCAGCCGGAAGTACTGGTTGTTGCCGGCCTTGACGGTGTAGCTCACTGCGAAGTAGCCCTCGTTGTCCAGCTTCCAGTCGCTACGTGTGAAGCGCTTGAGCACGCGGGTCGACGGATTGGTGTCGCGCGCATAGCCCGGGGTGCCCGGTGTTTCAGGGCCGGTCACGTCGCCCGCGATCAGGTCGACGTGGTCGACCACGGGCTTCACGTTGGCGAAGACGCCGCTGCCGAGCTGGAACTCGTAGTTGTTGCGCTCGGGGCTCTTGAAGCGGATGGTGATGGTCAGGTCTTCGCCCGACTTCGCCGTTACCTCGGAGCCCATCTCCCCCGCGCCCTGGGCGCTCTGCACCTTGAAGTCGAGTGCGTCGATCAGGTCGCCGTTCACCGCGAAGAGCTTGCCCGTGCGCATGGCCGCGAGCAGCGAGGCCGGGTCCTTGATGTCGCCCCAGAGGTGGTTCTTTGCGTACTCGCCGGGCGCATAGCCGCTGCTGTACTGGCCTTGCGAAATGGTGAAGTGGTAGTCGGAATCGGCCACGTTCCAGATGCGGCGGCCTTCGGACAGCAGCGCGTCCCAGGTGCCGCCAAGCTTGGCCACCAGGTAGTCCACGCCGCCGTAGGTGCGCGAGGACAGGTTGGCCGGCGTGTAGGCGCTGGTGTAGCCGCCCCGGTCGGGCTCCATCTGGTTGCCGACCATGCCTTCGAGCGAGAACACGATGTTCGGCGCCAGGTCGTTCATCTCGCGCAGCTGGGCGATGGTGTATTTGCCGGGGTTGCGCGATGGATGGTTGATCTGCAGGTAGCTGGTGTCGGGGTAGTTCTTCTTGAGCCAGGCGATGGCCGCGAGCGTCTCGGCATGCGTGTTGTAGCCGGTGCCCGCCTTGGGCCCCCAGGCGGCGACGTCTTCGGCCGGAAACAGCGACGCGGCCCGGTCGGTGAACAGGTACTCGAACTGGCTCACGGCCTTGAGCGCGGCGTCCGACATCGGCTTGTCGGTCAGGATGCCCACGTTGCCGTGGTCATGCGAAGGCATGTCCCATTCGAAGGACGCGAAGATGGTCTTGTCGGCGTACTTGCCGCCTGCCTGCAGCGCCTTGATGCGCGGCACCTGGTACTTGGCCATGCCCAGCGAGAACGGGATCGCCGCGGGCAGCAGGTTGCCGTCGTTGTCGTATTTGGAGGTTCGCAGGTGGTCGGAAATCGCCGCCCAGTCGAGCTTGAATGTGTCGAAGGCCTTGGCCAGCACCTGGTCGAGCGTGGAAACCTGCTGGGTGTCGTCCGACTGCATGGTGTGGACGTGCAGGTCGCCCACGGTCCAGCGGCCGCTCGGTGCGGTGGGCTCGGTGGGGTTAGTTGGGATAACGGGCTGCGCAGGCGGCGTGGCAGCAGGAGGTGCCGAGGGCGCCGGCGCGGCCGGCACGAGGGGCAGCCCGGAGAACGGCGTGCCGCCCCCTGAGCCGCCGCCGCAAGCGGTCAGCATGAGCGCGGCGAGCGCAAGTGTGGAGGGGTGAAAGGCTCGGGCGCGCAGAACGGAAGCAGGGGATTTCATGGCGATGAACGCAGCAACGGCCAGCACTGGGCTGGCCGTTGCTTCAGGGGTTCGATGGAAAACCCCGAGTCTGAAATCCCGGCGTGACGCCGCGATGAAAGGACTGTGAAAGTTCTAACTTCAGGCGAGCAGGTCGCTCAGCGTGCGCGCCACCACCTTGGTCGCGCGGCGCAGGTCCTCGAGCACCACGCGCTCGTCGCTGCGCTTGGCGTGCGATTCGAGCACGGTGCGCGGCCCGGCGCCGTAGATCACGCCGGGAATGCCGGCTTCGCCATAAAGGCGCACATCGGTGTACAGCGGCGTGCCCATGGCCTTGATCGGCTCGCCGAAGAGCTCGCCGCCGTGCTTCTGGATCGCATCGACCAGCGGCTTGTTGCCAGCCAGCGGCTTCATCGAATTGGCAAGGAGCAGGCGCTTGATGTCCACGGTGATGCCGGTGCTTTCGGCGGCGGCATCGGCGATCACCTGGCGGATCGTCGCTTCGACCTCGACCGGGTTCTCTTCGGGGATCATGCGGCGGTCCAGCTTGAACACCACCTTGCCGGGCACCACGTTGGTGTTGGTGCCGCCTTCGATGCGGCCCACGTTGAGGTACGGGTGCGTGATGCCCTCGACCTTCGAAGTGACCTGCTGGTAGAGCGCGTTCTGCGCATAGAGCGCGTTGAGGATCTTCACCGCGCCCTGCAGCGCATCGACGCCGGTGGTGGGGATGGCGGCGTGCGCCATCTTGCCGTGAACCGTCACTTCCATCTGCAGGCAGCCGTTGTGCGCGGTGACCACCTCGTAGCTGAAGCCGGCCGCGATCATCAGGTCGGGCTTGGTCAGGCCCTTCTCGAGCAGCCAGCCCGGGCCGAGGATGCCGCCGAATTCCTCGTCGTAGGTGAAGTGCAGTTCGATGCTGCCCTTGGTGGGCTTGGCCACGGCTTCGAGCGCGCGCAGGGCAAAGGTGAAGCTCGCGAAGTCGCTCTTGCTCACGGCGGTGGCGCGGCCGTAGAGGCTGCCGGCGACGATCTCGCCACCGTAGGGGTCGTGCGTCCAGCCTTCGCCGGGGGGCACCACGTCGCCGTGGGCGTTGAGGGCCACCGTGATGCCGTCGCTGCCGTACTTGCGGCGCACGATCAGGTTTGTGATCGATTCGAGGCCGTAGTCCCGCACGTCCTGCGCGGGCACGGCGTGCTTTTCGGCGGTCAGGCCGAAGTCATTCAACAGCTCGGCGGTGCGCTCCGCGTGCGGTGCGTTGTTGCCGGGCGGGGTGTCGGTGGGCACGCGCACCAGTTCCTGCAGGAACTTCACTTCCTCGTCGAAGTGGGCGTCGATCCAGGCGTCGAGCTTGGCGTAGTCGGTCATGGGGTTCTTCTTCTGAAGTCAGTGATCTTGTTCGGCTGCGAGGTCGTTCAGCAGGTTCTGGAAGGCCTGCACCGCGAGCTGGATGTCGTCGTTGGTGCTCGATTCGAGCGGGTTGTGGCTGATGCCCGAGTTGATGCCGCGCACGAAGAGCATGGCCTGCGGCATCACCTCGTGCAGCTTCATCGCGTCGTGGCCGGCGCCGCTGGGCATGCGGAACAGCGGAATGCCCAGCGCATCGACCGCTTTCTCCCAGCGCTGCTGCCAGTCGGGCGCGCTTGGCGCGGCGGAGGCGCGCATGCTTTCCTCGATTTCATAGCGAACGCCGCGGCGCTCGCAGATGGCCTTGAGCTCGGCAAGCACGTCGTCGGCCAGCGCATCGCGCTGCGCGTTGTTCGGCGCGCGCATGTCCAGGCTGAACTTGCAGCGGCCGGGCACCACGTTGATGGAGCCGCTGGGCACTTCGAGCATGCCGACGGTGCCGACGGAGTCGCCGTCCTTGGCGGCGCGCTGCTCGGTGTAGAGGATGAGCTCGGCCACTGCGGCGGCCGCGTCGCGACGGTGGTCCATCGGCGTGGTGCCGGCATGGCTGGCCGTGCCGATCACCTCGCCCACGTAGCGCACGCCGCCGTTGATGGCGGTGACGATGCCCAGCGGCAGGTCGAGCTCGGTGAGCACCGGACCCTGCTCGATGTGCACCTCGACGAAGCCGAGGTAGCGCGCCGGGTCGCGCTGGATCTTCGGGATGTCTTCCGGCTTCAGGCCCGCGTGCTGCATGGCCTCGCGCATGGTGATGCCGTCGGCGTCCTTCTGGTCGAGCCAGCGCTGGTCGAAATGTCCGATGAGCGCGCCCGAACCGAGGAAGGTCGCCTTGTAGCGCTGGCCTTCTTCTTCCGCGAAGCCGACGACTTCGAAGGCGAAGGGCAGGCGCTTGCCCTGGCGCGCGAGTTCGCGCACGCAGGCGATCGGCACGAAGATGCCCAGGCGCCCGTCGTACTTGCCGCCGTTGCGCACGGTGTCGAAATGCGAGCCGGTGAGCAGGATCTTGGCATCGGGTGTCGCGCCTTCGTAGCGGCCGACGACGTTGCCGACCGCGTCGATGTGCACCGAGTCGAAGCCCACGTCGCGCATCAGCGCGCTGATCTGCGCGGCGCAGGCGCGGTGCGCATCGGTGAGGTACGTGACGGTGAGCTGGCCCTTCTCGGCGGAGCCGGGGTCGGTGTGCACCGACAGCTGTTCCTGCCAGTCCCACACGTCGTTGCCCAGCGAGATGTCGGCCGCGAACTTGTCGTCGAGGCGGATCTCGGCGATGCGGTGGATGTTGCGCAGCGCTTCACCCAGCTCGAATTCAGGATGGTTGAAGAGGCGCCGCTCGAAGGTGTCGATGATCTCGCGCTTGGTCAAGCCGGTGCCGCGCGGGCCGCGCACGGCCAGGATGAACGGAAAGCCGAACTTCGCGTTGTAGTCGGCGTTGAGCTTCTGGATCTTCGCGAACTCTTCGGGCGTGCAGTCGGTCAGGCCCGCCTTGCTCTGCTCGTTGGTCGACTCGGCCGTGAGCGTCTTGCTGACCATGGCCTTGCCCGCAAGCTCGGGGTGGGCGCGGATGAGGCCGATCTTCTCTTCGGTCGACGACGCGGCCAAGGCTTGCACCAGCGCATGCTTGAGGTGCGCGAGCGAACGGAAAGGGCGTGCCGGCAGTGCGCGCTGCGCGATCCACGGCGAGTGTTCGTAGATGCCGTCCAGCAGCGCGACGGCTTCGGCCGGCACAGCGGCGTTGAGTTGGGAGATCGTAAGGCTCATGGTCAGCTTCCTGTGACGGCCGATGTGGCGTCGGATGTGAAGGGATGCACCTGCTTCCAGTGCCGCGCGATGTCCACGCGTCGGCAGACCCACACGCGGTCGTGCTGCGCGATGTGGTCCAGAAAGCGCTGCAGCGCGGTGATGCGGCCGGGCCGCCCGAGCAGGCGGCAGTGCATGCCGATGCTCATCATCTTGGGGCTGTTGTCGCCCTTCGCATCGCCTTCGGCATAGAGCGCGTCGAAGGTGTCCTTCATGTACTGGAAGAACGGGTCGGCATGCGAGTAGCCCTGCGGCAGCGCGAAGCGCATGTCGTTGCAGTCGAGCGTGTAGGGCACGATGAGCTGCGGCACCACGGTGCCGTCGGTCTTCTGCACCTTCATCCAGAAGGGCAGGTCGTCGCCGTAGTAGTCGCTGTCGTACTCGAAGCCGCCGTAGTCGGCGACCAGGCGCCGGGTGCGCGGGCTGTCGCGGCCGGTGTACCAGCCGAGGGCGCGCTCGCCGGTGAGCTTTTCGATGGCTTCCATGCCCAGGCGCATGTGCTCGCGCTCGGTGGCTTCATCGAGGTTCTGGTAGTGGATCCAGCGCCAGCCGTGGCAGGCGATCTCGTGGCCCAGTTCCTTGAAGGCGGAGGTGAGTTCGGGGTAGCGCTCCAGCGCCATGCCGACGCCGAACACGGTGAGGGGCAGGCCGCGCTTCTCGAACTCGCGCAGGATGCGCCACACGCCCGCGCGCGAGCCGTACTCGTAGATGCCTTCCATGCTGATGTGGCGGTCCGGGTAGCTGGCCGGATTGAACATCTCGGACAGGAACTGCTCGGAGCCCGCGTCGCCGTGCAGCACGGCGTTCTCGCCGCCTTCTTCGTAGTTGAGAACGAACTGCACCGCGATGCGCGCGCCGCCCGGCCATTGGGCATGCGGCGGGTTGCGGCCGTAGCCGACGAGGTCGCGCGGGTAGGGCAGGGTGGTGTCGTAGACGTTCATAGGCTTTCAGGACAGCGCAAGTGAGATGTCGTTGGTCGGAACCTTGCGGTCGAAGGTCAGGTTGGCCTCGACGTGTTCCAGGTGTTCGGTCATGAGGCGCACGGCGCGCTCTTCGTCGCGCGCGGCCAGCGCCTTCACGATGTCGGCGTGCTCGTCGTTGGAATGCTCGGCCGCGCTGGTGCTCTGGTACATGAGCGTGATGAGGGCGCAGCGGGAGATGAGCTCGCCCAGGATCTGCGCCAGCACCGTGTTGCCCATGAGCTCGGCCATGCGCACGTGGAAGTCGCCGAGCAGCTCGGTGCGGCCCGAAATGTCTTCGCCCGTCACCGCCGATTTTTCGAGCGCGACGTGTTCCTTCAGCGCCTTGATCTTGGCCGGCGTGACGGTGCGCACGAACTCGCGCGTCATTTCCGCCTCGAGCATGCGGCGCACCTTGAAGACCTGCTTCGCCTCGTCGACCGCGGGTGCCGCCACGAAGGCGCCGCGCGCGGGCTCCAGGCGGATGAGCTTGTTCTGCGAGAGCTGGAACAGCGCCTGCCGCACCAGCGTGCGCGACACGCCGAAGTGATCGGCCAGCTTCTGCTCGGCGAGCTTGGTGCCGGGCTGCAGCCGGTGCTCGACGATGGCCCGGGTGAGCGCGTCGACGATCGAACGTGTGGTGGAAGAGTCCATGTTTTTCATGATAGACCCAAAGCCGGTAACTGTATACACTTTTGTCCACCGGAATTTCCCGCAACCGATTCGAGCGATCGCCAGATCTTTCTCGGTCTTTGAAGGAGCGCCCCATGGGCTTGAGCACTCACGTACTGGACACGATGCACGGCGGCCCCGCGGCCGGCATGGAAGTGGCGCTGTACACCACCCACGGCGATGCCGCCACGCTGGTGAAACGCTTCACCCTGAATTCGGACGGCCGCAGCGACGGGCCGCTCTACGACAACCACTCGATCAAGGTTGGCACCTACCGCCTGGTGTTCGACGTGGCGGGTTACTTCAAGGCCCGCGGCGTGACGCTGCCGGAGCCGAACTTCCTGAACAAGGTGTCGCTGGACTTCGGCGTGGCGCACACCGACCAGCACTACCACGTGCCCCTGCTCGTGAGCCCGTGGAGCTACTCCACGTACCGCGGCTCCTGAGGTCAGTCCCCTTGCTGCTGACCTTCGGTGAGCGTGTCGAGCTGGAAGCGGCCGCTCTTGTCCCAGAGCCAGGTGTCGGTCCACGTCACCGCGCCGATGCGCGTGGCGGCCGGGAAGGGCGCGGCCTGCAGCACGGCGCGTTCGATCTCGGCGATGACCTCGGGTGCATGCTGCGGCGCGCGCAACCAGTGCATCGACACCACCTTGCCGCCGGTGTCCAGGTTCACCTGCAGGGTGCCCACGGCATAGAGGACGGGTGGCAGCTGGCCGCTGTAGATGCGCGAGCGGTTGAGGTCGTACACATGGCGCGCGGCATCGCGCCGGTAGTCCCGCGCGGTGGCCGCATTCGATGCGCGCGGCACCGCGCCGGATGCGGCGGCCTTGGCCCCGCTCAACTGGCCGGGAACGGCTCCGGGGCTGCCACATCCGGCGAGCCAGAGGGCGGAACAAAGAACGGATGCGGCCAATGCAAGGCGGCGCGGCGTAAGCTGACGTTTCATCGCCGGGTTTATACCGTGAGTCTTCTCGGGTCCGGCAACCGAAGGTATCGGGCATGAGCGCTGCGCCGGGCCGCCCCAAGCAAGCTCGCACCGCAGTGCGAAGCACGGAGGTATTCCAATGAGCGGTGCGGTCGATCAATTGCTGGCACGTCTTACCAAAGAAGACGCCGTGCTGGTGCGCGTGGAATCCACGCAGGGCTCGGCACCGCGCGAAGCCGGCACCTGGATGGCGGTGTGGGCCGATGCGCTCACCGCCACCATCGGCGGCGGGCAGCTCGAGTTTCAGGCGACGCAGGAGGCGCGCGAGCTGCTGGCTGGCAAGCGCGCCGTCGACGGCGTCCAGCGCTATCCGCTGGGTCCCAGCCTGGGCCAATGCTGCGGCGGTGTGATGTTCCTCTCGTACCAGCGCATCACCGCCGCCGATGCACCCGCATTGCAACGCGAACTGGTCGCGCAACTCAAGCCCGTGGCGCTGTTCGGCGGCGGGCACGTGGGCGCGGCGCTCGCCCGATTGCTCGCCGCGCTGCCGTTCTCGGTGCGCTGGATCGACAGCCGCGACGGCGTCTTCCCCGACGCGCTCCCCGCGCAGATCGACACCGAGCATTCCGAGCCCGTGCAGGACGCCGTGGCCGCGCTCGCGCCGGGCAGCCGCGTGCTGATCATGAGCTTCAGCCATGCGGAAGACCTGGACATCGTCATCGCCTGCCTCAAGCGCTTGCGCGCGCGCGATGACCTGCCCTACATCGGCCTCATCGGCAGCAAGACCAAGTGGGCCACGTTCAGCCACCGGCTCGAAGCCCGCGGCTTCACGGCCGACGAACTGGCCCGCATCACCTGCCCGATCGGCGTGCCCGGCATCACCGGCAAGGAGCCCGAGGTGATCGCGGTCGCGGTGGCGGCACAGTTGTTGCAATCGCTGGGCTGATGCCTGGCGTTCTGAGATGGCTGAGCCGTTCACGCTGAGCCTGTCGAAGCGCCGCGCAAGGCTTCGACAAGCTCAGCCCGAACGGTCGTCAACGGTCTCGCATAAAAAAGCATCCCGCCCCTTGCCAAAACTGTATACACTTTCGGTCCACAACAAGCCGCAGCGGAGCGAGGCCCATTTCATGGAGCCTGCGTTCGCGGCACTTTCTCTGCTTACAGCGCCCGCAGTGGTGAGCAGGCTGAAACCCCGTCTCGGCGTCCTCACGCGCCGACCGGGTAATGCAGATGTGAAGGAACCGTAGCGAGCGACCCGCGGTCGCGTCGAGGACCGGAACCGTACTCCCGTACGGTGAGGACCGCAGATGCGAGATCGGGGCGCGCAGTAGGTTCATTCACATCTGATGAGAGAGCACATGGAAAGCTATTACCTCGACTGGGCCAACCTGCTGCTGCGCTGGGTTCACGTCATCACCGCCATCGCCTGGATCGGCGCCTCCTTCTACTTCGTGATGCTGGACAACAGCCTCGAGAAGCCGCAGGACCAGGAGTCGCTCGACAAGGGCGTGGGCGGCGAGCAGTGGGCGGTGCACGGCGGCGGCTTCTACAACATGCAGAAGTACGCGCTGGCGCCCAAGAAGCTGCCGGACCACCTGCACTGGTCGTACTGGGAGAGCTATTCCACCTGGATCACCGGGTTCGCGCTCTTCACCATGTCCTACCTGTGGAACGCGAGCACCTACCTCATCGACAAGTCGAAGATGGACTGGCAGCCCGGCGCCGCCATCGCCGTGGCGCTGGCCTTCTTCGTGGTGTTCTGGATGGTCTACGACGGCATCTGCCAGATCTTCGGGCGCCGCAAGAACGGCGACACCATCGTCGGCGTGCTGATCGCGGTCTTCATCGTGTTCGCGACCTGGCTGGCCTGCCAGTGGTTCGCCGGCCGCGCGGCCTTCCTGCTGGTGGGCGCCATGATGGCCACCACGATGAGCGGCAACGTGTTCTTCTGGATCATCCCGGGCCAGCGCAAGAACGTGGCGGCCCTGCGCGAAGGCAGGCCGGTCGACCCGGTGCACGGCCAGCGCGGCAAGCAGCGCAGCGTGCACAACACCTACTTCACGCTGCCGGTGCTGTTCGCGATGCTGAGCAACCACTACAGCTTTACCTACACCCACAAGTACAACTGGGTGGTGCTGCTGCTGATCATGCTCGGCGGCGCGGCCATCCGGCAGTTCTTCGTGGTGCGCCACCGCTTCAAGCTCGGCAACGCGGGCAACCCGCTGCCCTACGCGATGGTGGGCATCGCGGTGCTGGGCCTCACCATCGTCTGGATGAAGCCCGAGCCGGCCGCAGCCCCCGTGGCTGCCGCGGCGGCGCCCGCGGTGGCATATGCGGACGTGAAGAAGGTGCTGGAGCAGCGCTGCTTCATGTGCCACGGCGCGGCCGTGCAGATGAAGAACGTGCGCGTCGACACGCCCGACCAGGTGGCCGCGCATGCGCAGGCCATCTACCAGCAGGTGGTGGTCACCAAGATCATGCCGATGAACAATTCGACCGGCATCACCGACGATGAGCGCGCATTGATCAGCCGCTGGTTCCAGGCCGGCGCCAAGACCACGGCAAACTAGACCGCGGTCAAGAAGGCGGGGCATCGGCCCCCGCACAATGGCCGGATGGAGACAACAAGCAAGCCATGACCGCATCGAACTTGTCCTTCGGGCCCGTGCCCGATCCGCGCGAAGCGCCCCGCGCCTTTCTCGAACACCTGTACCGCGTGGCGGTGGACCGCGCGCTGCCGCTGTCCACGCTGGGCGCCCACCTGCCCAAGCCGCCCAAGGGACGCACGCTGGTGCTCGGCGCGGGCAAGGCAGGCGGCTCGATGGTGCAGGCGCTCGAAGCCCTGTGGCCGGCCGATGCGCCGCTCTCGGGTCTCGTCGTCACCCGCTACGACCACATTCCGCCGCGTCCCGAAGGCGTGCCGCAGCGCATCGAGCTTGTCGAGGCCGCGCACCCCGTGCCCGACGCGGCCGGGCAGCAGGCGGCCGAGCGCATGCTGGCGCTCACGCAGGGCCTCACGGCCGACGACCTGGTGCTGTGCCTGATCTCCGGCGGCGGCTCCTCGCTGCTGGTGCTGCCGGCCGAAGGCTTCACGTTGGCCGACAAGCAGCGCATCAACAAGCAACTGCTCGACAGCGGCGCCGGCATCGGCGAGATGAACTGCGTGCGCAAGCACCTTTCGCGCATCAAGGGCGGCCGGCTGGCTGCCGCCTGCGCCCCGGCGCGCGTGGTCACGCTCACCATCAGCGACGTGCCGGGCGACGACGCGGCCGTCATCGCCAGCGGCCCCACGGTGCCCGATGCGACGACGTGCGCCGATGCGCTGGCCATCCTCGACCGCTACGGCATCGAGGTGCCCGCGCCCGTGCGCGCCCAACTCCAAAGCGGCGAGCTCGAAACGCCCAAGCCCGACGACAAGGCTTTCACCGGCCACGAGACCCACATGATCGCCACGCCCCAGCAGTCGCTCGAAGCGGCGGCCCAGGCGGCGCGCGAAGCGGGCATCGAGGCGCACATCCTCAGCGACGAGATCGAAGGCGAATCGCGCGAAGTCGGCAAGGTGCACGCCGCGCTGGCTCGCGCCGTGGCGCACCGCGGCCAGCCGTTCGCCCGGCCCTGCGTCATTCTTTCGGGCGGCGAGACCACGGTCACGATCCGCCCGCGCCAGCCGGGCCAGGCCAAGGGCCGGGGCGGGCGGGCCGGCGAGTTCTGCATGGGCCTGGCCGGTGCGCTCATGGGCCAGTCGCAGGTCTGGGCGCTGGCCGCCGACACCGACGGCATCGACGGCGTGGAAGACAACGCCGGTGCCTTCGTCACGCCCGACACCCTCGCGCGCGCCACGGCGCAGGGCAGAAAGCTGTCCGATCACCTCGACCGCAACGACGCCTACGGCTACTTCGATGCCATCGGCGACCTGTTCGTGACGGGGCCGACGAACACCAACGTCAACGATTTCCGGGCGCTGCTGATCCTGTAGCCAGGCGAAAAGGGCGATTTCCGGGCCCCGGCGACATTTGTGAACTCGGGTTAATCTATGCACCCGGCGGCACTTTGCCGCCGCTGTCGCATGCGCACCTCCGGTGCCGCGCCGCGCACACCCAGATTTCCCCTTTTCATCATCCAGTCCCCGAAGGAAAAGTTCGCCATGACCGTCACCTACACCGACACCCGCCTGCTGATCGACAACGAATGGGTCGACGCCACCGGCGGCAAGACGCTGGACGTCGTGAACCCCGCCACCGGCAAGGTCATCGGCAAGGTGGCGCATGCCAGCATCGCCGACCTGGACCGCGCCCTGGCTGCCGCCCAACGCGGCTTCGACAAATGGCGCAACACCCCGGCCAACGAGCGTGCCGCCGTCATGCGCCGCGCCGCCGGCCTCATCCGCGAACGCGCGGGCGACATCGCCAAGCTGCTGACGCAAGAGCAGGGCAAGCCGCTGGCCGAAGCCAAGGGCGAAACCCTGGCTGCCGCCGACATCATCGAATGGTTCGCTGACGAAGGCCGTCGCGTCTACGGCCGCATCGTGCCCTCGCGCAACCTGGCCGCGCAGCAACTCGTGCTGAAGGAGCCGCTGGGCCCCGTCGCCGCGTTCACGCCCTGGAACTTCCCGATCAACCAGATCGTGCGCAAGCTCGGCGCAGCCCTCGCCACCGGCTGCTCGTTCCTGGTGAAGGCGCCTGAAGAAACCCCGGCATCGCCCGCCGCGCTGCTGCAGGCCTTTGTCGACGCCGGCATTCCGCCCGGCACCGTGGGCCTGGTGTTCGGCAACCCGGCTGAAATCTCGAACTACCTGATCGCCCACCCGATCATCCGCAAGGTCACCTTCACCGGCTCGACCCCGGTCGGCAAGCAGCTGGCCGCACTGGCCGGCTCGCACATGAAGCGCGTCACGATGGAACTGGGCGGCCACGCACCGGTGATCGTCGCCGAAGACGCCGACGTGGCGCTGGCCGTCAAGGCCGCCGGTGCCGCCAAGTTCCGCAACGCGGGCCAGGTCTGCATCTCGCCCACGCGCTTCCTGGTGCACAACAGCCTGCGCGAAGAATTCGCGCGCACGCTGGTCAAGTACACCGAAGGCCTGAAACTCGGCGACGGCCTGGCCGAAGGCACGACCATCGGCCCGCTGGCCAACGCACGCCGCCTCACGGCCATGGCCCATGTGCTGGACGATGCGCGCAAGAAGGGCGCCACCGTGGCGGCAGGCGGCGAACGCATTGGCGACACCGGCAACTTCTTCGCACCCACCGTGCTGACCGACGTGCCGCTGGACGCCGACGTGTTCAACAACGAACCCTTCGGCCCCATCGCCGCCATCCGCGGCTTCGACACGCTCGAAGAAGCGATTGCCGAAGCCAACCGCCTGCCGTTCGGCCTGGCCGGCTATGCCTTCACCAAGTCGATCAAGAGCGCGCACCTGCTGAGCCAGAAGCTCGAACTGGGCATGCTGTGGATCAACCAGCCCGCCACCCCGTCGCCCGAAATGCCGTTCGGCGGCGTGAAGGATTCGGGCTACGGTTCGGAAGGCGGCCCGGAGGCGCTCGAGGCTTATCTCAACACCAAGGCCGTCTCGATCCTCGGCGTTTAATCAGTCCTCGGCGCTGGCGTTCCAGAAAGCTTGCTGGACGCCGGCCAGCGCTTCGAGTTCTGCAATCACCTGGTCGAGTTCCAAGGGCTCGACCGCGGTGGCATACAGCGTCGCCTCGATCTCCGTGTCGGCCGGCCCGAAGGCGTGCTGGTCGACATCGCGCACCGGGTAGTTCGCGGCTTCGAGCAAGAGCAGGAGCTGGTCCATCACCTCGGGCCGCGACGCGCGCGAGCAGATCACTCGCACTGTGTAGGTCGCCTCGCTCGATTCTTCGTTGATCGGCCGGCGGTTGATGCGATTGACCACTGGCAGCAGCAGCGTGTTGCTGGCCAGCACGAACAGCGCGGCAATCGTCGCCTCGCCGATCAGGTCCGCCCCCGCGCAGGCTCCCACCGCCGCCGACCCCCACAGCGTGGCCGCCGTGTTCAGTCCGGTGATGTTGGTGCCTTCCTTCATGATCGCGCCCGCCCCCAGGAAGCCGATGCCCGAGACCACGTAGGCCGCCACATGCACGGCCCCGTCGTGGCCGTGCAGGCGATTCGCCATGTCCACGAACACAGCCGCACCCACGGCCACGAGCGTGTTGGTGCGCAGGCCCGCGGCGCGCTGCCGAATCTGGCGCTCCAGGCCGATCAGTGAGCCGAGGGTGAAGGCGACTGCCACGCTGACGAAGGTGTCGAGCAGCGAAGGCAGGTTGAGGTTTTGAATGGCTTGCATCGGATGTTTTTCAATGGAGAGCACCTGCATTCAATCCGGGGATTGCATGCGCTTGGCGTGTTCGCGCCAAGCCCTTTTCTCGACGGTCCGGATGTTCGGCACCTCCGCGAGATGCGCGAGGTAAGCCGCCAGCAATGG
This sequence comes from Variovorax boronicumulans, assembly GCF_040544675.1. Classification (GTDB taxonomy): domain Bacteria; phylum Pseudomonadota; class Gammaproteobacteria; order Burkholderiales; family Burkholderiaceae_C; genus Variovorax; species Variovorax boronicumulans_D. The sequence goes on from NZ_JBEPKK010000009.1 coordinate 102,616, forward strand.
AAGTTCGGCGTCCGACCTGTCACCCAGGAATTCGCACACCGTGACGAGATTGCCGTAGCTCCTCGCGTACTTTGCAGGCGTGTCGTCTACCGCGATGATTGATTCGAGTGGATAGCCCTTGGACTTCAATTTCTGCAGGTTCTTGATCGTTTGATAGCCGCCAGTCGTGAAGTCTCGTGCCGTTGTGCAGCGCGCACTTGACCACATGAATTCCAGCGCACCGTTTGGAAAGATGCGCTCGACAACCTGCGATGCATAGCTTTCTCCCGATGCGGTCCAGACGCCGACCTTGAACTGCGCAAGAACGCTGCTCAAGAAGTCGGCGAGGTGCGGTCGCAAATGAACGCGATACGGCCCCACGCGGAAATCCTCGTCGTGCGAGAGCGCGCTCTCGGTGGCGTGGATCAGCGTTTCATCGAGGTCCAGCACCAAGAGTTTGCGGGGCTTGGGTGTCACATGCATGTCGGAAGGCCTCCCATCGGGAGCGCAAGCATATTTGAGGTCGATGGACGGGGCGCGTGTTCAGTGCGTTACTCCCACCATCAGCGTGAGCGCTTCACACGCCCTGAACAAGAGCTCACTGCCACCCATACCGCCGCGCATACCACCCCTTCACCGTCTGCGTCAGCACCGCATACCCCACCAGCATCGCGACCAGCCACGGGAAGTAAGCCAGCGGCAGCGCCTCCAGCTTGAAGTAGTGCGCGAGCGGCCCCATCGGCAGCCAGATGCCCACCGCCGCAATGGCGGCGCCCATAGCCAGCAGCGGCCAGGCCGCGCGGCTTTGCAGGAACGGGATTTTGCGGGTGCGGATCAGGTGCACGATCAGCGTCTGCGACAGCAGACCCTCGATGAACCAGCCCGACTGGAACAGCGTCTGGTGCGCCACCGTGTTGGCCGAGAACACGAACCACATCACCGTGTAGGTCAGCAGGTCGAACACCGAGCTCAGCGGCCCGAAGAACACCATGAAGCGCCCCAGGTCGGCCGGGTTCCAGCTTTGCGGGCTCTTGAGGAACTCCTCGTCCACGTTGTCGAACGGAATCGCGATCTGCGACACGTCGTACAGCAGGTTCTGCACCAGGAAATGCAGCGGCAGCATCGGCAGGAAGGGCAGGAACGCGCTCGCCACCAGAACTGAAAACACATTACCGAAGTTCGAGCTCGCGGTGAGCTTGATGTACTTGAGCATGTTGGCAAAGGTGCGGCGGCCCTCCACCACGCCCTGCTCCAGCACCATCAGGCTCTTTTCCAGCAGGATGATGTCCGCCGACTCCTTGGCCACGTCCACCGCGCCGTCCACCGAGATGCCGATGTCCGCGGCGCGCAGCGCGGGCGCGTCGTTGATGCCGTCGCCCATGAAGCCCACCACATGCCCGTTGGCATGCAGCGCATGCACGATGCGCTCCTTGTGCGCGGGCGTGAGCTTGGCGAACACCTGGTGCTGCTCGACCAGCACGCGCAGTTCGTCGTCGCGCAGGTCTTCGATGTCGCGGCCCAGAACGATCTGGCCGGCCTCGATGCCCACGTCGCCGCACACCTTGCGCGTGACCAGTTCGTTGTCGCCCGTGAGCACCTTCACCGCCACGCCGTGCTCCGCCAGCGCGCGCAGCGCGGGCGCGGTCGATTCCTTCGGCGGATCCAGAAAGGCCACGTACCCCAGCAGCGTGAGCCCCGATTCATCGGCCACGCTGTAGGCGGGCTTGCGTGCGTCGGCGGCCAGCGCACGGCTGGCCACGGCCACCACGCGCAGGCCCTGTTCGTTGAGCTCCGACGCCACGCGGTGGATGCGCGCGAGCAGTTCGGCATCGAGCGTCAGCACCTCGGCGCCGCGTTCCACCGACGTGCACACCGACAGGATTTCTTCCAGCGCGCCCTTGCAGATCAGGAGGTGCTCGCTGTTACCGTTCTCCACCACCACCGACATGCGGCGGCGCGAGAAATCGAAGGGCACTTCGTCGACCTTGCGATAAGCCGTCTGCAGTCGCGTCTCGGGCTGCATCTCGGCGTGGTTGAGCACCGCCTTGTCGAGCAGGTTCTTCAATCCGGTCTGGTGAAAGCTGTTGAGGTAGGCCAGCCGCAGCACAGGGTTGGAGGCCTCGCCCCAGGCGTTGGTGTGGCGCTCGAGCACGATGCGGTCCTGCGTCAGCGTGCCGGTCTTGTCGGTGCACAGCACGTCCATGGCGCCGAAGTTGTGAATCGCCTCGAGCCGCTTGACGATCACCTTCTGGCGCGACATCACGACCGCGCCCTTGGCCAGCGTGGCGGTCACGATCATCGGCAGCATCTCGGGCGTGAGGCCCACCGCGATCGACAGCGCGAACAGCGCCGCTTCCCACCAGTCGCCCTTGGACACGCCGTTGATCACCAGCACCAGCGGCGCCATCACCAGCATGAAGCGGATCAGCACCCAGCTCACGCGGTTGATGCCGGCCTGGAAGGCGCTGGTGCCGCGGTCGGTGGCGGTCACGCGCTGCGCGAGGGCGCCGAAGAAGGTGCGATCGCCGGTGTGCACGATCAGCGCGGTGGCGGTGCCGCTCACCACGTTGGTGCCCATGAAGAGCAGGTTCTCGCGTTCGAGCACGCCCGCTTCATGGTCGCCGCGGTCGACGGCGAACTTCTCGACCGGCATGGCTTCGCCCGTGAGCGCCGACTGGCTGATGAACAGGTCCTTGGCGGTGAGCACGCGGCAGTCGGCCGGGATCATGTCGCCGGCCGACAGCGCGATCACCTCGCCCGGCACCAGGTCGCGCATCGGCACTTCCACGCGCACAGTGCCCGCATGCGTGGTGTCGAAGCCCTCGTCACCCGCGGTGCCGGCCTTGCGCCCCGGCGCGGGCCGCAGCACGGTGGCGGTGTTGCTCACCATCGCCTTGAGGCGCTCGGCGGCCTTGTTGGAGCGCGACTCCTGCAGGAAGCGCAGCACCGTCGACAGCACCACCATGCTGCCGATGACCAGCGTGGCCTTCATGTCTTCGGTCACGTACGACACCAGCGCCAGCACCGTCAGCAGCAGGTTGAACGGATTGCGGTAGCACTGCCACAGGTGCGACCACCAGGGCAGCGGCTGCTCGTGGCGCACCTCGTTGCTGCCCAGCCGCTTGCGCAGCACCTGCGCATGGCCTTCGCTCAGGCCGCGGGGCGAACTGTCGAGCTTGAGGAGCAGCTCGCCGGCATCGGTGCGCGATGCGGTGGCCAGGGCCTTGGCGATGTCGGGCGGCATGCTGGCCGAGGCGATGCCGACGGGCTTCGAACCCAGCAGTGTCTGCCAGCGTTCGAAGTGATGCAGCATGTGACGGCTGCGCAGGAAGCTCTCGAAAAAGGATTTCAGGACGTTCTTCATTTTTTTCTCCTTCGCGACGCAGGCCGTGAAGAAGAGAAGAACGCCCGCGCGTCGATCGATCAATCAATCAATCAGACGTGCGAGTCCCTCTGCAGCACGGCGCGCTGCACTGTGGCAATCGACAGAAGCGGATGGGGCGCGCAGGGCGCCGACAAGGGGCTGGGTCCATGAGAGGCCTCCTTCGTGAGTGCGGACTGGCCTTCAGCGTTGCGCGGCGCGCGGCGGCTGATCGAGCAGCAGGAAGAAGCTGCGGATGCGGCGCGTGGTCCAGAGCGCGGCGGCCCGGTCCAGCGTTTCGTTTTCGACGTCCTGCGCCGTGACGGCGGCGCGCGCAGGCTCGTGCGCCACCGGGCGCACGGGTTGCTGCATCGGCTGCTGTTGCTGCTGCCGCGGCTGACGGGTTTGAAACTGACGCATGACAAGGCTCCTTCGTGTTGAAGGGCCTCGTGCATGGGCACGCCCAGCTGACTGAAAAAGTCAGTGACGAAGAACGACGGAATTCGGGAGGGGAGAACCGCTTGCCGAGAAAGCAAGGGGGTCACGCTGCGTGCACGACGGCCACAGCGCGCAAGAGCCTGCGCTAGAGGGCCGGATGTGTCACGCCTGCCGAGGCACGCGTCTTGTCACTGATCCAACTGGCACTGTCCACGCACGGGGCTCCGAAGTAAATATGAACCGATTGTTGCACCGCATCACGAGGAGCGTCAACCTTCGAGGCCATCTCCCGCGGTGTCATCATGGTCCTTATTGCCTCGTTGTTGCGATTCCGCCTCGGATGGCGTTCCAGGCTTTCAAACTGCTTTCATTCAATGACTCAAACCTCGGTTCTCTTCGTCTGCACCGGCAACATTTGCCGCTCGCCCACGGCCCACGCACTGTTGCTGCACAAGGCCCGCATCGCGGACTTGCCCGTCGATGTCGACAGCGCCGCCATTTCCGACGAGGAGCGCGGCAACCCGCCCGACCGGCGCTCGGTGGCCGAGGTTCGCCGGCGCGGTATCGAGATGCCCGCGCATGCCGCGCGTCAGGTTCGCGTGTCCGATTTCCAGCGTTTCGACTGGATCGTGGGCATGACCGCGCAGCACTGCGCGTCATTGCGCCGGCTCGCGCCCGCGGGCACGGCCCACAAGGTGCACATGCTCACCGCCTTCTCGCAGGGCGACGAAGGCGATGTGCCCGACCCGTGGTACGGCGGCCAGCAGGGCTTTGTCGATGTCTTCGACCTGATCGATCGCGGCGTCGAGGGCCTGCTCGCGACGCTGGCCGCCTCGACCGGATCCTCCGCTACCAGCGCACGCGCACGCCCACCGACGCGTTGACCGAGCTCTTCACCCGCGCCGCGCCGCCCGAGGCCCAGAGCTTGCCGAGTTCGCCGTAGATCGCGGTGCGTTCGCCCACCGCGAGCGTGATGCCGCCGGCCGCTTCGGTGCTGGTCGATCCCGTTTCGCTGCGGATGGCGGTGCTGCCGCCCAGGCTCAGGAACTGCGCCACGTCCGCGCCGCCGGAAGCGTGGAACACGTTGATGCGGCCATAGGGCTGCAGCGTGCCGGCGCCGGTGGCGATCTCGCCCTTGATGCGCACGCCCGCGCGCACGATGAGGCCGTCGTTCGAGTCCTGCGTGACCCGCGCGCCGGAGATGCCCGCGTCGTCCATGCGCAGGCTCTGGTGGATGAGCTGCAGTTGCGGCTCGACGGTCCAGCCGCTGCCGATGCCGAAGGCCTTGCCCACCTCGAGCGAAGCCAACAGGCTCCTGCCCTTGCCCGAACTGGCGAAGCTCGCGATCGGCTGCACGCTGTAGCGGTGCTCGCCGGCCTGCAGCACGGCGTCGGCATGCCAGCCGCTGTCGCCGCTCCACGTGATGTAGGCGCCGATGTAGCGGCTGCGCAGGTCGTTGGTGCCTGCATCCAGTCCCTGGACGCCACGGGCGAAGCCGCTCACGCGGATGTTGCCCTCCAGCTGGCCGACGTAGACGCCGGCGCGCCAGTTCGCGTCAGCCCACAGGTCGGTGCCGGCCTGGAAGCCGTTCAGGCGCCCGTCGCTGCGCGCGTTCGCGGTGCCGCGCTGGCTCACGTCGATGTCGGTGCTGATCACGCGGCCCCAGGCGCGGCGGCCGCGCGGGGCGGTGCCTTCGAGGCTTTTCACGCGCACATGTGGGGGCCGTGCGTCAGAGGAGCGAACCTAAGTAATCCGCGGTTTTTGGAATTTCAGAATAAAGATTTCCATTGCGCCGAACAGGGTGATGCAATGGCGCCACTTATTCGCAAAGCGCGCGAATGCTCGGTGGAATCGCAACCGCCCGAATCCCGCCTCCCTCGCGCTTCGCCGCAAAGATCCGCACCTCTTCGCATTCAAGAATCAGGTCGTCTCCCCGCGTCACCCGGTAGGTCTGCACGAAGCTCTTGTCGCGCCATTCGGTGATGCGCACCGCGATCTGCAGCGTGTCGCCGTAGCTCGCGGCCTTGACGAAGCGCGTGTGCGTGTCGACCAGCGGCGTGCCGATCACGCCCAGCGACTGCGCGGTTTCTTCCCAGCGCGGCACGCCGCATTCGGCAAAGTAGTGGCGAGAGGCCGCGTCGATCCATCGAAAGAAGTTGGGAAACCAGACGATGCCTGCCGGATCGCAGTCGCCGAATTCGACGCGGGCGGTGTAGACGACCTGCCTGCCGCCGTTGCTGTCGCCGGTCGTGCTGTGGGTGCTGCTGTTGTTCATCGGCCCATTCTCGTTGGCTGCCGCCGCGCCATCTTCCGCAGCCGAGGTCGACCCCGGCAACCGCTGGTTGCGGCAGGTGATCACCGCGTTGTTCTCGGAAGGCTGATGAAAAGGTACGCGCTCCGGGGCGCGTTCTTTTTACGCGGTGCGCGCGTTTAACACGCGGCTGAATTCCCCTGCAAGCACGACGCCAAGTTGCTGCGCCGCAACATGCTTTTGGTTTGCCTGACGTGCGAAATACGATGAAAGCCTTCGATTCCTGAAGCCGCGATTCAGATCGCAATCCAGGATGAAATCTTTTGCGTTCAAAGATTTTCACGGCGCGAATTCACGTCAAAAAGCGTCACTGAAATCATTGCAACCACTTGTACATTGGTTCGGCAATGTGAACGGATTTTGCCGCGAACCACCAGCGTTTTTTGTTTGAACGGCGGGTGCGCCGCGTGTCCATTTCACGCGCACAGGCATCGTTTGCCGATTCATTCAAGACCTGGAGAAGTGCATGAGTACCGTCGATCAGCAAAGCCGCACAGCGCCCCTTACCTTGGGTCAGATGGCGATGTGGCTGGGGGCCAGGTTCGCATCGCCCGACACCAACTTCAACCTGGCCGAAGCCATCGATATCCACGGTCCCATCGAGCCCGCGATCTTTCTTGCAGCCATGCGGCAGGTGGCCGACGAGGCCGAGGCCACGCGGCTGAGTTTCATCGACACGGCACACGGGCCGCGGCAGGTCGTGGCGCCGGTTTTCACCGGTGAGATTCCCTACCTCGACCTGAGCGGGCAGGCCGATCCGCACGCCGAGGCCGAGCGCTGGATGCGCGCCGACTTCAGCCGCAACATCGATCTCGCGAACGGGCAGCTGTGGCTGTCCGCGCTGATCCGCCTCGCGCCCGATCGCCACATCTGGTACCACCGCAGCCACCACATCGTGCTCGACGGTTTTGGCGGCGGCCTCATTGCGCGCCGCTTTGCGGACGTCTACACCGCCATGGCCGCCGGCAACGCCACGGTGCCCGAAGAATCGCGCCTCGCACTCATCGCGCAACTGGCCGAGGAAGAGAACGCGTACCGCGAGTCCGGCCGCTTTCCGCGTGACCGCCAGTACTGGAGCGAGCGCTTCGCCGATGCGCCCGATCCGCTGAGCCTGGCATCGCGCCGCTCGGTCAACATCGGTGGGCTGCTGCGCCAGACGGTGCACCTGCCTGCCGCCAGTGTGCAGGCGCTCCAAGGCATTGCAGAGGCGCTGGGCAGCACGCTGCCGCAGATCCTGATCGCCACCACCGCGGCGTACCTCTACCGCGCCACCGGCATCGAGGACATGGCCATCGGCATTCCCGTGACCGCGCGCCACAACGACCGCATGCGCCGCGTGCCGGCGATGGTGGCCAATGCGCTGCCGCTGCGCCTCGCGATGCGTGCGGACCTGCCGGTGCCGGAGCTGATCCGCGAAGTGGGTCGGCAGATGCGGCAGATCCTTCGGCACCAGTCGTACCGCTACGAGCACCTGCGCAGCGACCTCAACATGCTGGTGAACAACCGGCAACTCTTCACCACCGTGGTCAACGTCGAGCCCTTCGACTATGACTTCCGCTTCGCGGGCCATGCCGCCAGGCCGCGCAATCTCTCGAACGGCACTGCCGAAGACCTGGGCATCTTCCTGTACGAGCGCGGCAACGGGCAGGACCTGCAGATCGATTTCGACGCCAACCCTGCGGTGCACACCGCCGAGGAACTGGCCGATCACCAGCGCCGTTTGATCGCCTTCATCGACGCCGTGATCGCGCACCCGGAGCAGGCCATCGGCCACATCGACCTTCTCGGCGCCGAAGAGCGCGAGCAACTGCTGGTGACGTGGAACGACACGGCCCATGCGGTGCCCGATACCCATCTCACCGCGTTGATCGAAACGCAACTCGCAGCCAACCCGCAGGCCATCGCCTTGCGCTTCGACGGCGAGGCGATGCGCAACGGCGAACTCAACCGCCGCGCCAACCGCCTCGCACACCTGCTGCGCGCACGCGGCGCAGGCCCCGAGCGCACCGTGGCGCTGGCGATCCCGCGCTCGATGGACCTGATGGTCGCCTTGCTCGCCACGCTGAAGACCGGCGCCTCGTACCTGCCGGTCGACCCCGATTTCCCGCAGGACCGCATCGCCTTCATGCTCGGCGATGCGCAGCCGGTGTGCCTTGTCACCACCGAAGCACTCGCGGAGTCGCTGCCGAAAACCGCCCCGACATTGCTGCTCGATGAAGCGCAATCGATTGCGGATCTGGGGAGTTGCGACGACACCGATCCCGGAATCGCCATCGACCCTTCGCACCCGGCCTACGTGATCTACACCTCGGGCTCCACGGGGATGCCCAAGGGCGCGGTCGTGTCGCACCGCGCCATCGTCAACCGCCTGCGCTGGATGCAGGACCGCTACGGCCTTCAGCCAGACGACCGTGTGCTGCAGAAGACGCCGTCCAGCTTCGACGTGTCGGTGTGGGAGTTCTTCTGGCCGCTGATCGACGGCGCCACGCTGGTGCTCGCGAAGCCGGGCGGCCACAAGGATGCGGCGTACCTTGCGAGCCTGATCGCGGAAGAGGGCATCACCACGATCCACTTCGTGCCGTCGATGCTCGAGGTCTTCCTGCTCGAACCTACGGCTGGCGCATGCACCACGCTGCGTCGCGTGATCTGCAGCGGCGAGGCTTTGTCGCCAGCGCTGCAGTCGCAGTTTCAGGAGCGCCTGTCGTGCGAACTGCACAACCTCTACGGGCCGACCGAAGCCGCCGTCGACGTCACCGCGTGGGAGTGCGAGCGCACGGACGATGCGCAAGCCACGAGCGTTCCCATCGGCCGACCGATCTGGAACACGCAGATGCACGTGCTCGACAGCGGCATGCAGCCCGTGCCGGCCGGCGTGACCGGCGAGCTGTACATCGCAGGCGTCGGCCTTGCACGCGGCTATCTCAAGCGCCCGCTGCTGAGCGCCGAGCGTTTCATCGCCAACCCCTACGGCGCACCCGGCAGCCGCATGTACCGCAGCGGCGACCTCGCACGCTGGCGCAAGGACGGCAGCCTCGACTACCTCGGACGCGTCGACCAGCAGGTGAAGATCCGCGGCCTGCGCATCGAGCCGGGCGAGATCGAGTCGGCGCTGCTGCAGCACCCGCAGATCGCGCAGGCCGCGGTGATTGCGCGCGAAGACGTGCCGGGCGAGAAGCGTCTGGTGGCCTACGTTGTCGCGGCCGATGCGGCCGATCCGCAGGCGGCCGAACTGCGCACGCACCTGGCGCTATCGCTGCCCGAGTACATGGTGCCCTCGGCCTTCGTGAGCCTTCCGTCGCTGCCGCTGGGTCCAAGCGGCAAGCTCGACCGCAAGGCTCTGCCGCCACCCGAAATGCAGGCCGCCACGCGCTACGCCGCGCCGCGTACGCCCACCGAGAAGATCCTCGCCGGCCTCTGGGCGGAGACGCTGCACCTGCCGCGCGTCGGCGTCAACGACAACTTCTTCGAGCTCGGCGGCCACTCGCTGATGATCGTGCAGCTGATGTCGATGATCCGCCAGCAATTCATGATCGACCTGCCGGTCGATACGCTGTTCCAGGTCTCCACCATCGCCGGCCTCGCCGAGCTGCTCGACCAGGAATCGGTCGCACGCCCGAGCCTCGTGCCGATGCCGCGCCCCGCGCGCATTCCGTTGTCCTTCGCGCAGCGTCGCCTGTGGCTGATGAACCAGCTCGAAGGCGCGAACCCGGCCTACAACATGCCGCTGGCCTTGCGCCTTTCGGGCGTGCTCGATCGTGCCGCGCTGCATGCCGCGCTCGGCGACCTGGTGCAGCGGCACGAGAGCCTGCGCACGGTTTACCCGAACGAAGACGGGCTGCCGTACCAGCACATCCTCGATGGCACGGATGCGCGCCCGGCTGTGATCGAAGCCGACAGCAGCGAAGAAGACATCGCCGCGCAGCTTCATGCGGCAGCGGGCCACGCCTTCGACCTCGGCAATGCAGCGCCGCTGCGCGTCTACCTGTTCAAGCTCGCGGCCGACGAGCATGTGCTGCTGCTGCTCACGCACCACATCGCCGGTGACGGCGCCTCGCTGCTGCCGCTGGCGCGCGACCTCAGCGTGGCCTACGCGGCCCGCTGCGAAGGCAAGGCACCGGGCTGGGAGCCGCTGCCGCTGCAATACGCCGACTACGCGCTGTGGCAGCGGGAACTGCTGGGCAGCGAAGACGATGCCGACAGCATGGCCGGCCGCCAGCGTGCGTTCTGGCGTTCAGCCTTGAGCGACCTGCCCGAGCAGCTCGCCTTGCCGCAGGACCACGCGCGCCCGCTGGTACCCACCTACCGCGGTGACGTGGTGCCGCTGCAGATTCCGCCGCATGTGCATGAGCGCATCCTGCAACTGGCGCGCGACGGGCAAGCCAGCGTGTTCATGGTCCTGCAGGCCGCGCTCGCAGGCTTGCTGAGCCGGCTCGGGGCGGGCGACGACATCGTCATCGGCAGCCCGGTCGCAGGGCGCAGCGACCATGCGCTCGACGAGCTCATCGGCTGCTTCGTCAACACGCTGGTGCTCCGCACCGACACCTCGGGACAGCCGAGCTTGCGCGAGTTGGTCTCGCGTGTGCGTGCCACCAATCTGGCGGCGTATGCGAACCAGGAGTTTCCATACGACCGCCTGGTGGAGCTGCTGCGCCCCGGCCGCTCGCGCGCCAACCTGCCGCTGTTGCAGGTGATGCTGGGCTTCCAGAACACCAGCCGCCTGTCGTTCAGCCTGCCGGGCCTGTCGATCACGCCGCAGCCGGTGGCCATCGACACCGCGAAGTTCGACCTGTCGTTCATCCTCGGCGAGCAGCGCGGCGCCGACGGCTTGCCGGGCGGTATCGCCGGCGGCATCCAGTACAGCACCGACCTGTTCGAGCGCAGCACCGTCGAAGCCATCGGCGCGCGGCTGGTGCGCCTGCTCGAAGAAGCCTGCGATGCGCCCGACGATGCGGTGAGCGGCCTTGCGATCCTGAGCGCCGAGGAAAACCATCGGCTGCTGTCCGAGTGGAGCGGACGTACACGCGACATCGCACCGCGCACGATCGCCGGCATGGTCGCCTTGCACGCAACGAAGCGCCCGCATGCGCCCGCGGTGGTGCTCGACGACTTGGTCGTCAGTTACGCCGAGCTCGATGCGCGCGCCAACCGCCTTTCGCACCTGCTGCGCGCACAGGGCATCGGCGTTGGCGCCATCGTTGCGACGGTGTTGCCGCGTTCGCTCGACCTCATCGTGGCGCACCTGGCCATCGTGAAGACCGGCGCCGCTTACCTGCCCATCGACCCGAACCACATGGCGGCGCGCAGCGCCTTCGTGTTCGCGGAAGCTGCCCCCGCAGCCGTGCTGACCCACGATGCACTGCTGCCCGAGCTGGCCGGCGTCCCCCGCTGCATTGCGCTCGACAGCGACAGCACGGTCGCCGCGCTGGCGATCCAGTCGGACGCCCCGCTCGCGCAAAAGTCCAACGCCCAGGACGCCGCCTACGTCATCTACACCTCCGGCTCCACCGGCGTGCCCAAGGGCGTGGTGGTGCCGCATGCGGGCCTGAGCAGCCTCGGCACGGCGATGGCGGAGCGGCTCGCCATCGGCCATGACTCGCGCGTGCTGCAGTTTTCTTCCAGCGGCTTCGATGCCTCGGTGATGGACCAGCTGATGGCCTTCCACGCCGGCGCCGCGCTGGTGGTGCCCGGTGCGCAGCAACTGCTGGGCTCCGACCTGGCCGAGATGATGGAGCGGCAGGCCGTCAGCCACGCGTTGATTCCTCCCGCCGCGCTCGCAACGCTGCCGCACGGCGAGTTCCCTCATCTGCGGACGCTGGTGGTCGGCGGCGATGCCTGTCCTGCCGCGCTGGCGGCGAAGTGGTCGCGTGGCCGCCGCATGGTCAACGCCTACGGCCCGACCGAGATCACCATCTGCGCGAGCATGAGCACGCCGATGACGGCCGATGCCTCACCCTCCATCGGACAGCCGATCTGGAACACGCGGATGTACGTGCTCGACAGCGCCCTGCAGCCCGTGCCGCCCGGCGTGGCGGGCGAGCTCTACATCGCCGGCAGCGGCGTGGCGCGCGGCTACCTCAGCCGTCCGGCGCTGAGTGCGGAACGCTTCATCGCCGATCCGCACGGTGCGCCCGGCAGCCGCATGTACCGCAGCGGCGACCTCGCGCGCTGGCGGGCCGACGGCACGCTCGACTTCCTCGGCCGCGCCGATCAGCAGGTGAAGATCCGGGGCTTTCGCATCGAGGCGGGCGAGATCGAATCGGTGCTGCTCAAGCACCCGCAGATCACCCAGGCGGCAGTGATCGCCCGCGAAGACGTGCCCGGCGAGAAGCGCCTCGTCGCTTACTTCGTCGCGGTTTCCGACCCGCAGCCGACGGAGCTGCGCGCCCACATGGCGCAGGCCTTGCCCGACTACATGGTGCCCTCGGCCTTCGTTGGACTGCCCTCCTTGCCGCTCACGCAGAGCGGCAAGCTCGACAAGAAGGCGTTGCCCGTGCCCGAGCAGCAAGCCGCCACGCAGTACGTCGAACCCGGCACGCCCACCGAGAAGCTGCTCGCGGCGCTCTGGGCCGAGACGCTGCACATCGAGCGCGTCGGCATCCACGACAACTTCTTCGAGATCGGCGGCCATTCGCTCATGGCCATCCAGCTGGGCATGCGCATCCGCCAACAGGTGCGCGCGGACTTCCCGCATGCCGAGGTCTACAACCGCCCGACGATTGCCGAGCTGGCCGCCTGGCTCGACAACGAAGGCGGCACCGCCGAGGCGCTGGACCTGTCCCGCGAACTCGATTTGCCCGCGCACATCCGACCGCAGGCCACAGCGCCCAAGCTTGCACCGCGCCGCGTGTTCCTCACCGGCGCCAGCGGCTTCGTCGGCAGCCACCTGCTGGCAGCGTTGCTGCGTGACACCACAGCTTGCGTGGTCTGCCATGTGCGCGCGCCCGACGAGCAGGCGGGGGAGCAGCGCCTGAAGCGCACGCTGGCCCAGCGCCAGCTCGGCGCGATCTGGGACGACGCGCGCATCAAGGTCGTGACCGGCGACCTCGGCAAGCCGCACCTGGGCCTGGATGACGCTGCAGTGCAACTTGTACGCGATGGCTGCGATGCCATCTACCACTGCGCCGCGCAGGTGGACTTTCTGCACCCCTACGCGAGCCTCAAGCCCGCGAACGTCGACAGCGTGGTCACGCTGCTCGAATGGACTGCGCAGGGCCGCGCGAAGAGCATGCACTACGTCTCCACGCTGGCCGTGATCGACCAGAACAACAAGGAAGACACCATCACCGAGCAATCGGCGCTGGCTTCGTGGAGTGGGCTGGTCGACGGCTACAGCCAGAGCAAGTGGGTCGGCGATGCGCTGGCCCGCGAGGCGCAGGCGCGGGGCATGCCGGTCGCGATCTACCGGCTCGGCGCCGTCACCGGCGACCACACGCATGCGATCTGCAATGCCGACGACCTGATCTGGCGCGTGGCGCATCTCTATGCCGATCTGGAAGCGATTCCGGACATGGACCTGCCGCTGAACCTCACGCCGGTGGACGACGTGGCGCGCGCCATCCTGGGCCTTGCGGCGCAGCAAGCTTCCTGGGGTCAGGTGTTCCACCTGATGAGCCCGGCGGCGCTGCGGGTGCGCGACATTCCGCACGTCTTCGAGCGCATGGGCATGCGGCTGGAGCCGGTCGGGCTGGAGCCCTGGCTGCAGCGCGCGCATGAAAGGCTCGCGGTGCAGCAAGACCGCGACCTCGCCGCCGTGCTCGCCATCCTCGACCGCTACGACACCACGGCCACGCCGCCGCAGGTGAGCGGCGCGGCCACGCATGCGCAGCTCGAAGCCATCGGCGCGCCGATCCGCCCGGTGGACCGCGACCTGCTTCAGCGCTACTTCGTCGACCTGGGCATAGCCACCAAGGCGCGCCGCGCCCTGGAAACCATCTCTTGAAAGGAGCAAACCGAATGGCACGCTATCTCATCGCCGCAACCGCCTTGCCGGGCCACGTCCTGCCGATGCTGGCCATCGCCCAGCATCTGGTGAGGCAGGGGCACGAGGTGCGGGTGCACACCGCGAGCCAGTTCCGGGCGCAGGCCGAGGCGACCGGTGCGAGCTTCACGCCCTTCGAGCGCGCGATCGACTTCGACTACCGCGACCTGGACAAGCGCTTTCCCGAGCGCCAGCGCATTGCGTCCGCGCATGCGCAGATGTGCTTCGGCCTGAAGCACTTCTTCGCCGATGCCATGGCCGCGCAGCACGCGGGCCTGCAATCGATCCTCGAAGACTTCGAGGCCGATGCCATCCTGGTCGACACGATGTTCTGCGGCACCTTCCCGCTGCTGCTGGGCAAGGAGCGCGATGACCGCCCGGCCATCGTCGGCATCGGCATCTCGGCGCTGCCGCTCTCCAGCTGCGACACCGCCTTCTTCGGCACCGCGCTGCCGCCCTCGTCCACGCCGGAAGGGTGGGTGCGCAACAAGGCGATGAACGCCAACCTCAAGCAGGCGATGTTCGGCGAGGTGCAGCGCCACTTCGACACGCTGCTCGCGCGCTCGGGGTTGCCCGCGCTGCCGGATTTCTTTGTGGATGCGATGGTCAAGCTGCCCGATCTGTACCTGCAGCTCACCGCGCCGTCGTTCGAGTACCCGCGCAGCGACCTGCCGGCGTCAGTGCATTTCGTCGGCCCGCTGCTCTCGCCTGCGAGCCGCGACTTCACGCCGCCCGAGTGGTGGCACGAGCTGGACGACGGCCGCTCGGTCGTGCTGGTGACGCAGGGCACGCTGGCCAACCAGAACCCGGCGCAGCTGATCGGCCCGACGCTGCAGGCGCTGGCGGGCGACAGCAACATCCTCGTCATCGCCACCACCGGCGGCCCGGTGCCGCCCGCGCTGACGATGAACCTGCCCGCTAACGCCCGCGTGGTGCCGTTTTTGCCCTACGACCGGCTGCTGCCCAAGCTGCACGCCATGGTCACCAACGGCGGCTACGGCTCGGTCAACCATGCGCTGAGCCTGGGCGTGCCGCTGGTGGTCGCCGGCACCTCCGAAGAGAAGCCCGAGATCGCCGCGCGCGTGGCCTGGACGGGCGCGGGCATCAACCTCGCCACCGGCCAGCCGAGCGCCCGCCAGGTCGGCGACGCGGTGCGCAAGGTGCTGGGGAACTCCAGCTACCGGCAGCGTGCCGCGGTGTTGCGCGAAGACTTCGCGTGCCACCGCGCGCTCGCCGGCATTGCGGACGCCCTCAAGGCACTTCGGCAAACCTCCGTCGCCGCGGAAATGGCTTGAACTCCACACAAGGAAATCGCAGATGAGCAACCCCTTCGACGACAAGAACGCCAGCTTCCAGGTGCTGGTGAACGACGAGGGCCAGCATTCGCTGTGGCCCGCCTTCATCGCCGTACCCGCCGGCTGGCAGGTGGCGCTGGCGCCGACCGACCGGGACGCTTGCAGCGCCTACATCGAGGCCAACTGGCAGGACATGCGCCCGCGTTCGCTGGTGGCGGCCACGGCGGCTGGCTGACGCCGAGGATGTCCTTCCCGTTCGGTGCCGTCGTCGTCACCTATTTCCCGACCGACGAGCAGGTGGCGAACCTCCATTCGCTGGCCGCCTCGTGCCCGCACCTCTGCGTGGTCGACAACACGCCGCAGGTGGAGGGCTGGCATCCGGCGCTCGTCGATGCGGGCGTCTCGGTGCTGCACAACGGCAACCGCGGTGGCATCGCGGGCGCCTTCAACTGCGGCATCGCCGAACTCGAAGCGCGGGGCGCCGAGCTCTTCTTCCTGCTCGACCAGGATTCGAAGTTGCCGCCCGGCTACTTCGAAGCCATGTGCGAGGCTGCGATGGTGGCCCGGGGCAGGGAAAGTGAGAGCGAGGAAGACGCGGCGTTTCTCGTCGGCCCACTGGTGCACGACACGAACCTGGACGCGCTGATCCCCCAGTTCGGCCTCCAGGGCAAGCGTGTCTACCAGCTCGACCTGCGGCGGCCTTTCACCGAGCCGCTGGTGCGCTGCGCCTTCATGATTTCCTCGGGCTCTTTGATTTCGCGCGGCGCCTGGGCCAAGGTCGGCCGGTTCGACGAGCGCTACGTGATCGACCACGTGGACACCGACTACTGCATGCGCGCCCTCAGCCGCGATGTGCCGCTCTACCTGAACCCGCACGTCGTGCTGCGGCACCAGATCGGCGACATCCAGGCCAGGTCGCTGTTCGGCTGGAAGATCCATTTCATCAACTACCCGGCCGCGCGGCGCTACTACATTGCGCGCAATGCGCTGGACCTCTCGCGGGCGCATGTGCGCGCCTTCCCCGCGATCCTGTTCATCAACGTCTACACGATCAAGCAGATCCTGCCCATGCTGATGTTCGAGCGCGATCGGCTGAAGAAGACCGTCGCGCTGGTGCTCGGCTGCTTCGATGGCCTGTTCGGGCGGCTCGGGGGCCTCGGCGAGGCGCATCCGCGCGTGGGCAAATACCTGATGAGCCGCAGCGATTGACCACTACGCTTCAAGCACCGCGCGTGCGCCGCGCCGCGCTCGCCTTCATCTTCGTGACCGTGCTGATCGATTTCATGGCGTTCGGCCTGATCCTTCCCGGCCTGCCGCACCTGGTGGAGCGGCTGGCCGGCGGCAGCACGGCAACGGCGGCGTACTGGATCGCGGCGTTCGGCACTGCGTTCGCAGTCATTCAGTTCGTGAGCTCGCCGATCCAGGGCGCGTTGTCCGACCGCTTCGGACGGCGGCCGGTGATCCTCTTGTCATGCCTCGGGCTGGGCGTGGATTTCGTGTTCATGGCCCTGGCCGACAGCCTGCCGTGGCTGTTCGTCGGCCGGTTGGTGTCTGGCGTTTTCTCGGCCAGCTTCACCATCGCCAATGCCTACATCGCCGATGTGACGCTGCCGGAGGAACGCGCCCGCAGCTACGGCATCGTGGGCGCGGCGTTCGGCATGGGCCTGGTGTTCGGGCCGGTGCTCGGTGGGCAACTGAGCCACATCGATCCGCGCCTGCCGTTCTGGTTCGCGGCCGGCCTGACGCTGCTCAGCTTCTGCTACGGATGGTTCGTGTTGCCCGAATCGCTGCCGCCCGAGCGGCGAAGCCGGAAGTTCGACTGGTCGCATGCCAACCCGATCGGGTCGCTGGTGCTGCTCAAGCGCTATCCGCAGGTGTTCGGGCTGGCGGCGGTGATCTTCCTCGTCAACCTGGCCCAGTACGTCTATCCCAGCGTGTTCGTGCTGTTCGCCGACTACCGGTATCACTGGAAGGAAGACGCCGTGGGCTGGGTGCTCGGCGCGGTGGGCGTGCTCAGCGTGCTGGTCAATGCGCTGTTGATCGGACCGGGCGTGAAGCGCTTCGGCGAGCGTCGCGCCCTGTTGTTCGGCATGGGCTTCGGCGTGCTCGGCTTCGTCGTCTACGGCTTGGCCGATGCCGGCTGGGTCCTTCTGGCCGCACTGCCGTTCGGCACCTTGCTGGCGTTCGCCGGGCCGGCGGCGCAGGCGCTGGTCACCCGGCAGGTCGGCGCTGCCGAGCAAGGCCGCATCCAGGGCGCGCTGACGAGCCTGGTGTCGGTGGCGGGCATCGTCGGACCCGCGATGTTCGCCGGCAGCTTCGGCTATTTCATCGGCGAAGACGCGCCGGTGCACTTGCCGGGCGCGCCCTTCTTCATCGCCGCGGTGTTCCTCGGCATCGGCACGCTGATCGCGTGGCGCTACGCACAGCCGAAGGCAGCAGCGGCGGCAGCGGTGCCCGAGCCGACCTGATGCGGCGCCCAGGGCCCATGGCCCGGGAATTGCTCGCTCTCTCCAGGGTTTCCCCCTAGGTCGCATACCCGCGCCCACATACGCAATATGGCTCCCGCGGTATGTGGCTTGCGGTCCAAGCGACTAACGTCCAGGCTTGGCCGGAAACACCGAGCCGCCCACGAGGCCGAAGAGCATGAGTACAGAGCGCAACAACATCCAACCCGTCCGTTTTTTCCATCGCGGCAAGATCGTCGAGGTGAGCGGCGTGCATCCGACCCGCTCGGTGCTCGACTGGCTGCGCGAGGACGCGCACTGCACCGGCACCAAGGAAGGCTGCAACGAGGGCGACTGCGGTGCCTGCACGGTGGTGATCGGCGAGCTGGCGACCGACGCCAATGCGCCCGATGCCATCGGTGGCCTGCAGCTGCAGACGGTCAACGCCTGCATCCAGTTTTTGCCCACGCTGCACGGCAAGGCGCTCTTCACGGTCGAAGACCTGAAGGCGCAGTGCGCCACCCCGAAATCACAGGACAAGAAGCACCCCGTCCACACGCTGCACCCGGTGCAGCAGGCGCTGGTCGACTGCCATGGCTCCCAGTGCGGCTTTTGCACGCCGGGCTTCGTGATGTCGCTGTGGTCCACCTACGAACACCACCAGGCCGAGGGCACGCAGCCCACGCGCCAGCAACTGGCGGACGACCTCTCGGGCAACCTCTGCCGCTGCACGGGCTACCGGCCGATCCTCGATGCGGGGCAGCGCATGTTCGACCTGCCGAGCGTGCGGCTCGACACCAAGCCCGTGGTGGCCGCGCTCACTGCCTTGCAGAACGACGGGCTCGACTATGCGGCGCCGCTCGGCGCCCGCATGGACCATTTCCACGCCCCCAAGACCATTGCCCAACTGGCCGCGCTGCGCGAGCAGAAACCGCGCGCACAGCTGCTGGCCGGCTCCACCGACGTCGGCCTCTGGGTCAACAAGCAGTTCCGCGACCTGGGCGACATCATCTATGTGGGCGACGTGGCAGAACTGAAGACCATCGAGACCCGGCACAACGACGAGGGCGGCGAGCTCTACATCGGCGCCGGCGCCTCGCTCGAATCCGCCTTCGAAGCGCTGGTGCAGCGCGTGCCCAGCCTGCAGGACGTGTGGCTGCGCTTCGCCTCGCCGCCCATCCGCCATGCCGGCACCATGGGCGGCAACGTGGCCAACGGCTCGCCCATCGGCGATTCGCCGCCGGTGCTGATGTCGCTCGACGCGCAGATCGAACTGCGCCGCGGCGACGCGGTGCGCCGCATGCCGCTGCCCGACTTCTACATCGACTACATGAAGAACCAGCTGCAGCCCGGCGAGTTCGTGCAGGGGCTGGCGATTCCGCTGGCCGCCATGCGCCGCCAGGTGCGTGCCTACAAGATCAGCAAGCGTTTCGACTGCGACATCTCGGCGCTGTGCGCGGGCTTCGCGATCGATCTGGAAGAGGGTAGCGACACGGTGAAGGCGGTGCGCCTGGCCTTCGGCGGCATGGCCGCGACCGTCAAGCGCGCGGCGAACGCCGAAGCCGCGCTCGTCGGCAAGCCATGGACCCAGGCCAGCGTGGCCACCGCCAAGCTCGCGCTGGCGCAGGACTTCAAGCCCCTGTCGGACATGCGCGCCTCGGCCGACTACCGGCTGCAGGTGGCGCAGAACCTGATCCAGCGCCTCTGGCTCGAAACCCGCACCGAGGACGCGCTCTCGCTTGAAGAAACCAGCGTGTGGAGCGCGATGCCCCATGCCGCTGTCAAGACCGCGGTGGAAGGAGCCTGACCATGAACAAGCCCATCGACGCCCGCCTGCTGCAGCCCGCGGAGGCTTTTGCCGACTACCTGAAGAACACCGCCGCGCGCATCGACCCCGCGGCCGAAGCAGTGGCGCACGATCTCGGCGCGCGTGTCGGCATCAGCCGGCCGCACGAGTCGGCACACCTGCATGTGGCGGGTGAAGCGACCTACATCGACGACATTCCCGAGCTCACCGGCACGCTGCATTGCGCGCTCGGGCTTTCGCCTGTTGCGAACGGCCGTGTCACCGCGCTGTCGCTGGACGTGATCCGCGCGATGCCCGGCGTGGTCGCGGTGCTGACGGCCGACGACATTCCCGGCACCAACGATTGCGGCTCGATCGTTCACGACGACCCGATCCTGCTGCCGGTGAACGACGGCGGCCAGATCCGCTACCTCGGCCAGCCCGTGTTCGCGGTGATCGCCGAAACGCGCGAAGCCGCGCGCCGTGCCGCCGCCAAGGCGAAGGACGCGATGACCGTCGAGGCCGAGCCGCCCGTCATCACGCCGCAGGACGCGCATGCGCGCGGCCAGTACGTGGTGCCACCGATGCACATCGTGCGCAGCGGCGGCAGCGCCAACGAAGGCGACGAAGCTGCCGTGCGCGCCGCCATCGCGAAGGCGCCGCATCGCCACAAGGCCACGCTCGACGTGGGCGGTCAGGAGCAGTTCTACCTCGAAGGCCAAATCAGCTACGCCATTCCGAAGGAAGGCGGCGCGCTGCACATCCACTGCTCGACGCAGCACCCGAGCGAGATGCAGCACCTGGTGGCGCATGCGCTGCACCTGCAGTCGAACGAAGTGCATGTGGAATGCCGGCGCATGGGCGGCGGCTTCGGCGGCAAGGAATCGCAGTCGGCGATCTTCGCGTGCGTGGCCGCCATTGCGGCGCGGCAGCTGCAGCGCCCCGTGAAGCTGCGGCTGGACCGCGACGACGACTTCATGATCACCGGCCGCCGCCACTGCTTCTGGTACGAGTACGACGTGGGCTACGACGACGAGGGCCGCATCCTCGGCGCGGAGATCACCATGGTCTCGCGTGCCGGCCACTCGGCGGACCTCTCGGGCCCGGTGATGACGCGCGCGCTGTGCCACTTCGACAACGCCTACTGGCTGCCCAACGTGGCGATGCACGGCTTCTCGGGCAAGACCAACACGCAGAGCAACACCGCGTTCCGCGGCTTCGGCGGCCCGCAGGGCGCCATCGCCATCGAGAACATCCTGGACTCGGTGGCGCGCGAGCTGAAGCGCGACCCGCTCGACGTGCGGCGCGTCAACTTCTACGGCAAGGCAGAGAACAACGTCACACCCTACCGCCAGACCGTGACCGACAACATCGTCCACGAACTCGTGGCCGAGCTGGAAGCCAGCAGCGACTACCGCGCGCGGCGCGAAGAGATCGCCGCCTTCAATGCCAAAAGCGTGGTGCTCAAGCGCGGCCTGGCACTGGCGCCGCTCAAGTTCGGCATCTCTTTCAACGTGAAGCACTTCAACCAGGCCGGCGCGCTGGTGCATGTGTACACCGACGGCTCGATCCTGGTGAACCACGGCGGAACCGAGATGGGGCAGGGCCTCAACACCAAGGTGGCGCAGGTGGTGGCGCACGAGCTGGGCGTGAGCTTCGATCGCGTGCGCGTGACCGCGACCGACACCACCAAGGTGGCGAACACCTCGGCCACCGCCGCGTCGACCGGCGCCGACCTGAACGGCAAGGCCGCGCAGGATGCGGCGCGCCAGATCCGCGAGCGTCTCGCTGAGAGCGCCGCCGAACGCCACGGCGGCAAGGCGAGCGAGGTGCGCTTTGCGAACGACAAGGTCGAAGTCAGCGGCCGCACGCTGGCCTTCAGCACGGTCGTCGGCGAGGCGTATCTCGACCGCAAGCAGCTCTGGTCCGACGGCTTCTACGCCACGCCCGGCCTCAGCTGGGACAAGGACAAGATGCAGGGCCGCCCGTTCTACTACTACGCCTACGGCGCTGCGGTGAGCGAAGTGGTCGTGGACACGCTCACCGGCGAATGGAAGCTGCTGCGTGCCGACATCCTGCACGACGCGGGCAAGTCGCTGAACCCGGCCGTGGACATCGGCCAGGTAGAAGGCGCCTTCATCCAGGGCATGGGCTGGCTGACCACCGAGGAGCTGGTGTGGCATCCGCAAAGCGGCAAGCTCACCACGCACGCGCCCAGCACCTACAAGATTCCGACCGCCAACGACTGCCCGCCCGTCTTCAACGTGCGCCTGTTCGAAGGCCAGAACTTCGAGGACTCGATTCACCGCAGCAAGGCCGTGGGCGAGCCGCCGCTGTTGCTGCCGTTCTCGGTGTTCTTCGCGATCCGCGATGCGGTGTCGGCGGCCGGCGGCCACAGTGTCGATCCGCCGCTGAAGGCGCCGGCCACGAGCGAGGCCATTCTTCGCGCGATTACCGCTGTCCAGTCCGCATAGTCACTCTTAGACTTTGGCGCATGTCCAAAGTCCTCCCAATGCCCCACGTCCTGATCCCCTTCGCGAAACACCACGGATGCGGCTTCGCCGGGCCGTGGGTGCGGCCGCCGGCAGGGGCCGGGCGAAGCGGCGCAAAGTGCGCGAAGACCGTGGGGGTGCGCCATGCGTGACCAGGCGCTTTTCGACAAGATCGATCTTCACCTGATCCGGGTGCTGCACACCGTGCTGACCGACCGCAGTGTCTCGCGCGCCGCCATTCGCCTGGGCATGTACCAGCCGGCCGTCTCGGCCGCGCTCAAGCGCCTGCGCGAGTTGTCGGGCGACCCGCTGCTGGTGCGCTCGGGCTCGGGCATGGTGCCCACCGATGCGGGGCTGCGGATGATCGAGCCGGCCGCGAGCATTTTGCGAGCGGCCGAGATGCTGTTCTCCGATGCGCGCGGCTTCGAGCCGCAGTCGGCGGCCACCACCTTCCGCATTGCAGCAAGCGACTACATGGACCCGCTCTTCCTGCCGATGCTGGTGGCGCATGTGAAGCGCGAGGCGCCGCTGTGCCAGATCGAGATCCATGCACTCTCGCCCGATTCGGATTACCACGGGCATCTGGCGCTAGGCCAGGTCGACCTGGTCATCGGCAATTGGCTCAAGCCCCCGGAAGACCTGCACATGGCGCGGCTCTTCGGCGACGAGGTGGTGTCGCTGGTCAACCAGGACCACCCGGCGGTGCGCCGCGGCTGGGACCTGGAGACCTGGCTCGCGGCCGAGCACATCGCGCCCACGCCCATGCATCCGGGCGGGCGCGGCATCATCGACCAGATGCTCGACGAACTGGGCCGGCAGCGCAACATCACCGCGCGCTGCGCGCACTTCAGCCTCATTCCCGACATGGTGGCGTCGAGCCTTCTGGTGCTCACCACCGGCCGCCAGTACTGCGAGCGCTTTGCCGCGCGGTTGCCGGTGAAGATTCTCGACTGCCCGGTGGCGCTGCCGCGGCTCATGTACTACCAGCTCTGGCACGAACGCACCCATTCGTCGAGCTCCGCGCGCTGGCTGCGCGAATGCATCAAGGACGTGGCCGCCTCGCTGCGGCCGGCTTTCTCCGCACCTTCCGCGCGAGGCCTTGCGCCTGAGGCGCCCGACACCCGAGACCCACCCTGAATCCTTCGGTCGCGCCGGCGTCGCGACCGAGGCCACGTTTGAATGAACCGCCACATAAAACAGCTGGAGACAAGCGACATGAACAGGTTTGAAGAGGTGCCCAAGGGCGCCGATCCCCACGCCTCGGGGACAGCGCCGCGCACCGCGCCGCTCAACGCGAACTGGCTTGAACGCATGTTCAAGCTCACCGAGCACAACACCACGGTGCGCACCGAAGTCATCGCAGGGCTCACCACCTTCCTGACGATGGCCTACATCATCTTCGTGAACCCCTCGATCCTGGGCGACGCGGGCATGCCCAAGGGTGCCGTCTTCGTGGCCACCTGCCTGATCGCGGCGCTGGGCACGCTCATCATGGGTCTCTACGCCAACTACCCGATCGCCATGGCGCCGGGCATGGGCCTCAATGCCTACTTCGCCTACGTGGTGGTGCTGGGCATGGGCTACACATGGCAGATCGCGCTGGGGGCGGTGTTCATCTCGGGGTGCCTGTTCCTCATCGTCACGGTCACCGGGTTGCGGGAGCTGTTCATCGCGGGCATACCGCAGTCGTTGCGAACGGCGATCACGGTGGGCATCGGCATGTTCCTCGCGCTCATCGCGCTCAAGAGCGCGGGCATCGTCGCGGCTTCGCCGGCCACCTTCGTCACGCTGGGCGACCTGCACTCGGCACCGGTGGTGCTGGCCACGCTGGGCTTCCTGGTCATCGTGACGCTCGACCGGCTCAAGGTGCGCGGGGCGATCCTCATCGGGATCCTGCTGGTGACGGTGCTGTCGTTCTTCTTCGGCGGCAACAAGTTCCACGGCGTGTTCGACGCACCCCCGTCGATCGCGCCCACCTTCATGCAGCTGGACATCCTGGGCGCGCTCCAGGGCGGCATCCTCAATGTGGTGCTGGTGTTCTTCCTGGTCGAGATGTTCGACGCCACCGGCACGCTGATGGGCGTGGCCAAGCGCGCGGGCCTGCTGGTGCCCGGCAAGATGGAGCGCATGAACAAGGCGCTGCTGGCCGACAGCGGCGCCATCTTCGCGGGCTCGCTGCTCGGCACCTCGAGCACCACGGCGTATGTGGAAAGCGCGGCGGGCGTGCAGGCGGGCGGGCGCACGGGCCTCACGGCCGTGGTGGTGGCGGTGCTGTTCCTCGCCTGCCTGATGATCTCGCCGCTCGCGAGCTCGGTGCCTGCATATGCCACCGCACCGGCGCTGCTCTTCGTGGGCTGCCTGATGCTGCGCGACCTGGTCGAGCTCGACTGGGAAGACACCACCGAGGTCATCCCCGCCGCGGTGACCGCGCTGACCATGCCCTTCACCTACTCGATCGCCAACGGCCTGGCCTTCGGCTTCATCACCTATGCGGTGCTCAAGCTGTGCACCGGCCGGGCACGGGAAGTGCATGCGATGGTGTGGGTGATCGCGGCCATCTTCCTGTTCAAGTTCGCCTACGTCGGCGGACACTGAAAACGAAGCGCCGTCGGGCGCCGATGGACGCGGCAACAGCCATCAGTGCTATTAAACTGATAGCTGTTCCCGCTTGTTGACGTTGAACGAGACAAACCCACGAAACCCGGCATGACAACCCCCAGACTCCAGCTCGCGCACATCACCAAGCGGTATCCCGCGGTGGTGGCCAACAGCGACATCTCGCTGGCCGTGGCGCCCGGCGAAATCCACGCCGTTCTCGGCGAGAACGGCGCCGGCAAATCGACCTTGATGAAGATCATCTACGGCTCGGTCAAGCCCGATGAAGGCACGGTCACCTTCGACGGCCAGGCCGTCACCCTGCGCAACCCGCAGCAGGCGAGGGCGCTGGGCATCAGCATGGTGTTCCAGCACTTCAGCCTGTTCGACACGCTCACCGTGGCCGAGAACGTATGGCTGGGCCTGGACAAGTCGCTGCAGCTGGCCGAAGTGGCTCGCAGCATCACCGCCAAGGCGAGCGAGTACGGCCTGGACATCGACCCCTCGCGCCCGGTGCACACGCTGTCGGTGGGCGAGATGCAGCGGGTGGAAATCATCCGCGCGCTGCTCACCAACCCCAAGCTGCTGATCCTGGACGAGCCGACCTCGGTGCTCACGCCGCAGGCGGTCATCAAGCTCTTCACTGTGCTCAACAAGCTGGCCTCCGAGGGCTGCAGCATCCTCTACATCAGCCACAAGCTGCATGAGATCCGCGAGCTGTGCACCGCGTGCACCGTGCTGCGCGGCGGCAAGGTGACGGGCGTGTGCAATCCGCAGAACGAAAGCAACGCCTCGCTCTCGCGCCTGATGATCGGCAGCGAGCCGCCGGCGCTGCAGCACCGCCCGGTGCACGCGGGTGCCGTGGCGCTGCGCGTGAAGGGGCTGACGCTGGCGCGCGAAGACCAGTTCGGTGTCGACCTCGACGGGATCTCGTTCGAAGTGCGCGCGGGCGAAGTGGTGGGCATTGCGGGCGTCTCGGGCAACGGCCAGAAGGAACTGCTCTACACGCTCTCGGGCGAAGACGTGCGCGCCGACGCGTCGATGGTGGATGTGTTCGACAAGCCCGCCGGTCGGCTGCGCCCGCGTGCGCGGCGCGCGCTGGGCCTGCACTTCGTTCCCGAGGAGCGACTTGGCCGCGGCGCGGTGCCCACGCTGGGCCTGGCGCACAACCTGCTGCTCACGCGCAGCAATGCGGTGGGCAAGGGCGGATGGATCCGCACCTCGGTGCTGGAGAAGCACGCCAAATCGATCATCGAGCGCTTCAACGTCAAGGCCGGCGGGCCGCGTGCGGCGGCGCGCTCGCTCTCGGGCGGTAACCTGCAGAAATTCATCGTCGGCCGCGAGATCGACGCCAACCCCAGGCTCTTCATCGTCTCGCAGCCGACCTGGGGCGTGGACGTGGGCGCGGCTGCGCTCATTCGCGGCGAGATCCTTGCGCTGCGCGATGCCGGCTGCGCGGTGCTGGTGGTCAGCGAAGAGCTCGATGAGCTGTTCGAGATCAGCGATCGCCTGCATGTGATCGCCAAGGGCCGGCTCTCGCCTTCCATCGACCGCGCCGCGGCCACGCTGCCGCAGATCGGCGAATGGATGAGCGGCCTCTGGCAAGAACACAAGACCGGGGAGGCCGCCCATGTTTAAGCTCGAACCCCGTCCGGAGCTTTCGCGCTTCTGGACCTTTGCCTCGCCGATCCTGGCGCTGCTCATCACCGTGCTGATCGGCGTGGCGCTGTTCGCCGCGCTCGGCAAGGACCCGGTCAAGGGCCTGATGGTGTTCTTCTACGAGCCCATCAAGAACGGCTACGCGCTCGGTGAGCTGATGATCAAGGCGACGCCGCTGCTCATCATCGCGCTGGGCCTGGCGGTGTGCTTTCGCTCCAACGTCTGGAACATCGGCGCCGAAGGGCAGTTCGTGTTCGGCGCCATCGTCGCGGGTGGCGTGGCGCTGCTGGCCGACAAGAACACGGGCTCATGGATCGTTGTCGCCATCCTTGTCGCGGGCACGCTCGGCGGCATGGTGTGGGCGGGCATCGTGGCGTTCCTGCGCGACAAGTTCAACGCCAACGAAATCCTCGTGAGCCTGATGCTGGTCTACGTGGCCACGCTGCTCCTGAGCTACATGGTGTTCGGCCCGTGGAAGGACCCGCAGGGCTACAACTTTCCGCAGTCCAAGACCTTCGAGGCGGTCACGCAGATTCCGCGGCTCTTCAAGGGCTCGCGCGTGAGCATCGGTCTGATCATCGCGCTGGTGGGTGTGGGCGTGCTGTGGGTGTTCCTGTTCCGCACGCGCGCGGGTTTTGCGCAGCAGGTCGGCGGTCTCGCCCCGGCGGCGGCGCGCTATGCGGGCTTCTCGGCGCGGCGCGCGGTGTGGATCGCGCTGCTCACCTCGGGCGGTGCCGCGGGCCTGGCCGGTGCGCTCGAAGTGGCGGGGCCGCTCGGCCAGCTCACGCCTTATGTGCCGGCGGGCTACGGCTTCGCGGCCATCATCGTGGCCTTCGTCGGGCGGCTGCATCCGGTGGGCATGGTGTTTTCGGCCATCCTCATGAGCATGTTCTACATCGGCGGCGAGCTGGCGCAGTCGCGCCTGGGCTTGCCGAAGTCGCTGACCGGCGTGTTCCAGGGACTGCTGCTGTTCACGCTGCTGGCCTGCGACACGCTCATCGCCTACCGCATCCGCCGCAAGGCGGCCGCGAAAGCCGCCGCCATGGCCACGAGCTCGCTGCAAGCCAGCACGCCGCTGACCGCGCCCGTTGCGCGCCCGAACGAAGGAGCCCTCTGACATGGACAGCTACGCACTCCTGCTCGGCTCCACGCTGAGCGCAGGCACCGTCCTGGCCATTGCGGCACTGGGCCTTCTGATCAACGAGAAGGCCGGCATCGTCAACCTCGGCGCCGAAGGCATGATGCTCTGCGCCGCCATCGCCGGCTTTGCGACGGTGGTGATCACCGGCAACCCCTGGCTCGGCTTTCTGGCCGGCATGGCGGCGGGCGCCGTGCTCGCGGCCTTCTTCGGCGTGCTGGTGATCTGGCTCAACACCAACCAGTACGCGACCGGGCTCGCGCTGAGCCTGTTCGGCGTGGGCTTCTCGGCCTTCGTCGGCATCAACTTCGTGCAGGCCAAGTTGCCCGAGAGCGCGAGCTACGCGATTCCGGTGCTGGCCGACATTCCGCTGGTCGGCCCCGCGCTGTTCCGCCATCACCCGATGGTGTATTTCGCGGTGGTGCTGACCGTCGGCCTCATCTGGTTCCTGTACCGCACGCGCGCGGGCCTGGTGCTGCGCTCGGTGGGCGAATCGCCCGAGTCGGCCCATGCGCTGGGCTACCCGGTGCGGCGCATCCGCTTCATGGCGGTGGTCGCGGGCGGCGCGCTGTGCGGGCTGGCCGGGGCTTACCTCTCGACCGTCTACACACCGCTCTGGGTCGAAGGCATGGTCGCGGGTCGCGGGTGGATCGCATTGGCGCTCACCACCTTCGCCACCTGGCGGCCGGTGCGCGTGCTGCTGGGCGCCTACCTTTTCGGCGGCGTCTCGATGCTGGGCTTTCACCTGCAGAGCAGCGGGGTCGACGTGCCGCCGCAGTTCCTCAGCATGCTGCAGTACATCGCGCCCATCGTGGTGCTGGCGCTGATTTCGCGCAACCCCGCGTTCATCCGCATCAACATGCCGGCTTCCATAGGGAAACCGTTCTACCCCGGCTCATAATCGCGTTCCCGTTTTCCCGCCAACCCGTCCTTACCGAGGATTTCCGACAATGAATGATCTGAACAAGCGCTCCCTGCTCAAGCTGGCTGCCCTCACGGCGGTCGCTTCGGCGGCCCTGATCGGCTGCGGCAAGAAAGAAGAAGCGGCAGCACCGGCAGCGGCGCCCGCGCCCGCTCCGGCACCCGCTGCGGCCGCACCGGCACCGGCCGCGCCGCTGAACATCGCATTCGCATACATCGGCCCGGTGGGCGACGGCGGCTGGACCTTCGCGCACGACAACGGCCGCAAGGCGCTCGAGAAGGAATTCGGCGACAAGATCAAGACCACCTTCGTGGAAAGCGTGCCCGAAGGCGCCGATGCCGAGCGCGTGTTCCGCGACCTGGTCGGCCAGGGCAACAAGCTGATCTTCGGCACCACCTTCGGCTACATGGAGCCCATGCTCAAGGTCGCGAACGACAGCAAGGACGTGAAGTTCGAGCACGCCACCGGCTACAAGACGGCCGACAACATGCGCACCTACGACAGCCGCACTTACGAAGGCGCGTACATGGCCGGCGTGATCGCGGGCACCATGACCAAGAGCAACACGCTGGGCGTGGTCGGCTCGGTACCCATTCCCGAAGTGCTGCGCAACATCAACAGCTTCACGATGGGTGCCCAATCGGTCAACCCGAAGATCACCACCAAGGTCGTGTGGGTCAATGAATGGTTCAGCCCGCCGAAGGAAACCGAAGCAGCCACCGCCCTCATCAACGGCGGCGCCGACGTGCTGTTCCAGAACACCGATTCGCCCGCCGTGCTCAAGACCGCGCAGGAAAAAGGCAAGCGCGCCTTCGGCTGGGATTCGGACATGACCGCCTACGGTCCCAAGGCCCACCTGGGTTCGGCCACCATCAACTGGGCGCCGTACTACATCAAGGCCACGCAGGACGCGCTGGACGGCAAGTGGGCCACCGGCCAGTCCTGGTGGGGCGTGAAGGAAGGCGCCATCGACCTGGTGTCCATCGCCGAAGACGTGCCTGCCGAAACCAAGGCCAAGGTCGAAGAAATCAAGAAGGGCCTGAAGGACGGCAGCTTCGTGATCTGGAAGGGCCCCATCCTCGGCCAGGACGGCAAGGAAGTGATCGCCAAGGACGCCGTGGCCGACGACAAGTTTCTGACCGGCATCAACTTCTACGTCAAGGGCGTGGAAGGCAAGGTGCCGGGCGGCGACAAGAAGTAATCGGGTCGCCCCCAGGCAGGGGCCTTGTGCCGATGGAAAGCTGCCACTTGTTGGCAGCTTTTTTTTCAACGAGAGGTTCGCACCATGAAGCTGATGTCTTTCATCGCGGGCGCCGCGCTGCTGTCGGTCTCGCTGTCGTTCGCCGGCGGGCCCGCGAAGTTCTCGAAGGGGGAGCAGCCGCTGCAGAAGGCCGTCTCGGACACCGAGATGTGCTTCCACTTCGCTGGCGAGTTCAACGGCGACGGCTCGGCGCGCGACAAGGAGATCAACCGCATGCAGCGCAAACATTGCGGCAAGGCCGGCCAGCAGTTGCTGCTGAAGGCCTACCGCGCGAACCCGCAGGATGCGCGCCTCTATCCGGCGGTGCTGATGCTCAACAGCCTGACGAGCGAGTTCCTGTCGAAGGCCGAGGTTGCCAGGCTGTGCGCGGTGGCCAGGACCGAGCTGGTCTGCCAGTGAAGGCGGCCGCGTCGCCGCAACGACGAACTCCTTGCGTCCGCGCCCTCGCTTGAGGGTATACGTTTTCGCCGATCGCGCAGGCACTGGCTGCCCTTATGCTGTGCGGGATCACAACGCAGATTTCCCACGCCATGACCGCCTTTCGCCCCGCCTTCGACAAGAGCTTCGACCACATTCCCGCCGACCGCCTGCCCGAACTGCTGCGCGCCATGCCCAAGGCCGAGCTGCACATGCACATCGAAGGCTCGCTGGAGCCCGAATTGATCTTCGCGCTCGCGCAGCGCAACGGCGTGGCCATTCCCTACGCCAGCGTCGAAGACCTGCGAAAGGCCTACGCCTTCACCAATCTGCAGAGCTTCCTCGACATCTACTACGCCGGCGCCAGCGTGCTGTTGAAGGAGCAGGACTTCCACGACATGGCCTGGGCCTACCTGGAGCGCGCCGCGGCCGACAACGTGGTGCACACCGAGATGTTCTTCGACCCGCAGACGCACACGGCGCGCGGCGTGTCGATGGAGACGGTGGTCAACGGCCTGCATCGCGCGTGCGTCGATGCGCAGCCCAGGCTGGGCGTGAGCGCGTCGCTCATCCTGTGCTTCCTGCGCCACCTGAGCGAAGAAGAAGCCTTCGAGACGCTGGAGCAGGCGCTGCCGTTCCGGGACAAGTTCATCGGCGTCGGCCTCGATTCCAGCGAGGTCGGCCATCCGCCCGAGAAGTTCGCCCGCGTGTTCGCGCGATGTCGCGAACTGGGCTTTCATCTGGTCGCGCACGCGGGCGAAGAAGGCCCGCCCGAATACGTGTGGAGCGCGCTCGACGTGCTCAAGGTCGAGCGCGTCGACCACGGCGTGCAGAGCGCCAAGGACCCGGCGCTGATGAAGCGGCTCGCGCAAGACCGCATTCCGCTCACCGTGTGCCCGCTGTCGAACCTCAAGCTCTGCGTGTTCCCGGACCTCGCGCAGCACAACCTGGGCGCGCTGCTCGACGCGGGCCTGGTCGCCACCGTCAACTCGGACGACCCCGCCTACTTCGGCGGCTACATGAACCAGAACTTCACGCAGACCTTTGCGGCGACCGGGCTCAATGCACAGCAGGCCTGGCAGCTCGCGGCCAACAGCTTCGAGGGCAGCTTCATCGACGCGGCGGCCAAGCGCGCCTATGTGGACCGGCTCAACGCCGTCTTCGCAAGCTTCTGATCCGCAACGGCGGGCCGCGGCACCAGCAGCGGCATCGCCACCAGCGCACAGGCGCTGGCCGCGAACCACACCATCGGCCACCCCTGCAGTGCGAGCAGGTGCGGAATGGAAAAGGGCGTGACGAAGCACACCAGGAACACGCTGGTGTTCGCCATGCCCAGCGCCGTGCCCGCGCGCGCCGCACCGGCCAGCGTGGCGAGCTCGGTGTAGGCCACGCCGTGCCAGGCCGACACGCAGACGCCGCTCACCCCCAGCAGGACGACCAGCGCGATGCGCAGCGCCGGTGAGTCGGCGGTGTGCGTGCCCGCGGCCATCACCAGCACCGCGAGCGCGGCGAAGAGCGCCACGCTGAGCGCGCTGCAGGCGCGGAGGTAGGCCGGGCGGTTGCGACGGCGGTCGGTCCATCGGCCGCTCCATACGCGCATCACCATCGCACCGACCTGCGTAAAGACCATGGTGGCGGTGATCGTCGCAAGGCCCGCATGGCCGAAGTCGTGCAGGAACACCGTGCCGAAGGACAGCACCGCAAACTGCGGCGCGCAGAGGATGCCGATGCCCAGCACGATGCGCCACACGCGCGCGTCGCGCAGCGGGCCTCTTTGGAATGGGCTCGATGCGTTCGATGCGAGGGCAGCGTCGGCGCGCGGCACGATGGGCGGTTCGTGCACCCAGGCCCAGCTCATCACCGCGCTCAGCGCGCACAGCACCGCCAGCAGGCCGTAGAGCGCGGCAAAGCCGAAATGCAGCGCCACATACGGCAACACCAGCGCGCCGATGCCGCCACCCAGCGGCACGGCGGTCTGGCGGATGCTCATCGCGAGGCCGCGTTCGCCGGCGTCGAACCACGTCATCACCGCACGGCCGCTCGCCCCGTTCACGCTGCCGCCCAGCAGGCCGACCAGCAGCAGCCCCGCGGAGAGCCAGCCCAGGCTGGGGATGTGCTGTGCGCTCGGCGCGGCCCAGAGCGCCATCCCCACCAGCGCGAGCGCGGTGCTGCCCAGGCCGGTCAGCAGCACCGGCCTGTCGCCCCAGCGGTCGGTCAACAGGCCCCACGGCAGCTCGCTCACCGCAATGCCCAGGCCCATGAGGCCGAGCACCAGTCCGAGCGTGGCGTTGTCGAGTTGGTAGCCGGTGCGCATGAGCACCGCGGTCATCGGAATGCCGCTGAACGCCACGGAAAAGGCCGCGTTGGCGGCCACGCCGGCGGCCAGCACTTTCCAGCGGTGGCGGGGCAGGCATGAGGCGGCGGAAAGGGTCAATGAGGTCATGGTGCAAAGCAGTGTCCGCCGTTGCAAAGGTTTTGAAAATCAGAAAATAATTGATCAATCGTGCTGAAAATCAGGACGATTGAATAAGGAAGATGCCATGTCCCAGGTGATGTTCGATCTCGATGTGCTGCGCAGTTTTTCCACCGGCATCGCACTCGGCAGCTATGCCCGCGCGGCCGACCGGCTGGGCCGCTCCACCTCGGCGGTGAGCGCGCAACTGAAGAAGCTGGAGGCGCAGGCCGGCACGGTGCTGTTCCGCAAGGCAGGCCGCGGCCTGGAACTCACCGACGCGGGCGAAACCCTGCTGGCCTACGCGCACCGCATGCTCGAACTCAACGAGGAAGCGGGCGCAGCGATGCGCGGCGTCGACCTGCAGGGTTGGGTGCGGCTCGGCCTGCAGGAAGACTTCGGCGAAACGCTGCTGCCCGCCGTGCTGGGCCGCTTTGCACGCGCGCACCCCAAGGTGCGCATCGAGGCCTGCGTGGCGCGCAGCGCCGAGCTGCGCGAGCGGCTCGAACTCGGCCAGCTCGACCTGGCGTTGGCGTGGGATGCGGGCGATCACCCGCCATCGCTGCATGCCGAGCGCGTGGCGCGGCTGCCGCTGCAGTGGATAGGCCCCGCATCGACCGATGCACTCGACGCGTCGTGGTGGAAAGAGCGCGCGCAGCGCGGCCACGGCGCGCGCAAGTCCAGGGAGCCGCTGCCGCTGGTGCTGCTCGACGCGCCATGCCCGCTGCGCGACATCGTCACCAGGTCGCTGGACCGCGCCGGCGTGCCGTGGCGCCACGCGTTCACGAGCGCGAGCCTCGCGGCCCTGTGGGCGGCGAGTTCGGCCGGCCTGGGCCTGACGGTGCGCACGCCTTTCGGGCTGCCCTCGCATGTGCGTGCCATCGACCGCACCGCGGTCGGCCTTCCGGCGCTGCCGCAGATGTCGCTGGCGCTCTACCGCGCGCAGGCCAATGCCGAAGCGCCCGTGGGCCGGCTGGCCACGCTCCTGCTCGAAGCGGTGCGCCAGCATGTGCGGTCGGACCCTGCGCAATTGCACTGAGTTGCACTGAGCACAATCCCTCTCATCGACGCTGTGGCAATGCCTGAGAATCCGCCGCTGGAGACAACACACACAAGCGATACCGCATGGCCAACGCGCAAAACTTCCTGCATCTGTGGGATGACCGGTTCCTCTACATCACGCCGGCGATCCAGTCGGGGCTGACGGCGCGCTCGTCGGCCACGCTGCTGGCGTCGGTCAGCGGGCATCCGTTCACGCTGGAAGCCGTCGACGGCACGCGCGTGCGCTGCACCGCCGCGCTGGTGGCGCCGCATGTGTCGCGCCGGCTCGATGTCGATGGCTGCGGGCTGCTGTCGCTCAACCTCGACCCGGCCTCCGGCGCCTACCGCATGCTGGCCCGCTGCATGGGCGGCCACGGCATCCAGGCCATCGATGCGCGCCGCTTCGGGCGCCTGCGCGACGACTTCGACCCCGCGCAGCGCGGCATGCTGGGCGACCCGCAACTGCAGCTGCTGAGCGCGAAGATGGTCGAGGCGATCACCGAATGCCCGGAGCATGTGACGCCCATCGACCGGCGCATCGCGCGTGTGCTGCAGGCCATCCGCGAGCACGCGGGCCAGATCTCGCTGAAGGAGCTGTCGGCGGTGGCCTGTCTCTCGCCCGACCGCCTGACCCATCTGTTCGCCGAGCAGGTGGGTGTGTCGGTCAAGCGCTATGCGCTGTGGACCAAGGTGCGGCGCACGGTGCAGCAGTTCACCGGCCGCCGGCCGCTCACCGACGTGGCGCTGGCCAGCGGCTTCACCGATGCGGCCCACATGAGCCGCACCTTCCAGCGCTACTTCGGCCTGCCGCCGTCCTTTCTTGCGAGCCAGGTGCATGTGACGGCGGACGCGCAGGCCTCGCATGCTTGGGGCAGGGCGACGGTTCACTGATCCTCCCGAGGACAGCGGCTACGTTCAAGCCGCAGCCGGTCTCCCTGCCTAAGCTGGCGGTGCTCCATCAAGAGAGCATCAACTGGAGACATCAATGAGACAGACATCCTCGCGCGGCGCCATGCCGCTGTCCTTGCTTGCATTGGCGACCGCCGCCGCGCTCACCGCCTGCGGCGGCGGTGGAGGTGGCGGCAACGGGTTCTCTTTCCTGCCCATCGGCGGCAACCCGCCCACCAACCCGCCGCCCGAAGGCACCTACAAGGCCGAGATCCGCCGCACCGCGATGGGCGTGCCGCACATCAAGGCCGACAACTGGCCCGGCGTGGGCTATGGCTACGGGTTTGCGCAGGCCGAAGACGACCTGTGCACGATGGCCGACTCGTTCCTCACCTATCGCGGCGAGCGCTCGCAGTACTTCGGCGCGGACGCGCAGCTCGTGGCCGCGAGCACCATCGCGCGGCCGAAGAACATCGACGCCGACTTCTTCCACAAGCACGTGATCTCGGCCGATGTGCTCGACAAAATGATCGCGGCGCAGCCCGACAACCTCAAGCAACTGGTCGAGGGCTTTGCCGCCGGCTACAACCGCTACGTGCGCGACGTGAAGGCCAGCGGCACGGCGCACGAAGCCTGCCGCAGCGAGGCGTGGGTCAAGCCCATCACCGCCGAGGACATCTACCGCCGCATGTACGCGGCCAACCTCGCGGGCGGCTACAGCAACTTCCTGCCGAACATCGCCAGTGCGATCGCACCCGCACCGGTAGCACCCACCAAGACCGCCTCGCGCGGCAAGCTCAGCAAGGCGCCGCTGCAACTCGCCGAGGGCGGCACGCGCGTGCCCGAGCTGCAGGTGGGCGGGCACGAAGGCGTGGGCAGCAACATGATCGGCTTCGGCACCGCCGCCACCGGCGATGCCAGCCCGTTGCTCTTCGGCAATCCGCACTGGTACTGGCGCGGACCCGATCGCTTCTACCAGGCGCAACTCACCATTCCGGGCCAGCTCAACATCAGCGGCACCTCGTTCCTGGGCATTCCGGTGATCCTCATCGGCTTCAACGACAACATTGCATGGAGCCACACGGTGTCGACCGCGCGCCGCTTCGGCTTCTTCGAGCTGAAGCTCGCATCGGGCGACCCGACCAGCTACATGCGTGACGGCAGCGCGGTGAAGATGCAGGCGCTGAACATCACCGTCAACGTGAAGCAGGCAGACGGCAGCGTGGCGCCGGTGACCCGCACGCTCTACAAGTCCGAGTACGGGCCGATGGTCAACCTGGCCCCGCTGAACGCGGCGCTGGGCTGGAGCCAGACCTCCGCCTTCGCGATCCGCGACATCAACGGCGAGAACTACCGCACATTCAGGAACTGGCTGCGCTGGAACCAGGCGAAGTCGCTCGACGAGTTCATCGCCATCCAGCGCGAGGAGTCGGCCATTCCATGGGTCAACACCGTGGCCGTGGGCCGCGGCGCGGCCAAGTCCTGGTATGCCGACATCGGCGCGATTCCCAACGTGTCGCCGACGCAGGTGGCCAGTTGCACGACGCCGCTGGGCGCGGCGCTCGGCCCTTCGCTGCCGCGCGTGCCCGTCTTCGACGGGTCGAAAAGCGAGTGCGACTGGCAGACCGATGCCGACTCTGCCCAGACGGGCGCGCTCGGCCCGGCCCGCATGCCCAGCCTGATGCGCGACGACTACGTCGCCAACATGAACGACAGCTATTGGCTAGCCAATCCGAACGCACCGCTGACCGGCTACCCGGACATCATGGGCCCGGCGGGCACCGCGCCCGTCACCTTCCGCACGCGGCTGGGCAACCTGCTCGCGCAGGGGCGCCTCGCGGGCACCGACAACTACCCCGGCAAGGTGGCCACCCCCGACACCGTCAAGCAGATGGTGCTCAACAGCCGGGTGCTGACGGCCGAGCTGTTCAAGGCGCAGGCGCTGGCCATGGTGTGCGCGACGCCGACGATCAACGTGGCGACCGATCCGCAGGGCGGCGCCGCCATCGGCCGCGATGTCGATACCGGGCCGGCCTGTGCCGTGCTCCAGGCGTGGAACAACACCGGCGTGAGCGGCGCGCGCGGCGCCCACATCTGGGACGAGTTCTGGAACCGGGCCTCGCTGCTGTCGTCGGCCACGCTCTACAACGTGCCGTTCAGCGCGAGCGATCCGATCCATACGCCGCGCGACCTGAAGAGCGGCGCATCGGCCGCCTTGCAGCAGGCCTTCGGCGCCGCCGTGGCACGCGTGGAAGCCAGCGGCTACGCGCTGGATGCCCAGCGCGGCGACTACGTGTTCGCCACGCGCGGCGGCCAGAAGATTCCGCTTTACGGCGGGTGCGGCGGGCCGGGCTACTTCACCATCGCGTGCTCCGAAAACCGGCTCGACCAGGGCGGCTACACGATGGACGGCAACCCGAACGGCAACAGCTACATGCAGATCGTGCGGTTTCCCGAGGGCGGTGTGGAGGCGCACACCTTCCTCACGTTCTCGCAGTCGGACGACCCGGCCTCGGCGCACAACGCCGACTACACCCGTGCGTACAGCGCCGGGCAGTGGCTCAAGGTGCCATTCTCGGAAGCGGAGATCAAGGGCGATGCGGCCTACCGCAGTGCGGTGGTGAGCGAATAGGGCGCGAGCAAGGCTGGGCGCGGGTTGAAGCCCCGGTCTTAGAATCCGCACCCCGCAGCCGGGCGTCCCGGCCGGCTGCGGGTTTTTGCTTTTCCGGGGCCATGTAGAGGACCACCATGTACAAAAACCTCGCGGGCCGCGCCGTTCTGGCGTGGGCAGCCGCCTGTTTTCTATCTCCCGCTTTTTCCCAACCGCAGGCCGCCAAGGCGCCGCTGAAGATCGGCTTCGTCTATGTCGCGCCGGTCACCGACGCAGGCTGGGTGCGCCAGCATGAAGAGGGCCGCAAGGCTGTGGACGCAGCGCTCGGCGCGAGGGTAAAGACCACCTTCGTCGAGAACGTGGCCGAAGGCGCCGATGCCGAACGCGTGATCCGCGACCTGGCGCAGCAGGGCAACCAGCTGATCTTCACGCCCAGCTTCGGTTACATGGAGCCGACGCTGAAGGTGGCGCGCGATTTTCCGGATGTGAAGTTCGAATCGATCACCGGCTACAAGCAGACGCCGAATGTGGCGACCGCCAATGCGCGTTACTACGAAGGCCGCTATCTCGCGGGCATCGCCGCCGGTCGCATGACGAAGACGAATGTCGCGGGCTACGTGGCGGGCTTTCCGATTCCAGAGGTGCTGCAGGGCATCAACGCGTTCACGCTGGGCATGCGTTCGGTGAACCCGGATGCGAAGGTGGTCGTGGTGTGGCTCAACGAGTGGTTCGATCCGCCGAAGGAGCGCGACGCCGCGATGGCCGTCTTCAACCAGAACGCCGACGTCGTCGCCTTTCACACCGGCTCCACCGCGGTGATGGCCGCGGCGCAGGAGCGCGGCAAGATGGCCGTGGCCTATCACTCCGACATGCTCAAGATCGCGCCCGATGCGCAGATCGTCGCGGTCACCCACCAGTGGGGCGGCTACTACACGCAGCGCGCGAAAGCGGTGCTCGACGGCACCTGGAAGAGCGCCAACCTCTGGGGCGGCGTGAAGGAAGGAATGATCCGCGTCGGCGACTTCGGCTCCAAGGTGCCCAAGGCCGTGCAGCAGGAAGTGCTGGCACGGCAGCAGGACATCGCGGCGGGCAAGCTGCAGCCGTTCCGCGCGGTGAACGGCGATGTGCGCGACAACGAAGGCCGCGTCGTCATCGCCAGGGGCGCGCAACTGAGCGACGAGCAGATCCTGAAGATGAACTGGCTGGCCGAAGGCGTGCAGGGGCGCGTGACGCGCTGAACCGGCTGTTTCGGCGGCGCGCGCAGAGTGCGTTCCGCATATAGCACTCATACGCGCATGGAAATTGCGACGGCGCGGGGCTGGATTACCCTCCGCATCCACGATGAAAAAAGCCTACCGCGCCTCCCTCCTGCGATTCGACGCCGACGGCCAAGCCGTTTTCGATGAAGACGGCCTCCTGGTCGTTGCGCCCGACGGTGCCGGCCGCCAGCGCGTGGTCGATGCCGGCAGCCATGCCGCCGTGGCGCCGCGCCATCCCGATGCCGAAGTGACCCACCTGCCGGGCCGCATCCTCGCGCCGGGCTTCGTGGACATGCACATCCACTTTCCGCAGACCGACATCATCGGCGCGCCCGCCGCCGGCCTCTTGCCCTGGCTCGAGAACTACACCTTCCCGGCCGAAAGCAAGTTTGTCGACCCCGCGCATTCACGTGAAGTGGCCGATGTGTTCTTCGACGAGCTGCTGCGCAACGGCGTGACCACCTCGCTCACCTTCGCCACCTCGCACGTCGCCTCGGTCGATGCCTTCTTCGAGAGCGCGCAACGCCGCGGGCTGCGCATGATCACCGGCAAGGTGCTGCAGGACCGCAACTCGCCCGACGGCGTACGCGACGACACCGAGCAGAGCCTGGTCGATACCGAATCGTTGATCCGCAAGTGGCACAACGTCGACCGGCTGGGCTACGCCATCACGCCGCGCTTTGCGCCCACCAGCACCGATGCGCAGATGCGCGGCGCGGGCGAACTGGCCGCGAAGTACGGCGACACCTGGATCCAGTCGCACGTGGCCGAGAACCGCGACGAGGTGCAATGGGCGCGCGAGCTGTATCCGCAGTCGCGCTCCTACCTGGACGTGTACGCCGGCTTCGGCCTGATGCGCGAGCGCGCGGTGTACGCGCACTGCATCTACATCGACGACGAAGACCGCCGCCTGATGCGCGAGACGAAAACGGCCGCCGCCGTGAGCCCGACGAGCAATCTGTTTCTGGGCAGCGGCTTCTTCGACTTCGGCGCGGCCGACCGCGCCCAGGCGCCCTACGGCCTGGCGAGCGATGTGGGCGGCGGCACCAGCTTCAGCCCCTTCCAGACCATGATGGCCGCCTACTACGTGGGCCGCGAAGGGCAGACCAAGACCGGCCTGAGCATTGCGCCGTCGCAGCTTTGGTGGCACCACACCGGCGGCGCGGCGCGTTCGCTGGGGCTCGACGGCGTGGTCGGCAACCTGCAGCCGGGCTGCGAGGCCGACTTCCTGGTGCTCAACCCCTCGGCCACGCCGCTGCTCGCGCGCAAGACGAAGCTGGCCAACAACCTCGAAGAGCTGCTGTTCGCGATGATCGTGCTGGGCGATGACCGGCTGGTCGAGCGCACGGTGATTTCGCAGGCGGGCTGAACTGCGCCCCGGGGGAGGGCGCACAGGGCGCCCATGCCACAATTCGGCCCCGATTCCCCCGCAGCAGCATCAGCGAGCGCATATGAGCATCAAGAGCGACAAATGGATCCGGCGCATGGCCGAGCAGACCGGCATGATCGAGCCCTTCGAGCCCGGCCAGGTGCGCGAGGCCGGCGGCCACAAGATCATCAGCTACGGCACCTCCAGCTACGGCTACGACATCCGTTGCGCGCCTGAATTCAAGGTCTTCACCAACATCCACAGCACCGTGGTCGACCCGAAGAACTTCGACGAGAAGAGCTTCGTCGACATGCACGGCGACTACTGCATCATCCCGCCCAACAGCTTCGCGCTGGCGCGCACGGTCGAGTACTTCCGCATTCCGCGCAACGTGCTCACCATTTGCCTCGGCAAGAGCACCTATGCGCGTTGCGGAATCATCGTCAACGTGACCCCTTTCGAGCCCGAGTGGGAAGGCTACGTGACGCTGGAATTCAGCAACACCACGCCGCTGCCCGCCAAGATCTACGCGGGCGAAGGCTGCGCGCAGGTGCTGTTCTTCGAGAGCGACGAGGTCTGCGAAACCAGCTACAAGGACCGCGGCGGCAAGTACCAGGGCCAGCGCGGCGTCACTCTGCCCAAAACCTGACGCGGCGACGGGCCGGGCGCTGACGCCCGGTTACCCCGCGCCGCGCCCGGACAAGTACCATCCTGCCGTCACCGGCTGCTTCCGCAAGGCCGGCCAAGGAGACTGCGATGAGATGGGAAGGCAACGAACAATCCGAAAACGTCGAAGACCGCCGCGGGCAGGGCGGTGGGGGCGGAGGCGGCGGTTTCTTCGGCGGCCGCAGCATCGGCATCGGCACCATCGCGGTCGCGCTGGTCGCGGGCTG
The DNA here is from genome assembly GCF_040544675.1 of Variovorax boronicumulans. Taxonomy (GTDB): domain Bacteria; phylum Pseudomonadota; class Gammaproteobacteria; order Burkholderiales; family Burkholderiaceae_C; genus Variovorax; species Variovorax boronicumulans_D. Next base: position 143,205 of record NZ_JBEPKK010000009.1, read on the forward strand.
GGTCTTCGGCATCAATCCGCTCACCGTGCTGAGCATGCTCAGCGGTGGCGGCGGCCCGGCCCCGGTGCAGCAACAGCAACAGGGCCCCGCGCCCAAGCCGCCGGCGAACGACCGCGAAGCGGCCTTCGTGTCGACCGTGCTCAAGAACACCGAAGTGGTGTGGACCGATCTCTTCCGCAAGAACGGCGGCAGCTACCAGGCGCCCCGGCTCGTGCTGTTTCGCGGCGCGACCCCCACTGCCTGCGGCACCGGGCAATCGGCCATGGGCCCGTTCTACTGCCCGGGCGACAAGAAGGTCTACATCGACCTGGGCTTCTACGAAACGCTCAAGAACCAGCTCGGCGCACCGGGCGAGTTTGCGCAGGCGTACGTCATCGCGCACGAGGTGGGCCACCATGTGCAGGACGAGCTGGGCATCACCGCCAAGGTCGACGGCATGCGCGGGCGCCTGAGCCAGTCGCAGAACAACGCGATGAGCGTGCGCGTCGAACTGCAGGCCGATTGCTTTGCGGGCGTGTGGGCGCACCATTCGCAGGAATCGAAGAAATGGCTGGACCCGGGCGACATCGAGGCCGCCATGAACGCCGCGCAGAAGATCGGCGACGACGCCTTGCAGCGTTCGGCAGGCCGTGCCGTGGTGCCCGACAGCTTCACCCACGGCAGCAGCGCCCAGCGCCAGCGGTGGTTCGGCACGGGCTACCAGAGCGGCGACATGAAGTCCTGCGATACCTTCAACACGAAGAATCTCTGAGTTCCCCCGGCCCGGAAAGCCCGCGTGTCCAGTACCTTTGTTGCTATTGATTAAATAGCAACGAAGGTGTCGCGGGCGTTTTCACAACGCTGTCACTGCCGTTTTTTGCGGCAATGCGACAATAGCGGGCTCAATGACAAGCTCCTTCTCCAATCTTTCGCTGGCAGAACCGCTGGCCCGCGCCGTAGCCGAAATGGGCTACGAGACCATGACACCGATCCAGGAGCAGGCCATTCCGGTCGTGCTGTCGGGCCAGGATGTGATGGGCGCCGCGCAGACCGGCACCGGCAAGACGGCGGCGTTCTCGCTCCCCCTGCTGCAGCGCATGCTCAAGCACGAAAACGCCTCCACCTCGCCCGCGCGGCATCCGGTGCGTGCGCTGGTGCTGCTGCCCACGCGCGAACTGGCCGACCAGGTCGCGCAACAGGTCAAGCTCTACGCCAAGTACACCAACCTGCGCAGCACGGTGGTGTTCGGCGGCATCGACATGAAGCCGCAGACGCTGGAACTCAAGAAGGGCGTCGAAGTGCTGGTGGCCACGCCCGGCCGCCTGCTCGATCACATCGAAGCCAAGAACGCGGTGCTCAACCAGGTCGAATACGTGGTGCTCGACGAGGCCGACCGCATGCTGGACATCGGCTTCTTGCCCGACCTGCAGCGCATCCTGAGCTACCTGCCCAAGCAGCGCACCACGCTCCTGTTCTCGGCCACCTTCTCGCCTGAAATCAAGCGCCTGGCTGGCAGCTACCTGCAGAACCCGGTCACCATCGAAGTGGCGCGGCCGAACGAAACGGCTTCCACCGTCGAGCAGCGCTTCTTCAGCGTGAGCGACGACGACAAGCGCCGCGCCCTCTCACAGATCGTGAAGCAGCGCGGCATCACGCAGGCCTTCGTGTTCGTCAACAGCAAGCTCGGCTGCGCACGCCTGGCCCGTTCGCTCGAACGCGACGGCCACCGCACCACTGCGCTGCACGGCGACAAGAGCCAGGACGAACGCCTGAAGGCGCTGGCCGCGTTCAAGGCCGGCGAAGTCGACCTGCTGGTGTGCACCGACGTCGCGGCCCGCGGCCTCGACATCAAGGACGTGCCCGCCGTCTTCAACTTCGACATTCCGTTCAACGCCGAAGACTACGTTCACCGCATCGGCCGCACCGGCCGTGCCGGCGCCTCGGGCCTGGCCGTGAGCTTTGCCAGCGGCGGCAACGATGCCCGCCTGGTGGCCGACATTGAAAAACTGATCAAGAAGAAGATCGAGCTCGAACCTGTCGAGTTCGAAGAAGACCGTCCGCGCGGTCGCATCAACGACGGACGCCGCCACTGGCGCGAAGAAGGCGAAGCCGGCGACGCACGCGATGTGCTCGACCAGCCGCGCGAACGCAGCGGCAGCAGCTTCGGTGCTGATGCTCCCCGTCGTGGCAGCAGCGGCGGCGGCGCACGCCCGCACCGGGCGCCTTCGGCGTCGCGCGATCCCTTCTTCGACAAGCCCTACGAGCCGGGCCAGGCCGCCGAGGCCACGCCGGCGTGGGAAGCTGCCGCCAAGGCCGCGCCCGCGCGCGGCATCTCGAGCAACATCAAGAGCAAGCGCAAGGTCGCGGCGCTGTTCAAGAGCGCAGAGCCGAGCTGATCGCCTCGAACGCAGCGCAAGACAAAAGGCCGGGTGATCCCCGGCCTTTTGTCTTTGGCAAGATTTCTTTTGAAGAACGCAATGGCGCGCGGCGAGTTCGCAGCATTGGCGGTGTCACCACCCGTGCCGAACTACGACAACGCCTACCGAAAGCTTGCGACAGGCGGGTGAATTCGAACGGCAGTCGCTCACCGTATCCCGCTGTGTTCGCCTCAGCCTGGTTGCTCGGCGACCGCCGACAGATTGCCGCCGACCGATGCTGCCTTCTCGAACGCATTGCAGCCGAGGGCCCGCGCGGTGACGAGATGGGACGGCGCCGCTCGCCCGTTCACGTCGAGCAGAAACTCCGAGGTGACGACGCGTGCGCCGCAGAAATCGAAGATACCGTGATCGATCTGTGTGCGCATCGCCTTGTCGTAGCCGTGCCGCGCATAGGTGCCGCCGTCCGCGCCGCCGATGCCGACGAGGTGGACCGCAAGGCGGCCGAGCCGTTTGCCGAGGGTGCCATCCGGTGCTTCGTCATAGGCCCATCCATTGGAGAACACGCGATCGATCCAGCCTTTGAGCTGGCCGGGGAACGACCACCAGTAGACGGGGTAGACGAGCACGAGCGCGTCGGCCCGGTCGATGCGCTCCTGCTCGCGCGCTATATCCGATGGCAAGGGTGCCTGGAGAAGGTACGCGAAGCGGTCGTCCCGGTTGAAGGCCGGCTGAAAACCTTCTGCGGCGATGTCGGCGATCTCGGTGGTGTGGTCACCGGATTCCTCGACTCCTGCGGCAAACGAGCGCGCGATGGCGTGCGTGAGGGACTTGGAATCGGGATGGCTGACGACGATGAGGGCATGCATGGCGGTTCCTTGTGCGGGGTGTAAACTACTTTTAGTAGGTTACCTTTGGTAGGTTAAAGATGTCAAGCAAGCAGACGAAACCGGTTGAGCAAGCCGCAGCAAAGAAACGCCTTTCCAAGGACGAGCGCAGCCGTCAGCTCATGGATGTCGCGTGGTCCATCGTGCGCAGCGAAGGAACCGATGCGCTCACTCTGGGCTATCTGGCGGAGCGCGCGGGGGTGACCAAGCCCGTCGTGTATGACCATTTCGGCACACGGACCGGCCTGCTGGGCATCCTCTACGGGGAATACGACAGCCGGCAGCATGCACGGATGGACGAGGCCTTGCGGGCGTCGGGCAAGTCGCTGCGCGCCGTGGCGAAGGTGATTGCCTCGACCTATGTCAACTGCGTCATGGAGATGGGTCGCGAGATGCCCGGCATCAGCGCCGCGCTGGCCGGGTCGCCCGAGCTCGACGCGTTGAAGAAGGCGCTTGAGGCTGCGTTCTTGGTGAAGTGTCGGGACGCGCTGCAGCCGTTCGCGAAACAGCCCATGGCGCCGGCCGCCATGCGCGCGGTGCTGGGCGCGGCGGAGGCGGTGTCGTTTGCTGCTGCTGCGGGCGAGTTCAGTCCGGGGGATGCGGAGAATGAAATCTACGACGCGATTGTGCGGATCGTGCAGAGGGCCTGAACCACACGGCCGAAGATGCGCGCGTCTCGCCCGCGAAGCGATTCGGCAACAGCCCGAAGGCTCAGATCACCCTGAAATGATGCGTGCTGTCGCGCGCCAGTTGCGCGACCAGGCCGAACTCCCAGTCGAGGTATGCCTGCATCGCTTCTACCGGCGCATCGGTGCCTTCATAGGGGCGGCGATAGCGGTCGGTGCGCGCCGTCGCGAGGCGCGTTTCGCCGGTCTCCGCTTCCAGGCTCGCAGCAAACCATGCCGTGTTGCCGCCGGTCAGCACCAGCACTTCGACATCGCGCTGCCCGCGCGCATCGAGCAGCGTGCGCAGGTCGGCTGCGGCATAGCGGGCGAGCAGGCTGCTGCCGCACGTCAGCACATAGCGCTGCGATGCGGGGATGACTGCATCGATGGCACCGGCGAGTTGTGCGCGAATGACGTGCCAGGCGCCCGGAATGTGGCGCTTCACGTAGTTGGCGCTGGTGGTCACGTCGAGCACGACGGTGCCGGGCTGCTTCAGCAACTCGGCCAGTGCCTTGGGCGCGATCTCTCCGACGGCTGCCGCGACCGGCGGGTAGGCCGGCGATGGCGCCACTGTCTCCGTGAACGCGGAAGCCGAAGGCGCCGTATCGGGCACATGGACCTCCCACCCCATCTGCGCGAGCCACGATGCGCTCATCGACGCGCGCACGCCATCGTCGTCCGCCAGCACGATGCGCGCACCGCGCACCGGCACCTGGTGGTCGGTCTCCTGAACAAGTTGCCCGCCGGGCGCGCTCGCGAAGCCGGGCAGGTGGCCCGCTGCATATTCCTCGGGCGTGCGCACGTCGAATCGGTAGACGGTGCGGTGCGGCGCTTCTAGCGTCTGCAACGCATCGAGCGGAATGCGCCGCACGCCGGCCGCATCGGCCACCCGGCGCGCATCGGCTGCGGCCTGCGCGCGGTGCGCATCGGACACATCAGCCGGCGCCTGCCGGTCCGCGCCGTGGTCCAGCACCTGCCCCGCGAGCTTCCAGCCGATGGTGCCGTTGCGCAGCGCAGCCACCGGGTTCGGAATGCCCGCATTCACCAGCGACTGCGTGCCGATGATGCTGCGCGTGCGTCCCGCGCAATTGACGATCACCTGCGTCGACGGATCGGGCGCGAGCTCGCGCACCCGCAGCACCAGCTCCGCGCCGGGCACGCTGGTGGCCGAGGGGATGCTCATCGTCTGGTATTCGTCGAAACGCCGCGCGTCGAGCACGACCACGTTGGCCTTGCCCTCGACCAGCGCCTTCACTTCGGGCGCCGAGAGCGACGGCGTGTGCCGCTCGTGCTCGACCAGTTCGCCAAAGGACTTGCTCGGCACGTTGACGTCGCGGAACAGCTCGCCGCCCGCCGCGCGCCAGCCTTCGAGGCCGCCTTCGAGCAGGTGCACGTTGGTGTAGCCCAGCGCAGCAAAGGTGCGCGCGGCGAGCGGGGCGAGGTCGGTGCCGCCGTGCGCGCCATACAGCACGATGAAGGTGTCCAGTCGCGGAATGCGCCGCCAGGCCTCGATCTCGATCTTCGAGAGCGGCAGGTTCGCCGCCCACAGCGGGTGCTCCTGCGCGAACGGATCTTCCTCGCGGACGTCGAGCAGCGCCGTCTCGTCGCGCGCGATGAGGCGTTCGCGCACGGCGGCAAAGGGCACAAGGGGAAATGCGGCAGTCGTCATGCGGATGTAGCTCTGAGTTCTTCGGAGCGGTCCCAGAGGTTGGGAAGCAGCGTGTTGGAGTAGCCCGAGACAAAAGGCTTGCGCCCACCCTCGGCCGGGTAAGTATGCCGCCGTACCGCGCCGATGTTGGCGCCGTAGACGTGGATGCTGATCGACACGCGGTCCGCATGCGCGTTGTGCACGCGGTGCAGGTCGCCGACGGTGGGCGACACGGCCTCCACGTCGCCGGCATCGAGCCGCACCGCATCGCCCTGCGGCTGCGCGCGGCCGTTGGCGTCGAGCACATGGCCCTGGCTGTATTCCGCGCCGCGCAGCATGCCGATCAGGCCCCACACCGTGTGGTCATGGATCGGCGTGGCCTGCCCCGGTCCCCAGACGAAGCTCACGACAGAAAAGCGCTCGGTGCTGTCGGCATGCAGCAGGAACTGCCGGTAGCGCGCCGGGTCGGGTTGGGCGAAGGTATCGGGCAGCCAGTCGTCGCGCGCCACCAGCGTGCGCAGGAGCGAGCCGCCCTCGGCGAGGATGCGGGGCTCGTCCGGCGCGCTGTCGAGCAGCCGGCCGAAGGCGCCGACGAAGTCGCGCAGCGGCGCGATCACGCCGGGCGCTTCCAGAGTTGAGCGTCAGTGATGGCACGCACGTCCACGCGCACCGGCAGGATGCCGTCGCGCGCCGAGCGGTCGGCCACCGCCTGCAGCGCGACGATGTCGGCCTCGCTCACCGGCCGGCCCGCCACCGACGCACGCGCAGTGATGATGCGCGCCGACGCTAGCGGCAGCCGCGTGAGCTGGCTGTAGGCCTGCGCATAGGCCTCGGGGTTGGCCAGCGCCCAGTCGCCCGCGCGGCCCAGGCGGTCGAGGAACTGCACGATGGCCGCACGCTTGGCCGGATCGGCCAGCGAATGCTCGCTCGCGGTGATGAAGCCCAGCGCGGTGTTGATGCCGCGCCCGTCGCGCAGGATGCGCCCGCCCTGCTGCAGCGCGATCGCGTAGTACGGATCGAAAACGGCCCACGCGTCGATCTGCTTCGACGCGAACGCGGCAGCCGCATCGGTGGGCAGCACGAACTTCACCGTCACTTCGCTGCGCGGAACGCCCGCTTCTTCGAGCGCGCCGTAGAGCTGGTACTGCGAGATGCTGCCCCGCGCGGACGAGACGATCACCGTCTTGCCGCGCAGGTCGGCCACGCTGCGCAGCGGCGAATCGGCCTGCACCACGATGCCCAGCGCATCGGGCTTGCCGACGCGCGTGGCGACGATCTTGAGCGGCGTCTTGCCGACCGCTGCCGCGAGCACCGGCAGATCACCGGCCACCGCGGTGTCGACGGCGGCGCTGCGTTGCGCCTCGAAGAGCGGCGCCGCGCCCTGGAAGTTGGCCCAGCGGTAGGCGAACGGTGCGCCGTCCAAGGCCTTCGAGGCTTCGAACAGCGCGCGCAGGCCGCCGGCCTGGTCGCCCAGGATCAGCGTGGTCTGCGGTTGCGCCCAGGTGCGCAGCGTTGTGGTTGCGGCCAGCGAAAGTGCCGCGCCTTGCAGCAGCCAACTGCGGCGCGAGGTTTTGGAGAACAACGGATCGGTCATGCGGCAACTCCGGAAAAAGAAAACAGCGCGCGCTTGCCCGCGCCGACCAGGATCGCATCGTTCTGCGGCGTGTGGATGCGGCTGCACAGCACGTCGCGGTAGTGGCGCTCCAGCGGGTTCTGCCGCGTGAGGCCGTGGTTGCCGCTCAGCTGCAGCGCGAGCTCGACCGCGCGGATCGCGTTGTTCGTCACCGTGTACTTCAGCAGGCCGCTGTCGGTGGCCGGCTGGGCTTGGCCGTGGTCGACAGCCCCGGTTGCATCGTCGAGCAGCACGCGGTTGGTGCGCAGCAGCGCCTCGATCTCGCCGACGTGCTCCTGCACGCGCGGCAGGCTCGCGAGCGGGGCGCCCAGGCTGCCGGGCGCGCGCTGGTTCAGGAAGCCCACGAGCCAGTCGCGCGCGGCCTGCGCCACCGCGTCGTAGAGGCTGCCGAGCAGCACCGTCATCCAGGCCTGCTGGGTGGCGTGCGCGTCGATGTCGGTCTGGCTGCCGGCATCGGGCGCCCAGTCGGCCGGCGCACGCAGGTCGACCGCGTGGTCCAGGTCGATGGCCACGTTCTCGAAGATCACTTCATGGCTGCCCGAGGCGCGCAGGCCCAGGTGGTCCCAGCTGGCGATCACGCGCACGCCGGGGGCGTGGCGCGGAACCAGGAACACGCCGGTGCGCGGCGAGGTTTCATCGGCTTCATGCGTACGTGCCCACACGGCGAGCCATGCAAGGCCTTCGATGCCGGTGGTGTAGAGCTTGTGGCCGTCGATCTTCCAGCCGTTGCCGTCGCGGCGCGCCACGGTCGAGGGCAGGCCGCCGCGGGCCGGTGAACCCAGCGCGGGCTCCACGCGCAGCGCGTTGATGAGCGCGCCGCGCTCCACCGCATCGCGCGACACGCGTTCGCGCAGTTGCGACGGCCAGCGGTTGTCGCCACGCGTGAGCGCGTGGTGCTGCAGGTAGGTCATGGTGAGGATCAGCGCGGTGGCCGGCTCGCCGCGTGCCACGGCCGCGATCACGCGCCGTGCCGTCGCCAGCGTGGCGCTGCCGCCGCCGTAAGCAGCGGGCGCCACCAGGCCGATGAGGCCGTGCGCCTGCAGGGCCTCGAAGTTCTCTCGCGGGAAGGCGCCGCTGCGGTCGTGGTCCGCTGCGGTGGCGGCGAACTGCGCCGACAGCCGCGCGAGCAACGCCGCATCGACGGTGGTGGATGGAATTTCTTCAGGCGTGGCCGACGGGCGGCGCAAGGGGAGTGCACTCATGGCCTGCACGGTACCGGGCCGCCGGCACGCGGAAAACGATGCATCCCGCATATGCAAACTCGTTTTTCTGCGTTCGTTTTTGCGGTGCGTCTGGTTACGGTCTGGCCTCTTGCCATGGGCAGCAAAGAACAAAGACCGCAACGCATGAAAACCGATTTTCCCCTCGACCGACGCAGCCTGTTGCGTACCGCCGCTGCCTGGGGCGCCGCCGCCGCCGGCTTCGGCGCGGCAGGCGCCGCGCAGGCTGCCGCACCGTCACGCGACCTCTCGGGCGTGACCCTGCGCGTGGGCACCTACAAGGGCCTCTGGCGCCCGCTGCTGCAGGCCTCGGGCCAGGCCGACACGCCCTACAGGATCGACTGGCGCGAGCTCAACAACGGGGTGCTGCACATCGAGGCCATCAACGGGGATGCGCTCGACCTGGGCTCGGGCAGCGAGATTCCGCCGGTGTTCGCGGCGCGCCAGAAATCCAGCGTACGACTGGTGGCGGTGACGCACGAAGACCTGAACAACCAGGCCACGCTCGCGCGCAAGGACTCGCCGATCCGTACCATCGCCGACTTCAAGGGCAAGCGCGTGGGCTATGTGCGGGCCACCACTTCGCACTACTACCTCGCCAAGCAACTGGCCGAGGTGGGCCTGTCGTTCAGCGACATCCAGGCGATCAGCCTCACGCCGTCCGACGGCCTTTCGGCTTTTGCGCGCGGCGACCTCGATGCCTGGGCCATCTACGGCTACAACGGCCAGATCGCGCGCACCCAGTACGGCGCGCGGACCATCAAGACCGGCGTGGGCTACCTGTCGGGCAACTTCCCGATCTACGCCAACCCGCGCGCGCTCGACGACATGCTGCGCCGCGCGGCGCTGAGCGACCTGCTGCAGCGCCTGCAGCGTTCGTTCGCCTGGATCAACGGCAACTTCCTGGCCTATGCACGCGCGCAGTCGGCCGAGACGCGCGTGCCGGTCGGCGACCTGGTCGAACTCTTCAACCGCCGCAGCGGCGACTACAGCCTCGGCCCGGTCAGCGATGCGGTGGTGCGCAGCCACCAGGACGTGGCCGACACCTTCTTGAAGATCGGCGTGCTCGATGGACCCGCCGATGTGAAGCCCCTGTGGGACCGCAGCTTCGAAAGCGTATTGCGCCTGCCCGCCGCCTGAACACCCCAACACCCCGACAACAAACAAAGGACTCCCATGAGCCAGAACACCCAGAACGACGTTGAATTCATCGGCATGATCCAGGGCCAGAAGGTCTCGGAGATCCACGCCGCCAAAGGCCCGGCCATCGACCGCGACTACGTGCGAGCCTTCGCGCAGGCGCACGAGAACGCCGGCTTCGACCGCGTGCTGGTGCCGCACCATTCGACTTCACCCGACGCCACGCTCACCGTGGCGCATGCGGCTTCGGTCACCGAGCGCATCCACTTCATGCTCGCGCACCGCCCCGGCTTCGTTGCGCCCACGCTCGCGGCGCGGCAGTTCGCCTCGCTCGACCAGTTCAGCGGCGGCCGGCTCGGCGTGCACTACATCTCGGGCGGCTCCGACGAAGAGCAGCGCCGCGACGGCGACTGGCTCGATCACGACCAGCGCTACGCCCGCACCGACGAATACCTGGAGGTGCTGCACAAGGTGTGGACCGCCGAGAAGCCCTTCGACCACGAAGGCGCGCACTACCGCTATGAAAACGCCTTCTCCGAAGTGAAGCCGCTGCAGACGCGCAACGGCAAGCCGCATGTGCCGGTGTATTTCGGCGGTGCGTCGGAGGCGGCGATTCCGGTCGCTGGCAAATACGCCGATGTGTACGCCCTGTGGGGCGAATCGCTGGACCAGGCGCGCGAGCTCACGACGCGCGTGCGCGCCGAAGCGGCCAAGCACGGGCGCAGCGTGCGCTTCTCGGTGTCGTTCCGCCCGATCCTCGCGGAGACCGAAGAGGCCGCGTGGGCGCGCGCCGAGCACATCCTGGCCGAGACAAAGCGCCTGCGCGTGGTGCAGGGCTACAACCGCGGCGGCCCGCAGCAGAGCGAAGGTGCCAAGCGCCTGCTGGCCGCGGCCGACAAGGGCCCGCGCATCGACAAGCGCCTGTGGACGGCGGTCGCACAGGAAATCGGTGGCCGTTCGAACAGCACCGCGCTGGTCGGCACGCCGGAGCAGGTGGCCGATGCGCTGCTCGACTACTACGACCTGGGCGTGACGACCTTCCTCATTCGCGGCTTCGATCCGCTGGAAGACGCGACGGACTACGGCCGCGAACTGATCCCGCGCACGCGCGAACTGGTGGCGCAGCGCGCGGCTTCCATTCGCAAAGCGGCCTGAGCTGACTTTCTCCCTCCCCTCCCGGGGGAGGGCAGGGGTGGGGGCGAGCGGCATTCAACGCCGCGCAGCCTCGAAGGCCGCGCGTGCCCCCATCCCAGCCTTCCCCCGGAAAGGGAAGGAGCAAAACCAAGAAACCGAATACGAGGAATCTCCATGAGCGCCGTTCTTTCCATCGACCGCAACGCCCCCCAACCACTCAAGTTCAACCCGAACCCGCAGCAGAAGTACTGGTTCGACCCCGTCCCGCCGCGCACCAGCGTGCAGGCCGAGCGCCGCCACCGCCAGGAGCGCCTGGCGGGCGCCTTCCGCTTGTTCGCGCGCTTCGGTTTCGCGCAGGGCCTGGCCGGCCACATCACCGCGCGCGACCCCGAGCTCAGCGACCACTTCTGGGTCAATCCGCTGGGCATTCATTTCTCGCGCATCAAGGTGTCCGACCTGCTGCTCGTCAATTCGAAGGGCGAGACGGTGATCGGCGACCGGCCGCTCAACAAGGCCGCCTTCGCCATCCACGCCGCGATCCACGAGCACCACCCGAAGATCGTCGCGGCCGCCCACACGCATTCGACCTACGGCAAGGCCTGGTCCACGCTGGGCCGCAAGCTCGACACCATCACGCAGGACAGCTGCGTGTTCCACGACGACGTGGCGCTGTTCGACGACTTCACCGGCATGGTGGTCGACACCAGCGAGGGCGACCGCATCGCACAGGCGCTCGGCGACAGGAAGGGCGCGATCCTCAAGAACCATGGCATCCTGACCGCAGGCCCGTCGGTGGAGGCCGCCGCGTGGTGGTACATCGCGCTGGACAACGCCTGCCACACGCAGCTCCTCGCAGAAGCCGCCGGCAAGCCGCAGCCCATCGACGAGGACACCGCGCGCCACACGCACAGCCAGATCGGCGGGCCGGAGGGGGCCATTCATTCCTTCTACAGCCTTTATGAAGGGCTCGTGGAAACCGAGCCCGAGCTGCTGGAATGAACAAGAAGCCGTTCGAGTTCGCGATGACCTCATCCCATTCACGCCCCATGTCCCGTCCCATATCCCGCCGCAGCATCTTGCGCACAGGCGGCGCCGTGGCCGCCGCCGTCGCGCTGCCCGCTTTCTCCTTGCAGGCCCGCGCACAGGGCCGCCCGCTGCTCAAGGCCGGCGACCAGAAGGGCGGCCTGCGCGCATTGCTCGAAGCGGCCAACGGACTCGAAGGCCTCGGTTACGACATCCAGTGGTCCGAATTCCCCGCAGCCGCGCCGCTGGCCGAAGCGCTGAACGCTGCAGCGGTCGACTCGGGGCCCATCGGCGATGCGCCGCTCATCTTCGCGCTTGCTGCGGGCACGCGCGTCAAAGCGATCGGCGCGAACCGTTCCGACTCCTATGGCACGGCCGTGCTGGTGCGCCCCGATTCGCCGCTCAAGACGGCGGCTGATCTGAAGGGCAAGAGCATCGCCACCAACCGCGGCTCCATCGGCCACTACGTGACGCTCAAAGCCATCACCGCGGCAGGCCTGAGGCCCGAGGAGGTGAACATCCGCTTCCTTGCGCCGGCCGATGCCAAGCTCGCGCTCACGCAGGGCTCGGTCGATGCCTGGGCCACCTGGGAGCCCTACACCGCGCTGGCCGAGGTGAGCCAGCACGCGCGCGTGCTCGTGAGCGGGCGCGGGCTGCTGCCGGGGCTGAGCTACCTCGCCGCGACCGATGCCGCCATCGCCGCCAAGCGGCCGGTGCTGCAGGACTTTTTGCAGCGCGTGGTGAAGGCACAAGTCTGGTCGTACCGGAACGTCGATGCCTACTCGGCCGCGCTGGCCCGCATCATCGGCATCCCGCCCGAGGCGGCCAAGCTGCAGTTCGAGCGCCGCCAGCAGAAGTGGGTGGCCATCGACGCGAAAGTCGTCGCCGACCAGCAGGGCACGGCAGATTTCTATAGGCAGGTGGGGCTCATCAAGCAGCCGCTCGATGTGCGGGGCACTTTCGACACCGGCTTCGGCGTGGCCGGCTAGCTAGCCAGCGCGAGAAGGCGCAGGAGTGAGCGCCCTCAGCGCTCCTGCGACATCACCCTGAAGTCCTGCGGCGCCATGCCGTAGGCGCGGCGGAATGCGCGCGTGAAGTCCGAGGCGCTCTTGAAGCCCACGCTGTAGGCGATGTCGGTCACCATCATGTGCGGGTAGCGCGCCAGGTCGCCGGCCGCATGGCGCAGCCGAAGATGGCGGATGTAGGCACCCAGTCCGCCTTCGTGCTGGAACATGCGGTACAGGGTGGGGCGCGGCAGCTGCAGCGCGGTCAGCACCGCCTCGGGCGACAAGTCCGCGCGATGCAGGTTCGCCTGGATGTAGCGCCGCACCCGGCCGAACATGGCCGCCCGCACCGCCGCGCGCGTGTTGCCGCTCAGGCCCGCCTGCTTGCCGAAGGCCGAGACCAGCAGTTGTGTGCCGGTGCGCATTGCGCTTTCCGCCGCGGGCGCGCTCAGGCCCGCGATGTTCTGGCCCAACGTTGCCGCGTGCTCGATGGCCAGCCGCGCGAGCGGCGTGTTGTTGCGGATCGTGCGGCCGTGAATGGCCTCGGGATCGGGAAAGACTTCGGCCACCATCGCGCCCGGCACGAAGAAGGTGAGCACCCGGCAGGCGCTGCGGCGCATGCGCACCGGCTGGCTCATGTCCAGCGCCAGCACGCTGGTGGTGGATGCGTCCGCGGCCTGCGGCTTGCCGCGCAGCGCCATGTCGTCGACGCCGCCTTCGACGAACACATGAAAGGCGTAGTCGCGCACCCGGTCCCTGGAGATGCGTGCGAGCGACCGGTCGAGCAGCATCGCGTCGGAGCGGCAATCGGTAAACACCAGGCCGCCGGCTTCGTAGCGGTCGATGGCGGCGTCGAACGGTTTCTGCAGATCGGACGACGAATGCAGCACGTCGATCACGTGGCCCACCCGGCTGCGCCAGGCCAGCAGCCGCTGCGCCGGCGGTTCTTCCTTCACGCTGAAGTGGCTGTGGGCCAGGCCCTTCGGCGCCAAGAAGGCGCCGGCCGCGGGGTCGCGAAGGTTCATCGAATCGGGGCAGGCACGCCGTGGAATGCGAGGCAGTCCACGAAACAAATGTTAAGAAGTATTAAAAAATGCCTGATTTCGCGCGGATTCTCGCAAGAACTGAGACGCACGGTCAAGCCGCGCTGGGCGGGGGAATCAACCTTGCATCCCAGCGGCCGCATGGTCGCATCGACTTTCCAAGCGGACATCGACATGCAATCAGGCTCTTCCCAACCCCAGGAGCAACCGGTCAGCCCGGCGTTGGCGGCAGGTGCTGCCGGCTATCTTTTCACCGAAGCCAACGAGGCGGAACTGGCGCTGCTGATGTTTTCCATCGAGCGCGGCGACGCGCCGGGGGCGTCGCGGATGGCGCGCCACATCCTGGGCGTGATCGCCGCCTCCGCGCGGTCACGGCCGCCGGCTCCGCAAGCGGTACCGGCGCTCATGGCCAAGGGGTCGCACCGGCAGGCGGCAGCCTCGCCGAGCGTCAGGCTGTCGCCGCGTGAGCAGCAGGTGCTGCAGCTGGTGTCCAGGGGATGGAGCAACCGCAAGATCGCCGAGGCGCTGATCCGATCGGCCAGCACCATCGACACCCAGGTCAAGAGCATCTACCGCAAGCTGGGCGTCAAGTCGCGCGTGCAGGCGGTGCACGAGGCGACGCGCCTGGGTCTTCTGAACTGGAACGAGGGCGAGGGCGCCGCGCACTGAGCGGGCCGGCGCCCGGGCATGGCGCCCAGGCCGGTCAGGCCGACTTCCCAGGCTTTTGCGCCTGCTCGCACTGAACCTGGATCAGCTCGCGCTCGTCCAGCGTCGCGCCGAAGCGCACCGCGCTCAGGCACCCGCCCCATACGCAGCCGGTGTCGGTCGAGAGCAGGTCGGGCCGCGAGAGCCAGCCCAGCGTCGACCAGTGGCCGAAGGCGACCGTGGCCGCCGCCGTCTTGCGCCCCGGCACATCGAACCACGGCAGAAAGCCTTCGGGTCCGGGGATGGAGCCGTCCTTGCTCTCGAACTCCATTGCGCCCTCGGGCGTGCAGTAGCGGATGCGCGTGAGTGCGTTGACGATGACGCGCAGGCGCGCGCTGCCGGTGAGCCTGTCGCTCCATTGCGCCGGTTCGTCGCCGTACATGGTGAGCAGGAAGTCGCCCAGCGCCGGCCCGCGCAGCACCGATTCGACCTCCGACGCCAGCGCCAGCGTGTCGCCCACGGTCCACTGCGGCAGCACGCCGGCATGGACCATCAGCAGGTCGCTTGCCTTGTCGCCCTGGCCGATCTGCATGTGCAGCGCCATGTGCTGGTGGCGCACCCAGTCGAGCAGCGCCTCGCTGTCGGGCGCGGCCAGCAGGTCGGCCAGCGTGTCCTTGCGGCCGGCCTTGCGCGCGCCGTGCGCCACGCCCAACAGATGCAGGTCGTGGTTGCCCAGGACGCTGCGCGCCGAGGCGCCGTAGCCCTGCACGCGCCGCAGCACCGCTGCCGAATCCGGGCCCCGGTTGACCAGGTCGCCAAGGAGCACGAGGGTGTCGCGGCTGGGCGAAAAATCGATCTCCGCCAGCAGCCGCCCGAGGGCAGGGTCGCAGCCCTGCACGTCGCCGATACAGTAAAGTGACATTCCCTCATTCTCTCCCCCTGTTCATGGATGTCCTGCTGCTGGCCTTGCTGACCACCCTCAATGCGGTGTTCGCAATGTCCGAAATGGCCCTTTCAACCAGCCGGCGCGCACGCCTCGCCGCCTTGGCCGAAACGGGGGACACCGGCGCCGCCGCCGCGCTCAAGCTGATGGAATCGCCCACGCAATTCCTCTCGACGGTGCAGATCGGCATCACCTCGATCGGCATGCTCAGCGGCATCGTCGGCGAGGCCGCCTTCGCCGCGCCGCTCGCGGTGTGGATGGAAGACCTGGGCATGGGCGCGGGCACTGCCAGCATCGTTTCCACCGCCGTGGTGGTGACCGGCATCACCTTCTTCACCATCATCTTCGGCGAGCTGGTGCCCAAGCGCATCGGCCAGCTGTACCCCGAGCCGGTCGCGCGCTTCGTCTCGCGCCCCATGCGCGGCCTGGCCAAGGGCGCCAAGCCCTTCGTGTGGCTGCTGGCGGGCGCGACCGCCACCATGCTGCGGGTGCTGCGCATCGACGCCAACGCCGCGCGCTCGGTGACTGAAGAAGAAATTTCCGCCAGCCTCGAAGAAGGCGTGGACGCCGGCGTCATCGAGCAGCACGAGCACCAGATGGTGCGCAACGTGTTCCATCTGGACGACCGCCGCCTCTCGTCGCTGATGATCCCGCGTGCCGACATCGAATGGCTGGACGCCTCCAACACCGTGTCGCAGGCGCTGCAGAAGGTGGCCGATGCGGCCGCGCTCAACCTGGTGCATTCCTGGTACCCGGTCTGCCGCAACTCGCTGGACGACGTGGTCGGTGTGATCAGCGTGGCGCACCTGCTGCGCCTGGGCGCCGCCCACGCCGGCGTGTTGGGCCAGGAGGCCACGCCCGCCGTGTTCGTGCCCGAAACCCTCACCGGCATGGAATTGCTCGAACAGTTCCGCGCCCGCGCCGGCCGGCTGGTGTTCGTGGTGGACGAATACGGCGTGGTGCAGGGCCTCATGACCCCGCGCGACCTGCTCGAGGCCATCACCGGCGAGCTGCAGCCTGGCATGCAGACCGACGCCTGGGCGCGCGAGCGGCCCGACGGCGTGTGGGAGCTCGACGGCCTGATGCCGGTGTCGGAATTGCGCGCGCGCCTGGGCATCCGCGAATTGCCCGAAGAAGACCGGGGCCGCTACAACACGGTGGCCGGCCTGCTGATGTCGGTGTCGGGCCGCCTGCCGGCCGTGGGCGAGCACATCGAGTGCGCAGGATGGATCTTCGAGATCGTCGCGCTCGAGGGCCGCCGCATCGACCGCGTGCTGGCAGCCCCAGACCCGACCGTTCCGCGCGACGACTAGGAGCGTCGGATCTCGCTTCGCCCATCAGCAAACGCTGGCCGGTCGACGAGCCGGGCACCATCGCATCGGCCCGGGGAGCGGGTGGCGGGCTGAAAGACTTGATGACATACAACATTCCGTTGATCGCCGGCGCCGTCCTCAGCGCCATCGCCGCGCTGCTGCACTTGTGCGTCATCGTCGGCGGCCCCGCGTGGTACCGCTTCTTCGGCGCGGGCGAACGCATGGCCTCGGGTGCGGCGGCGGGGCACTGGTATCCGCCGGTGCTCACCGTGGTGATCGCCGGCGTGCTGGCGACCTGGGCTGCGTATGCGCTCTCCGGCGCTGGCGTGATCGATCCGCTGCCGCTGCTGGCGTTCGTGCTGCCCGCCATCACCGCCGTGTACCTGCTGCGCGGGCTGGTGCCGGTGGCGCTCTTCGTTTTCGACCGGCGGCGCCTCAGCGCATTCTGGGTGTGGAGCTCGCTGGTGTGCCTGGTCTTCGGCGTTGTTCATCTCGTCGGGCTGGTGCAGGTTTGGGAGACGCTGTGATGCGTGCGCCTTCGAACATCGAGCGCCTTGAAGCGCTCAAGCAAAATCGCAAGCCTTTCGCCCCCTGCGCAACACCATGACCACGACGCCCGAAGACATCTACACCGAGCCCAACGCCGACCCCGACACCCTCGCCAACCTGGGTCCGCTGCGCGCCATGGCCGGTGTCTGGGAGGGCGCACGCGGCGTCGACGTCAAGCCCAAGCGCGAAGGCCCGAAGACGCAGGTCTACGTCGAGCGCTACGAGCTGCAGCCCATCGACCCGCAGACCAATAGCCCCCAGTTGCTGTACGGCCTGCGCTATCACACCTACATCCACAAGCCCGGCCTCACCAAGATGTACCACGACCAGGTCGGCTACTGGCTGTGGGAGCCGGCCACCGGCACCGTGATGCACACGCTGGCCATTCCGCGCGGCCAGGTGGCCATGGCCAGCGGCCACGCGAAAGCCGGCGACACGCGCTTCACGCTCAGCGCCGAACGCGGCAGCCTGGTGAACGGCATCGTGTCGAATCCTTTCATCGAGCACGCCTTCACCACGCTGGCGTGGAACATCACGGTCACGATCAACCCCGACGGCACCTGGTCTTACGACCAGGACACGGTGATGCAGATCCAGGGACAGGCCGAGCCCTTCCATCACACGGACCGGAACACGCTGACGCGGGTGGCGGCGCCGGTGTTGAATCCGCTGGCGATGGCGGATGCGCCGGCGGCGGTGATCGTGCAGCGCAAATAGCGCAAACAAGATCGGCGCCTACAGCGCGGGCAAGACCTTCCGCAGATGCTCCGCAAACTCCGCCACCAGCGCAGGCGGGCTTTTCAGATCGAACTTCACCGTGAGCCCCACGACCGGCAGCTTCGGCAGCCGCTTGCCCGGCGCCAGAATTTGCAGATCGTCCGGCACGGCGGCCTGCGTCAGCACCGCGATGGCCTGGCCCGAGCGCACCACGGCCAGCAGGCCCGAGATGCTGCCGCTCGCGTAGGCCACGCGGTACGGCCGCTTGACCGCATCGAGCGCTTCGCAGGCCGCGCTGTGGTCCAGGGTGTCGGGGTCGGAAAGGGCCAGCTGAAGCGGCTCGTGCGACACCGCGTCGTCGTGCCTGTTGCCCACCCACACCAGCGGCTCGTGGCGGATCACCGAGGCCTTGTCTTCGGCATCGGTGGTGGAGATCAGCGCGAGGTCGAGCGCATGCTTCCTGAGTCGCTCCTTCAGCCGCGGCGTGGGCGCGCACACCACTTCGACAAACACCTGCGGATGCCGGCCCGCAAAGCTGCGCAAGATGTGCGGAAGGAACGCCGTCGCATAGTCGTCGGGGCAGCCGAAGCGAACCGTGCCCGAGAGCCCCGCGCCCGAAATGTCGGCCACGGCGGCGTCGTGGTGCCTGAGGATGACGAGCGCATGGCCCAGCAGGCGTTCGCCGTGCATCGTGAGCACCACGCCGCGGCCGGTGCGGTTGAGCAGCGGCTGCTCGAGCATGGCTTCGAGCTTCTTGACCTGCATGCTCACCGCGGCCTGCGTGCGGCCGATCTTTCCGGCGGCGCGGCCGAGGGTGCGGGTTTCTGCAATCGCGACGAAGGTGCGCAGCAGGTCGATGTCGAGATGACGAGTCACGGTGCAGGGCGACACATAAGGCCGGCTGATATCTAGGTTAAGACATATTAGCTTTTCTTGTTTCTTCGCCGTTCGTAAGCTCGATGGAAATCAATCCCTCAGGAGCTTGCGATGTCCCGCAACACCGACCCCGCTTTCTGGAGCAACGCGCACCGCCACCTGATCCGCTACGGCGGCAGCTTCGAGCCGATGATCATCGAGCGCGCACAGGGCAGCTTCGTGTACGACGCGGACGGACGGGCCATTCTCGATTTCACATCCGGCCAGATGAGTTCGCTGCTGGGCCACGGCCATCCCGAGGTCGCCGGTGTGGTGGCCGAGCATGCGCGCAACCTGGACCACCTCTTCAGCGGCATGCTGAGCCGCCCGGTGGTCGACCTGGCCACCCGCCTCGCGGAGATCACGCCGCCCGGCCTGGACCGCTCGATGCTGCTGAGCACCGGCGCCGAGGCCAACGAGGCCGCCATCAAGATGGCCAAGCTCTACACCGGCAAGTACGAGATCGTCAGCTTCGCCCAGTCGTGGCACGGCATGACCGGCGGCGCGGCCTCGGCCACCTACAGCGCCGGCCGCAAGGGCTACGGACCGGCCGCGGTGGGCTCGTTCGCGATTCCCGCGCCGTACCCTTACCGGCCGCGCTTCGAGCGCAACGGCAGCTTCGACTGGCAGGCCGAACTCGACTACGCCTTCGACCTGATCGACCGGCAGTCCAGCGGCAATCTCGCGGCCTTCATTGCCGAGCCCATCCTGAGTTCGGGCGGGCTCATCGACCTGCCGCCGGGCTATCTGGCCGCGCTGAAGAACAAGTGCGTCGAGCGCGGCATGCTGCTGATCCTGGACGAGGCGCAAACCGGCGTGGGCCGCACCGGCCTGATGTTCGCCTTCGAGCGCGACGGCGTGGTGCCCGACATCCTCACGCTGTCGAAGACGCTGGGCGCCGGCCTGCCGCTGTCGGCGGTGCTGACCTCGGCGCAGATCGAGGAAGAGTGCCACGCGCGCGGCTTTCTGTTCTACACCACGCACGTCTCCGATCCGCTGCCGGCCGCGGTCGGTCTGAAGGTGCTCGAGGTGGTCACGCGCGACAACCTGGTCGACCGTGCCCGGGTCGCCGGCCAGCGGCTGGAGAACGGCTTGCGCGCGCTGCAGCGTGAGTTCGACTGCATCGGCGACGTGCGCGGCCGGGGCCTGTTGCTGGGCATCGAGATCGTGAAGAGCCGCGCCGGCAAGGAAGGCGCGCCCGACCTGGGAGCGGCCATCACCCGCGAATGCATGACGCTCGGCCTCAGCATGAACATCGTGCAGCTTCCGGGCATGGGCGGTGTGTTTCGCATCGCGCCGCCGCTGACCGTGAGCGATGCGGAGATCGACCTGGGCCTGAGTCTGCTGAAGCAGGCCATCGAGAACGTGGTGGCCTCCGGGACCGCGAGATGACCCCGGGGAAGTGATGCAAGCAGGCTAGGCAGCGCTGTTGAAGAAGGCCAGCTTGCGCGCGCGGGGCAAGGCCTTGACCTTGATCTCCGCCCGCAGCGCGGCGCCCTTGTCCGGGTATTCGCGGGCCGCCAGCACGCGCAGCGGCGGACGCGCGCGTGTGAACTTGGCGCCCAGTCCGAAGACGTGCTGGAAGAAGCGCTGCTCCACGTCGAGCGCGATGCCCGCGTAGTACACGCCGCCTTCGCATTCCAGCAGATAGAGCCAGTAAAGCTGGGGCTCGGCGTCTGGCGGGGAGTGGGGCAGGGTTGCAGGCACGGCGCAGATTGTGCAGCGACAATCTTGCGATGGCCCAAGGCAAACGCATCTCCGCAGACATCGACAGCAAAGCCCTCCAGGCAATCCGGCACATGGGTGCGCAGGCCAAGCTGGCGCGCACCAAGGCCGGCGAAGGGCAGTCCGCGGCGGCGGCGCGGCTGGGCGTGCACGTGCAAACCATCGCGCGCATCGAATCGGGCGAACCCGGCGTTGCCATCGGGCATGTGCTGGGCCTGCTGGCGCTCTACGGCATCGAGACGAAGCTGGCGTTTGCATACGGCGAGCCACCCCCTGCATCCGAGGAGTGAACACATGAACGCTTCCCTGCGCATCATCGTCTGGGTCGGCATGGGCACTGTCGCGATGGGTTGCATCGCGGCTCAGCCGATTGAACAGCGCCCCGCCGAGGCCAAGCGCGAGGCCGAGCCGGTCATGACCCGTGCGCGCCTGGAGAGCTTTCACAAGGAATCCGACGGCAAGTTCTACGCGCGGCTGAAGCTGCTGCCGAGAGCCAAGATTCCTTTCATGACGCAGATCTTCAGGGTGCTCGATCCGTCGCCGCTTGCCGACATTCCCGTGGGGTCGTCGGTCAAGTTCACGTCGAAGCGCATCGACGGCGAGAACACGCTGACCTCGATCCGCGTTGTCGACGAATGCGTGCGGTTTCAGAAGTGCGATTGAATTGATCGGGCCCACGACTTTGCGGTCTGGTCACCCAGCAGGCGATCTGGCCTCGCGGCCTTCTGCAATGCGCAAGCCCGTTGTCTTGGGTAGCGGTGTTTCTCGCGCGAGCTTCCGCGCGAATCGGCAGCACCGGGCCAATTGAATGTCTGGATCTTCCAAATGTTTGATGTCCTTCTTTCTCTTTGGTCTTGCGTCGGTGCCGTGGCCGGACTGCTTGTTGCGATGGCGGTCCACTGGATTGCACCGGCCGACATTGATACTGTCCAGGCTGGCGCATGGTTGGTGGGGATCGGCTGGGCTGCCGGTCTCGGGTGGGAGCTTTTATGCTCCGATCGGTCGAAGTGAATCGCGCTCGAAGTAAGGGGACACCATGAGATTTTTTGCGCTGGCCGCAATCGACGGATACCAGCGATTCATCTCGCCCTACAAGGGTTTCAGTTGTGCGCATCGTGTGCTGACAGGCGAGGCGTCCTGCTCGCAGTTTGCCAAGCGTGTCATCAGTCGTTTGGGTGTCTGGGCGGGTGCCCTGGTCATCATGCGACGCTTCGGTACCTGCGCCACTTCAGCGCGAATCCTTGCCGACTCTCGATTCCACGCCGAAGGCACGCAGCCGGAAACGCCTGCAGAAGCTTGCCCGATCTGGTCGCGTTGGGGCGCGAGGAAAATGTCAGGGTGTTGCGGGTGCTGGCCGGGCTAGATAGAGCGTGCGAGCCGCGGCAGCAGTGGTCGATCACGGCGTCATCGGCATTCGCAGGTCTTGGGACCGTGCGGCCCGCCTGATGCAGCATCGCTCGGCGAAACCAGCAGGCCGTTCTGCCAACCCCGCTCCATGCAGGTCGCTTTGCATATCTCGCTGCCCACAATGCTCGTTGAGTTCCCACCCCTTCCGTACCCGAACAACAGTCCCATAAGGGCGAAGCCGAAAAAAACGAAGAGCACGGCCAGGGTTGTTCTTAACCGCTGATCCTTCTTGGTCTTCACGGGTGGTCGAGAGTCGGTCATGGCGCCATCAAAAGTGAGAGCTACGGAAATGAAAAAAATGAAACGAGTCAGTGTCGCCGCGTTCGCGCTGGCGGTGAGCATTTCTGCCACTGCCGGCGCATGGGGAGAGGGTCCCTTCGACAACGACGATGCAATGGACTGGCTCTCCGAATGCGCAAAGCCCTCGGGGCGTACCGCCATCACGCGCGCCATCGAGGCAGCATTGCGCCCTGGTTACCTGGACGCTGAAGACGGGTCTATCGCGGTGGCCGCCGCGCAAGTCATTGCCAGCGCCGACGGTAAAGGCCCCAAGGTGCCTGGTCCGCAAGCCACAGCTTGTTTCGCCAAGGCGAATGAACCCGAGGTGCGCGCGCTCGCACCGCGTGCGCGTCAGGCCCTTGCCCGCGTGGCGGACCGGAAGTCTTCGGAGCTTGCCCAACTATGGGCCGAAGGCAAGCCAAGCGGATGGGATTCGCGCATCGGCGAACTGAGGGCCAGGCTCGGGCGTTGAGCGCGCTACGCGGCGCTCATGCGCTACCCAGTTCGCGGCATCAGACACCGGCGGCCTCCTTCGGCGCGCGGGCACAGAGCATCCAGCACGCCGCGGGGAAACGAACTTCGTCGCCACGCACATACGGCTCGAATGCCGCGCGCACCGCGTCGATCACCCGTTTGCGCGTCGGTTCGGCCGCGTCCTGGAGCACCTGCCCGACGGCGCCGAGCCGCGTGAGATAGCCCACCAGTTCCTTCTCGGGCAGCGTGCAGTCCACGTCGATCGGCTGGATGTCGATGTCGCCCCATCCGCTCTGCTGCAGGATGGATGCAACGCGCAGTCGGTCCGCAAAAGCGAACTGCCCCGGCGCGCCGGGCTGGCGCACCGGCATGTTCGACAGCAGTGGCGCCGCTGCGCGCTCTCCCGTCGTCATGAAAGGGTTCTCCGCCGCGCTGCGCCACGCGATGGCGCGCAGCGGCGCACCGGCCTTCGCGGCCCGCCGCAGGCTCGCGAAGGCGGCCACCGGGTCCTCGAAGAACATCACGCCGAAGCGCGAGACGACCATGTCGAAGCTCGCGGGCTCGAAGGCGTGCCCCTGCACGTCGGCCTGCATGAAGCCGGCGGGCGTGTCTTCGCGCTCGCTGCGCGACCAGGCCCTGGCGAGCATCGGCGCGGAGATGTCCACCCCGGTGCAGCGCCCCCCGGCACCGAGCAGCCGCGCGATGGCGAGCGTGGTGCTGCCCGTGCCGCAGCCGACGTCCAGCACCCGCAGCGCCGACGCGGCGCGCACCGCATCGACGAGCAGGTGCTCGAAGGGCTCGAACATGCGGTCGAGCACCGCCTGTTCGTCGACCCACGCGTGGCCTGCGCGGCCGTTCCAGAGCGCGGTTTGTTCGTTGTTGGGCGGGTGTGCGGCAACCATGGCTTTGATCCTTCTTGCGTGCCCCTGAAAGAGGCGGAAGCTAGACTGTGCAACTTCAAGTCGACTTGAGGTCAAGCGGATGACGCACCTGGACATTGCCGAGGTGGCGCGGCGCTCCGGCATCCCCGCGTCCACGCTGCGCTACTACGACGAAAAGGGGCTGATTGCCTCCACCGGCCGGCAGGGGCTGCGCCGGTTGTTCGACGCCGCCGTGCTCGAGCGCCTTGCGCTGATCGCGGTGGGGCGCGCCGCCGGTTTCTCGCTCGACGAGATCGCGCGCATGTTCGCACCCGAGGGCCAGCCGCGCATCGACCGGCAGGCGCTTGCGGACAAGGCGGACGAACTCGACCGGACCATCCGCAAGCTGAGCGCCATGCGAGACGGCCTGCGCCACGCCGCGGTCTGCCCCGCGCCCAGCCACATGGAGTGCCCGACCTTCCGCCGAATCGTGAAAGCCGCCGGCGCCGGCGCCGGGGCCATCGGCGCTCGCAGCAAAAAGTTACCGAAGCCGCACCCCAACCAGAGGTGAAGTGAACCCGGCGAAACTAGGGGCTTCGCACACCGGCCCCGCGCCGTCTGGAAATCACACCTTGTCGTCTACCAAAGCCGCCCGCATCGCACTCTCCGTTTCGGCAGCAGCCATCGGAAGTCTCGCGGCGTACTGGACCCTGCTTGCAACGCGGCAGGGGCACATCCTGTTCAACGCCCGCAAGCTCCCCGTCGTTCCTTTGTCGGACGACTTTTCCACCTACTCGCACACCGTGCCCGGCGGCATGGTGCGTGGCTACGTCTATCACCCGCAGGGCGAAGAAGCGCTGCAGGACCTGTTCATCTATTTCGCGGGCCGGGGCGAAGATGTTCGCGCCACCGCGCAAACGCTGCACTGGCTGCCCGAAGGCTTCGGCTTCGCCGCGCTCAACTACCGGGGCGTGGCCGATTCGCAAGGGCACCCTTCGGAAATCGCCTCGGTGGAAGACGCGAGCCAGTTCGCCAAGCACCTGCGCCGCGCGTTCCCGCATGCGCGCCTGCACGTGGTCGGCCGGAGCCTGGGCACGGGCGTGGCGATACAGCTGGTGGCGCGGCAGGACTTTGCGAGCCTGCAACTGGTCACGCCCTACGACTCGATGCTGGAAGTGGCCAAGCGCCGCTTTCCGCTGGTTCCGCTGTCGCTGCTGCTGCGCCATCGCTTCGACTCGCTCACCCACTGCGCGGAGGTGGCCGCAAAAACCCAGGTGTTGCTGGCCGCGCACGACGACGTGGTGCTGCCCGAGCGTTCGGCCAAGCTCATCGCGGCATGGCCCACGCCCGTGAGCGTGGAGACCGTGCCCGCCTCCGACCATCACAACATCATGGGGCTGGAGGCGACCTGGCTGCACCTCATCGACTTTGCGTTGACGGCGATCCTGCCGGAGCCGAAGGTGGCATGAGGACAACCTTTGCCATCAAGCCCGGCATGTCCGGCCCGCATGCTTCGCTTTGTCCTACAGGCACGGCATCACCTACCCGCGAGCATGGTCCGATGAGCAAACTGATCCTTGCAAGCCTGACCGTGGCCGCGCTGTGCGCGAGCACCGCAGCCATCGCCGAACCCGTCAAGGTGCCCATCGACAGCGGTGAAAAGGGCACCGTGTACGTTGCGCCCAACGTCCAGCCTACCGAAACCTCGGCCTACACCAAGGGCGCGACCATCGGTGTCGAGCGCCCGGACGGCAGCGGCACCTACATCGGCACCGACACCTCCACACCCAGGCCCACGTACTCGGTGGGCGCGAGCACGGGCGGCGACGTGTCGCTCACTGGCGGCGTGTCTTCCGACGGCAAGGCGAACAACGGCGTGAAGGCCGGGGTCACCATCAAGTACTGACCGGGGTTGGCCATCGTGTAGCCAGCCACGCACTCGGGCACGTAGACTGCGCCGCATCACTGCACGAGGAGACTCTTGATGGCCATCGACACACTCGCCACCTGGCACCAGCTCGTCAAGTCGCATGACGCAAAGGGGCTCGATGCCCTGCTGGACGACGACGCCGTTTTTCTTTCGCCCGTGGTGCACAAGCCGCAACTGGGCAAGGCCGTCACCGCCAAGTACCTGACAGCGGCCTTCGAGGTGTTCTTCAACGACAGCTTCCGCTACGTGCGCGAGCTCAAGGGCGAGCGCGATGCGGTGCTCGAATTCGAGGTCGAGCTCGAAGGCATCGCGGTCAACGGCGTCGACATGATCAAGTGGAACGACGCGGGCAAGATCGTCGAGTTCAAGGTGATGCTCCGGCCCCTGAAGGCCGTGAACCTGATCCACCAGAAGATGGGCGCGATGCTGCAGGCGGCGTCGTCGGTTTCTTGAGCCCCTTCCGAGCCGCAGCCGCAGTGCTCAGACAAGCGTGCCGTACACGATGAAGCCTTCGTGCAACGCCACCTTGTCGTAGAGCGTGCGCCCGGCTGCGTTGTCCACATGCGTCTGCCAGTACACGCGGTGGCCGCCCACGCGCTGCGCATGCGCGTACACGCCCTGGATCAACTGCCGCCCCACGCCCTGGCCACGCTCCGATGACAGCGTGAACAGGTCCGACAGGTAGCAGGTCGGCTCGATGCGCACGGTGCTGCGGTGAAAGAGGTAGTGGGCCAGGCCCACGATCCGGCCGTCGCGCTCCGCAAGCAGCGCATGCGTGGGCTCATAGGCGTCGAAGAAACGCTGCCACGTGGCTTGCGTGATCGTGTCGGCCAGGGCGGTCGCGCCTTCGCGTCCGTAGAAGGCGTTGTAGCCGTCCCAGAGCGGCTTCCAGCCTGCGTGGTCGTCGGGTGTGGGCGGGCGGATGAGGAAAGAAGAAGAGGTCGTCATGTGCCGGATTGCATCACGACTCGGCCCGTCACACGGTGTCGGTTGTTGCCCTGGGAAAAGCGCACGCAGGCGGCGACACCGGCGTTGCGGGCGGCATGGCCGGCTTCGGGGCCGGCCCCATCGACTGCTCCAGAAAGTCGAGCATTGCGCGCATCGCCGCGCTGTTGTGGCGGCGCTGCGAGTAGGCCGCATACAGCCAGTGGTCGTGCGGCATGTGCTCGCGCAGCACCGGCACCAGCGCGCCGCGCTCCAGATGCGATTGCGCCAGCGGCTCCGGCACATAGGCCACGCCCACGCCGCGCAGCGCCAGCTCGATGAGAGCCATCGCATCGTTGGCCTCCATGCGGCTGTGCACTGCCACGTCGTGCGGCTTGCCGTCGGTCTCGAAGGGCAGGTGCGTGGTCGGCATCGACGCATAGCTCAGCATGTCGTGGCGGCCCATGTCCTCGGGCACCTGCGGAATGCCGCGCCGCGCCCAGTAGGCGGGCGACGCGCACACCACCATGTCGTATTGCACCAGCCGCCGCACGATGAGGTTCATGTCGTCGATGCGGCCGCCGGTCAGGTGGATGTCGATGCCTTCCTCGATCAGGTCGATGTCGCGGTTGGTGAACACCAGGCTCACATACACCTCGGGGTAGAGGTTGATGAACGCGGCCATCACGTCGGACAGCCACCCCCCGATCATTCCGTTGGGCGCGCTCATCCGCAGGCGCCCACGCGGATGGGCCCCGTGGCCCTGCAGGTCGTTGAGCGTGCTCTCGGCCATGGCCACCAGTTCGGCGCTGCGGTCCAGCAGCACCTGGCCGGCATCGGTGAGGCTCAGCGAGCGGGTGGAGCGGTTGAGCAGACGCACGCCGCTGCGCGTTTCAAGCTCGGCCACATAGCGGCTGACGGTGGCCTTGGACATGCCGAGCGAATCGGCGGCGCGGGAGAAGCTGCGGCGGAACGCGACTTCGCGGAATGTTTTGATGAGGTCGAGGCCGTCCATGGTGGGCGCATTGTTCCAGCATCGGGAGTGGGGCCTGAGGCTGTAGGGGCATCGATGTTTTCTCGGGAATGCCGGTTCTTGCAAGAGGTGCCCGGTAGGTCAGCTCATCAAGTCGCCGCATCTTGTCATTGCTCGAACAGTGCGTGATGCTGGACTCCGATTTCATGTTTCAGCTCTCGTCGGAGGAGCGGACCGCTTTGAGGTCACAAACTGTGACCTCAAACACAGGCTGCGGTGGCCGGCGCACGGCACCTTACGTACTCACCGAAAAGGGTGTGGCGAACGTTCGCGCTCGCGCAGCAGGCATGCGCCGATTTCAATGTCTCGCCCCTAGTCTCAGCGCGCCTACTTCGGCCGACGCAAGCGCACCGGTCCGCCTGGAGACCTCGCATCGACCTCGTCAGCCCCCCGAGTGACCCGCAGCGAGCCCTTGGTTGCCAGCGTCGCGGCAACGCGACGCACAGCAGGCATCAACGCACGCCAGTCGAGATCACTGCTCGCCAGCGTACGTGCAACCTCCGACGGGCAGATCGAAGCAGCAGCATCGCGTTGCGCCAGCAGCGCGAAGACGGTCTGCGCGATTTGCTCGTCGCTGGCGAGCTTGGGTGCGTCGTCCGTCATCTGATCTTCAAAGCAGCTCCGGCCGCTCGCGCATGTCATTCGCGGTACGCCGAATCGCCGCGCGCTCATCGGCGCTGAAGCGCTGCAGGTTGCGCGTCATCACCACGGTGCGCGGATTGCTTTCGAGCATTCGTTCATGGCGTGCCACGAAGTCCCAGTACATCACCGTGACAGGGCACGCGCCTTCGCCGCTGCGCGTGCCCGGCTTGTACCGGCAGCCGCCGCAATAGTTGCTCATTCGGTTGATGTAGGCGCCGCCGCCCGCATAGGGCTTGGTCACGAAGCGCGCGCCGTCCGCAAAGAGCGACATGCCCACCGTGTTCGGCAGCTCGACCCACTCCACCGCGTCGACATACACCGACAGGTACCACGCATGCACCTGCGCCGGCGCAACGCCGAAGGTGAGCGCGAAGTTGCCGGTGACCATCAGGCGCTGGATGTGGTGCGCATAGCCCGTTCGCAAGGTCTGGCCGATGGCCTGCTTCATGCAGTTCATGCCGACCTCGCCCGTCCAGTACCAGCCGGGCAGGTCTTGGTGGTGGTCCAGCGCGTTGGCGTCGGCCAGGTCGGGCATTCGCCACCAGTACACGCCCCGCATGAACTCGCGCCATCCCAGGATCTGCCGCACGAAGCCTTCGACCGATTCCAGCGGCACTGCGCCCGCACGCCACTGCGCCACGGCCGCATCGATCACTTCGCGCGGGTCCAGGAGCTTGAGGTTCAACGACGAAGACAGGAGCCCGTGATACAGAAATGGCTCGTCGGTCCACATCGCGTCCTGAAAACGCCCGAAGTCCTGCAACCTGAAGGCCATGAAGTCGTTCATGGCAACGAGGGCCTGTTCGCGCGTGACCGGCCAGTCGAACCGCTCGGCGCTGCCGTAGTGGTCGCCGAAATGCGTCTCCACGTCGGCCAGCACTTCGCGGGTGATGGCATCGGGCGCGAAGGAGGTCGGCGGCGGCAGCATGCCCGGGCCGTTGCGGCCGAAGGCGCCCCGATTGTCGTGGTCGAAATTCCATTGCCCGCCTTCGGGCTGGCCGCGTTCGTCGAGCAGCACTTCGTGCTTGACGCGCATCTTTCTGTAGAAGGCCTCCATCACCAGGCGCTGCTTGCCTTGCGCGTGCTCCGCGAACTCGGCGCGCGAGGCCATGAAGTGCAGATCGTCGCGGACCGCAAGGCGCACGTTTGCGGCCCGGCATGTCTTTGCGATCGCTTGCTCCAGCCGCCATTCGCCCGCCTCGACCATCACGACCGCGTCGGGGCGGTGGCGCGACAAGGCGTCGGCCAGGGCAGCCTCGATCGAGGCGAAAGGATGCGTGCCCAGCTTCAGGTAGTCGACGGGCATTCCGCGCGAGGTGAGCGCCTCGGCAAAGTGGCGCATCGCCGAAAGAAAGAGGGCCGTGCGCATCTTGGTGCTCGGCACATGCTCCGATTCTTCTGGCACCTCGGCCATCCAGATGCGGTCTTGCGCGGCGTCGAAGCCTTCGAAGGCCACGCTGGAGAGGCTCAGTTGGTCGCCCAGGACGACGATCAGGTTGCGCATGGACGAATGAATGATCGATTGGGATGGTTGGCGTGCCGCGTGGACGGTGCCTCCATCATCGGGCTCAGATCCTGAGCGAGGCTCTGAACCCGCGCGATGCGTAGTAGGACTGCGCCCCGTTGTGATAGACGAACACCATGCCGTAGCGCCTGTCGCAGAACAAGGCACCGCCGAGCTTGCGGATTTCCGGGGGCGTTGCGATCCAGCTGGATGTCTTCAGGTCGAACTCGCCGAATGTCTGCAGCGCGCGGTATTGCGCTTCGGTCAGCAGCGCAACGTCCATTGCCGCGGCGGTGTCGATGACGTTGCCTCCGGGCTTGTTTTCTTTTCGGGAGTGCAAGGCCTCGGCGTCGAAGCACAGGCTTCTGCGGCCTTGCGGGGTTTCAGCGGCGCAATCGCAGAACAGGTAGGCGCCCTCGTGGTCCGCTGCGCCGATGACGTCGGGTTCACCGCCTGTTTGCTCCATTTCGAAGAGCGAGCTCAGTTTTTTGGTGCTGGCCTGAAGGCGATCGAGCACGGCGGCCCACTCGGCTGCGGGGTGTCGATGCTTGTTCTGGGCGAATCGGAGCTTCAGTGCGTCGATGAAGGCTTTGCGTTGTTCGGCGTTCATGGGGCTTGGTCCTGTTGTGCGGTGCACCGGTGACGGAAAGGGCGCTCGGTTTTATAGCAGCCGGGGGAAATCACCCGCCAAAATCGGACGGCCTCATCCAAAAACCGATTTGCCGCGTACCAGTGCCTACGGCACGCCCTCCGACGTGCCGCCAAACAGGAACCGCCATGCCGCAGGACATCACATTCGCCATCCGCTGGGTCGAAAAAGGCCTGGTCCCCGACCCCTTCATCCGCCGCGGCATCCGCCGCCTCTTGAAGGAGCGCCTGACCGAACTCCATGCCGGCAACGCCCTGGCTGTCGCCGAGCTGACACAGGATTTCGTCGCCCGGATGAGCGCTTCCCACCTCGCCCCGCTCCCTGAAAAAGCCAACGAGCAGCACTACGAAGTTCCTGCCGCCTTCTTCGGCGAAGTCCTCGGCAACCACCGCAAGTACAGCAGCTGCTACTGGCCCGAAGGCACCCGGACCCTGGAAGAAGCCGAATCCGCCGCGCTTGCCGCCACCTGCGAGCGCGCGGGCCTGGCCAACGGGCAGGACGTGCTGGAGCTGGGCTGCGGTTGGGGCTCACTCACCCTGTGGATGGCCGAAAAGTACCCGGGCAGCCGCATCACCGCGCTCTCCAACTCCAATTCGCAGCGCGAATACATCGAGGCCCAGGCCAGGCAGCGGGGCCTGGCCAACGTGCGGGTGCTCACCCGCGACATCAACCTGTTCGACACCGACGACCGCTTCGACCGGGTCGTTTCCGTCGAAATGTTCGAGCACCTGCGCAACTGGCCGCAGGCCTTCGCCAATGTGGCGCGCTGGCTCAAGCCGGGCGGGCGCTTCTTCATGCACGTGTTCGCGCACCGCGAGGCGCCGTACCCCTTCGAGGTCCGCGACCCCAGCGACTGGATGAGCAAGTACTTCTTCTCGGGCGGCATGATGCCCAGCGACGACCTGGCGCTGCACTGCCAGGACGACCTGCGCCTGTTGCGCCGCTGGCGCTGGGCCGGCAGCCATTACCAGCGCACCGCCGAGGCCTGGCTGCAGAACATGGATGCGCGCCGCAACGAGCTGCGCCCGCTGTTCCAGGCCACCTACGGCGCCGAGGCCAATGTGTGGTGGACGCGTTGGCGGCTGTTCTTCATGTCGGTGGCGGAACTGTTCGGCTTCGACGACGGGCAGCGCTGGTGGGTCAGCCACTATCTTTTCGAGCGCCGCGAATCATGAGGCTCGCCCCCAGGCTTCGCGCACTTCGTGTCGCTTCTCCTTCCCCCGACCGGGGGCAACACCGATGGCCCGGCGAAGCCGGTTCCATGGTGTTCCTCGAACGTGCAGGAGTGGCTGTCTCATGAGTGGCATCGCCTTGGCGGGATTGGCATGGACCGCGCTGCTCGTGGTGCTGACCTGGCTGGCCAGCCTCGCGCGGCATGACGTGAGCCTGGTCGACCGGGTGTGGCCGCTGTGCATCGTGGGCGCGGGGCTGGTTTATTTCTCGCTGCTGCCGGGGCACACGCCGCGCGGGCTGTGGATGGCGGTGCTGGGCACGGCCTGGGCGGTGCGGCTGTGCGTGTATATCAGCGCGCGCAACTGGGGGCACGGCGAAGACCGGCGCTACCAGGCGATTCGCGCGCGCAACCAGCCAAACTTTGCGTTCAAGAGCCTGTACCTGGTGTTCGCGCTGCAGGCGGTGCTGGCGTGGATCGTTTCGGCGCCGTTCCTGCCGGGCATGGCGTCGGCGCGGCCGCTGGGTGTGCTCGATGTCGCGGGCATTGCGCTGGCGCTGTTCGGCATCTTCTTCGAAGCCATCGGCGACGCGCAGATGGCGCGCTTCAAGTCCGACCCCGCGAGCAAGGGCCAGGTGATGGACCGGGGCCTCTGGCGCTACACGCGGCATCCCAACTACTTCGGCGAGGTCTGCGTCTGGTGGGCGCTGTGGCTCATCGCCATCGGCGGTGCGGGCTGGAGCGGCGCGTGGAGCATCGTCTCGCCGCTGCTCATGACCTGGCTGCTGCTGAAGGTGTCGGGCGTGAGCATGCTCGAAGGCGACATCGGCGAGCGGCGGCCCGCTTACCGCGACTACATCGCACGCACCAACGCCTTCTTTCCGGGGCCGGTGCGCAAGAACAAAGTGCCATGACAAAAAATCGCAGGGTTTGGGCGCTGGCCTTGTGGGCCGCGCTGTTCAGCGGCGCCGCCTCGGCCACGGGGCCGGCCAGCGGCGAGTGGAGCTTTCGCGTGCTGCTGGACGATTCGCCCATCGGCGAGCACCGCTTCATGCTGGCCACCGCGGGCGAGGATCGCCGGTTGACCAGCGAGGCCGAGTTCTCGGTCAAGCTGCTGGGCGTGACGGTGTACCGCTACCGGCACTCGGCCAACGAAACCTGGCGCGGCGACTGCCTGCGCCAGCTGGTCTCGAAGACCGACGACGACGGCACGCCCGAGAAGGTGGATGCCAAGGCCGTGGGCGACAACACGCTGGCGGTGACCACGGCCAAGGGCACGCAGCCGGTCGAAGGCTGCGTGATGAGCTTCGCCTACTGGAACCCCACCATTCGCAGGCAGGAGCGGCTGCTCAACTCGCAGACCGGCAAGCTCGAAGCGGTGCAGGTCGCCCGCGCCGGCAGCGGCATGGTGGAGGTTCGCGGCCAGCCGGTGGAGGCCGCGCGCTGGCGCATCGCCACGCCGGCGCAGCCCATCGACGTCTGGTACACGGCGCAGGGCGAGTGGGTGGGGTTGGACTCGACTGTCAGTGGTGGGCGCAAGCTGAGCTATCGGTTGAAGTGAATCGCCCGGCCGTGGCGGTTCTTCACGCGCGTGCGCAGCGCACGATGGCGCCGCTCACTGCTCGTAGCAGATGTCCAATCTGACCAATGCGCCTGCGCTGTCGATGCGGTCGGCACGAAAGTAGTAGCGGCCGCGGTAGCTGTCGAAGTGAAGGGGCAGGGGGACGGGGTCGCCCCAGCTCGTCAGCGCGAAGCCCTGGTCTCGCAGCCAATGCAGCAGGGCGTTCAGGCGCTGCGGGTCGGGGTCTACGCGGATGTCCGCGTCTGCGGGCGGCGTGCCTTGTGTGTCTTGCGGGCCTTGCAGAAAGCGGGCGAAGCTGCCGAGCAAGGTGAACGCATGGCCCTGCGCGCGCAGCGCATCGAGCAATGCGGCGGTGGCTTTGAGGTCGATACGTTCGCGCTGTTTGCGGAACACCAGGCCGTATTCGTGGCGGCGGTCGGTGCGTGCATCTGCGCTGTCTTTTTCTTCTTCGCTTTCGTGCGGATAGACCAGCACGCGCTCTTCCTCCATGACGAACAGCGAGCCCAGGATGCGCGCGAGGTCGAAGGCCAGCGGCAGCACGCGGTCGCCCAGGCGGATGTTCTGGACCATCGCGATGCACGCGCCGCCTTCGCGCAAGCCTGAACGGACGCGGTAGAACACATGGCGTAGGCCTTCGAGGTGTTGTGCATAGCTCTGGCTGTCGTAGAGCTGCGCGGTCGATGGTGTGCCCGGCCAGCGGCACCCGAAATAGGGCACGTTGGCCAGGCAGAGATCGAAGGGCGGCAAGGCGCCGTCGTCCAGCGCATCGCACGATCCGTGAAGGAGCGTGGTGCCGCTCAGCAAGCCATGGCGCGTCAACCGTTCGCGGATGAGGTCGATGCGCCCCGCATCGACTTCGCAACCGGAGGCCAGCCGGTTTTCGAGCCGCGCCGCGAGCAAGGTGGTGCCGAAGCCGGCGAAGGGATCGAACACCGTGTCGCCCGGCCGCGAGAACTGGCGCACGAACGGCAGCATCTGCTCGACCCATCCGCAATCGCGCCCGCCCATCGGGTCGCCGGCGCGCAGGTCGTCGGGCAGTCGATGCCGCGGCGACTCGCGCTCGAGCATCAGCCAGCTGTGGCTAGCCATGGGTGTTTTGCCGGTTCGATGCGCGTGTCGAGCAGCACGTCGTGCCCGGGCTCCCAGCCGGCGCAGAGCTGGCCGTCGGCAAAGTACACGAGCTTGTAGACGTCGCCGCTCGCATGGCGCTCGTGCATGGCGCCGTAGTCGGCGCTTTCGAAGACGACCGAAAGACCGCTGGCGGTGCGCAGGCGCAGGTTCCAGAAGTAGTAGCCCTCGGTGAGGCTCTCCAGGCGCCAGCCGTGCGAGACGGCGGGGTCGTCCAGGCAGGCGGTGAGCAGCGCGTCCATCGACACGCGCTCGGCGCGCAGGTAGCGCGCGGTGGCGTTGTCGCGGTAGCCGTCGTCCAGGCGGGAGAACTCGCGAAAGACGACGGTGCCCGCGCCGCAATGCTGTGCCCACCGCAGGTAGGCCGCCACATCCTGCGGCCCGGCGACGCCGCCGCGCTGCAGGATGCACACGAGGCGCAACGCCACCGCATCGGCCAGTTGCCGCGCGGTGCGCTCGAACACGGCCTGGTCGCCGATGGCCACTTCGGGGCGGAACCGCATGATGTTTTGATTGACGGCGCCTTCGTGATGGTGGCGGGACAGCTCCAGCCAGCTCAGGGCGAAGCCTTGCAGTGCGCGCCGCAGTGCCTCGCCGTATTGCGCGTCGGCGAAGCCTGCGCCGTTGGTATAGAGCACGCGGTCTTCGACCAGGGGGCCGTCGCGTTCGCCCGCGGTCAGCGTGGCCAGGAGTTGCAGCATCCAGCCGGCGTCGTCGCTGGTTTCCAGGCCCGAGAGCGACCATGACAGCGGTACGCCGCGCAGCGCCTTCAACGCGCGGGCGAGCCCTTCGAAATAGTCGGATGCCGGCCGCAACCGGGAGGCAGGCGTTCCGCCCTGGGCCTTGCGCAGGTTCTCCGAGCAGAAGCTGCAGCGCGCCGAGCAGGGCCGCACCGAGGCATACGGCGTGAAGGTGACAGGCTGCGCAAAGCGGCGCTGCACGCCGCCGATGGCGTGGCTGTGCCAGCGCGTCGCTTCATGCTGAAGCGGCGCGCGCAGGGTGACCTGGCCGACCGAGTGGCGCAGGCGCTCGAAGAGCGGTGAACTCGCGCTGCGCGGCAGATCGGCGCGTGCGACCTGGTCCAAGGGCCAGGTGGTGACGCGCGGTACCACCTCCGTGCACAGGGCTGGTTCGGACGAGATGGCAGGGCTGGAGGCCGGAAGCAGAGCAGGGTGCATGGCAGGCGATGGAGCGGCAGAAACGCCGCACCCGCAACCATACGACAGCCTCGGCTCCAGGGGGCGATCCGCTCGACCCGATGGATGGGTGCCGTTGGTGCCATGGGTTCATTGGGAACAGCCGCGCAATCTGTTAGAACCGCCCCATGCGCGCATCAGCCCTTCTCATACCGCTCTCTTTCATCGCCCTGGCTGCGAATGCGGACGTGGTGCGCTGCACCGACGCCAGCGGAAAAATCTCGTACACCGACGGCAAGTGCCCCTCGGACACCCGGCAATCCCGGCAGGTGGACATCGACGATTCGCCGCCTCCGCCGGTGCCCCGGCCGCAGGACGAAGCATGGCGTCGGTCGGCCTACGCACCGGCGCCGCCGCTTCCGGTGCCCGCGCCTTCGGGCCCGGCGATCATTCCCTCCAACCCGGTTGCCGAGGCTCCCCCGGTCGATCCGCCGGTCTACATCCTGGGGCCGGACCCGTATTACGACGGCGGTCGCCGCCCGGGCTATCGCCCGCCGCCGCGCGTTCGCGATCCCGGCCCGCCGCCAGGGTCGCGCCCTTGCCAGAACCTCGCGGGCATCAAGCGCAACAACTGCTGAAACCCGTTGCGGCCGGCTGCATCGCCGGCCAGCAGGCGTCCCTTTTTCTCCATGAATCTCCCAGCGCCTGAGCGCCCCCGCCACTGGACCGTGTACTGCGACGGCAGCGCCATGCCCAACCCGGGGCGCATGGGCATCGGCGCCGTCATCACACAACCCGACGGCACGCGCCACACGCTGTCGCAGGCCACGCACACCACGGGCTGCAACAACGAGGCCGAACTGCGGGCGCTGACCCTGGCGCTGCAGGCCTTGCACACGCGCGGCGCAAGCGCTGTGGTGGCTTACAGCGACAACAGCATCCTGGTCGAGCAGCTCGGCGCCGCCGATGCCAGGCCGATCGCTCGCCTGGCGCCCTTGTTCGACGAAGCGCGCGCACTGCTTACCGCATTCGAGGAGGCCAGCGTGCAGTGGATTCCGCGCCACCGCAACGCCGAGGCCGACGCACTGGCGCGCGGTGCGCTCGGCTTCGGGCCCAAGCCGCCCCCCAAGCCCTGGAAGAAGCGGCGATAGCAGGCCTCGCCCGAGGTCCTATCATTCGGGTCGTTCCCGAAACACCGATCCCCATGACCGAACCCATCGACCGTCCGCCCCTTCCCGATCACCTGTCCACCGACGCGCGCAGCCCGCACCATGTGGCCGCCGTCTTCGAGCACGCCATCGGCATCCGCTTCAACGGCAAGGAGCGGCTCGACGTGGAGGAGTACTGCATCAGCGAAGGCTGGATCAAGGTGCCCGCGGGCAAGGCGGTGGACCGCAAGGGCTACCCGCTGCTGCTCAAGCTCAAGGGCACGGTCGAGGCCTACTACCGCTGAGCTGAAACCTGCCGCCGGGCCCCGAGGGGCCCGGCTCCTTCACCGCCACTGCAGCAGCAGCGACCAGGGCTGGCGGCTCATGTGGCGGTCGATGCACCCC
Source organism: Variovorax boronicumulans (assembly GCF_040544675.1). Lineage (GTDB taxonomy): Bacteria > Pseudomonadota > Gammaproteobacteria > Burkholderiales > Burkholderiaceae_C > Variovorax > Variovorax boronicumulans_D. The sequence goes on from NZ_JBEPKK010000009.1 coordinate 180,035, forward strand.
GGCGCACCGGCGGCGCATCCTTCGGGCAGGTAGCTCGCATCCAGCAGCCTCGTGCCCGGCGCGAACGCCAGGCGCCGCAAGGTGACCGACTGCAGCACGTTGCCGCCCACGGCGTCGAAGCCCGCGGCATCCACGGCCACCACCACATCGCAATGCATCGGCAAGGCCTCGCCGCCGGTGGGGCGCAGCGCCAATACCTCGCCGATCCTGTCGAAGGTGTCCAGGCCCGCGCCCATACCGCGCGCGTGGCACACCAGGTCGCCGACACGCGGCGGCGTGCGCATCAGGTCGCAGGCACGCAGGGCGTAGCGCGGGGAGCGGCCCGTGGCTTCGTCCAGGCCCGCCTTCCATGCGGCGCCTGCGTAGTCGGCATGCGCTTCGGAGAAAAGAAACTCGTCGGCGCTGAACCCCGCCGTGCGCGCGATCCAGCTGATGAAGGCCGCCGACCAAGGCGCATCGATCACGGCGACGCGGCTCAGCGCATCGTCGATGGATGGCGGTTCGGACGACGCGGGTCCGGCATCGGGGCCAGCATCGGTCTCGGCGCTCACGCCGCGAAGCCGCACACCCGTGGCCTGCCAGTAGCCGAGCACGCGCTGCCAGGGCGCCAGGTCTGGCGGCGTGCGCCGCACGCCCTGCGCCTCGGCATCGCCCGCGAAGGTCATGCGGCCTTCGGCATCCATCGTCTGGCCGCCGAAAGCCTGGTGTTCCTGCTGCGCGAAAGCAGCCATCGCCAGCGCGCGCGAGGGCGCCGGGGCTTGCAGGGCGGTGTCCTGGCAAGCTTGCGCGGCAGATGCGCTGCCTGCCGCCGCCAGCAACAAAGCAAACACGCCCACAGCCAGGGTCTTCAGAGGCAACGAAGAGGTGGCGGTGGGCGGCGTCATGTCGCAAGGAGCATAGCCCTTCGGGCCGTGCGCTCCCCGCGCGCGCAAGCGGGGCGTGGAGAAGAAGAAAGGGGCCGGCTCCTACAATCGCCGCTCCGTCGCGGGCCATCTGTTGCCACAAGCTCCAAGACGGAGCCCGCGCTCCCCAGAACCGGTGGGCTTTCCGGGCAAACACAAGGACTGCATTGACCGATTCGCTGCTTACGCTGAACGCCGGGTCGTCGTCGATCAAGGTCGCGTTGTTCGATGTCGCCGGCCAGGGCGATGCGCTGCATGCGGCGCGCTGGTCGGGTCAGGCCGACGGGCTCGGCGCCGGGTTGAAGGCCAGGCTGCGGGTGCACGATGCGCAAGGCCGGCCGCTGCTCGACGAAACGCTCGAAGGCGACCGGCGTTCGCACCAGGGCGCGCTCGCGGCGCTGCTCGAATGGCATGCAAAACAGGGTGACGGGGAGGGCGGCGGCGACCGCATCGCGGCGGTCGGCCATCGCATCGTGCATGGCGGCATCAACTTCGTCGCGCCGGTGCGCATCGACGATGCGGTGCTGGCCGAACTGGCCGCGCTGGAGCCGCTCGCACCGCTGCATCAGCCGCACAACCTGGCCGGCGTGCGCGCGGCGACAAAAGCCTTCGAGGGCGTGCCGCAGGTGGCGTGCTTCGACACGGCATTTCATTCGACGCAGACCGAGGTGAACCGGCGCTTTGCGCTGCCGCGCGCGCTGCACGATGCGGGCATCCGGCGCTATGGGTTCCACGGGCTTTCCTATGAATCCATCGTTGCGCAGTTCGCTCGCGTTGCGCCGGAGCTGGCGGACAAGCGCGTCGTGGTTGCGCACCTGGGCAACGGTGCCTCGATGTGCGGCATTGCACAGGGCCGCTCCGTGGCGACCACGATGAGTTTTTCTCCGCTCGACGGCCTCACGATGGGCACGCGCTGCGGGCACCTCGACGCGGCCGTGGTGCTGTACCTGATGCGCTCGCACGGCATGTCGGCCGACCAAGTCGAGACGCTGCTGTTCCGCGAGTCGGGCTTGCTGGGGCTGTCGGGTATTTCGAGCGACATGCGCGAGCTCGACGCCTCCGCCGCGCCCGAGGCCGCCGAGGCCATCGCGCATTTCATCGAGCAGGTGGTGCAGCACATGGGCAGCCTGACCGCTGCGCTGCGTGGGGTGGATGCAGTGATCTTCACCGGCGGCATCGGCGAGAACGCCGCCGCATTGCGCGCGCGCATTCTTGAAGAATGCGGCTGGCTGGGTGTGCGTGTCGATGCTGCAGCCAATGCGGCGGGGCAGGCGCGGCTCACGATGCCCGGGAGCCCCGTCAGCGCCTGGGTGCTGCGCACGGACGAAGAGGCGGTGATTGCGCGCCACACCGCACGCGTGCTGCGCGCGGCGGGCTGAGGCTGTCGAAGCCTGGCGCAGCTAGGCCGAGGCCTGCGCCGCCGCCGGGCCGCGAACGGCGGCTCGTGCCAGCCGCCATGCGATGAACAGGAAGGCCAGCGGCAGCACGATCGTCTGCAGCACGAACAGCGCAATCAGCTTCACGATGCGTTCGGCCCAGTCGGAAGCCGATTGGAGAATCTGGTCGTAGGTCGCCTTCAGGTTGGGCAGCTTCGGGAGCCAGCGCTCGATGCGTTCCTTCCATCCCTCCCCCTGGGCCGAAGGCGCCTCCTGCGTGGCGTCGACCACCGCGGCCGGCGACTTCTCGATGCCCGACAGCGCCATCTGGTATTCGCCGGCCATGAAGACGCGGTAGACGCCTTCGTTCGCCATCGCGCTCAGCGGCACCGCAAAGCGCACCAGCAGCAAGCCGATCAGCGCCGATTGCAGCCAGCGCGGTGCATGGCCGCGCCGCCATCGCGCCGCGATCCACACCAGCGCCACGCCGCACACCAGGTAAGACATCAGCTCATGCGCCCCGATGCTCAACAGCATCAGCTGGATGCCGAAGGACACGCTGGCCGCCAGCATGATGGCCGCGAACTGCTCGATCAATTCGTTCAAGGGCTTGAGCGCCTGGCCCGGCGCAAAGCTGACGCCCACGCCGCCGGGCGTTGCATCGACCTGCGTACCCTGCGCGACCGACACCACCGCCCCCAACGCACGCGCGGCGGCAAAGGTGGTCAGCGCGCGCTTCAGGCCGTCGTTGACCTGCTCGCGCGCGGGCGCATCGATGGGCGCCAGCCAGCAGCCGACGAACACGGCGATGGCGACAAGGAGCAGGTAGGCACGTTGCATGGGAATGGATTTGTTCATGGCTTACGCCGAAACCACGCAGGCGAGCGCGGCGGCGATAAAAGGGGAGTGAGGCAGCTTGGGCATGGGCGCCATTCTGTGGCCTCGCACGGAGCCGGACAGCGTCATAGCCCCGCTGCCTGACGGTCATGTGGCGCAACACGGGGTTCTTGTTTGCGCCGGCACGGCGACAGTGATATTCTGGTCGGAATGACTAGATTTACAGAGCCGAGTAATCCTCCAGCCAAGCGACCGGCCCCTCTGCCGGGGCACTGGCTGCTTCAAGATGCCAAGGCGCGTTTCAGCGAACTGGTGCGGCGCGTGCGGAGCGACGGCCCACAGCACGTGACGGTTCATGGCCGGGATGAGGTCGTGGTCATCGCCGCCGAGGAATTCAGGCGCTTGCAGGGTGAGCAGACAGGCAAAGCCTTGGTTGAAGCATTGCAAGCCTCGCCACATCGGGATGTCGACCTGGTTCTTGCCCCGGCTGAAGCCGCGCCGGTTCGGGACGTCCAATTGTGAAAGGATGGCTGCTCGATACCAATATCCTGTCCGAGCTGCGGCGCATTCGGCCGGAGCCGAAAGTCGTTTCTTTCATAAGCGCTCTGCCGCTGGACACCCTGTATGTCAGCGCCGTCACCTTTGCGGAAATCCGCTTCGGTATCGAATTGATCGAAGACGTCCACAAACGCGCCTCTCTCAACGATTGGTTGAACCTGCAACTGCGCCCGATGTTCGAGAACCGCGTTCTCCCCATCACTGAAGACGTCATGTTCAAGTGGCGCCTGTTGGTCGAGGACGGGCGCAAGAGCGGGCACACGTTCTCGCAACCCGATCTCATCATTGCCGCCACGGCCCTGCATCACGGGCTGAGCATCGTGTCGCGGGATACCGGCGGGTATGCCAAGACAGGCGCGGCGCTCATCAATCCTTGGCAGAGCCAGTAAATCGCTGACTGGCCGCCGGATCGAATTTGAAGAATCTTCTTCAAGTCTCGGGGAACGCCCCTAAAAACGTCAGAAACCGCTGCGCGCACGCGCCGCCGCCGCCGTGCGAATCTTCGGCGCCGCGGGCGGCGGCGTCTGCGTCAGCAGGTCGCCTGCGGCCCCGCCGCTGTCATCGCCTTGCTTCTGCGCCAGCGCCCGGTACGGCGTGACCTGCGCATTCACCCGCATGTTGGCCGACACGCTCGCGATGTTGCCCGCCGCGTCCACCGCCCGTGCCTCGATGCTCGCGTAGCCCGCGGCACCCGGCGTCCAGTTGCAGGTGTAGGGCGCGGCTTTGACGGTGCACAGCATCTTGCCGTCCACGATGAATTGAAGCTCGGCGATGCCGGCGTTGGCTTCGGCCGCGGCGGACAAGGTGGTCGTCCGGCTGACGCCGGTGGCCGCGGGCACAGCCACCGACACCACCGGCGGCGTCGTGCTCGCCGGCGGGTTGACCATCACGTTCGCCGTGGCCACGGCCGAGTTGCCCGCGGCGTCCAGACCGATCACGCGAAGGGTCTGCATGCCCGGCGCCAGCGGCGTCCAAGTGCAGGTGAAGGGCGGCGCCTCGAAGGTGCAGATCGGAATGCCGTCGGCCCCCGCCACCTTCACGCCCCACACGCCCACGTTGTCCACCACGGCCGGCGCGATGGTGACGGGCTGGCCCACCACGGCCGTCGCGGGCGCCGACAGCGACACCCGCGGCGGCACCTTGTCTTCGCCGCCCAATGCCACGTCGATGGTGAAGGTCGACTGCCCCTTCACCGCCTTCTGCTCGAACGCATCGAAGATCGTGAACCAGGTCGCGGTGGGCGAGCGGCCCAGCGCCGAGGCCTTGACCAGCAGCGTCGACTTTGCGCTGTTGAAGCAGGTGAAGCCGCAGTCCCAGTTGAAAGCGAAGCGGCCCGCTTCGTCGGCCGTGCCCTGCGCGAGCAGCACCATCGGCTGCTGCGCGCTCGTGCCGGCATTGCGCCACACCGACACCTGCGCGCCAGGCAGGGGGCCGCCGCTGTCGCGATCGGTGATGCGCACCTGCGTGGCCGTGGTGCCCGCCATGAACTTGGAGGTGCCGAACTTGGGCCAGTCGCTCCAATCGGTGTTGATGTTGGCCTTGGTGCCCGCGGTGAAGCGGATCATGTTCAGCGTGAGGATGCGGTTGGTGGCCGGGTCGCGGCGCTGCTCGAACACGGTGCCCAGCAGCGGATCGAGCCGCCAGCTCTGGCGCGTCCACCAGTAGCGGTCGGTGTCGCTCGCGAGCGCCAGGTCGGCCTGCGGCGCGGTGCCGGTGGTGTCCTTGACCATCGCGGTGTTGTAGTACTCGCCGGCGCCCGCGCCGAACACGTGTTCCAGCTCGTGCAGCAGCGTCTTGAGCTGACGGCCCAGGTAGTCCTTCTCGGTCGATTCAGGCGCGGCCGCGGTGATGTCGCGCGACAGGTGCAGCGGGTCGTGAATGGCGATCCAGTTCAGGTTCCAGGCCACGCCCTTTTGCGGAAAGGTCCAGCTCGCGGCAAGGCCGCCATGGCTGTAGCCCCGGACGGACTTGGAGATGCACACTGCGATTTCGCCGTTGACCAGGCCGTTGTGGCTGCAGGCCGGTGCGTCGGCGGGCGCCACCAGTTGCAGGTCGGCGGCCGGGTCGAAGACGAAGCTGCGCACCGTCTCGCGGGTGAACACGGTGTTCACGTCGGCCACGTACTGCGCCAGGCGCCGGCCGGCTTCTGCCGGGCCGATGTCCGCGGCCAGTTGCGGGTCGACGTAGAGTTTCAGGCGGTGCGTGCTGTGTGGCGCATTGCCAACATCGTTCAGGCCGGCCCAGGCCGTCGGGCTGGCGATGAAAGCACTCAGGAAGAAGGCCGTACCGCAGGTAAAAGCACGGAAAAACAGCGAAGAAAGAGCGCGCATCTGCTCAGGTACGTATGTATCAAAAGTGTAAGTTTAGTGTGCATTAAGTACTAAAAGCCATCAATTTTTACAGTCATGAAACAAGTTCAAGCCCGCAAGATCGTCGTTTTGTCGGGTTCCGGCGTCAGCGCGGGGAGCGGCCTGCCGACCTTCAGAGACGCAAACGGGCTGTGGAACAGCCATTCCTGGCAGGAACTCGCCAGCCCCGAGGGCTGGCAGCGGCACCCCGAGGTGGTGTTGGCCTTCTACAACGAGCGGCGCGAAAAGGCCTGGCAGGCGCAGCCGAACGCCGCGCACATCGCCATTGCGTCGCTGGAGGCGGCATACGAGGTGGTGATCGCCACCCAGAACGTCGATGCGCTGCACGAGCGCGCGGGTTCGACGAAGGTGCTTCACATCCACGGGGAGCTCGCGTATGCGCGCGGTACGTCCGCCACCCCCAGGCGCTACCGCATCGACGGCGCCCCCATCGAAATTGGCCAGCTGTGCGAAGACGGCACCCAACTGCGGCCCGACATCGTGTGGTTCGGCGAAGCGGTGCAGCACTTCGAGGAGGCCCGGATGCACGTGGCCAGCGCCTCGCATGTGCTGGTGGTGGGCACCTCGCTCACCGTCAACCCGGCCGCGTCGCTGGTGCGGTATGCGAGCCACCACGCGCAGAAGGTCTTGGTGGCGCTGGAGATCGAAGACCTGCCGCACGGTTTCCGCTTCCTTCAGGGCAAGGCGACCGATGTGGTGCCTGCGCTGGCTGCGCAATGGCTGGCCGAAGCGGCGAGAAGCGCATAGCGTTTTTTCGCAATTGCTCGTAGCAGACAAAAGCCCGCCATCGATGAGATGGCGGGCTTTTTATTGGCGCGCATGTAAAACGAATTGATTCAAAGCGGATTGTTATTCCGACATTCAGTTGTTTGTAGTTCTTTTTTCTGCATGACCTTGGGCACTGGTGCATCGGGCCCGGATCGCCTAAGTTCACCAATGTTGCGAGAGTGTGTCCCCCGAGCGGGAATGCCTGCCGAAGTGCTTAAGCCTTATGTTTTATCCAAACAAATAAAACGCAATTGGCGATAAACAATTCGGTTGATATTCCCGAGTCAGGCACCAAGCTTTTACAAATAATTTTCATTTGTCACGCTTAATGCGCAACATCGGCAGGTGCGCTCACGCGCACAGCAGCGCATTTTTTCAACGGTGCCTTATCGGGTACCAGCAACTCAGGGAGCTTCATCATGGCAGTAGACATGTTCATGCGCGTCGAAGGCGCGAACGGCGAATCCAAGGACTCGAACCACAAGGAGTGGACCGACATCAAGTCGTTCGCCTGGGGCGCAACGCAGCCGGGCAACATGGTCAGCGGCGGCGGCGGCGGCGTCGGCAAGGCCAGCTTCAACGACCTGCAAGTGCTCGCGCGCATCGACAAGGCGGCGCCTGCCGTGCTGAAGAACTGCGCCAGTGGCAAGCACCTGTCCAAGATCGAAGTGTCGGTGTGCAAGGCCGGCGGCGGACAGATCGAATACACCCGCGTCACGCTGGAGGAAGTGCTGGTCACCTCGGTGCAGTACACGGCCGAGCAGGGCAGCGATGCGGTGTTCGTGCAGTACGCCTTCCAGGCCGCCAAGGTCAAGCAGCAGTACTGGGAACAGACGGAAAAGGGCGGCAAGGGCGCCGAGACCGTGCTGGCTTGGAACATCAAGGAAAACAAGGAAGTCTGACTTCCCGCGTCGGCGCACGGGGGCAGGCAGCGTACCTGAGACAACCCCCGCCGCGTCCGACGCTCCGGTGCCTGCACGGCACCGCGTTCGCATCGACGACAGGGAGTGGATCCGCCAATGACCCGCAGTTTCATCGCCCACAGCTCGATGGGCGAGCGCCTCAAGTTCCGTTCCATGACGGGGCAGGAGCGCATCTCCACGCTTTTCGAGTCGCGCGTGCGGCTCGTGAGCGACACCCCCGGCATCCCGGCCAAGCGCATGCTGGGCGAGGACATGACCATCGAGGTGAACCTCGCCACCGAACTGGGCGGCGAGGGCAAGCGCTTCATCAGCGGCCAGGTCACGCGTTTTGCCTGCGTGGGCAAGGACGACGGCGACATGTGCGTCTACGAGGCCGTGCTGCGGCCCTGGCTCTGGTACGCCACGCGGCGCTCGGACTTCAAGATCTTCCAGTTCAAGACCGTGCCCGAGATCCTGCAGGACGTGCTCGGCCCCTATGGCTTTGCCATCGACGCGCGCCTCAGCGGCAGCTACCGCACCTGGGACTACTGCGTGCAGTACTCCGAAACCGACTTCAGCTTCGTCAGCCGCCTGATGGAGCTGGAAGGCATCTATTACTTCTTTGCCCACAGCAACGGCAGCCACCAGCTGGTGCTGTGCGACGGCCCCGGCTCGCATGCCGACCTGCCCGCCGGCCCGGTCAAGGTGCCGTACCACGCGGGCGTGCTCGCGGCGCAAATCCTGGAGCAGGACTTCATCGACACCTGGAGCCACGCCGAAGACATCGCCTCGGGTCACTTTGCCGCGGACGACTACGACTTCAAGAAGCCCAACGCCGAAATCGACACCCTGCGCCGCCAGCCCGCGGGCCACAGCCGCGACAGCTACGAAATGTATGACTGGCCCGGCGGCTACACCGAGCTGGGCGACGGCGAGAACTACGCGCGCCTGCGGCTGGAGCAGCAAATGGGCCGCCGCGAATCCATCGAGGCCGAAGGCAACCTGCGCCACATGGCGCCCGGCTACCTGTTCGAGCTGGCGCGGCATCCGAACGCCGAAGACAACCGCCGCTACCTCGTGGAGGCGGTGAGCTACGACTTCCAGGAAAACGCCTTGCGCGTGATCGGCGCGGCCGGCGCGGACTACGCCGAATCCACCAGCAGCACCAGCTACCGCCAGAGCTTCGAGGTGCTGCCCGACAGCGCCCCCTACCGCACCGCGCGCGTCACGCCCAAGCCCCGCACCACCGGCCCGCAGACCGCGGTGGTGGTCGGCCCCGAGGGCGAAGAAATCTACACCGACGAATTCGGCCGCATCAAGGTGCAGTTTCACTGGGACCGCTACGGCAAGAAGGACGAGAACGCCTCCTGCTGGATCCGCGTGTCGCAGACCTGGGCCGGCAGCAACTACGGCGCCATGCACGTCCCGCGCATCGGCCAGGAGGTGATCGTCGACTTCCTGAACGGCGACCCCGACTACCCCATCGTCACCGGCTGCGTCTACAACGCCGCGCAGATGCCGCCCTGGGAGCTGCCGCGCCACAAGACCCAGACCGGCTTCCAGACCCACTGGAGCAAGGGCGGCGGCGGCAAGCACATGCTGCGCTTCGAGGACAAGCGCGGCAGCGAGCACATCGAGCTCTCGACCGACCACGGCAACACCCATCTGCACATGGGCTACCTCATGAACCAGGGCTCCGAGGCGCAGCGCAGCTACGGCTTCGAGCTGCGTACCAACGAGTGGGGTTCCATCCGTGCCGACAAGGGCCTGCTGCTGACCACCTACACGCAGGACTTCGCGCAGAAAGCCTCGCGCGACAACCCCGACGGCCATGAGCACATGGGCGCCACGCTCGCGCAGAGCAACGCGCTGATGCAGGCCTCGGGCCAGGCCATTGCGGCCACCAAGGCGATGGTCGGTGCCATGGCACAGGCCAAGAACCAGACGCTGATGGGGCTGGTGCAGGGCGTGCAGTCGGCGGGCGGTATCCCGTCGGCCGTTGCCGCGCTGGCGGGCGGCGCATCGGCCGAGGCCGGCGTGTCCGACAACCCCGACCCCGCCATGGCCGATGCGCAGCAGATGCTCGATCTGTCGCGCAAGATCGACAAGCCCGTGGTCTCCATCGTGAGCCCCGAGGGGCAGACCATGATCAGCCCCAAGCCCATCGTGGTGAGCTCGGGGCAGAGCGTGTCGGTGCGCTCCACCTCGGCCATGACGCTGACCACCGGCGCGCAGCTCACGCAGCTGGTCGCCAAGGGCATGCTCACGCAGGTGAGCGAGGGCGGGCAGATCAGCGTGGTCTCGGCGGGCGACATCGTCTCGCATGCGAGCGCGGGCGCCATCAACCTGGTGTCCAAGACCGATGCCTCGATGACCTCGACCACGGCCAACGCCAACCTCACGGGGCAGAAGTCGGTCGTCGTCCAGGCCGCCGAGCAAGATGTGTTCGTGACCGCCAAGACCAGCATCTCGTTGATCTGCGGCAAGTCGTCCATCGTGCTCCTGGCCGACGGCACGGTGCAGATCAACGGGGTGAAGGGGCTGGTCAACTTCACGGGCGAACTGGACCAGCGCGGCGGAAAGATCTTCCTGAACTGCGAGGCGCCCGTCGGCTCGGCTCCGCCCGAAGGGGAGGCCTTGGCCGTGCCGGCCGCACCCTCGGGCGGCGCGACCGCCGCACAGCCCGCCGCGGCGAAAGCCGGAGCCCAGCCCGCGTTCGCACCGACGCCGGCGGAAGAGCCGCCCGTCACCGCTGCCAATCTCGCGGTGCCGGCTTCGCCGGGCATGGCGCCGGCACAGGTGAACTTCACCGAGTTCAACAACGACTTCGCCCAGCAGTGGAACAACAGCTTTCCGAATGGCAAGGCCCAGGAACAGGCCAGTACCCTGGTCTCGGACAAGAAGGGCAACGTGGGGCTGGTCAACCGAGTCTCGGGGGCCACAGGCCACGCCGTGCCGAACCTGTCGGTGGCCGATGACCAGCAGGTGCTGGGGCCCTTCCATTCCCACCCGCTGCAGAACTACACCGGCGTGTCCCTGAGCGGCGGAGACGCCGGCTACCTCATCAACAACCAGCACAACGTCATCCTCGCCCAGAGCGGCGCCGACCAGTTCATGTACATGCGAACGGCCCAGACGCCCGCGTACGTCGATTCCACGTTGCTCAACAAGGCGCAGAACGCCAGGATCGCCCAGCTCATGAAAGAGGGCACCGGCACGATGAGCTTCCCCACGGCCACGCGCGTCGCCGCGCGTGAGACGGCCGAGAAGATGAACCTGGCTTACTACCAAGGCAGCGGCGGCGTCCTCAATCGCGTGTCGCCCTGATCCCCATGACCCAAGACGAAGCACTCGCCAACGAGACCGAGGCCGTTCTTCGCGCCGCCGACGAGGCGATCGCGCGGCAGGATTGGGCCGCCGCGCGGCGACATGTTGCGCGGGGCCTGGAGGCCATCGGCGACCGCTACGTGTCGCCCGCCGCCATCGATTCGACCGGCACGGCGCTGGCGGCGGCGGCCCATGAAGCTGGGCAGGGCCGCGAGCCCGACGCCGTGACCCTGCAGCGCGACGTTCTGCATTCGCGCATCGTGCAACTGCGAGCCAAGGCGAAAGTCGCCGCGCCTTCTTCTTCTTCTCCTTGACGACCCCATGCGCTACCACCTCAACGAAGGCCAGTTCGACATTCCCGACGACGGCCGCATCGACCGCTCGATGAACGTGCTGGCCATGCCCGACGGCTCGGGCACCACGCTCATCGTGAGCCGCGACGCACTGCAGACGCAAGAAACGCTGGCCCAGTTTGTCACCCGCCAGATGCGCGACCTCATGCGGCAGGTGACCCAGCTCAAGGAAATCTCACGCGACGAAGTCGCCATCGGCTCGCCCCTGCAGAACCTGCGCGCCATCGAACTGGCCACGCAGTTCAAGCAGAACGGGCAAGCGCTGTACCAGCGGCAAGCCGTGTTCCTGCCGTCCGCGGCAAGTCGCAGCGTGTTGATTCTGACGGCCAGCAGCCCCGTGCCTTTCGATGCCGAGTCGCTCGCGCTCTGGCAGCGCACGCTCGCGAGCTTTCAACCGCGGGCGTGACGCCGCCACCTACCGGAGACCCGACGACCCATGGCCGGTAAACCCGCGGCGCGGCTGCACGATCCCATTGCCCACACCAACGCCCACGCCAGGTTCTGGGCCAAGTTCGCGGGCGGGTTGATCGGCGGCATCGCCGTGGGCTTTGCGGTGGGCCTGGCCGCCGCGGCGGTGGTCGGCACCGGCGGCCTTGCCGGGCCGCTGGTGGCGGGCGCCGTGGTGGTGGGGGCGCGCATGGTCGGCGGCTACGTGGGCGCCGGCATCGGCGAATCCATTGCCGATGCGCTGGTGCCCGAGACACTCACCGTCACCGGCATGATCACCAGCGGCTCGCTGGACGTGTTCATCGACAGCAAGGCCATAGGCGCGGCGCGCGCATCGCCCGACGTTCCCATGGACACGGTGAGCTGCGCCAAGGATTCGCCGCAGATCCGGCTGGCCGAGGGCGCGGAAACCGTCTTCATCAACTTCGGCGTCGCCTCGCGCAAGGACGACCAGACCGAGTGCGGCGCCAAGGTGAGCGAAGGCTCGCCCACCGTCTTCATCGGCGGGCCCACCGCCCGCGTGCGCGAGGTGGCCGACGAGGTGCCGCTCATCTCCAAGGTGCTGGTGACCGTGTTCAACCTGGTCATGATCTACAAGGGCCTGCGCTGCCTGCCCAAGCTCGCCAGGCAGGGCAAGAACGCGCTGCCCTGCCTGATCGAAGGCGCGGTGGGGCTGGGCATGGGCGTCCACGGCATGGTCAGCTCCTTCGGCAACCCGGTGCATGCGGCCACGGGCGGCAAGTTTCTGGGGGGCGAGAGCGAGCTCGACTTCACGCTGCCCGGGCCGCTGCCCATTGCGTGGCAGCGCTTCTACAACAGCCACGATGCGCGCCGCGACGGTGCACTGGGGCAGGGCTGGAGCCTGCCTTACGCGATGGAGCTGCGGCTGGGCCACGACGCCGCCGGCCAGCCCACCGTCACCCTCATCGACGAGCAGGGCAGGCCCGTGGTGCTGCCCGACATCGAACCCGGCGAGCGGCAGTACAGCCTGCGTGACGGCCTGGACCTCTGCCGCACCGAGGGCGGCCACTACTTCATTCATGTGCCCGGCGGGTTGTTCTTCATGTTCGAGGCGCCGGGCGAGGGCCTGCCGCGCGCGCAGACGCTGAAGCTCGCGCGGCTCGAAGACCTCAACGGCAACTTCATCGAACTGCGCCACGACGCGCAAGGCCGCCTGAGCGAGCTGACCGACAGCACCGGCCGCCTGCTGGCGCTCGACCACGCGGGCGACAGCCGACGGCTGAGTGCGGTGCGCCTGGCGGCCGGTGCGCCCGGCGAGTTGCCCGGCCTGCTGGTCGCCTACCGGCACGACGCCCAAGGACGCCTGCTCGAAGTGACCGACCGCAACGGCCAGGTGGTGCGCCGCTTCGGCTACGACGCCCAGGGCCTCATGCGCTTTCATGCCGATGCCGCGGGGCTGGAGTGCCACTACGAATGGCACGGTGCCGCCAACGAGGCTTATGTGGTCCGCCACTGGACCAACGACGGCGAGCGCTACACCGTGCGCCGCAGGCCACCCGCCCCGGACGATGCCCTGGCCATCGGCGAAACCCTTGTCACCGACCAGCTCGGCCGCGAGTTTGCGTGGCACTGGAACGCCGACCACCAGATCACCGACTACACCGATGCGATGGGCCGCCACTGGCGGGCCGAGTACAACGCGCTGCGCCAGCTCGTCGCCATCACCGAGCCCGGCGGCGCCACCACCCGCTGCACCTACGACCCCATGGGCTTCGTGAGCAGCCGCACCGACGCCCTCGGCCGCACCCACAGCACCGGCTGGACCGAGTTCGGCCAGCCCTGGCGGGAAACCCTGGCCGACGGCAGTGCCTGGACCTATGTCTACAACGACCGCGGCAACCTGGTGCGCGAGACCGACCCGCTGGGCCACACCACCGAATACAGCTACGACAGGCGCGGGTTGCCCGTCGTCGTCACCGACGGCAAGGGCGGCACCAACCGCATGGCTTGGAACGAATGCGCGCAACTGGTCGCGTTGACCGACTGCTCCGGCAAGACCACGCGCTACGACTACGACGGCCGGGGTCACCTGCAAACCGTGACCGATGCCGCCGGCCAGCGCACGCGACTGACCCACGACGCCATGGGCCGGCTGCTGTCGGTTTCGCAGCCCGACCACAGCCACCAGAGCTTCAGCCGCGACGCCGCCGGCCGCATCGTGAGCGCCACCGATGCGCTCAGCCGCAGCACCCGCTTTGCGCTCGGCCTGCGCGGCCAGCCACTGATGCGCGAGGACGCCGAAGGCCGGCGCATCGCCTGGAACTACGACAGCGCCCAGCGCCTGCAGTCGCTGGTCAACGAGAACGGGCTGCATTTCGAATTCGTGCGCGACGCCGGCGACCGCGTGGTCGAAGAACGCCGCGTCGGCGGCACCCGCGTGCAGGTGCACTACGACGCCAACGGCTGGCCGGTGCGCATCACCCATGTGCCGGGCATCGGCGACGAAGACCTCGAACTGCGCGACGGCGCCGAGCCGCAGCAGGCGGCCAAGCCGCTGCGCACCGAGCTGCTGCGCGACGCCGTGGGCCGCCTCGTCGAGAAGCGCACCGCGAGCCACCACTACCGCTACCGCTACGACGCGCTCGACCGGTTGACGGAGGCGGTCAAGCTCGAAGTGCTGCAGCCCGATTCGCCGGATGGGTTGCGCGCGCTGCATCGCACCGCCTTCACCTACGACAAGCTCGGCCGCCTCGTCGGCGAAACCGCCATTGACGAACTCACCGGCGAAACCCACAGCCTGAGCCACACGCACGACGAACTGGGCAACCGCACGCGGACGCTGCTGCCCGCCATATCGGGTCAGGCGGGGCAAGCGGGACAGGTGGGGCAGGGCGTGCAGCGCGCGCTCAACTATCTGTACTACGGCTCCGGCCACCTGCACCAGGTCAACCTGTCGCAGCAGCACGGCGATGCGCCTGCGGTGCACCAGCTCATCAGCGACATCGAGCGCGACGACCTGCACCGCGAGGTGGGGCGCAGCCAGGGTGCCCTGCACACCCGCTTCGCGCTCGACCCGCTGGGCCGCCGCGCCGCGGCATGGTGCCGCCCGGCTGCACTGAACACCGCCTTCGCTCCGCGCGACGACGCGTGGCGCCAGGCCATCGACAGCGCCGGCACGCCCGAGGCCCGCCTGCTCGACGGGCTCATGAAGGAGTACAGCTACGACCCCGTGGGCGAGCTGCGCCAGAGCCGCCATTCGCTGCAAGGCACCACCGCGCACCGCTACGACGCCACCGGCCGCATCGAGCAGACCGTGCGCGGCGCGGCCGGCAACAACAGCGAGCGCTTTGCGTACGACCCCGCCGGCAACCTGCTCGACGCCTCGCTCGCCGGCCCCGCGCTCGGTGGTGCCGCTCCCGGGTATGTGCGAGATAACTTGGTGCGCGTGTTCGAAGACAAGCGCTACAGCTATGACGGCCACGGCCGGCTGGTGCGCAAGCTGTCGGGCAGGCACACCGCGCAACGCTTCGAGTGGGACGACGAGAGCCGGCTTGTGGCCGTGCACACCACGCGCCGCCCGAACACGCCCGAGGCCACCACCCAGGTCACGCGCTTCGACTACGACGCGATGGGGCGACGGGTGGCCAAGCACGATGCGTTCGGCAGCACGCGGTTCATTTGGGAGGGCATGCGGCTCATTGAGGAACGCAGGGGCGCGCAGGTGCTGAGCTATGTGTACGAGGCCGGCAGCCATGTGCCGGTGGCGCGGCTCGATGCCAGGGTCGAGCCCGCTCACGCGCGCGCGCACGATGACGGCGCGCCGGTCGCACAGGTCTTTCACTTTCACAATGGCCCCGCGGGCCTGCCCGAGGAACTGAGCAGCAACGACGGCAACCTGTGCTGGCGCGCGAGCTACCGTACCTGGGGCGCGACCGTCGCGGAGCACTGGGAGCTCACCTCGCTGAACGGGCGACCCGTGAGCGCAGCAGAGCAAGCACCCGAAGCCGTCGCGCAGAACCTGCGCTTCCAGGGGCAGTACCTCGACCGGGACACGGGGCTGCACTACAACACCTTCCGGTTTTATGACCCGGACATCGGGCGGTTCATCAGCCCTGACCCGATCGGGTTGATGGGTGGGTCGAACCTTCATCAATATGCGCCCAACTCGGCTCGGTGGATCGATCCGCTGGGGCTTTCATACTGTGCGTTCGGCAATGCCACCAAGCCCAGAGCGCCGAGACCGGGAAAAGACATTGCGGTAGATGCCAACGGCATGGTCAAGTCGCAGGCCGGAAAGACATTCCCGGAGGGTGCGTCGACCACCGTCGATCCGACAAAATCACCTTTGAGCGGGCATTACCACGATATTCCAGAGGGAACCAAAATGCCGAGTGGAATCGATATAGTTCGGGACGGGTCGGATGTGATTCCAAATTCTCCTCGCGGACCGGGGCATGCGACGGTTTTCCCGACTCGAGATATGCCATTTACGGAATTCCAAGCCTTGTTCGAATCTCTGCCTTGGCAGCATGCAGGAAAGAAATGAATAACCCAGATATTTTTCCTGAGGAATGGCGGGTCGTGAAAGATGCGGAAAATTCACTTCTTGTCAGTCGATTCAATTTTAAAAGGCATGCTGACTTCAAGAAATTCATGCTGCTGGCTCTAAGCACTATTTCGGAGCAGGCTGCCGCGCTCAGGTTTTTGAAGGAAGACGCCCCTGGGCTAAGTAATCTGGAGTTGGCTGAAATTGCTCCTGTGATTTTGGATATTGCTGTCGATGGCAGTATCGATAATCTCATCATTGCAAGGGCCGTGCTGCTGCAATATTCCTCTCATTTCCTCGACAGCAGAACAGTAGTTGAAAATTCTCTGGATAACCAAATTCATCGATATCTTGCGAGCGGAGACGAGTTTTTGTATAGGCGATTGGCTGAGTTGTTGGTAACTTTGGATTTGCCCAATGCCTTGGAGAAATTGATGCTAGTCTGTAAAAATAACGAAAACCCAGATATTGCCGAGATATACAGGGATTTTATAAAATTCAACAGACTTGGGAAATTGTGCGAAGCAAGTGATTGAATTGATAACTGCGGCGGAAAATTTCCGTATGCGCTGATGCTGATTCAGGCCTTCGCGAAGCCTCCCATGCATATCGAATTGAGAGTCCGCCCCCTTCTGCCGGCGGCGGAACTATCGCCTCGTCTCTATGACCCCGATGACGACGACGTGCGATCGATCGTGATGGATCTCTGCGGAGCGCTCGATGAGTCCGCGGACTTCCTGATCGCCGGGTTCGGTCAGGCCCGATGGCCAGTGGATGTTCGTACCGATCTCGCCGTGTTTTTGGAGCAACTGCCCGATGCCGTGCAAGCGCTTCGGGCGCGACAGGCTGCAGTGATCGATTTGTACGAGCAGGGCATCGAGCGGACACTCGAATTTCTTCCGCCAGGCGATAGATGTGCAGTTCGCTGCATCAGCCGGACCGATTGGGCCCCGGACCCTGAAGTCGAGGAACTGGACATCACGGCGCTCGACGACATGCTGCTTGCCGTGCGCGACGAGTTCCTGAAGGTTCTGGCGCAATTGGCGCCTTCCGTGGTCGGCCATCCATGGATTGCCGGGTGGCGGCAAGCCATGGACTGAACAGGCTCGACGTCGGATGTTGAAGCAAACCATCGCCGCGCAACTCAACCTGCTGCACTACCTTGAGCGAGGCGCTGTGCATCTGGCCGCAGGCATGGGCATTCCAGAAGAAACAGCCTGCGCGCAAGAGGCCGACGAGCAATGGCGCACGGGGGCCGGGGTTGTCTACACCTTCGATTTCGACGGCTGGAGCCTCAACCTCCACTTCGACCCCGAAAAGAATTTCTCGCACGACACCATCGACTTCTTCGGCCATTGCGATCTTCCCGGTTTCTCGGAAATTGCTGGGCTATCACAGGCCACCAGCCCCTTGGAGGGCGCGACACGCTTCGACTTATGCGACGAGCAGGTGGTACTGCTCCCCTCCAGCGTCACGGTTCATTTCCGCAAAGAGGAGCGCGACGCACTGGTGCTGACGAAGATAGCCGGCGCTCTGCTTCCGTACGGTGCTCTCGCGGATTACTACCGCTTAATGGTGCGGCGTTGAGCATGGCATCAATGCAAACGCCCATGACTCTCGAAGAACTGCGCGAGCTTGAGACAAAGCTCGGCGTTCCGCTGACCAGCTACGCCGACGGGCTGGACCTGACGTGTGCCGAGGTGGGCAGCATGATGCCCCGCAAGCGTTAGCGGAAACCCATGCTCGACATCTACTTCGTCCCCCCTTCGTGCAGCGCCATGCCCAAGGACCCGCGCGGGTTGGCGCACGCAGGTTCCATCGACTTCGAGGCGCATGGCTCCTTGGCCCTTGAACTCGACCAGTGCAGGAAAGCCGGCGCGGACCTCAGGTACTTCGACGACTCGCTGCTGCGCCCGGACCAAGTCATGACGATGCTGCGCGTGTTCAACACCAACGCCGACACGCTCGGCGCTGACCGCGGGCGGATCGCTGCCTTCAAGGCGATGCAGGGGATTCTTGCCCGCGCCGCAGAGCAAGGCATGGGGCTTGCAGCGTTCTGCGACTGATGCCGGAGACGAGCACCTTGAAGATCATCCAGTTCTCCGAAACCGCTGACGGCTACGCCATGGACAGCTCGGGCTACCCCGCCTACGTGGCGCAAGTGATGCACCGTGTGCCGGCGGACGCGCTCGCGTTCATGAGCGCGCCGTGGCATTACGCGCACCGGGACGAGCGATGCCCTCACGATGCGCGCCTGCAAAAGCTGGTGGTGCTGGAATTCGAAGAAGAAGATGAAGGTGATGCGCGAGCGAACGGCATCGAGATTCACCTCGTCGGCGCCTATGGCAACCGCCTGTTGCTGACCTACAGCGACGTGCAGTCGTACTCGGTGGAAAAAACGAAGAGCGACTGGCCCGCCGGCGACCGGTCGCATGGCGATTGGCTGATCGACGAAATGCTGGTTCTGGACGACGACCTTCTGAGCCACGAGATCGTCTTCACGCAGGCCGTCATCCGCATCAGGCACCGTGACCTGCAATACACGGTGGCCCCGTGATGCCGACGCTCCCGCCGTTCATCCTCGATGCAATAGCGCAACCCGTCGGCTGCGTGCAAGACCACGCCGCGTGGGTGGCCCGCTTGCGCGATGCGCTGTCGGGTGATTTGGGCATGGCTTTCTTGCTGGACGACGACACGAACTACAACCCGGCGCACTCGCTCGCGTGCAAGCTGTCGGGCCGGGACGAGGGGTTGAAGAAGCGTTTCGAATTCGACCTTCGCTTCTACATCTCGTCCAAGGCGCCGCTGTTCGCCGTGTACTGCTTCGACAGGAAATGGGCCATGGTCGACCGGGGCGAGGTCAATCACCCGATCGATCCGGCGAGGTTGCCCGAGGCCGCCAAGTCCTTGATCGACAAGGCCCGGGCCATGTTCGCCGCGCAGGGTTTGCAGGAAGTGGCGCACGCGTATTTCTTTCTGCCCGCGCCGGGCTGCGCCACGCAGCTCGACGGCTTGCCGGCGACCGTGTTCGAGAGCCTGTTCGCCGAGATCGTTTGATCGACCTCCGAACCCGCGATGACACCGACTGTCCAGAAGCTGAAAGCCTTCGCCGCAGCCAGAGACTTCGAGCCGCTGCCCGATGCCCCTGCACACGAGATCGACGAAGTGCTAGCTGCATTCTTCGGCGCTGCCGATGTGCACGCTACGGGCACCGGCCCCGCCAACGACCGCTACTCGCACCTGATCGACTGCGCGTTCAGCCCCGCGCTGCGGGCGCAGTTCTTCATTCGCTTCGACCTTCGGATCTTCGTGGTGCTGCCCTATGCACTGGTGGGCGATGCCTGGCAGCTGAGCGTGGAGCACGCCGCGCTGCAGACGCTTTGCGCGCCGCTGGTGAAGGTGCTCGAAGAAGCGCACCACGTCGCGCAGATCGCCTTCGACGAAGCGATGCACCCTTTGTCGAACACCATGCTCGCCAAGGGATTCATCGACAACACGCTGATGGCTTACTTTTTCGAAAGCCTTTGATGCTCGGCCACTCTCGAGCAACGATGTTTCGAGCAGCACCTTGAACCTGAACGCAAGGAGGACGAATGAATCCCAACGCGCCCAAGCCGCCCAGCGAGCAAGGCCCGGATGTCAGCGCCGCGATCCGCCGCATCCTGGACAACAAGAACGACCAGATCGAAGGCACCTTCTGTCACGCCCTGTTCGAAGATCGCTTCTTCGACGATGCATTGCTCAGTCGCCTTATCGACGACATGGAACTGGTGCTCGGCCAGGACGAGGTGAGCCCGGTGCATCGCGAGGTCATTCACTGGGTCGTGCTCAGCACGGCGAGATGCTTCTTCTCGCACTTCAATGCCGACGACCTCTACAAGATCAAGAACTTCGACGCGGCGCTTTATTCGAGATGGTGCGACGACCATTTCGAGCGGCTCCGCAACTTGATGATGGCCCGGTAGTGCTTTCTTCACCGCGGTGACGGCCCCTGCGGCCGCTACGACGCGGCGTCGAACGCCGCGGGGCACTTCCCTCGGGCAATCGCCGGTGAAACGCACCGCCTGAAAGCACTCAGCAGGCAACCCGGAAAACTTCTGCTGAAGTCGTGATGATGCTCACGTTCTACAACTGTAGAATGTACGCCAGTGGCGTACTCTTTCGGCCATGCTCACTGTCGTAGAAACCCCGACCTTTCAAAAGCTATGGCCGAACTATTGGACAGAGGAAGAGCGAGGCGCGTTTGCCGCCTACATCTCCGAAAACCCCCATGCTGGTGATCTTGTCCAGAAGTCTGGCGGTGTGCGCAAAGTGCGCTGGAGCCGCGCTGGATTCGGCAAGAGTGGCGGCGTGCGAGTTCTGTACTTCAGCCGCAAGAAGCCCGGTGAAGTCGTCCTGTTGTTGATCTACGCCAAAGCGAACCTCGATTCGATCTCCGGCGAAACCTTGAAGGAATTGCGCGATGCCGCAGAAAAAGCCGTTGACCAATGCTGAGTTGGAAGCCTTCGAAGCAAGCCAGGACTTCGAAGCGTTGCTGGTTCAGTCTGCGCGCGAAATGGCCGCCGGGAAGACCCGCACGGTCTACACACCCGTTGTTGCCGCGCGCGAGGCTGCAGGCCTTTCGCAAGCTGGCTTTGCCGAACTTCTTGGCGTGTCTGTGCGTACCTTGCAGCAATGGGAGCAAGGCCGTCGCGAACCGACGGGTGCAGCCAAGACGTTGATTGCCATCGCCGAGAAGATGCCCGAAGCACTCAGGGCTGCCGATCCGAATTACAAGACGCCGCGCCGTACGCCTGGTCGTGCAAAGGTCAAGCAGATCAAGGCCTGAGCTTCTGCGTGGCCCTTGGGGCCAGCGTTCGCAAGCTCAGCCCGGCTTTCTTCTTTGGGCCTGAACGGCGCGAACATCTTGGCGCGGCAAAGGGGAAGAGTACATGGACATTCACGGATGCTGGCACCACGCGAGCACGCTCAAGGAAACCTTCAAGGACGGAAGCCCGAACCCGATCTTCAATTCCGCCGGGGCGGCGGACACACACATACCGTATTGACCATGGACTATCAGACCGGCGAACAGGCACTGAACGCCGCCATCATGGAGCACCCGTGGATGGACTTCTACCTCGTCAGCTACGACGAGGTCAGCGTGATCGTGCGGGGAACGCTCGACATCACTCAGGGGTATCAGCTGCAGATCGAGTTCACCGACGTGGGCTACATCGATTGCCCGATCGCGTGGAAGACCGACACCGAGTCGGAAGTCTTCTCCAAGCCCGATCCCTCGACACTCCCCGAGGAAACACGCCAGCGCTTCTTCGACAACAACGCGGGCGAGGTGTACCGGTTCGTGGTGAGCGGCTTCAGCGGGCCCTGGTTTGCGCACATCGTGGCGTCGACGATGCGGTTCTACAGTGCCAAGAGCGGGGAGTATCTGAAATGGGGCGCCAGCTGATCGACAAGCTCGTGGACAGCGACATCCTGACGGCAACGGATCGCGAGCGGTACCTGGGCTTTGCCAGAAATGTTCGCGCAGGCCATCAGGACGAACTGGAAATCGCTGGCAACGCGTTCAATGTGAAGTTCACATGTGGCGGCGTCTGCATAGAGAGCCTTTGGGACGAGGACATGGCGCCTGTGCACATCGAATTGGGTGAATTCATCCGAATGCTTTCGGCCTGGCCGGCTGCCTGAAAACCTTGGACTGTCAAACCGGCGAACAGGCCATTGCCTGCTCCGCCGGCCCCTTGTCACCCCACCGCCTTGATCGTCCCATCCCGCCCCGCCTTCGCCAGCATCGACGCCACCGCACACGAAGCCAGCCGTGCCGATTCCGAATCGGCGCGGCTCGTCAGGATCACCGGCACCTTCGTGCCCAGCACGATGCCCGCCGCCAGGGCGCCGCCCAGAAAACTGAGGCTCTTGGCCAGCAGGTTGCCTGCGTGCAGGTCGGGCACGATCAGCACGTTGGCGTGGCCGGCCACGGGGGAATCGACGATGCCCTTGATGCGCGCGGCCTCGGCGTCGATGGCGTTGTCCAGCGCCAGCGGGCCGTCCAGCTGCGCGCCGGTGATCTGGCCGCGGTCGGCCATCTTGCACAGCGCGGCGGCGTCCAGCGTGGAGGGCACCTTGGGGTTGACCGTTTCGGTGGCCGACAGAATCGCCACCCGCACCTCGGGCATGTGCAGCGCATGCGCCAGGTCGATGGCGTTCTGCACGATGTCGACCTTGTCTTCGAGCGTGGGCGCGATGTTGATCGCCGCGTCCGAAATGATCAGCGGCTGCGCGTGGCCCGGAACGTCCATCACAAAGCAGTGACTGATGCGCCGCGAGGTGCGCAGGCCGCCCTCGCGCCGCACCACCGCGCCCATCAGCTCGTCGGTGTGCAGGCTGCCCTTCATCAACGCATCGACCTCGCCGCGCAAGGCCATGGCCACGGCGGCATCGGCCGCGGCGTGGCTGTGCGGCGCATCGACGATGGTGAGGTGCGCAATGCTCGCGCCGGCCTCTTGCGCCGCCGCCTCGATTCTGGCGCGCGGGCCGACGAGCACCGGCGCGATGAGGCCCAGCTCGGCCGAAGCCAAGGCCGCTTCGATCGACATCGCGTTGGTCGGGTGCACGACCGCGACGCGCAGCGGGGGGAGGGCGCGGGCGGAGGCGATCAGGCGGTCGTAGTGGGGGTGGGCTGAAGACGAAGACGGGGCAGCGGAGGGAGAGGTAGACGCCATGCGGGCTCCGGAAGATGGGTGAGGGATGGGCGAATGGGCAAGTGGCTGAGGGGAGTTTGCAGCAAGCAGCGCCGTGACGGGGCGGGTGTTGGCGGCCAGCCCCTGCAGGCTTGAGCTTGTTGTAGTCAGGGCGTTTCGACCAGCCGCGCCGATGAGTCATGGGGCTCCGTCGCCTGCGTGTTGGATTCCCGGTGCGAGATGGTCGATGGAGTGACGTTGAAGAGCTTGGCTGCTTGCGATTGCCTCACGCGATTCGGCAGGCGTCAACGCTTCAGAGCGGCGCCCAACACGGGCGTGATGAGTGGGTTTTTCGTGTCGATTTATCGCCCGTTTATCGCCGTGACATTTGGGTAATTCCTGAGGTTTGCCGATGTGGGCAAAGTTGGCGCAATGCGGGATTTGTTCGGTGCGCGGGCGCTCTGTTGACGCGCTTCTGTTCTTATATTTGTCGACCGCCGCGCCTCACGGCGGGACATCGAAATGCACACCGCAGCGATGTCGATGTGAGGCAGAAAAGGCGACGGCCAAGGTGCGCTAACACCATGGCCGTCTGACCACCTGAAGTGCATTACTTTGGAAAGAGAGCACAACAAATGGCTGATGAAATTATCGCCGGGCAAAACCTGCCCACCTCCTACGACGCAACTCAGGGTCCGGACGCGTCGGACATCCTTGAGAACAAGTTGACTCAATTGCGATCGCTGTTGAGTTGCTGCTACGGGGATTGGAGCGAATGGTTCGACGGGATAGGGGAGCAGCATCGGGACCACCTGATGTGGCTTGCGGCGGACTTGGCGGATGAAATCACCCGGCTTGCGCAGGAAGTCTTGAGCAGGCTCAACGCGCTGGATCAGCAAGAAGCCTGAGGTCGTCAGCCGGTGGGTGTCGCAGCCCACCGTTGATCTTCATGGTTGGGCCGCAACAAGCGCACCGGGTGAAAGTCGGGTGCGAAAGTAGCGAGCGGTCTCTTCGTCGCTGCAGTAGACGTAGCACCCCTTTATGCCTCGCGTCATCGACGTGCGGTAGGTGTTCTTGATGATGAGGTCTGCCGCTGCAGCGGCCTTTTCGGGATCGACCTTGGCCCGAACCTTGTGGCCGCGCAAAGTCTTGTCGTAGCGGTCTCGTGCGGCTGGCACTATCTCGACGTTTTCGTCGCGCGTGCTCCGTCCGGCCCGGTGATTACCCTGGCAAACATTCTTAATTTAAGCCACGCTCGATTGAGCGAAGGCTTTCAATATTTGAGAACTCGGATGTGCTGAGAGGCTTACAAGCTTATTTGCAAGAGCAACTGGAAGTAATGCGTTCTCGAACATGTCGCAATGCAGTTGTTCTACATGAGTCAAAATTGCATGTAGATTCGGAATATCAGCTGCGGCAGGTGTCTTCATCAATTTTTTAACGGGTAGTGAAACGACATACATCTGACCATTTCGCGACCGAAAGATTATCTTGTGTCCGTAGTACGAGGTCGCAGCGTAAGGGCGTACTGGATCCTCATCTCCAGGAGAAATATGCCGGTAGATGTATTCATCGCTGAGCAGAAGGATCGAGCCGCGGGGCACTAACTCTTGAATAGAGGCGGCGTGTTCAACGAACGCCCCACTCTTTTCCAATCCCGCCATGAATAAATTGTGTTGATCGAACAGCCAACCATTCAACTCTAGGCTCAATTTGTGCATCGAGGCTGTTACCCCGAACCAGCCAGTTGGTCGATCAATAATGAAAAGTACCTGGCTGAGTGCGGCCGAATTCTTTCGGACAAGATTTCGAATGATGTGCAGCAATACGAGATGCTCAATTACGCCTGAGACATAACCCGCCACGCCTGAAGCTCCAGTTTCTTCTTCAACGCGCTCATGTAAGCGAAAAACATCGCTCAAATAGATTGGCTTCTTCGTTATTGGGCATTCAAAAGCGAATGCCGCGGTCATGTCGGCCTCATTAAGACTCACGGTGCCATCAGCGCCGTGTGGGTTGCTCCCAAGAATCCATTTTTTATCGTCCTCAGTGCGCGCGCTCTTATATTTTCTAAAAACAAACCAAGCTAAGGTGTCTAGCAAACTCAGGTCTTCGCTCAATTTCTCCTTAGCAAGAAATTCATACAAAGTCTTGCGCACAGACTCTCGAAGCGACGCACAATCTTTTCTGCGTGCCCCACGCGTAGCGAGAGGTAACTTCAATCGATCAATATTTTTTAGCTTCTGCATGTCTTCTGGCGCGACATGTCTTGAAGATTCGAGCGCTATGAGGTCTTCAATACGAAAGTGCAGCGCACCAAACTGAAAGAAATGCATTGCGGCCGAGGGATATCCTTCGCGCAGCGGTACCTCCGTATAGCCACCGTCAACTGCAACAACATGTTGAATTGAGGTCTGGGTCGGCACGAATTTACACAGCAGCTGTTCCAGAGAAACGTTGTCACTTTTTGGCGGTAAGAACAAACCTTTGAGTGACTCCTTGACGCTCTCATCATTGATAATGTGATGATGTGAAGATTTGCTGGCTCGCTCATATGGCTTAGGGCCATTGCTCGAGTAACTCACTTCGACTCTCCTGGCGCAGCCGCAAACTTATCGACTTGCACAGGAACGACAAATGCGTTTGAATAGGTTTTAACCCGAACAAAGCCTTTGTCGGTATCTTGACTAAAGCGCACCAAACTGTCACTGAAATCACTAAAGTCGTAATACTTACGTAACTCTCGAATTTCGTCCTCATTGTTGAGGTGAGATATAAACCAATTTTGAGTTGCCTTTAGAATATTTCCGCTAACCGAGCTAACTTCCTGTGTAGCGTAGACAAGTCCAAGGTGTAGCTTAGCTCCCTCTTTTGCCAATCGGTTGTAGATTTGACTGAGATCCTTGTCTTCTTTTTTTGGAAATAGATTATGTGCTTCCTCGAAATAAAACTGAATGAAATTGTTAGGCTGTGCGGAAGTAAAGCGACTCATCGCATCGCGAAATACCTTGCGCGTAATGCGCTCAGAGTACATGCGTTGTAGCTCCTCATCGCCGCTGGACAAATCGGCAATGACGATGCGTCCAGCGCGCAAGGCCGCGAGGATGTCGTCTTCAAACGGCGTCATCGAGACATTGGTGTGCTGGGGGATTATCGGCTTAAGATTGCGATATCCCGTGCAATCAACTTGTCCACCCGAGCTTCGGCAGCGTGTGAGCATTACAAGCAGGGCCTTTAAATCATCATCGGCCCATTCGCGCGCATTTTTTTGTTTGTATTTTTGTCCGAATTGAGAATTGTCATAAATTGCCCAAAAGGCCTCCCACCAATTTGCGGCGGCTTCAAGTTCGAGCCCATTTGATGGATCGATCTTACTGTCCACCTCGCCGCGGACGTCGACAGAAGCGGTGAACGTTATTTTCATCGAAGCGGGCGGCTTAAAACCCGCCCTATATAGCATGCAATGATAGACAGCGACTCGCCGATCGAAGCGTGCTTTAGCAGATGGGTTAGTGTCGTAATCCGTGGGCTTCTCTAGAAAAACGGAACGAAAGCTCGTCATGTATTTTGAAGAATCATCCGCCACCGTGGGGTGTGTCTTCAGTAACTCCAGGCCAGCTTCTACTTCTTTGTAGAAATTCACTTTCATAACCTTGAATCCAGGTTTTTCGACTATGGAATAGCGGTCGGTCTTGTTCTTATATATCTCGAAAATAGCGGTGCCTTCATCCTGAAGATTTTTGTTAGCGTATTCTCCATTCATATCAAAGATTAATTGACCGATGGGATACTTTGGTGTCTCACCCTGAAAGGGTTCGAGAATTTCTTCTGCGGACTCTTTAGTGCCATTAAGTTGCATGCCTGCCATTACGCTCATCTGCTCATTGGCCTGAATAATTTTCTTGATGCTGTTGGACTTGCCAGTCCTAGTCATACCAAATAGCGCTGTGCGCTTGCCGGCAAAATCCTTGGCCTTTACGTACATAGGTACATCGGCTTGAGCCGCGGCAAATCGACGGCTCGAGCTATAGCGTATTTTCCCTATCCGAATATCTCCCTGGCCACCAGGCACTCCTGTATCGCGGTAGTTGACGATGAAAGTCAAAAGATCATCGGACGGTTTAATTACTGAATAATTGTGGGCAGAATAAAAATTTTCGACATCGGCGCCAAAACGAAGTTTGCTCGCATCGTCAAGATAAAAACACCCGAGAATACTGCAACGTACGCCAGAGAACCCGAATTCATATCGAGAATACTGATCGAGCTGGCTTTGTTGATTGGAGCCAGTGCGTATATGATCTTTGTAGTATTCGACCATTGAACTAACCACTTCTCTGTCGGTGGGCAATTCAGCTGGCTCGATCACACGAAGAAGCACCGCCTCTTGAAGGTATTTTTGTTGTGGGTCGCAGTCGTAATAGGCAAGAAGAAAACAGCCCTGCGGAATCCCATGAGCTTTTTCCTTCCATGCGTCTGCCATCAATACCGAAGAATCGACGTAGGACATCTTGAAAGGGCGCCCAACGAAGGTGCCTGTATCCCACTCCCATTTGCCTCCGTCTTGCTTGCGTTTAAAGAAGTCCTGTTTGGTAATGGCGTCTGTGATGCTCATGACTTTTCTTTCACTGAACGAAATATGGGATCGCTAAATCGTAATTTTGATTGCGCAACAAAATTGTCTTGCGCATCGATGGCCACCCATCGTCGTTTCGACAGGGCTGCAGCAAAACCCGTTGTATTACTGCCGGCAAAAGGGTCCAGCACCAAATCGCCTTCGTTGGTCAAGTATTCAATGAAGAAGGAAGCCAGTCCTACCGGCATGCGAGCTGGATGAGGAGTAATCTTCAGCCGTTTGCATTCGCGATGAAAATGATCTTTAGAGGCAGTATTAGAAAGAGAAAATGCGTTGGGCAGTCTTACATCGCGACCACTTTGCATGGCTTCAAGCTCCAGAAAATTATGCGCGATAGAACCGCCCCGATCATTCAAAAATCCCTTTGAACTAACCCTATGCTCTGACGGACGATCGCCGGAGTTGTAGGATCCGCGCTTGAGCAAACTTTTCATCGCGTCGCTATAAGGGCGCAATACTTTTTGATTGTCGGCTTTGGGGTAATCGGTTTTGGCCAGCCACCAAACATGAGTGAAGCTATCTACTGTTCTAAGTGGATTGACCGTCACCCACGAGGCTGGAGAAGGCAAGCGCGAGGGGTTATAACAGACAAACTGTTGGACTAAGCGCAAGCCAGCGCCCTCGGCCTTCGTGAATGCAAGTAACGCTTCAAGTGCAAGAAGGCTTTGCACGGGCCGGCCAGGCTCCCAGCTATTTCCCAACTCAATCACAATTGATCCGTCAGGCGTCAATAGTTTTGCGAAAATTGGAGCGAGAGATTCCACCCACTTTAAATACTTGTCTCCCGTTAGATTCCCATAGCTCTTTTTTTCGTTTAATGGGTAAGGAGGGGATGTCAGAAGTAGTTGGACACGACCATGCAAGCGTTCGAAGGCTTTTGATTGCAATACTTCCAACGAGTCACCCACGTAGTAGCTACCGTCTTTAGCGGTATACGCACGAGACCGTGTAGAGGGAAGGATTAGAGGAGCCAGAGGGCTCTGTTTCTTTTTTTTCTTCTCGGGCATATCAGAAGTAAGTTTTTTTGCAGCTCGCGATTTTCTGGTTAACGCAATTTGTCAATCAAGAAAAATAATGTTTCAAGCAAGAAGATTTACCGTCGCGGAAGTTTTTTTCAAATCTCCTCACTCGCTCTTTTTTTACTTGCCTCTATCACCCTCCAGAATCAACAGGACGAGGTTTACGCCGGTCCCTCGGCCAAGCGACGCTTACGATTCGCGCAGTAGTTATTTCGCCACGCAGTTCAGTGGCATTAATTTGCATATACAGGGTCTTTCGCCCCCATTCTGCCTCTTTAAGTAATTCTCGATGTTGGGCGGTTATGGTTTCCGTCCCCAAGGCCGCAATGAATTCACCGCTACGATCGCCGCCGGCAAGCCAGAGACGCACGTTTTGCTCCTGTTGCCAATCTATCTTGAAGATTCGGTAATTTCCATTCAGCTGAATTTCTTTGGCTCTTTGTCTTGAAGCCGTGGAAATCGACCTCACAACAGCATTGCTCATTTCAATGCCATTAACTTCGAGGGTTTTGGCATCTCCGACACTGCGCAGAATTTCTCGTCTGCTTTCATCGAAATCCTCTTGCGCAGCCCGAAGCCTTGGCTGCTCCGAAAGCGCTCGCGTCACCACTTCCAATCGCTTAGTTTCTTCTTGAGAGAGTGAGAGAGTTTTCCTGAACTCAATGTCTGCCTTCTTTTCTTCGGCGCGGTCTTTAAGGAAAGATTTCAATAAAATTGCGCTCCCACCAATAAAGGCAATCCCTAAAACCGTAACGACAATTTCTGTGGACGACATTTTTCCCACCAATGCGGTTGTGAGTTTTTCTGCAAATTCACCCACATTGATTTCCATCAGTGAGCTGCCGCGCTTTACTTTGGCTTTGAATTGAATATCTTGACGTTCATCAGCTGTTAAGACTCTGGCATTTCCGCTATTATGAACGAATCGCGCATATGCCCGATTCATGGCGTGCTGTATTTCAACCAAGGCCCCTGCCATATCTGGGGTAATTGTGCTGTCGTAACCTTCCCCCTTTGCGCGTATGCTGAGAATTGGCCAATTCGAAAAAACTATTTCTATGTCTTTCCCTTCGAATTGACCGGCTAACGCGCGCTCTAAATAAGCTGAAGCTTGGTTTTCGTTTTCGATCCGAAGAACTCTGCCCACCGCCATGTTGCTGCCCTCCCGGCTTTTTGATAGGGGGCATGCTACATCATGTAATAAAAATTAGGTCTTGGGACTTTCAATGACGCGCGTTGTCCAGCGTGCAGTAATGGGGCGCTCGCGCGCCGAGCTAAATGCGCGTGGCGTGTTGTAAGAGCGGTTGTGGCGGATGAGTCCGCATGCCGAACTCGAGTGGCGCGCGCCTGACGCGCTGTGGAAGTTGCTTCCACTTGTCTCGAGAGGCACTACTGAAAAATTCCCCGCGTCCAAACCTTCCCGAGGAGCTGAACGTTAGGAGATTGCTCTTATGGCATTGTTTGGAGCTAGCCGTAGCAGCTGGCTCATGACGTGCGCATAGAAAAAGCCCCTGACTCTTGCAAATCAGGGGCTTTCAATTTGGTGCCGGAGAGATGAATCGAACACCCGACCTTCTCATTACGAATGAGCTGCTCTACCGACTGAGCTACACCGGCGAAGCCTCAGATTATAGCCACCTCATCAGGCCTTTTCGGCGTGGTACTGGGTCAAACGCGCAACTTCGTTACGCGAACCCAACATCACGCTCACCCGCTCGTGCAGCTTGGTGGGCTTCAAGTCCAGGATGCGCTGCTTGCCGTTGGTGGCCGCGCCGCCGGCCTGCTCGACCAGCCAGCTCATCGGGTTGGCCTCGTACATCAGCCGCAGCTTGCCGGCCTTTTCGGGCTCGCGCTTGTCCCACGGGTACATGAACACGCCGCCGCGCATCAGGATGCGGTGCACGTCGGCCACCATGCTGGCAATCCAGCGCATGTTGAAGTCCTTGCCGCGCGGGCCTTCCTTGCCGGCCAGGCATTCGTCGATGTAGCGCTTCATGGGCTCGTCCCAGTGGCGCATGTTGCTCATGTTGATCGCAAATTCCTTGGTGTCCGCCGGAATCTGGATGTCCTGCTGCGTCAGCACGAAGCTGCCTTGCTCGCGGTCGAGCGTGAACATGTCCACGCCGTTGCCCACGGTCAGCACCAGCGTGGTCTGCGGGCCGTAGATGCAATAGCCGGCGGCCACCTGTTGGGTGCCGGCCTGCAGAAAGTCGGCCTCCTGCACGCCGGGGGTGTCGTCGGGCTTCTTCAGCACGCTGAAGATGGTGCCGATGCTCACGTTCACGTCGATGTTGCTGCTGCCGTCGAGCGGGTCGAACATCAACAGGTATTCGCCTTGCGGGTAGCGGTTGGGCACCACGTAGATGCTGTCCATTTCCTCGCTGGCCATGGCCGCGAGGTGGCCGCCCCATTCGTTGGCCTCGATGAGCACTTCGTTGGCGATGATGTCCAGCTTCTTCTGAATCTCGCCCTGCACGTTCTCGCTCTCGGCGGTGCCGAGCACACCGCCCAGCGCGCCCTTGTTGACGGCCTGGCTGATGCTCTTGCACGCGCGTGCCACCACTTCGAGCAGCAGCCGCAGCTGGCCGGGAATGAGGCCGTCGGCGCGTTGCTTTTCGACGAGGTAGCGGGTGAGGGAAATCTTCTGGGTCATACGGTGTGTGCTTCCTGGATGGGGTTCGAGTCGGTGTGTTGTGTCGTGGTGGCGGCGGGGGCTGTCGGTGGGGCCGGCGCTATTCGGTGTTGTCTTCGGGCCAGGGTGCGCCCAGGTCGTAGGCAATGCGCATCGCAATGTCGGTGGTGGCCTTGGCCAAGCCCTCGTTCAGCAGCTTGCCGTCGTTTGCGAGCCACAGCGCGCGGCGGGTGCTGCGCTGGGTGTTGGCGTCTTTGCCGCGCAGTTCTTGCTTGAGCGAAGGGCCGGCGAGGTCTGCAAGGCTCACGGCGGAGCGGTAGGCGTACTCGTGCCACAGCGTGCGTTTGTCGGGCGAGCCGATGCGCACGGTGGCGCGCACCACGGCTTCGTCTTCGTCGTCGGACACGTTGGCCCAGCCTTCGACGACGGTCTGTGCGCTGTCGGGGTTCAGCGGGCTACCCCTGAACATGCTGGTGGCGGGCTCGCGGTAGGTGGCGTTGCGGTAGTTGGGACTGGTGCGCAATGCTTTCTCAAGGCGGGCGCTGAGCTGGGGCGCCAGCTCGTAGTTGCCGACCACCTTCAGGTAAAGGGCCGATCGCGATTGGATCTCTTCCTGCACCGAGGCCTGGTAGCGCAGGTTGGCCGCGCCGGTTGCGCCGCCCACGGCCATGGCGCCCAGAATGCCCACGCCCGGAATCGCCGCCATGCCGGCGCCGATGACGCGCATGCGTTTGGAGCCGGCGTCGGGGTCGCTTTCCACCTCGACGCCGATGCCGGGCACGACGACCTGCACGGTCGAGCCGGGGAGGGTGGCGAGCTGCGAGGTCCTGATCCACGGCTGGCGCGAGCTCCCGCCCGCACCGCCTGCGCAGCCGGCGAGCGCCGCGCACAGCAGCACCGTCGTCAGCGCAAGCGCCGGACGAAAGGGCACGCGCAGCCGCAGATGCAGCATTTGCATGCGCCTGCCCTGCGGCAGCGCAGGCCGATTCGGGTCTTGCTCAGTTGCCGGCGAGTGCACGCGTTACGACCTCATGCGTGTCTTTGCTCAGGTCCGGCCGGGCGGCCACGCGCGCAATCGCTTCGCGCGCAGCGCTGCGGTACGGCTCGGCCAGCTTGCTCCAGCGGTCGAGCGCGCGCGCCAGGCGGGCGGCCACTTGCGGGTTGATGGCGTCGAGCTCGATCACGCGGTCGCTCCAGAACACATAGCCGGCCGCGTCGGCACGGTGGAATGCGCCGGGGTTGGCGCTGCAAAAACTGAAGATCACGCTGCGCGCGCGGTTGGGGTTCTTGATCGAGAAGTCCGGGTGCTTCATCAGCTGCTTGACCAGCGGCAGGATGTCGCCGCCGCGGTCGGGGGCGCCGGCCTGCAGCGAGAACCACTTGTCGATGACCAGCGCCTCGTCCTTGAAGATGGCGTGGAAGCGCGCGAGCGCCTGCGCCGCGAGCGTGTGGCCCGAGGCCACGAGCGCGTTCAGGGCGTTGAAGCGGTCGGTCATGTTGCCCGCGTCCTTGAAGCGCTGCAGCGTCTTGCCGGGCCACACGGTGTCGCCGGAGGCGCGCGCCGCCAGGCACAGAAAGTTCAGCGCCATGCCGGCCAGCGCGCGGCGGCCCGACGAGCTGGGGTCGGGGGTGTAGGCGCCGGTGTCGTGGTTCTCTTCGTACGTCTGTTCCCAGTCGGCGAAGAGGGCGCTGGCCAGCTGGGCGCGCATGGCTTCGCGCACGATGTGCACGCGCTGCGGGTCGACCACGTCGAGCTGCTCGGCAATGTAGGTTTCCGACGGCAGCGTGAGCACCAGCTCCTTGAAGGCGGCGTCCAGCTGCGGGTTGCGCAGCACGCTGCGCATGGCGTCGATGTAGGCGTCGTTCAGCACCGGGGTGGTGTCGGTGGCCAGGGCGGCAATGCCCTGCAGCGCGGCCCGCAGGCCCAGGCGCTGGCCGGCTTCCCAGCGGCTGAAGGGATCGGTGTCGTTGGCCAGCAGGGTGAGCAGTTGGGCGTCGGTGTAGTCGAAGTCCAGGATCACCGGCGCGCTGAAGCCGCGCAGGATCGACGGCACGGGCTCCGCGTCCAGGCCCACGAAGGTGAGCTGTTCGCCGGCGCGCGAGAGCACCACGGTGCGGGTGCCGCGCGTTACTTCGCTTTCGCCTTCGAGCTGAATCGGCAGCTCGCGCCCGGCGGCATCGAGCAGGCCGATGTTCAGCGGAATGACGAAGGGTTCCTTGCTCGGCTGGCCCGGCGTGGGCGG
This sequence comes from Variovorax boronicumulans, assembly GCF_040544675.1. Classification (GTDB taxonomy): domain Bacteria; phylum Pseudomonadota; class Gammaproteobacteria; order Burkholderiales; family Burkholderiaceae_C; genus Variovorax; species Variovorax boronicumulans_D. Next base: position 213,591 of record NZ_JBEPKK010000009.1, read on the forward strand.
GCAGCTTTGCACCACGCTCAGCGTGTAGCTGCGGTTCTGCGCGTCGTACACGCCGTGCGCCGCAAGGCGGGGCGTGCCGGCCTGGCTGTACCAGCGCTTGAACTGGGGCAAGAGGCGGGCGAGCTCCGAATCGGGGTTGGCGTCTGCAATGGCCTGTGCAAAGTCGTCGCAGGTCACGGCCTGGCCGTCGTGGCGTTCGAAGTAGAGGGTGATGCCCTTCTCGAAGCCCTTGCGGCCGACCAGCGTCTGCATCATGCGAACGACCTCGGCACCCTTCTCATAAATGGTGACGGTGTAGAAGTTGCTGATCTCGATGTAGCTGTCGGGCCGCACCGGGTGGGCCATGGGGCCTGCGTCTTCGGGAAACTGGGCGGTGCGCAGCACGCGCACGTCTTCGATGCGCTTGACGGCGCGGGCCGATGCGTCGGCGCACAAATCCTGGCTGAACTCCTGGTCGCGGAAGACGGTGAGGCCTTCTTTCAGCGACAGCTGGAACCAGTCGCGGCAGGTCACGCGGTCGCCGCTCCAGTTGTGAAAGTACTCGTGGCCGACCACGCTTTCGATGTTGCTGTAGTCGGCGTCGGTGGCGGTGGCCTGGTTGGCCAGAACGTACTTCGTGTTGAAGATGTTCAGGCCCTTGTTCTCCATGGCGCCCATGTTGAAGTCGCTGGTGGCGACGATCATGAAGCGGTCCAGGTCCAGCGGCAGGCCGAAGCGGGCCTCGTCCCACAGCACCGAGTTGATGAGCGAGTTCATCGCGTGCTCGGTCTTGTCGAGGTCGCCGGCGCGCACGTACACCTGCAGCAAATGTTCCTTGCCGTTGCGCGCTTTGATGCGCTGCTCGCGCGCCACCAGCTTGCCGGCCACCAGGGCAAAAAGGTAGCTGGGCTTGCGGAAGGGGTCGACCCACTTGGCGAAGTGGCGGCCCTCGGGCAGTTCGCCTTCTTCGACCAGGTTGCCGTTGGACAGCAGCACCGGGTAGGCGGCCTTGGCGGCGCGCAGCGTCACCGTGTAGGTGGCCATCACATCCGGGCGGTCCAGGAAGTAGGTGATGCGTCGGAAGCCCTCGGCCTCGCACTGCGTGAAGAAGGTGTCTTCGCTCACGAACAGGCCCATCAGCTTGGTGTTCTTGATGGGGCAGCAGGTGGTGAAGATCTCGAGCTCGAACGCGTCGGGCAGGCCGTCGATGACGAGCTGGTCGCCTTCCATGCGAAACGATGCGCCCTGGCCGTTGACGAGCACGCGCGCCAGGTTGAGCTCATCGCCGTGCAGGCGCAGCGGCTGGCCGGGCACCTCGGGGTTGCGGCGCAGTTGCATGCGGTTGAGCACGCGGGTCTTGGCGGGGTCCAGGTCGAAGGTCAGGTCGACGGTGTCGATCCAGAAGGCCGGCGCGGCATAGTCTTCGCGGCGAACGGCAATCGGTTGCCCTTGGGCATCACGCAGCATCATCGAGTGTCTCCAGAAAATTCGAATGGGCGAGTTCGTTGTAGTCACGAACCGCGGCGATCACATGGGGGCCTGCCAGTTCGGCGGCGCTGTGGGTGCTGCACACGGCCACGGCGCGCATGCCGCCTCGCCGGGCGGCTTCGATGCCGAAGGGGGCGTCTTCAAAAACGATGCAGCGCTCGGGCGCCACGCCGATGCGGCGCGCGGCTTCCAGAAAGATGGCGGGCGTGGGCTTGCCGCTGAAGCCTTCGTCGCCGCCGACGATGGCCAGCGGCAGCGGGTCCATCTTCAGGCGCGACATGGCGAACGCGATGTTGCCCTTGTCGCCCGCCGTGCCCACGGCCACCTTCAGGCCGCGTGCAACGGCGGCCTTGGCGAAGGCGGTGAAGCCGGCGACTTCGGTGAAGTTGTCGCTGAACATGTCGCGGTAGATCTCTTCCTTCTCGTGCACCAGGGCCTGGCACTCGTCGTCGGACAGCGCGCGGTCGAACAGCTCGCGCATGCACTCGGTGCCGGTGCGGCCCGTGGTGCGCGCAAGGATGTCGCTCACGTCCAGCTTGAGGCCGTGGCGTTCGACGAACACGACCCAAGAGCGCGCATGCCAGGGCATGGAGTCGATCATGGTGCCGTCCATGTCGAAGATGAAGGCTTCGACCTTGCCGTTCTTCTTCAGGCTGTTCAGCGTCATCGCTTACACGCCTTGCTTCAGCGAGGCTTCGATGAACACGTCGAGGTCGCCGTCCAGCACCTTCTGCGTGGCCGAGACTTCGACGTTGGTGCGCAGGTCCTTGATGCGGCTGTTGTCCAGCACGTAGCTGCGGATCTGGTGGCCCCAGCCCACGTCGGTTTTGCTGTCTTCCAGCTTCTGCTGCTCTTCCTGGCGCTTGCGCATTTCGAAGTCGTACAGCCGCGAGCGCAGGCGCTTCCACGCCACGTCGCGGTTGCTGTGCTGGCTTCGGCCGTCCTGGCACTGCACGACGATGCCGGTCGGAATGTGCGTCAGGCGCACGGCCGAGTCGGTCTTGTTGATGTGCTGGCCGCCCGCGCCGCTGGCACGGAAGGTGTCGGTGCGCACGTCGGAAGGGTTGATGTCGATCTCGATCGAATCATCGATTTCCGGGTACACGAAGATGCTGGCAAAACTGGTGTGGCGGCCGCCCGAGGAGTCGAACGGCGACTTGCGCACCAGGCGGTGCACGCCGGTTTCGGTGCGCAGCAAGCCGAAGGCGTAGTCGCCTTCGATCTTGATGGTCGCGCCCTTGATGCCGGCGGTGTCGCCCGGGGTTTCGTCTTCGATCTGCGTCTTGAAGCCCTTGCGCTCGGCGTACTTGAGGTACTGGCGCAGCAGCATGCTGGCCCAGTCGCAAGCCTCGGTGCCGCCGGCGCCGGCCTGGATGTCGACAAAGGCGTTGAGCGGATCGGCCGGGTTGTTGAACATCCGGCGGAATTCGAGCTGCTTGATGTCGGCTTCAAGCGTGTCGGCGTCATCCGAGATGGCCTGCAGCCCGTCCATGTCGCCGTCGGCCTTCGACATTTCGAAGAGCTCGGTGTTGTCGGAGAGACCGTTGGTGAGGCGGTCGAGCGTCACGACCACGTCGTCGAGCGACTTCTTCTCCTTGCCCAGTTCCTGGGCCTTCTTGGGGTCGTTCCAGACGTTCGGGTCTTCGAGCGATGCGTTGACTGTCCTCAGTCGTTCAGCTTTGGCATCGTAGTCAAAGATACCTCCGTAAATCGACCGTGCGGGCGCTCAGGTCCGCGAGCATTGCGCCGATTTGGTTGATTTGTTCTGCGTCCATGGGGTGTCCTGACTGTGTGAGGTTGGTGTTCGGGGGAACCGGCCATTTTCTCATGCTTGGGAAACCTTCCTTGCACAGGCCCTGTATTGCTCCTTCCCCCTCTGGGGGAAGGCTGGGATGGGGGCGCGGCGGCGCTCGAAAAAACGGTGCATGTGCAAAGGCCGCGAGCCCCCACCCCAACCCTCCCCCGGGAGGGGAGGGAGCAAGTCAAAGGCAGAGCGCGACCCCGTTCTCCGCATTTCACTTTCGAGCTGCCGGTCTGAATTCCGGTTGGGTTTCCGCTTGCACTAAGCCAAAAGGCTTTGCCAATCAACGAGCTATCGGAACTGATCGCACGTCGATTTTCCGGTTCGGGTTTCGGTTTTCTCTGGATTCACCAAAAGCAAAAATCCCCCTGGACGCGTCGCGCGCGCACAGGGGGCAAGGGGGAATCTGCTCAGGTCAGAACGCCGGCACCAGCGACCCCTTGAACTGCGCCTCGATAAAGCTCTTTACCTCCGCCGACTGATAGGCGGCGACGAGGCGCTTGGCCCACGGCTTGTCCTTGTCGGCGCGGCGCACCGCGATGAGGTTCGCGTACGGGCTCTTCGGCGATTCCTTGATCACCGCGTCCTTGTTCAGCGACAGGCCCGCCTTCTCGGCGTAGTCGTTGTTGATGGAGGCGATGGTCAGGTCGTCCAGCGAGCGCGGCAGCTGGGCCGCGTCGAGCGCAATCAGCTTCAGCTTCTTGGGGTTGGTCACCACGTCCAGCGGCGTGGCGTTGTTGTTCTTCACCGCTTCGGGCTTGAGCGTGATCAGGCCGGCCTGTTGCAGCAGCAGCAACGCACGGTTGCCGTTCGACGGATCGTTCTGGATGCCGACCGAAGCGCCGTCGGGCAGCTGGTCGATCGCCTTGATCTTGCGCGAGTAAAAGCCCAGCGGCGCGGTGATGGTCAGGCCCACGGGCACGATGTCGAAGCCGCGCGCCTTGTTCTGGTTGTCGAGGAAGGGCTGGTGCTGGAAGGCGTTGGCGTCCAGATCGCCCGAGGCGAGCGCTGCATTGGGCAACTGGTAGTCATTGAACACCACGACCTGGATGTTCAGACCGTCCTTGGCGGCAACTTTTTTCACCACTTCGAAGATCTGCTCGCCGTTGCCGACGGAAACGCCGACCTTGAGCGTGTTCTTGTTGTCCTGCGCGAAGGCGGTGCCGCCGGCAAAAAGAGCGGTGGCCAATGCGGCAAGGGCCAGGGTGCGGCGGCTGAAAATGCTGTGCATGTTGTGGTGCGAAATCAAAAAAAGGGAAGGCGCGAATGTGGCACTGCCTCACCGTTTTGAGAACGAAGCAATCCGCATATCTTTATGGCGCGACCGATGTGCGACTTGCGGCGCTTATGTGATTTCGCGCATAAGCAAGCGAGGATTTGTTCGTTCCCTTTGGCTGCTTTTGTTTTCATACTCGGCACCTTTTTGCGAACTCCGCGACCGCGCTTTCACGCGGGCAGCGCCTTTTCTCCATGACCCACCCTTCGCCTGATGCGGCCCGCGGCAACGCGGCGCCGGTCATCCGTCTTCAATCGGTGCAGAAGTCCTTTGCCTTGCCCAGCGGCGAGGTGTTCGACGCCGTGCAGTCGCTTTCGCTCGACATCCACCAGGGCGACGTGTTCGGCCTGATCGGCAAGAGCGGCGCCGGCAAATCGACGCTGCTGCGCCTCATCAACCTGCTGGAGCGGCCCGATGCCGGCCGCGTGCTCGTCGGCGGGCGCGACCTCACCACGCTCTCGCGCCGCGAGTTGCGCGACACGCGCCAGAACATCGGCATGATCTTCCAGCAGTTCAACCTGCTGCAGAACGCCACGGTGTTCGACAACGTGGCCTTCCCGCTGAAGATCCACGGCCGGCACTCCAAGGCCGAGATCAATGCCCGGGTGCGCGAATGCCTCGACCTGGTCGGCCTCGCCGAGAAGATCGACACCTACCCGGCCCAGCTCTCCGGCGGCCAGAAGCAGCGTGTGGCGATCGCCCGCGCGCTGGCACCGCGCCCGCAGGTGCTGCTGTGCGACGAGCCCACCTCGGCGCTGGACACCGAAACCACCCGCGCGCTGCTCGAAACGCTGCGCGACATCAACCAGAAAATCGGCGTGACCATCGTGATCGTGACGCACGAGCTCTCGGTGGTCGAGGTGCTGTGCCGCAATGTGGCCATCCTTGAAAAGGGGCGGCTGATCGAGCAGTTCGCTGTTGTCGATGCGCCGAGCGAAGAGCGCAAGACCGCGCTGGGCCGCGAGATCGACCAGCTGGTGCGCCGCCGCGAGCGCGAGGCGCGCCTGCCGGTCGAGCCGCGTGCCCTGTCCGCCGCGCGCACTGCCGAGGAGGTGGCCTATGTTTGAAAACATCGCGCCCATCCTTCCCGAGCTGTGGGTCGCCACGGGCCAGACTTTCATGATGCTGGCCATCGGACTCTCGGCCGCGGTGCTGATCGGCGGGCCGCTGGGCATCCTGCTGTTCCTGCTGGGGCCGGGGCAGTCGCTGGAGAACAAGCCGGCGTTCCTGGTGCTGAACTGGCTTGTGAACACGGTGCGTTCCTTCCCTTTCATCATCCTGCTGGTGGCGCTGGTGCCGTTCACGCGGGTGATCGCGGGCACCTCCATCGGGCCGCTGGCGGCTGCGGTGCCGCTGTCGTTCGCCGCCATTCCGTACCTCGCGCGCCTGGTCGACCAGTGCCTGCGCGAAGTGCCGCGCGGCGTGATCGAGGCGGCGCATGCCATGGGCGCCTCGGAGCTGCAGATCGTCGGCCGCGTGCTGCTGGTCGAGGCCCGTTCGGGCCTGGTGCTGGCGCTGACGGTGCTGGCCGTGAGCTTTCTCTCGTACTCGGCGGTGGCCGGCGTGGTGGGCGGCGGCGGCATCGGCGACCTGGCGATCCGCTACGGCTACTACCGCTTCCAGACCGACGTGATGGTGCTCACCGTGGCACTGCTGGTGGTGCTGGTACAGATCCTGCAGTTCGTGGGCAACACCACGGCGCGCAGGCTGGACAAGCGTTGATCTTTTCCTTTCCCCTCACTTTGCTCATTCCATGAAAACCGCATTGCTGCGCCGCTCCGTCCTCGCCATTTCCCTCGTCGCGCTGTCGTTCGGCGGCCTCTCGCTCGCGCAGGCGCAAGACGCCAAGAAGAACCTCGTGATCGGCGGCACCGCCGGCTCCAACTATGACCAGCTGAAGTTCGGCATCGTGCCCATCCTCGAGAAGAAGGGCTACAAGGTGAAGCTGGTCGAGTTCAACGACTACGTGCAGCCCAACCTTGCGCTGGCCCAGGGCTCGCTCGACGCCAACTTCTTCCAGCATCAGGTCTACCTGAAGAAGTTCTCGGCCGACCAGAAGCTGGACCTCGCCGAACTGGTGCAGGGCCCGATCGCGCCGCTGGGCATCTACTCGACCAAGCGCAAGACGCTGGCCGATGTGAAAGAGGGCGACCGCGTGACGCTGCCGAACGACCCGAGCAACCTGGCGCGCGCGCTGGTGCTGCTGGAGCAGAACAAGCTCATCACCATCAAGGCCGGCGTGGACCCGATCCGCGCGTCTGAAAAGGACGTGGCCGAAAACCCGAAGAAGCTCAAGTTCATTCCGCTCGAAGCCGCACAGCTGCCGCGCTCGCTGGGCGACACCGAGTACGCCATCGTCAACGGCAACTTCGCGATCTCCTCGGGCCTGAAGCTCACCGAGGCGGTGGTGCTGGAGAAGACGCCGGACTACTACCTCAATGTGGTGGCCGTGAAGAGTGCGGACAAGAACTCGGCATGGGCCAAGGACATCGTCGAGGCTTATCGCTCGAAGGAATTCAAGACGGTGGTCGATACCAAGTTCCAGGGCTACGCCAAGCCCAGCTTCCTGCAGTAACCAACTCCCACGAAGGACCCCTCTCATGCCCGTGCTCGCCGTATTCGATGCCCAAGGCAACTGGCGCGACACGCATGTGTGCGACGGCTGGATCACCGAGCATCTGGCCGGGCAGGGCGTGAGCTGGGGGCGGGGCAAGGCGAAGAAGGGGCAGCGCGCGATCGATGGGGCAGGGCTGTTCTATTTGCCTACGGTCGACGGCTACCTGGGGTTGTTGTTCGAAGGCGGCGAGTGGGTCGGGATTCCGCCCGGCAAGCCATACGTTTTCGATGCGGGCGAGGCGCAGTCGCTCGAAGGCTTGCCTGTCGCGCTGCCGCTGTTCGAAGCCTTCGTGGAGGAAGTGCTGTCCCTGACGGGCAATGCGGTGAACGAAGACTGATCCGCGGCTGGGCATCGCGGCGCGCCTTTTGTAGGATGCCCTCATGACCCAGCACATCGGAATCGTCGGCTGCTCCGCCGAAGGCGCGGCACTCTGCTACCAGACCCTCTGCGTGGAGGGCGCGAAATTTCTGGGGCCGCATGCGCACCCCGAAGTCTCGATGCACACACCGTCGCTGTCGGACTACATGGCGCACATCTACCGCGACGACTGGCGCGGCGTGGGCGAGGTGATGCTCGCTTCGGCGCACAAGCTCGCGAAGATCGGCGCGGACTTTCTGGTCTGCCCCGACAACACCATCCACCAGGCGTTGCCGTTCATCGAAGGGCGCTCGCCGCTGCCCTGGCTGCACATTGCGGAGTGCGTGGCGGACGAGGCGGTGCAGCGCGGCTTTCGCCGCATCGGGATCACGGGCACGCGCTGGCTGACGGACAGCGAGGTCTATCCCGAGAAGCTGTCGGCGCGCGGGCTGGCGTACGTCCGCCCCACGATCGAGGAGCGCGACGAGATCGCCCGGATCATCATGGAAGAGCTGGTCTGCGGCGTCTTCAAGCCCGAGGCCATCGACACCTTCCAGCGCGTGATGCAGTGCATGAAGGACGAAGAGGGCTGCGATGCGGTGGTGCTCGGCTGCACCGAGATCCCGCTGATCATGAGCGACGCGAATTCGCCGCTGCCCACGCTGGACTCCACCCGTCTTTTGGCACGCGCCGCACTGCGCCGCGCCACGCAAAAAGACTAGGCCAGGAAGTCTTCGATCAACTGCGCCACGCGCTGCGGCTGGTCGTGGTGCAGCATGTGGCCGGCATCATCGAGCCGCTCGATGCGCACCGAGGGCACGGACTTCAGGCGCTCGTGGAATTCTTCGAGCGTGTAGCGGTTTTTCCACCAGCCCTGCAGGCTGTCGTCGGAGGCCTCGACCATCAGCGTGGGCGCGGTGATGCGCGCATAGAGCGCCAGGGTTTCGTCGACGCGGAAGATGTGCGCATTGACGATCTTGTGTGCCGCCTCGCCGAGGATCTGCCAGCGCATGCTGCCGTCGGGCTGCTGGTGGCCGGCCGCCCAGTGGCTCGCGAGCCAGTCGGCCTTGTCTTGCGACAGGCGCGGGTTGGTCTTCATGAGGCGGCGGGCCACGCCGTCTGCCGCCGAGTAGCCGGCGAGGGCCTTTTCGCCGCGGTGCAGGCTCTTGAGCTCGTCGATCCACTGGCCGTAGCGCGCGGGCGCTTCGTCGGGCTTGCGAAAAGGCATGCCGAAGCCTTCGAGGTTGACGAGGCGGCGGATGCGTTGGGGCCGCACGCCCGCGTAATGCATCGCGACGTTGCCTCCCATGCTGTGGCCGACGAGGTCGACCGCGCGGGCCTGGTCACCTTCGCCGGCATAGTGGTCGAGCAGCCATTCGAGATCGGCCAGGTAGTCGGCCAGCCAGTAGTTGTCGACGCCGCCGCCGTCGGTGAGGCCGAAGCCGCGCCAGTCGGGCGCGATGATGAAGCGGTCCTCGGCCAGCGCATCGACCACGAACTGCCACGAGGCCGCGACGTCCATCCATCCGTGCACCAGCACCAGCGGCGGGCGTTCGGCCGAGGGCTGGCCCCAGAGGCGCACGTGGTAGCTGAGGTTGCGCACGGGCACGAATTCGCTGCGCGAGGGACGAAGGGTGGGGTACATGGGCGTCGATGATAAGGAGCGGGCCGCCTTCGGGCAGTCCGGCACACGACAGCCGGCGCCGGGCTTTTGGGGCGCGGGCCAGCGCGTTGCGGGGGAGGGCGGTAGCATCCCGCGCATGAAAAAGATCCAACTCGGTCAGAGCGACCTCCACGTCACCCCCATCTGCCTGGGCACCATGACCTTCGGCGAACAGGTGGACGAGCCCACCTCGCACGCCATCCTCAGCCGCTCGCTGGAACTCGGCGTCGACTTCATCGACACGGCGGAGATGTATTCCGTGCCCACGCGCAAGGAAACCTACAGCGTCACCGAAACCATCATCGGCAACTGGTTTGCAGCCAACCCCGGCGCGCGCCAGAAGCTGGTGCTGGCCACCAAGGTGGCGGGCCCGCTGCGCACCACGCCTTGGGTGCGCGAAGGCGACGGCATGACGGGGGACGACATCGTGGCCTCGTGCAACGCGAGCCTCAAGCGCCTGAAGACCGACGTGATCGACCTCTACCAGATCCACTGGCCCGAGCGGCATGTGCCGATGTTCGGCGGCATCTACTACGAGCCGTCCAAGGAAGTGTCGAAGACGCCGATCCTGGAGCAGCTCGAAGCGCTCGGCGGCTTGGTGAAGGCAGGCAAGGTGCGCGCGATCGGCCTGTCGAACGAAACGCCTTACGGCGTTCACGAGTTCGTGCGGCTGGCCGAGCAGCACGGCCTGCCGCGCGTGGCGACGGTGCAGAACGTGTACAGCCTGGTGAGCCGCGGTTACGAGAACGGGCTCGACGAAACGATGCACCGGCTGGGCGTGTCGCTGCTGGCGTACTCGCCGCTGGCCTTCGGCCTCTTGACCGGCAAGTACGACCAGAGCGGCATCGAGGGCCCGGATGCGCCCAAGGGCGCGCGCATTTCCAGCTACGAATCGGTGCGCAAGCAACGCTGGGGCAGGCCCGACGCCCTGCGCGCGGCGCGGCGCTACAACCAGCTGGCGCGCGACAACGGCCTGACGCCCACGCAGCTCGCGCTGGCCTTCTGCTACACCAAGTGGCAGGTGGCAAGCACCATCATCGGCGTGACGACGCTGGCGCAGCTGGAGGAAGACATTGCCGTGTACGGCACCACGCTGTCGGCCGAGGTGCTGGCCGAGATCGACGCGATCCGGTGGGACATCCGCGACCCGGCGATGTGAGCAAGAAAGCCCACGTTTCCGAAACCCCCGCCACCCAGCTGCTGCGGGCGAACAAGGTCGCCTTCACCGAGCACCCCTACGAGTACATGCCGCACGGCGGCGCGCAGCGCGGGGCCGAGATGCTCGGGCTCGATCCGTTCACCGTCATCAAGACGCTGGTGATGCAGGACCAGGACGCGAAGCCGCTCGTGGTGCTGATGCACGGCAACCGCACGGTGTCGACCAAGAACCTGGCACGGCAGATCGGCGCCAAGTCGGTCGAGCCCTGCAAGCCCGAGGTGGCGCAGCGGCACAGTGGCTACATGGTGGGCGGCACCTCGCCCTTCGGCCTGCGGCGCGCGATGCCGGTGTACATCGAGTCGACCGTGCTCGAACTGCCGAGGGTCGTGCTCAACGGCGGGCGGCGCGGCTACCTGATCGGCATCGATCCGCAGGTGTGCGTGGCGCTGCTGGGTGCTGCGCCGGTGCAGTGCGCGCTGGCAGAATAGCCGCCGATCAGAAAAACAACCAATCCCGCGGAGCGTCGTCTTGAGCTTTCATTTGCCCTCCCTCATCGCCATCGTGGTGTCTTACCTGATCGGCTCGCTGTCTTTCGCGGTCATCGTGAGCAAGTCGCTCGGCATGGCCGACCCGCGCAGCTACGGCAGCGGCAACCCCGGCGCCACCAACGTGCTGCGCTCTGGCAACAAGGGCGCGGCGCTGGCCACGCTGCTGCTGGATGCGCTCAAGGGCTGGCTGCCGGTGTTCTTCATTCGCCATTTCGGCGCGCAGTGGGGCTTGGGCGATGGCGTGGCCGCCGTGGCGGGCCTTGCGGCTTTCCTGGGCCATCTTTACCCGGTGTTCTTCAACTTTCAGGGCGGCAAGGGCGTGGCCACTGCGGCGGGCGTGCTGATGGGCATCGCGCCTTGGCTGGGGCTGGCCACCGGCGCCACCTGGCTGATCATTGCGGTGTTCTTTCGCTATTCGTCGCTGTCGTCGCTGATGGCGGCCTTCTTTGCGCCCGCGTATTACCTTCTGGGCGGAAACATTGCGTGGCCGCTCAACCGCACGGTGCTGATTGCGATCATCATCATGAGTCTGCTGCTGATCTGGCGGCACCGCGAAAACATCCGCCGGCTCGCGGCCGGCACGGAGTCGAAACTCGGCTCGAAGAAAAAGGCTTGAAGAACACCATGGCAACCATCACCCGCTTTCACGTCGGCCCGCGCCTTTCCGAGACGGCCGTGCACAACGGCACCATCTACCTCGCCGGCCAGGTGCCCGACGACACCTCGCAAGACATTCGCGGCCAGACCACGCAGGTGCTGGCCATGGTCGACCGCCTGCTGGCCGAGGCCGGCAGCGACAAGTCGCGCATCCTCATGACGCAGATCTTCCTGGCCGACATCACCGACATCACGGCGATGAACGAGGTGTGGGATGCGTGGATTCCTGCGGGCAACACGCCGCCGCGCGCGACGGTGCAGGCCAAGATGGCCAATGCGGCCTACAAGATCGAGATCGTCGTGACCGCTGCTGCGGCCTGACGCTCAATACCGTTTCTCTAGGACCATCTGGTCCGCGTCGCGGCGCATCGAGAAGCGGTTGATGAAGCTGTTGCCCAGCAGCACGAAGGGCATGGGTTGCGGCGACACGACCGCATCGATGTCGTAGACCTCCACATCGCCCACGCGCACCGACTGCAGCCGCAGCTTGTAGCCCTGCGACACACCGTTGGCGGTGTTCATCTGGATGCGCTGGCCCTTGCTGTAGTCCAGCCCGATGCGCTGGGCGTCGGCGGCCGAGAGCGCGATCGATGTGGCGCCGGTGTCCAGCATGAAGGTGACGGCGCGGCCGTTGATGGCCCCCTGCGTCATGTAGTGGCCGCGGCTGTCGGCCGACAGCACGATGCGGTTGCCGCCGCCGCCCGAAACGGCGCCGCCACCGATGCTGACCGGCGTGTCCATGCGCAGGTTGACGCGCTTGCCCTCGAGCTCGACCACCGCCTGCTCCGCCTGCAGCGACACCAGTTTCACGCCCTGGAAGCTTTCGCCGACCGCCACCGTCTTGGGCGGCGCGCCGTTCACGATCAGGATCGCGCGGCTGCCGATGGTGCCGGTGAGCATCACCGAACTGGCCGCGTGCGCCGTTGCGGCGGCCGCCATCAGAAGCGCTGCCGTCGCGAGGGCAGGGGGTCTCATGGGGCGACTCAGTCGCGGAAGTTGTTGAACGAGAGGGGCATGTCGGGCACGTCCTTCTTGATCAGCGCCATGGCAGCCTGCAGGTCGTCGCGCTTGGCGCCGGTGATGCGCACCGCGTCGCCCTGGATCGCGGCCTGCACCTTGAGCTTGCTGTCCTTGATGATGCGGGTGATTTTCTTGGCCTGCTCGGTCTCGATGCCATTCTTGACCTTGATGACCTGCTTGACCTTGTCGCCGCCCATTTTCTGGACGTCGCCCTTGTCGAGAAAACGCACATCGACGCTGCGCTTGGTGAGCTTGGCGCGAAGGATGTCTTCGACCTGCACCAGCTGGAACTCGGCGTCGCCGATCATCGTGATCTCCTTGTCCTTGAGATCGACGGCGGCGGCGGTGCCCTTGAAGTCGAAGCGCGTTGCGATTTCCTTGGCGGTGTTTTCGACCGCGTTCTTCACTTCGGGCAGATTGGGCTCGCAGACGGTATCGAAAGACGGCATGGGCTCTCCTGAATTCACTTGGGCTGGATGCGACAATTCTCCCATGATCGTGGAGCACAACGTCCCCTTGCAGCCGTACAACAGTTTCGGCATCGTCGCGCGCGCGCAGCGCCTGGCACGCATCGCGGACGAGGCCGACATCGCCCAGTTGCGGGCCGATCCGCAATGGCAGGACGCCCCCCGTTTCGTGCTGGGCGGCGGCAGCAACATCGTGCTGACCGGCGATGTCAAGCCGCTGGTGCTCAAGGTGGAAATCAAGGGCTTGCGGCTGGTCGAAGAGACGCCGCGGGCCTGGATCGTGGAGGCGGGCGCCGGCGAAATCTGGCACGACGCGGTCGAATGGATGGTGCGCAACGGCTATCCCGGCCTCGAAAACCTGGCGCTCATTCCGGGCACGGTCGGCGGCTCGCCGGTGCAGAACATCGGCGCCTACGGGGTCGAGCTGCAGGACCGCTTCGAATCGCTGGACGCCATCGACCTGGACACCGGCCGCAGCTTCACGCTCGATGCGGCCCAGTGCGCCTTCGGCTACCGCGACTCGGTGTTCAAGCACGTGCGCAGCGGTCCCAACGACTTCGGGCTGGCGGGTCGGGCACTCATCACCCGCGTGCGTTTTCGGTTGCCCAAGCCCTGGAAGGCGGTGGTCGGCTACCTCGACCTCGAACGCAAGATGGAAGAAACCGGCAACTTCACGCCGAGCGCCATCGACATCTTCGATTGGATCTGCGCCATCCGCCGGGCCAAGCTGCCCGACTGGCGCGTGCTGGGCAATGCCGGCAGCTTCTTCAAGAACCCGACGGTCACGCCCGAACAGTGCGCGGACATCATCGCGCGCGACCCCAAGATCGTTCATTACCCCATGGACGACGGCAGCATCAAGCTGGCAGCCGGCTGGCTCATCGACGCCTGCGGCTGGAAGGGCAAGTCGGTGGGCAATGCCGGCGTCTACGAGCGTCAGGCGCTGGTGCTGGTCAACCGGGGCGGGCGCGAGAACCCGGTGACCGGCGGCGAGGTGATGACCCTGGCCAAGGCCATCCAGACCAGCGTGTACGAGCGCTTCGGCATCCAGCTGGAGCCGGAGCCGGTGGTGGTTTGACGCGCTGACATGCCGGCATGGATCTCGACTTTCTGCACCTGAACTTCCGGCGGCGCATTGCGGCGCTGGTGTGGGCGCAGCGCATCGTCATCGTGGCGGGCATCGCCTCTGTGTTCCTGGTGCCGGCGCGCTGGTGGGGATCGGCGCTGCTGTTCCTCGCGGCCTTCTGCTTCGCGGCGCTCCTGAGCCGCATCGAGGTGAGCCTGCGCCGCCAGTTCATCCGCGAGGCGCGGCTGCCGCCCTTTTTGATCGGCAAGCTGCGCGAGGCGCATCCGCAGCTGAGCCGGCGCGATGCCGAGCTGGTGCTGCGCGGCCTGCGCCAGTTCTTCATGGCGCACCTGCGCAGCGACCGCAAGTTCGTGGCAATGCCCTCGAAGGTGGTCGACACCGCCTGGCACGAATTCATCCTGCATACGCAGGGCTACCAGAACTGGTGCAAGGCGGCCTTCGGCGGCATGCTGCACCACAGCCCGGCCGAGGTGCTGGGCAAGGACCCCAAGCGCAACGACGGCCTGCGCCGCACCTGGTACTGGGCGTGCAAGGAAGAGAGCATCGATCCGCGCAAGCCGGCGCGGCTGCCGCTGCTCTTTGCGCTGGACATCAAGTTCGCGATTCCCGGCGGCTTCGCGTACGTGCCCGATTGCAAGGCGGTCGACCGGCACAACGGCTCGACCGCGCAGTGCGGCAGCGAATTCGGCGAGTCCTCGTCGGATGGCGGCAGCTCTGGCGATGCGGGCGGTTTCGGCGGCAGCGAATCGAGCAGCGGCGGCGATGGTGGAAGCGGTGACTCCGGCGGCAGCGACGGCGGTGGGGGTTGCGGAGGCGGCTGTGGCGGAGGCGGCGGCGACTGAACGACGCGGCGCACCAAAGAAAAACGGGCCCATCGGGCCCGTTCGCCATTGAGAGCGCGCTAACTTACTTGCTGCCGCTCTCGTCGTCGTTCGCGAGCTTGGGCAGCGAAGCGCCCTGGCTCGACGACAGCAGCCCGGTGCGGGTGTAGATCGCCAGCTTCTCGCGCGTGTCGATGATGTCGAGGTTGCGCATCGTCAGCTGGCCGATGCGGTCCAGCGGCGTGAACGCGCCTTCGACCTTTTCCATGCTCAGGCGCTCGGGCTTGTAGGTGAGGTTGGCCGACTCGGTGTTCAGGATCGAGTAGTCGTTGCCGCGGCGCAGTTCGACCGTCACTTCGCCGGTGATGGCGCGTGCGATCCAGCGCTGTGCGGTTTCGCGCAGCATGATGGCTTGCGGGTCGAACCAGCGGCCCTGGTAGAGCAGGCGGCCGAGCTTGCGGCCGTGGTCGCGGTACTGCTCGATGGTGTCTTCGTTGTGGATGCCGGTGACCAGGCGCTCGTAGGCGATGAACAGCAGCGCCAGGCCCGGGGCCTCGTAGATGCCGCGGCTCTTGGCCTCGATGATGCGGTTCTCGATCTGGTCGCTCATGCCCAGGCCGTGTCGGCCGCCGATGCGGTTGGCTTCGAGGATCAGGTCGACCAGGCTCGCGAAGCTCTGGCCGTTCAGCGCGACCGGCACGCCTTCTTCGAAGCGCACCGAGACGGTCTCGCGCTTGACCTCGACTTCGTCCTTCCAGAACGCGACGCCCATGATGGGCTGCACGATCTGCATGCCGCTGTTCAGGTGCTCCAGGTCTTTGGCCTCGTGCGTGGCGCCGAGCATGTTGGAGTCGGTCGAATAGGCCTTCTCGGACGACATCTTGTAGGCGAAGCCGGCCTTCTGCATGAACGCCGACATCTCGGCGCGGCCGCCCAGTTCGTCGATGAAGACCTGGTCGAGCCAGGGCTTGTAGATCTTCAGGCTGGGGTTGGTGAGCAGGCCGTAGCGGTAGAAACGCTCGATGTCGTTGCCCTTGTAGGTGCTGCCGTCGCCCCAGATGTGGACGTCGTCTTCCTTCATGGCCGACACCAGCATGGTGCCCGTGACCGCGCGGCCCAGCGGCGTGGTGTTGAAGTAGGTGACGCCGGCGGTGGTGACGTGGAAGGCGCCGGCCTGCAGCGCGGCGATGCCTTCGTTGGCCAGCTGCGCGCGGCAATCGATCAGGCGGGCGTTCTCGGCGCCGTAGAGCATCGCCTTGCGTGGAATCTCGTCGTAGTCGGGCTCGTCGGGCTGGCCGAGGTTGGCGGTGTAGGCGTAGGGAATGGCGCCCTTGTTGCGCATCCAGTGCAGGGCCGCGCTGGTGTCCAGGCCGCCGGAGAAGGCAATGCCGACCTTCTGGCCGGCGGGAACGTTTTGGAGGATGGTCGACATGATGGGATTTCCGTTGGTGGTGGCGCGGTTCAATGGTTCATGACATTCGTGGCACGACTCCGTGCCGGAGATACCGTGGAACCGGCTTCGCCGGGCCACTGGTATCGCCCCCTGCAAGGGGGGTGGAGAAGCGACACGAAGTGCGCGAAGCCTGGGGGTTTACCCAAAATGGCAGATGTAGCTGTAGGGCTCGCCGCTCACGCGGATCTGGAAGCTCGAGTTGCCCGGCACGTTGAACTTCTGGCCGGGGCCGGAGGCAACCCATTCGCTGGTGCCTGCGAGCAGGTATTCGCAGCTGCCGGCGGTGCCTTCCATGATTTCAGGGGCGCCGGTATTGAAGGTGAGGGTGGCCGGCATGATCACGCCGACCGACTTTTTGGTGCCGTCCGCCAGGGTGAGGCTGTGGCTCACGCACTTGCCGTCGAAATACACATTGGCCTTGGTGGCCACTGCGGCGCTGTTCAGAGTGTCGGTAATCGTCGTCATTGGGTGGCGCCGGCGCCTGGGCGTTCGGCTAATCGAGGAGGCACCGCGCGGGCGGCGCACCCGTCAGGGTTGGGAAAGTCCTCGATTTTAGGGGCTCCACCGGCCCCCGCCCGCTCAGCGGTGCCAGCCGCCGCGGTGACCGCCGTAGCCGCGATAGCCGTAACCACCACGGTAGCCGCCGTAGCCGCGGCCGTAGTAGCCGCCGCCCCAGCCGCGCGAGTAACCCAGGTTCAGCGAGATGCCGACCGGCGGGTAGACGTAGGGCTGCGCGTAGGGGTAGGTGTAGGCGGGCTGCACGTAGACCGGCGGCGCGTAGACGGGGGCCGGCCGTGCATAGACCGGCGCGCTCTGGCCGACGACCACGCCGGGCTCGGGCACGACGTTGTCCCAGGGCGAATTGCCGCCCTGTTGCGCGTACTGGGGCTGGTACTGCGGGTCTTGCTCGTATTGCTGTTCGTACGGCTGGCCGTTGTTGTTGGCCTCCACCGGATAGGCCTGAAGCTGCGACTGGGGCTGCACGGGCGCGGTGGTCACGCCGTAGGCGCCGGACTGGATCGCGATGGTGGCGCCCGGCCGGCTGGTGGTACGGGTGGTGTACTGGCGGCCCTGGTACTCGTAGGTGACGTTGTAGCTGACGTCGCTGCCGGTCGTCTCGCGGATCGGCGTGGCGGAAATCACCCGTGCCTGGACGTACTGGGTGGCCTGCTGGGCCTGCGCAAGACCGGCGCCGGCCGCCAGCGTGCCGGCCACGGAAAGACCGGCGAGGGTGCGAAAAACGAGTTTGTTCATGGTGTTCTCTCCTGCAGATCGCGGTTGGAGGCGGGCCGGCGAAGCCGGGTTCCGGGGTTTACACGACGTTCACAGCCCAGGTTTGCGCGTCGAATCCGGTTGTGACGCCGGCTGCAACGCCAGGTTTCGCGCCCCAGTCGACCACGGGCCGCTTGATCAGGCTCGGGTTGGCCAGCAGCACGGCGCGGGCCGAGGCGGCATCGACCACGCTGTTCCGCGTGGCTTCGTCCAGCTTGCGCCAGGTGGTGCCCCGGCGGTTGACCAGCGCCTCCCAGCCGGGCTTCTTCAGCCATTGGTCCAGCTCGGCCTCGGGTACGCCCTGTTTCTTGAAATCGTGGAAGGTGTAGGCCACGCCGTGTTCGTCGAGCCAGGCGCGGGCGCGCTTGACGGTGTCGCAGTTGGGGATGCCGTAAAGGGTTGTCATGCCCGCCATGATGCCGCGCCCGGCGGGTCGGCGACAATGCCGGCCTCCATGGAAACCCTTAACGACTGGCTCGCGCGCGCCGAGCAACTCCATCCCAAGAACATCGAGCTGGGCCTCGAACGGGCCAAAGAGATGGCCCAGCGCCTCGGCCTCCAGTTCGGTTGCCCCGTCATCACGGTGGCGGGCACCAACGGCAAAGGCTCGACCTGCGCCATGCTCGAGTCGATCCTGACGCATGCGGGCTACCGCACGGCCGTGTTCACCTCGCCTCACCTGGTGAACTTCGAAGAGCGGCTACGACTGAAGGGCGAATCGGTCGACGCTTCGAAATTGATAGCAAGCTTCGAGGTCGTCGAAAAGGCGCGCGGTGACCTGAGCCTGACCTACTTCGAGTTCACCACGCTCGGCATCCTGCACTGCATGATCGGGGAAAAGCCTGACGTGGCGATCCTCGAAGTCGGCCTCGGCGGCCGGCTCGACGCGGTCAACATCATCGATGCCGACTGCGCGGTCATCACCAGCATCGACCTGGACCACATGGAATACCTCGGCCCCGACCGCGAAAGCATCGGCTTCGAGAAGGCCGGCATCCTGCGCGCCGGCAAGCCGGCCATCGTGAGCGACCCGATGCCGCCGCAGAGCGTGATCGACCATGCGAACGCCATCGGCGCCGACCTCTGGCGCTTCGGGCAGGACTTCAACGTATCGGGCGACAAGCAGCAGTGGGGCTGGTCGGGCCGCGGCCGGCGCTACAGCGGGCTGGCCTATCCGGCGCTGCGCGGTGCCAACCAGCTCATCAATGCGGCGGGCGTGCTCGCGGCGCTCGAAGCGGTGCGGCCCCAGTTGCCGATCACCGCGCAGGCGGTGCGCAACGGGCTGGCCATGGTCGAGTTGCCGGGCCGCTTCCAGATCGTGCCGGGCGAGCCCGCGCTGGTGCTCGACGTGGCGCACAACGCGCATGCCGTCGCCGCGCTGGCTGAGAACCTCGATGCGATGGGTTTCTTTCCGACGACGCACGGCGTGTTCGGTGTGATGGCCGACAAGGATCTCGCGCCGATCCTGGCCCGCATCGGCCCCATGATCGACCGCTGGTATTTCACCGACCTGCCCACGCCGCGTGCCGCCAAGGCGGCCGATCTGATGGCCGCCTGGAAGGCCCAGAACACGCGCGCCGACGCCTCCGGCAGCGTGCACGAAGGACCGATGCAGGCGCTGCGCGCAGCCATCGAGCATGCAGACCCCGCTGATAGAATCGTGGTCTTCGGATCGTTCTTCACCGTGGGTGGCGTGCTCGAAAACGGCACGCCCCGGCTGCAAGCCAAACACCTGTCGCCGGGCGTCTGACCGGCAGGTCGACCGCACCACCTGGCATCACCCGGCACTCTCTCGCTGCACTCCATCTGGGATCGAACTTCATGGCGTTTTTCAAGTTCCGCACGCGCGGCCCACAAGGCAACGAAGGACGCAACGCCCCGGCGGCCGTCCCCGCGGAAAGTGTAGAAACCATGCGCCGGCGCGCGCGCCATCGGTTGCTGGGCGCCGCGGTGCTGGTGCTGTTGGGCGTCATCGGCTTCCCGTTGCTGTTCGACACCCAGCCGCGCCCCGTGCCGGTCGACATTCCCATCGAGATTCCGGACCGCAACAAGGTCAAGCCGCTGCCCGTGCCTGCCGCGCCGGCAGCAGCTCCCGCAACGAGCACCGCACCACCGGCCGTGCCCGAGACCAACGCCCGCGTGGCGGCAGCCTCGTCGGCCGGCGGCATGATCACCGAATCCGCCGACGGCAACGTCATCGATCCCGGCAAGCCCGCCGCCAGCACCGCGCCCGAAGCCAAGCCGAAGCCGGAAGTCAAACCCGAGCCCAAGCCCGAACCGAAACCGGAGCCCAAACCCGAGCCGAAGCCTGAAACCAAGCCGAAGCCCGAGCCAAAACCCAAGCCCGAACCCGCCAAGCCCGCTGCCTCGGCAGACGACGGCGCCCGTGCCCGCGCCTTGCTCGAAGGCAAGCCGGTGACCGCCGCGGCCGCAACGCCCAAGCCGGCCGCCGCGGACGAAGCGGGCCGCTTCGTCGTGCAGGTCGGCGCCTTCGCCGATGCCGACAAGGCGCGCGAAGTCCGGCAGAAGCTGGAGCGTGCGGGCCTGAAGACCTATGTGCATGTGGCCAAGACGGCCGACGGCGATCGCACGCGTGTGCGTGTCGGCCCCTTCGCCTCGCGTGCCGAAGCCGAGAAGGCGGCGGAGAAGGTCAAGGGCTTGTCTTTGTCGGCCGCGATCCTCACCTTGTAAGCACGGGCGCCTGTAGCCGTGGCCCTGCTCGACTGGATCGCCGTCACGCTCATCGTGGTGTCCATGCTGTTCGGCCTCATGCGGGGGCTGGTGTTCGAAGTGATTTCGCTGGTGGGTTGGGTGGCTGCATTCATCGCCGCCCAGTGGCTGGCTTCCGATGTGGCGGCATGGCTGCCGTTCGGGGAGCCCGAAGCGGCGTGGCGCTATCCGCTGGCCTTCGTGCTGGTGTTCGTCGCGGTGGCGTTCGGCGCGGGGCTGGTGGCGGCCATCACGCGCAAGCTGATCACCGCCGTGGGCCTGCGGCCCGTGGACCGGATTTTGGGCGCTGTGTTCGGTGCGGCGCGGGGCGCGGTGGCCCTGCTCGTGCTGGCGGTCTTTGTTCATTTGCTGGTGTTGAGCGACAGTGCCTGGTGGCGCGACTCGCTGAGCGCCGGTGTTCTCGATGCGGCATTGCAGGGCCTGAAACCCGCGCTGCCTGAAAAGTTGGCAAGCTACCTGCCCTGAGAGGAATCGTTCATGTGTGGAATCGTCGGCGTTGTCAGCAACGCACCCGTCAACCAGTTGCTCTATGACGCGCTGCTGCTCCTGCAGCACCGCGGCCAGGACGCGGCCGGCATCGTCACCCTGCTGGAACGCAAGTTCTTCATGCACAAGGCCAAGGGCATGGTGCGCGACGTGTTCCGCACCCGCAACATGCGCGGCCTGCCGGGCAACGTGGGCCTGGGCCAGGTGCGCTACCCCACCGCCGGCAACGCCTACAGCGAGGAAGAGGCGCAGCCCTTCTACGTCAATGCGCCCTTCGGCATCGTGCTGGTGCACAACGGCAACCTGACCAACGCGCACGCGCTGCGTTCGGAGCTGTTCTCCACCGACCACCGCCACACCAACACCGAGAGCGACTCCGAAGTGCTGCTCAACGTGCTGGCGCACGAACTGGAGCGCTCCACGCGGGGCGTGCCGCTGCATCCGGCCGAGGTCTTCGCCGCGGTCAAGAGCATGTACAAGCGCCTGCGCGGTTCGTACGCGGTGGTGTCGCTGATTGCCGGCCACGGCCTGCTGGCCTTTCGCGATCCGTACGGCATTCGCCCGCTGTGCATGGGCCGCAGCGCCGATGGCACCGTCATGGTGGCCAGCGAATCGGTCGCGCTCGAAGGCTCGGGCCACGTGTTCGAACGCAACATCGAACCCGGCGAAGCGGTGTTCATCGACCTGGAAGGCAAGGTCCATTCGATGCAGTGCGCCGAGTCGGCCACGCTCAACCCCTGCATCTTCGAGTTCGTCTACCTCGCGCGGCCCGACTCGGTGCTCGACGGCATCTCGGTGTACCAGGCGCGTTTGAACCTGGGCGAAACGCTGGCCAAGCGCGTGGTCTCGACCGTGCCGCCGAACCAGATCGACGTGATCATCCCGATTCCCGAATCGAGCCGTCCGAGCGCCACGCAGCTCGCGCACCTGCTGGGCGTGCCGTACCGCGAAGGCTTCGTGAAGAACCGCTACGTGGGCCGCACCTTCATCATGCCGGGGCAGGGCGTGCGCAAGAAGTCGGTGCGCCAGAAGCTCAACGTGATCGCGAGCGAGTTCAAGGGCCGCAACGTGCTGCTGGTGGACGACTCCATCGTGCGCGGCACCACCAGCCGCGAAATCGTGCAGATGGCGCGCGACGCGGGCGCGCGCAAGGTCTACCTTGCCAGCGCCGCGCCGCCGGTGCGCTATCCCAACGTCTACGGCATCGACATGCCGACCAAGGACGAGCTGGTCGCGCACGACCGCACCGTTGAAGAAATCCGCGAACTGATCGGCTGCGACGCGCTGATCTACCAGGACGTCGACGCCATGAAGCGCGCCATCGGCTCGCTCAACCCCAAGCTCGACGGCTTCGATGCCTCGTGCTTCGACGGCGTGTACGTCACCGGCGACATCGACACCGATGCCATTTCGCGCATGAACGGCAACCGCCCCCGCATCGAAGAGACCGAAGAAGATTCTTCGCGCCTCGCGCTCCCCAATCACAGCGAGTGAGAGCTGAAGTGACCGACGAACGCACCCTGCCTCCCGGCCTGCATCGCGACACGCTCGCGCTGCGCACCGGGCTGGCGCCCAGCCAGCACGGCGAGCACTCCGAAGCGCTGTTCCTGACCAGCGGCTTCGTGCAGCCCGACGCCGAAACCTCGGCACGCCGCTTTGCCGGCACCGAGCAGGGCTTTACCTACTCGCGCACCTCCAACCCGACGGTGACCAGTTTCGAGCAGCGCCTGGCCGCGCTCGAAGGCACCGAAGCCGCCATTGGCGCATCGACCGGCATGGGCGCGATCCTCATGATGTGCATGGGCCTGCTCAAGGCCGGCGACCATGTGATCTGCTCGCGCTCGGTGTTCGGCTCCACGCTGAACCTGTTCGGCAAGGAGTTCGCCAAGTTCGGCGTGGAGACCACCTTCGTCTCGCAGACCGAGGTGGCCGAATGGCGCGCGGCGATCAAGCCGAACACCAGGCTGCTGTTCGCCGAGACGCCGACCAACCCGCTGACGGAAGTCTGCGACATCCAGGCACTGGCCGACCTGGCGCACGGTGCGGGCGCACTGCTCGCGGTCGACAACTGCTTCTGCACACCCGTGCTGCAGCGCCCGACCGAACTGGGTGCCGACCTCATCATTCATTCGGGCACCAAGTACCTCGACGGCCAGGGCCGCGTGATGGCCGGCGCGATCTGCGGTCCGTCGAAGCTCATCGTCGACGTGTTCGGACCGGTGGTTCGCACCGCCGGCATGGCGCTGTCGCCGTTCAATGCGTGGGTTGTGCTCAAGGGCATGGAAACGCTCGGCATCCGGATGAAGGCGCAATGCGCGAATGCGCTGGCGGTTGCGCAGTGGCTCGAAAAGCAGCCCGGCATCGCACGCGTCTACTACCCGGGTCTCGCGTCGCATGGGCAGCACGAACTGGCAATGCGCCAGCAGTCGGGGCAGGGCGGGGCGGTGGTGTCCTTCGACGTGATCGGCGACGACGCGGAGACGGCACGCGCCAACGCCTTCCACGTGATCAACAGCACGCGCGTGGTGAGCATCGCCACCAACCTGGGCGACACCAAGACCATCATCACGCACCCGGGCACGACCTCGCACGGACGCCTCACCGAAGTGCAGCGCCAGGCTGCAGGCATCGGGCAGGGGCTGATCCGCCTCGCGGTCGGCCTCGAGTACATCGACGACATCACGGCCGATCTTTCGCGCGGCCTGAGCACACTGAATACCTGAATCGAATTCATGACCGGCAAAGTTCGCACCCGCATCGCTCCGTCTCCCACCGGCTTCCTTCACCTGGGCACGGCCCGCACCGCGCTCTATTCGTGGGCCTACGCGCGCCACCATGGCGGCGAGTTCGTGCTGCGCATCGAGGACACCGACGTCGCCCGTTCCACGCAGGACTCGACCGACCAGATCCTCGCCTCGATGCACTGGCTTGGCCTCGACTACGACGAAGGCCCGATCTACCAGATGCAGCGCCTGGAGCGCTACCGCGAAGTGATTGCGCAGATGCTTGCTGCGGGCACGGCCTACCACTGCTACTGCACGCCGGCCGAGCTTGAAGAAATGCGCGAAGCCCAACGCGCGCGCAATGAAAAAACCTTGTACGACCGCCGCTGGCGCCCGGAGCCCGGCAAGGTGTTGCCGCCCGTGCCCGAAGGCGTGCCGCCGGTGGTGCGCTTCTGCAATCCGCCCGAAGGCGACGTGACCTGGAACGACTTGGTCAAGGGCGAGATCACCATCAACAACCGCGAGATCGACGACCTGATCATCCTGCGGCCGGACGGTGTGCCGACCTACAACTTCGCGGTGGTGGTCGACGACTGGGACATGAACATCACGCACGTGTTCCGCGGCGACGAGCACATCAACAACACGCCGTGGCAGATCAACATCTTCCGTGCGCTGGGCGCGCCGCTGCCAGCGTTCGGCCATGTGCCGGTGATCCTGGGCGACGACGGGCAGAAGCTCTCGAAGCGCCGCGGCGCGGTGAGCGTCACCGCCTATGAAGACAACGGCTATCTTCCCGAGGCGATGCTGAACTATCTCGCGCGCCTGGGCTGGAGCCACGGCGACGACGAACTGTTCACGAGCGAGCAGATGGTGAGCTGGTTCGACGGCTCGCACCTGTCGAAGAGCCCCGCGCAGTGGGATGCGGCGAAGCTCGCCTGGGTCAATGCGCAGTACATCAAGGCCAGGACCGACGATGCGCTGGCGCCGCTCGTTGCCGCGCAACTGAAGAAGCGCGGTATCGAGGCCGACGATCGCCTTGTTGCGATCTGTGCGCTCTTCAAGGACCGCTGCGAGACCACGGTCGCACTCGCCGACTGGGCCGCGGCCTTCTATGCAGACGTGACGGTGAGCGAAGCCGATCGCGCGCAGCACATCACCGATGCGGTGAAGCCCGTGATCGCCACGCTGGCCGAGAAGCTCGAAAGCGTGACTTGGGAAAAAGTTTCGATCGCCGCGGCCATCAAGGAAGTTCTGGCCGCACATTCTGTGAAAATGCCCGTGTTGGCCATGCCGGTTCGCGTCCTCACGATGGGAACACCGCAGACGCCATCCCTCGATTCGGTGCTCGCTATCTTTTCTCGCGAAAAAGTTGTGGAGCGTTTGAAAAGGGCCTGATTTTTCGGTCTATAATTTGAGGCTCGACAGCGACACAGGGTGATTCTGAAAAGAAGCATCTGAAAGTCAAAATGGGGGTATAGCTCAGCTGGGAGAGCGCTTGCATGGCATGCAAGAGGTCATCGGTTCGATCCCGTTTACCTCCACCATCAAAGTGTCGAGAAGAAGATAAGTGCTGATCTCAGCGCGGTTCCTAAGGTTTTGACCCTATCGTCTAGAGGCCTAGGACACCACCCTTTCACGGTGGCTACCGGGGTTCGAATCCCCGTAGGGTCGCCAGTTTCACGCAAGTGAAGCAGGCACAAGTTGTCAGCACTTGGCTCCGCAAGGAGTGAACGTTGTCTACCAGGAGTGGTAGTTCAGTTGGTTAGAATACCGGCCTGTCACGCCGGGGGTCGCGGGTTCGAGTCCCGTCCGCTCCGCCAGTCAGAAGCCCTTGCAGCTCTATGAGTTGCAAGGGCTTTTCACTTTCCGGGTCCGCCGCACATGCCAGGCGTGCAGATCTCGGTCGCCACGCCATTCGAAGCAGTTCAAGCTCGGCTTTTTGAGCTTGAATCCTTCTCCGAATTCGCAGGCCAAGCGACTTTCTCACCCATTGCATGATGCCTCCGCCCTCTGAGGCGCTGCCAAGAAGCCTTCTGAAAAAGGCAAGACAAAGTACGTGCGAACCCCCATCCGGCGGCACGCCTCCTGCTTCTAGACTTGTTCGCGAAACAGTCTTGAAGCAGGTGTCCGATGCAGCAACGAAAACACAGAATCGCCGTCATCCCGGGTGACGGCATCGGGGTCGAAGTGGTGCCCGAAGGCCTTCGCGTGCTCGACGCGGTGAGCCGCAAGTTCGGCATCGAATTCGGCTTCGATCATTTCGACTGGGGCTCGGACCACTACGTTCGCCACGGGCTCATGATGCCGGCCGACTGGGATGCGCAGATCAAGGGCCACGACGCCATCTACTTCGGCGCCGTCGGCGCGCCCGACAAGGTGCCCGACCACATCGCCGTGTGGGGCCTCCTCATCAAGATCCGCCGCGAGTTCGACCAGTACGTGAACCTGCGTCCGGTGCGCCTGATGCCCGGTGTGCCCGGACCCCTGGCGCATCGCAAGCCCGGCGACATCGACTTCCTCGTGGTGCGCGAGAACACCGAAGGCGAATACACCTCGGTGGGCGGCCGCCTCTTCGAAGGCACCCCGCGCGAAATGGCGATCCAGGAGGCCGTGTTCACGCGCCACGGCGTCGACCGCATCCTCAAGTACGCCTACGAACTCGCGAGCAAGCGCCCGCGCAAGAACCTCGTGGCCGCCACCAAGTCGAACGGCATCTCGGTGACCATGCCCTATTGGGACGAGCGCCTGGCCGAGATGGCCAAGCACTACCCCGACATCGCCACCAGCAAGTACCACATCGACATCCTGTGCGCGCACTTCGTGCAGCACCCCGACTGGTTCGACGTGGTCGTGGCCTCCAACCTTTTCGGCGACATCCTTTCCGACCTGGGCCCCGCGTGCACCGGCACCATCGGCATCGCGCCTTCGGCCAACCTGAATCCCGAGCGCCAGTTTCCGTCGCTGTTCGAACCCGTGCACGGCTCCGCACCCGACATCGCAGGCAAGGGCATCGCCAATCCGATCGGCCAGATCTGGTCGGCGGCGCTGATGCTCGACCACCTGGGCAACAACGACCCCGTCTACGCACAAGCCTCGGCCGCGGTGCTCTCGGCCATCGAGACGGTGCTGAGCGAAGGTCCGCGAACCCGCGACATGGGCGGCACGGCATCGACCGTGGACGTGGGTCGCGCGATTGCCGACTGCATTTCGGCATGAAGCCACGCTTGTCGGATCGCCGCTAAATGGGCCTGTTCCTGCTCAAGCGCCTCGCCACGCTGATCGGCACCCTGATCGGCGCGTCGATCATCGTGTTCCTGGTGCTGGAGATCCTGCCGGGCAACGCCGCGCAGATG
>NZ_JBEPKK010000010.1:0-232947 GCF_040544675.1 Variovorax boronicumulans
CAGTGCGTACGTGGGCGTTGGGCATGGCAGCATCTCCAAGGATGCCTCACCACAAGCAGTTCTCGTGCCTACGAATTAACGGGACAGGACACTAGGCGCCCGAAGACCTACTCCGGTACCGCAACGGCGTCTGTCACGCCCAAACCGATCAGCCGGGCTTCCGTCACTGCACGGGTAAAGCGCCTTGCGAAGTCGTCGCTCATGCGCCAATTGCCGTTGTCCTGAACAAAGGTGAATTCGCCTCTCAGCGGCAGCGACTGCGCGCGGCCGATGGTGACCAACAGGCTGTCGTTGTATTCGACGACCAGCGGACAGACCTGGCTCTTGCCGTCTTCATGCACACGGCAGGGACCGGTAGGCTCAAAGTCGGCGATCTCGCGTTCGCGGTCGGCGTCAGCGATCACGAGGCCGGCGGTGGAACGTTGGCGCGCGCGCTGGCGTTCGAGCTGGCGTTGGAGCATCGCCGCTGCGGGCGAGCTCGACTGCAGGGCGGTCACGCCGTCACGGAAGGCCTTCTCCGCCGCCACGCGCCCGATGGGCTCGGCGTCGTAGAGCGGTTTGCCTTTGGCATCCAGATTGCCGAAGCGAGCCTCCACGATGACCGGGTCGGCGCCGCGCACCGTCATCTTGTCGTCCTCAGCAGAGGCCGGGCCAATCGTGTACGCAATCGGCTTGGTCTCGTCGCCCCGTGTCATTGTCGCCATGCAACCGCGGATGCGTTCGTCCTTGCGGTAGCCGATTTCGCGCAGGCCGCTCAGGCTTGGGATGCCGACCTCGCGCAGGCCCTGGGTGCGTGCGTCGATCGATACGCGGAGCATCAAGCCCTGCAGCGTCTTGCGCGTGGCGTCGGCATCGCAGGCCGGCACGCCCGCCGACGCGAAGAGGTACCAGCCCAGTCCGCCGACGATCGCCAGCGTGACCAGCCCGGAGGTCCACGCACCCCGGCGGTGCTTGCCTTGCGCGGTGGCCCGCCACGCGCTGACGGCCTTTTCGTCGGCCACGATTTTTTCTTGCGCCTCAGCCACGATGCGGGCCCGGTCCGCCGCCATGGCAAAGGCCGGCTCGGCCGCGACCTCTGCGCGTGTGGCCTCGAACAGTTCTTTGTCAAGTGGCCCGTCGGTCACCATCCAGGCCAGCGTGGCGGCCGGTGCGGCGGGCACGCTGCCGACCAGCGGCGTTTCCTCGAGGGCCATGTCCCGCGTCTCGGCATCGACGAGGCCATCGGCGAAGAGCGCGTTCACCGCTTCGTGCGTGATACCGCGATCGCCGAGTTCCACGAACTCTTCGGCGTCGTAGGCGATGTCGGCCGCATCATCGGCGGTGGCGACGGGCGGCGAGGCCTCCTCGAGCCGTTCGACGGTGGCGTCTATTTCTTCCTGGGTGACCAGGCCCTTCACGCACATCCAGGCCAGTGCATGTGCGGGGCGGGGAATCGGCGGGAGCTTGGCGGTTTCGGGATGAGCGAGCACCGCGTCGTGCTGCGCGTCGGTGATCAGGCCGTGAGAGAGAAGGGCGAGGAACGCATCCGGATTCGCAGCTGCAGTATTCATGCGGCGATTCTGCCGTGGCGCACGCGCCAACAAAAAAGGCCCCGGCAGTTGCCGGAGCCTTTGCGATCAAGCGATCACGGTGCAGTCGCTCAGGGGCGGGCGATCTTCCATGCGCCGCCGACGCCGTCGCCGGTCTTGTCCCCGGCCTTCATGTCTTTCACCCAGTAGTACAGCGGCCAGCCCTTGTAGGCCCACTGGCGCTTGCCGTCTTCGCGAATGATGATGGTGTAGCCGCCCATGGGCTTGGCTGCGTCGGCCACCGGCAACGGCGGCCAGTTGGCGGCGCACTGCGCATTGCAGGCGGAAGTGCCGGCACCGGCCGTGTCCTTGTTGAAGGTGTAGAGCGTCATGCCGTTCGGGCCGACGAGCACGCCGTCGGCCGTGCGCGTGGGGGTGTCAGGTGCGCTGGCGGTCTTGTTGGACATGCCACCGCAGCCGGCAAGCAAGGCCGCCGCGAGGATCGAGGCGCTGAGCAATTTCATGCAGTTTCTCCTTCAGTTGAAAAATCGCGAAAACAAGCCATGTGGTTGCGCGATCCGGCAGTTTATGCCGGGCTTGCGACAAATCGCGGTAGGCGAGCGTCGCCAATTCAGCAAAACATCACGTGGCAGGCTTGCCGGCCACCGCACAACCGCCGGCAGTTTGCGATTCACTCCATGCTGGGCAACGAACAGGCGCTATCGGCTGCGGCTCTTCATCGCGCGTTCGACCTCGCGCTTGCCTTCGCGGTCCTTGATGGTGTCGCGCTTGTCGTGCTCGGCCTTGCCCTTGGCCAGGGCGATGTCGCATTTGACCTTGCCGGCCTTCCAGTGCAGGTTGAGCGGCACCAGCGTGTAGCCCTTTTGCTCGACCTTGCCGACCAGGCGGCGGATTTCTTCCTTGTGCAGCAGCAGTTTCTTGGTGCGGATCGAGTCGGGGTTGACGTGCGTCGACGCGCTCTTCAGCGGGTTGATCTGCAGGCCCACCACGTACAGTTCGCCGTCGCGGATCACCACGTAGCCGTCGGTGAGCTGCACCTTGCCTTCGCGCAGCGATTTGACTTCCCAGCCCTCGAGCACCATGCCGGCCTCGAAGCGTTCTTCGAAGAAATAGTTGTACGCGGCCTTCTTGTTGTCGGCAATGCGGGAGGAGTTATCTTGTTTCTTTGTGGCCATGGCTCGAAAAGGTGGGGGCGCATGGCTTCAATACAATCCGTCGCGCACGCTGCACCGATTCTATGAAAACAGTCAACAAGTCCGTCCTCATCTGGTACAGCGCCGAAGAGATGTACGCGCTCGTCACCGATGTGGCGAAATATCCGCAGTTCCTTCCGTGGTGCGACAAGGCCCGCATCCTCGAGGAGGACGAGGCCGGCATGACCGCCGAGGTCGGCCTCGCATTCGGCGGCTTTCACCAGAGCTTCACCACCCGCAACACCCATGTGCCGGGGCGCGAGGTGCAGCTCAAGCTGGTCGACGGGCCGTTCTCCAACCTCGACGGCCAATGGAAGTTCGTGCCCGTGGGCGAGCAGGGCGAGCGCGCCTGCCGCGTCGAGCTGCACATGAGCTATGGCTTCAGCAACTTCGCCCTGCAGGCGATCGTGGGGCCGGTGTTCGACACCATCGCGTCCAGCCTGGTCGAGGCCTTCGTCAAACGCGCCGAACAGGTCTACGGCAGCGCTTGATGATCCAGGTCACGCTGAGCTGCTCGCCCGCGGCGCGCGAGGTGTTCGAGCAGGTCCTCTGCGTTGAACCCGATGCCACCGTGCTCGGTGCGGTGCTGGCCAGCGGTCTGCGCGAGCGCTTTCCCGATCTGGACTGGCGGCACGCCATGACGCCGGGCGTCTGGGGCAGGGCGGTCGAATGGGAGCAGGCGCTGAAGGATGGCGATCGGGTCGAGTTGTGCCGCTCGCTGACGGTCGATCCGAAGGTGGCACGCCGCGAGCGCTTCCAGCGCCAGGGCGCGCGGGGCACAGGCCTCTTCGCCAACCGCCGCAAGGGCGGGAAGGCCGGCTACTGACGCCGCTGGTTTATTTGCAGTCGCTGTCGATGACCGACTGAACGCGCTTCTGCTCGGCGGCGCGGGCGGTGTCGTCCATGATCTCGCGCTCGCCCTTTGAATTCACCTTTGCAATGCGAATGCCGCTGTCGAACGTGGCCTTGCCTTCGCGGGCACGGGCGCAGTTGTCGGCCTTGGCCTTGGCGACCTTGGCCTCTTCGGCCGCGCGCTTGGCCTTCTCGTCGGCCTCGGCCTTCTTGGTTTTCTCCTCGAGTTCCTTGTCGACGCCGCTCGGCTTGGGCGAGGCGGCGCTGTCGCGCGACTTGGGCGCTGCCGCTTCGGTGCCGTCGGCCGCGGGAGCATCCGTCGCACCGGTGGCGGACCGCGGCGGCGGCGTGCCCGAGCGGCGCAGGATGTTCTTCTCGGGAACATCGGGCGGCGGCGCCTGGTCGCTGAAGACCTTCTTGCCGTTCTTGTCGATCCATTGCCATTGCGCGCTCGCCGACAGCGGCAACGCAACGACACATCCCACCAGCAGCCAGTGCATCAATTTCATCCCCGAAGTTTAGCCGGGCCTTACGTTTTGCAACATACACAAAGGGTGCTTTTGCAACGATCCTAAAAAGCCGGTCGCCAGCGAACGGCTCGGGAGCCTCGTTACAATCCGTCTTTTGGAGCTTCACCCATGCGCCTTCTCGGCAAAGCGCTCACCTTCGACGACGTGTTGTTGGTGCCAGCGTTCTCCCAGGTCCTGCCTAAGGACACCTCTCTCGCCACCAAACTCTCCCGCAACATCACGCTGAACCTGCCGCTCGTCTCGGCGGCCATGGACACCGTGACGGAAGCCCGCCTCGCGATCGCCATCGCGCAGGAGGGCGGCATGGGGATCGTGCATAAAAACCTCACCGCCCAACAGCAGGCCGCCGAAGTGGCCCGCGTGAAGCGCTACGAATCGGGCGTGCTGCGCGACCCGGTGGTGATCACGCCGACGCACTCGGTGCGCCAGGTGATGGCGCTGTCCGACCAGCTCGGCATCTCCGGCTTTCCGGTGATCGACGGCGGCAAGGTGGTCGGCATCGTGACGGGGCGCGACCTGCGCTTCGAAACCCGCTACGACGTGCCCGTCAGCGAAATCATGACGCAGCGCGACAAGCTGATCACCGTGCCCGACGGCACCACGCTGGCCGATGCCAAGGCGTTGCTCAACAAGTACAAGCTCGAGCGCCTTCTGGTCATCAACAGCGACTGGGAGCTCAAGGGCCTGATCACCGTCAAGGACATCACCAAGCAAACCAGCTTCCCCAACGCCGCACGCGACGCCAGCGGCCGCCTGCGCGTGGGCGCTGCGGTGGGCGTGGGCGACGGCACCGAAGAGCGCGTCGAAGCCCTGGTGAAGGCCGGCGTCGACGCCATCGTGGTCGACACCGCCCACGGCCACAGCGCCGGCGTGATCGAGCGCGTGCGCTGGGTCAAGCGCAACTATCCGCAGGTCGACGTGATCGGCGGCAACATCGCCACCGGCGACGCGGCGCGCGCGCTGGCCGACGTCGGCGCCGATGCGGTCAAGGTCGGCATCGGCCCGGGCTCCATCTGCACCACCCGCATCGTGGCGGGCGTGGGCGTGCCGCAGATCATGGCGGTCGACAGCGTGGCCACCGCGCTGCACGGCACGGGCATTCCGCTCATCTCCGACGGCGGCGTGCGCTACTCGGGCGACATCGCCAAGGCCATCGCCGCCGGTGCCAGCACCGTGATGATGGGCAGCATGTTCGCCGGCACCGAAGAAGCCCCCGGCGAAATCGTGCTGTACCAGGGCCGCAGCTACAAGAGCTACCGCGGCATGGGCTCCATCGGTGCGATGCAGCAGGGCAGTGCCGACAGGTACTTCCAGGAATCGACCACCGGCAACCCCAACACCGACAAGCTCGTGCCCGAAGGCATCGAAGGCCGCGTGCCCTACAAGGGCTCGATCGTCTCCATCGTCTACCAGATGGCCGGCGGCGTGCGTGCGAGCATGGGCTACTGCGGTTGCGCCACCATCGCGGACATGCAGAACAAGGCGGAGTTCGTCGAGATCACGACGGCCGGCATTCGTGAGAGCCACGTGCACGACGTGCAGATCACGAAGGAAGCCCCGAACTACCGCGCTGAATAGGCCCAATCTGGCCAGACCTTGAAAGTCAGGCCAGACTCGGTTTAGAATTTGGGCCAGATTCAATTTTTCTGGCCCAAATGCAATCCATCGGCATCGCTGAAGCCAAGAACAACTTCTCGGCCCTGATCGACTCGGTCGAAAAGGGCGAGGAGGTTCGCATCACCCGCCACGGCAAAGAAGTGGTGCGCATGCTGCCGGTGCGCCGCAAGCCGGTCATCACCGACGAGCAGATCGCGCGCGAACTCGGCCAGATCGACGCGCTGCACGCCGCCATCCAGCCCGGTCTTTCATTGCGCGCCTTGCTCGACGAAGGTCGGCAATCGTGACAGCCTTCGTTATGGACGCCTCCGTCACCGCCGCCTGGCTCCTGCCCGACCAGGCCAACGAACACACCCGCAAGCTCTACGCCGCCATCCGCCGCGACGAGGTCGAACCGCAGGCGCCCAACGCGTGGCAATGGGAGTGCGCCAACATTCTGGCCAACGGCGTGCGCAGCGGCCGCATTCCCACGTCCGCGGTGGAAGGGCTGTGGAGCGTGCTCGATGCCATCCGCCACCGCGTCGAACTGCACGAACTCGCACCCGCCCAGCACAAGGCCGTGCTCGCGGTGGCCATCGACGCAGGCATCTCGACCTACGACGCGGGCTATCTGTGGCTCGCGAAGTCGCTCAACCTTCCGCTCGCCACGTTCGACGAGCAACTCATCCAGGCAGCGCCCAAGGCGGGCGTGAAGCTGTTCAACATTTCAACGCTCTGAGTCCAACGCCCATGCAACACGACAAGATCCTCATTCTCGACTTCGGCTCGCAAGTCACCCAGCTCATTGCGCGCCGCGTGCGCGAGGCGCATGTGCTGAGCGAAGTGCATCCCTGCGACGTCACCGACGAATGGGTGCGCGAGTACGCGGCTGACGGGCACCTGAAGGGCGTGATCCTTTCGGGCAGCCACGCGAGCGTGTACGAAGAAACCACCGACAAGGCCCCGCAGGCCGTGTTTGACCTCGGTGTGCCCGTGCTCGGCATCTGCTACGGCATGCAGACCATGGCGCACCAGCTCGGCGGCAAGGTCGAAGGCGGCCACAAGCGCGAGTTCGGTTTCGCAGCCGTGCGCGCCCATGGCCACACCGCGCTGCTCAAGGACATCGCCGACTTCACCACGCCCGAAGGCCACGGCATGCTCAATGTGTGGATGAGCCACGGCGACAAGGTCACCGAGCTGCCGCCCGGCTTCAAGCTCATGGCCTCGACCGACAGCTGCCCCATCGCCGGCATGGCCGACGAGGCGCGCCGCTACTACGCGCTGCAGTTCCATCCCGAAGTCACGCACACGGTGCAGGGCAAGGCGATCATCGAACGCTTCGTGCTCGGCATCTGCGAAGCCAAGCCCGATTGGGTCATGCGCGACCACATCGCCGAAGCCGTGCAGAAGATCCGCGAGCAGGTGGGCGATGAAGAAGTCATCCTCGGCCTCTCGGGCGGTGTCGATTCGAGCGTGGCTGCCGCGTTGATTCACCGCGCCATCGGCGACCAGCTCACCTGCGTGTTCGTCGACCACGGCCTGCTGCGCCTGAACGAAGGCGACATGGTCATGGAGATGTTCGAAGGCAAGCTGCACGCGAAGGTGATTCGCGTGGATGCAAGCGACCTGTTCCTCGGCAAGCTGGCGGGCGTGAGCGATCCCGAAGCCAAGCGCAAGATCATCGGCGGTGAGTTCGTCACCGTGTTCAAGCAAGAGGCCGCCAAGTTGAAGGCCGGCGATGGCGGCCACAAGGGCGCGACCTTCCTCGCGCAAGGCACGATCTACCCCGACGTCATCGAATCGGGCGGCGCCAAGAGCAAGAAGGCCGTCACCATCAAGAGCCACCACAACGTCGGCGGCTTGCCCGAGCAACTCGGCTTGAAGCTGCTCGAACCGCTGCGCGATCTCTTCAAGGACGAAGTGCGCGAACTCGGCGTGGCGCTCGGCCTGCCGCCCGAGATGGTGTACCGCCATCCGTTCCCCGGCCCCGGCCTGGGCGTGCGCATCCTGGGCGAAGTGAAGAAGGAATACGCCGATCTACTGCGCCGCGCCGACGCGATCTTCATCGAGGAGCTGCGCAACTTCAAGGACGAGAGCGGCAAGACCTGGTACGACCTCACGAGCCAGGCCTTCACCGTGTTCCTGCCCGTCAAGAGCGTGGGCGTGATGGGCGATGGCCGCACCTACGACTACGTCGTCGCACTGCGCGCGGTGCAGACCAGCGACTTCATGACGGCCGACTGGGCGGAGCTGCCGTACGCGCTGCTCAAGAAGGTGTCGGGGCGGATCATCAACGAAGTGCGTGGCATCAACCGCGTGACTTACGACGTGTCGAGCAAGCCGCCGGCGACGATTGAGTGGGAATGAGGGCGCGAAGAACGCCCATACAAATCAATGGCTTAGATCGAGTCGATCTCGGGGCACGACATCAATGGTGCCTCTCGAGAGCTCAAAGTTGTTGAAAGAGCTGCCGATCCCGCCGCCGACACTTGCGGCACCGGGGTAACAGCTGTAGTTGGGATCAATTGCCTGGAAGGTCGAACATTCGTCGGCTATTGGAACTGCAGGCTCGAATGACCTCGTTGACGTCGCGCCCAATCAGCTCTGCCACGCTGGCGGCGACCCAAGGAAGATTGGCCGGCTCGTTGTGTCCACGACGTTTTTCGGCATTCTTGGGAAACAGATAGGGGGCATCCGTCTCAAGGTGCAGTCGATCCAGCGGTATGGCCGGCAGGGCCTCTCGAAGCGCCTGGCCGCGTTGGAGATCTGTGACCCAGCCCGTGATGCCGATGTCGAGCCCCATCGCGAGAAAGGCTTCTGCTTCCACGCGGTTGCCGGTGAAGCAGTGCACGACGCCTCGCGCTCCGTCGGCAATCACAGGGGCAAGCATGTCGTGGAAATCGGTGAAGGCGTCGCGGCAATGAAGAAAAAGCGGCTTGCCAGTCTCTACAGCCATTGATAGCTGCTGCTCGAACGCCATGCGCTGCGCCTGGGGAGTCGAAAAGTTGCGGTTGTAGTCAAGGCCACACTCTCCAACCGCCACGACCTCCGGGCATGCCCAGAGTTCGGTCAGCTCGCGGAAGGCGCTTGGGTCGTACGACTTTGCGCCGTGGGGGTGCACTCCCGCAGTCGCGAAGACGGTGCCCGGGTTGGCCCTTGCAAGCTCAAGGGCCAGACGACTGGAAGCCACCGATGTGCCTGTCGCGAGGATCTGGCTCACGTTAGCCGCCCGTGCACGCATCAACAATTGATCAGTCAGCGGCACCAACTGCGCCGAGTGGAAGTTGACGCCGATGTCGACCAATTGCGCGCGTTCGAATCTTGATCCTGTGCTCATGCGCCGATGGTATGAGGTGCTGCTGATCGTCCATCTGTGCTCAGATGCGGGACTGTGCTTGAGTGCCGCCGCAGCAGGCACACCCTCGACGTCTTCATCGGCAATCCCGTACAGGATCGTTCCGCCGCCAGCGTTCGCGAAGGCAGTGCAATTCAGAGGACCCCGAGTTTCTGGAACTCGCCGCGCAACAGCGCGACGACCTGGGCGAGGTCAAGGGCCTCGAGTCGGTTCTTTTTCAGGAAGGCGGCCCACTGCCTTTGCTTCGCGGCATCCAGCACGAATGCATCGCTCAAGCCCGAGGGGAGGGTGCTGGGCATCGCGAGTTTCCGCCGATCAAACGTGGCCTCGACTGCGCGGCGCAGTTCGGCGGTTTCCAAGGCATCCTCGCCAAGCAGTACCCAGAGATCGAAGTAGTCCTTCATGCGGGTATTGGCCATGCCGAGCAGGCACACCGCATGAAACTTCTCGGCCACCACCGTGTATTTCGGATAGGAGCGCAGTTGCGGGGCGGGCAGGTCTTCGAGCAGCACCGGGTAGCTGACCGTCTCCGGCGCCGGCGTGACCGCGTCGCCAAAACCGATGTCCACCTGCAGCGCGATGCGCGCACCATCCAGCTTCGCCCGCAGGTCGATCCGCACACCGCCGTAGCCCGCCTCCTTGCGGATCACCGAGCCTTTGGCCGAGGCAGGATCGAATGCGATGCCATCCTCCACCTCGATCTGGCAGATCTCGCGGAAGGCCGCCACGGCGGTGTCGAGATCGTCTGGACCGACGCCCAGCAGGTCCGCATCCCGCGTCGGCCGATGTGGTTGGTCGTACCACAGCGAAAACAGCAGTGCGCCCTTGAGCAGGTAGTTGGCGGCATGCGGCGATACCGACAGCCGGTACAGGAGCCGCTCCAACCCATAGTGAGTCAGCGTCAGGTTGAAGTCCTGCTTCGTGGCATCGGCGCGCTGCTTCAGGCGGGCGCGGATGGAAGCGGCCAGGTTGCGGCTCATGCGATGACGCTTTCCAGATAGGGCCGCATGACATTGGCAACGCGATCCACCGTGGCGTAGTGCCAGAGCGCATCCATGGTCAGCTTGCGCTGCGACCAGCCATCGCGCAGCGCTTCCAGCGCCACGTCCAGGCCGATCTTGTTGCGGTACTTGAAACAGTCGGCCACCGTCTTGGCCGCGTTGAACACCGGGACTTTCACACCGTCGATCTCGACCGGCTCGATGCCCTCGGTCAGAGCGGCGCCCGACATGCGCACCACGCGCAGGGCAGGCTGGTCCAGCCGGGGTGTGGGCGAGTGATGGGGGATCGCCATCCAGACCTCGAAGGGCGCTTGCGTGCCGATGCCATGGACGCGCAGCGCCGACAGCAGGCACACCACGCCACGCGGCACGCGCAGGGCTACCTCGGCCAGAGACCGGTGCTCGCTGAGCGGGCGCCCTGGCAGGCTGTAGACGCCGCGGGCGATGCGCTCAAGCTTGCCGGCTGCAACCAGCCGGCTGAGCACCACGGTCGGAAGGCCCTGCTCAGCCAGATCTCGCGCGCGCAGCAGTGGCCGACGTCCGGCGAACGCGAGGACGGCTTGTTCGAGCGTGGAGTCCGAGCCCATCCCTGAAGTGTGTTGCAATAATTAGTCATTTGTCAATAAAAGACTAGCTAACGCAATGCCATTGAAGGCTGCCTGGAAATGCCGAAGGCGTGAGTTTCGGAACAGCGCTCCCACCGCGTGAGGCGAATCCATCCCGGAAGCCGGGTAGGACACCCTGCCTGCGCCGTCTTGCAGCCAGCGCGTTTAACGCGGGCAAAAATAGAGCCTTGGTTGCTGGCGATCGTTGACGATTGATAGGCAGGAGTGGCTTCCCCGCAAACCGAGCCCATCTCCGGCGCCAGTAAAAGCGCTCGTTTTTCGACGGTAGAAGTGACGGTAAAGCACAATGCCCCAACCCCTCAAACCAAGCGTTTATGCGGGTTTCCAGCCCTCGGAAACCATTGAGTGGGAGTGAGGGGCGCGAAGAACGCCCATATAGATCGATGGCTTAGATCGATCTGATGCCGTTGAGCACGGCATCCATGGTGCTTCTCAAGAATTCCAAGTTGTTGAAAGATATGGCTATTTGTTGCAGCAGGTCCTGCCGAAGGTAAGCGGGAAAGAATGCAGCGTTCCTCCTGACGGCATTTTTGCGTTGCTGGATTGACGCTGATCTTGTGCCGCTATTTGCTCGTGCAGAACGCGGTCGCGTGCTGGCGTCGCAGGGTGCTGCCAAGGAATTGCTGAAACCGGAGGAGTGAGCATGGCTACGAGGAAAGCGCCGAGTTGGAGCGACGTCAAGGACAAGCTCGCCGGCTTCGACCGCCAGGGATTGCTCGGCCTGGTGCAAGACCTCTACGCCGCCAGCAAGGAAAACCAGGTCTTCCTGAATTCCCGGTTCGGTCTCGGCGACGATGTGCTGAAGCCGTACAAGCTGACCATCGACCGCTGGCTTTGGCCAGACATGTTCAAGAACCAGGACACCTCGGTCGCGAAGGCCAAAAAGGCCATCGCGGATTACAGGAAGGCCGTTGGCCGGCCGGAGGGCCTGGTCGAGTTGATGGTGTTCTTCTGCGAGCGCGCGGCGGGCTTCAGCAACGATGTCGGCCTGCAGGACGAGGGTTACTTCGACGCTTTGGTGCGGATGTTTGCACAGGCTTTGAAGGTCATCGGTGCTTTGCCCAAGGATCGTCGGCCCGAACTGCTGGGGCGCCTGGATGCTGTCCGACGCCTCGGCCACAACGTGGGCTACGGCGTCGGTGAAGAGATGGATGATTTGCTGATCGAACATGGATTCGATGGCGCAGCGCGATGAACTCATCGCGCTGCGTGCGGAGAACAGCCGGCTGATCGCGCTGCTCGAATCGCACGGCATCGAATGGCGGGCGCAGCAGCAGTCGTCCCCTCTGCCCGTCGAGCCATCGGGACTGTCCACCGACGAGAAGGTCGCTATCTTCCGACGGCTCTTTCGTGGCCGTACTGATGTGTTCCCCGTCCGATGGGAAAGCAAGACCACGGGCAAATCTGGCTATGCGCCGGCCTGTGCGAATGAGTGGCGCGCCGACGTTTGCGAGAAGCCGCGCATCAAGTGCGGAGACTGCGGGAATCGTCTGCTCGTCCCGCTGTCGGACACGGTGATCTACAACCACCTGGCCGGCGGGCACACGGTCGGGGTGTATCCGCTGTTGGAGGACGATAGCTCCCATTTCCTGGCCGTCGACTTCGACGAGGCCGAGTGGCGGGACGATGCACAAGCGTTCATGTCGTCTTGCGCGGAGCTGGGCGTACCGGCAGCGCTGGAGGTTTCGCGATCCGGCCAGGGCGCCCATGCCTGGGTGTTTTTTGTCCGCCGCGTGTCGGCGCGCGATGTCCGCCGCCTGGGCACGGCGATCATCAGCCACACCTGCGCGCGCACGCGGCAGCTCCGGCTCACGTCCTACGACCGGCTGTTCCCGCATCAGGATTCGATAGCCAAGGGCGGGTTTGGCAACCTGATCGCGCTCCCGCTGCAGAAGGGCCCGAGGCACAAAGGCTTCAGCGTCTTCGTCGACGCCGAGCTGCGCCCCTACCCGAACCAGTGGGCGTTCCTGGCCTCGATCCAGCCCATGGACGTGCACGACATCGAGCCGACCATCCTGCGTGCCACGGGCGGCGTCCATCCGCTGGACGTCACCTTCATTGACGACGAGGACTTGGCTACGCCGTGGACACGCGAGAGCACGGCGTCGAACAAGCTGACAGGGTCGATGCCCCGCTCGCTGACGCTGACCCTTGCCAACCTGATCTACTTCGAGAAGGCGCAACTGCCTCAGCCCTTGGCCAATCGCCTGATCCGCTTGGCGGCGTTCCAGAACCCTGAGTTCTACAAGGCGCAGGCGATGCGAATGTCGGTGTGGGACAAGCCGCGCGTCATCGGCTGCGCCGAGAACTACCCGCAGCACATCGCGTTGCCCCGTGGGTGTCTGGGCGCTGCGCTGTCGTTGCTGCGCGAGAACGGCATCGCCTGCGACCTGCGAGACGAGCGCTTCAGCGGTCAGCCGTTGGACGTATCGTTCGTCGGCAATCTGCGTCCAGATCAGGAGGCCGCTGTCGCCGCGATGCTGTCCTTCGATGCCGGCGTACTGTGCGCCCCAACGGCCTTCGGCAAGACGGTCACTGCTGCCGCGATGATCGCGCGCCGGGGTGTCAACACCCTGGTGCTGGTGCATCGCACCGAGCTGGCGAAGCAGTGGCAGGAGCGGCTCCATGCCTTTCTTGGCGTCGGTAAGGGCGTGGTCGGCACCATTGGCGGCGGCAAGGCCAAGCCGACCGGCAGAATCGACATTGCCGTGATGCAGTCCCTGTCCCGCCAGGGGGAGGTGACCCCACTGGTCGAGGACTACGGCCACGTGATCGTCGACGAGTGCCACCATGTCGGCGCAGCCTCCTTCGTCGCCATCCTCAAGCGGACCAAGGCCAAATATGTGCTGGGCCTGACGGCGACCCCGATCCGACGCGACGGCCAGCAGCCGATCATCTTCATGCAGTGCGGTCCGATTCGCCACACGGCGACCACGCCGGCCGGAGCGCCGCACGACCTGGCGGTGGTGCCGCGGTCCCGCCATGTCCGGATCGATCTGCCGCAGGACGCCGGCATCCAGGACGTCTTCCGGCAACTTGCCAACGATCAGGCCAGGACCGAGGCCATCGCCGCCGAGGTGCGCGACGCCTTCGCGCAGGGGCGCAAGATGCTGGTCCTGACAGAGCGCACGGAACACCTCGACGCAATCGAGGCAGCCCTCGGCGGCCTTGGGTCGGCACTCTTCGTATTGCATGGCCGGATGTCCAGAAAGCGGCGTGCGGCGCTGGTGGCAGGCCTTGAGGCACTGGCGCCCGACGCGCCGCGCGTCCTCCTGGCGACTGGAAAGTTGGTTGGGGAGGGCTTCGACCACCCGCCGTTGGACACGCTGATCCTCGCCATGCCGGTGTCCTGGAAAGGCACGCTGCAGCAGTACGCCGGTCGCCTCCACCGGGAGCATGCCGGCAAGACCGACGTGAAGATCATCGACTTTGTGGACACCGGCCATCCGGCGTTGCTGCGTATGTGGGACAAGCGTCAGCGCGGATACCGGGCAATGGGATATCGGATCGACGCCGAAGCCGGGTCTAACGAACCGCTGTTTTGATGCACTAATGCCGACTCTAGTGCGTTCGATTTTGAGCGAGCGCGCAGCCACTAATCGGCGAAGCAATGCAATAGCAGGTATCGACGTTGTATATACTTTGTAGGTGCCAGAGTTTTCGGAGTACCTCATGTCCAAAGAAGCCATGTTCACCATGAAGCTGGAGCCGGAACTGCGCGACGCCTTCATGGCCGAGGCCGAAGCGAGCCACCGGCCTGCATCGCAGGTGGTGCGCGAACTGATGCGCGAGTTCATCGAGCGGCAACGGCAGGCCCGTGAGTACGACAGCTTCCTGCGCGCCAAGGTCGACACGGCGCGCGCGCAGATCTCGTCCGGTCAATACGCCAGTGACGCCGAGGTCGAGGCGCGCTTTGCCGCTCGCCGCACTGCACTGCGGGACAAAGCCGGCGGCGCTGACGCATGAGGGTCGTGTGGACCCTGTCCGCCGAGCAAGACCGCGCCGACATCGTCGACTTCATCGCGCAGGACAACCCGCTCGCCGCCATCCGCATGGATGAGCTTTTCTCGGCAGCTGTCGGCCGGCTGGCCGAGCACCCCCTGCTGGGACGGGCCGGACAGATCCCGGGCACCCGCGAGTTGGTCCCGCACGAGAGCTATCGGCTGGTCTATGACGTACGGGCCGATATCGTCTGGATCTTGACCTTGGTGCATACCGCTCGCCTGTGGCCACCGACGCGGTCGTGATCGGAGGCTAGCAAAAGCGCTCGGCTTCGACGGTAGATGCTGAGTTGAATGAGATCCGCGGGGAGGATCTCGACATTCACGCCCTTGCAACCAGCGGCGAGCTCGTCAGCTACCTCATTTGCACCACGACCTTGCCCTTGGCGCGCCCGCTCTCGACGTAGGCCAGGGCTTTGTGGGTGTCCTGAAACGGGAATACCTTGTCGACAACCGGGCGGATTGCGCCTGATTCGACGAGGGCGGTGATCTCGCGCAACTGCGCCCCATCGGCCCGCATGAAGACGAACGAGTATTCGCCCCCGATCTTCCTGGCCTTCTTCCTGATGCCGAAACTCAGCAGGCGCAGCACCTGCCGGAGCGGCCAGGCCAGTCCTCGCGCGGCGGCGAACGCCGGCGTGGGCGGACCCGAGATGGAGATGAGATGTCCGCCCGGCTTGAGAACTTGAATGGATTTGTTCAACTCGTCGCTGCCGAGGCTGTTCAGCACCGCGTCGTAGCCGCGAAGCACCGTGGCGAAGTCCTGCTGCTTGTAGTCGATGACGAGGTCCGCGCCCAAGGCCTTCATCCAGGCGATGTTGGCCGTGCTCGTGGTTGTGGCCACGAACGCGCCGAGATGCTTGGCGAGCTGGATGGCGAGGCTGCCGACGCCGCCGGAGCCGGCGTGGATCAGCACCTTCTGCCCCCTTTTCAGCCTGGCGGTTTCGACCAGCGTCTGCCAGGCCGTCAGGGCCGCCAGAGGCAGGGATGCAGCCTCGACCATGCTGAGATTCCCGGGCTTCGGCGCCACCGACGATTCCTTGACGGCAATCAGTTCGGCGAAGGTGCCGATGCGATCGTCGTCAGGGCGTGCATAGACCTCATCACCGGGCTTGAAGTTGCGAACGCGAGCGCCGACCCACAGGACCGTTCCGGCCACGTCATGATGGCGCAGTTGGTCGGCGCCCTGGTGCTGTCGCGGGCCTGTCCTGACGACTCGCCCCTCGCCGATGAGATTCTGGATGTCTGCCGTGCGGCAGCCCTGTCGAGGCTGTCGGCTCCCCTCGATGCGTAGCTGACGCATTCCGATCATCCGCCGCTTCACGACAGGCGGCACGGCTTTCGATACCGGATGATCGACGCATGCCAGAACAGCTTCTTCTCCCCGGAATCGACCCTCCGCCGCGGCCCCTGCCGCGGCCTCGAACCAAGGCACGCCGCAAGGAGCGGCTGCCGCACACGCTTTTCCTTGCGATCTTTCCAAGTGCACAAGATGCCGCATCCATTGCCGCGCTCGGCGCGCAATTCGACGGCCAGCATTCGCTGAAAGCAACGCCGGTCGCTGCGCCTCGCCTGCACGTCACGCTGCACGATCTCGGTGGCTACGAGACGGTGCCGCGCAAGAAGGTGCAGGCGGCATTCGAAGCCGCCGCGACCCTGACACCACCGTCGTTCGACGTCGTCTTCGAGCAGGCCATGACCTATGCCAATGCCAAGGCTTTCGTACTGTGCGGCGAAGAAGGTGTTGCCGCGTTGGCCGAGTTCAGGCAGCGCCTGGGCGAAGCACTCGCCGATGCGGGCTTCAAGCCCGAGCGCAGCTTCACGCCGCACATGACCCTCGCGTACACGCAGCGCAAGGTCGAGAAGCACGCCATCGAACCGGTGCGCTGGACCGCGGGCTCCTTCGCGCTCATCGACAGCCACGTCGGTGAGGGCGTTCACGAAGTGCTTGGGCGGTGGCCCGCATGAGCGAGCCGCCGATAGCGCCGCTCGGAAATGCCGGGCAGTCAGCCCTTGTCCGCAAAGCCGTCGAACAGCACCCCCCGCAACCACTGATTCCCCGGATCGCGGTGCACCTTCGCGTGCCAGAACAGGTTGATCGCAATCTGCGGCAGCGCCACCGGGTGAGGCCGCCACACCAGCCCGAAAGGCTCGGCGATGCTCTGCGCGAGCCGCTCCGGGACGGTGGCGATCATCTCGCTCGAACGCAGGATGTGCCCGATCGCCACGAAGTGCGGCACTTTCAGGCGAATGCGCCGGTGGATGCCCTGCGCGGCCATCACGTCGTCGGCCTTGCCATGGCCTGTGCCGGCGGCCTGCACCAGCACATGGTCCGCCGCGCTGAAATCCTTGAGCGACACGCTGCGCTTGCGCGCGAGCGGATGCGTGCCTGAGAACAGGCACACATAGCGCTGCAGGAACAGCCGGCGCTGGAAGACGCCCGCCTTCAGCTGCGGCAGCAGGCCGATGGCGATGTCCACATGACCGGCCTCCAATTCGTCGCGCAGGTTGGT
Organism: Variovorax boronicumulans; assembly: GCF_040544675.1. GTDB lineage: Bacteria > Pseudomonadota > Gammaproteobacteria > Burkholderiales > Burkholderiaceae_C > Variovorax > Variovorax boronicumulans_D. The sequence continues at coordinate 17,197 of NZ_JBEPKK010000010.1, forward strand.
CGCGGTGTTGTTGCGCAGCGTGCTGATGGTCACGCCCGGTGCGGCGAGCGACAGCGCCTCCATCAGCTTGGGCGTGAAGTAGATCTCGCCGATGTCGGTCATCGCCAGCGTGAAACTGCGCGTGCTCGTGGCGGGGTCGAACACCACCTGCTGGTTGAGCGCCGTGTGCAGCGCGCCCATCGCATAGGCGACCGGCTCGGCCAGCTGCAGCGCGAAGGGCGTGGGCTCCATGCCGCGCGCGGTGCGCAGGAAGAGCTCGTCGCCCAGCAGCTTGCGCAACCGGGCCAGCGCGTTGCTGATGGCGGGCTGCGAGAGCCCCAGCGATTCGGCCACCGCCGAGACGCGTTTCTCGGCCAGCATGCGGTCGAACACCAGCAGCAGGTTGAGGTCGATGTCCTTGAGTTGCATGCCGGACCTTTATTCATATCCGTGATGGAGTCGATTCACCAGATTCTATTGGTCAATCTGCAGGGGCCGCGCATCATCCGCTCCAGAGACAAGCCGGCCCCGACGTCGGCGTCAAAGAAAAGCGAGAGCCCCACGATGGACCTGCACATTCACCCGCTTGCCCGCACCCTCGAGGTCCGCCCCGGCGCGAACCTGCTCGAGGTGCTGCGCGAGCACCATGTGCCGGTGTCGTACAGCTGCATGTCGGGGCGCTGCGGTACCTGCCGCTGCAAGGTGGTTTCGGGCCAGGTGCTCGACTCGGGGCAGGACGCGATCCGGCCCGACGGGCAGGGCGAGCGCTATGTGCTGGCCTGCCAGAGCACGCTGACCGAAAGCTGCACCATCGAGATCCCCGAGCCCGACGAGGTGGTGGTGCATCCGGCGCGCATCCTGAAGGCGACCGTCACGGGCATTGACGTGCTCACGCACGACATCCGGCGGCTGCGGCTCAAGCCCAACAAGCCGCTGGAGTTCTCGCCGGGGCAGTATGCGCAGTTGCAGTTCGCGCCCGACCTTGCGCGACCCTATTCGATGGCTGGCCTCAGTCGCGATGCGGAGCTTGACTTCCACGTGCGCAAGGTCCCGGGCGGACGGGTCACGGCGCACATCTTCGAGCAGCTGCGCGTCGGCGATTCGGTGCGGGTGAGCGGGCCGCTGGGCACCGCATACCTGCGCACGAAGCACCGCGGGCCGATGCTCTGCGCGGCGGGCGGCACCGGGCTGGCGCCCATTCTTTCGATCATGCGCGGCGCCATCGCGGCGGGGCTGATGCAGCCGATCCATCTCTACCTGGGCGTGCGCTCCGATGCCGACGTGTACGGCCTTAGCGAGCTGCGCGAACTGCAGGCGCAGCACCCGGGCCTGAAGGTGCATGTGGTCGTCGTCACCGGCCCCGCGCGTGAGGGCCAGCGCCTGGGCCTCATCACCGATGCCATCCGCGCCGACTGGCCCGGCAGCCTCGACGGCTGGCGCGCTTACCTCTGCGGCTCGCCGCCGATGGTCGAGGCGGTGACGCAGCTTGTGCGCGCCCGCGGCCTCGCGCCCGAGCAGACCCATGCCGATGCCTTCTACCTTCAAGGCACCTGAAGAACAGACAGACAGAAAGAAAAAGGAGACCCACGATGACCACGCAACCCGTGTTCCCCATCGAACTGCAGTGGGAGAGCGACAAGACCAGCCGCATCCCCTTCATGGCCTACACCGACGAGGCGCTGCACAAGAAGGAACTGCAGCGCTTCTTCTACGAAAAGCACTGGTGCTATGTCGGCCTCGAAGCCGAGGTCCCGAACCCGGGCGATTTCAAGCGCACGGCCATCGGCGAACGCTCGGTGATCCTCTCGCGCGACGAAGCGGGCGTGCTCCATGTGTTCGAGAACGTCTGCGCGCACCGCGGCATGCAGTTCTGCCGCGAGCGCCATGGCAACAAGAAGGAATTCGTCTGCCCCTACCACCAGTGGAACTACACGCTCAAGGGCGACCTGCAGGGCGTGCCGTTCCGCCGCGGCGTGAAGCAGGACGGAAAGGTCCACGGCGGCATGCCGGCGGACTTCAAGACCGAGGAGAACGGGCTCAACAAGCTCAAGGTGGCCTCGCGCGGCGGCGTGGTGTTCGCGTCGTTCGACCATGAGATCGAATCGTTCGAAGACTTTCTCGGCCCCGACATCCTTCACTACTTCGACCGCCTGTTCGACGGGCGCAAGCTCACCATCCTCGGCTACAGCCGCCAGCGCATTCCGGGCAACTGGAAGCTGATGCAGGAGAACATCAAGGACCCGTACCACCCCGGCCTCTTGCACACCTGGTTCGTGACCTTCGGGCTCTGGCGCGCGGACAACAAATCGGAGCTCAAGATGGACGAACGCGGCCGCCACGCCGCCATGATCTCCACACGCGGCAATGCGGGCAAGGCCGCGCAGGTGACGCAGGTGTCCAGCTTCAAGGAGAGCATGCAGCTCAAGGACCCGCGCTTCCTGGACATCGTGCCCGAGCCCTGGTGGGGCGGTCCGACGGCGGTGATGATGACGCTGTTTCCGAGCCTGATCCTGCAGCAGCAGGTCAACAGCGTGTCGACCCGGCACATCCAGCCGGTGGGTCACGACGCCTTCGATTTCGTGTGGACGCATTTCGGCTTCGAGGACGACACCGAAGAGATGACGCAGCGCCGCCTGCGGCAGGCCAACCTGTTCGGGCCGGCGGGCTTCGTCTCGGCCGACGACGGTGAGGTGATCGAGTTTTCGCAAGAGGGCTTCGAGCAGAAGCCCTATCACCGCACGCTCGCCGAGCTGGGCGGCCGTGAGGTGGAGAACACCGACCACATGGTGACCGAGACGCTGATTCGCGGCATGTACCGCTACTGGCGCGAAGTGATGGAGGCCGCATGACGAAGAAACTCGATGCCGACGTCTATCTCGAACTGGCCGGGCTCTACGCGGCCTACGCGCATGCGGTCGATTCAGGCAAGTGGGACTTGTGGCCCGCGTTCTTCATCGAAGAATGCAGCTATCGCCTTCAACCGCGGGAGAACCACGAGCGCAACCTGCCGCTGGCCACGCTGTCGTTCGAGAGCCGAGGCATGCTGGAAGACCGCGTCTATGGCATTCAGGAGACGCTGTTCCACGACCCGTACTACCAGCGGCACGTGGTCGGGTTGCCGGTGGTGCACGCGGTCGATGACGACGGCGCGATTCACAGCGAAGCCAATTACGCGGTGTTCCGCACCAAGCTCGACGACCCCTCGACCGTGTTCAACGTCGGCCGCTACATCGACAAAGTAGTACCTACCCCAGAAGGCCTGAAGTTCGCCTCGCGCCTCTGCGTCTTCGACAGCGAAATGATCCCGAACTCCATCATTTATCCGATATAAGGCTCACCCCCAGGCTTGCCCACTTCGTGTGGCCTCCAACCCCCTGCCGGGGGCAATACCAGCGGCCCGGCAAAGCCGGTTCCGCGGTATTCCTTGAACAGATCATTGAGCAACGAGAGACAGCGAACATGCAAAAAGAACCCGAGACACACGGCGCGCCCCTGCGCCGCTTCACCGATCCGGCGTACCAGCCACTGTGCAACGACCTCGCCGAGGTGCGCGAGAACATCGACCGGCTCGACCGCCAGATCGTCGCGCTGCTGGCCGAGCGCGGCCGCTACGTGAAGGACGCGGCGCGCTTCAAGCGCGATGCCTTCCAGGTGTCGGCGCCGCAGCGCCAGCAGGAGGTGATCGACAAGGTGAGGGCACTGGCCGAGAAGGAGGGCGCCTATCCCGAAGTGGTCGAGGCGGCCTACCGCGCGCTCATCGCCGGCTTCATCGCGCGCGAACAGGGAGACCATCAAGGCATGGTCGATGTGGAGGCGAAGCCATGAAGCGCGCCATCGTTCTCGCCACCCTGGCATTGGCGGCCGGCGCGCATGCGCAGGACTGGCCGCAGCGCCCCGTGCGCATCGTCGTGCCGTTCGCAGCCGGCTCCTCGCCCGACATCCTCGCGCGCATCGTCAACGACAAGCTCGCGGCGCGCATCGGCCAGCCGCTCATCGTCGACAACAAGCCCGGCGCGGGCGGCAACACCGGCACCGACCAGGCGAGCAAGTCGCAGCCCGATGGCTACACCTTCCTGCTCTCGGTGAATGCGCCGCTGGTCTACAACACGGTGCTCTACAAGAACCTGCCATACGACCCGTTCAAGGACCTGGTGCCGGTGTCGCTCGCGGCGACCACGCCCAATGTGTGCGCGGTCTCGAATTCGATGAACGTCGATTCGGTCAAGGGCTGGCTCGCGGCGATGAAGCAGAACCCGGGCAAGTTCAACTTCGCCTCGACGGGCAACGGCTCGATCTCGCACCTGGGCGTGGAGCTCATCAAGCTCAAGACCCAGTCGTTCGCGGTGCACATCCCGTATGCGTCGTCGGGGCAGGCGGTCACCGCGATCATCCAGGGCGATGTGCAGTACGCCTGCCTGCCGCCGGTCACCGTGATGCCGCAGGCCAAGGCTGGCCGGCTCAAGGCACTGGCCGTGACGTCCGCCGAACGCTCGGCCCTGCTGCCCGAGTTGCCCACGCTGCGCGAGTCGGGCCTGCCCGACATCCAGGCCGTGCCGTGGTTCGCGTACATGGCGCCCAAGGGCACGCCGCCCGAGGTGGTGCAGCGCATGAGCCGCGAGATTGCCGCGGTGCTGAAAGACCCCGAGACGCTCAAGCGCCTGCAGACCGCGTACTTCGATCCCGTGGGCAGCACTCCCGAGGCGCTGGCCAAGTTCATGGGCGAAGAGCTGGTCCGCTGGAAGCCGGTGATCCAGCGCGCCGGCCTCGAGCCCGACAACTGAAGAGCGAAGGAAAAAACACATGAGCGCGATGACATGGATCGACGCTGCGGCGGTCGATGACGTTCCCGCCGACGACGTGGTCGGCATCGAGGTGCAGGGCCGCGACGTCGCCCTCTACGGCACCGAGGACGGCATCCACGCGACCGACAACATCTGCACGCACGGGCATGCGCGGCTGTGCGACGGATTCCTCGAAGGCCATGAGATTGAATGCCCGCTGCACCAAGGCCGCTTCGACGTGCGCACGGGCAAGGCGATGTGCGCGCCGCTCACCGAAGACCTGCGCAGCTATCCAGTGAAGATCGAAGGCGGTCGGGTGTTCCTGGCGTTCGAGGTGTAGCCGGCGATCTGTTCCGTATGCGAGCGAGGCGATCTGTATCTGTTTTTCACGCGCAGCGTTGGCGAAAATCGCGCTCCGTTTCATGGAACACATATGACGACAGCGCCAAGCCGAGACCAGATTGCCGATCAGATTGCCGCCGAGCTGGGCCACAGCTTTGCCGGCGAGATGCTTGCGGGCGGGCACTACGTGCCCATCGTGCGCGACGGCCACACGATCTACACCAGCGGGCAGGTGCCGCGCGTGGGCGATGCGGTGTCGCTCGAGAAGGCCCGCGAAGGAGCGCAGATCTGCGCGCTGCGCTGCCTCACGCTGCTGCGCCGCGAACTCGGGTCGCTCGACGGCGTGGAGAAGGTGTTGCGCGTGGGCGTATTCGTCCAGTGCACCGCCGATTTCACGCAACAAAGCGAGGTGGCCGATGCGGCTTCCGATCTTCTGCACCGCGTGTTCGGCGATGCTGGCGTGCATGTGCGCACGGCGGTTGGGGTCTACCAGTTGCCCAAGAACGCGAGCGTCGAGCTGGAGATGACGGCAGTCGCCAAAGGCGACAAGGCCTGAGGTCTACGCGGCCTGAGGCTGAGCAGCTTGCAGCCGGCGCGAGGGATCAGTGCTGTGCAAGTACGCCGCAAAGGTGTCCCGGGGCAGGCCGATGGCATGTTGCCTCATGAGCCGCCCGACCTCGCCACGGTGGTAGCCGCCGTGGGTGACCACATGGGTCAGCATCTCCTCGCGCGTCATGCGGCCCTTGTCGCCGTCGGTGAAGCTGAAGGGCACGGAGTCGGCCAGTTGTTCCGGCGTCACGGTTTCCAGGTAGCCGAGATACCAGCGGTCCAGGGTCGCAACGGCTGCGCGCAGGTCCTGCAGTGAGGGCGTGTCCGGCGTGTTGCTGGCGGCAAAGCCGTGCGGTGTGCCGGTGAGGTGTGCGGCGAAGATCTGGTCGACCACGTGGCAGTGGTTCATGAGGCGGATGGCGTTGTGCCGCGCGTCCTGGTGTCGCTCCGGGTCGAAGACCTCCATCTTTTCCAGCAGTTCGTCGTTGGCCCAGGCGCGATAGTTGAAGAGGGTGCGAAGCAGTGACAGGGAGCTCATAACCGGTGTTTCTGTGGTGAGGGGCGGGGCATGCTACGTGAATAGGATTTCCTGTCTACCCCTTGCGCAGTTCCAGATCGACGATGTCCCGCGCGAGCGAGGCGATGGTCAGCGGCGCACACCCTTCGGCGTTGTTGCTCACTGTGACGAAGGCGTTCTGGCCCGCGCGCGTGGTGCCGGCAATCACCTTGACCAACGCCGCGCGTGTCTCGGGATCAGGATCGACGATCTTGTCGAACGGGCCGTAGAGCTTTTCCGCATCTTCGTACCCGAAGCGGCCGTGGCGGCGGTGCAGGTTCCAGCGGCACACCAGCGGCCCGGGCCACAGCGCGCGCAGCATCGGCAACTGGTCTTCGATCGGCGGCATCTTGGCGTGCAGGCCCATGCAGAAGGTCGCGCCCACGCTGCGCAGCATGTCGGCGAAAGCGGGGCAGAGCAGTTGCGGGTCGCGCACCTCGACGGCGATGACGGCGTCGGGCGCCGCCTGCTTCAGGCCGGGCAGTGCTTCGAGCATGTCGCCGATGCGCGCGAGCAATGCGGGCTGGTCGGCCAGCAGTTGCGAGGGGATCGGGCTCAGCTGGAATACCAGCGCGCCGATGCGGTCGCCCAGGCCTTCGAGCGCGGGCTGCACGAACTCCTGGATCGCAATCTCGCTGTTGAGGAACACCGGGTTGACCTGCGTGCCGCGGCCGCTTTCGTCGCGCACGGTGGCATCGGTCACGAGGCTCGGCGCCTTCACCACGAAGCGGAAGTCGGCGGGCACCATCGCTGCATAGCGGGCGTACTGGCTCGCGGTGAGGGCGCGGTAGAAGTTGCGGTCCAGGCTCACGGTGCGGAACAGCGGGTGCTGTGCCAGGGCAGAGAGGCCGCTCTTCGAGAGCACGGTCTCGGCGTATTCGCCGTCCCACACGAGGTTGGCCCAGCCGGGGTAGCTCCAGGAGGAGGTGCCCAGCCGCAGGTTGGGTGAGAGCGCCGAAGCGAGCGCTACAAGTGCCGGATCGGCAGGCATCGGCGCCACGGTAGCGCCGCGCGACTTCTTCTTCGCGGGCGCCTCGGCCTCTGGCGGCGGCGGGGCCGCGAGCACCTCTTGCGGGCGCGGAAGATCGGGAAAAAGGGAGTCCTGTACTTCGCTCATGCTGGGGCCGCATTCTCGGCCAACACCGGGTCGCCTCGCAGCGGCGGGCACAATCCGCGCCATGAAACAGTGGTTGCGTTCGCAGGGTGGCTGGTGGCTGGCATGGCTGGCCCTCACGGCCGTGGGCGCCGTGTGGCTGGCGCGCGCCGAGCTCGCGCAGTTGCACCAGGACTTCGAAACCGACGCGCGCATTGCGCACCGCCTCATGAGCCAGCAGGTGGTGCAGTACGACGCGGTCCTGGCCACGCTCGCGCTGCTGGAGCCCGGTGCCGATGCAGGGCAGCCGGAGCAGCGTCTTCCTTCGGTCTACGCGTCCATCCTGAAGGTGCAGCGCCGTGCGCGCGACGAGGCATGGCCGGACGAAAAGCCGCCCGGCGCCCTGGTCGCCGCCGAGGCACGCTCGCGCAGCCAGCACCGGGCGGACCTTGCATCGCTCAATCTTGCGCAAGGCCGCTACCAGCTCGTGATGGGCGCCACACCGTTCAGCTACGCACTCGACATCGACCTGGCCGGCTCCGTGCCGTGGCGCGACTGGCCGATGAACCCGCAGCGCAGCCCGGTGCGCGTGAGCCTGCAGCGGGACGGGCAGCAACTGGTGCTGCAGCCGGGCGTGCCGGCCGCGAACGGCTGGCGCTTCGAGCTGCGCAAGGCGCTTGCCTCGCCGAGCCAGCCCTTCGAGCTGGTGGCCGAACGCCAGGTGGGCTGGGGCGAGCTGCCGTGGCGCAGCATTGCGGGCTGGGCCGTCGCCGTGGCGCTGCTGCTGGGCGGCTTGTGGGCGGCCCAACGTCAACGCATTGCGCGTCGCCGCGCCGAGGAGCTGCTGCGGCTCGGGCAGGTCGCGCGGCTCAATGCGCTGGGTGAGTTGTCCGCAGGCCTGGCGCATGAACTCAACCAGCCGCTGACGGCCGTGCTCGCGAATGCCCAGGCCGCGCGACGCCTGCTCGACGACGACCCGCCCGATCTGGCCACCGCGCGCGACGCGATGGGGCAGGCCGTGGTGCAGGCCCGCCGCGCGGCCGATGTGGTGGGCCGGTTGCGCCGCGTGATCGAACGGCCCGAGGCCGGCGGCGATGTGAAGCCGCTGGTGCTGCAGGAGGTGGTGCGCAGCGCGATGCATCTGCTGGCGCCCGAATTCGCGCAGCGCGGGGTTGCCGCCCAGTTCGATGCCGCCGCGCAGGCGCCGGTGCGTGTGCAGGCCGAAGCCGTGGCGCTGGAGCAGATCGTGCACAACCTGCTGATGAATGCATTGCAGGCGCTGGACCTGGTGCCCGCCGCCGAACGCCGGCTCGTGGTGTCGGTCGGGCGCAATGGGCAGGAGGGCGTGCTGACCGTGACCGACAACGGACGCGGCATCTCGCCCGATGCGATGCCGCGTCTCTTCGAGCCCTTCTTCAGCACGCGCGAAGGCGGGCTGGGCTTGGGCCTGAGCCTGAGCGAAACGCTGGCAAGCGGCATGGGCGGCAGCCTGAGTGCAGCCAATGCGACGCCGCGCGGTGCGCGATTCACCTTGCTGCTGCCGCTGGTGGTGCCATCGACATGAACACCTCGGTCACCCATCAACCCCAGTCACCGCTGGTCCACCTGATCGACGACGACCAGGCCGTGCGCGAAAGCCTCTCCCTGCTGATCGGCACCGTCGGCCTGCGCGAACAGAGCTGGGCCGATCCGCAGGCTTTCATCGACGGCTTCGACCGCGCGAGCGTCGGCGCCATCGTGTTGGACGTGCGCATGCCCGGCATCAGCGGGCTCACCGTGCTCGACAGGCTGATGGCCCAGGGCGTCGACCAGCCCGTGATCATGCTGACCGGCCACGGCACGGTCGAGATGTGCCGCCGCGCCTTCAAGGCCGGCGCGGCGGAGTTTCTGGAGAAGCCCGTGGACGACGAGCAACTGCTCGAAGCGCTGCAGCAGGCGGTGCGCCAGCATGTGCGCACGCGCGAACGTTCGCAGGCCGACCACGCGGCGCGCGAGCGCGTGGCGCAACTGTCCGAGCGCGAACGCGAGGTGCTGGCCTTCATCGTGCAGGGTCTCACCAACAAGGAGATCGCCCGCACGCTGGCGCTGTCGCCGCGCACGGTGGAGACGCACCGCGCCAACCTGTTCGCCAAGCTCGGCTGCGATTCGCTCGCGCAGCTGATCCGGTGCTACGCGGTGCTGGTGGCGCCGCAAGACTGAAACCCCTCGCTCCGTAGTTCTACGGAGCGCCGGGCGTAGCCGTACGAATGGTCGCGGCGCACGGCTTTTTCTAAAGTGGCGCAGCCGTCGGCAACAACAGTGCTGGCCGGCGCAATTACCCTGCATCCACTGGAGAAACAAGAAATGCGTTCCACCCTTTGCCTCGCCGTCCTGCTCGCCGCATCGGCCGTTCAAGCCCAAACGCCGGCGCCCGCCGTGCGCACCGAAAAGAACATCTCGCTCGCACTGGCCAACCAGATCGCGGCCGAAGCCGTGGCCGCCTGCGCCGCCAACGGCTACAACGTGGCGGCCACCGTGGTCGACCGCGCCGGCACCGTGCGCGCCGTGCAGCGTGCCGACAACGCCGGCCCGCACACGCTGGCCTCCAGCGAGCGCAAGGCCTGGACCTCGGCATCGGCGAAGAACGCGACGCAGGCCATGATGGAAGGCGCGCAGAAGAATGCGGGCGCGGCCAACCTCGTGTACCTGCCGGGCTTCCTCCTGCTGGGCGGCGGCGTGCCGGTGAAGTCGGGCAATGAAGTGATCGGCGCCGTGGGCGTGGGCGGTGCACCGGGCGGCCACCTGGACGAGCAGTGCGCCAACGCGGCGCTCGACAAGGTCAAGGGCCTCTTGGGCTGATGGCGATGAAGCGCGGTCTCTGGACGGGGGTGTTGGCGATGGCGCTCGGGCTGGGCGTATCGCCCGGCGTGTCGGCCCAGGTGCCGCCGCTCGCGGCCGAGGTGCTGGCCTATGAAGGGCTGCACAAGGCAGCCTGGCATGGCGACCTGCCGAAGCTGAAAACGCTGATCGCCTCGGGCGCCGGCCTCGATGCGCGCGATGCGAAGGGCCGCACGCCTTTGCATGTCGCAACCTATGCGCGGCAGCGCGAGGCGGTGGCGCTGCTCGCCAAGGCGGGCGCAAATGTCGACCTGCTCGAAGACGACCGCTATGACGCGGTGACCATCGCAGCGGTCGCCGACGACGTCCCCACGCTCACGCTGCTGCTGTCGCTCGGCGCCAAGGCCGGGCAGACGACGAGCCGCTACGACGGCACCGCGCTCATCGCCGCCGCGCATCTGGGGCATGACGAAGTGGTGCGCCGGCTGATTGCGGCCGGGGCGCCGCTGGACCATGTCAACAACCTGCACTGGACGGCGCTGATCGAATCGATCGTGCTGGGCGACGGCGGCCCGCGCCATCAGCGCACGCTGGCCGCGCTGGTCGATGCCGGCGCGAGCCTGAAGCTCACGGACCGCCAGGGCAACACACCGCTGCAACTGGCCCGGGCACGCGGGTACACCGCGATGGTCAAGCGCCTGGAGGAGGCTCGCGCAAGGTAGGCAGGCTCGGGGACAATCGGGCCTCGCCACGAGGAAAAACCCATGTACATGCCCCCGCCGTTCAACGCCAAGGACCCGGCCATCGCGCTGGAACTGATGCGCTCGCACCCGTTCGCGAGCCTGATCTCCAACGACGACGAAGGCCTGCCGTTCGTCACGCACCTGCCGCTGGTGGCCGAGCAGCGAGAGGGCGACGAACTGGTGCTGCTGGGGCATTGCGCCAAGCCGAATCCGCATTGGCGCTACCTGCAGGCGCGGCCTCGGGCGGTCGTCACTTTTCTCGGGCCGCACTCGTACCTGTCGCCGGCGGTCTACCCCGACCTGGCGCGCGTGCCGACGTGGAACTACCTGGCCGTTCATTGCACCGTCGAGGCGAGGCTGATCGAAGAGCCCATGGAGAAGGACGCCTTGCTGAAAAAACTCATCGGCGACCACGAACCCGGCTATGCGCAGCAATGGCGGGACCTGGGCGAGGAGTTCCAGCTCAAGATGCTGGCCGGCATCGTCGGCTTCGAAATGCGCGTGACCGCGCTGCAATGCAAGGTCAAGCTCAACCAGCATCGCAAGGAGTCGCATGCGGCGATGCGCGCGGTCTACGGCGCGGGCACGCCGGACGAGCAGGCGCTGGCGGCGTGGATGGACCGGCTCGGCATGAACGCCGAAGCTCCTGCTGCACAAGGACACTGAGATGCGCATTTTTGGATTGCTGGGCCTGGTGCTGGCACTCGTCATCGTCGGACTGATCGCCAAGAAGCAGATGACGACCGCGGCGGTGCCGGCCTTGCCCAGCGCACCCGGCGCAACGGCTACCGCCCCCGGCGAAGCGCCCGCCGATGTGCGCACGCAGAGCGAACAGGTCCAGCAACAGGTCAAGGACGCGCTGGACGCCGCTGCGCAGGCGCGCAAGATGCCGGATGACAACTGAGTCCGCACCGGCCGCCGGCACCGGCGACACACGCTGGATGGCGCTCGCCCTGGCCGAAGCGCGTCTGGCGGCGGAGGCCGGCGAGGTGCCGGTGGGCGCGGTGCTGGTCAAGGACGGCCAGCTCATCGCCACCGGCCGCAACACACCCGTGGCGCAGCACGACCCGAGCGCGCACGCCGAGATCAACGCCCTGCGCGCCGGTGCCGCCGTGCTGGGCAACTACCGGCTCGACGGCTGCGAGCTTTTCGTCACGCTGGAGCCCTGTGCCATGTGCGCGGGCGCCATGCTGCATTCGCGGCTGACTCGCGTGGTGTTCGGTGCACCCGACGCGAAGACCGGCGCGGCCGGCTCGGTGCTCGATCTTTTCGCCGAGCCGCGGCTGAACCACCGCACGCAAGTGCAGGGCGGCGTGCTGGCCGACGAATGCGCGGCCGTGCTGCAAGCGTTTTTTCAGCAGCGCCGGAGCGTGGCGCGCGAGCAAGCCCAGCCCTTGCGCGACGATGCGCTGCGCACGCCCGCCGAGCGCTTTGCCGCGCTGGGCGACTACGCCTTCGCGCCGCATCACGTCCAGGACCTGGCGGCCTTGCAAGGCTGGCGCCTGCACTACGTCGATGAAGCCGGGCCGCCGGGCAAGGACGGCCGGCTGGCGTGCTGCCTGTGCCTGCACGGCCCGGGCGAATGGGGCTACTTCTTTCGTCATCTGGTCGGCTTTCAGGGGCTGCGCACGCTGGTGCCCGACCTGATCGGTTTCGGCAAGAGCGACAAGCCCAAGCGCGACGCCGCGCACAGCCTCGAATGGCATCGCGACGTGCTGCTCGAATGGCTGGACCGCGTGCAGCCGGGTCCGATGGTGCTGGTGCACAGCGCCTCGGCCTCGGGTCTTGCATCGCTGGTGCGGGCCGGCGCTGGCGATCGCTTCGTGGCGGTGCTCGCTGCGCCCGATGCCGGCGAGCGCATCAAGGACGCATGGCGCGCACCGTACCCCGACCGCGGCTACGAAGCCGCTCTGCGCGCGCTGGGGCCCATCGCTTCGTCGTCGGGTCCAGGGGACGTGCAGGCCGCTGTGCTCGCGGGCGTCGCGCGCGAGGCGATGGGATACTCGGCCTCGTGACCAAACACATCTATATCTACTCTCCCTCCAGCGCGATCCGCGACAAGGCCGCTTTCCGCCGCGGTGTCGCGAGGCTCAAGGCGCTGGGTCACGACGTCGAAGTCGACGAAGCCGCACTCTCCGTGCACCAGCGTTTTGCCGGCGACGATGCCACCCGCCTGGCCGCCATTTCGCGGGCCGCGGCGAGCGGCGCGAACATCGCGCTCATCGCGCGCGGCGGCTACGGGCTCACCCGCATCCTCGACCAGATTCCGTACAAGGCCGTGGCCAAGGCGATCGGCAAAGGCACCGAGTTCGTCGGCTGCAGCGACTTCACCGCGCTGCAGAACGCGCTGCTCGCCAAGACCGGCGGCGTCACATGGTCCGGCCCCGCGGTCGGCGAAGACTTCGGTGCCGAAGCCGGCGCGGACGACATCATGGAAGCCTGCTTCGACGACCTCCTGAGCGGGCAAGGCGAGGGCACCGGCTGGCGCATGCCGGTGCGCGATGCCGAACTCAAGGTCAAGCCGGTTCAAGACGCGGTGCTGTGGGGCGGCAATCTCTGCGTGCTCACCAGCCTCCTGGGTACCCCGTACTTTCCGGCGGTCGACAAGGGCGTGCTGTTCATCGAGGACACCAACGAACATCCCTACCGCATCGAACGCATGCTCGACCAGCTCAAGATGGCCGGCGTGCTGGCGCGGCAGAAAGCGATCGTGTTCGGCCAGTTCACCGGCATCCGCAAGGTGCCGGGCTACGACCGCGGCTTCGGGCTCGATGCGGTGGTCGAGCGGCTGCGTGCCTCACTCAAGGTTCAGGTGCTCACAGGCCTGCCGTTCGGCCATGTGCCGACCAAGGTGCTGCTGCCGGTGGGCGCCAGGGTGGCGCTGGCTGCCGAGGGGCGCGATGTGTTTCTGGTCTGGGGGCATCGTCATGCCCATGCGCACGATCATCACGACCACGCCCATTGAACGGGGCCCGTTCGCGCCCGCCCGGTGGTCAGCTGTTGTTGCCGCCGGTGAAACGCTGGTGCGCGCGCGGACCCATGGAGCCGGGCAGGCGGCCGTTGAACATGCTGTTGATGCTTTTCATCTGGCGTCGCGCGGCGGACTCGCCGTCGATGGCGCTCAGTGCGCTCATCACATCCTGGCGCAGGTACCACAGGGCTTCCACATCGGTCGCAAAACGCACGCGCTGGCTGATGCGCTGGATCGAATGGCCGCCGTGGGCCTGCAGCACCGACAGCATCGCCGTGCGTATACGCCCCAATTGGCTCTCCGACGGCTGGCGAGAGCCGAAGCCGGGCACGTTCAGCAAACGAAGAATGCGACGGAAGAGCGCCATGTGACAGAAAGCGTATTGCCGGAAGCCAGGATGGCCGCTACCTTAAGCCTCCGTTAACGGTTGCACAAGTTCCGGAACAATGTTTCTTGTCTGCAAACAACATACTTTACGTATCACTTTTACCAATTGCTTGCAGATTATTTCTAAAGTATTACGTCTATTGATCCAATTCCCAGCCATCCACTTCCGGAACGACCTGCGTATACATCCATGAACAAAGATGTCGTCTGTCGCCAAGGGCTAGTTAGGCGTTTGCCAGTGCAGCGACCTACGATCCAGCGGTTGCCAAAAAAAGATTCATAACAGTATGGGTGTCAGTTCCACAGTCGTATTCGCGGACTTGACGGGTAGCACCAGGGTGTTCGAGGCTATCGGGAACGCACGGGCCACCGAGACGGTGACGCGGCTGACCCAATGGATCGGCGGCGTCTGCCAGGCTCACGGCGGCCGGGTGGTGAAGTCGCTCGGAGACGGCGTGTTCGCCATCTTCACCAGCGGCGCCGCGGCCACGCACGCGGTGATCGAGCTGCAGCGCTACCACCAGAAACGCCTGCAGGCCTGGCCCGCGCCGTTGCGCATGGCGCTTCAGATCGGAGTGGCCAGCGGCGACGTGGTCGAGGTGGAGGGCGATTGCTTCGGCGATGCCGTGAACCTGGCCTCCAGGCTCAGCGACCTCGCCGGACCGGGGCAGATCTGGGTGACCGACACCGTGATCTCCCAGCTGCGCGAGGGCGCCGTGCAGCACCGCGACCTGGGCCTGATCAACATCCGCGGGCGCAGCGAGATGTCGGTGGTGCACCGCATCGACTGGCAGGAAGAGGTGACCTCGTTTCTTACCGTGCCGGCCGCGCTGGCGCCGCTGCCCCGTTCGGCCGATTCCTCGTTTGGGCAGATCGAGTTGTCGTGGCTCGACGTGCGCTCGATGTTCAGCGTCGAACAGTTGCCGATTCACCTGGGGCGCGTCGACGATGCGCAGTTCGTGGTCAACGACCCGCGCGTCTCGCGGCTGCATGCGCGCATCGAGATGCGGCACGGCAGCTGCGTGCTGATCGACGTGAGCACCTATGGAACCTGGGTGCGCTTTCATGGCAACGGCGGCCCCAGCACCGAGATCGCGTTGCGCCGCGAAGAATGCGTGCTGCATGGCCGGGGAGAAATCGGCCTGGGTGCGCCGCTGAGCGACTACAGCGCGCCCACCATCGCGTTCAACACGACTGGCGGCGACGTGACCTTGTCTCGCCGCGAAATCGCACGCTGATCGCCCAAGCCCTTCGGC
This sequence comes from Variovorax boronicumulans, assembly GCF_040544675.1. Taxonomy (GTDB): domain Bacteria; phylum Pseudomonadota; class Gammaproteobacteria; order Burkholderiales; family Burkholderiaceae_C; genus Variovorax; species Variovorax boronicumulans_D. The sequence continues at coordinate 32,671 of NZ_JBEPKK010000010.1, forward strand.
ACGAGGCCTTTCGAGCTGCCATTTTTGTTTTAGAAGTGACTAAAAAGTCACAAAAAGCGCACAAATTGCAACAGACTCCCTGTTCATGACGGGCTTCTCACGATTTTTCGCAGGGCACAGCATTTGCCTTGAATCGCCCAGCGGCGCTTAACGCCGCAGGAGCGAGGAACCATGGTGGAAGAACGGATCGACGCCGGCCGCGCGAGCGTGGCCGACGATCTGGCGTGTTTGAACGCGCCGGCGACGACAACAAGCACGAGAGCGGGCAACCCCGCCGCACAAGCCCTACCGGCGGCGTCTTCGGCACAACTGCCCTTGAAGACGCTGGCGGCGTTTTCCATCTCCGCCGCGCTGGCAGCCTGCGGCGGCGGGGGTGGCGGAAGCGGGGGCGGTGGGGGCGTCGCTTTTCCAATCGGCGGCGGCGGCGGGGGCGGGGGCGGGGGCGGCGGCAGTGGAGATCTTCTGCCGGACACCGGCCCCTACCACCACCCGCAGGCCAAGACCGACGAAGAAGCCGCGCGCTTCCTGTTGCAGGCCCAGCTCTCTGCCTCGGAAGCCGAGATCGCCGATGTGCGTGCCAAGGGCTACCTGCCCTGGATCAGCGAGCAGTTCGGCGCGGCGCGCACGCAGTCGGCCTGGGAGTGGCTGGACAGCAAGCCCTTCGATACTGCCGACATCGATGCCGCCGTCTGGCGCCAGCTGATGGTGTCGACCGACCCGATGCGCAAGCGCATGGCGCTCGCGCTCAGCGAGATCTTCGTGGTCTCGGCCAACGAGATCGGCTCGAGCTGGCCTCACTTCATGATGACCCAGTACTTCGACACGCTGGTGGCCGGCGTCACCGGCAACTTCCGCACCCTGCTGGAAGACGTGACGCTGAACCCCGCGATGGGCTTCTACCTGAACACCCGCGACAACCGCAAGGAAGATGGCCGCGGCCGGCAGCCCGACGAAAACTATGCGCGCGAGGTCATGCAGCTCATGACCATCGGGCTGTCGCAGCTCAACCCCGACGGCACGACCAGGAACGGTGGCGACGGGGAACCGCTGGACAGCTACACGCAGGACGACGTGACCAACCTGGCGCGCGTATTCACCGGCTATGTGCTGGACATCCGCGGCGCGGAGCGCACCGGCTTCACGCCGCCCACCGGGGGCGGCCCCCGAGACACCAAGGACTGGACCACGCGCCCCATGTCCTTTGTGGCCGCGAATCACTCGATGCTGGAGGCCCGCTTCCTCGGCGCCACCGTGCCCGGCGGCACGCCCGGCCCGGAGGCGCTGAAGATCGCGCTGGACACGCTCTTCAACCATCCGAACGTCGGCCCCTTCATCGGCAAGCAACTGATCCAGCGGCTGGTGACCAGCAACCCCAGCCCGGCCTACGTCGAGCGCGTGGCCGGCGTCTTTGCCAACAACGGCGCGGGCGTGCGCGGCGACATGAAAAGCGTGTTCGCCGCGGTGCTGCTGGACGACGAGGCGCGCGGCCCGGGCGGCCTGGCCGATCCGAACTTCGGGCGTCTGCGCGAACCGATGCTGCGGCTGGTGCAATGGGGTCGCACCTGCGGCATCGCCTCGGCCACCGATGCCTGGAAGATCGGCATCACCTCGGACCCCAGCTTCGGCCTCGGCCAAAGCCCGCTGCGCTCGCCCTCGGTGTTCAACTTCTTCCGACCCGGCTACGTGCCGCCGGCGACCGCCATCGCAACCCACAAGCTGGTGGCCCCCGAGTTCCAGCTGGTGACCGAAACCAGCGTGGGCGGTTATCTCAACTTCATGCAGCAGGTGATCCAGAACGGGTTCAGCAGCAAGGACGTGATGGCGAACTACACAGCCGAAAAGGCGCTGGTGCTCGACCCCGCGGCGCTGGTGCGGCGGCTCAACCTGCTGTTGACCGCCAACCAGCTCTCGGCCGCCACCGTGAGCCTCATCACCAATGCGCTCGCCACGCCGGCCCTCACGGCAGCGAGCAGCGACAACGCCAAGCTCAACCGGATCTACGCCGCCGTGCTGCTGGTGATGGGTTCGTCCGAATACCTTGTGCAGAAATAGACAACGCGGGACCCGACACCCATGTACCTCATCAACCCTGTCCAGCACACGCGGCGCGCGTTCCTGCGCCGCTCGGGCCAGCTCGCCATGGCCGGCACCGCGCTGCCGTTTGCGCTCAACCTCGCCGCCATGGGCGAAGCCGCCGCGCAGGGCGCGCCCGGCGACGACTACAAGGCGCTGGTCTGCGTCTTTCTGTTCGGCGGCAACGACTACGCGAACACCGTGGTCACCTACGACACCGACAGCTACGGCAAATACAGCACCATCCGCGGCGGCGACGGGGAGGCCGGCGGCGGCATCGCCATCCCGCGCGCCGCGCTGGCCGCGACCGAGCTCAAGCCCACGCAGGCGCTGCCCGGCGGCCGCAGCTACGCGCTGCATCCGTCGATGACGCGGCTGGCCGATCTCTTCAACACCGAGGGCAAGGTGGCGGTGCAGCTGAACGTCGGCCCGCTGATCAAGCCGCTGACGCGCGCGCAATACAGCAGCAGCAACCGCCGCGACTTTCCGGTGCCGCCCAAGCTGTTCTCGCACAACGACCAGCAGTCGGTGTGGCAGTCGTCCTCGCCCGAGGGCTCCACCGTCGGCTGGGGCGGCAACCTGGGCGACCTGGCGCTGTCGGCCAACGGCGGCTCGATGTTCACCTGCATGTCGGTGGCGGGCAACGCCGTGTTCCTCTCGGGCGACCAGGCGCTGCAGTACCAGGTGGGAACCGGCGGCGCGGTGCGCATCAACAGCGTGAGCGGCACGGGCGGCAATCTCTTCAACTCGGCCGCGGTGAAGGCCGCGATGCAGCAGATCGCGCAGCGCGAGAGCGGCCACATGCTGGAGGACGAATACACCCGGGTCATCCGGCGCGCGATCACCGCCGAGGGCACGATCACCGGGGCCATCCAGCAGGACTTTCCGGCCGGCACCTTCCCGGACAAGAACAACCTGGCCGACCAGCTCAAGATGGTGGCGCGCCTGATCCGCGGGCGCGGCGCGCTGGGCATCAGGCGCCAGGTGTTCTTCGTGTCGATGGGAGGCTTCGACCTGCACGACGACCTGATCGCTCGCCAGCCTGGGCTGATGCAGAAGCTGTCGGAGGCGATGGCGGACTTTCACAAGCAGATGGGTGCGCTCGGCGTGGCCAACAACGTCACGGCCTTCACCGCGTCGGACTTCGGCCGCACCTTGTCGAGCAACAGCAACGGCTCCGACCACGGCTGGGGCGGCCACCATTTCGTGGTCGGCGGCGCGGTCAAGGGCAAGGCGATCTACGGCACCGCGCCGTCGGTGAGCATCACCAACACCGCGAACGACGCCGACCAGTGGCACGTGGGCCAGGGGCGCCTGCTGCCGACCACCTCGGTGGACCAGTACGCGGCCACGCTGGCGCGCTGGTTCGGCGTGCCGGACAACCAGCTCGACGGCATCCTGCCCAACCTGAAGAACTTCGGCATGACCGCGCCCAGCGGCATCGCCTATCCGCGCGACGTGGGGTTCATGGCATGACCGTCGTGCCGTTCACCCGGGTCGAGGCCGCCATCGCGGCCGTCGAAGGCTTCGATCGCGACCTGCGCAAATTCGACCTCGCCGTGGCGGACAGCCTGCAGGACCCCATCGGGCTGCAGATGGCACAGATCACCGACCGCGCGCTCGCCCGCGGCTGGGAGCCGATCAGCTTCGTGCAGAAGAACGGTTTCAGGCTGTATCGCTACAAGGCGATGCGCTGAGCCTCACGTATTCTCTTTTTCTCCTTCATCACCAGCACCCGGGAAACCATGCGTCTGAAATTTCGTTGCGCCGCCATCGGCACCCTCGGGGCCCTTGCCGGCCTGTTGCTTGCATCGTGCGGTGGAGGAGGGGGTGGCGGCGGTGGCGCAGGCGTGCCGATCGGGTTGGGCGTGCCGGCTGCATCCGCACCGGCGCCCGCACCGGCACCTACTGCCGATCCAGCGCCTGCACCCGCGCCTTCGCCTAGCCTTGCCGCCCTGCAGAGCTGCGGCCTGCCGGATTTCGTTCAGGACACGGTCACGCGCGTCAACCAGTTCCGCAGCGAGGCCCGCACCTGCGGCACCACGCAATTCCCGGCGGCTGCGCCTCTGGCGTGGAATGCCCAGCTCGACGCGGCGGCGGCGCGCCATTCGCTGGACATGGTCGCAAACAATTTCTTCAGTCACACCGGCTCGGACGGCAGCACCGTCGGCAGCCGCGCGACGGCCGCGGGCTACACATGGTCGGGCGTCGGCGAAAACATCGCGGCCGGGCAGGAGAGCGTGGCGTCGGCCATGAACTCATGGCAGAACAGCGAAGGCCATTGCCGCAACCTGATGGGCGCGAACTACAAGAACATCGCGCTGGCCTGCGTGCGCGGCGGCACGTCGAACACCTATTCCCACTATTGGACGATGGTGCTCGCAACGCCTTGATGCGTGGGGGCCCGCGCCTCAGTCCAGGCGCATGGGCCGAGACAGCTCCAGCGTGCGCTGGCCGATGCGGTCCGTCACCTTGGCCAGCACGCTGTAGACCCCGGCTTCGTCGCTGGGGCCGAATGCAAAGTTCATGGTGGCGGCGCCCAGCACCAAAGTGGCCGGGGGCGGCTCGGAGGTCCATAGCGGTCCGCCTCCGGCGGGGATGCGTTGCCCGCGGGGCGTGGCGACGAAGAATTCGACCACCACATCGCACTGGCCGGTGGCGTTCGGCACGCAGCCGCGCAGGATCAGCATGGCGCTGGACTTGACGCCGCGCGCCGCGCTGTCGGTGGTACGCAGCACAGGCTTGCGGCTGGTGTTGTTCCAGGCCTGGCGGAGTTCGGCTTCGTCGGGGGTGACGATCAACTGCGCCATGAAGTCGCCGTCGCTGCGCATCGATTCGGTATCGGGAATCGGCTTGCCGGTGCCGTCCACCCATCCCGCTGCCGACGCGAGCGGCACCAGCAGCGCCAACACCACACATGCGAGAGCGGGGCGGCGCATCGTCATGGTGTCTTGCGCTTGGCCAGGGCCTAGCGCAGAGGCTGCGCCAGGATGCGATCGAGCTGGTCGATGTCGATCGGTTTCTGCAGATGGTGGTCGAACAGACCCTCGGCCGATTCGCCGCCTGCGTCCTGCGCCGAGAAGCCCGAGATCGCCACCAGGAGCCGCGGCGTGCCTTCGGCCGTGCTGCTGCGCAGCCTGCGCGCCACCTCGGTGCCCGGAAAATCGGGCAGCGTGAGGTCGATCAGCGCCGCATCGAAATGCTCCACGGCCGCCGCGTCCATCGCCTGCTGCGCCGTGTAGGTGCAGCGGGCCGTGTGGTCCTGCAGCGTGAGGAGTTCCTGCAACAGGTCGGCGGCGGCTTCGTTGTCGTCCACGATCAGCACGTTCACAGCGGTTTTTCTTTCAGGGTAAGTCGGAGGTAGCAGTATCGACGCCGCCTTCACGCCGTGCCGTCAGCGTATTCCTACGCATTCATCCGGGCTGGCGGTGGCGGGCTCGCCGTGTCGGCGCGCAGCGGCAACTCGACCACGAAGGTGGACCCTTCGCCGGGCACGCTTTGCACCTCTATCTGCCCCTGGTGCAGCCCGACGATCTTGCGCGTGATGTACAGCCCCAGGCCCAGGCCGGCCGCGTGCTTGCGGCTGTCGGCGGTGCGCTCGAACTGCTCGAAGATGCGCTCGTGGTCCTCCGGCGCGATGCCGATGCCGTGGTCGCGCACGCTCACGCGGGCCACCGGGGCGGCCTGTTCAGCACTCTGGGCTTGCTCCACCACCATCTCCACCGGCTTGCCGCCGCCGTAGCGCAGTGCGTTGGTCAGGAGGTTGGTCAGCACCTGTTCGATGCGGAACTCGTCCCATACGCCATGCAGTTCGGCCGGCGCCCGCAGCGTGATGGCCGCGCCCGCGGCCTCGGCCTGATGGCGCAGGCTCTCGACCACGGCGCGCGACAGCACCGCGAGATCCACCGGCTTGGTCTGGATCGAGAGCGCATCGCGCCGCATGCGCGTGACGTCCAGCATGTCGTCGATCAGCCGCACCATGTTGCGGATCTGCCGCTGGTCGCGCTCGATCATCGTGGGCAGGCGGTCGGGCGCGAAATGGGCGAGGTTGCCCTTGGACAGGTGCAACTGCCGCAGCTGCGCTTCCAGGTAGAGCGTGTTGAGCGGCGTGCGCAACTCGTGCGACACCATCGACATGAAGTCGTCGCGCATGCGCACCGCGCGCTCCAGCTCCTGCTGCGTTTGCTGCAATTGCTGCACCAGCTCTTCCTGCTTGCGGTGCGCGGCCGCGAGCGATTCCATCTCGTGGCGCAGCGCCTTCCTGTGCTGGTACAGGTCGACGAACACGTTCACCTTGCTGACCACCGCATGCGGGTCCAGCGGCTTGTGCAGGAAGTCGACCGCGCCGCTCTCGTAGCCCTGGAAGGCGTAGTTCAGCTCGCGCCCCGCGGCGCTCACGAAGATGATGGGGATGTGCCGCGTGCGCTCGGTGCCGCGCATCAGCTCGGCCAGCTCGAAGCCGTTCATGTCGGGCATCTGCACATCCAGGATGGCCAGCGCGAACTCGTGCTCCAGCAGCAGCGCGAGTGCCTCTTCGGCCGAACCGGCGCGGGACACGATGCGGTCCGGCGCGCGGATCAGCGCTTCCAGCGCCAGCAGGTTCTCCGGCAGGTCATCGACGATCAGCAGCTTGCTCTTGACGTCAATGGGCATGGGCGGCCTCCAGTTGCAAAAGCACCGTGCGAAGCTCGCGCAGGGGCAGCACATGGTCGGGGGCGTGGCGCGCGATGGCGGCGAGGGGCATGATGGAAATCAGGGCTTCTTTGGGGTCTTGCACGGCGGTGAGGCCGCCGGCCAGGTGAATGCGATGCAGGCCTTGGGCGCCGTCTTCGTTGGCGCCCGTCAGCAGAAAACCGGCCAGCGCGGGGCCGTAGGCGTCGGCGGCGGAGGTCATCAGCACATCGATGGAAGGGCGCGAAAACAGCACCGGCGGCTCGCAACTGAGCGAGAAGCAGCGTTCGCGCTCGATCGACAGGTGGTAGCCCGGCGGCGCGAAGTAGAGGCGGCCGCCCGACAGCGGCATCTTGTCGCCGGCCTCGTGCACCGGAATCGGCAGGCGCTGGCGAAAGATGTCGGCCAGGTGGCTTGCATGGTCTTCGGGCAGGTGCAACACCACCGTCATCGGAATGCGCCAGCTCGCGGGCAGGCCTTCGAGCAGCACGAAGAGCGCATCGATGCCGCCGGCCGAGGCGCCCAGCACGACGGCTTCCACGCGCTTGCGAGCGAAGGGGAGGGACGGCTTGCTCATGTCGCCTTGCGGTAGATGCGCTCGGCGCGCGCGTGGGGCGCAAAGCGGTCCGCATATGCCGAGAAGTCGATGCTTTCCTTCGAGCCCAACCCGAGGAAGCCGCGGTGCGACAGCGACTCGTGGAACAGCCCGAGCGCGCGGTCCTGCAACTGGCGGTTGAAGTAGATGAGCACGTTGCGGCACGACACCAGCTGCGTCTCGGCGAACACACTGTCGGTCGCCAGGCTGTGGTCGGCAAAGATCACGTCCGCGCACAGCGACGGGTCGAAGCGCGCCGCGTCGTAGGCCGCGGTGTAGTAGTCGGAGAACGCACTGCGTCCGCCCGCGCGCTGGTAGTTGGTGGTGTAGCCGCGGATGGCTTCGAGCGGAAAGATGCCCTGGCGCGCCTTTTCCAGCGAGGCGGGGTTGATGTCGGTGGCGTAGATCTGGGTGCGTTCCAGAAGGCCTTCCTCGCGCAGCAGGATGGCGAGCGAAAACACCTCTTCGCCGGTGCTGCAGCCCGCCACCCACACCTTGACGGACGGGTAGGTGTGCAGGATGGGCACCACATGCTGGCGCAGCGCCAGAAAGTAGGTCGGGTCGCGAAACATCTCGCTCACCGGGATCGTCAGGAACTGCAGCAGCCGGCCGAACAGCACCGCGTCGCGCAGCACCTTGTCCTGCAGCGCCGAGATGCTCGGCAGCGCCAGCTGCTCCAGCGCATACAGCACGCGGCGCTTCTGCGAGGCGGTGGTGTAGTTGCGGAAGTCGTAGCTGTACTTGAGGTAGATGGCCTCCATCAGGAGGCGCAGCTCGATCTCGGTGTCGGAGAGCGGCTGAAGCGGTGAGGGCTGTTTTTCTGTCACAGGCGCTCCATCTTCGGCATCCACACCCGCAGCAGCGAGAACAGGCGCTCCAGGTCGACCGGCTTGGCCAGGTAGTCGTTGGCGCCCGCGGCCAGGCATTGCTCGCGGTCGTCCTTCATGGCCTTGGCGGTGATGGCGATCACCGGCATCTTCTCGAAGCGCGGGTCGGCGCGCATGCGGCGCGTGGCTTCCAGGCCGTCCATCTCCGGCATCATCACGTCCATCAGCACCAGGTCGATTTCGCGCACCTGGTCGAGCTTTTCGAGCGCCTCGCGGCCGTTGCGGCCGATCTCCACCACCGCGCCGCGCTGCTCCAGCGCACTGGTGAGCGCAAAGATGTTGCGCACGTCGTCGTCCACCAGCAGGATGGTGCGGCCTTCGAAGATGCGGTCGCGTCCGCGCGCGGTCTTCAGCATGCCCTGGCGTTCGGTGGAAAGCTCGGCTTCCACCTTGTGCAGGAACAGCGTCACCTCGTCGAGCAGGCGCTCCGGCGAGCGGGCGCCCTTGATGATGATCGAGCGCGAATAGCGCTGCAGCTCGGTTTCTTCGTCGCGCGTGAGATTGCGCCCGGTGTACACGATGACCGGCGGGAACGACACGATCTCTTCCGCCGCCATCGCCTTGAGCAGCTCGCTGCCCTGCATGTCGGGCAGCTTCAGGTCGGTGATCATGCAGTCGAACACGCGGGTGCGCAGCAGCTCCAGCGCCTCTTCGCCCGAGCCGACGGCCACGATCTCGATGTCGTCGTCGCCGATGAGGTGGATCACGCTCTCGCGCTGCAGCTCATCGTCTTCCACCAGCAGCACGACCTTGACCTTCTGCGTGAGCTTGTCCTCCAGCCGGCCGAACACCTTCATGAGCTCGTCGCGCGTGGCCGGCTTCAGCGCGAAGCCGATGGCGCCCAGGTGCAGCGCCGCGGCCTGCGCGTTCTCGGCGGCCGAGACGACGTGGATCGGAATGTGGCGCGTGTGCGGCGAATCCTTGAGCTTCTGCAGCACGTCCAGGCCCGTGCTGTCGGGCAGGCGCATGTCCAGCAGGATGGCATCGGGCACGAACTGCGTGGCCAGCTCGAAGCCGTCGGCCGCGCCGTGCGCCACCAGGCAGCGGTAGCCCAGCTCGTGCGCCAGGTCGTAGAGGATGTGCGCGAATTGCGGCTCGTCCTCGATCACCAGCACCCGGCGCACCTGGTCGCGCGGCACCGCGCGGTCGTCGGCGAACTGGGGCGCCGGCACCACCGCCTTCGGAGCGGGCGCCTGCGGCACCGGAGTCGCAGCGGTGGCGCGATGGCCCGGCGTGTAGGCCGCGGCCATCTTCGGCGGGGCCGCCTGCAGCTCCGACGCCTGCGGCGCGCGCGCCGGCAGCTGCAGGACAAAGGTGCTGCCCTTGCCCGGTTCGCTCTGCACGGTGAGCGTGCCGCCCAGAAGGTGGGTGAGGTCGCGCGAGATCGACAGGCCCAGGCCCGTGCCGCCGTAGCGCCGGCTGGTGGTGCCGTCGGCCTGGCGGAAGGCCTCGAAGATCAGCTCGTGCTGCTGCGGATCGATGCCGATCCCCGAGTCGGACACCGCAAAGCTCGCGCCGCCGTCGGCAGTGGGTGCCACCACCACCGCCACCTCGCCGCGTTCGGTGAACTTGATCGCGTTCGACAACAGGTTCTTCAGCACCTGCTCGACGCGTTGCCGGTCGGTGACCAGCGAGGCCGGCGCGCCGGTCTGGATCTCCAGCCTGAAGCTCAGCCGCTTCTCCATCGCCAGCGGCCTGAACGTGCTTTCCAGGCTTTGCGCCAGCCGGCTGATCGCCACGTCTTCGGGCACCACCTCGAGCTTGCCGGCCTCGACCTTGGCGATGTCCAGGATGTCGTTGATCAGCACCAGCAGGTCGTTGCCCGACGAGTAGATCGACTCGGCAAATTTCACCTGCTCCAGCGTCAGGTTGCCCTGCGGGTTGTCGCCCAGGAGCTTGGCCAGGATCAGCGCGCTGTTGAGCGGCGTGCGCAGCTCATGCGACATGTTCGCGAGGAACTCCGACTTGTAGCGGCTTGCGCGCTGCAGTTCGTCGGCACGGTCTTCCAGGTCGCGCTGCACGCGGCGCAGCGCGGTGTTGCGCTGGTCGAGTGCCTCGGTGCGCTCGGAGAGCTGGCTGTTGGTCTGCTCCAGCTCGGCCTGCTGGTTCTCCAGCATGGCCTGCGAGGCGCGCAGCGCGCGCGACTGTTCTTCGAGCTCTTCGTTGGCGGTGCGCAGCTCTTCCTGCTGCACCTGCAGTTCCTCGTTGAGCTGCTGCGTCTCGGCCAGCACGTCCTGCAGCTGTTCGCGGTAGCGCGCCGCCGCCAGCGAAGTGCCGATGTCGTCGCACACCACGTCGAGCAACTGGCTCGCGCGCTCGTCGGGTGCGCCGGGCAGGCCCAGCTCGATCACGCCGTTGACGATGCCGTCGCTCATCACCGGCATCAGCAGCACGGTTCTGGGTGCCATGTCGCCCAGGCCCGTGTTCACGCGCAGGTAGGTGGCGTCGATCGGGTCGATGAGCATGCGGCGCCGCTCGGCCGCCGCCTGGCCGATCAGGCTCTCGGTGGGAGAAAACACCTGGGGCGAGGCTTCCGCGTCACCCGAAAAACCGTAGCTCGCCGCCCGGCGCAGCGGCCCGTGCCGCTCGCGCACGTACATCGCGCCGACCGCGCTGCCCAGATGCCGCGAGAAGAAAGCCAGGATCTTGCGGCCCATGTCGGGCGCGCTCAGCTCGCCGACCAGTTCGCCCACCAGCTCGGTCTGTGCGCTGCGCAGCCAGGCCTCTTCGGACAGCCGCTCGGAATGCTCGGCCTGCTCCTTGAGCACCACGTCGTAGCTGTCCGACAGCCGCACCAGCTGGCGCCGGCCGAAATACGCGACCAGCCCCGTCAGCACCAGCGTGAACAGCAGGAACAGGCCCACCGTCCACCACGCGGTGCGGTTGGCATCGTTGTTGCGCTGGAAGCGCAGCGACTGCTCGGTGTCCATGAACGCGGTGAACTCCATGCGCATGTCGTCGGTCAGGCGCTTGCCCCGGCCCAGCCGCACCTGGGCCTGCGCGTCCTGGCCGGCCCGCCGCGCTTCGATGAGGCTGCGCGCAAACTCGATCCAGGTGGCCTGGACCGCGGCGATCCGGTCGATGCGCTCCACCTGCTGCCGGTTGTCGGACACCAGTTCGCGCAGCGCGGCCGTGTCGCTCTTGATGCGGGGCAGGGCGCTCTGGTAAGGCTCCAGAAAAGTCTCGTCCCCCCTGATCAGGAAGCCGCGCAAGCCGGTTTCCATGTCGATGCTGCGCCGCTGCAGTTCGCTGGCCGCGCGGGTCACGCGGTCGGTGTGTTCCACCATTCCGATGGTCGACAGCAGGAACAGGATGAGGCCGACGAACACCACGGCGCCGAAGAGGCCTCCCAGCAGCGGGAGCTTGAGATTTCGGCTCAGCAGGCGGTCGAAGTCGTCGGGGTCAATGGCAGCAGCAGTTTTCATCGGCACATTTGTAAGCAAAACCCTTCAAGTTTTGCCGAAATCGGAAGCTCGTCTTGTAGTCGTAGACCCCGAGACGGGGATTGATGGCGCCCGGATGGCGCTCTCGCCACAGCGAAACGGCTGGCTATACTGTAATTGCATACAGTCATCGCGAGAATGTCAACGCGTCCTTCTAACAGTCCAGGTGTCACGGCGCCTGCCGCGCACGTCGTTTCCGTCAAGGCGCTCTGCGCCTTCGGCGCGAAGGCGGGCGACCTGGACCTGCGCTTCGTGCCCGCGCCCAGCGCGCTCGAAGGCATGGCCGGCCATGCGCTGGTGCAGGGCCGGCGCGGAAGCGACTACCAAAGCGAGGTCTCGCTGGACACCCTGTGCGGCAGCCTGCGGGTGCGCGGCCGCGCCGACGGCTACGAGGCCGACGAACCGCGGGTGGAAGAAATCAAGACCTTCCGCGGCGACTTCGATGCCATTCGCGGCAACCACCGCGCCCTGCACTGGGCGCAGGCCCGCACCTACGGCTGGATGCTGTGCGAACTGCACGGCCACGAGGCCATGACGGTCGCGCTGGTCTACCTCGACATCGCCAGCGGCGAGGAAACCGTGCTGCACGAGCGGCACACCCGCCAATCGCTGCGGGAGCACTTCGAATCGTTGTGCGGCCTCTACAGCGTGTGGGCCGCGCAGGAGGCCGCGCACCGGGCCGCGCTCGACGCCGCCCTGGGCCAGCTGACGTTCCCGCACCAGGCCTTTCGCACCGGACAGCGCGAACTGGCCGAAGCCGTCTATCGCGCCGCCGTCGGCGGCCGCTGCCTGATGGCCCAGGCGCCCACCGGCATCGGCAAGACGCTGGCTACGCTGTTTCCGCTGCTCAAGGCGCGGGCGGCACACAAGCTGGACAAGATCTTCTTCCTCACCGCCAAGACCTCCGGCCGGCCGGTGGCGCTCGACGCGCTTCGGGTGCTGGGCAATGGCTGCGGCAGGAGCTGCGACAACGGCGGTGAAGGGGCCGGTGCGCAGCCGCGCGTGCTCGAACTCGCTGCCCGCGAAAAAGTCTGCGAATACCCCGACCGCGCCTGCAACGGCGATTCATGCCCCCTCGCCAAGGGCTTCTACGACCGCCTGCCCGCTGCCCGCGCCGAAGCTGCGGAGACCGGCTGGCTCGACCGGCCGGCGCTGCGGCAGGTCGCGCTGCAGCACCAGGTGTGCCCCTATTTCCTCGCGCAGGAAATGGCCCACTGGAGCGACGTGATCGTGGGCGACTACAACTACTACTTCGACGGCAGCGCCTTCCTTTTCGCCACCATGAAAGACGCCGGCTGGCGCGTCGCCGTGCTGGTCGACGAAGCCCACAACCTGCTGGAGCGCGCACGCGGCATGTACACCGCGCAGCTGGAAGGCGGTGCGCTCGAGGAGGCGCACCGCGCCGCACCCGCCGCGGTGCGCGGGCCGCTGGCGCGGCTCTTCCGCGAGTGGGACACCGTGCAGCAGCTGCAGGAAGCCGACTACGAAACCGCCGACGAGATGCCCGAGCGCTTCGTGCGCACCCTGCAGGCGGCCAACACCGCCATGGCAGAGCACTTCGCGGCCACGCCCGAGGCGGCGCAAGGGCCGCTGCAGCGTTTTTTCTTCGACGCGCTGCACTTCGCACGGCTGGCCGAGGTGTTCGGCGACCACTCGGTGTTCGAACGCACGCTCGGGCCCACCCAGCAGGCGCGCACCCTGGCCATCCGCAACTTGGTGCCCGCGCCGTTCCTGGAAAGCCGCTTTGCCGACGCGGCCTCGGTCACCTGCTTCTCGGGCACGCTGTCGCCGTTCTCCTTCTACCGCGACGCGCTCGGCCTGCCGGCGGACACGGCGCTGCTCGATGTGGCGTCTCCCTTCAGCAGCCGGCAGTTGCGTGTCGAAGTGGCGATGGATGTCTCCACCCGCTTTCGCGACCGCGCCGGGTCGCTGCGCAACGTCGCGGACATCATCGGCGCCCAGTTCGAACGCATGCCCGGCAACTACCTGGCCTTCTTCAGCAGCTTCGATTACCTGGAAAACGCCCGCGCGGCCTTCGCGGCCCAGCACCCCGGTGTACCGGTGTGGGCGCAGACGCGGGGCATGCGCGAAGCCGATCGCCACGGCTTCATCGCGCGCTTCGAGGAGGGTGGCCGGGGCATCGGCTTCGCGGTGCTGGGCGGCGCCTTCGGCGAAGGCATCGACCTGCCGGGCAGCCGCCTCGTCGGCGCCTTCGTCGCGAGCCTGGGCCTGCCGCAGTACAACGCGCTCAATGAGATCACGCGCGAGCGCATGCAGTCGCGCTTCGGCAAGGGCTACGAGTACACCTACCTTTACCCGGGGCTGCAGAAGGTGGTGCAGGCGGCCGGGCGCGTGATCCGCACCGAAGAAGACCGCGGCGTGCTGCATCTGCTGGACGACCGCTTTGCGCGCGCCGAGATCCGGGAGCTGCTGCCGCGCTGGTGGCATGTGCAGGTGGGCGGGAGCGGCAATGCGCGCCGCTAGGCGCCTCGAGCACGCGGGACAGGACGACCTGTTCGGCGAGGCACCCACGTCCGTCATCGAAGGGCTGCGTTACGAGCGCGAGTTCCTGTCGACGGAAGAAGCGCCGCTGCCCGAGGCGCTGCACTTGCGCGGCCCGGCACGGTGGGCCTGGCAGCACGCCATCGCGCCGACCGAGGCCCTGCGGTACTCGATCACGTTGCGCACGCGGTCCCGCAGACGCCCGCGACAGCACACCAGCGCATCGCGCTTTTTGCGCGCCGAAGAAAATTCCAATTGACACCGCGAATACCTTCTTCTAATCTCCGACCCCACGACAGCACTCGTCCTTGAGTGCGTCGGGCAGCAACATCGCTGCTTCACATACCGGCTATGAAAGCCCTCGAACAACGCGCAAGCGGGGTCGAGGGCTTTTTGCTTTTTGGAGCTTGAATGACAGTGCAGGAAGAAGAAGGCCTGGGATTTCCGGACCTCGTCGTCGCGAGTGTGCAGATGGAGCCGCACGTGGGCCACACGGCCGCCAACGTCGCGCGCTCGGTGCAATTGATCGAGCAGGCCGCGGCGCAGGGCGCATCGCTCGTGGTGTTGCCCGAACTGGCCAACAGCGGCTACGTGTTCGCCAGCCGCGCCGAGGCCTTCGCGCTGGCCGAGCCGGTGCCCGACGGTCCGAGCACGCAGGCCTGGGCCGATGCGGCCCGGCGCTGCAATGTGCATGTGATCGCGGGCATTGCCGAGCGCGAGGACGATCGCCTCTACAACGCGGCCGCGGTGCTCGGCCCGCGCGGCTGGCTCGGCACCTACCGCAAGCTGCACCTCTGGGGCGACGAACACCTGTTCTTCGAACCGGGCAACAAGGGGCTGCCGGTGTTCCATACCGAGCTTGGCCGGCTGGGCGTGATGATCTGCTACGACGGCTGGTTCCCCGAGGCCTATCGCCTGCTTGCCATGCAGGGCGTCGACATCGTCTGCATGCCGACCAACTGGGTGCCCATGCCGCAGCAACCCGCGGACCGCCCGGCCATGGCCACCACGCTCGCGATGGCCAGCGCGCACAGCAACGGCATGAACATCGTCTGCGCCAATCGCACGGGCACCGAGCGCGGCCAGCCCTTCGTCGGGCAGAGCCTGATCGTGGGCGCGCAGGGCTGGCCGTTGGCGGGGCCCGCCTCGCACGATGGCGAGGAAGTTCTCTATGCCCGCATCAACCTCAAGGCATCGCGCCAAGCGCGCCACCTGAACGCGTTCAACGACGTGCTGCGCGACCGCCGCGACGACATCTACGACCCCATGCTGGGCACCGGCTGGCCGCTTCCGCGGCACTGACCGCCCCGCGCTTTTCTGCTCCCACCCACCTCCAACTTTTCCATCGAACCTCCAGAGGACCTTGAACATGAAGATCACATCACTCCTGCGCCTGGGCGCCATGACGACGGCCGCTTTGCTGGCCGCCAATGTCCAGGCCGCCGATCCCCTCCGCATCGGCGTGGCGGTCGGACTGTCGGGCGCCAACAGCGTCGTGGCGCCCGCCGCAGTGCAGTCTTCCCAGCTCGCGGTCGACGAGATCAACGCGGCCGGCGGCATTCTCGGCCGCAAGGTCGAACTGGAGATCGTGGACGACGCCTCCGGCGCCGTCGGTGCGCAGAAGGCCTTCGACACGCTGGTGTTCCAGAAGAAGGTGGCCGCCATCATCGCGATGGAAAACAGCGCGGCGCGCAATGCCGCGCTGCCGGTGGTGAGCAAGGGCAAGGTGCCCTACATCTACACCTCGTTCTACGAGGGTCGCTCGTGCAACAACTGGATGTACGTGAACGGCTGGGTGCCCGAGCAGCAGGTCGCGCCGGTGGTCGATTACTTCCAGAAGAGCAAAAGCGCCAAGACCTTCTTCCTGGTCGGCAACGACTACGCCTTCGGCCGCGGCATGCTCGACTTCACCCGCAAGTACATCGAGCAGAAGGGCGGCAAGGTGGTGGGCGAGGAATACCTGCCGATCGACGGCAGCGACTGGACCTCGGTGATCTCCAAGCTGCGCGCCGCCAAGCCCGACGCGCTCATCAGCGCCACCGCGGGCGGCGCGCCCAACGTGTCGCTGGCCAAGCAGCTAAAGGGCGCGGGCCTGACGCTGCCCTATGGCAACCTCGCGATCGACGAGGGCACGGCAAAGACCATGGGCGATGTGGCCAGCGGCATGTACATGTCGGCCTCCTACCTGACGGGCATCGACATCCCCGAGAACAAGAAGTTTCTCGACGCGATGAAGAAGAAGTTCGGCGCCGACCTGAAGACGCCCAACGAGTTGTCGGAGCCGCAGTACGAGGCCTTCTTCCTCTACAAGGCCGCCGTTGAAAAAGCCGGATCGACCGATGCGGCCAAGGTGGTCAAGGCGCTCGGCGAGGTGTCGTTCACCGGCCCGCGCGGTGCGGTGTCGATGAACAGGAGCCGCCACACGCCGCTGTCGATGCGCTTGGGCCAAGTGCAGGCAGACGGATCGATCAAGATCCTCGAAACCTTCGCGAGCGTCGATCCCGGCGCCCAGTGCCCGAACCTGAAATAACGTCGCAGACAACGAAGAGACAAAGGCCGCCACATGGTGCTGTTGCTGGATTTGCTCACGACCGCCGCGATGCTCTTCATCGTCACCGCCGGGCTGATGATGATTTTCGGGGTCATGAAGATCGTCAATTTCGCCCACGGCGCGCTGCTCACGCTGGGCGGCTATGCAAGCTACGTGGTGACGCAGCTCAAGCTCGACCCGTGGCTGAGCTGGCCTCTGGCGCTGGCGGTCGGCGTGGTGGCGGGCATGGCGGTGGAATGGCTGATCGTGAAGCCGCTCTACAAGCGGCCGCTCGACGCCATCCTCGCGACCTGGGGGCTGGGCATTGTCATCGGGCAACTGATCGTGATGGCGTTCGGGCGCGAGGTTCAGTTCGTCGACGCGCCGCTCGCGGGCACCTGGTCGGTCGGCGGCGTGGACTATTCGGCCTATCGCCTGCTGCTGGTGCCGGTCGCCATCGCGCTGTGCCTGCTGCTCTCCGCGCTGCTGAACGGCACGCGCTTCGGCATCCGCACGCGGGCGGTGATCATGAACGAGGAACTGGCCAGCGGCCTGGGCATCCACGCGGGCCGCGTGCGCTTCATCACCTTCAGCCTGGGTGCAGGGCTGGGCACGCTGGCGGGCACGATGATCACGCCGCTGTCCAGCGTCGATCCGAACATGGGGCTGCCCTGGCTGGTGAGCGCCTTCATGCTGGTGATGGTGTCGGGCCATTCGATGACCAGCCTGCTGCTGACCTGCGTGGTGTTCGGGGCCTGCCAGGTGCTGGTGAGCACGTAT
The DNA here is from genome assembly GCF_040544675.1 of Variovorax boronicumulans. Taxonomy (GTDB): domain Bacteria; phylum Pseudomonadota; class Gammaproteobacteria; order Burkholderiales; family Burkholderiaceae_C; genus Variovorax; species Variovorax boronicumulans_D. The sequence continues at coordinate 50,152 of NZ_JBEPKK010000010.1, forward strand.
GCCAATCCGGTGCTGGGCGGCTTGACCATCGCGGTGCTCGCGGCGGTCACGCTGCGCATCCGTCCGAAGGGGTTTGCCCGTGGCTGAGAACACTGCAATGGCTTCCGCCGCATCTTCTTCGCTGCGCGCCACGTTGCGCTCGGGGCGCGGGCTCTCGATGCTGGGCGGCATCGGCCTGCTGCTGATCGTGGCAGGCCCCTGGGTGTTCGACACCTACCTGCTCAACATCCTGGTGAAGGCCTTCTTCTTCGCCATCGCCGCGATCACGGTCGATGTGCTGTGGGGCTACACCGGCTACCTGAGCTTCGGCCAGTCGGCCTTCTTCGGCATCGGCGCCTATGCGGCGGGGCTGGTGTTCACGCACAGCGGTTTCAGCGTTTCGACGGCGCTGCTGGCGATGGGCGCTGCCATCGCCGTCAGCGCGGCGGTCGGGGCACTGGTGGGCTGGCTGTCGTTCTACCGGGGCGCCTCGCCGTTCTTCGCGACGGTCATCTCGCTGGTGTTGCCCATCGTGCTCACGCAACTGCTGCTGTCGGGCGGCCAGTGGACGGGCTCCAGCTCGGGCCTGACCGGCTACGAGAGCTTCGACCTCTCCATCGAGGCCTGGTACTGGGTGGCCGGCGGCATGCTCGTGCTGTTCGGCCTCTTGGGCTGGCTGCTGGTGCACAGCGACGCCGGGCGGGTGCTGGCCGCCATTCGCGACAACGAATCGCGCTGCACCTACCTCGGCATTCCGACCGCGATGGTCAAGATCTTGCTGCTGACCGTCATGGCGATGGTCGCGGGCATCGCGGGCTTCGGCTATGGCGCATTCAGCGGCGTGGTCGCGCCCGAGCTCACCGGCTTCGCGCTGGGCACCGAGCTGATCATCTGGGTCGCGCTGGGTGGGCGGGGCACGCTCTGGGGGCCGTTGATCGGCGCGGTGCTGATCAACGTGGCCACGGCCTATCTCAGCGGCAGCATGCCGTTCGCGTGGCAGCTGATCGTCGGCGTGGCTTTCGTGTTGGTCATCGTGCTGCTGCCGCAGGGGCTGGTGCCGTTGCTGCTCAAGCCCTTTGGGCTGGGCCGCATCGCGGCCCGCGTTCCGGTGCTCCGAGCACGCGAGGCCAGGAGCGCAGAGGCACAGGCAGCGGTGCCGGCCCTGTCCATGCAGCAGGTGGCGAAGCACTACGGTGCGCTCAAGGTGCTGCAAGGCATCGACCTGGAAGCGCGCGCCGGCGAGCTGGTCGGGCTGATCGGGCCGAACGGCGCGGGCAAGACCACGCTGATGCGCTGCATGAGCGACGGGGCCGAGCGCAGCGCCGGCACCGTGAAGCTGTGCGGCCACGACATCCGCGACCTGCCGCCCGAGGCCTGCGTGCGCTTCGGGCTGGGGCGCAAGTTCCAGAACGCCAACATCTTCGAGTCGCTGACGGTGGCACAGTGCCTGCGTATCGCGGGCACCTTGCTCGAGAGGCCTTCGCTGGTGCGGCAGGATGCCGCGCTGCGCCTGCCGGCCTATGCGCTCGACGTGGTCCGCACCACAGGGCTCGACGCCAAGCTGGCCACCGTCGCGCGCGACCTCTCGCATGGCGAACAGCAGGCGCTCGAACTCGCGATGGTGCTGGCGCTGGAGCCGCGCATCGTGCTGCTCGACGAGCCGACCGCGGGCCTGACCCAGACCGAACGCTCGCAGATCGGTGAAGTGCTGGCCTCGCTCGCGCACCGGCATGGCCTGTGCTGCCTGCTGGTGGAGCACGACCTCGATTTCGTCGAACAGATCGCCACCCGCATCGTGGTGCTGCACCAGGGAACCATCGTGATGCAGGGCAGCTTCGAGGAGGTGGTGAATTCGCCGCTGGTGAAGACCATCTACGCCGGCAGCGCACACGCACCGCAGGAGGCCGCATGAGCGAGAAGAGCCCCCAGGCGTTGCGGTTGGAACGCCTGAGCAGCGGCTACGGAGCCTCTTTGGTGCTGCGCGGCCTGTCGCTGGACGTCGCGGCCGGCGAGGCCGTGGCGCTCCTGGGCAAGAACGGCATGGGCAAGAGCACGCTGCTCAAGACGGTGATGGGCTACCTGCCCAAGAAGGGCGGCCACGTTCACCTGAACGGGCAGGACATCACGCGGCAGCCGCCGCACCGCATCGCACGCCAGGGCATCGCCTATGCGGCGCAGGAGCAGGCGTTGTTCGCGGACCTGAGCATCCGCGACAACCTGCGGCTGGGCCTTGAGAAGGAGTCCGTGTTCGACGAGCGCTTTGCGGACATCGAGCCGCTGTTTCCGGTCTTCAAGACCCGGCTGAAGCAGGACGCCGGCACGCTCTCGGGCGGCGAGCAGAAAATGCTGCTGCTCGCCCGTGCGCTGATGATGCGGCCCTCGATGATCCTGCTGGACGAGATCACCGAAGGGCTGCAACCCTCGGTCATCGACCGGCTGGCCCGCGCGCTGCTGGACGAGCGCGCCCGGCGCGGCACCGCGATGCTGATCGTGGAGCAGAACGTGCCGTTCGCGCTCCAGGTGGCAGACCGCTACGTGGTGCTCAAGCAGGGCGAGCTGGTGGATGAAGGCAATGCCAAGGCCGGTGGCGCCGCCGCGTCGGTCTTCGACCACCTGAGGGTTTGACTTTGAACTTGGGGCGCCGAAGATGGACGCGGGGGCATGAAGGCACGGATTCTGCTGGTGCCTTCCCGAATGACGATGGAGAGAAAGCCGATGACCACTGAAAAACCCGCCCCCGCCGAAGACGGCTGGCGCATCGGCGTGCTGCATTCGCGCTCTGGCGCGACCGGCGTGACCGAGTCGGAGCACTTTTTCGGGACGGCGCTGGCCATCGAGGAAATCAACGGCCTCGGCGGCGTGCTCGACCGCCCGCTGCTGCCGGTGGCCTACGACCCCAAGGGCGATGCCGACGAATACCGGCGGCTCGCGACCCGGCTGCTGCTGGAGGACGAGGTCAACGTGATCTTCGGCTGCTCGCGCTCGTCCAGCCGCAAGGCCGTGCTGCCGGTAATCGAGCGCAACAACGCGCTGCTCTGGTATTGCTCCTTCTACGAAGGCTTCGAATACTCGTCGAACGTCATCTACACCGGCGCGGTGCCCAACCAGAACAGCGTGCAGCTCGCGGCCTACCTGCTGAAAAACCGGGGCCGGCGCTTCTTCCTGATCGGTGCCGACTACATCTTTCCGCGCGAATCGAACCGCGTGATGCGCGAGATGGTCGAGCAGCACGGCGGCGAGATCCTCGATGAGGTCTATGTGCCGCTGGAGGCCACCGAGGCGCAATTGCAGGACGTGATGCGCGACATCGCCGACGTGCAGCCCGACGTCATCTTCTGCACCATCGTCGGCCAGTCGGCCCGGCGCCTGTACCAGATCTACCGCGAGCACGGGCTCGATCCTCAGCGCATGCCCATCGCCAGCCTGTCGATGGTGGAGGAAGAGGTTCGCATGACCGGCGCCGAGGCCTGCGCGGGGCACATCACGTCGGCCACGTACTTCAGTTCGCTGAAGAACGAATGCAACGACCGCTTCATCGCGCTGTGGCGCAAGCGCTATGGCGACCGGCCCACCAGCATGTGGTCCGAGGCGGCCTACAGCCAGGTCCACCTGTTTGCGCGGGCGCTGGAGCGCAGCGGCAGCCTGGACACGCGCAAGCTCGTCAATGCCGTGCGGGCGGTACGCTTCGAGTCGCCCGAGGGGCCGCTGTCCATCGATGCCGAGAACAACCACACTTTTCTCACGCCGCGCATCGGCGTGTGCCGCGGCGACGGGCAGTTCGACCTCCTGTGGGAGGGCGCGGAGCCGGTCAAGCCCGATCCCTATCTGTCGACCTTCGGGTTTTCCGAGTTCTGGCTGAGCTGACCCCATGAGCAGCTTGCGTCGCCTCTACGATGACCTGCGCAGCATCTGCGTCGCGGTGGTGTACCCGCCAGGCGAGGACCGCGACATTCTTCTCGACCAGCTCAAGCGCATCGGCTGCCGGCTCAAGATCATCTGGCCCTTTCCGCCGGCGCCGCCCACGGGATGCGACGTCATCTTCTTCCAGGTTTCGCAGGAACTGCAGGACAGCACCAGCTGGTGCGCCAGCGCGGTGGAGGCAACGCTGATCGCGCTGTCCGACTACGAGAGCCCGACCACGCTGAAGCTGCTGCTCGACACCAGTGCGCACGGCGTGCTGACCCGGCCGTTCCGTTCTTCGGGCGTGCTGAGCACGCTGGTGCTGGCGCGTTCGTCGCGCGGCTACCAGGAGCGGCTGCAGAGCAAGGTCAGCAAGCTCGAGGAGACGATCAAGTCGCGCCGGCAGATCGAGAAGGCCGTGCGCATGCTGGCCGAGACGCAGGCGCTGACCGAGGCCAAGGCCTATGAACACATGCGCACGCGTGCCACCACGCTGCGGGTCACGGTGGCGGAAGTGGCGTCGATGGTGGTCGAGGCGCACGAGGCGATGGAAAAGCTGGGTCTGGGGCGCTTGCGCGAGGGCGGCAGCGGAAGCTGAGCGGCGCCAACGCGCCGCAGTGGGCAACGGCCGCGTTCCTCAATTCCTCCTACACGGGCGAAAGCTGCCCACCGACGATTCGCGTGGCGTGGCTTGCCTAACTTTGGTCGAAGTTTTTTTCCTTCGCCCCTTCGCTCTTCAGCCCCACGCCCATGTTCGAACCCGCGCCCGACGACGCCCTGCGGCAACTGCAGCTTCGCCATGGCTGCGACCTGGCACTGAAGCATCTGGTGGATGCAGGCATCGATGTGCTGCCGCGGCCCGGCGCCGGCCAGACCCTGACGCGCTGGCGCGTGCTGGCCGAGGTGGCGGCCCACGACCTGTCGCTGGTCAAGCTCTTTGAAGGCCACACCGATGCGCTCGCCATCCTGGCTGAACTCGGCGGCGCGCCGGACACACCGGCCGGCGCATGCTGGGGAACATGGTGTGCAGAACCGCCCGATGCGCGCGTTGTGCTCGATGCGGAAGAGGGTGGCCGGGTCCGTCTGACCGGCACCAAGGCCTGGTGCTCCGGCGCAGCCAGCGTCACCCACGCGGTGGTCAGTGGCTGGAACGCCGAAGGCCAGCCCTGCCTGGCTGCGGTGGCGATGGACCAACCCGGCGTGCGCGTGACCGGCGAGGGCTGGCACGCGGTCGGCATGGCCGGCAGCGCCAGCGTCGACGTGCGCTTCGACAACGCCACGGCCGTGCAGATCGGCCGGCCCGGCGACTATGTGAGCCGTGCCGGCTTCTGGCAGGGCGGGGCGGGCATCGCGGCCTGCTGGTTCGGCGGAGCCTTGGGGCTTGCGCGAACAGTTCATCAATGCAGGGGACCCAAGCCCGACCCGCACCGGCTCGCGCACATCGGCGCCATCGAGGTGGCCCTGAGCGGCGCCGCCGCGCTGCTGCGCGAAGCCGCCGAGTGGATCGACAGCCACCCTGAAGAAAACGCCCAACGCATCGCCATGCGCGCACGCCTTGCGATCGAGCAGGCGGCCCACCAGGTCATGCATCACGCCGGCCGCGCGGTCGGCGCCGGCCCGATGTGCCGCGACCCGCGCTTCGCCCGCGCGATGGCCGACTTGCCCGTGTTCCTTCGCCAGAGCCACGCCGAGCGCGATCTCGCCGCGCTGGGCCAACTGGCCGCTGCCGAAACGGAGGCGCCGTCGTCATGGACTTTGTGACTGCAATGAACGCTGCCGACGTTGAAACTGAAACCGGCCGCGCCATCCGAGGCGAGGGCACCACCGAAGCCGAATGGCACAGCTGGTCCGGCCTGGCGAAGCTGCCTGTGATCGCACCGCAAGACCTGGTGCCCGAAGGCGCGCGCGCGGTGGTCGTCGCGCCGCACCCCGACGACGAGATCCTCTCGGTCGGCGGCTTGCTTGCACATCTCGCCGACCGTGGCCGGCAGGTCGAAGTGATCGCCGTCACCGACGGCACCGCCAGCCACCGGGGCTCCACCGAATGGCCCGCCGAGCGCCTGGCGCGCATCCGCCCCCGCGAAAGCAACAAGGCGCTGCGCTGCCTGGGCCTGTCCGTCGAGCCCACGCGGCTGGGCCTGCCCGACGGCGGCCTCAAGGAACTGCGCGCCGTGCTGGCGCTCAAGCTCGCGGCCTTGCTGCGTGCGAGCGACGTGGTGTTCACCACCTGGCGCAAGGACGGTCACCCCGACCACGAAGCCACCGGCGAAGCCTGTGCGCTGGCTGCGGTGAGCGCGGGCGCGCGGCTGGTTGAAGTGCCCGTCTGGGGCTGGCACTGGTCCCATCCCGGCGATGCGCGCATGCCTTGGCAACGGGCGTTCCGTCTTCCCCTGAGCGACGACGCGGTGCGGCGCAAGCGCGCGGCCGTCAACGCCTTCACCAGCCAGTTGCTGGGCGATGCGTCCACCGGCTCCGGCCCTGTGCTTCGGGCCAGCACTGTCCAGCGCGCCGCGCGTCCTTTCGAGGTGATCTTCCTGTGAGCAGCAACCCCAACACCGACAACGGCCACCGGCCTTATTTCGACGCGCTCTACGCCGCCAGCGAAGACCCGTATGCGCTGCGCCAGCGCTGGTACGAGGCGCGCAAGCGCGCGTTGCTGCTGGCCGCCTTGCCGCAGGCGCGCTACCGGCGCGTGTACGAGCCCGGCTGCGGCATCGGCGAGCTCACGCTGGCGCTCTCGCACCGCTGCGACCATCTGCTGGCCAGCGACTTTTCGGCCCACGCTGTGGAAATCGCACGCAAACGCACCGGCGCGCTCGCCAACGTGCGTGTCGCGCAGCACGCGCTGCCGGCCGACTGGCCGCGCGATGCGGGCCGCTTCGATCTCATCGTGCTGAGCGAGCTGGGCTACTTTCTGGACCGCAACGACATGCAGCGCCTCGCCCGCTGCTGCGAAGAAACGCTGGAGGCCGACGGCACGCTGGTGGCCTGCGACTGGCGGCCCGACTTCGCGCAACGCAGTCTGTCCACCCAGGAGGTGCACGGCGCGCTCGCGTCGCTCGGCCTGGCGAGGCTGGCACTGCATGAAGAAGACGATTTCGTGATGCAGGTGTGGACGCGCGACAGCCGCTCGGTGGCGCAGCGGGAGGGCATCCGGTGATCGGCGTCGTCATTCCCGCGCACAACGAGGGCGAGCGCATCGCTGCCGCGCTGGTCGCGGTGCTGGAGGCGGCGGCGCATCCGGCGCTGCTCGGCGAAACGGTGGGCGTGGCGGTGGTGCTCGACAGCTGCATCGATTCGACCGACGCGGTCGTCGCGCAGTACCCGGTGACACGGCTTGCGGTCGATGCCCGCAACGTCGGCGTGGCGCGAGCCGGCGGCGCTGGGCTGCTGATCGAGGCCGGCGCGCGCTGGCTGGCTTTTACCGACGCCGACACGCGTGTGTCGCCCGACTGGCTGGTCAAGCAACTGGCCGAGAACGCCGATGCCGTCTGCGGTTCGATCGGCGTGGACGACTGGGGGGTGCACGGCCTCGAAGGCAGCGCGGTGCAGGCGCACTTCACACGCCACTACGTCGATGCCAACGGTCACCGCCACATCCACGGAGCCAACCTGGGCGTGTCGACCGAGGCCTACCGCCGGGTCGGCGGCTTCCCGCCGCTGGCGTGCAGCGAAGACGTGGCGCTGGTCGAAGCCCTGGAGGCCGCCGGTGCCCGCATCGCCTGGAGCGCGGGACCGCGTGTGACGACCAGTGCCCGCACCGACGCCCGCGCACGCGGCGGTTTCGGCGACACCATCCTTGCGATGGTCGCGTCGCTTGCGAAGACGCCGGAAACGGGGCTGACCACGCTGTAGTCGACAGACAAGACTGACGCGCACCGCGTCCGTCTTCTTACCCGCGGCACGGATCGCGCGCCCAGCATGGAACGCATCTTCATCAACCGAAGGAGCACTGACATGCCCAGAGGCGACAAGTCGTCCTACACGGACAAGCAGAAACGCAAGGCCGAACACATCGAAGAAGGCTACGAGCATCGCGGCGTCGGCAAGGCCGAGGCCGAGCGCCGCGCCTGGGCCACCGTGAATGCGGAAACCGGCGGCGGCAAGAAGAGCGGCTCGGGGCGCGGCCAGGCCGAGAGCCACGCGCCTTCGCGCAAGGGTGGTCACAAGGGCGGGGCGGCTGCGGCATCCCGCACGGCGGCGGAGCGTTCGGCGTCCGCGAAGAAGGGCGCTGCCACCCGCAAGCGCAACGCCGAAGCGCGGCTGAATCGCACGGAGTGACCTTGTTGAGGGACCGTATCTCGGCGTCGGTCAAGAAGCCTTGAGATCGGTCATCGGACTGTCCGACTGCCGCAAAAGCGACTCGCTATCGGCGGGAACGCGACATTCCGAAGCTATCTTTGGCGTCATCAAGCCAACTTGCAATTCCGCGCCTTGGCGCCCCGAGGGCGAGAAGGCGTTGCGTTGCGCGGGCTTGGCCTGAACGGGTTGTCTATGCCGGCCAACGTCGCGCAAGTGCAGGTCATTCCGCACCCGCATCTGCGGTTTGCCGCAACGAATTCGCGTCGATACGATCCCGCGCCTTGCCCCTCAAAGGAACGCGCGGATGCCGCCAACGATTGTTTCTCCCTCGACGCTCGCACAGTCGAAAAACACCGACTGGCAGCAGCGCAGTCGGCGCCATGTATGGCACCCGTGCACGCAGAGCATCCGGCTTGAAGCGGTGCCGCCGTTGCCGATTGCGCGTGGCGAGGGTGTGTGGCTCTTCGACGCTGACGGCCGCCGCTATCTCGATGCCACCAGCTCGTGGTGGGTCAACCTCTTCGGCCATGCGCACCCGGCCATCAACGCGGCGCTGAAAGACCAGCTCGACACGCTCGCGCACGTGATGCTGGCCGGCTGCACGCACGCGCCCGCGGTGGAACTGGCCGAGCGCCTGGCCGCGCTCACCGGGCATGCGCTGGGCCATTGCTTTTATGCCTCCGACGGCGCCTCGGCCGTGGAGATCGCGTTGAAGATGAGCTTTCATGCGTGGCGCAATGCGGGCCATGGCGGCAAGAAGAACTTCGTCGCGCTGCGGCAGGGCTACCACGGCGAGACGCTGGGCGCGCTGCATGTGACCGACGTGCCCGTGTTTCGCGATGCTTATGCGCCACTGCTCGGCAATGCGCACTGGGTGGCTTCACCGGATGCGCGCTCGGCGTTGCCGCACGAGGACGCGCTCGACGTTGCGCTGCGCGCCGCCGGCGAGCTCGAAGCATTGCTGGCCGCGCAACATGCGTCCATCGCCGCCGTGATCGTCGAGCCGCTGGTGCAGTGCGCCAGCGGCATGGCGATGCACGACCCCGAATACCTGCGCCGCGTGCGCGCACTGTGCGACCGTTACGGCGTGCACCTCATCGCCGACGAAATCGCGGTGGGTTGCGGGCGCACGGGCAGCTTCTTCGCCTGCGAGCAGGCCGGCATCTGGCCCGACTTCCTGTGCCTGTCGAAGGGCATCAGCGGCGGCTACCTGCCGCTCGCGCTGGTGATGACGCGCGATGCGATCTACCAGGGCTTCGTGGACGACGACGTGGCGCGCAGCTTCCTGCATTCGCATTCCTACACCGGCAATGCGCTGGCCTGCCGCGCGGCGCTCGCGACGTTGGACCTGTTCGAGAGGGAAGACGCATTGCGGCGCAACCGCGATCGCGCGGCACGCCTGCTGCAAAGGCTGCGCGAAGGCTTGGAAGGGCTCGACGGCCAACCCGTCGTTCACCTGCGCCAACGCGGAATGATCACCGCCTTCGACGTGCGCGAGCCCGGCCCTCGCTTTGCCGAGCGCTTTCATCTGGCGGCGCGCGCCAACGGGCTGCTGATGCGCCCCATCGGCGCGACGGTCTACCTGATGCCGCCGTACGTCATCGACGACGACGAGATCGACATGCTGGTCGACGGCACGCTGGCCACGCTGCGAGCGGTTGCCACCGCCGATCGCGCGGAAGAAGAGAAAGAAGGAGGCGGACATGTTGCGCTTGCTTGAACGCCTGCAGGACGAGATCACCGCGCTCGATGCTCAGGCGCTGCGCCGCCGCCGGCAGATCGCCGAAACCGCCTGCGCACCCGAGCAGTCGCTCACGCTGGCCGGCACATCGGCACCGCGCACCATGCTCGGCTTCAGCAGCAACGACTACCTGGGCCTTGCCGCGCACCCGGCGCTCGCGGCCGCGCTGGCCGAAGGCGCGGCGCGCTATGGCACGGGCAGCGGCGGGTCGCACCTGATCCTCGGCCACTCGCGCGCGCATGCCGAACTCGAAGAGCTGCTGGCCGGGTGGATGGCCCCCTTCATTCCCGAGGCGCGCAGCCTGTTCTTCTGCACCGGCTACATGGCCAACCTGGCGGTGCTGTCGGCCCTGGGCGGCGCCCAAGCGGTGATCTTTTCGGAGTCGCTCAACCATGCGTCGCTGATCGACGGCGCACGGCTGGCCAAGGCGCGGGTCGAGCGCTATCCGCATTGCGACGTGGCAGCGCTGGATGCACAACTGGCCGCCTGCGATGCACCAGTCAAGCTGATCGTGAGCGATGCGGTCTTCAGCATGGACGGCCACATCGCACCGGTGGCCGAACTGCTCGCGCTGGCCGAGCGACACGACGCCTGGCTGGTGCTGGACGACGCCCACGGCTTCGGCGTGCTGGGCGACACCGGGCGCGGCGTGCTGCAGGCCCTGGCCCTGCGCTCGGAGCGGCTGGTGCTCATCGGCACGCTGGGCAAGGCGGCCGGCGTGTCGGGTGCCTTCGTAGCGGCGCACCGCACCGTCATCGACTACCTCGTGCAGCGCGCGCGCCCGTACATCTTCACCACCGCCGCGCCGCCGGCCATTGCGCATGCGCTGCTGGCGAGCCTGGCGCTGATCGAGGGCGAGGAGGGCGCCGCGCGCCGTGCGCAACTGAACGCGCGCATCGCCCAGCTGCGCCGGGGACTCGAAGCCATCCTCCCGGACGACGGCAGCGCATGGCTGCCCGATTCGCCCACGGCGATCCAGCCGCTGATCGTCGGCGACAACGCGCATGCCATGCGGACGATGGCGCAGCTCGATGCCCGCGGCTTGCGCATCGGCGCGATCCGTCCGCCGACCGTGCCGGCCGGCACGGCGCGGCTGCGCATCACGCTCTCGGCCAGCCACACCGAAGCCGATGTGCAGCGGTTGATCGACGCGCTCGGCAGTGCATTGGCCGAGCCCTGGAAGGAGGCGGCATGACGCAGCGCCGCTGGTTCGTGACAGGCACGGACACCGGCGTGGGCAAGACGCTGGTCAGCAGCGCCATGCTGAGCCTCCTGGCCGCATCGGGTCTGCGCGCGGTCGGCATGAAGCCGGTGGCCGCGGGGCTGGAGCAAGTCGACGGCGCATGGCGCAACGACGACGTGGAGCGCTTGCTGGAAGCCGGCAATGTCGATGCGCCGCTCGCGCTGCGCTGCCCGTACCTGCTGCGCGCGCCGATGTCGCCGCACCTGGCGGCCAGGGAAGAGGGCGTGCGCATCGCGCTGCCGCCCTTGCTCTCGGCTTTTGACGCGCTGTCGGCGCATGCCGATGCGGTGGTGGTCGAAGGCGTGGGCGGCTTCTGCGTGCCCTTCGGAGACGACCTCGACAGCGCCGATCTGGCCGTGGCGCTCGGCCTGCCGGTGATCCTGGTGGTGGGGCTGCGGCTCGGGTGCCTCAACCATGCATTGCTCACCGCGGAAGCCGTTCGCGCGCGCGGCCTGGTGCTGGCGGGCTGGGTCGCAAGCGTGATCGAGCCGCGGATGCTGGCGCCCGAGGCCAACCTGCAGACGCTGCGCAGCCGCCTCGGTGCGCCCTTGCTCGGGGTGGTGCCGCACCTGGCGCAAGCCGATGCAGCAAGCGCGGCGCGGCACCTCGACCTGCGCGCCCTGCGCGCGACGGCGGCCCACGCCGCGCGCCGTTCAGCCGCGCTGGCGCCGGCCTGAACCCGTCAACGCGTGAAACCCCTCAGGCGACGTGCTTGTCTCGGTTCGCGCGCTGGCGCTGCAGCATCCAGCCGGGGTACTCGGCCGGCAGCGCGCTCACCTTGTCGAGCGTCGCCAACTCGTCGGCCGACAACTTGATGGCCGTCGCCGCGATGTTGTCGTCCAGCTGCTCGGCGCGCTTGGCACCGACGATCACGCTGGTCACCACCGGCTGGTGCAGCAGCCAGGCCAGCGCGATCTGCGCGACCGACACCTTGCGCGCTTCCGCCAGCACGCGCATCGCGTCGATGCAGTCGTAGGCGCGGTCGCGGTTCACCGGCGGAAAGTCGAAGGTGGCGCGGCGCGTGCCTTGCGCCGCTTCGGTGTGGCGGTCGAACTTGCCGCTCAGCAAGCCGCCGGCCAGCGGGCTCCAGACCATCAGGCCCACGTTTTCGCTGCGCAGCATGGGCACCAGTTCGCGCTCCAGGTCGCGCCCGGCGATGGTGTAGTAGGCCTGCAGCGACTCGAAGCGCGCGAGCCGGTCGCGCTCGGCGATGCCCAGCGCCTTGGCGATCTGCCAGGCCGCCCAGTTCGACACGCCCACGTAACGCACATGGCCCTGCCGCACGAGGTTGTCCAGCGCGTGCACCGTTTCCTCGATGGGCGTGAGCGGGTCGAAGCCGTGGATCTGGTAGAGGTCGATGTGGTCCAGTTGCAGGCGCGCAAGGCTCGCCTTGACGCCGTCCATGATGTGAAAGCGCGAGGCGCCTGAAGAGTTCGGGCCCTTGCTGCCGGTTTCGCCGAGCACCTTGGTGGCCACCACCACGCTGTCGCGCGGAATCTTGAGGTTCTTGAGCGCCTGGCCGGTGATGATTTCGGACTGGCCTTCGGCGTACACGTCGGCGGTGTCGATGAAGTTGATGCCGGCATCGATGGCGCGGCCGACCAGGCCTTCGGCCTCGCTTTGGCCCAGGTCGCCGATCTGGCCCCAGATGCCCGAGGAGCCGCCGAAGGTCATCGTGCCGAGGCAGAGTTCTGAAACCAGGAGGCCGGTGCGGCCGAATTTGCGGTACTGCATGTCAAGGTCCTTTGCGTTGGAGAGGCGGGGAGCGGGCGTCGGCAAAAAGTATCCGCCCGCTGTGGCGGACGCGGCGAGCGCGTTCCTGCAAAGTCCTTGCCCATTTCTCCAGACCTCGCTCCGGACACGTGCAGAGTCGCAGGCGCGGCGCTAAGCTGCAAACCACCCGATCCTCCACGGTGCGCGCCACCGTGCTCCCAACCGCGACAAGGCCCTCTACATGTCCGACGAAACACCCGAAATCGCAGCCGAAATCGCTGGAGCCCTGGCCCAGCCGATGCCGCTGGAGCCCGAACTCGACGAAGCCAGGAAGGAACTGGTGGCGCTGATCAACCGCATCACCGGCGGGCGCGACGGCACGGTGGAAACGCCGGTGGCCGGCTTGCAGGTGTTTTGCATCAGCAAGCCCGACAAGCCCAAGCACGCCTTCGCCACCCCGGCGCTCGGGCTGATCGCGCAGGGCTCCAAGCGGATCATCATGGGCGACGACATCTATGTGTACGACCCCATGCACTACCTGGTGACCTCGGTCGACCTGCCGGTGTGCGGCCAGGTGCGCCTGACGAGCGACAACGAGCCTTACCTGGGCCTGCGGCTGGAGCTGGCGCTCGACGAGATCGGCGAGCTCATCGGCGACGAGAAGCTGCCCGCCAAGGCCAACGCGCCGGCTTCCCGCGGCATGTATGTCAACCGCATCGCCATGCCGGTGCTGGAGCCGGTGCTGCGATTGCTGCGGCTGGTCGAGACGGCGGAAGACATACCGATCATGGCGCCGCTCATCAAGCGCGAGATCATGTACCGCCTGCTGGTGAACGGCGAGGGCGCGCGCCTGCGCCAGATCGCGCTGCAGGACAGCCACACCCAGCGCATCGCCAAGGCCATCAGCGCGCTGCGCGTGAACTATGCGCAGTCGCTCAGGGTGGAAGACATGGCGCGCGCGGTGCACATGAGCGTGTCGTCGTTCCACCACCACTTCAAGGCCGTGACCGCGATGAGCCCGCTGCAGTACCAGAAGCAGCTGCGCCTGCAGGAGGCGCGCCGCCAGATGCTGGTGACGGGCATCGATGTGGCGAGCGCGGCGCACAGCGTGGGCTACGAAAGCCCCTCGCAATTCGCGCGCGAGTACGGCCGCATGTTCGGTGCGCCGCCGCTGCGCGACAAGCAGCGCTGGCTCAGCGAGGCGGGCAACGACGCGCAGGCGGCGGCGTCGATGCAGGCCGCCTGAGCGGCCCCGCATGTGACGGAAAAAGCGGAAGCGCTTTTTCCGTCACCTCCTGCCATTCCGTGCCTTGTCGCGAGGATGGCGGCAAAGCGATATCGCAAGGCCGCGCGAGCATCTGAACAAGACAGCGGAGGACCTGTGCGAGCACGGATTCGCACGGCCCGATAGCATCACTGGCTCGCGGCCTCACACCACCTCGGCGCTCACCGGACACCCTGTCCGGCGCAGCCTGCCCGACCCCGCGAAGAACCCCATGAGCGCCAGCACCAAAACTACAAACCGCCCCCTGGTCATTGCGTCGATCATGGCTTCCATGGCCATGGTCGCCATCGAAGCCACCATCGTCTCCACCGTCATGCCGCAGATCGCCTCCGAGCTCGGCGGGCTGCATCTCTACAGCTGGGTCTTCGCTTCGTTCCTGCTTGCACAGACCGCGATGACGGTGGTGTTCGGCAAGCTCTCCGACCTGTATGGGCGCAAGCCGGTCATGTACGTGGGCATCGCGATCTTCGTCATCGGCTCGGTGCTCGCGGGCTTTTCGTGGTCGATGCCGGCCATGATCTGCTTCCGTCTCATCCAGGGCATCGGTGCGGGGGCGATACAGCCGGTGGCGCTCACCATCGTGGGCGACCTCTATCCGGTGCGCGAGCGCGGCAAGGTGCAGGGCTACCTGGCGAGCGTGTGGGCCGTGTCCGCGGTGGTGGGGCCGATGATCGGCGCGCTCATCGTGCAGAAGCTGTCGTGGGCCTGGATCTTCTGGGTCAACGTGCCCATCGGCCTGGCCGCGGCGGCGGGCTTCTGGTTCTTTTTGCACGAGGCGCCCACGGTGCGCCGCTCGTCCATCGACATGCTGGGCGCGGTGCTCTTCACCGTCGGCATCGCGGCGTTGATGATCGCGCTGACCGAGTTCGGCGTGGGCAACACCGGTGTCGCGCTGGCCTGGAGCGCGCTGTTCGTGGTCACGCTCGTGCTGTTCATCGCGCAGGAGCGGCGCGCGCCCGACCCGATGGTGTCGCTCAAGCTCTGGGGCGGGCGGATGATCGCGACCGTCAACGGCGCGGCGATGCTGGCCGGCATGGTGCTGATCGGCATCACGACCTTCCTGCCGATGTACGTGCAAGTGGTGTTGCAGCGCTCGTCGGTGACGGCCGGGCTCACGCTCACGATGGTGATGCTGGGCTGGCCCATCGGCGCGACGCTCACTTCACGGACCTTTCACCGGATCGGGTTGTGGCGCATGGTGGTGGTGGGTGCGGCGCTGATTCCGGTGGGCACCTCGACCTTCGCATTGCTCGGCGCCGGCAGCTCGCCGGTGCTGCCCGCGGTCGGCTCGTTCGTCATCGGCCTGGGCATGGGCGTGATGAGCCTCGCGTCGCTGATCCTGATCCAGGAGGGCGTGGCGCTGTCGCAGCGCGGCATCGCCACCGCCTCGAACGTGTTCTCGCGCAACCTGGGCAGCGCATTGGGCGCGGCCTTCTTCGGTGCGGTCTTCAACTTCGGGCTGACGCGCGGGGACGGCACGCTGATGTTCACCGACGATCAGTTGCGGCTTCTGCTGCAGGGTGTGCATGGCTCGGTGGCAGGAGATGCGGGCATCCGGCTGGCGCTGGGGAGCTCGCTGCACCTGACGTTCCTGATGATGCTGGTGGTGAGCCTGGGGGTGGTGGCGCTGGCGTTGCTGTTGCCGAAGGAAGGGCTGGAGACCCGGGCGGTCGGGGATGAAGAGGCTGTGCAGAAGTAGCCGTGACGTGGTTCAGCGCAAGTGCGCAGGACACGAGCCCTGCGCTTGACGACCACGCATGCGCCGCCGGACATCCGGGATCGCTGAGGGCCCCTGCTAAACACCTGAGTTCGGCATTTATGTCCTGTTCAATGGACATTTCCCGGAATAAACCACAAAATGTGGCGTATGAAGGACAAAATCAGATTGCCCATCGAGCTCGGCCAAGCCATCCAGCGTGCGCGAAAAGACGGCCGCCTGAAGGCAACCGACATTGCCGCGCGCTCGGGCCGCGCGCGCAATGTTCTCTATCGACTGGAGCGAGGAGAAGACATCACCGTCGCCTCGCTGTTCGACATCCTGCGCGCGATGGATCTCACGATCCGCCTGGAGCGCCTGGGCATGCCGACGCTGGAGGAAGTCTCGGCGCGTTTTGGACACGAGGACGACGATGCTTCCTGAAAAGATCAGGCAGCTCGACGTCGAGATCGCCGGCGATGTGGCCGGCCAGTTGCTCAAGCACTCGGTCTACGAGTTCCGGTATCTGGACGGTCGCCTGACGCAGCCCTCGGTCGGGTTGCTGATGCCGCCGAGCCGGCCGACCTACCAGGACGGCGATCTCTTCGCCGTGATGGATCAGAACCTGCCCGAGGGCGACCTGTACCTCCGCCTGCGAGCGATGTTCCCCAAACAGCAGCTCACGCAGATGCACCTGCTCGCGGTGGTGGGGTCCAACGGCATCGGGCGCCTGGGCTTCCGGCTGGCAGGGACAGAGGCGCTTGCGGCGCCTCGGATCATCGACCGCAAGACCTTGCTCGCGACCCGCTACACGCCCGAGGTGTTCGACGAACTGGTGCGCGCCTACCTGAGCACGGGCGCCGGCATTGCCGGCATGCAGCCGAAGATCATGGTGCCGGACCGGGTGAGCGTGCCGGTGCCCACGATCATCGTGAAGGCCGGCGCCGCTTCGTATCCGGGCCTCGCAGCCAACGAGTTCATGTGCCTCACGGCCGCCGGCCACGCCGGCATCGAGACGCCCACCTTCGACCTCTCGGACGACGGGCAACTGCTTCTGGTCGACCGGTTCGACATCGGGGCGGACGGGTCTCGCATCGGCTTCGAGGACATCGCCGCGCTGATGAACCTTCGAGTGCGCGACATCCAGTCCGACCGCAAGTACCAAGGCAGCTACCAGCGCATCGCCGAGCTGATGCAGTACCTCCAACTGCCCAGCGAGAACCTCGCGCGTTTCTTCGAGCAGGTGGCGTTCAGCATCATGGTGCGCAACGGCGACGGCCACCTCAAGAACTACGGGCTGCTCTACACCTCGACCGCCGATTGCCGCCTCGCGCCGATGTTCGACGTGGTGACGACCGCGCTCTACCGGTACACGCGCTATGAAGGCGGGCCCGAGCTCGAGGACCGCACCATGGCGCTCAAGCTCTTCGCCGGCAAGGGCCACACGAAGGCCTACCCGACAACCGACGAGCTGCTGCTGTTCGGCAGCAAGGTCTGCGGCGTCGCAAAGCCGGAACTCGTTCTCGCGCGAATCGCGGAAGGCATGCACAAGGCGCTGGGCTTGGCGGCCGGTGACCAGCGAATCCCGAAGGACCTGCTGGAGAAGATGCGAGAGATCTGGACCGACGGGATGGTCCACGCGCTGCGCCGTTGAGTACCCAAGAACTCGCGGAGATCGACAGACACGCGGTGCAAGGCGGCATCCATCGCCGAGAAAAAACGTCGACCGATTTCGCGTGAGCGCCGCGCGGCAAGCGCACGAATTCTTTCAGCGTAATAGCGCCGGCTCACGTAGCACAAAGACCGCCAGAGCCCTCCCTTGTGCCGCAGCTTGCCTTCAAGATTTTCTTGCGCGCCTACTCCAGCGTGAACCCGATCTTCACAGTCACCTGCCAGTGCGCCACCTTGCCGTCGACCACATGGCCGCGCGTCTCGGTGACGTTGAACCACTGGATGTTGCGCACCGTCTCGTGCGCCTTGGCGATGGCGGTTTGCACCGCGTCCTCGATGCCGATGGGAGACGAGCCGGTGAGCTCGAGGGATTTGTAGACGTGGCTGGACATGTCTCTGCTCCTTGGTTGAGTCGGGGTCATCGTAGTCAGTGCGCGCCGCAGCAGGAAGAATTTTCTGCATCAGGAAACTCGCAATCCGTCTTTGGAAAAGCAGGGCGCTTGCGCACAATGGCCCAAGCAGTCATCCTCAAACTTCCATGTCCCAGCGCACTTCCTTTGTTTCTCCGGCGGCACAGGCCCGCCATGTTCTGGCGCTGACCGGCGCGGCCTGGCGCATTGCGACGCCGTCGCCGCGCGCGGTGGCGCGTCGTGCCCCGCACGGCCATGTGCCGGTCCGCGCGATGCGCCGGCTTCACGCAGCAGCATCAGCAGCAGCAACTGCAGCAAGCCTCGCCTTGCTGCCTCACTCGTGGTGACATGCTGATCGTCTTTTCGGGGTTGCCCGGCTCGGGCAAGACCACGGTCGCGCGCGAGGTGGCGGCGCGACTGGCCGCCGTTTACCTGCGCATCGACGTGATCGAACAGGCGCTGGTCGCGGCCAATTTGCTTGCGGGCGACGTCGGCCCCGCGGGCTACGAGGTGGCCTATGCATTGGCGCGCTCCAACCTTGCGCAGGGCCTCGCCGTGGTGGCCGATGGCGTCAACCCCTTGCCGGTGACGCGCGAGGCGTGGCGCGCGGTGGCGGCGGTCACGTCGTCGCGCGTGCTGGAGGTCGAGATCGTCTGCTCGGACGCGGTGGAGCACCGTCGGCGCGTCGAGCAACGCGAGGCCGACATTCAAGGGCACCGGCTGCCCGATTGGGCCGCCGTGTCTGGTCACGACTACGAACCCTGGACCACGCCGCGCCTGGTCATCGACACGGCCGCCACCAGCGTGGCCGATGCGGCGCGGCAGGTCGTTGCCGCGGCGCGTGCCTGAGTCGTTTCAAGACCCCGCGGCCTCAGGAACGCGCGGGGGCTGCCTCGCGCTCGCCTGCGCAGCCGGCCACCAGCCAGGCGGCGCACAGCAGCGGCAGCCACTTCAGGAGAGCGCGCAGAGCACGCGAACGCATCATGGCGCGACACCGGGCATGCCGCGGCGGATGGCTTGCGAGAAGTCTTCGGCGCCGGGGTTCTTGTCGAAGGCCTGCGCGCGGTCGGTGATGCGTCCGCCGGTGCGCAGCGCCTCCAGGCTGAAGCCGGGTGCGAGGCCGCCCACGTCGTAGAGGTAGTCGGGCAGGTAGCCCGAGGCCAGCAGCCGGTAGTCCATCGGCAGGCCCGGCACCACACGCTTGGCCAATTCATAGACGATGGTGGTGCAGTTGGCGAAGAGCGTGTTGTAGAAGCTGGGCGCGCGCACCAGCGCGTCGGCCTCGCCCAGGTAGGCGAGGAACAGCGAGCGCATCTGGGCCTGCGGCAACTGCACGCGGTACATGTACACGTCTTCGCCCCGCACGTTGGTGCGCACGCGCAGGATGTCGCGCTCGTCGGCCGCCACCAGGCTGGTTTCGAACTGCTTGAAGAAGCCGCCGATGGACGAGAAGCTCTCGCCGCGCTCCTTGCGGATCTCGATGGAGAAGGTGAGGAACCGGCCGTCGTCGAAACCGAAGGACACCAGCGTGTGCGCGATGGCCGGGCCGGTCCAGTGCGAGAGCGCCACGTCGACCGAACGGATGCGGTCCAGGTCGTACTGGCGGGTTTCCCAGCGCACGGTGCGATCGGTGTCGCTGCGCCAGTCGAAGTTGCGCACGTTCTGCATCGTGACCATGCGGCCGTCGACCTTGGCGACCAGCTGCTGTGCCACGTCGTCGGCCCACACCCGGTTCTGCGAAGGCTGGATGGTGCCCCACCACGAAAGTAGCAGCGCGAAGCCGACGATGTACGAAAGAAGAGGGCGGGCGGCCTTGCCGCGCCAAAGCAGCGCGATGGCCGCGAGGCCGAAGCAGGCCCAGAGCACCGCGGCGGCGATCTTGAGGGCGGCCGGGCCCGGCACCTGGTACCAGAGGGCCGTGGCCGCCCAAGCGGACGACAGCAGCAGGGCGAGGGTGGCAAGCAGGCGGCCCGCCAGGTGCAGGAAGTTGGGGGTCATGAAGCAGAACGTGTGAAAGCCGAATCGATGCGGCAGAAGCGCCGCCGTCCAGTGCCGGGGGGTGCTCGATTCTCGCGGGCAGCGCAGCCGAAGCTCAGAGCATGTACGTCACCAGCTTGAAGTCCGGGTCCTCGGGAAAGGTCTTCACGCTGAACCCCAGCCGCCGCACCAGCTTGAGCATGTCGGGGTTGGTGGCCAGCACCAGGCCGTCGATCTCCGAGAGGCCGCGATCGCGCGCCACGTCGATGATGCTTTCCATCAGCCGCGAGCCGATGCCCTTGCCGCTGAACTCGTCAGCCACCACCAGCGAGAACTCGCAGCTGGTCTGGTCGGGGTTGGTGATGTAGCGCGACACGCCCACGATGCGCTCGCTTTCCAGGATCGTGCCGTCGGGCGCGTTGCTGCGCTCCAGCACCACCGCCACCAGCGCCATCTCGCGGTCGTAGTCGATCAGGGTGAAGCGCGAGAGCATCGAGGGCGGCAGCTCGTGGAAGCGCGAGACGAAGCGGAACCACCGGCTCTCGGGCGACAGCCCCTGCACCAGCGCCTGCAGCATCTGCGCATCGTTCGGATGCACGGGCCGCACCGTGTACATGCCGCCGCCCGTGCCCGGCAGCGGCCACTCGCGCCGGTAGCGCGCGGGGTACGGCATGATGGCCAGGTGCTGGTAGCCGCTGCCCACGTGGCCCGCCACCGCCTGCGGGCTGCTGTCCACCACGATGCGCGCATCGACCGACACCGCGCCCGACTCGTCCACGATGATGGGGTTGATGTCCATCTCGCGCAGCTCGGGCAGCTCGCACACCATTTCCGACACGCGCAGCAGCACGTCTTCGAGCGCTTCCATGTCCGCCGGGTTCGCGCCGCGCCATTCGCCCAGCGTCTCGGCCACGCGCGAGCGCTCGATGAGGCGGCGCGCCAGGAACTGGTTGAGCGGCGGCAGCTCCATCGCGCGGTCGTTCATGAGCTCGATCATGGTGCCGCCCGCGCCGAAGACGATGACGGGGCCGAAGGGCTGGTCGGTCACCATGCCCACGTAAATCTCGCGGCCGCGCCGCGCGCGCACCATCTTCTGCACGGTCACGCCGTTGATGCGCGCCTCGGGCGCGAGGCGGGCCACGCGCTCCATCATTTCCACATAGGTGTCGCGCGCGTTGGTGCCGTTCAGCACGTTGAGCGCCACGCCCTCCACATCGGACTTGTGGCTGATGTCGGGCGAGTCGATCTTCAGCGCCACCGGAAACCCCAGCTGCGTGGCGATCATCATGGCTTCGCTCGCGCTGCGTGCGAGCAGGGTGCGCGTGATTGGAATGTGAAAGCACGACAGGAGCGACTTCGACTCCATCTCGGTCAGCACTTTTCGCCGCTCGGCCAGCACGCTTTCGATGAGCAGGCGCGCGCCTTCGATGTCGGGCTTGGCAAGCGCCGAGAGCGGGGGCGGCGTCTGCTGCAGCAGTTGCTGGTTCTGATAGAAGGCCGCGATATTGCCGAAGGCACCGACCGCCGCTTCCGGCGTGCGAAAGCTGGGAATGGTGGCCTCGGCCAGCACGGCGCGCGCGTTGCCGACGGACGAGTCGCCCATCCAGCAGGCCAGCAGCGGCTTGTTCATGGGGCGAGGAATGTCCGAGAGGGCGCGCGCCGTGGTGGCGGCATCGGCGCCGGCCTTGGGCGAGAAGATCGCGAGCACGCCGTCGATCTGGCTGTCGGCCGAGGCGGCGTCGATGGCGGCGCGGTAGTGCGCGGGCGTGGCGTCTTCCGACAGGTCGATCAGGTCGGCCAGGGTCGCGAGCGGGGGGAGCGCCGGCTGCAGCAGCTTCTGCGAAGGCGCGGAGAGCTTGCCCAGATCCAGCCCGATCTCGTTGATCCAGTCGGCCGCCAGCACGCCCGGGCCGCCGCCGTTGGTGACCACCGCGAGCCGCTTGCCCACCGGGCGGTAGCGCGAGGCCAGGCACTTGGCGGCCGAGAACAGCTCGACGAAGGAGCGCACCCGCACTGCACCGGCCCGGCGCAGGGCCGCGTCGAACACGTCGTCGCTGCCCACGATGGCCGCGCTGTGCGTTTGCGCGGCCGCGTTGCCCGCGGGCTTGCGGCCGGCCTTGAGCACCACCACCGGCTTGGCATGCGAGGCCGAACGCAGCGCGCTCATGAAGCGGCGCGCGTCGGAGATGCCTTCCAGGTACACGATGATGCTGTGGGTGGCCTGGTCGTTGGCCAGGAAATCCAGCACCTGGGGAATGTCCACCGAGGTGTGCGGGCCCAGCGACACCACGCTGGAAAACCCCACGCCGTTCTGCCGCGCCCAGTCGAGCATCGACGCGGTGAGCGCGCCCGATTGCGACACCAGCGCCAGCGGCCCGGCCTTGGCCAGCGGCCCGGCGACGCTGGCATTGAGGTGCAGCAGCGGCCGCTGAAAACCCAGCGAGTTGGGCCCCAGCAGGTGCACGCCTTCGCGGCGCGCAATCTTGCGCCACTGGGCCGCCTGCTCGGGCGCAATGCCGCTGGAGATGACGACTGCCGCGCTGCAGCCGATGCGCCCGGCGATCTCCAGGGCGGCCGCCACATCCTGTGGCGCCAGCGCGATGAGGGCCAGGTCGGCGTGGGTCTGCGACAGCTCTTCGAGCGTGCCCTTGGTGTGAACGTCAAGAAAGCGCAGCACGCCGTCGAAACGCTGGGCCCTGAAAGCCTCGCGCAGCAGATGGCCCGAGGCGGTCTGGCCGCCGGCCGCACCGGCATTGCCCACGAAGACCACGGCGGAGGCGGGTGCGAAGAGCGGCGTCAGGTAGTGCTTGTCCATGCCGCAAGTTTGCACCGTTCGAGGGGGCCTGTCGCTGCCGGCGCGAGCGCCTTTGCCCGCAACCGCCGGGCCCATCGGGCCTCCTGTACACTCCGCCGCTCATGTCGTGCCTCCACCTCCCCACCGCATCCGCCGCCGCCCCCATGGGCTGCATGATGCTGCCTGCTCTCCCGCAGGCAATGGGTGCACGAATGATTACCTCCATTACCACCGCGGCCACCTGAGCACGCGCAGGTGGCCGTTCCGGCAGCCACCTGGTCCATCGCTCTTCTCCCCGAACGAATGAAACCCAGCTCTGGCAGCTGGGTTTTTTGTTTGTTTTTGTCGTTCGGAGATGTCCATGTACCGCGATCCAGTCCAGTCCCTTCAGCCCCTTCACGGTGTTCCCGCGGCCATGCGCCCGCTGCGCGTGGGCATGATCGGCATCGGCACCGTGGGCGCGGGCACCTTCGGTGTGCTGGCGCGCAACCAGGCGCTCATCGCGGGCCGGGCCGGCCGCGGCATCGAGGTGGTGATGGTGGCGGCCCGCAACCTTGCACGCGCGGCAGGCATCGTGGGCCCGGGCGTTCCAGTTACCGACGATCCGATGCGCGTGGCCACGCACCCCGACGTCGATGTGCTCGTCGAAGTGGCGGGCGGCACCGGCCCGGCGCGCGGCTGGGTGCTGGCCGCCATTGCGCACGGCAAGCATGTGGTCACGGCCAACAAGGCGCTGCTGGCCGAGCACGGCACCGAGATCTTTTCGGCCGCACGCGCGCACGGCGTGGCAGTGGCCTACGAAGGCGCGGTGGCGGTGAGCATCCCCATCGTCAAGGCGCTGCGCGAAGGGCTCACCGCCAACCGCATCGAATGGGTGGCGGGCATCATCAACGGCACCACCAATTTCATCCTGAGCAAGATGCGCGACGAGGGGCTGGACTTTGCCGCCGCGCTCGCAGAGGCGCAGGCGCTGGGCTACGCCGAGGCCGACCCTACCTTCGACATCGAAGGCATCGACGCCGCACACAAGCTCACGCTGCTGGCCGCCAACGCCTTCGGCACCCCGGTGCGCTTTGCCGACGTGCAGGTCGAGGGCATCACCGCGCTGCAAGGCCGTGACGTGGCCTGCGCCGAGCAGTTGGGCTTTCGCATCAAGCTGCTGGGCGTGGCGCACCGCAGGGAAGAGGGCGTGGAACTGCGCGTGCAGCCCGCGCTGGTGCCGGCCGCGCACCTGATGGCCCATGTGAACGGGTCCATGAATGCCGTCATGGTCAAGGGCGATGCCTCGGGCGTCACGATGTACTACGGCGCGGGCGCCGGCTCGGAGCAGACGGCATCGGCCGTCATCGCCGACCTGGTGGACGTGGCGCGGCTCGACGGCACGCAGGCCGCGCAGCGCGTGCCTCACCAGGGCTTTCATCCGCATGCGATGAACACCCTGCCGGTGCTGCCGCGCGCCGCGGTGCGCACGTCGCACTACCTGCGGGTGCCGGTGCACGCGGCCAGCCACATCGAAGCCGTGGCCGCCTTGCTGGCCGAACTGAAGCTGCCCGTGCAGCAGATGGTGCTGGCGGCAGATCAACCGGGGTCGGCAGACGCTCATCAGGTGCTGGTGCTGACGGCGCCGGCCGTGCAGGGCACCGTCGACCTGGCCGTGCACGCGCTGCAGGCGCACCCGGCGGTGGCCGGAACCGTGGCCACGCTGCGCGTCGAAACCCTAGGCTGACAGCCGGTACCAGGCCGCGCCGTCCGATGCGATCTCGCAGACTGCTTCGCCGCGGTGCAGCAGGTAGTTGAGGCACGCCAGGCTCTCGCCCGTGGCCATGCCCAGCAGCGGAACATCGGATTCCGCGATGCTGCGCGCGAACAGGCTGCCGAACACATCGACCGCGCGCCGGGGCGTCTTCAGCGTGTTGCGCAGCCGGTCGAGCGAGCGCTCCTGCCCCGTCTGCAGCCGGTCGATGCGCGCATGCAGCCCGCGAAAGCACTCGTTGTGCGAGGGCAGCACCAGCACGTCGTCGGGCACCTCGCGCTTGAGCTTGGCCAGCGACGCAAGCCAGTCGGCCATCGGATCGGCATCGGGCTCCGAGGGCGACACCGACACGTTCGACGAGATGCGCGGCAGGATCTGGTCGCCCGAAATCAGCACCTTGAGATCGGGGCAGTACAGGCACGCATGCTCGGGCGAATGGCCGTTGCCGGTGACGATGCGCCATTCGTGCGCGCCGATCTGCAGCAGCTCGCCGTCGCGCAGGCGCCTGTAGCTGTCGGGCAGCGGGTGGATGTGCTTGCCGAAATTGCCGAAGCGCGTGCGGTAGGTTTCGATGGCCGCATCGCTCCAGCCGGCGCGGCGGTAGAACGCGATGGCGTCGTCGGGCGCTTCGCGGCCGGTGTCGGACACCATCACGCGGCACATGAGGTATTCGGAGCGCGTCATCCACAGCCGCACGCCGAACTTGCGCGTGAGCCAGCCGGCCATGCCCACGTGGTCGGGGTGCATGTGCGTCACGAACACGCGCGTGAGGCCGCGCGTGTCGGGCGAATTGGCGAAGAGTTCGCGCCACACCGCCACCGTTTCCTCGGTGCGCACGCCGGTGTCGACCACGGCCCAGCCCTCGCCGTCGTCCAGCGCCCACAGGTTGATGTGGTCCAGCGAGTAGGGCAGCGGCATCCGGATCCAGTGCACGCCGGCGGCCACCTCGATGGACTTGCCGCGCGGCGGCAGCTCCGCAAACGGGTAGCTGAGCTTGCCCTTGGCGGCTTCCGCCGATTCTTCGAGACCGTCCATGGCTGTGGTGTTTCCAGTTGAATGAGGTGGCCGGAGCCTTCGGCCCTGCGGCATTTTTTGGGGAGCGAACGGTGCGGGCCGGCGCGTTTGGCAGCGCGGCCCGAACGGGTTCGGTGGGTACGGCATCGTAGTGCGTCCGTTCGCGGCTGACATAAAATGAGAACCATTCTTATTAACGGTGGCGGCATGCCGCCTTGCCGCTCTGTCATGTCCGCCGCCGAAGCCGCCTTCCAGCAAGTCCACACCCTCTACAGCGAGCACCACGGCTGGCTCCAGTCGTGGCTGCGCAAGAAGCTGGGCAACTCCTTCGATGCGGCGGATCTTGCGCAGGACACCTTCACCCGCCTGCTCACCGCGCGCAACCCCGAAACCATCGTGCAGCCGCGCGCCTACCTGACCAGCGTTGCAAAGAACATCCTGGTCAACTGGTACCAGCGGCAGGCCCTGGAGCGCGCCTATCTGGAAGCGCTGGCCCTCATGCCGGAGCCCGAGGCGCCGTCGCCCGAGCAGCGCCTCCTGATCCTGCAGACGCTGCACGAGATCGACGCGATGCTCGATGCGCTCAAGCCTGCGGCGCGCCGCGCCTTTTTGCTGTCGCAGATCGAAGGCATGAAGTACGAAGACATCGCGCGCGAACTCGGCGTGTCGCTGGTCACCGTCAAGCGGTACATGCAGCAGGGCTTTCGCGGCTGCCTGGCGTTGATGGATTGACCGCGGGATGAAGCCGCTCGCACTCGCGCAGTCCCCGCAGTCCGCACGGTCCGCGGCGCCCGAATCCCGTGCGCTCGACGAAGCGGCCGACTGGCTCGTTCGGCTGAACGACGGCGACGTCTCCGACGAGGACCGCCGCGCCTGCGAGCGCTGGCGCCAGAGCCATCCCGACAACGCCCGCGCCTGGGCGCGCGCCGAACTGCTGATGAACAAGCTGGAAGGCCTGCCGTCCGCGTTGGCGATGCCTTCGCTCTCGCGGGCCACGCGGCCGGGAAGGCGCGCAGCCGTCGGCCGGCTGGCCGCATTGCTGGCCGCGGTGCCGGCAGGCTGGATCGGCTGGCAGCTTGCCGGCGAACACGGCTGGACCGCCGAGCACCGCACCGCCGCCGGCGAGCGCCGCGAACTGCGGCTGGCAGATGGGAGCCGCATCACGCTCAACACCGCCAGCGCCATCGACGTGCGCTTCGACGGCACGCAGCGCCTCGTGATGCTGCGCGCGGGCGAGATCCTCGTCGCCACCGCACCCGACACCGCCGCCACGCACCGCCCGTTCCGGGTGCGCACTGCCAGCGGCGCGATGGAGGCGCTGGGCACCCGCTTCAGCGTGCGCGCGGAAGGGGAGGCCACGCGCATCGCGGTGCTCGAAGGCGCGGTGCGCATCTCGCCGGGCGGCAGCGGCGCGCCTGCGTCGCGCGTGCTGCCGGCGGGGCGGCAGGCGCGCTTCACGGCCGGCGGCATCGACGACTCCACGCCGGCCGACGAAGCCGATGTGGCGTGGACCCAAGGCATGCTGCTCGCCGACCGGATGCGCCTGGCCGACTTCGCGGCCGAGCTGTCGCGCTACAGGCCCGGTGCGTTGCACTGCGACGCGGCCGTTGCCGACCTGCGCATCTCCGGCGCTTTTCCTGTGTCAGATACCGATCGCGCGCTCGGCATGCTGGTGTCGACCTACCCGGTGGACGCGGTGATGCGGCTGCGGGGCTACTGGGTCACGCTGGTGCCCAAGAATATTTCTGCAAGTATTTCCGGCAAGGGGTGAGACTTTTTTTCGTTTCGGCTGGCAAGGAAGGTGAAGAACCCACCGTTGCCCAACCGAAAGGCCCGTTGCCCATGTCCGCATCCCGTCCGTCCGTTCCGCGCCCGCATGCCGAACGCCGCTTGAACTTCGCCCTTCGCCACGCCCTGCTGGCACTGGCCCTGGGCGGCCTCGCCGGCGCCGGCGCGCCTTTTGCCTTCGCGGCCGAGGCGGTGTCGCTGGATGCCGCGGCCGAGCGGTCCTACGACATTCCCGCCGGCCCGCTCGGGCGCACGCTCGCCGCTTTCGCGGCCGGCAGCGGCATTGCCTTGTCCTTCGATCCCGCGCTGACCGAAGGTCTCGCCAACCCGCCGGTTGCGGGGCGCTACACCGCCCGCGAGGCCGTCACCCGGCTGCTGGCGGGCAGCGGCCTGCAGGTGGTTGCGCGCACCGACGGCAGCTACACGCTGGGCCGGCGCGCGGCGAACGTGGCGGCAGGTGGCATCGACACGCTCGCGCCTGTCACCGTCACCGCCGAAGCCGACCGCAGCGGCACCACCGAAGGCACCGGCGCGTACACCACGCCCGCCACGGTGGCGGCGACCGGGCTGTCGCTGTCGTTGCGCGACACGCCGCAGTCGGTCACCGTGGTCACGCGCCAGCAGATCGAAGACCAGAACATGGTGTCGCTCGGACAAGCCATGAAGAACGTGACGGGCGTCTTCGCGACCAGCTCCGACACCGACCGCACCGACCTGTACGCGCGCGGCTTCTACATCGACAACTATCAGTACGACGGCGTGCCGACCACGGTCACGACCGACTTCTTCGGCGCCTCAAACAACAACCCGGCGCTGTACGACCGCATCGAGGTCGTGCGCGGCTCGACCGGCTTGCTCACCGGCGCGGGCAACCCCTCGGCCTCGATCAACCTGGTGCGCAAGCGCGCCGACAGCAAGGTGTTCGCCGGCTCGGCCTCGCTGGGCCTGGGCTCGTGGAACCAGCGCCGTGCCACGATCGACCTCTCGACGCCGCTGACCGAAGACGGCCGCGTGCGCGCCCGCATCATCGGCGTGACCGAGGCGCGCGACTCCTTCATCGACTTGTACAAGGGCCGCAAGAACGTGCTGTACGGCGTGGTCGATGCGGACCTCACGCCAAACACCACCCTGAGTGTCGGCCTCGACCACCAGGCCAATCGCCCGACTGCCTCGACCTGGGGCGGCCTGCCGCTGACCTTCAGCGACGGCGGCCCCACCGACTGGGCGCCCTCCAGGAGCATCGGCACACCCTGGACACGCTGGGACGCCACCAACACCACAGCATTCGCGAACCTCGCGCACCGCTTCGACAACGGCTGGAAGCTCAAGGCCAACCTGTCCCATCGCCAGAGCGAGCAGGACGCCAAGCTGCTGTACCTCTTCGGCAACCTCGACCGCTTCACCGGCACCGGGCTGGGCTCGCTGCCCGGCTACTTCGAGCACGAGTTCCGGCAGAACAGCATCGACCTGCAGGCCACCGGCCCCTTCGACCTGGGGGGCCGCACGCACGAACTGGTCGTGGGCATGAGCAACAGCCAGTCGCGCTACGTGGAGGCCAACCATGCACGCATCAGCGCGCTGCCGGGCACCGGCAATTTCTATCTCTGGAACGGCTCGTACCCCGAGCCGACCTGGGGACCGCTGAAGGCGTCGGCCATCAGCAAGACCCGCCAGACCGGCTACTACGGCGCCGCGCGCCTGTCGCTCGCCGACTCGCTCAAGCTGATCGTGGGCGGGCGCCAGAACAGCTGGCGCTCGACGCGCGCGACCGCCGATGCGAACACCACCCGGCGCCACGAGGTGTTCACGCCGTATGCAGGGCTGGTGTACGACCTGAACGACACCTACTCGCTCTACGCGAGCTACACCGACATCTTCCAGCCGCAGGACTACCGCGACGCAAGCGGCGCCTACCTCGATCCGATCACCGGCAAGAGCTACGAGGTGGGGGTCAAGGGAGAGCACCTGAACGGCAAGGTCAACACCTCGTTCGCGGTCTTTCGCGCACAGCAGGAAAACGTGGCGCAACGCGACGGCACCCGCCTCGTGGCGAACTCCACCGACAGCGCCTACTACGGCGCCAAGGGGGTGGTCAGCAAGGGCTTCGAGGCGCAGGTGTCCGGCGAACTGGCCAGCGGCTGGAACCTTGGCGCCGGCATCGCGCGCACGCTCGGGCGCGACGGCGAAGGCGAGCGCATCAACACCGCCATGCCCAGGACGCTGGCGAACCTGTTCACCACCTACCGGCTGCCCGGCCGCTGGCACCAACTGACCGTCGGCGGCGGCGTCAACTGGCAGAGCCGCACCTACTACCGCTTCAGCGTGGGCGACGTCGCGATGCGCTACACCCAGAAGTCGTTCGCGGTGACCAGCCTGATGGCGCGCTACGCGTTCACGCCGAAGCTGTCGCTGCAGGTCAACGTGGAGAACGTCTTCAACAAGCGCTACTACAGCAACATCGACGGGCAGGCCTTCGCGGGCACGCCGCGCAATGTGGTGGCCACGATGAACCTCAAGTTCTGACCCAGCCCGGCGGGCGGCTACACTCCCGCCGCCCGCAGCAAGTCTCTCTGGCTGCGCCGGCATGGGCACAGTGCCCCATTTCAATCTCAAGGAAATCTCAGTGAACCGTATCGAACTGGTCGAAAAAATCGCCGCCACCCACAACGTCAGCAAGGCAGAGGCCGCGCGCATTCTCGAAACAGTGACCGGCTCCATCGTGGCCGCGGTGAAGAAGGGCGACCCCGTCCAGATCATCGGCTTCGGCACCTTCAAGCAAGTGGCACGCGCCGCACGCAGCGGCTTCAACCCGCAAGCCGGCACCAAGATCAAGATCGCCGCACAGAAGGTGCCCAAGTTCGTGCCGGGCGCTTCGTTCAAGGCCGCCGTGGACCCCAAGGCTGCCAAGCGCAAGGCCGACAAGGCGGCAGAGAAGCCCGTGGCAAAGAAGGCTGCGGCCAAGCCGGTGACCAAGAAGGCCGCCGTGGCCGCCAAGAAGAAGTAATCGAGCAAGACACTCGCCGCCGTACCGCGGCGAATGCGCACAGACGGCCCTTCGGGGCCGTTTTTTATTGGGCGGCCGCGGATCGCGACGAAAGCTTTTCAACGCATTTCTGCGAGAAAGCATCGCCACCGCCCACAGGCAAACCCTGCCTCGCACCCATCGTCAGACATCGCTGCTTGCGCTTAGGGCTGCGAAGCCCTAACTTGCAGGTCATCGCCAGATTCTTGGTTGTGATGCATCCGGCAGGTCAATGAACCCATCAGGTACTACGAAACTCCGCATCGGCCTCAACACCCGCCTCAGCCTGGGCGCCGCAGCAGTCGTGCTCGCGGCCACATTCGCGATCGCCACCGTGGCCCTGCAGCTCGTCAAGAACAGCCTGCGGGCCTCGATTGCGAATGAAGAATTCGCGCGCGTTTCCGCCCTTGCGGATGCGGTAGACCAAAAGTTCATCAGCCGGCGAATCCTGCTCAAGACCTTTGGCGACAGCGTGGAGGCGCAGGGCATCTCCGACGCCGCGCTGTTGCAGGCCTTTCTGGAGCAACACAAGTCCCTTCGCGGAGCCTTCGACAACGTGGCATTCATCGGCCTCGACGGCAGCCTGGTCGCCAATCTCAACGGCGCCCAGCAGATCGGGCGGGTCAACATCAAGGATCGCGCGTACTTCCAGGAGACGGTTGCTTCCAGGGCCGGCGTGACCTCGCAGCCCTACCGCAACCGGCTGAACGGCCTGGCGCAGGTGGCCATCACCGAGCCGGTGCTGGACGCTGCGGGCAACGTGCTTTTCGTGATTTCGGGCTCCGTCAACCTGAAGGAGCGAAACATCCTGGGCGAGCTTGCCGATGTGCGCTTCGGTCAAACCGGCTACCTCTTCATCACCACCACCGACGGCATCGTCGTGGACCATCCGCGCGAGGAGCGCGTGCTCCAGCCGGCGAGTTCGGGCGGCACGCGCAACCCCGAGATCGAGCGCGCGATCTCGGGCTTCGAAGGCACCACCGAAGGCGTCAACCGCGCGGGCGTGCAGGGCCTCTATGCCTTCAAGCGCATCCGCGAGGCGAACTGGATCATGGGCGCCATGTATCCGCGCGACGAGGCCTTTGCCCGCGTGGATGCCATCGAGCGCGCGGCCTGGGGCTGGGCGGTGGTGCTGGCCTTGCTGGCGGGCACGGTCGCGCTGGGCGTGGTGCGGCGGCAGCTCAAGCCGCTCACGGCCTTGCACCGGCACATGCTGGACGCGCAGGCCGCGCCGGCCGAAGTCGCAGCGCCGCGCACCTATGCCCGCGACGAGATCGGCGACCTGTCGCGCACCTTCGACCGGCTGATGCTGCAGAGGCAGTCGAGCGAGAAATTCCTGCGCGACATCACCGACAACCTCCCGGCCATGGTGTCGCATGCCGATGCGCAGGGCCGCTACACCTTCGTGAATGCGCGCCTCTGCGAAGCGCTGGGCCAGAGCGCCGCAGAGCTCATCGGCCAGCCCGTGCAGAGCATGCGCGGTCCCGGCGCCGATGCGTCGCTGGACGCCGGCCTTGCGCGTGTGGCGGCCGGGGAGTCCGTCACCCTCGAGCGACGGGGCGCGCCGGGCCGGGCCGCGGGCGAGCGCTTCTTTCAGACCCACCTCATTCCGGATCTGGACCAGGCCGGCCGCTTCCGCGGCTACTACGCCATGACCTTCGACGTGACCGAACGCAAGCGCATCGAGGTCAGCCTGGCGCACAGCGAGGCCCAGGTCCGGGTCATTGCGGACAACATTCCGGCGCTGGTTTCGCATGTGGATGCATCGCTGAACTACACCTTCGTGAACGCGCATATCCGGGCGCTGCACAAGAGCGATGCGATGGTCGGCCGGTCGATGCCGAAGGTGCGCGGCGAAGCCGATTTCGCCATCGTCGAGCCCTACATCCGGCGTGCGCTTGCCGGCGAAACGGTGGTCATCGAGAAGAGGGGCGATCCGGCGCTGGGCATCGGCGAGCGGACCTACAAGGCCCACTACATCCCCGACCAGGACGCCACCGGCGCGGTGCAGGGCGTGTTCGCGATGACCTTCGACATCACCGACGACGTCGACATCCGGCGGGCCCTGACCGCGCAAGAAAAGCGCCTGCGCGACGTGACCGACAGCATTCCCGCCCTGGTGGGCTATTTCGACAGCGAGCAGAACTGCCTGTATGCCAACAGCCGGGCGCGGCAGATGGCAGACCACGGCGACCGCCCGCTGGACGGCGTCACGATGCGGTCTTCGCTCGGCGAGGCCATGTACAGCCAGCACCTGCCGTACATCCCCACGGTACTGGCCGGAAACCAGGTGCACTTTGCAATCCAGGCGCCGCTTCATGGCCGAGATGGCCACTTCCAAGTGCACATGATCCCGGACAAGGACCTGGCGGGCCGGGTGCCGGGCTTCTACCTGATGGCCTTCAACGTCACGGCGCTGAAGGAGGCCCAGCTGCACCAGGCCGAGAGCGAAGACCGCCTGCGCACCATCACGGACAACCTGCCAGCGCTCATCACCTACATCGACCGCGATGAAAAGATCGCCTTCGCCAACGGCACCTACCGCGAGTGGCTGGACGTGGAGCCCGCGGAACTGCTCGGCCGCCACATCGGCGAAGTGACCGGGTCCGAGCTCTATGCCATGCGCAAGGAGATGATCGCGCGGGCGCTGGGCGGCGAGCGCGTCGAGTTCGAAGCCCAGATCGACACCAAGGACCAGCGTCGCCTGACCCGCACCAGCTACGTGCCCGACAAGGCGGCGGACGGCACCACCCGCGGCATCTTCTCGCTGAGCCTGGACATCACCGCGCTGAAGGCCGTGGAGAACCAACTGACCGAGCTGGCCCGGCGCGACACGCTCACGGGCCTGCCGAACCGGCTCGCGCTGAACGAACTGTTGCCCGCGGCCATCCTGCGGGCGCGGCGCACCGGCAGTGCCATTGCGTTGATGTTCCTGGACATCGATGCGTTCAAGGCCATCAACGACACGCTGGGCCATGCCAGCGGCGACAGCGTGCTGGCCGAATACGCCCGGCGCCTGTTGGCCAGCGTGCGAAGCACCGACACCGTGGCGCGGCTCGCGGGGGACGAGTTCGTCGTCGTGCTGGAGAACCTGCATACCAGGGACGCAGCGGCGGCGGTGGCGCGCAAGATCCTCGCGCAGATCAGTGCGCCCGCGTTCGAATTCGACGGCCGTTCGCTGCAGGTCACGACCAGCATCGGCGTGGTCTTCCGGGAAGGCGACAAGGCCACGGTCACCGCCGAAGAGTTGCTCGCGCGCGCGGACAGCGCGCTCTACGCCGCCAAGTCGGCGGGGAGAAACAGGTTCGAATTTTCCGTTTGACTCCGACTTTCTTAACGTCATCGCGCGGCCCGGGCCGCCCACAGGAAACCCATCCCATGTCATCTACCGAAGTCGTCACCCCCGAACAACTGTTGACCGAACTGGAGGCCCAGAGCCGCATGCCGATTGCGCGAATCGGCGAGGCACTGACCGCGCTGGGCATGGTCAGCGAGGAGCAGTTGCGCGCGGGGCTGGCGCAGCAGCAGCTCGATCCCAAGGTGCCGCTGGGCGAAACCCTGGTGCGCATGGGCGTCGTCAGCCGGGCCCAGTTGCAGACCGCGCTGGTCAGGAAGATGGGCTACCCGCAGGTCAACCTGCATCTGTTTCCGGCCGCCACCGAGGCCTTGCGCAAGATCGGCCACAGCGTGGCCCAGCGCCTTCAGGTCATGCCGCTCATGCTTCACGAAGGGCGCCTGGTCCTCGCGCTGGACGATCCCGCCAACCGGCGCTCGGTGATCGACGAAGTGGAGTTCATCGCCCAGATGAAGGTGGTGCCGGTGCTCGGCAAATGCTTCGACCTGGACAGCGTGCTGCACAAGGCCTACGAAAAAGTCGGCGAACCCACCAAGAACCGCTCGGCCGAGCTCGACCCCATGCGCCCCCTGGAGTTCGACATGCCGGGCACCAGCGAGCTGCTGGAAACCCTGGAGAAGGAAGGCCCCGCGGCGGCGGCCCGCACCGAGGCGCCCATCGAGCAATCGGACAACTCCCTGGTGCGGATGATCAACAGCATGATCCAGGAGGCGCACCGCGAGGGCGCATCGGACATCCACATCGAGAGCTGTCCGGGGCACGAAAAAACACGCATCCGGTTTCGCCGCGACGGGCGGCTCTATACCTACTTGGAGCTGCCTTCGAACTACCGCAACGCCATCGTCGCGCGCGTGAAGATCATGTGCGACCTGGACATCAGCGAAAAGCGCAAGCCGCAGGACGGGAAGATCAATTTCGGCAAGTACTCGCCGCAGCATCGCATCGAGCTGCGCGTGGCCACCATTCCCACCAACAACGGCCTGGAAGACGTGGTGATGCGCATTCTGGCGTCGGCCAAGCCCATTCCCATGAGCGAGCTGGGCCTTTCGCAGCGCAATCTGGCGCAGCTCACCCAGGCCGTGGAGCGCCCCTACGGCCTGGTGCTCTGCGTCGGGCCGACCGGCTCGGGCAAGACCACCACGCTGCACTCGGCGCTCATGCACATCAACACGCCCGAGCGAAAGATCTGGACGGCGGAAGACCCCATCGAAATCACCCAGGCGGGCCTGCGGCAGGTGCAGGTCAATCCCCGCATCGACTGGACCTTTGCCAAGGCCCTGCGGGCCTTTGTGCGCGCGGACCCCGACGTGATCATGGTCGGTGAAATCCGGGACCAGGAAACCGCCAGGACCGCCATCGAGGCATCGTTGACCGGCCACCTCGTGCTGTCGACCCTGCACACCAACAGCGCCCCCGAAACCGTGACCCGGCTGCTGGACATGGGCATGGACCCCTTCAATTTTGCAGACTCGTTGCTGGCGGTGCTGGCGCAGCGGCTGGTGCGGCGCCTGTGCACCCAGTGCATCACCAGCAGTCCCGCCAGCCCGGAGACGGTCGAGGAACTGCTGGCCGACTACATGCACGTGTTCCCGGCACAAGACACCCCGGCCGAACGCGAAGCCGTGCGCGACGACTGGGTCCGCCGCCATGGCCGCGACGGGCAACTGCAGGCCTTTGCCAGCACCGGATGCAGCCACTGCGACGGCACCGGGTTCAAGGGCCGCGTCGGCATCCACGAGCTGATGGTGATGTCCAAAACGCTGCGCGGCCTGGTGCAGGGCGGGGCGCGCGCGGAAGAACTGCAGCAGGCGGCCATGCGCGAAGGCATGCGCACCTTGCGTCAGGACGGCATCGACAAGGTGCTGGCCGGGCAAACGACCATCGAGGAGGTCCGCGCCACCAGCAATGCCTGAGCCGGGGCCGCGCGATGCCTCAGGCGGCGCCCCAGTTCACCGCCGGCAACGCGGCGATGCCGGGCCTGGCGAACAAATACCCCTGGAACAGATCCACGCCCAGCCCATGAAGCACATCGACTTCTTCTGACACCTCGACGCCTTCCGCGATCAGGTCGATCTGGAGCTCGTCGCATGTGGCGACGAAGCCCTTCACGATCGCCAGCCGGACCGGGTCGGCGTGGATGTTGCGCACCAGGCTCATGTCGATCTTCACCACATCGGGCTGAAAGGCCGCGAGCAGCTCGAAGCCTGCATAGGCCGCACCGAAATCGTCGATGGCGGAGGTGAAGCCGTGGTGCTTGTGCTCGCGAAAGACCGCCGCGAGGGCGGCGAGGTCGTTCACGCGTTCATCCTCGGTGATTTCGAACATCAGGCGGTTCACCGGAAAATTGCATTGCTCCGCGGCCGCCATGGCGGTGCGCAGGCACTCGGGCTGCCGGGCGACATCGTTGGGCAGCACATTCAGACTGAGCCTGGACGCCATGCCCAGCGCCGCGGCCATTTCGATGGCCCTTACGCGGCAAGCCTCGTGAAACGCAAAGCGGCGCGAGGCATGAACGCCGGCGAGCACTTCGGCGGCGCTCTCTCCGGCCAGGCCGCGCACCAGGGCCTCATGCGCAAAAATCTCGCGCCGCGCGACATCCACGATCGGCTGGAACGCCATGGTGAACGCCGAGCTGAAGCCGGGAAAGCAGGCGTCGGCCATGGTTTCGGTTGTCGTCACGCAGATGGATCTCTCAGGGGAAGGGAAGGAAGGAAAAGAAGGGTTCGGGGCGAGGGGGCAATCTACACCGTGGCCGGTGCTTTACCTATACGCTGAATTGCGAGCGGCGACAAACAGGGCCGTGAAGATGCCGACCCGGCGTGCAAGGCTTCGACAGACTCGCCCGAACGGCTCGCCGCCCCGCACCGTCCTGCTCTAATGCCTCCCTCTGCGACGACGCCCCGCACACGCTGCCTCACACCCCCATGACCCGCTTCCTCCACACCGCCGACTGGCAGATCGGCCGCCAGTTCGCCACCTTCGATCCCGAGCACGCGCCCATCCTGGCCGAGGCGCGCATCGCGGTGGTCGAGCGCCTGGCCGCGCTGGCCACCGAGCATCAGGTCGATGCCGTGCTCGTGGCCGGCGACGTGTTCGATGTGCAGACCGTTTCGGAGCGCACGCTGCGCCGGCTGTTCAATGCGCTCGCGGGCTACGCCGGCCCCTGGCTGATGATTCCCGGCAACCACGACGCCGCGCTCGCGGAAAGCGTGTGGACCCGCGCGCAGCGCCTGGGCGCGGTGCCGTCGAACGTGCATCCGCTGCTGGCGCCCGATGTGCGCGTGTTCGAGGACCAGGGCTTTGCCGTGCTGCCGGCGCCGCTCGCGCAGCGCCACACCTACAACGACCTCACCGCCTGGTTCGACGCGGCGCCAACGCCTTCGTGCCTGTTGCGCATCGGCCTGGCGCACGGGAGCGTGCAGGGCCTGCTGTCGGAGGACATCGATTCGACCAACCCCATCGCGCCCGACCGCGCATCGACGGCGCGGCTGGACTACCTTGCGCTCGGCGACTGGCACGGCTGCAAGCGCATCGACGCGCGCACCTGGTATGCAGGCACGCCGGAGCCCGACCGCTTCAAGGACAACGGGGCAGGGCATGCGCTGCTGGTGGACATCGCTGCGCCAGGTGCCGAGCCGCAGGTCAGGCAACTGGCGGTCGCGCAGTTTCGGTGGCAATCCATCAACGCCGTCGTGCAGATCGACAGCGACGCCGACGCCTTGACGGCCCAGCTGGACCAGCTGGGCGCGCACGACGTGGCGGACCTGCGCGTGCAGGGCCGCATCGACGTCGCCGGGCAGCAGCGGCTGCAGGCGGCCATCGGCCGCGCGGAGGCGCGGGCGCGGCACCTGCAGGCCGATCTGTCCGGCCTGCGGCTGGTGCCCACCGACGAAGACATCGCCGGCCTGCAGGCCGACGGCTACCTGGCCGAGGTGATCCAGGAGCTGCGCGCGGCGCAGGCCCACGCCGATTCACCCGACTCGCCCGAGGCACGCATTGCGCAGGACGCGCTGGCCCTGCTGGCGGCCGAACTGTCGCAGCGCGTGCCGGTGGCTGCAACGGCGGAGGGCACCTGAGCCATGAAGCTGCAGATCACCCGCCTGCGCGTCGAACAGCTGCGGCGCTTTCGCGCGCCCTTCGAGCTCGACGGATTCGAGCCCGGGCTCAACATCGTGGCCGCCGCCAACGAGGCGGGCAAGAGCACGCTGGTGCGCGCGATCCGCGCGGCCTTCTTCGAGCGCCACCGTTCCACGGCGGTCGAAGACCTGCGGCCCTGGGGCGAGGGCAGCGCCGCCGCGCCGCAGGTGGAGCTCGACTTTCTCATCGACGGGCAGAGCCATCGGCTGGTGAAGAGTTTCCTGGGCAAGAAGCGCTGCACGCTGGTGGCCGGCGCGCGTTCGTTCGACGGCACCGATGCCGAAGACCACCTGGCGCAGCTGTTCGGTTTCTCGTTCGCCGGCAAGGGCGCGAGCAAGCCCGAGAACTGGGGCATTCCGGGCCTGCTGTGGGTGGAGCAGGGGCGCGGGCAAGAGCTGGACGTGACGCACGCGCGCGACCACCTGCACGATGCCCTGCGCGAACCCGCCGGCGATTCGGCCGCGGCGCTGGCAGCCAGCGGCGGCGACGCGATCCTGGACAGCCTGCGCGCGCAGCGCGACGAGCTGCTGACCTCGACCGGCAAGCCGCGCGCCGCGTATGCCGAAGCCATCGCGCAGGTCGCAACGCTCGAAGCAGGGCTCTCGGAACTCGATGCGCAGATCACCGCGTACCGCCAGCAGGTCGATCAACTTGCCGCCATGCGCCAGCAGCACCAGGCCGACGAAACCGCCAGGCCGTGGGAAGCCTTGCGCCTGGAGCTGCATGACGCACAGGCCCGCAACGAGGCGCTGCAAGCCGGCCAGGCGCAGTTGCGCAACGACCGCGCGCGTCTGCAACAGTTGCAGGAAACCCGCGAACTGCTTGCCAAGGAGCTGGCCGGGCTCGCCCAGCAGCAGACCGTGGCGCAGGCGCGCGAGCGGGCCAGCGAGGAAGCGGCCCGACAGGTGCAGGACAGCGATGTGGCCCTGGCCCATGCACGCCAGCAGGCGGCGGACGCGCAACGCCGTGTCGACGGCGCCCGCGAAACCTGGCGCGCCGCGAGCCAGCAAGCCCAGCGCCGCCATCTGCAGCAATTGCTGCAACAGGCACAGGCCGATGCGGCACGCAGCGCGGAGGCCTTGGCGCGGGCCGAAGAAGCCAACGAACGGCTGGCCGCGCTGCAGGCCAGCGCCGCGGCGGCGCCGAAGATCCGGCCCGCCGATGTGGCGCAGCTGCTCAAGCTGGAGCGCGCCGAGCGCGATGCCGACCTGCGCCGGCAGGCCGTGGCCACGCGGCTGCAGTTCGTGCTGCCCGACGGCCAGGTCGTCGCGCTGCAGGCACAGGACAGGACGCAGGAACTGAGCGGGCAGGGCGAGCGGCTCATCGACGCACCCGCCACGCTGCACCTGCCGGGTGGCGGGCAACTGACCATCACACCGGGCGGCGACGACCTGGCCGCGCTGGCGCGCGCGCACAGCGATGCGCGCGATGCCTTGCAGGCGGCGCTGCAGGCCGGCGGCGTGGAAGACATCGCGCAGGCCCAGTCGCGCCTGGGCGCCTCGGCCGATCTCGATGCGCAGATCAAGCTCGCACAGCAGGCGCTGGGCATCGTCGCGCCGCGCGGGCTGGAGGTGCTGCGCGCCGAACTCGCCGAGGCGCAGTCCCGCATCGCGACCACGCAGGCGGCGCAGCAACGCCTGCCGGCGGCATCGTCCGAACCCACGCTGTCGATCGAGGAAGCCGAAGCAGCGCAGTCCGCCGCCGTGGCGGCCGAGCAGGCAACGCAGAAAACCCTGGCTGAAGCGCAGCGCCGGCAGTCCGTGGCGCAGGAGGCCAGCGAGTCGGCCCGCCGCGAGCTCGCGGCGGCACAGGCCACGCTCGCCGACCCGGGCCGGCAGCAACGCCATGCCCAGGCCAGCCAGCAATGGCTGGCCGCGGGCGCCGAGGCCGAGGCGCTCACCGCCCGCATCGACGCCACCCATGCCGACGTGCAGGCGGCCCGGCCCGACATCGTGCTGCAGGACATCGACCGCCTGCAGCGCAGCATCGAGCAGGTCACGCGCAGCCACCAGCAGCGCCGCGAGCAGTTGCTGCTGCTCGAAAACACGCTGCAGCAGGCCGGCGCGCAGGGCCTGGAGGAACAGCGCGAGGCCCAGGCCGGGCTACTGGCACAGGCGCAGCGCCGGCACACCGACCTTCAGCGCCGCGCCGATGCGCTCGCGCTGCTGTGCGACAAGCTCGAGCAGAAACGCCAGGCCACGCTGACTCGGCTGCAGGCCCCGCTGCAGGCGCGCATGCAGCACTACCTGCCGCTGCTGATGCCGGGCGCGACCGTGCAGATGGACGCAGGGCTCGCGCCCGCCATGCTCACCCGGCCCAACGCCGCCGGCGCCAGCGAAAGCGGGCAACTGCATGAGATGAGCTTCGGCGCGCGCGAGCAGCTGCGGCTGATCAGCCGCTTTGCCTATGCCGACCTGCTGCAGGAGGCCGGCCGCCCCACGCTGCTGATCCTGGACGACGCGCTGGTCCACAGCGACGCGCCGCGTCTCGCGCAGATGAAGCGCGTGCTCTTCGATGCCGCGCAAAGGCACCAGGTGCTGCTGTTCACCTGCCACCCCGAGGACTGGCGGGACATGGGCGTGGCGCTGCGGCCGCTGGACTGACCGCGGGTTGGAGGTTCGCGGTGCCCCGGGTTCTTATCGGAGCACGAGCACCGGCAGCATCGAATGCGCCAGCACATGCTGCGTCTCGCTGCCCAGCAGCAAACGCTTGATGCCCTTGCGGCCGTGCGAGGCCATGACGATCAGATCGCTCTTGTGCTTCTTCGCCGCGGCGAGGATCGACTCCGCCACCAGGTCCGAGTTGACCGTGGCTGTCTTCACGCGCACGCCGCTTTCCTTGGCGCGTGCGCTCACGGCGTCCAGCATCGTCTGCGCCTTGTCGGCCCATTGCTTCTCGACGCGGCCGATGTCTTCCGCGGAAAAGGTCATCGCGCCCTCGAAGTAGCTGCGCGGATAGCGCGGAACCACGTTGAGCGCCACCAGGTCGGCGTCGTGCCGGGCGGCCAAGGCGATGGCGCTGGTCACGGCCTTCTTCGAGAGCGTGGAACCGTCGGTGGCAACGAGGATGCGTTTGAACATGGGGGTCTCCTGCAAGGTGTGCGGCGAGCTTAGGCACGGCGCGGCCCCGGAGGTTGATGCAGATCAAGGGTCGCGGCGATGGCGGCCCGTAGCCTTGCTGCGATGCAAGCTTCGCTGGCCCCGCTTTCCGCGCTTTCTTCCCGTTCTCCGGCCTCTGCACCAGCCTCGTTCGCGCCGGCGGATGAGCAGAACTGGCAGGTGCTCGACGACCCGGCCGAATGGCCTGCGTTCGGCCAGCCCGATCCAATCGAGAAGGCCGAGAAAGGCGAACAAGGCGGGCAGGGCGATGGCGCCACCGGCCGGTGGACATCGCATGCGGCGGTGCAGGGCATGCATTGCGCCGCCTGCGCCTTCACCGTCGAGGCCGCGCTGCTCGGCGTGCCGGGCGTGATCGAGGCGCAGGTCAGTGCGGCCAGCCGCAGGGCGCGGGTGGTGTGGTCGGCCGCGGCCACCCGGCCTTCGCGCTGGTTCGAGGCCGCGGCCGCCGCCGGATACCCGCTGCTCCCCGCCGGCATCCGGCCCGACAGCGCGCAGCGCGCGCAGCGCGCGCAGGACCTGCGCATGGCGCTGTGGCGCTGGCTGGTCTCGGGCCTCTGCATGATGCAAGTGATGATGTACGCCTACCCGGCCTACATCGCCAGGCCCGGCGACATGACGGCCGATGCGGCGCAGCTGCTGCGCTGGGCGTCCTGGGTGCTCACGCTGCCGGTGGTGCTGTTTTCCTGCGGCCCCTTCTTTCGCAGCGCCTGGCGCGACCTGCGCACGGGAAGCGTCGGCATGGACCTGCCGGTCGCCTTCGGTGTGCTCGTGACCTTCGCGGTCAGCAGCGCCGCGACCTTCGACGCGGGCGGGCCGCTCGGCGGCGAGGTGTATTTCGACTCGCTGACGATGTTCGTCTTCTTCCTCCTGACCGGCCGCTGGCTGGAGGCACGGCTTCGCGACCGCACCGCCGGCTCGCTCGAAGCGCTGATGAACCGGCTGCCGGACGGCATCGACCGCCTCGCACCCGACGGCAGCTGGACCCGCGTGGCCGTGCGACGGCTGGCCGCCGGCGACGTGGTGCGCGTGCGCCCGGGCGAGGCGTTTCCGGCCGACGGCCTGGTGATCGAAGGCGACACCAGCGCCGACGAAGCCTTGCTCACCGGTGAATCGCGGCCGGTGCCGCGCCCCTGCGGTGACCGCGTGCTGGCCGGCAGCCACAACCTCTCCGCCGTGGTGCGGGTGCGCATCGAGTCGGTGGGCGAGGGCACGCGCTTTGCGCAGATCGTGCGGCTGATGGAAAGCGCCGCCGCCAGCAAGCCGCGCCTGGCGTTGCTGGCGGATCGGGTGGCGCGGCCGTTTCTTGTGGCGGTGCTTGCATCGGCGGCGCTGGCGGCGCTGTTCTGGTGGCAGGCGGACCCGGGCAAGGCGCTGATGGTGGCGGTGGCCGTGCTCATCGTGACCTGCCCCTGTGCGCTGTCGCTCGCGACACCGGCCGCGATGCTCGCGAGCGCCGGCGCCCTGGCGCGCGGCGGCGTGCTGACCTCGAACCTGCAGGCGCTGGAGGCGCTCGCATCGGTCGACACGGTGGTGTTCGACAAGACCGGCACCTTGACCGGCGATATCCCGCGCCTGGAGCGCGTCTATTGCCGGCAGGGGCTGCGTCCCGGCGATGCATTGGAAATGGCCGCGGCGCTCGGTGCGCAGTCGCTGCATCCGGTGGCGCGGGCGTTGGTGAACGCATGGCAGGCGCAGTTCCGCTCGCCGCCCGACTGGACCGTGGAACAAGCCGGCGAGACGGCAGGGCTCGGGCTCGAAGGGGTGATGCGCCGGCCGAAGGCGAGCGCGGGCCGTTTCATGCGCCTCGGGTCGCCGGGCTTTTGCGAGGTCGAGCCGCTGGATGTCAACACGGCGCAGGTCCATCTTTCCGATGACGAGGGCTGGGTCGCCAGCTTCGTGCTCGCTGAAGAACTTCGCCCCGATGCCGCCGCGGCCGTGGCCGCGCTGCGCGCGCAGGGCCTCACGGTGCGGTTGCTCTCGGGCGACCGCGACAGTGCGGCCCGCGAGATCGGCGCCCGCGCCGGCATCGACTTTGCAGAGGGCGACTGCACGCCCGAAGACAAGCTGGCCGTGCTCTGGCGCCTGCAGGCCGAGGGGCGGCAGATCGCGATGGTGGGTGACGGCCTGAACGACGGCCCCTCGCTGGCCCGCGCGAACGCCTCGTTCGCCTTCGGCCGTGCCGTGCCGCTGTCGCAAGCGCGTGCCGATTTCGTCGTGCTGGGCGACCGGCTGGCGACCGTGCCAGAGGCCATCGCGCAAGCCCGCAAGACGCTGCGCGTGGTGCGCCAGAACCTCGGCTGGGCTGCGGGCTACAACGCGCTCTGCGTGCCGCTCGCCGTGGCGGGCTGGCTGCCGGCATGGCTGGCCGGCCTGGGCATGGCGGCGAGTTCGCTGGTGGTGGTGCTCAACGCGGCGCGGCTGGCGGGTGGTGCGGCGGCAGCTGCAACAGCAACTGCCGCCGGCGGCGAGGCGGGCCGCTGATGGACATCCTCTTCCTGCTCATTCCGCTGTCGGTGATGCTGGTCCTGGCGATCTTGGGCGGGCTCTGGTGGGCCATCGAGCGCGGCCAGTTCGACGACGTCGAGGCCGAAGGCGACCGCATCCTGCGCGGCGATTGATTTGCATCAACCCCCGAGGGGAGGGCGGCGCTGAAACTGCCCTCAACTCATTCAAGGGCACGACGATGCAACAACCGAACCCACCTGCCGCGGCATACGACGACACCGTCGTGCGGCAGTTCGCGCTCATGTCCGTGGTCTGGGGCGTGGTCGGCATGCTGGTCGGCGTGATCATCGCCTCGCAGCTGACATTTCCCGAACTCAACCTCGGCATCCCATGGCTCAGCTACGGGCGGCTGCGGCCGCTGCACACCAACGCGGTGATCTTCGCGTTCGGCGGTTGCGCACTGATGGCCACGAGCTTTCATGTGGTGCAGCGCACCTGCCAGGTACGGCTGTTCGCGCCGAAGCTCGCGTCCTTCGTGTTCTGGGGGTGGCAGGCCGTGATCGTGGCGGCCGCCATCAGCCTGCCGATGGGCTACACCAGCGGCAAGGAATACGCCGAGCTCGAGTGGCCCATCGACATCCTGATCGCGGTGGTGTGGGTGTCCTACGCCGTCGTGTTCTTCGGCACCATCGGCATGCGGCGCGTGCGCCACATCTACGTGGCGAACTGGTTCTTCGGCTCCTTCATCATCGCGGTGGCCTTGCTGCACATCGTCAACAGCGCGGCGATTCCGGCGGGCTGGATGAAGAGCTACTCGGCCTATGCCGGCGTGCAGGACGCGATGGTGCAGTGGTGGTACGGCCACAACGCCGTGGGCTTCTTCCTCACCGCGGGCTTCCTCGGGATGATGTATTACTACATCCCCAAGCAGGCCGGCCGGCCGGTGTATTCGTACCGGCTCTCCATCGTCCACTTCTGGGCGCTGATCTTCACCTACATGTGGGCGGGTCCGCACCACCTGCACTACACGGCGCTGCCGGACTGGACGCAGTCGCTGGGCATGGTGTTCTCGCTGATCCTGCTGGCGCCCAGTTGGGGCGGCATGATCAACGGCGTGATGACGCTCTCGGGCGCCTGGCACAAGCTGCGCACCGACCCGATCCTGCGCTTCCTGATCGTCTCGCTGTCGTTCTACGGCATGTCGACCTTCGAGGGGCCGATGATGTCCATCAAGACCGTCAACGCCCTGAGCCACTACACCGACTGGACCGTGGGCCATGTGCACTCCGGCGCGCTTGGCTGGGTCGGCTTCATCACGATGGGCTCGCTCTACTACCTGATTCCGCGCATGTACGGGCGCACCGCCATGCACAGCGTGAAGGCCATCGAATTCCACTTCTGGGTGGCCACCATCGGCATCGTGCTGTACATCGCCGCCATGTGGATCGCCGGCGTGATGCAGGGCCTGATGTGGCGCGCGATCAACCCCGACGGCACGCTCACCTACACCTTCGTGGAGAGCGTGAAGGCCACCTTCCCGTTCTACCTGGTGCGCCTGATCGGCGGG
This sequence comes from Variovorax boronicumulans, assembly GCF_040544675.1. Taxonomy (GTDB): domain Bacteria; phylum Pseudomonadota; class Gammaproteobacteria; order Burkholderiales; family Burkholderiaceae_C; genus Variovorax; species Variovorax boronicumulans_D. Next base: position 95,063 of record NZ_JBEPKK010000010.1, read on the forward strand.
CTGCTCTACCTGTCGGGAATGCTGGTGATGGCCTGGAACGTGTGGATGACGGTCATCTCCGGTTCCTCGGTGCGCGCCGAAATCCCGGCCCCCGCCATGGCCCACGCCTGAGGACGCACGATGAACCCGAACCCCGAAAAATCCACCGGCTTCAGCCACGAGAAGATCGAGACCAACAACCTGCTGATGATCGTGCTGATCCTGCTGGTGGTGGCCATCGGCGGCCTGGTGGAGATCGTGCCGCTGTTCTTCCAGAAGTCGACCACCGAGGCGGTGCAGGGCGTCAAGCCGCTCACGCCGCTGCAACTGGCCGGGCGCGATGTTTACCTGCGCGAAGGTTGCTACAACTGCCACTCGCAGATGATCCGGCCCTTTCGCTCGGAGACGCTGCGCTACGGCCACTACTCAGTGGCCGGCGAGTTCGTCTACGACCATCCGTTCCAGTGGGGCAGCAAGCGCACCGGGCCCGACCTGCACCGCGTGGGCGGCAAGTACAGCGACGAATGGCATCGCATCCACCTGAACAACCCGCGCGACCTGGTGCCCGAGTCGAACATGCCGGCCTACGCGTGGCTGGAGAAAACCCTGGTCGACGCGCAGGCCCTGCCCAACCACATGCGCGCATTGCGCACGGTGGGCGTGCCCTACAGCGACGAAGAGATCGCCGGCGCCACCAAGGCGGTGGACGGCAAGACCGAGATGGAGGCCACGGTGGCCTACCTGCAATCGCTGGGACTGGCGCTCAAGTGAGCGGCAAAGGACACCAACCATGATCGACATCACCATCCTGCGCGTGGCCGCAACCGTTGCCTGCTTCGTCGTCTTCATCGGCATCGTGGCCTGGGCGTATTCGCGGCGCAATGCGCGCGACTTCCAGGACGCGGCCCGGCTGCCGTTCGAGCAGGACTGAGGAGCGCACGAGCATGAGCGATTTCATCAGCCGTTTCTGGTCGAACTATGTGGCCGTGGCCTCGTTGCTGAGCATCCTGGGCTGCGTGCTGCTGCTGTGGTTCACCGCGCGCAAGCGGGTGGCGCCCAGCGAGGACAACACCACGGGCCATGTGTGGGACGAGGACCTGCGCGAAGCCAACAACCCGCTGCCGATGTGGTGGGTCGGGCTCTTCGTGCTGACCATCGTGTTCGGGCTGGGCTACCTGGCCGTGTATCCGGGCCTGGGCAGCTTCAAGGGGCAGTCCGACTGGAGCTCGCGCGGCGAGTACGAGGCCGAGGTGGCCAAGGCCACGCAGGAGCTCGCACCCATCTACGCACGCTACACGGCCATGCCCGTCGAAGAGGTCGCACGCGACCCGCAGGCCAGGGCCATCGGCGAGCGGCTCTTCATGAACAACTGTTCCCAGTGCCACGGCTCCGACGCGCGCGGCAGCAAGGGCTTTCCCAACCTCACCGACAAGGACTGGCTGCACGGCGGCACGCCCGAGAAGATCGCCGAGAGCATCACCAAGGGACGCGTGGGCGTGATGCCGCCCATCGCGGCGGCCGTCGGCACGCCCAACGATGTGAAGAACGTCGCCAACTACGTGCTGAGCCTGTCGGGCGAGCCGAACGACTCGGTGCGCGCCGGCCTCGGCAAGTCGAAGTTCGCCGCATGCGCCGCCTGCCACGGCATCGGCGGCGTCGGCAACCAGGCCCTGGGCGCGCCCAACCTCGCCGACAAGGTCTGGCTCCACGGCTACGGCGAGGCGGCCATCGTCCAGATGATCAATGCGGGCAAGCACAGCGAGATGCCCGCGCAGGAAGGGCGCCTGACCGAGGCGCAGATCCGGATGCTCGCGTCGTATGTGTGGGGCTTTTCGAATACGGCCGCGGCCACGCCCTGACCGCGCACCTCGATGACCCGCAAGATCATTCCCATTGCCGCCGCGGCAGCCAGCGAGCACGGTGGCCTCTACGAGGCCACGCAGAAGATCTACCCGCGCACCGTGCGCGGCATGTTCGCGCGCTGGCGCTGGGCCATGGTGTTTCTGACCCAGCTCGTGTTCTACGGGCTCCCATGGGTGCAGTGGGGCGAGCGGCAGATGGTGCTGTTCGACCTGGCCGCGCGCCGCTTCTACATCTTCGGGCTGGTGCTGTATCCGCAGGACCTGATCTATCTGTCGGGCCTCCTGGTGGTGAGCGCGCTCTCGCTGTTCCTGTTCACCGCGGTGGCGGGGCGGCTGTGGTGCGGCTTTGCCTGTCCGCAGACCGTCTACACCGAGATCTTCATGTGGGTGGAACACAAGATCGAGGGCAACCGCACCGCGCGCATGCGGCTGGACACCGAGCCGATGTCGGCCGAGAAGCTGGTCAAGAAATGGTTCAAGCACACCGTGTGGATCGGCATCGCGATGTGGACCGGCTTCAGCTTCGTGGGCTACTTCACGCCCATCCGCGAACTGGGCATGGCCTTCCTGCAGACGCAGATGGGGTCGTGGGAAGTGTTCTGGGTTTTCTTCTACGGCTTTGCCACCTACGGCAACGCCGGCTTCATGCGCGAGCAGGTCTGCAAGTACATGTGCCCCTATGCGCGCTTCCAGAGCGCGATGTTCGACCGCGACACCCTCATCGTCAGCTACGACCCGCAACGCGGCGAGCCGCGTGCGCCGCGTCGCAAGGGCCCCGATCCGCGCACGCTGGCGCTGGGCGACTGCATCGATTGCGGCCTGTGCGTGCAGGTGTGCCCGACCGGCATCGACATTCGCCAGGGCCTGCAGTACGAATGCATCGGCTGCGGCCTGTGCGTGGATGCCTGCGACACCGTGATGCAGAAGATGGCCTACCCGCCGCGGCTGATCCGCTACGACACGCAGAACGGCATGGAGGCCGGCTGGTCGCGCCGCCAGTTGCTGCGGCGCGTGCTCCGGCCGCGCGTGCTGGTCTACACGGCGGTGCTGATGCTGCTGGTGGCGGGCATCCTGGGCAGCCTGCTCGCGCGCACGCCCTTCAAGGTCGATGTGGTGCGCGACCGCGCATCGCTGGCCCGCATCGCCGAGGGCGGGCGGCTGGAAAACGTCTACCGCCTCCAGATCATGAACGCCACCGAAGCACCCCAGCGCTACCGGATCACGGCCGAGGGATTGCAGGGCCTGAGCGTGTCGGCGGAGCAGCCGGTGACGGTCGAGGCGGCCCAGTCGCGCTGGGTCGCCGTGCGCCTGCAAGTGCCTTACGGCGCGGTGCCCGCCGGTTCGCACACGGTGCATCTCGCGATTCGCGAAGAGGGCAGCGGTGCGCAGGTGTCTGAAAAAGCGGCCTTCCTGGTGCCGCGCTGAAAGCCCGAGATGAATGCTGCAACAACGAACGACAAGCCAACCGATGCCTGGTGGCGACATCCGCTGATGTGGATGGTGATCGGCGGCCCCGCCGTGGTGGTGGTCGCGAGCTTCGTGACCTTCTGGCTGGCCTGGCGCAGCCCGGATGCTCTGGTGTCGGAGGACTACTACCGCGAAGGCGTCGAGATCAACAAGACCCTGGCGGCCCGCAAGCTGCTGCCCGCAGTGGCCGGCCGCAACCACGCCGCCACGCCGACAAACGATGTGCCGCTGCCGGCGCCAAAGGCCGTGCCATGAGCGGGATGCGCCGGATGGTCGGCGTCCTGTGGCCGTCGTTCCTGGTGGCTTGCGCCATGGAGATGCTGGTGTTTGCGCTCGTCGACCCGGTCGATGTGTACTGCGGCGCCGATGCGCTGGGCATGTCGCGCCAGGGGGCCTACACCGCCGCGTTCTTCATTTTCTGGCTGATGGCGGCGGCCTCCAGCGCCTGCACCGTGCTGCTGGTGGAGCCGCGCGACGCTGAAGAACGGCGAGAAGCCTCCTCGTGAGCATGACGGCAATGGCTCTTTCCGCTCCAGTGCCCATCTGTCCGAAGGTGCCGCTGCCCGTCGAGTTGCTGTGTCAGTTCGATGTTCCCGGGCCGCGCTACACCTCCTATCCCACCGCCGACCGCTTCGTGGAGGCTTTCGACGCCGAGGCTTACGCGCAGGCGCTGTGCAAGCGGCGCGAGGCGGGCGCCGAGGCGCCGCCCCTGTCGCTCTACGTTCACATTCCGTTCTGCGAATCGCTCTGCTATTACTGCGCGTGCAACAAGATCGTCACGCGCCACCGCGAACGCGGCCGGCAATACCTGGCCTACCTTGCACGGGAGGTGCAGTTGCAGGTCGCACAGCTGGGGCGCAGCACCACTGTCTCCCAGTTGCACCTGGGCGGCGGGTCGCCCACGTTCCTGGACGACGCGGAACTGGGCGAGCTCATGGCGTTGCTGCACCGCTCGTTCGTGTTCGCTCCGGGCGGCGAACGCTCCATCGAGATCGATCCGCGCACGGTCGACGCGCAACGCCTGGCCAGCCTGGCCGCGCTGGGCTTCAACCGGCTGAGCTTCGGCGTGCAGGACTTCGACCCCGGGGTGCAGAAGGCAGTGCACCGCATCCAGCCTGCGTCGCAGGTCTTCGCGCTGATGGACAAGGCTCGCGCGCTGGGTTTCGAGTCGATCAACGTGGACCTCATCTATGGATTGCCGCGCCAGAACGATACGTCCTTCGGGCGCACGCTGGCGCAGATCCGCGATCTGCGGCCCGATCGCATCGCCCTCTATGGCTATGCGCACCTGCCCGAGCGCTTCAAGCCGCAGCGGCGCATCGCAGCCGACGAGCTGCCCGATGCGGCCACCCGGGTGCGCATGCTCGCCGCCGCGATCGAACGGCTCACCGAGGCGGGCTACGTGTATATCGGCATGGACCATTTCGCGCTGCCCGACGACCCGCTTGCAATGGCGAAAAGAGAAGGGCGCCTGCACCGCGACTTCCAGGGCTACGGCGTGCGGCCCGAGGGCGATCTGGTTGCGCTGGGCGTGTCGGGCATCGGCCGGGTGGGCGCCACCTACAGCCAGAACGCCAAGACGCTCGACGACTACTACGACCTGCTCGACCAGGGGCGCCTGCCCGTGGTGCGCGGCCTTGCGCTCTCGCGCGACGACCTGCTGCGGCGCGCGGTGATCATGGCGTTGATGTGCCGTGGCCGCGTCGATTTCAACGCGATGGGCGAGGCCTACGCGGTCGATTTCCGCCGCTACTTCGCGACCGAGTTCGCAGCGCTCGGTCCGCTGGTGGCCCAGGGCCTGGTGCGGCTGAGCGACCACGACCTCGTGGTCACCGAGCAAGGGTGGTTTCTGGTGCGAGCTGTCGCGATGGTGTTCGACCGCTATTGCCGCGAGAACCGCGCGCGCTTCTCACGGGTGGTCTGAGCATGCAGCTTGCGCTCGCCGGTGCCGCGTTGGTGATGGGCCTTGCGGGCGGGCCGCATTGCGTGGCGATGTGCGGCGCGGCATCGGCGGCGGTGATACGGATCGTGCCGGTGATGTCCATCGTTCCGGCGGGGCAGGGCGCAGTGCCCATCGGCGGTGCGGCGCCGGCCGCTTTCCATCTGGGCCGTATCGCAAGCTATGCAATCGCAGGTGCGATCGCTGCCGCGAGCGTTGAAACCCTGGCCCAGGCCAGCATCCATGTCGCCGCATTGCGGCCGCTGTGGGTGCTGATGCATGTCTTCGTGTTCGCCTGGGGCGCGATGCTCGCCGCCACGGGGCGCCAGCCGCTGTGGGCGCAGCGCATTGGACGCGGCCTCGAAGCGCGTCTTCGCCCGCTCGCGGGACGCACATGGCTGGGCGTGCTGGCCACCGGCATGCTGTGGGTGGCGCTGCCGTGCGGGCTGCTCTATTCGGCGCTGATGATGGCCAGCCTGGGCAATGGGCCGTTGCAGGGTGCGATGCTGATGGCGCTGTTCGCGATCGGCAGCGGCGCTTCGTTGCTGCTGGGCCCTTGGCTCTGGCAGCGGCTTCGCTGGGTTGGCGGTGCGCACCAGGCCTGGGGCGCGCGGCTGGCCGGCGTGCTCTTGGCGGGCGTTGCGGCGCAGGCCGTGTGGTGGGACCTCATGCGCCAGATCGACGCCTGGTGCCGCTGAACCAGGCATCGATGTGTGCGGGCTCCGGCGGCGCGCCCGTGCGCAGGGTCTGCCGGCCCGTGGGCGTGACCTGGAAGACGATGGCGGCTTCCTCGCACAGGGGCTGGTCGCAGCCCATCTGAACCGGAGGAATCAGCGCCCCGATATGGCTGGCAGCCTGGAGCACGCGCAGCCTGTCGATCAGCAGCGGGTCGGCCTCGATGCAGGGCAGCGTGGCCGCGGCAAGCTTTTCGAGCAGGCTCATGCACATCGCGGGCGATCTGCGGGGTGGAGCGTTGCGCACGGCATGGCGGTGTTCATGGCGAGTTCCTTTGAGGAGGTGAGTGCAGTAGCGGGGTCACTGCGTGCAGCCCGCAATTCAAGCGATGGCTTCCAGCAGCAAGGCCTGGAGCACGAAGCGCCGGTTGTCGGCCAGCGGGGTCCTGTCGCCGAGCAGCTCGGCCAGGCGGTCGGCCGGATGGTCCTTGGTGGCGGCGCCGTCGAAAACCGGAATGCCCGCGTGCTGCGCGATGCATTCCACCAGCGCGTGAGCCAGGCCCTGGCACTCCACGGCTTCATAGAGCCGGCCGAGCATGCGGGCGGTGTGCTGCACGTCCTGTGGCGAATCCACCAGCGACATGCCCGAGCGCATGACGGCCACGCGCGCGCCCAGTTCCTCGGCGGCGCTGCGAAACAGCGCCTGCGCGTCGTCGGGCTGCGTCTCGCATAACAGTCCCAGGTTCTTTCCGCGCAGCAGCCTGGGCGTGTTCCCTTCCAGCGCGGCGCGCTGGAGCTGCCGTGCGCGGCACAGCAGGCTCGTCACCTTCAGTGGCGACAGCTGCGGTGCGGCGGCGGCGGGCGCGCGGGTCTTGGGGAGAAGGGGCATGGCGATGGTCGGTGTGTGGCCGGCCAAGGTAAGGGACGGCCACCTCGCGGCGGTTGATGCAGGTCAAGGCTGGAGCGCGGGCCTGCGTGACTTGCGGCACGCCGGCGGCCGTTGATACACGCCGGACACACTTCATTCACCGAGCGTTACCCACCGACGCCGAGTGTTGGCATTGCGGTGCCGCGGGCTTCATAGCATCGGTCCATCGACACGCGACAGCCATCGACACGCGACAGCCACTCGCCACGACAGATCACCCAAGGACCCCAGATGCTCGACACCGCCACCGCCCAGACCTTCGCCCCCCTTCGTACCGGCACCGCACGGGCCGAAGCCGGCCCGGCATGCGCGGGGCGGCAGACCGCCGACACCCTGAAGCTCTTGGCCGAGCAACTCAAGCCGCAGCGCCGCGTCGTGCACACGGGCGACGTCATCTACCAGGCGGGCGAGCGCTTCGGCAATCTCTACATCCTGAACTCGGGCTTCTTCAAGATCGTGAACCTGTCGGCCGACGGGCGCGAGCAGGTGGTGGGCCTCAAGTTCCGCGGCGACTGGCTGGGCTTCGACGGCATCGCCGGCAGCCGCTATTCGTGCGACGCGGTGGCCATGGACACCGGCGAGATCTGGGCGGTGTCGTACGAGTCGCTGCTGGCCGCATGTGCCCGGCATCCCGCCGTGCTGCAGGTGCTGCACACCGCCATGAGCCGCGAGATCTCGCACGACCGCGACTCGCTGATGTCCGTCTGCACGCTGCCGGCCGATGCCCGCGTGGCCGAGTTCCTGCGCTACTGGGCCCAGACGCTGGCCGAGCGCGGCATGCGCACCGACGAGATCACGCTGCGCATGACGCGCGCCGAAATCGGCAACTACCTGGGCATGACGCTGGAGAGCGTGAGCCGGGCGCTGTCGCGGATGGCGCGCGACAACGTGATCGGCTTCGCCACCAAGGGACGCCGCGATGTGCAGATTCCCGACGTGGGTGCGCTGTCCGCCTTTGTGCAGCGCTGCCTGTCGCCGGTGACGGCACCCGCGATGGTGCCGGCGCCCGCCATGCTCCAGTAAGAGACTCGCGCCGAGCCGTTCAGGCGCGCCCGGCCAGTACCTTCGCCATGGCCTGCGCGAGTTCGGAGCGCGTGTAGGGCTTGCGCAGCAGCTCCCAGCTCTGCGGCACTTCGCGGTCGGCATCCAGCAGCTCCGAAGAGAAGCCCGACATCAGCAGCACCGCCAGCTGCGGAAAGCGCCGCTGCACCTCGGCCGCCAGGCGCGTGCCGCGCATGCCGGCACCCAGGGCGATGTCGCTGAGCAGCAGGTCGAGCGGCTCCGCCCCCGCATCCAGCAGCGAGAGCGCCTGTTCGCCGGTGGCGACCGCGACCACCTCGCAGCCCAGCGTGGCAAGAAACGTCTGGACCACTTTGCGAACCTCGGCGTCGTCCTCCACCAGCATCACGCGCAGGCCTGCGGGCACGGTTTCATCGGCGTGCGCGTCCATGGCGGGAGCAAGGGCAGGGCGGGCGTCCTGCTGCTGCGGCAGGTAGAGCGTGACCGTGGTGCCCTGGCCGGCCTTGCTGTCGATCGCCACGGCGCCCCGCGACTGGTTGACGAAGCCGTAGACGGTGCTCAGGCCCAGGCCCGTGCCGCGGCCGGCCTCCTTGGTGGTGAAGAAGGGCTCGAAGGCGCGCTCCTTCACGTCTTCTGACATGCCGGTGCCGCTGTCGGCGATGGAGATCGCCACGAAGCGTGCGGCGGCGTCGATGCCCGGTGCGTCGCGCTCGCCGAGCAGGGCGGCCGGCAGGGCGCCGCACACCTCGGTGCGAAAGCGCAGCGTGCCGCCCTCGGGCATGGCGTCGCGCGCGTTGATGGCGATGTTGAGCAGCGCCGATTCCAGCTGCCCCGGGTCGGCCATCACGGGCGGGCAGTCGGGCGCGGTGTCGATCTCGATGCGGATGCGCTGGTCCAGCGTGCGGCGCAGCATGTCGGCCAGCGAATGCAGCAGCCCCTGCGTGTCGACGGCGCTGGGCTGCAGCAGCTGCCGCCGCGAGAACGCGAGCAGCTTGCCGGTGAGTTCGGCGCCGCGCCGCGTGGCGCGCGTGGCGGCGCCCAGCAGCTGCTGGGCGTAGCTGTCCTGCGCGAGCGCGGGCATTTCTTCGAGCACCTGGAGGTTGCCCTGGATGACGGTCAGCAGGTTGTTGAAGTCGTGCGCGATGCCGCCGGTGAGCTGGCCGACGCTCTCCAGCCGCTGCGCGTGGTTGAGCGCCTCCTCGGTCTGCACGCGCTGCAGGCTGGTGGCCAGCAGGTTGGACAGCGATTCGAGAAAGCGCACCTCTTCGTCCCCGAAACGCCTGGACTCCTTGGAGCGCACCGACAGCATGCCGATCACGCGCCCGCGATCGCTCAGCGGCACGGCCAGCGCGCTGACCAGGCCCGCATCGAGATAGACCTGGGGCACGGCAAAGCGATGTTCCAGGCTGTAGTCGGGCACCACCACCGGCCGGCCCTGGGACAGCACGAAGCCGGGCGGGGTGTCGGGCCGGTTGGGCAAGCGCGTGCCGACCTCCTCGCCGGCGAGCAGGCCCACGCCGCTGGCCACCCGGAATTCGAGGCGGTTGGCCTCGAGCAACCACACCACCGCGACCTCGACCTGCAAGGCCGTGGTGATGAGTTCAGGCACGTGTTCGAGCACCACCCGCAGGTCGCGCGTGTCCACCGCCAGGCGCCCGAGCTGGGCCAGGTGCTCGCTGTAGCGGGCGCGTTGCAGCGCCTGCTTCACGCGGGGGTAGGCCCCAATGTCGCGGATGGCGGCCACCACGAAGGGCAGCCCGTGGCTCTGCAGCGGGCTGAGCGCGATCTCGACCATGACTTCGCTGCCGTCCTTGCGCTTGGCCACCAGCTCCATGTGCGTGCCCATGGGGCGAGCGCGGGGCGCGCGGCCGTAGGCTTCGCGGTACGAGGCATGGCGCGGCCGGATGCTGTCGGGCACCAGCACATCGACATTGAGGCCCACCAGCTCTTCCACGGGGTAGCCCAACAGCGCGGCCGCCGAAGGATTGGCCAGCATGATGCGGCCCGACTGGTCCACCAGCAGCAGCGAATCGGGGTAGGCGATGAAGAGCGAGCGGAAGACACTGCCTTCCTCGACGCCCGACGGCAAGCCCTGGATGGGCAGGTCGAAGAGGAAGGGCGGGGTGCCCGGCGTGTCAGCCATGGACCACCGGCGGGATCAGGATGTAGCCCGCGCCCCGCACCGACTTGATGAGCTGCGGGTCGTCCGCATCGGCCTCGATCTTCTTTCGCAGGCGCCCGACCTGCACGTCGATGGTGCGATCAAAAGGCGCGGCTTCGCGTCCGCGTGTCTGCTCCAGCAGGAAGTCGCGCGACAGCACGCGGCCGGGATGGCGGGCAAAGGCCTGCAGCAGCTCGAACTCGCCGCCGGTCAACGCCACTTCGGCGCCTTGCGGATTCAGGAGGCTGCGCGCGGCGGTGTCCAGCTGCCAGCCGGCAAAGCGCAGCTTGTGCGCGGACGCTGCGGCGGGGGCTGCGGGCGCGGCGAGCGCCGGCGAGAGCGGCGCCGGGGGCGTCAACCGCCGCAGCACCGCCTTGACGCGCGCGACCAGTTCGCGCAGGTCGAAGGGCTTGGTCACGTAGTCGTCGGCGCCGACCTCCAGACCCACCACCTTGTCCACCGCATCGCCCCGGCCGGTGACGATGACCAGCCCGCAATGCCAGCGCTCGCGCATGCGGCGCGCGATGGAGAAGCCGTCTTCACCGGGCAGGCCGAGATCGAGCAGCACCAGGTCGGCGGGGTCGGAGTCCATCAGCGTCATGAGGGCGCTGCCGTTGTGGACCTGGGTGACGCGAAAGCCATGGCCCTGGAGGTAGTTGGCCAGCAGCAGCGTGATGTCGACTTCGTCGTCGAGCACCGCGATGTGGGGGGCAGTTTTCATGCGTGGGCAAGGAATTGGGGCACGGATGTCGTAGATATCCTCAAGCCGGGGGCAGGGTAGCACGCAAGCCTTGCGCGGTGTTGTCGTTGCATTGATCCCGCGCAAGCTCGCGGGCGCGGTGCTGCGTCAGCATGGCGGTGAACGCCCCTCGGGCGAGAAGGACACACACATGGGCACCGATTTCACTTTTCCGCTCGCGCTGTGCAAGGCGCAATACAGCATCTGGCTGCACGCGCTCCAGATGGTCGAGACCATCGGCGCGCGCGCCTTCGAGGACGGCATCGCGCTGACCCGCGCGGAATCCGATGCGGTCATGCGCGCCGGGGACTGGCACGCGCTGGCCGCGGCGCCGTTGCAGGCGTTCCGGCATTTCAGGGCGAGCGAGGCGGTCGATGCGTCCCGCACGGTGTTCGCGGAAGCTGGTGTCGACGCGACGCCTTCGCGGCAGGCTGTGGTGACCGATGCCTTGCGCAGCTTGCATGTGGCACTGGATGCGGGCCCGTCTGCGGCGCCATCCCCGCGCCGGGTGCATGCCGTTCGCAAGGCCAGCGCAACGCGCGCAAAGAGGTGATGTCGGCGCGCCTCGTTCATTGCGCCAGCCATCGCCATCCGTTATGCGGCACGGGTCGCCGCCGGGCGTTTGCGTCCTTCGAGCAGTTCGAAGATGCCCATGCCGGCCAGCATGGCCGCCACGAAGACAAGCGCCTTGACTTCGCCCATGCCAAGCGCCACCAGGCCCGGGCCGGGGCAGAAGCCCGCAATGCCCCAGCCCACGCCGAAAAGCATGCCGCCCACCAGCAGGCGCCGGTCGATGTGACGTGCGGTGGGCAGGCGCATCTGGGCACCCAGCAAGGACACCGTGCGGCGCCTGGCCACCATGAACGCGACCATGCCGACGGCAATGGCGCCCGCCATCACGAAGGCCAGCGAAGGATCCCAGGCGCCGGCAATGTCCAGGAAGCCGAGCACCTTGGCCGGGTCGGCCATGCCGGAGAGGATGAGGCCGAGTCCGAAGACCAGGCCGGCGAGCAACGACGCAAGGGCAATCATCTGGAATCTCCTCAAAGGCCGAACAGGTGACGGGCCACGAACACCGTGGCGAAGCCGGCGCCCATGAATGCGATGGTTGCCGCGAGCGAGCGCGGCGACAGGCGAGACAGCCCACAGACCCCGTGGCCGCTGGTGCAGCCCGACCCGTACCGGGTGCCCAGGCCGACGAGCAGCCCGGCCAGGACGAGCGCGCCGTATCCGGCGTCGATCCGGGGCAGGGGCACCACCGCAACGATCCCATAAACCGCCGGCGCGCCGACCAGTCCGAGCACGAAGGCGACCCGCCAGGCAACGTCGCCCCTCAACGGTCGGAGCAGCCCGCCGAGCACCCCGCTGATGCCTGCGATGCGGCCGTTGAGCAGCGCGAACATCGCCGCGGCAAGGCCGATGAGCACGCCGCCGGCCAGCGCCGTGAACGGGGTGAAGTGGTTCCAGTCGATGGACATCATTCTTCCTTGGGGCAGTAAAGGCGATAGAGGACCGCCAGGATTTCAAGCAAAGCCGGATCGGCCACGCTGTAGAAGATGCTCTTGCCTTCGCGGCGGGTGTCGACCACGCCCTCGCCGCGCAACACGCTCAGTTGCTGCGACAGCGTGGGCTGGCGAATGCCCAGCTTCTGTTCGAGGTCGCTCACGCACATCTCGCCTTGCGAGAGCTGGCACAGCAGCAAGAGCCGGTCTTCGTTGGCCAGGAGCTTGAGCGCCGCGACCGCCTTGCCGGCGGCGCCGCGCAGGAGGTCTGGGTCGATGGCCAGGGTGGAGGTCTTCATGGGTTCACGTTTCGGCTTCAGTTTCAGCCCATATAGTATATATAAACATATAATGTTTGTGAGCTAACTGAACATCACAGATAGAACACCTATGACATCCCGCACGACGATCCAAGGCTTTTTCGACCCGGCGACGTGGACGGTGTCGTATGTCGTGTGGGAGCGCGCGAGCCGGCATGCCGCGGTCATCGACCCGGTGCTGGACTTCGACTTCAAGTCAGGCCGCACCGGCACCGCGTCGGCCGACCGCTTGCTGGCCTTTGTGCGGGAGCACGAGCTGCGCATCGACTGGATCCTGGAGACGCACGCGCATGCCGATCACCTGTCCGGCGCTCGCCACGTCCAGGCGCAGGCCGGCGGCAAGATCGCGATCGGACAAAACATCCGCGTCGTGCAGTCGACGTTCAAGAAGCTCTTCAACCTGGAGCGCGGGTTTCTGCCGGACGGAAGCCAGTTCGACCATCTGTTCAAGGACGGCGAGGTTTTCCGCATCGGCGATGTGGAGGTCACCGCCTTGCTGGTGCCGGGCCACACCCCTGCGGACATGGCCTATCTGGTGGACGGCGCCGTCTTTGTTGGCGACACGCTTTTCATGCCGGATCTGGGCAGCGCCCGGGCCGATTTTCCCGGTGGCGACCCACGGCAGCTCTACGGCTCGATGCGCAGGCTGCTGGCGCTGCCGCCCGACACCGCCGTGTACGTTTGCCACGACTACCCGCCAGCGTCGCGGCCCGCCCGCTGGCAGAGCACGGTCGCCGACCAGCGCGCGCACAACATCCACGTGCGCGACGGCATCGGCGTCGATGAGTTCGTGGCCATGCGCACAGCCCGCGACGCGACCCTGGAAGTGCCGACGCTGATTCTTCCGTCGATCCAGGTGAACGTGCGCGGCGGCCGATTTCCGCCGGCGGACGACAACGGCGTCTCGTACCTCCGGATTCCGCTGAACGCGCTGCCTGCGAGCCGGTAAAAGAGGCGGTGGGAGAGGGCGGGGCACACGGAGCGACGGCGCGCCGTGCCCTGAGGGCGCGCATCGGCTACCTACTGGCTCGCGAGCACGCCGATCGGCAGCTTGAAGCGCTCGTGCTCGGCCTTGGCGTCGTCGGGTGCGCGCACCAGCAGCACCGGCACCGGCGACATGCGCAGGATATGTTCGGCGCTGCTGCCCATGACCCAGCGGCCGATGCCGCGGCGGCCATGGGTGCCGATCACGATCAGGTCGGCATCAGATGCCTGCGCTTCGGCGACGATCTGCTCGTGCACGGCGCCTTTGAAGCGGTCGATCAGCACCACATCGGCTTGGACACCGTTTTCGGCAGCCCGGGCCCGCGAAGCTTCGAGCAGCTTCGTGGCGTTGCCGCGCAGTTCCTGGAGCCAGTTGCCGGCATAGCCCGAGTAGGCGTCCATGGCGAGCGCGAACGACAGCTCGTCGATGACGTGCACCAGGCGCAGACGCCCGCCCGTGAGCTTGGCCAGATGGATGGCTTCGGTCAGGCCGCGGCCGGACGTGGAACTGCCATCGATGGGAACGAGGATGCGCTGGTACATGGCATGAGTCCGGAGTGGAGGGGATGCAACCAGTATCCAGGCGGCCGCGCCGCGCGGCTTGATCTGGAACAAGCCCGCGAGCGGCAAAAACGCGACCCTTCAGGCATGCAAAGGAAGACTCCATGACCCACGCCACCGTCCGCATCATTCGCCAGGAGCATGCCGCACTCGCCGCCGTGCTCCGCTCCATCGTCATGCTGCTCGAGCAGCACAGGAAGAAGGGCACCTTGCCCGATTTCGCGGTGCTGCGCGCCATGCTCTTCTATGTGGACGAATTTCCCGAGAATCGCCATCACCGCAAGGAAACCGAGCTGCTGTTTCCCAAGCTGCGCGCCAAGACGCCGATCTCGCGCGACCTGCTGGACAAGCTGGACGGCGACCATGCCCGGGGCGAACGCAGGATCCGCGACGTCGAGCACGCGCTGCTGGCCTTCGAGATGCTCGGCGAGCCGCGGCGCGCAGCCTTCGAGAGAACGGTCGGCGAGTATGTCGACTTCTACTTGAGCCACATGGCGCTGGAGGAACGCGAGATCCTGCCGCTGGCCGAGCGCGTGCTGACCGAGGACGACTGGCGCGACCTAGACGATGCCTTCGCGCAAAACCGCGACCCGATGACCGGGCATGCGGCGGACTTCGAATACAGCGCGCTTTTCACACGCATCGTGAACATCGTGCCGGCGCCCATCGGATTGGGGCCGGCTGTGTGACTTGGGGGGGGAACCTTGTTGTGGGGGCGGTAAGCGCGAGGTTCCCAAGACACGGGAAGGATCGAAACGCTAGGACTGATATTTGTTATTTAACATAATGCACATTGTGTTCTCAAGCCGGCATCACGTAGGACTCACAGAAGCCAGCGAAGGATCGAAATCCGCTTCGACCCGCCCGATGTCCGGCACCCGGTGATACCGCAAGACCCTGTACCCAGCTTCCGTCAGCAACGCATCGCGTGACGAATCGCGCGGCGCCTTGCCTTTGCGCTCTTTGCCAGCGAGTTCGATCACGGCCACCACCTTGAACGTGCGGTCGCACACCACGAAATCGGCGATCTTGCGGCTGAACGTGCTGCGTGCGGCACGGGTGCGGGCCGTGAGCAATGCGCTGAAACTGACCTGTGGCAGCACCACAAGGTCCGGAAGCGTTTCGACCAGGCGGTTGTACATCGCCTGCTCACGCGCGGTGAGCGGCGCCCGCGCCTTGGGCTTGTCGACGAAGCCGCTGTTGATCTGCGAGCCCTTGTTTCTGGCGACAACGCCAAGCACAAGCAATCCGACGGCCAACAAAACGACCACGAATAAGAACGTATTCATCTCTGCTTCTCCTTCTGCGCGGAGTCTCGCACGAGTGAACGGACGCTCCATATCGGCGTCTCCTCGGCGCTGAATTCACCCGTCAACGACGGGGTGATCCGCCAGGTTCAGCCGTTCTTGGCTAGGCCCTCGGGTCTACCACTTGCCGTCTTTGGGCGGCGCCTTTGAACCGGCAGCCTTTGCACCGATCGCCGCCGTGATCAACTGCGCAGCTTCCGTCCGATTCGCCTTGTTCGCAAAGTCGACCGCGGTCATGCCCAGCTGGTTTTTCATCGCCGTATCGGCGCCTTCTGCTAGCAGCAGCTTCACGGCTTCCGCTGAACCATACATGGCGGCCATCATCAGCGGCGTGGTGCCGTTGGGCGATTGCGCATCGATGAAGGCGTAGTTGTCGAGCAGCACTTTCATGATGGTCAGCTGACCGGTGGTCGCGGCATAGTGAAGCGGCGTCCAGCCGGTCTTGTTGACGGCCGCGTCGCGCTTCAGCAACTGGGTGACGAGGTCCTGCTGGCCCTTGATGGCCGCCAGCATCAGCGGCGTTTCGTCTTTCGAATTGGCCAGGTCCACATTGGTCTGCGGCGATTCGAGCAGCACCTGGATGACTTTCGGCGAAGGTTCGCGCAGCGCGATCATCAAGCCGGTCTGGCCGTGTTCATCGAGCGTGTTGGGGTCGAACCCACGGTTGAGCAGCGTGCGCACGCCGCTGCCGTTGTCGCCGCGCACAGCCCGGAAAAAGTCCTCGAACGATCCCGCATGCGCCGCAAAAGATGCAGCAATGACAATGAGATAGAGCGACTTCTTTAAGTAATTCTTCATGATTTTTTGATATCCCTGAACAGCATTTCGAAGTTGTCGCTCGTCGCCTTGGCGATGGCCTCGACGGGCACCTTTCGCAGTTCCGCGATCTGTTGCGCCACATAGGGCACGTACGACGGGTTGTTGGTCTTGCCGCGATACGGCACGGGTGCCAGGTACGGGCTGTCGGTCTCGATCAGCATGCGATCGAGCGGCACGAAGGCCGCCACGTCGCGCAGGTCCTGCGCCTTCTTGAAGGTCAGGATGCCCGAGAAGGAAATGTAGAAACCCAGGTCGAGCGCGGCCCGCGCGACCTCGGCGGTTTCGGTGAAGCAATGGAACACGCCACCCGCTGCACCCGCCGCGCCGTCTTCGCCCTCCTCCTTCAGGATCGCCAGCGTGTCGGCCGAGGCGTCGCGGGTGTGGATGATGAGCGGCTTGCGCGTCTGCTGCGCGGCGCGGATGTGCACGCGGAAGCGGTCGCGCTGCCACTCCATGTCGGCGATGCTCCGCCCGCCCTTTCGCTCTTCCATCTGGTAGTAGTCGAGGCCGGTCTCGCCGATGGCCACCACGCGGGGCCGGGCGGACAGCCGCACCAGGTCTTCGACTGTGGGTTCGGCGATGTCCTCGTTGTCGGGGTGCACGCCCACGCTGGCCCAGAAGTTGTCGTAGCTGGCGGCCAGCGCCTGCACCTCGTCGAATTCCTCGAGCTTGGTGCAGATGCACAAGGCGCGATCGACCCTGGCCGCGGCCATGGCGGCGCGGATTTGCGGCATCTGGTCCGCGAACTCAGGAAAAGTCAGGTGGCAATGGGAGTCTGTGAACATCGGAAATGACGGTGGAGTCGGCGCACCTGTCACCTGTGTGAGGTGGCGCCGTGCACGGAGTTCCGCGTCCCCAGGACGGCGGAAAACTCAAATGGTCTGGGTCGGGCGGTCGGAAGCCATCGAGCCGCCCAGGGCGGCTTCGATGCGTGCCTTGAGCTGGCGCGACTTCTCGTCCGATGGAAACCGGATGCCCACGCCGGGCGCCCGGTTGCCGGCGGCACGCGCCGGGGTGATCCATGCGACCTTGCCGGCCACCGGATAGCGCTGGGGGTCTTCAGGCAGCGTGAGCAGCACGTAGACGTCGTCGCCCAGGCGGTACTCGCGCGTGGTCGGGATGAAGATGCCGCCCTCGGCAAAGAGCGGGATGTACGCCGCATAGAGCGCGCCCTTCTCCTTGATGGCGAGCTGGATGACGCTCGGCCTGGCGGGCGTGGCGGCTGCGGACGCAGCGGGGGCGGGAGCGACGGGTTGGTTCATGGGCGACGAGCGGCTGAGTTTAGGGTGCTTCGCGCTTCGCTCACAAGCGCTTCGAGCATGAGACCCGCATTGAACGGATGCTCGGCGGTTCTCGCGGCGTTCGCGAGCGACTTAGACCAGCGCGCCAACGCCAGCCGAGAAGGCGCGGCCGGCAGGTCGGCGGCTTCGAAAAAACGGGGTTCGGCGCCGTTGCCGACAGCCATCAGGTCGTGGCAGATCTTCTGCAGCGCGCCCACGGCCTGCGCCGGGGCGTGGTCCGCCAACGCCCCCACGTCGCCGCGCGAGATGGCCTTGGGCAGCAAGGACCACGCCTTGGGCGACTGGCCCGCGCGGGCCAACCGCAAGGCGTCGCTGGGGCGTCCGCCCGCGGCGCGCAACAGGGCGGCGGCATCGGCGGCAGGCACCTTCTGTTCGGCAAGCCAGGCCACGGCCTCGGTCGTTTCGGGCCACGGCAGCGTGAAACCCAGGCAACGGCTGCGGATGGTCGGCAGCAACTGCCACGCCGCTTCGCTGGCCAGCACGAAGCGCACGTCGCCGACGGGTTCTTCCAGCGTCTTGAGCAGCGCGTTGGCGGTGATGTTGTTCATGCGCTCGGCCGGATAGACCAGCACCACCTTGCCGCGTCCGCGCGCGCTGGTGCGCTGGGCAAAGCCCACGGCCTCCCGCATCGCCTCGACACGGATCTCGCGGCTGGCCTTGCGCTTCTTGTCGTCGATGTCGGCCTGCGCCTTTTCGTCAAGCGGCCAGCCCAGTTCCTGCATGGCGACCTCGGGCATCAGCACGCACAGGTCGGCGTGGGTGCGGACCTCGATGGCATGGCAGCTCGCGCAATGACCGCAGGCGGTGCCGCCCTCTTGCGGCTGCTCGCACAGCCACGCAGAGGCCAGCGCCAGGGCCAGTTCGTACTGGCCGATGCCGGACGGCCCCTGCAGCAGCCACGCATGGCCGCGCTGGCGCAGCAGTTCCGCGAGCGGCCGGTGCAGCCAGGGCGTGAGCGGCGGTGTGCTCATCGCGCGGCACCGCCAAGCGGTGTCAGCGCGCCGCGCGCCACCAGGGCGGTTTCGATCTGCTGCCAGACCTGGTCGCGCGCCTGGCTGGCGTCGATGCGAATGAAGCGTTGCGCATCGGTGGCTGCACGGTCCGCGTAACCCTGTGCCACGCGGCGGAAGAACTCGACCGGCTGCGCCTCGAACTTGTCGGGCACCCGTGCGCCCGCAAGGCGTTGTGCCGCGATCTCGGGCGCCAGGTCGAACCACAGCGTGATGTGCGGCTGAAGCAGCCCTGCGGCCCTGCCCCCTTGCGCCCACTGTTCCAGCGTCGACAGCACGGCCGGGTCGAAACCGCGGCCCGCGCCTTGGTACGCGAAGGTGGCGTCGGTGAAACGATCGCACAGCACCACGTCGCCGCGCGCCAGCGCCGGTTCGATGACCTGCACGATGTGATCGCGCCGCGCCGCGAACACCAGCAGCGATTCGGTCAGCGGGTCCATCGGCTGTTCCAGGATCAGCCCGCGCAGTGTTTCGGCCAGCGGCGTGCCGCCGGGTTCGCGCGTGCGCACGACGGTGCGGCCCTGCGCCTGGAGCAGCGCCTGCATCGCATCGAGATGGCTGGACTTGCCCGCACCGTCGATGCCTTCCAGCGTCAGAAACAGACCGGCGCTCATAGAAAACAACCTCCGCCTTCGGCTGCGGTGCGAGCTTGCTTGGGACGGCCCGGCGCGGCGCTCATTGCGTCGCCTTGGGTTGGGCGGAGCTGCCGCCGCGCTGGTAGCGGTTGACCGCGCGGTTGTGCTCGTCGAGCGAGCCGCTGAACTGGCTGGTGCCGTCGCCGCGCGAGACGAAGTACAGCGACTTGCTCTGCGCCGGCTGCACCGCCGCCAGCAGCGCGGCCTTGCCCGGCATCGCGATCGGCGTGGGCGGCAGGCCGCCGCGGGTGTAGGTGTTCCAGGGCGTGTCGGTCTGCAGGTCCTTCTTGCGCAGGTTGCCGTCGAAGCTGGCGCCCAGGCCGTAGATCACCGTCGGGTCGGTCTGCAGGGGCATGCCAAGGCGCAGGCGATTGGCGAAGACGGAGGCGATCTCGGCGCGGTCGTTGGCCTTGCCTGTCTCCTTTTCGACAATGCTGGCCAGAATGAGCGCCTCATCGGGCGATTTGAGCGGCAGGTCGGACGCGCGGGCCGCCCACGCGGCTTCGAGCTTCTTGTCCATGGCCCGCATCGCGCGCTGCAACAGGGCGATGTCGGTCGAGCCCTTCGAATAGGTGTAGGTGTCCGGGAAAAAGCGCCCTTCCGGATGCACGCCGGGCTTGCCCAGCCTGGCCATCAGCGCCTCGTCCGTGAGGCCCAGGCTCTCGGGCTTGAGCTGCTCGGCCTTGCCCAGCGCAGCGCGTACCTGGCGGATGTTCCATCCTTCCACCAGCACCAGGCTGCGGGTGGCCTCTTCGCCGCGCACCAGGATGTTGAGCAGCAGCTTGGGCGTGACGCCGCGCTCCAGCTCGTAGCTGCCGGCGCGCATCTGGCGGTCCTGCCCCGAGATGCGGAACCACCAGTAGAGCAATTGCGGCTGCACATCGACTCCGTTGTCGGCCACCGCCTGGGCGATGCCGCGCGGCGTGGTGCCGGGCTCCACCGAAAGATCGACGGTGGGCGCCGGCAACTTGAGCGGCTGGTGCACCCACCAGAGGCCGCCCGCGCCGAGCGCGAGCGCAATCAGGGCGGCAAGCAGGAAAAGCGTTAAGAAGAAGCTGCGCACGGATTCCGATGGAAAGACGGAGAACGGAGAAAAGGGGGGAGTCCCTGCCGCACAGAAGGAACAGGAGCGGCCATGATAATTCAGCGATGACCACAGTCGCTCTCAATGGGATAGCCGCCCTCTCGCAATCCGGCCACCTGGGCGTGATCCGCGCCGAAGGCCCCGATGCCGCCAGCTTTCTGCACGGACAGCTGACCCAGGATTTCTCCCTGCTCGGCGCCACCGAAGCCCGCCTGGCCGCGCTTTGCACCGCCAAGGGCCGCGTCATCGCCAGCTTCATCGGCATCCGTCCGCAACCCGAAGTGATTCTGCTGGTGTGCAGCCGCGACATCCTGGCCGCCACGCTCAAGCGCCTGTCGATGTATGTGCTGCGCGCCAAGGCCAAGCTCACCGACGTCACCGGCCAGTTCGCGCTGTACGGCCTGGCCGGGAGCGCGCTCACCGCCAACGGGCTCGATGCGGCCACGCCGCCCGGCAAGCGCACGGCCATCGGCGAGGACATCAGCGTGGTGTCGCTCTACCCGGCCGACGGCGTGCCGCGCGCGCTCTGGATCGCACCCGCCGCTCACCCGGCACCGGCCGGCCCGGCGCTGGCCGCCGATCTCTGGCCGTGGAGCGAGGTCCGCAGCGGCATCGTCACCCTGACCACGCCGGTCGTCGAAGCCTTCGTGCCGCAGATGATCAACTACGAATCCGTGGGAGGCGTGAACTTCAAGAAGGGCTGCTACCCCGGCCAGGAGATCGTGGCGCGCAGCCAGTTTCGCGGCACGCTCAAGCGCCGCACCTACCTCGTGCAGGCCGATGCGGCGTTGGCGGCGGGCCAGGAAGTGTTCGCCGGCGGCAATGCCGAGCAGCCCGTGGGCACCGTGGCGCAGGCCGCACCGGCGCCCGGCGGCGGCTGGTCGGCCCTGATCTCGATCCAGATCGCGGCCCTGGAGGCCGGCGCCCTGCACGCCGGAACGGTCGACGGCCCGGCGCTCACCGTCGAGCCGCTGCCCTATCCCCTGCTCGAAGACATCTGATTTTTTCGGACCCCCAACGTCCTGATTCACAGGGCGTTCGGCGCTACCCAGCCGGTAGCGCCTTTTTTTTGCGCGTCTTTTAACCCTGCTGCCGATGCTGCGCCGTAGAAGCCTGCACCGATCAACTCCCGGCAAGGAAGACACCATGAAGCGCAGAATTTTTTCGACCGTCCTGGCACTGACCGCGCTCGCCGCCTGTGCGGAGAGCCCGGCGCGGCCCTTCGCGCCACCTTCGAGTTCCAGCCGCATCGGCTCGCTGATGCAGATCGCCATCGTCGACCGCACGACCGGCGCCGAGCTGCCCATCTACCGCCATCGTGGCGAGTACTGGGTGGCCGGCCGCCCCGGCGCGCGCTACGCCATCCGGGCGCGCAATGCGGTGGGCGAACGCATCATGGCCGTCATGTCGGTGGACGGCGTCAACGTCGTCTCCGGCGAAACCGCGGGCATCGGCCAGACCGGCTATGTGTTCGGCGCCCGCGAGTACAGCGACATCGCCGGCTGGCGCAAGAGCGATTCGCAGATCGCCGCCTTCGAGTTCGCCTCGGCCGGCAATTCGTACGCCAGCCGCACCGGCCGGCCCGACGACGTGGGCGTGATCGGCGTGGCGATGTTCCGCGAGAACGTGCCGCTGCCGCCCCCTGTCGCACCGATCTCGCCCTCCCCGCGCCGGGGCGGCTACGAATCGGGCGACCGCGAACTGCGCAGCGAGTCGTCCTCGAGCCTCGGCGATGCCAGGGCCAAGTCCGCGGCCCCCGCCGACAGCGCGGCCGCTGCCGAAGCCCCCGCCGGTGGTCTGGCGCGCCGGCAGGCGCCGAGCCCGAGCCTCGGTACGGCCCATGGCCGCCGCGAGACCTCTCATGTCGGCAAGACCAGCTTCGAGCGCGCCCAGTCCACGCCCGACGAAGTGGTCCGCATCCGCTACGACAGCCGCGAAAACCTGATCGCGATGGGCGTGATTCCCGTGCCGCCCACGCCCCGCTGGCCGCGTCCGGCCGGCCCCTCGCCTTTTCCGGGATCGGACCCCGGCTACGTGCCGGACCCGCCCGCCCGCTATTGAGCCGAGGAATCAGCGCAGCAGCGACCGGCGCATCTCGAAGTGCGGAATGCCGGCTTCCTCGAAGGGCGCGCCGTGCACCGCATAGCCCAGGCGCGCATAGAACCGCTCGGCGCTGCGCTGCGCATTGAGCGCGACTTCGCGGTCGCCGCGCGCCCGGGCCGCGTCTTCAAGCGCCTGCATCACGGCCGCGCCGTGCCCGCCGCTGCGAAGCGTGCGGTGCACCGCCACGCGGCCGATGTGGGAGATGCCGTCCTCGGCGTGCAGCAGCCGCCCGGTCGCAATGACCTGCCCGATGCGGTTGCGCGCCACCGCATGCAGCGCCGTTGCATCGTGCGCGTCCCACTCCAGTTCCTTGGGAATGTTCTGCTCCTCGATGAAGACCGCGCGCCGCAAGGCGCCCGCACCTTCACCGAGCGTGGCCCAATCGCCCGTCTCGACGGTACGCATGGGCTCGCCGGCCTCGAACCCGGTGAGCGCATCGCGCAGCGCGGCGGGCACCGGCCTGGAGGTCTGCGTGGCCGGATCGGCGAACACATAGACCAGCTCGCAGCCGACCAGGTACTGGTCCTGCCGGAACAGCGCGCCCTCGAACACGATCGACGAATTGCCGATGCGCGCGCACTTCATGCCCACGTCGATCACGTCGTCCATGCGCGCCGAGGCGCGAAAGTCGATGGTCGCCTTGCGCACGTACAGGTCGCCGCCCAGCGCATGCATCGCCTCTTCGTAGGGCAGCGCCATTGCGCGCCAGTAGTCGGCGATGGCGGTGTCGAAGTACATCAGGTAGTGCGCGTTGAAGACGATCTTCTGCATGTCCACTTCAGCCCAGCGCACGCGCAGGCGATGGAAAAAGCGGAAGTCTTCGCGTCGGTTCGCTGTTGTCTCGGTCATGGTGTCAGTGCTTCCTTGAGTGCGCGGGCTGCGTCGTCCTGCGCCTGCAGCGCTTCGGGCACGGCCCGGCCCATCTTGATGAATTCGTGGATCACGCCGCGATAGATTTCCAGGTCGACCGGCACGCCCGCGGCGCGCAGCTTGTCGGCATAGGCGATGCCTTCGTCCACCACCGGGTCGCATTCGGCCAGGCCGATCCATGCGGGCGCCACGCCGTCGACGTCGTCGGCCAGCAGCGGCGCGAAGCGCCAGTCGTCGCGGTCTGCCGACGTGCGCAGGTACTGGTCGAAGAAGAAATCGATCATCGCCTCCGTCAGCAGCGGTCCATGGGCAAAGCGCCGGTGCGAAGCCGTGTCCTGGTGGGCGGCGGTGCCGGGGTAGATCAGCATCTGCAGCGCGAGCGGCAGGCCGGCATCGCGCGCGAGGATGGCGCAGACAGCCGCCAGCGTGCCGCCCGCGCTGTCGCCGCCCACGGCGAGGCGGCGCTCGTCCAGGCCGAGGCTCGCGCCCCGGGTTGCGATGAAATGAAAGGCATCCCACGCGTCGTCGGAGGCGGTCGGAAACTTGTGCGCGGGCGCGAGCCGGTAGTCCACAGACACCACCGCGCAGCCGCTCTTGCTGCTGAGCACGCGGCACAGCGTGTCGTGCGTGCGGATGTTGCCGACCGTGAAGCCGCCGCCGTGAAAGTACACCAGCGCCGGCAGCGCGTCCGATGAAGGCGCATAGAGCCGCGCGGGTATCGCAAAGCCGTCACGCGCGGCGATGCTGAAGTCTTCGATGCGCGCCAGCGCGGGCTTGGGCACTTCCAGCACGCCCGCGCCGTTTTCGTAAGAGGCCTTGGCCTCGTCGGGCGAAAGCTGGTCCAGCGCCGGATGCCCGGCGCGCGCCATGCGCTCGACCACGCCGGCCATCCGGGCGGTCAACGGGTGCTGCGTGGGAGATGGGGTCGGAGGGTTGCCTGTCATGCGCATCTTTTATTTGAACGTTCGGGCCGCCGCCGGCGCTGTTCCGGGTGCGACAGCGGCAAGGGTTTTGTTCATGGGCAAGCCGCTGCCCTGTTGTTAGATTCGGATGGTCGGCAATCGTAATGCCCCCACGCACACAGGCCCCAGGTCTCACGTTCATGGCCCTCATCCAATACCTCACCCAGATCCAGTTCGAATTCGGCGCCATCAAGCTCCTGTCCAGCGAATGCGCGCGCATCGGCATCACGCGCCCGCTGATCGTCACCGACGCCGGCGTGCGCGCGGCCGGCGTGCTGCAGAAGGCGCTCGACGCGGTGGCCGACCTGGAGGTCTCGGTGTTCGACCAGACCCCGTCCAACCCCACCGAGGCCGCCGTGCGAGCCGCCGTCGAGCTCTACCGCAGCGGCCGCTGCGACGGCCTCATCGCCGTGGGCGGCGGCTCCGCCATCGACTGCGCCAAGGGCGTGGCGATTGCCGCCACGCACGAAGGCCCGCTCAAGACCTACGCCACCATCGAAGGCGGGTCGCCGAAGATCACCGACCGCGCGGTGCCTCTGATTGCGGTGCCCACCACCAGCGGCACCGGCAGCGAGGTGGCGCGCGGCGCCATCGTCATCGTCGACGACCACCGCAAGCTGGGCTTTCACAGCTGGTTCCTGATGCCCAAGGCCGCCATCTGCGACCCCGAACTCACGCTCGGCCTGCCGCCCAAGCTGACGGCTGCCACCGGCATGGACGCCATCGCGCACTGCATGGAAACCTTCATGTCGGCCGCGTTCAATCCGCCGGCCGACGGCATCGGCCTGGACGGCCTGGAGCGCGCATGGCTGCACATCGAGCGCGCGACGAAAGACGGCAGCGACCGCGAGGCGCGCCTGAACCTCATGAGCGCTTCGATGCAGGGCGCGATGGCCTTCCAGAAGGGGCTGGGCTGCGTGCATTCGCTCAGCCACAGCCTGGGCGGGGTCGATCCGCGCCTGCACCACGGCACGCTCAACGCACTCTTCCTGCCCGCGGTGATCCACTTCAACGCGGGCGCCGAGTCGGTGCAGAAGGAACAGCGCCTGCAACGCATGGCGCAGGCCATGCACCTGGATTCGGCCGGCGACCTGGGCGATGCCATCCGCGACATGAGCGCGCGCCTGGGCCTGCCCAAGGGCCTGGCCGAAGTGGGCGTCACGCCCGCGCTGTTCGAGAAGATCATCGACGGCGCCATGGCCGACCACTGCCACAAGACCAACCCGCGGCTGGCCACGCGCGACGACTACCAGGCCATGCTCGAAGCCTCGATGTAAGGCGCGCGCACAGGGGCGCTCGCCGCCCGCGTCATGGACATGACACAAGGAATTTCTAGACTGCGCTCCAAAGGCTTGCAACCGCAAAAGCCCCAAGGGTCAGGGAAATTCCGAATGACGCGTACCGTCCAGGTTCACACGGTGCTCAGCGCCGAACAGCTCAAGTTTCGTGCGATGCGCGGGCACGAAGGCCTGTCGCAGCTCTTCGAGTTCGAGGTGGACATGGTCAGCCCCAGCTTCAGCCTGGACCTGAAGACGCTGCTGGGCACCTCGCTCACGCTGGAGTTGGCCGACGACGGCGCGCCGCGCTTTCTGAACGGCACCGTGGTGCGCTTCGAGCTCGTGGGCCGCGCCAACGAAACCGGCCGCCACTACATCTACCGCGCGCTGGTGCAGCCCTGGCTCTGGTACCTCACGCGCACCACCGATTGCCGCATCTTTCAGAACAAGAGCGTGCCAGAGGTGCTCGACGAGGTGCTGGGCAAGTACGGTTTCCAGTTCGAGAAGCGCCTCTCGGGCAGCTACCGCCCCTGGGAATACTGCGTGCAATACCAGGAGAGCGACTTCGCCTTCGTCTGCCGCCTCATGGAGCACGAAGGCATCGCCTATCACTTCGAGCACGGCAACGGCTCGCACCTCTTGGTGCTGGCCGACGACCTGGGCGCCTACCGCAGCCTGCCGGGCCATGCCGCCATTGCCTACCGCGCGCGCAACCGCGTGCTCAACGCGATGGAGCCCTGCATCGACCAGTGGCGCGTGTCCGGGCAGATCACCTCGGGCCGCGTGATGCTGGACGACTTCGACTTCAAGAAGTCGCGCGCCTCGCTGCAAAGCGTGCAGCAGGACCCCAAGGGCCACGACCATTCGACCTACGAGGTCTACGAATGGCTGGGCGGCTACAGCGAACACGGCCAGGGCGACGCCTACGCCAAGATCCGCCTGCAGGAGCTGCAGTGCGCGCACGAGCTGGCCTCGGGCCACACCAACGTGATCGGGATGGCGCCTGGCTACCTGTTCCAGATGACGCATTGCCCGCGCGAGGCCGACAACCGCGAATACCTGGTCACCCAGACCCGCTACGACCTGCAGGAGCCCGAGTATTCGAGCGGCGGCGGCAGCGAATCGGTGTGCGAGTTCGACTTCACCGTGCTGCCTGCCACCGTGGCCTACAGGCCCGCGCGCACCACGCCCAAGCCGCGCACCAACGGCCCGCAGACCGCCACCGTGGTCGGCCCCGAAGAAATCTGGACCGACCGCTTCGGCCGCGTGAAGCTGCAGTTTCGCTGGGACCGCTACGGCCAGTCCGACGAAAACAGCTCCTGCTGGGTGCGCGTGTCCAGCAACTGGGCCGGCGCCAACTACGGCACCATGCACATGCCGCGCGTGGGCCAGGAAGTGATCGTCGATTTCATCGGCGGCGAACCCGACCGCCCCATCATCACCGGCCGCGTCTACAACAACGACCAGATGCCGCCCTGGGAGCTGCCCGCCAACGCCACGGCCAGCGGCATCCTCACGCGCTCGAGCACCGGCGGCGCGGCCAACCAGGCCAACATGCTGCGCTTCGAGGACAAGAGCGGCGCCGAACAGATCCTGCTGCACGCGGAGCGCAATCTCGACGTGGAGGTGGAGGCCGACGAGACCCACACCACCGGCGGCACCCGCACCACTCTCATCAAGGGCCACGAGTCGGCCACCTACCAGAGCGGCGAGACACGCGACATCACCGCGGGCGCCAAGGAAACCATCACCGGCGGCGACACCCGCAGCGTGACCGGCGGCTTCGGCGAAACCATCAGCGGCGGCGTGAACCAGACGATCTCGGGCGGCAAGACGCGCATGCTCAGCGGCGGCCTGAACGACACCATCACCGGCGGGGTGAAGTCGGCCATTACCGGTGGCTTCAACGGCACCATCGACGGGCAGGAAATCCGCTTCGTGAGCGCCGGCCGGCAGGACACCATCAACAGCTCGAACACGGTGCAGGTCAACGGCCCCTCGACCACCACGGTCACCGGCCCGACGGTGCACACCTCGCCGGACGTCACCTTCAACACGACCAACCACATCCACAACACGACGCAGCACGTCATCAACACGACAACCTACAACACGACGTCGACCACCTACAACAACCTGACCGTCAACTACACCAACAACTCCGCCACCTACATCAACAACTACGCCAAGAGCAGCGACTGGCGCCTGTTCCGCGCGGGCGGCGTGGGGTTGCGGATCAGCCTGGTCGGCATCTCGCTCGATGTGTGGGGCGCGCGGTTGCAGTACTACGCGGCGCTCAATGCGCAAATTGCCACGGTCAAGATCGACACGGCCGTGTTCTCCCTGAAGAACAAACCCCTGGAGGTCAGCGCCAAGGGCCTGGCCATCGCGAACAAGGGCATGCTCATCGCCACCGGCGGCCTGGCCGCAAAGTTCAAGGTGCTCACCCTTGTGGTTTGAAACGCTGCTCTGGGTCGTCTTCGCCATCGTGATGAGCGCCATCAGCGTGACGGCGGTGTCGGTGGTGATCGTCGCTTCGCGCGAGAACCGCATCTATTCGGCCGAGGAAAAAACCTGGAAGCGCCTGGCGGGCAGCGGCGTGCCGGTGGAGGCCGTCGTCGAATCGGTCAAGCGCTCCGAGCACGAGCTGTCTCGCGGCGGATCGCAGGGCCAGACGGTGCTGGCTGTAGAGATGTCGCTGAAGGTCTTCGACGGCACGGGCGGCTCGAGCCTGGCCGTGGTCCGCACGCTGGTCGACGAAGCCCTGCTGCCGCAGTTCTGCATTCCGGGCACCCGGGTGCATCTGCTGCGGGACCCCGCCGATGCATCGCGCCTTGCCATCGACCGCACGCGCACGCCGCTGGAAATCGCGCGCGCCGCGGGTTGATCGACGCCACGCCGTGAAAACCGTCAAACCCCTGCGCCTGAGCATCCTCACGCGCCCCTTTCTGCGCGCGGGCCACCAGCGGCTGGGCGTGACCGCGATGGGCATGGTTTCCATCGGCGAGGCGCCGGTGCTGCTGCCCGAGCCGGAGTTCTGGAAATCCGTTTCCAGCGAACTCGGTCCCGCGGGCGTGCTCGATCTCGGCATGCCCAAGACCTGCGCCGAATTCCTGGCGACCGGCCATGCCTACACGCACCACCAGGAAGACAAGACCGCCTGTGCCGTCGCGCTGCAGGTCGGCGCGCTCAAGAGGCAGTTCGTGGTCTTCGGCGACCGCTTCTGGGTCGACGGCCGCGCCACCGCGCCGCAGCCTTTCGAATCGATGCGGCTGGACTGGACCCGCGCCTACGGCGGCCCTGGCTTCGCCGACAACCCGCTGGGCATCGGCCACGCCGCCGAGCGGGTGAACGGGGTCATGGCGCAGCGCCTGCCCAATGTGGAGCATCCGCACCGCCGCATCGACCATCCGGCCCGGCAGCAAGAGCCCGCATGCTTCGGTGCGATGGACGTGAGCTGGCCCAGCCGCATGCGGCTGATCGGCAAGCACTACGACACGCACTGGCGCGAGAACCTTTTCCCGGGATTCTCGGAAGACATGGACTGGCACCTCTTCAACGCCGCATCGCCCGAGCAGCGCTGGCCGGACCAGGACCGCATTGCGGGCGGCACGCCCTACGAGATCTGGAACATGCACCCCACGCAGCCGGTGCAACGCGGCTGCCTGCCGCACTGGCGGGCGCGCAGCTTCATCGCGCGCAAGAGCGCCTCGGGCCAGGCCGAGCCCGAGCACTTCGAGGAGGTGCCCTTGCGCCTCACCACCGCGTGGTTCTTTCCGCACCTGGCGCAGATCGCGTTGATCTGGCACGGCGAGACCGCCATCGCCGAAGACGACGCCGCCGACGTCACCCATGTGATGCCGGCCATCGAAGCCGCCTCTGAAGCCGAACGGCCGCTGGAACACTACTTTGCGATCCTGCAGCGCCGTTGCGACCCCGAGACCGGCGGCCTCTACATGTTCCGCGACGACGAGCTGCTGCCCGCCGAAGCCATCGGACCGTGGATCGACCAGATGGAGGACGAAGAGTCCCTGCTCGTGCGCAACATGCGCGAACGCGGCAACACGCTGCGCAAGGAACTCACGCAGCAGGCGCTGCAGGCCGGCCACAAACCGCGCCACTTCAAGGAGCGCGCCCTGCCCGAGCCCTTCACAAAGATGCCCACGCTGAACGAACTGCCCGAGTTCATCCAGCGCACCAAGGTCTACCAGCAAGAGCAGCAGGAAAAGCTGGACGCCGCGCGCAGCGAACTCGCCCGCATGGCCGAGGCCAATGCGGTGGAATCGCGCAAGGTCGGCTTCGATTCCGGCGCACTCGTGGCCGACGCAGGCCGCAGCCAGGCCAAGGGCCCTCCCAGCTTCGATGCCAAGGCTGTGACGGAGGGCATGCTGGGCATTTCCAGCGCCACGCGCACCGCGCCCATGTCGCCGGCCCAGGAACAGGAGCTGGCAAAGACCGCGGAAAGCGGCCGGCGCGGCCTGATCGACATGTACCGGCTCGGCGCGCAACACCAGACGGCGGCCGATGCCATGACGCCCGAACACGCGCGCGATGCACGCGAGCGGGTGCAAGAGCGCATGGCCGCCTCCGGCGACCTCTCCGGCATGGACCTGACGGGCGCCGACCTCTCGAACATGGACCTGCGCGGCGCCCGCCTGCACCGGACGCTGCTCGAGGGCGCCGATCTCGGCGGGGCGCGGCTCGACGATGCCGACGCCACCGAGGCCGTGCTGGTGCGCGCCAGGCTGGCGGGCGCTTCGCTGGCCGGCTGCGTGCTGCACGGCGCCAACCTGAGCCTGGCGCAC
This sequence comes from Variovorax boronicumulans, assembly GCF_040544675.1. Lineage (GTDB taxonomy): Bacteria > Pseudomonadota > Gammaproteobacteria > Burkholderiales > Burkholderiaceae_C > Variovorax > Variovorax boronicumulans_D. Next base: position 125,372 of record NZ_JBEPKK010000010.1, read on the forward strand.
TGCGCGGGCACCTCGTTCGCGCGCGCCCGCTTCCACGAAACCACGATCGAAAAAACCCGCTTCGACGACTGCGACTTTTCCGGGGCCCGCCTGTCGCATCTGAACCTTTTCGGCATGCATTTCCAGAACTGCCGCTTTGACCGCGCCAGCTTCGACTACGTGACGCTGCTCGAACAGAGCCGCCTGCAGGATTGCAGCTTCCGCGCCGCGACCCTGCACAAGTTCGGGTTGATCTCGTGCCAAGTAGAGAGGCTGGATTTTTCGGCGACGACGCTGGAGGCCTGCGCCTGGGTTCATACCGTCGGCGACCGCGGCATCGTCTTCGCCGCGGCCACGCTGAAGACCAGTTGCTTCGTCGGCACCAGCAGCCTGCGCAACATCGACTTCCAGGATGCCACGCTGATCCAGTGCAGCCTGCGCGACATGACCCTGGCCGGCGCGCGCCTGTGCCGCGCCACGCTGGACACCTGCGACTTCTCGGGCTGCAGCCTGGTGGGCGCGGACCTGAGCTTCATCGACGCGCCCGAGAGCCTGTTCATTCGCGCCGACCTGACCCAGGCCTCGCTGCGCGGCGCCAACCTCATGAATGCAAGCCTCCAGAAAGCCATCTTCGCAGGCGTCGATCTGCGCGACGCCAACCTCTTTCGCGCCGACGTGTCGCAGGCCCTGATCGACACCGTGACCGAAACGCGGGGAGCCTACATCGAGCAGGCCAAGACCGTGCCGCGGCGCGCGGCCGATGCGGCGGACCCGGCGCGATGACGCCGGAATCCTTGGCGCAGAAGGTTCGCGGCGGCGAGTTCATCAAGGGCGAGGATTTTTCAGGACTGGCCCTGGACAAGCTCGACCTGCGCGGCGGCACCTTCGGCGAATGCAATTTTTCGACGGCGAGCCTGCGCGGCGCGCAACTGGCCGAATCGATGTTCGACACCTGCCGCTTCGACGGTGCGCTGCTGGACACCGCCGACCTGCAGCGCGCGGTCTTCCACAAGTGCAGTCTGGCGCAGGCCAGCCTGCAGGGCGCAACGATGACCCGTTCGGCCTTCAGCGAATCGGCGCTGCAGGGCGCCGACTTTGCGACGGCGCGGCTGGACCTCGCCGCCTTCCACAAGAGCACGCTCGACGCGGCCCGATTCGTGCGCGCCGACCTCACGAAAACGGTGTTCGGCGAATCGACGTTGGACGCAGCGCATTTCGACGACGTGAAGTTCGACACCACGGTCTTCTACCGGGCCGGACTGCGCGGCGCGCGCTTCCAGGGCGCGAGCTTTCACAACGTGATCTTCAGCGAGGCCGATCTTTCGGGCCAGGATTTCTCGGGGCAGCAGTTCCACCTTTGCCAGCTCATCGATGCCGACCTCAGGGGCTGCAACTTCGCAGGCGCGCGCCTCACCCAGTGCAACTTCAAGGGCGCCAGGCTCGAGGGCGCAGTGCTTTCCGGCGTACACGCACCGCAGTGCCTGTTTCCCGAAGCGGACCTTCGCGGTGCCGACTGCCGCGGCGGGCACTTCGATCAGAGCCTCTGGGTCGATGCCACGTTGACCGACGCCGACCTCTCGGACGCGCAACTCGTGCAGTGCGTGTTTCACCGCGCGCGCTGCAACCGCACGTCGTTCGCCCGCAGCCAGCTGGTGTACGCGGACTTCTCCTACGCCGACCTCAGCGACGCCGACATGCGCGGCGCCGCTTTCCAGCGCACCCAGATGCATCGGGCGATCGATGCCGGCACGCGCTGGAGCGACCGCCTGGGCGTGGTCGACGGCGACCCCGCGCTGTTCGAGGCCGAGCGCTTTTCGGCGGCGCGCCAAAGCCGCCCCCAGCGCGCAGGCCGGGACACCTTCGGGCGGCCGCTGCCGCAGGACGCACAGGACCCACAGGACACCGCCCCATGACCCCTCGCGACATTCGCCCTCTTGACGCCCCTTGCGCTACTCGCGAAGCCGTCCAGCCACCGGCCGACGACATGCACGCCCCGGACATGCAGGCGCTGCTCCGAAAGCCCTTCCCCTCTGCCGCAACGGCCGTGTCTGCATGGACCGGCAGCGCGCTCGGCACCGTGGCGGAGGCGCTGGCGGACGGCAGCTTCCTCATCGACGCCCGGGACGGCGGCGAACGCTGGCACTGCCCCCTCGCGGCCAGCTGCCTGCTCCAGCCCGAGGCGGGCGACACCGTGCTCGTGGCCGGGCCGCACGCAGGCAGCCTTTACCTGATTGCCGTCGTCACGCAGGCGGATGCGAGCCGCTCGCGCATCGTCACCGAGGGCGACCTCACCATCAGCTCGCGCCGCGGCAGCATCGCGCTCCAGGCACCCGCGCTCAAGCTGCAGGCGCAGAAGGCGCAGGTCGACATCGCCGAGATGGACTACCGCGGTGCCGAAGTGCGCGTGACCACGCTGGTCGCGCGCTTCGTGGGCCGCACGCTGGAGACGGTGCTCGACCGCCTGAGCGTGCTCACGCGGTCGAGCTTTCGGCTCACCGAAGAGGTGGAGCAGGTGCGCGCCGGACAGATCGACATGCAGGCCAGCGAAACCCTGCGCCTGCACGCCAAGAACACCCTTGTCACCAGCAAGGCGCTGGTCAAGGTCGATGCCGAACAGATCCACATGGGTTGAACCCGACAGGAGCCTTTGCCATGTTTGCCAATGCACAGATGATGGGCGTGGACCTCGCCTTTCCAGACGTCTGCAAGACGCCGCCGATGGTTCCCATTCCCTACCCCAACTTCGCGCTCGGGCCGACGGCCATTCCCAACGCCTGGAACATCCTGTACGGCGGCACGCCCGCGCACAACATGGCGACCACCACGCCGATCACCAACGGCGACAACGCCGGCGTGCTGATGGGCGTGGTGTCGCAGACCGTGATGGGGCCTTCGCGCCACATCACCGGCGCATTCACGGTGCTGCTCAAGGGCACGCCCTGCACCCGCATGACCAGCCTGTCGGTGCAGAACCGCTGCAACATCGTGGGCATGCGGATCGTGCCGAGCCAGTTCAAGGTGCTGGTGCTGGCGCCCTGAACTCGTGGAGTGAGGTGGCCGCTGCGCGCAGCCGCCTCAGCTTTCGCTGAACCAGGCCTCGGCCCAGCCCTGGCGCTTGACCGGGTCGAACTCATTGAACCTGAAGCTGGCCAACCGTTCGGTGCTGAACGGGTCTTCGGCGAAGAAGGCCTGCAACACCTCCGGCGAAGCGGCGCGGGCCAGCAGAAAACCGCCGGTGGCGGGCACCTTGGGTCCGGAACACAGGAGGAGGCCCGCGTCGTAGCCCCGTTGAAGGTATGCACGGTGCGCGGGCACCGATTCCTGGATGCGCGCCAGCGGCACGAGGTAGCTGATTTCGACGATGAAGTGCTTCATGCACTTGGCGAAGCACCCACCGTGCCAGCCGCGACCGCCGCCGCCCTACTCCGCCTTGACCCCCGCGGTGCGGATGACCTTGCCCCACTTGGCCGTCTCTGCCGTGATGAACGCATCGAATTCCTCCGGCGTGCTGCCCGCCGGAAAGGTGCCCATGGCGTCGAGCCTGGCGCGCGTTTCGTCGCTCTTGATGATGCGCGCCACCTCTTCGGACATGCGTTTGACGATGTCGCGCGGCGTGCCCGCCGGCGCCAGCATGCCGGCCCAGGTGCTGCCGGTGAAGCCGGCAAAGCCCTGCTCGATGAAGGTCGGCACGTCCGGCACCGCCGGCAGGCGCTTGTCGCCCGCCACGCCGATCAGCCGCACCTTGCCGGCCTTGGCCTGGTTGATGAGGCCGGTGGGTGCGTCGAAGAACAGCTGGATCTGCCCGCCCATCAGGTCCGTGAGCGCGGGCACCGCGCCGCGGTACGGGATGTGGATCATGTAGGTCTGCGTGAGCGACTTCCACAGCTCGGTGGTCAGGTGGGCGGCCGAGCCGTTGCCCGAGGAACCGAAGCTCACCTTGCCGGGGTTGGCGCGCGCGTAGTCGATGAGCTGGCGCGCGGTCTTGAATGGCGCATCGATGTTGACCGCGGCCAGCAAGGGCGAGATGCCCATCAGCGACACGCCGGCCAGGTCCTTCTGCGGGTCGTAGGGCAGCTTGGGGTAGAGCGTGGTGTTGGCCGCATACGCGGCGATGACGACGCCGAAGGTGCTGCCGTCGGGCGCGGCCTTGGCGATGGCATCGACGCCGATCAGGCTGTTGGCGCCGGGCTTGTTGTCGATGACCACCGGCTGGCCCAGCCGCGTCTGCAGGCCGATCTGCACGAGGCGCGCCATTTGGTCGGTGAAGCCGCCCGGCGTGTAGGGCACGACGATGCGGATCGGCTTGCCGGGCCATGCGGTCTGCGCAAAGGCCGGAAGTGCCAGGCTGCTCGCGGCGGCGGCGAGCGTGAATCGGCGGCGGGTCAGCGGGGCACGGAGCGGGGTGTGGTGATGCATGGTGGCTTGTCTCTTTGCGGCTTCTGAATGGATCGGACCATTCTCGAAGCGCCACCCGCGCGGGCCGTCAGGGTTTGCCCCGGCGGCCCCATCGAGGCCACGCGGGCCTCAAAGCGGCAGCAGTTCGGGCACGCCGCCGCGCTGAAGCCAGCCTTCGAACTCGTCGGATATCCGCTCGGCCTCGCGCGTGGCCTTGCCCCAGGCCGTGATGCGGGCCTGCGCATCGTTCGCATAGCGGATGAAGTCCTTGCGGTCGGGCAGCTTGGCGTTGGGCAGGGTGCGTACCCAGTCGGCGTCGGGGGCGAGCACCACCATGCGGTCCAGGAAGCCGGTGGACCGGTGGCGCCAGCGCAGGCCCTTGTCCAGCCAGCCCGGCACCACCGCGCGCTGGAAATGCGGATACAGCACGATGCCGTCGTCGGCGGGCTGGTAGTCCAGGTGCAGGTGGTAGTCGGTGATGCCGCCGTCCCAGTAGGCGCCGCGCGGCGCGCCCGGAATGTCGTGCACCGCCGCCAGCAGGAAGGGAATGGAACACGAGGCCTGCAGCACCATGTTGAAGTTGGCCTCGCTCAGCGCGTGCTGCCGCGTGCGGAAGTCCTGCGTGCCGAAAGGCAGCGCCGCGCCGGGCGTGGAGAACACGCAGCGCTCCAGCCACGCGCCCAGGCTCTTGCGGTGCAGGCTGTTGGTGGCAAAGGCGCCCAGATAGCCGACCGGCGTGCGCGCCCTGCCCTCGCGCCCGAGGATGTGCCGCCCGCGCGAGGTCACCACATGCAGGCGATAGCGCGGATGGTTCAGCACCTCCGCAATGCGCCCGCCGTAGAAGTCGTCCAGGCTCTGGGCGAACTGCGCGCTGAGCTGGCGCGGGCTCAGCCGCTTCTGGCCCGGAGGCACCTCGAACTGCTGGTGCACATAGTCGTGCTCGAAGCGCTGGAACGCCGCCTCGGGATTCGCCAGGCAGGCCGTGGACAGCCGCCAGGCGCCGATGGACGCACCCACCAGATGCACCGGCTGGCTCGATTGCGTGAGCCACCGCCCGAAGATGAAGCGGTCGAGCGGCCCAAGGATGAGGCCCTTGGGACCGCCCGCCGCGCCGGGGATGGTGCGCACGTCCTGCGGGCGCAGGCCGTGCTGCTCGATGTGCTTGCGGGCGGCGGGGCCGGCGTAGATGCGCAGGGCTTTCATGCAGCGCCTGCCCCGAACGGATTGAACACTTCGACACCGAAGCCGGCGAAGTCGCTCACATTGCGCGTCACCACGGTCAGCGAATGCTGTTTGGCCGTGGCGGCGATCATGGCGTCTTCATACAGCGTGTTCGAGTTGCGATGCATGAGCTTGGCCCACAGCCTGAAGGTTTGCGCGTCCATGGGCAACACGTTGTACGACGCGGCAACCAGCGCAGCCCATTGCTCGATCTCGGCGGCCTTGGCGGCATCCTGCTCGCGCGTCAGTTCGATGCCGGCCTGGATCTCACCCAGCGTCACAGCCGAGAGGTGCAGGTCGCTGTCGGCAACGGACGCGAGCCAGGCGACGACCGCGCCATGAGGACGAGGTCGACGCAGTTCCGAGATGACGTTCGTGTCCAGGAGGTACATGCGAGCCCTCAGCGAATCGGCGTGATCCGCCGCCTGCGGGCAGCGCCTCGCTCCGGCACAAGGAACTCGGTGCGCGCCTGCTCCGAAAGCAGGAGCTCCTTGAGCGATGGCCTGGCCGTCTCATGGAGTCGCCGCCACTCCGCAGCCGGGACGAGCACCGCAGCCTCGGCCCCGCGCTTGGTGACCATTTGCGGCCCGTCGTTGAGACAAGCCTCGAGAAATTCGCTGAAACGCGCTTTTGCGTCCTGTACGGGCCAGGTTTTCATGGCAGCCACCTATCAGACTAGTTGACTGACTAGTTTAACAAGTGGCCAACACATCTGCTGGCAGCTACTTGCGCAGCCCCTGCAGCTTCGCAAACGCGCTGGCCATCTGCCCCGCCGGCTGCGGCGAGTTGTCGCGGCGCGGCTGCTGTTGCTGGCCTCGTCCCGCACCTTCGAAGCGGTTGTCACGCGGACCGTCGCGTCGCGCGGGCGCCGCATCCAGCTTCATCGAGAGGCCGATGCGCTTGCGCGCCACGTCCACTTCCATCACCTTGACCTTGACGATATCGCCGGTCTTGACGACCTCGCGCGCATCGTTGACGAACTTGTGGCTCAGCTGGCTCACATGCACCAGGCCGTCCTGGTGCACGCCCAGGTCGATAAAGGCGCCGAACTGGGCCACGTTGCTCACGGTGCCTTCGAGGATCATGCCCTCGACCAGGTCCTTGATGTCGTCCACGCCGTCGTTGAAGCGCGCCACCTTGAAGTCGGGGCGCGGGTCGCGGCCGGGTTTTTCCAGCTCGCCCAGGATGTCCTTGACCGTGATCACGCCGAACTTCTCGTTGGCGAAGAGCTCGGGCTTCAGCGTCTTGAGCATCTCGGCGCGGCCCATGAGCTCGCCGATCGGCTTGCCGGTCTTCACGATGATCTGCTCGACCAGCGGATAGGTTTCGGGGTGCACGCCGGTCACGTCCAGCGGGTCGGCGCCGCCGCGGATGCGCAGGAAACCCGCGCTCTGCTCGAAGGCCTTGGGGCCGAAGCCGGTCACGTCGAGCAATTGCTTGCGGGTGGAGAACGCGCCGTTGGCTTCGCGCCAGCGCACCACCGCCTTGGCCACGCTGCCCGAGAGGCCGGACACGCGGCTGAGCAAAGGCACGCTCGCGGTGTTGAGGTCCACGCCCACCGAGTTCACGCAGTCTTCGACCACGGCCTGCAGGGTGCGCGCAAGTTCGCTCTGGTTCACGTCGTGCTGGTACTGGCCCACGCCGATGCTCTTGGGGTCGATCTTCACCAGCTCGGCCAGCGGGTCCTGCAGGCGGCGCGCAATGGAGGCGGCGCCGCGCAGGCTCACGTCCACATCGGGCATTTCCTGCGAGGCGAACTCACTTGCGGAATAGACCGACGCGCCGGCCTCGCTGACCACGACCTTGTCGACCGCCATCTCGGGTGCGCCGGCCTGCGCGGCCATCTTGGCCAGCAGCTTGATGAGGTCGCCGGCGAGCTTGTCGGTTTCGCGGCTGGCGGTGCCATTGCCGATGGCGATCAGGTTCACGCCGTGCTTGGCGCAGAGCTTGCCCAGGGTGTGCAGCGAGCCTTCCCAGTCCTTGCGCGGCTCGTGCGGGAACACGGTGGCGGTTTCGACCAGCTTGCCGGTGGCATCGACCACGGCCACCTTCACGCCGGTGCGGATGCCGGGGTCCAGGCCCATCACGACGCGCGGGCCGGCGGGTGCGGCCAGCAGCAGGTCGCGCAGGTTGTCGGCGAAGACCTTGATGGCGACCTTCTCGGCCTCTTCGCGCAGGCGGGTGAACAGATCGCGCTCGGTGGAGAGCGCCAGCTTCACGCGCCAGGTCCAGGCCACGCACTTGCGCAGCAGGTCGTCGGCCGGGCGGCCGGCGTGGCTCCAGCCCAGGTGCAGCGCGATCTTGCCTTCGGCGATGCTGGGCTTGCCCGGCTCGGGCTCCACCGGCAGCACCAGCTTGGCGTCCAGGATGTCCAGCGCGCGGCCGCGAAACACGGCCAATGCGCGGTGCGAAGGCACGCGGCCGATGGGTTCGTCGTACGCGAAATAGTCGCGGAACTTGGCGATGTCGGCGTTGTTCTCGTCCTTGCCGGCCATCAGGCTGGACTTGAGCAGGCCCTCGGCCCAGAGCCATTCGCGCAGGCGCTGCACCAGCACGGCGTCTTCGGCCCAGCGCTCGGAGAGGATGTCGCGCACGCCGTCGAGCACGGCCGGCACGGTGGAGAAATCGGGGCCCGGCTTTCCGTCGTCCAGCGTGGTGGCGGGCTGCAGGAAGGCCTTGGCTTCGACGGCGGGGTCCAGCGTGGGGTCGGCCAGCAGCTTGTCGGCGAGCGGCTCGATGCCGAATTCGCGGGCGATCTGGCCCTTGGTGCGGCGCTTCTGCTTGAACGGCAGGTACAGGTCTTCCAGCTCCTGCTTGGTCGGCGCGAATTCGATCGCGGCGCGCAGCTGGGGGGTGAGCTTGCCTTGCTCGTCGATGGCCTTGAGCACCGCCACGCGACGGTCTTCGAGTTCGCGCAGGTAGGAAAGCCGTGCTTCCAGTTCGCGCAGCTGGATGTCGTCCAGGCCGCCGGTCACTTCCTTGCGATAGCGGGCAATGAATGGAACCGTGGCACCTTCGTCGAGCAGTTCGACGGCGGCCTTCACCTGGTGCTCCCCGACCTTGATTTCAGCGGCGAGCTGGCGAATGATTTTCTGCATGTCTTGAGCGCGTCCCGGGCAAAGCGCGGAAGTTTGCCATAGGGCGGGAACGCCTCCCCGGCCGCCAGGCCCGTGGCCTATTTGTCTGTTTGTTACCGGGTGCTCATGGCTTCGTGCGCCGGCACCTCCTGCGGCAGCTCGCCGCAGGGCATCACCAGGCGGATGCACAGCCCGTGGGGCGCGGTGTTCGTGATGGCCAGTTCGCCGTGGAGCGCTTCGGCGCGGGCGCGCATGCTGCGCAGCCCTTTGCCCAACGGCCCGGACGACGACCTGCCGGCCGGCAGATCCATGGGCAGCCCCAAGCCCGGGCAATGGCCCGGACTCAGGCCCTGGCCGTCGTCCTCCACTTCCAGCGCCAGCCCGCGTGCGCAGTCGCGCGGCCCGAAGCGGACTTCCACGCGGCTGGCATGCGAATGGCGCAGCACGTTCGACAGTGCCTCCTGCGCGATCCGGCAGACCTGCATCGCGGCCTCGGGCGGGACCGCCCGGGCATGCGCCGCGTCGCGCACCTTCCACACCAGGGCGATGCCGATGCGGTCGAAGGCGGGTTGAATCCGGTACCGCAGGTGGCCCAGGCGCTCCACCACGGTGGCCGATGCCTCGTCGTCCAGGGCGTCTACCGTCATCTGCAGCTCCAGCAGGCAGTCCTGCAGCGCCATCGACAGTTCGTTCGCATCGCCCGAGCGCGGGTCGCGGCTTGCGAGCAGCGCCGTCAGGCGGGAACCGACGCCGTCGTGCAGGTCGCTGGCGATGCGCCGGCGCTCGGCGAGCACGGCTTGCAACTGCTTGTAGCGGCCGGCGCGGCGGCGCGACAGGTCCCACAGCACAACGATCATGCAGAGCACCGCGATGTTCACCGCCTGCAGCAGCCAGAAAGCGGCTGCCGCGCCGTCGGCGGACCCCGTCAGCGCCGAAGTGGCCCGCAGCATCTGCGCGGTCACGGGGGTCAGGTGCAGCCCGCAGGCCAGCGCCGCCCAAAGCAGCATGCGGCGGCGTGAAGCCCGGCGCCGAAGCCAGATCAGCAGCGCAAGCCAGGCAGCGATGGAAAGCCACACGAACTGATCTTCCAGGTGGTGCGGCAGCTGGACTGCGGAAGACAGCATGGCAGGGTCCGCGGCGCATTCATCGGAGCCGCAACGCCGGTCAGAGCAGGCCCCGGTGCGAGGCGAAGCTCACCGCCTGCGCGCGGGTGTGGGCGTGCAGCTTGCGGTAGATGTTTTTCACATGGGCGTTGACCGTTTGCGCGCTGATGGTGAGCTGCAGGGCGATTTCTTCGGTGACATATCCCGTGGCTACAAGTCGCAACACTTCGCGCTCCCGTGCGGAGAGCGTGGCCTTGGTTTCCGGCGGGCGCACCGGGCTGGCGTTGGTGCGCTTATGGTCCAGGTGAACCAGCAGCCGGCGGGCCAGCCGGGGCGTGATGGCGGCACCGCCGTTGACCACCTGCAGCACCGCTTGCGCATAGCTCTGGAACCATGCGTTCTTGACCAGGAAACCGGAGGCGCCGAGCTCGAAGGCATGCAGCACCTGGGGTTCGTCCTCGATGGCCGAGATGACGATGATCTCGGCCGCGCTGCGGTGCTTCTTGGCCTCCTCGATCAGCTCGAAGCCGCTGCCGTCTCCGAGGCGAATGTCGACCATGAGCACGTCGAATTCATGCTGCATCAACAGCCGCCTGCCTTCGCGCAGGCTGCCGGCCTGCCCTTCGAGCTGGATGCGCAGGTCGCTGAGCAGTTCCTGCGCGATCACGCGCCGCACGAAGGGGTCGTCGTCCACCAGCAACACGCGCACCGGCTTGGTCTGCTGGCCGGTCAGGTAATCGGGCCAGGGGAGCGAGTCGGCCGAGGGCGCAAGCAGCCCGCCGAACTGACCCGGGTTGGAGAACTTCTGGGCGCTGCTCCCCCTGTCATTCAGCGAAATGTCAAGGTCGTTTTCCATTTTTATCTCCTCGTGACAACTACCTACCCGCTCTTGGTGAGCAAAAGTTAATTCATTTCTACTCAAAACTCGCTCAGAAGCTTTTTTGATTACTTTGGTTTCCTTCGGTTGCAAGTCGCAGGGGATGAGTACGAAAGGCATACAAAAACCCTGCCTCCTCATGGGTAAAGGCTTTTTTGCGGGCAGGCCGGCGAGGCCTCCGGACATGGCTTTCGCAGTAGCCATGCACTACCCAGCCTTGGGCATTTTTTGTTTGCGCCTCGATGCTGAAACTGGATCCCGGTCGCAGCGGAAACATTCGATCCGTGAACGCTGACCGTTAGCTGATGGCCGGAGTAGCCGGCAATCGGGTTCGTATCAACAACTTTCGAGGAAGAAGCATCATGAAGAAGACTCTCATCACAGCGGCAGTGGTTCTTTTGGGCAGCGTTGCCTCGGCCACCACGGCGCTTGCCGTCACCAGCACCAACACCGGCTCCTCGAGTGCGGTCAACTCGTCGGCTGCCAGCTCCGGCACCGGCAGCGCGCTGAGCTACAACGCCGCCAACTCGAGTTCGTCAGCCAGCGCCAATGCGGCGGGCGGTGCCATCAGCATCCTGGGCCAGCGGATCGGGGGCGCGACGGCCAGCGGCTCGGCCACCACCCAGGGCCGAGTGACCAGCGTGGCCGCGACGACCGGCAACGGCCTCGCAGTGGGCGGCGCCAACGCTTCGGCCGATGCGGGCGCCAGCGGCAGCGCCAACTACAGCGCGGGCGGCCCGAACGCCGTGAGCGGCGCCGCGGGCGGCACGGCCAACTCCACCACCAACAACACGGCCGCAACGGCCGCGGGTCCCGGCGGCGGCCTGGCTGTGGTGACGCGCACTTCCGGCACGACGGCCAACTTCAACGCCTCCTCGGGCGCCATCAACGGCTTCTTCAACGGCACCACCACCTCGGCAACGGCAGGTTCGACCGGCGGCTCCTTCGGCGTGAGCAACTTCGCCTTCGGCAATGCAGCCGGCTTCAGCAACGGCGGCGGCTCAGGCGGCCTGGGCACCGCTGGCGCCACCGCATCTGCTCCCTGAACGGAGCAGCTGACGGTTGTTGGAACAGAAATGGGGAGGGGCAGGCCCCCTCCCCGGCTTTCAAAGGAGTGAGAACATGAAAAAACTGATCGTCCTGACCTTGATGGGCTTGTCCGCGGGTGCCTTTGCGCAGACCACGGCGGGCGGCGCCAACAACCAGTCACAAAGCTCGGCCACCACCTCGGCGCAGGGCAACAGCCAGGCCGTGAACTTCAACAGCACCACGCCCTCGGATGTCACCACCCGCTCGACGCTGAACAGCAACCAGAACATCAACAACACAGGTGCCACGACCAACACCGTGGACTACCAGGGCAGCTACACCGTCAAGAACGTGCCGTCGGTCAACGGGCCCAACCTGACCACCAGCAACGACACCTGCATGGGCAGCTCGAGCGCGAGCGCGAACGGCGCGGGTGTCGGCATCAGCTTCGGAACCACCTGGACGGACGAGCACTGCAAGCGCCTGAAGATGAGCCGCGAGCTCTGGAACAAGGGCATGAAGGCGGCCTCGCTCGCCATGGACTGCATGGATGCGGCCGCCATGGCGGCGATGGAGATGACCGGTACGAAGTGCCCGCAATCCATGACCGCCGCGGAGCGCGTGAGCGCGTTCGGCCCCCATGCGTCGCCCGCGAATGCCGCGGCGCAGGTGATCGGGCAGCCGGTGGTCGCGGTGGCGCCGGCGATGGTGCCAGTGCAGCCTCAGCCTCAGCCGCAACCTCAGGCCCAAGCCCAGCCGGTCGCGGCCATCGCTCCGCCGGTCGCCTCCGTGCCTGCGCCCGAACCGGCCCCGCTGCCCCTGCCGCAAGCACCGGTCGCCGAGGCGGCGCCGGCACCGCAAGCGGCCGCCACGATCGTGCGTGCCGAGGAAGCGCAAGAGGTGGCCATGCCGGCAGTGACCATGCCGGTCGCGCCGGCCGGCGTGACGGACGTCGAGTACCTCGCCGAGCTCGAGTTCCTCGACGAGTTCGCGGCGGCGCCGCCGAAGACGACGATGACCGTCGCCGGTTCGGAATGACGGCCTGGAGCGCATGATGACCAGGACCGTATTCCTCTGGATCGCGGCTTGCTGCGTGGCCTCGGCCTCGGCCGGCCCGGTCGTGCCCAACCTGCAGATCGAACGGGTGACCTTCGGCAGCGGCCTGCAGAACGCCAGCGGCACCGACACCGCCGAGCCCGTCGGCGACCTGGGCGTGTGGCATGTGCCGCAGTACCTGCCGGGCTATCCGACGTCGGCGACCATCTGGCCGCGGGTCGTGATGATCCAGTGCAGCAACGAACTGTGCTCGGGCTACGAACTCACGCCCGAGCTCGGGCGCGGCGAGTACCTGTTCTTCCGGCCGATACGCAAGTAGGCGGCCGCGCGCAGATTCGCGCGACCCGGCCGGCATCGCGCCGGACCCGGTCGCTCGATGCCGTACCCTTGGCGCATGACACCCCGTGTGCGCATTCATCGCGTTCTTCGCGTCTTTCGCACGTTGCTGCGTGCGGCCGCCACCGCCCTGCTGGTTCCCCTCCTGCTCTTCGAAGAGTGGGGTTGGCTCCCGCTCGCCGCACTGGCGGCGCGGCTGGCCCGCCTTCCGGTCTGGGCTCGGCTGGAAGACCGCCTGCGCCGGCTGCCCCCTTGGGGCGCGCTGCTGGCGTTCTTCGTGCCGGTGCTTCTGCTGCTGCCGGTCAAGGTGCTGGCGCTCTTTCTGTTCAGCCACGGCCATGCCGCCAGCGGGGTGAGCGTGCTCGTGCTGGCCAAGCTGGCCGGCACCGCCGTGGTGGCGCGGATCTTCCAGCTGGTCGAAGGCCCGCTGATGCGCATTCCCTGGTTCGCCCGCTGGTACCCGCGCTGGAAAGCCTGGAAGGACGGCGTGCTGAACCTGGTTCGCGAGAGCCGGCCCTGGCGGCTGGTGCGGGTGATCAATCGCAGCCTTCACAAAGGCTGGCGGCGCCTGCGTGGCGTGTGAGCGCAGCGGAACTCGACAAACGCCCAGCACTCTGGCGTGAGGGGCTCTGGCGCGAGGGTGACAAGGCTGCAACGGTCCACCGTAACTGCCGCACACCTGAACCGTGCAAGGGGTAGATTACGACCCTCGTTTCGCGGACCTCGTTTCGTCCAGGCCCGGAAGAACCCCATACATCCGACATGCCATCCGAACCCTCTGCTGCCACCCATCTCATCGTTTTTGCCGGCTTCAAGCGCATCGCCCATGGCAGCACCGCCGACGTGCTGGCGCAGCTGCGCGAGCGCAAGGACGACACGCCCTATCTCGTGTTCGACGAGCACACCGGCGAACAGCTGGACTTCGACGTGCACGGCCGCTCCGACATCGTCACGCCCGCTGCCGGCGCCGAAGCCCATGACGACGCCCCGCGCGGCGTGGGCCGCCCCAAGCTGGGCGTGGTGGCGCGCGAAGTCACGCTGCTGCCGCGCCACTGGGACTGGCTCAGCCGCCAGCCCGGCGGCGCCTCGGTGGCGCTGCGGCGGCTGGTGCAGGACGCGAGCCGCGTCAACGCCGACCGCGATGCCGTGCGCGCATCGCGCGAAGCCGCCTACCGCTTCATGACCGCGATCGCAGGCGCCCTGCCCGGCTTCGAGGAAGCCACCCGCGCGCTGTTCGCCGGCGAGCGCAACCGCTTCGAGGCGCTGATCGACGCCTGGCCTTCCGACCTGCGCGCGCAGCTGCAGAAGCTGTCCGCCGCGGGCTGGAGCGCTGCGGCATGAGCGCCGCGCCCGAGACATCCAGCACCCACCCAGGCGGCAAGACCGGTTCACAGGCCAAGTCCGCCGCGGCTGCCGCGGCCGCGGTCGGGTCGCGCCCGCTGTGGAAGGTGTTTCTCTTCTTCCTCGCGCCGATGTTGCTCAGCAACATCCTGCAATCGCTCTCGGGCACGCTCAACAACGTCTACGTGGGGCAAATGCTCGGCGTCAGCGCGTTGGCGGCCGTGTCCAGCTTCTTTCCGGTGATGTTCTTCTTCATCGCCTTCATCATCGGCCTGGGCGCGGGCGCCTCGGTGCTCATCGGCCAGGCCTGGGGCGCGCGCGACGTGGCCAAGGCCAAGGCCGTGGCCGGCACCACGCTCAGCGTGGGCGTGCTCATGGGACTGGTGATCGCCGTGTTCGGCGGCGCCTTCACCACGCCGATGCTGGCCGCGCTGGGCACGCCGCCCGACGTGCTGGCCGACTCGACGCGCTACGCCCGCATCATGCTGATCGCGATGCCGGGCGTTTTCGTGTTCCTGCTGGCCACCGCCATGCTGCGCGGCGTGGGCGACACCGTGACCCCGCTGCTCACGCTGGTGATCTCCACGCTGATCGGCCTGGTGGTGACGCCCGCGCTCATCCGCGGCTGGGGCGGCCTGCCGCAACTGGGCGTGGCCAGCGGCGCATGGGCGTCGGTGCTGTCCTTCCTGGTGGCGACCACCTTTCTGGGTTTTCGCCTGCGCCAGCGCAAGAGCCCGCTTGCGCCCGACGCGGAGTTTTTTCGCTACCTGCGCATCCAGCCGCAGCTGCTCAAGGCGGTGCTGCGCATCGGCGTGCCCACGGGCGTGCAGATGATCGTGGTGGCGCTGGCCGAAGTGGTGCTGCTGTCGATGGTCAACAGCTACGGCTCCAACGCCACGGCGGCCTACGGCGCGGTGAACCAGGTGGTGGCGTATGTGCAGTTCCCGGCGATATCGATTGCCATCACCGCGTCGATCCTCGGCGCGCAGGCCATTGGCGCGGGCCGCGCCGACCGGCTGGGCGCCATCGCGAAGACGGCGCTTTTGATGAACCTCGTGCTCACCGGCGGCCTGGTGCTGCTGGGCTATCTGTTCTCGCGCCCGCTCATGGGCTTCTTCATCACCAGCGCGCCGGTGATCGAGATCGCGCAGACGCTGCTGCACATCATGCTGTGGAGCCTGGTGATCTTCGGCATGGCCGCGGCCCTCTCGGGGATCATGCGCGCCAGCGGCTCGGTGCTGGTGCCCACGCTGATCTCCATCGTCTGCATCCTGGGCGTGGAAGTGCCGGTGGCCTGGGTCATGAGCCACCGCATCGGGCTGGACGGGATCTGGATCGCCTACCCCGTGACCTTCGGCGCGATGCTGCTCTTGCAGACCGCGTACTACCAGCTGGTGTGGCGCAAGAAGGCCATTCACAAGCTGGTCTGACAGGCCGCCCCCTTGTCAACCCTGCGCGCGGTTCGGCGGCGGTGTTCAGCCGCCTTCGAAGGCTTTCTGCACCGCCGCGAGATCGAGCTTGACCATGCCCATCATGGCCCGCATCGCGCGGCCGGCCTTCTCGGGGTCCTTGTCCCGGAACATGCGCAGCATGGCCGTGGGCGCCACCTGCCACGAGACGCCGAAGCGGTCGGTGAGCCACCCGCAGTTGACGGGCTGGCCGCCGCCTGCGAGCAGTTTGTCCCAGTAGTGATCGACCTCCGCCTGCGTTTCGCAGTTCACGAACAGCGAGAGCGCCGGGGTGAACTTGTAGTCGGGGCCGCCGTTGAGCACCATGAATTCCTGCCCGTCGAGCTGGAAGGTCGCGCTCAGCAGGCTGCCCCGCTTTGCCTCGGGGCCGGGGCCGTTGGCGGGCCAGTTCAGCCGGTCGACCACGCGGGCGTTCGGGAAGATGCCGGTATAGAAATCGAGCACCTCTTCGCCGTTGCCGTCGAACCAGAGGCAGGGGGTGATTCTTTGCATGAAGCGTTTCCTTGGGGTTGAGCGGCGCCCGTCGGTGAGCCGTTGTGCTCGATGTTCAGTGCGAAGGCGGCCGATGCAGTGTAGGCATTGGGCCTGCCGCCGACGTCTGCGCCGCCTACCCTTTTTGGGTCTCGGCGAATTCCAAACGATTCACTCGCCGCGCAAATTTCGGAATTGAATACGGAAAGGTGCATGGGCAGTCTTTCCGAACTCAACGAAAAGAGGGGCGGCTCCCCTTGGCATATGCGCGTGCCTCTTACTTCAGCGATGCAACATGGCGGAGCGCAGAATGCACCCGCATGATCACCCTTCCGACGCCCGCTGACGCACGCCGCTACGCCATCGAAATGCATGGCGACCAGAAGTACGGCACGCACCCCTACGTTCACCACCTGGACGCGGTGGTCGCCCTCCTCCAGCCCTACGGCGACATGGCACGGGTCGTCGGCTATCTGCACGATGTGGTCGAGGACACCGACGCCACCGTGGCCGATGTGCAATCGCGCTTCGGCGACCTGGTGGCCCGGTGCGTGGCCTTGCTCACCGACGCGCCCGGCGCCAACCGCAAGGAGCGCAAGGCCAAGACCTATGCGGCGATGGCCCTGGTGACGGGCGATGAAGAACTCGCACTCGTGGTCAAGGCCGCGGATCGCCTCGCCAATGTGCGCGCCTGCGTGGCCGACGGGCATCGCGCGCTGTGGGACACCTACCGCGGCGAGCACCCCACCTTCAGGGCCGCGGCCTTTCGTGCAGGGCAATGCGATCCGCTGTGGCTGGAGCTCGACGCGCTGCTCACGGCCTTTCCGGCTCGGCCCTGAGGCTCTGGGCGGCAGGCCCGCCCCGAATCAGGAGCCAGGCACTCACCGCGCTCAACACCGCCAGGCCCGCGCTCAACAACATCACCCACCGGAATCCCGCCACGAACGATTCGGCGACCACGCGTTTGACGGAAGCGGCCGTGGCCGCATCGACGTTCGCCGGCATCGCCGCGCCGGCGAGCTTGCTGCGCTCGCCGTCCAGAAATGCCGACACCTCGGCCGATGCTCCCATCTCGCGCAGGCCGTCCGCCAGCGCGGCATCGAAGGCCCAGGCCATGACCGCGCCGAACACCGCGATGGCCAGCACCGCCGCCGCGCGCGACACCGCGTTGTTGACGCCCGAGGCCACGCCCGCCAGGTCGGGCCCGACCGCGTTCATCACGGTGGTGGTGAGCGGCGCCACCGTCACCGTCATGCCGAAGCCCAGCACCACGACGGCCGGCAGGAAGCCGCTCCAGTAGCTCGCCCCCACGCCCGGCACCGCGAAGAGCGCAAAGCCCACCGCCGCGATGGACGGCCCGATGACCAGCGGCAGCCGCGGCCCGAAGCGATCGACCAGTTGCCCGGCCCAGCCCGAGAGCGCGAACATGATGAAGATGAACGGCAGCAGCGCCGCACCCGCCACGGTGGCCGAGTAGCCCTGCACCTGGATCAGGTTGAGCGGAAAGAAATACAGCCCGCCGCCCAGCGCCGCGTAGAGCAGCAGGGTCAGCAGGTTCGCGCCGCTGAAGTTGCCGATGCGCAGCAGGCCCAGCGGCAGCATGGGCACGCGCACCTTGCGCTCCGCCGCGATGAAGCCCGCGCTCCCCACGATACCGACGCCCAACGCCGCCAGCACATACGGCGCGTTCCAGCCCTGCTCGGGCGCCTCGATGAAGGCGTAGACCACGCCGCCCAGCCCCGCGGTAGCGAGCAAGGCGCCCCACAGGTCGAGGCCGCCGCCGGCCGAGGCGCCCCGGCTCTCGGGCACATGCCGCCACACGATCCACAGCACCAGCAGCGCCATCGGCACATTGATGTAGAAGGCCCAGGTCCACGAAAAGTGATCGACCAGAAAGCCGCCGAGCACCGGCCCCACGGCCGCCGTGATGCCGCTGAAACCCGACCAGGTGCCGATGGCCTTGCCGCGCTCCTTCTCGGGGAACGACGCGCTGATGAGCGCCAGGCTGCCGGGCACCAGCAAGGCCCCGCCGATGCCCTGCACGGCGCGCGCGGCGATGAGCTGATGCACATCGGCGGCCAGCCCGCAGGCCACCGAGGAGACCGCGAAGATGCCGACGCCGATGGCGAAGATGCGGCGCCGGCCATAGTGGTCGCCGAGCGCGCCGCCTACCAGCAGCAGCGCCGCGAGCAGCAAGGCATAGGACTCGACCACCCACTGCGCCTGGAAGGCCGTGGCGCGCAGGTCGGCCTGGATGGCCGGCAGCGCCACGTTGACCACCGTGCCGTCGATGAAGGCCATGCTGGAGCCGACGACGGCGGCTGCGAGCACCCAGGGCTTGGAGGCCTTGGGGCAGTCGCCCTCGTCGGTCCCCGGACCATGCAGGATCAGCGTGTCGTCGCAGGGCGCCTTGCCGATCTGTGCCATGGGGCCTCCGAGCTATCGGGTTCCGGTCTTGCGCCTTCCCCTCCCGGGGGAAGGTTGGGATGGGGGCAAGCGGCACTTGCAGATTCGCAGCGCCTGATCGAGGGCCGCTCGCCCCCACCCCCGCCCTCCCCCGGGAGGGGAGGGAGAAAGGCAAAGAATCAGAGCGCGCACGCCGTCGCAGCCGGGTTCGCCCGCGCCGCACTCACACTGCGCGCCATCGCGGCAGCTGCCGCAGCCGTCACCCGCTGCGCGCCCTGCGCCACGGCATCCATGCCGCCGCCCACCGCTTCGCCGACATCCAGCTGGCACACCACCGTGCGCGCTTCGTCGGAGCGGCGCAGCGTCCAGCTGAAGCTCGCATCCACGCGCCCGCCGTCGACCGCATCGAACTGCCGCAACTGCACGGCGATGCGCCACACCGGCTGCGAGGTCTGCCGGCCGCCCTTGGTCACGTCGAGCGCGCCGAGCCGGGCCGCGATGTTGCCGGCCAGCGCATCGCGCAGTTCGTTCTCGAACGACGAGGCCCAGCGGTGCTGCTCCAGCACTTCGACCTGCACGCTGCCACCCGGCTGGCGCACCACCATCTGCGGGCGCGCAAAGCGCTCGGGCACAGCCACCGGCGCCAGCTCGATGTAGAGCGGCGCGGCGCTGCCCAGCGTCGAAGGCGCGGCATCGGCGGCGGCCACGGGGCTGGCCAGGGTGTAGTAGCTGTCGGGCTTGCCGGCGCAGCCGGCGAGCACCGCCACCAGGGCGGGGATGGCGAGAAAAGCGAGGTTCCTGATCTTCATTTCTTGTCGTCCGGTTTTCCGCGCAGCAGCGATTCGGGATGGCGCTCCAGGTAGTCGGTCAGCACGCGCACCGAGCCCGCGGCGCGGGTCAGCTCGCGCAGGGTCTGGCGCATGTCCTGCTGCAGCGGCGAGTCGTCGGCCAGCGTGCGCTCGGCGGTATTGACGGTCTTGCGCACATCCTTCATGGCCGCGGCCAGCTCGGGCGTCACGTCGTTGTTGATGCGGGTCACGGTCTGCTCGGCGGCGGTGAGCGTCTTGTTGAGCGTGGCCAGCGTGGTGCGCAGGTCGGCGGCGATCTGCTCGTAGGGCACCTTGTTGAGCTTGCTCGCGATTTCCTGCACCTGCGACTGGATCTCGTCCAGGCTGTTGGGCACCGTGGGCAGCTCGATCGGGCTCTTGGCCAGGTCGATCTTTGCGGCCGGCGCCTTCGGGAAGAAGTCGAGCGCGACGTACACCTGCCCGGTCAGCAGGTTGCCGTTGCGCAGCTGCGCGCGCAGGCCCTTCTCGGCCAGGAAGCGCAGGCGCTCCTGCTGCGTGGCGCGCGACTCGGTGCCCTGCGGCTGCCCGGTTTCGCGGCGGCGCAGGCGGTCGGGGTAGATCTGCACCAGCACCGGCATGCGGAACTCGCGCTCGGCGCGGTCGAACTCCACGCCGATGGACTTGACCTCGCCGATCACCACGCCGCGAAAGTCCACCGGCGCGCCGGGGACCAGGCCGCGCAGCGACTGGTTGAAGTACATCAGCAGCGTCTGCGAAGGACCGTCGGGCTCCTTCATGGCCACGGCTTCGTCCTGCGCCAGCACGAAAGCGGTGTTCTCCTTGGCCAGCGGGCCCATCGCATCGTCCGGCGCCTGGAAGGCGATGCCACCCAGGAGGATGGTCGCCAGCGACTGGGTGCGCAGCGTGAAGCCGCTGGCGCTCAGTTGCGCGTCGATGCCGCTGGCCTGCCAGAAGCGCGTGTTGACGCCCACGAACTTGTCGTAGGGCGCGTTGACGAACACCCGCAGCGTCACGCCGCGGCCGTCGCCGTCCAGTTCGTAGGCGGCCACCTGACCGACCTTGATGCGGCGAAAGTAGACCGGCGAGCCCACGTCCAGCGAACCGATGTCGGTGGAGCGCAGCAGGAACTGCTGGCCCGAGTCGTCGCGCGTGACGATGGGCGGCGCCTCCAGGCCCGTGAATTCGCCCGCGGTTTCCTTCGACACGCCCGCATCGGCGCCGATGTAGGCGCCCGACAGCAAGGTGCTCAGCCCCGAGATGCCCGAGGTGTCCAGCCGCGGCCGCACCACCCAGAAGCGCGAGTCGTCGGAGGTGAAGCTCTCGGCGTCCTTGTTCAGCTGCACCAGCACCCGCACGTGCGAGCGGTCGCGCGCCAGGCGCAGGCTTTGCACCAGGCCGATCTGCACGTCCTTGTATTTCACCGCCGTCTTGCCGGCCTCCAGGCCCTCGGCGGTCTTGAAGGTGAGCACGATCTCGGGGCCGCGCTCCAGCAGGATGCGCGCCACCAGCGTGATGCCGACCAGCGCCGCGACGATGGGAATCAGCCAGATCAACGAGGGCAGCCATTCGCGGCGCCGCTTGACCTTGGGCTTGGGCAAGGGCGGCGCGGACTGGGGCGCGGTAGGCGGCGCCGGTTTGTCTTGCGGTTGCGCTTCTTCTTCACTCATGCTGCTTGTTCTTCCCTGTTCTCGAAACTCTCTTGCACTGCCTGCGCCTGCTTGCTGTCCCAGGTGAGCTTGGGGTCGAAGCTCAGCGAGGCGAGCATGGTCAGCACCACCACCGAGCCGAAGGCCGCGATGCCCACGCCCGCGGTGATGACCGCAAAGCCCTGGATCTGCACCAGCCCCGTCAACAGCGCCACCACGAACACATCGAGCATCGACCAGCGGCCGATGATTTCGATGATGTGATAAAGCTTTGCCCGCTCATGCTGGCGCCAGCTGCTGCCGCGCTGGGCCATCACCACAAGCAAGAACAGCACCGCCAGCTTGAACAGCGGCACCAGGAAGCTCGCGATGAACACGATGGCCGCCAGCCCGTAGGCGCCCGACACCCAGAAATAGATCACGCCGCTCAGGATGGTGTCGTACTGCGCGCCAAACAGCGTGCGGGTGATCATCACCGGCAGCATGTTGGCGGGGATGTACATGATGCAGGCCGCGATCAGGAAGGCCCAGGTGCGGGTGAGGCTCTGGGGCTTTCGGGTGTGCAGATGCGTGCCGCAGCGGCCGCAGGCGTCGCCCTCTTGCGCATCGCGCCAGACCGCCGCGCAGTGCGGGCAGGCCAGCAGGCCCAGGGAGGCGCCGGTGGCGACCGGCGCCTCGTCGTGCGGGTCTTCGTCGTCGGCCGGCTCGGGTGCGCGCGACCTGCGCATGGCGAAGAACTTCATGCCGACGCCTCTTTTTCTTCTTCCGTGTCGCCGGCGGCGCGAAAGGTCATCTCCCAGAACGCGCCGGGGTTGAACGACAGCACGGCCGTCAGCGTGACCGTGAGCGCCATGAAGGCCCACAGCGCCGGCCCCGGCACCACCGTCGCCATGCTGGAGAGCTTGACGATCGCCACCAGCACGCCGAGCAGGAACACCTCGATCATTCCCCAGGGCCGCAGCGACTGCATCATGCGCACCAGCCATGCAAAGCCCAGCGGCCGGTGCTCGCGCTGCAGCGGCACCAAAAGGTAGACCAGGATGCACAGCTGGAGCAGCGGAAAAAGAATGGTCGTGGCCAGCACCAGCAGCCCCACCAACGACATGCCCTCCCCCGCCAGCACCACCACCGCGCCGGCCAGCGTGGTCTGGCTGGTCAGGCCGCGCAGCTCGATCTCGACGATGGGAAACAGGTTGGCGATGGCGAACATGATCAGGCTGGCCACCGTCAGCGGCAGGATGCGCTCCAGCTGCGCACCGGGGTGCCGGTCGAGCTCCGTGCCGCAACGCGGGCAATGGGCCACGTCGCGGGGCGCCAGGGGCGTGCGGGTATAGACCGCGTCGCAACCCGGGCAGACCACGGTGTCGGGTACTTCCTTCATGGGGCCGTACCCTACCCTATTCACACGGGCGATCCTGTCGTCTTCAAACGCAAACTGCTGAAGACGGCCGCCACCGCCGCGCAGCACGCGGCCAGCACCAGCGCCACCACCGGGCCGTGCCCGCCATGCGGGCTCCAGACGCTGAAAACCGCCGCCAGCACCACCGCGCCCAGGGTCTGGCCGGTGAGCCGGGCCGTGCCCAGCATGCCGCTGGCCGCACCGCTTCGGTGCGCAGGCGGCGAGCTCACGATGGTGTGGTTGTTGGGCGACTGGAACAGGCCGAAGCCCACGCCGCACAGCGCCATGCGCCAGGCGATGTCGGCATTGCCCGGGTGCGCGGGCAGCGCCGCCAGCAGCGCCAGGCCCGTGGCCAACAGGGCCAGGCCGATGCCGCCCAGCAGCCCGTCGGGGTAGCGGCCGATCAGCTTGCCGGCGATGGGCGCCATCACCACGATGCCCAGCGGCCACGCGGTGATGAGCAGGCCGGCCTCGATGTGGCTGCGGCCGTACGCGTCCAGCAGCAGGAACGGCAGCGCGATGTACGCCAGCATCTGCGCGCAGAACGCCGCCACCGAGGTGCCCATGGAGAGCGCAAACACCGGAATGCGCAAGAGGTCGATGGGGAACAGCGGCACGGCCTGCGTGCGCTGGCGCCGCAGGTACACGAAGCCCACCGCCAGCCCGGCCACCAGGATGGCCCAGGCCGTCCCTTGCGAGCCACCCCCCTGCAGGCCCTCTTCGCGCACGCCCAGCCGGTCCACGCCCAGGAACACCAGCGAGAACATCAGCACATTGAGCGTCACGTCGACCGGCGAAAACCGCAGCCCCGCCGCCGGCGCCACGCGGTTGAACGGCAGCGCCCGCATGCCCAGCGCGAAGGTGAGGATGCCCAGCGGCACGTTGATCGCGAAAAGCCAGGGCCACGAGGCCACCGAAAGGATCGCCGCCGCCACCGAGGGCCCGGCCACCGACGAGGTGGCGACCACCAGCGAGTTGATGGCCATGCCCTTGCCCAGTTGCGACGAGGGATACACCAGCCGCACCAGCGCCGCGTTGACGCTCATGATCCCCGCGGCGCCCAGCCCCTGGAAGGCCCGCGCCGCGATAAGCGTGCCCAGCGAATTGGCAAAGGTGGCGGCCAGCGACGACAGCGCGAACACCGCCATGCCCACCAGATACACGCGCCGGTAGCCCACTAGGTCGCCCAGTGAAGCCAGCGGCAGCAGCATCACCAGCGTGGCGATCTGGTAGGCGTTCACCACCCAGATCGCCTGCGACGGGCTGGCCTGCAGCTCGCGCGCAATGCCCGGCAGCGCCAGGTTGACGATGGTGCCGTCCAGCACCGCCACGATCAGCCCGAGGATGATGACCAGCATGGCCCAGCCGCGTGCGGGCGAGGCCAGGCCATCGGGGAGCTGCGGGGCTGCGGTGTCTTCGGCGGCCGCGCGCGCGGCGCCTGCCTGTAGGGTGCTCACGCTTGCTGCGTCCTTTTTGCGGTTTCCGAAGGGTGCGAGCGAACGCCGCCCAGCGTGAGCCAGGTCAGAACGCCCGCGATCAGCGCGCCTGCGGCCATGCCGGCCACCATCGGCAGCGGCCGGCCGTCGCTGAACCAGCCGACCACGGCCATGGCCAGCGCGCCGGTCAGCATCTGCAGCGTGCCCAGCAGCGCCGACGCGGTGCCCGCGATGGCGCCGTGCATTTCGAGCGCCAGCACGCCGGTGGTCGGGATCACCAGGCCCATGAAGCCCGAGGCGATGAAGTACAGCACGATGAGCACCCAGAGGCTGTCGCCGCCCATCGCGAAGTAGATGAACATCGTGACCATGGCCGCGCCGCAGCACACCACGCCGAACTTCACGAGCGTGACCAGTCCGTAGCGCTCGCCCAGCGAGCCGGTGAACTGCGAGGCGCCGATGAAGGCCGCCGCGTTCACCCCGAAGGCCACGCTGTAGAGCGCGGGCGACAGGCCGTAGTGGTCGATCATCACGAACGACGAATTGGCCAGGTAGGTGAAGAAGCCCGCCATCGCGAAGCCGCCGATGAACACCAGCCCCAGGTAATGCCGGTCGCGCAGCAGCAGCCAGTAGGCCGACAGGGCGCTGCCCAGGCTGCTCTCCACGCGCTCGGATGCCGGGCGGGTTTCGTCGAGCAGCGTGACCATCATCGCCAGGCCCGCCATCGCGGCGATGGTCACGGCCCAGAACACGCCGCGCCAGCCGGCGAACGCAATCACCACGCTGCCCGCGAGCGGCGCAAGGATGGGCGACACGCTGAACACCAGCATCAACAGCGACATCAGCCGCGCCGCATCGGTGCCGGTGTGCAGGTCGCGCACGATGGCCCGCGGAATCGCCATGCCGGCCGCCGCGCCCAGGCCCTGCACGAAGCGCAAGGCGATCAGCGTCTGGATGTCGGTGGCCATCGCGCAGCCCACGCTGGCCAGCGCGAACAGCACCAGGCCGGCATACAGCGGAGGCTTGCGCCCGAACATGTCGGAAACCGGCCCGTAGAGCAGCTGGCCCGCACCCAGCGACAGGAAAAAGGCCGTGAGGCTCATCTGCACCGCGCCGATGTCGGCGCGCAGGTTCTGCCCGATGGCGGGCAGCGCGGGCAGGTACATGTCGATGGCGAAGGGCCCGATGGCCGAGAGCAGGCCCAGCAGCAGGGCCATCTTGAAGAAGGGGGAAGAACGCATTGGCTCGATTGTCGCGAGGCCGGGCGATCGGTGCAGGCGTGGGGTCGCCCCTGCCAAGGCGGGCGCGCGGTCAGGTTCGGGTCAGGCACCGCGTTGCGCACTCGGGCGTGGCCCTCGAAGGCCTCATCCCCTGAAATCCGGAGACAAACACAGTGCACCCCATCGAGCAAAGAACCATCTCGAAGATCAGCTGGCGGCTGCTGCCGCTGCTGATGATCAGCTACTTCATCGCCTACCTGGACCGCGTCAACCTCGGCTTTGCCGGCGCCTCGATGTCCAAGGACCTGGGCTTCAGCGCCGCCGTGTTCGGCAGCGCGGCCGGCATCTTCTTTCTTGCGTACTTTCTGTTCGAGGTGCCGAGCAACATGGCGCTGGAGCGCTTCGGCGCGCGCCGCTGGATCGCCCGCATCATGTTCAGCTGGGGCATCCTCTCGGCCGCGCAGGCCTGGGTGGGCGGCGCGACCAGCTTCAACGTCGTGCGCTTCCTGCTGGGCATTGCCGAGGCCGGCTTCTTTCCGGGCGTCATCTTCTACATCACGCTCTGGTTCCCGGCGGCGTACCGCGCGCGCATCGTGGGCTGGTTCATGTTCGCGATCCCGATCTCCACCGTGATCGGCTCGCCCATCTCGGGCTTCATCCTCAACATGGATGGCATGGGCGGCATGCACGGCTGGCAGTGGCTGTTCATCCTCGAGGCGATCCCCTCGCTGATCCTGACCTTCTTCATCCTGTTCTACCTGCCGGACGGCCCCAGGGACGCCAGGTGGCTCACCCGCGACGAGCGCGACTGGCTGCAGCAGACGCTGGACGGCGAGCGCCGCCAGCGCGAAGCGCTGCACACCATGTCATGGAAGCAGGCGCTGCTGAGCCCGCGCGTGATCGGCCTCGGGCTCGTCTACATGGGCATCACCGTGCCGCTGTACGGGCTGAGCTTTTTCCTGCCGCAGATCATCAAGGGCTTCGGCGGCCTGGGCAACGTGCAGGTCGGCTTCATCAACGCCTTTCCGTACCTGGTCGGCGCCATCGCGATGGTGTTCTGGACCCGCGCCTCCGACGCGCTGCAGGAGCGCAAGTGGTTCCTGCTGATTCCGCTGGCCTGCATCTTCGTGGGCCTGGTGGCGGCTTCGCAGATCTCGGCGCCTGTGCCGAAGATGGCCGCGGTCACGCTGGCCGCCTTCGGCATCTTCAGCGCGCTGCCGACTTTCTGGACGCTGCCCACGGCCATCCTGAGCGGCACCGCGGCGGCGGCCGGCATTGCGTGGATCAACTCCATCGGCAACCTCGGCGGCTACATCGGGCCGACGATCTTCGGCGCGCTGAAGGACCGGATGGGCAACGACGTCTACGCGGTGATCTTCCTGGCGCTGCTGTCGGCGGTGGCCTTTGTGCTGGTGCTGCTGATCGGGCACGACACGCGGTCGGAGCGGTTGGCGGCGAAGAAGCGCTAGAAGCGCCCTGGCACCCCGCCGGCATCCGGGCAGCGCCTCACACGGTGAGCACGACCTTGCCGATGTGGCCGGCGCGCTCCAGGTACTGGTGGGCCTGCACCACCTCGTCGAGCGCGAAGCGGCGGTCGATGCGCACCCGCAGCGTGCCGTCGGCCAGCCCTGCGTGGACGAAGTCCAGCGCACGGCCCAGCGCGGCCTCGTCGCGCGGCAAGCCCATGGTGGGCGCCCCGGTGAACTCAAGCACCTTGTAGACGTGAAAGTGCCAGCTCTTGCGGAACTGCGCGATGGCCGGGTACCTGAACTCCGGGCCGCCCGACAGGCCGTACAACACGTACCAGCCGCGCAACGCGACGACATCGCCCAGGCGCTCGACCTGCGCACCGCCCACGCCGTCGTACACCAGTTCGACGCCGCGCCCATCGGTGAGCGACATCACGCGTTCGACCGCATCCTCGTCGTCCGTCACGATCACCTGCGCGGCTCCCGCGTCGAGCAAGGCCTGGCGCTTGGCGGCCGTGCGCGTGGCCGCAATGGCCAGGACGCCCGCCGAGCGCGCCATCTGCAGCGCCGCGATGCCGGTGCCCGACGAGGCGCCGGTGACCAGCATCGCCTGGCCGCGTTGCAGCCGGGCCATCTCGAACATCGGGAAGTAGCCGGTGAGGAAGGCCATGTAGGCGCTCGCGGCTTCCTCTGCCGACAGGTTGCCGGGGTGCCGCACCACGTGCGTGGCCGGAAAAAGAATGCGCTCGCCGTAGGTCGGATAGCGCCCCTGCCCCGCGCCGGGCAGCACCGCCACGCGGTCGCCCGTCGACAGGCCTGCGACGCCCGCACCGACGGCTTCGACGACGCCCGCCGCTTCGTTGCCCAGCCCTGCCGGCAGGGTCGCGTCTTCGATGTACAGCTTTTGACGCCAGAGCGCGTCCGCCCGGTTCAGGCCGATGGCCTGCACGGCGATGCGTACTTCGCCGGGGCCGGGCGCGGGTGTCGCGGCCTGCTCGACCTTCAGGACATCGGCACCGCCGAACGCGTGGAATCGAACCGTCTTGCCCATCTGAAATCTCCTTGGAACGCACGGCGCTGCGAATTGCAGCCACCGGTTCCATGAATCTAGGCGTCGCAGGACAATCGAGGAAATCGATTCGCGCAATATCCGGTATGCGGCAGATCGATAGCTTCAAGACCCCTTCTCCATGAAACCCATCGAACTCGCCCGCATCGACCTCAACCTGCTCACGGTACTGGCGGCCCTGGTGCGAGAGCGCCATGTCAGCCGCGCCGCCGAGCGGTTGCACCTTGGGCAGCCCGCGGTGAGCCATGCGCTGGCGCGCCTGCGCGCGCTCACCGGCGATCCACTGCTGGTGCGCCAGGGTCGGAACATGGAGCCGACCGAGCGGGCGCTGGCGCTGATGCAAGGCCTTGGCCCCGCGCTCGAGCAGATCGAGGCCACCTTCCGCGCGCAGACGGAATTCGAGCCCACGCAGGCCGCGCCGGTGTTTCGCATCGGCCTGGCCGACGACCTCCAGATCGCCATGCTGCCGCGCCTGCTTCGCGCCCTCGGCGCGGAGGTGCCGCGTGCGAAGCTGGTGACGCTGACGGTCTGCTACCGCAACGCCTCGGCCCACCTCGACGACGCACAGGTCAGCGCGGTCATGGGCTTCCTGAAGGACCTGCCGGCGGGCGCGAAGGTGCGCAAGGTTTGCAGCGCGCGCTATGCGGTGCTGCGCGCCGACACCGCGCCGGGAACGCTCAGCCTTGACGACTATTGCCGCAGGCGCCATGTGCTCGTGACCTACGCCGGCGACCTGCACGGCACTGTCGACGAGACGCTGGCCGCGCTCGACCGACAGCGCGACGTGGCGTTCTCGGTGCCGCAGTTCGGCAGCCTGCCCGCCGTGCTGACGAACACCGACCTGCTGGCCACCATGCCCGCGCACGTGGCGCAGGCGTTGTCGGTCCAGGCGGGGTTGCGCTGCGAGGCCTTGCCCTTCGAGGGCCCCAGCTACGACGTGACGCTGGCGTGGCGCCCCGCGACCGACAAGGACCCGGCCGAGCGCTGGCTTCGCAAGGCGATGCTGCGGGCCTTTACCGACTGAAGGCCGCTTCAGCCGGCCTTGCCGCGGCCTGTCTTCTTGCCGCCCTCGGCGCGCGCACCCTCCCCGCCCGTCGATACGCCGCCGCTGTTCGCCTGCTCGATCCACAGCAAGGCATCGACATGCGAAACGAACCGGTTGAGGTATTCCGGCGAGAGCTCCCGCATCAGCACCAGCGCCTGGTGCACGAGGTTGTGCGAGTTGAGCGGGCCGGCGTTCTGCGGCACCTTCGCGAAAGACTGCGTGAGCCGCCGCTCGGCGCTGAGCCTGGACCAGGTGTTCCTGAAGTAGTCGAGCGACTTCAGCTCATTGGCGGCCGTGCCGTCTTTTCGCGATGCCGCGTGCAGGGCGAGGTGGTCGACGAGCTCGGCGAGCTCCCCGCGAGCGGGTTGGCCTTGCTGCGTCGTGGCGACGGCAACGGGTGCCGGGGAAGCCTTGGGAAGCCCCTCCCCGTAGGACGCAAGCAGCGCGGCCAGCCTGGCGTCCAGAACGCGCCGCGCATCGCCGCTGTGCGCATCCGCGCGCCGGGCGAACGCCTCGATGAAACGAAAACGCACCGGGTCGCGCCGATCGTCGCCGCGTGCGCGCCATGCCTCGAGCATGGCGCCGGCTGTGGACGCCTCGTCGCTACTCACGGGATTTTGCGCTGGCGTTGGACGGCCTGGGCGTCGGTGCCATCTCCACGCGCCGGTTCCTGGAACGCCCATCCGCATCGGCATTCGACGCCACGGCCTGCTCGGACCCGAAGGCCGCCGCAAACACCGAGCCCGACGGAATGCCCTCTTCGATCAAGGCGCG
Source organism: Variovorax boronicumulans (assembly GCF_040544675.1). GTDB lineage: Bacteria > Pseudomonadota > Gammaproteobacteria > Burkholderiales > Burkholderiaceae_C > Variovorax > Variovorax boronicumulans_D. The sequence goes on from NZ_JBEPKK010000010.1 coordinate 154,999, forward strand.
CGTCACCGTCAGCGCGCGCTGCGCCGAGAGTTCCCAGTTGTCGGCGAACTGGCGGTTGCCGCCGCGCACCTGCCGGTCGTCGGTGAAGCCGCTCACCATCAAGATTTCGTCGCGTGCCTGCAGGTAGGCGGCCAGCGGCGTGGCCAGGCTCGTGAGCAGTTGCCGGCCCTCGGGCTGCAGCTCGGCCGAGTTCAGGGCAAACAGCACGCTGCCGCTGATGCCGATGCGCCCGTTGTTCAGCGTCACCCGGCCCGCCGCGAGCGGGCCCGCCAGGGCTTGCTCGAGCGCCTGCAGCCGCTGTGCCGCCACCTGCCGCTGCTTGATCTCGGCTTCCAGCTGGGTGCTGAGCTCCAGCTGCATGCCGATGACGCACACCAGGATCAGCACGAAGGCACCCAGCAGCCCCGACATCAGGTCGCCGAAGACGGCCCACACGGGCACCGTCGGCTCCACGCCGGCGTCGATGTCCTCGGTCATCACGCGGCTTCGCTGGCCACGGCCGCGCGCTGGCTTGCAAGCTGCTGCAGGTCTTCGAGGATCTGCTTTTGCGACATCACGCTCAGGTCGATGACCTCGCGCGCCTGCGCCACGTAGTAGGCCAGCTGCTCGTCGCTGCGCGCAATCGATTTGCCGAGCGCGCCCTCGATGCGCTGCAGGTGCGCGCCCATCTTGTCGTTCGACTCGGTGAACATCTGCACCGCCAGGCCAAAGGCCTCGCCCATGCTGGCCACCTCCACCGCGCTGCCGCTGATCTGCGCCGCCACCTCGGCCATCTTTCCGGTTTCGGAATCGACCTTGTCGGTGAACTGCGCGCCCACCCGCTCCAGCAGATCCGCCGAGGTGCCGACCAGTGCGTCGATGGCCGCGCGCTGTTCGGTCGAGGCGTGGTTCACCGCGCTGAGCAGGGTCTCGAGCGTGCCCAGGATGCGGCTGCGCTCTTCGAGCATGGTGTTGTCGCGCGCCATGCTGTCGGACAGCTTCTGGCGCAGCTCGGCGATCACTTCGGCCGCCACGCGCGGCGCTTCGGACGCGGCCTGCATGAGCTGGCCGATCTCGGCGATGGTGCTGCGCGCATGCGCTTCGGTCTGGGCGGAGATCTCGCCGGCGGTCTGCGCGAGCGTCTTGCAGATCTCCTGCTGCTGGCTCTCGCCGCGCGCGCCGGCCTGCTGCCATTCGTGGCGCAGCGACACGGCCATGGCTTCGAGCGACTGCGTCCAGGCCGCCAGGCGCTGCTCGTCGCGCGCGCTCATCGCCGTCTGCAGGTCGGTGTGGGCTTGGCTCACCGTGCCCAGCAGCGACGCCGAGTGCTGCTCGAAGGTGGCGGCCGCGGCGGACAGCGCGTGCTGCGTGTCGCCCGACAGCTTGCCGGCCACGCGCTCCTGCTCGGCGAGCGCGCTGCGCCAGTTCTCGGACACGCGATCGACCGTGGTGTCGAGGCGGGCGGACACGCCCTCCACCAGCGAGGCCGAGCGTTGTTCGAAGGTCTGGGTGAACTGGTCGAGCGAAGCGCGCAGGTCCTTGGCCTGTGCTTCGCTGGTGCGCTGTTGGCCGTCGAGCGCCTGCTTCCAGATGTCCGCCACCGTGGTGGTGCTGGACTCGAAACGGCTCGACAGGCCGTCCAGCTGCTGCTGCACGCTCTGCGCAATGGTGTGGTGCAACGACGCCGTCTCACGCGCAATGCCCGCCATCGTGGCCTCGACCACCGGCTGGATCGTGGCGCCCGCCGCGCGCGCGCTTTCGGTAAGGCCTTCTTTCAGCGATTGGCCGACCGACGCCGCCAGGCCCGCATAGGCGGCCTCGGCCTTGCCATGAAAACTGTCCTGCCCGGCGGTCAGGCGCTCGTTCAACAGCTGGCTCTGGCGTTCCATCGTTTCCATCATCAGCTGCAGCCGTTCGACCAGCGCGGGCATCGCCTCGCCCTGCCGCTGCAGCAGCTTGAAGGACTCCTCGCGCTGGTGCGCCAGCGAGAAGACGCGCAAGGTGGTGGCGATTCGCGTGTCGAGCAACTGCGCGGCCTGCAGCCGGTCGCGCCGGCACAGGGCCGACACCAGGCCCAGCATCGCGGACGCCGCCACGCCCGCGAGCGAGGTGCCGAAGGCCACGCCCAGTCCCTTGACCGGCGCGGCCAGCGACGCGCGCATGGCCTGCAGGTCGGTGGCGTGTTCCAGCGCGGTGCCGGTGCCGTTGAGCGTGACCACCATGCCGAGGAAGGTGCCCAGCATGCCCAGCAGCACCAGAAGGCCGGCGAGGTACGGCGTCAGCGCGGGGCCGGGCAGGCCGACCCGCTCGCCTTCGACGCGCAGGCGCACGGCGTTGCGCAGTGAAGGATGCAGCTTGCCGAGCCAATCGCCCAGGCTGGCCGGGGCCTGGGGCATGTCCGCTACCGCGGTGTTCAGCGTGGACGTGGCCTGGTCGAAGCGATGCAGCTCCAGCCCGCCCACCACGTAGAAGGCGCCGATGAGCACCGTGATCGCCAGCGCCAGCGGGTTGGAGCCGATGTAGCCGATGCCGACCCAACACACGGCCACCAAGCCGAGGACAAAGACGAAGCGATGAAGAAATCTGTTCATGAAACTCTGGTTAGCTCGTGCGAAGGGCTTGCAGCAACCCTTCGACCGGTTGAAATCGGATCTCCATCTCGGCGATCAGCACGTCCTGCATGTCCCTCTGGAACACGGTGAGCCACGCGCCGGGCTCGACCTCGTTGTCGGTCTTGCGCAGCCGCTCGAAGTGCTTCTCGAGCATCGCGGGCACGGTGGCCAGCAGGCGCTGCTCCTGCGCGCTCACCGCCTGTTCCATGACGACGTCCACCGCCGCGAGCCGCGCCATGTCGGGCGACCTGGCCGCAAGCGTGGACCGCAACCGTGCGCGCAGCGGGCCGATGCGCGTCTGCATGGCCTGTTGCCGTGCAAGGTAGCGCCGCCGGTAGGCCGCAAAGTTGGCAGAGGGGTCCACGGGTGCGTTGCGCGTGTCGTCCGCGATGGCCTCGGCCAGCAGCGTTCGCACGCGGGTGAATTCGCGTTCCTCGGCGCTGCCGGACGACGCGCGCACGCCGGTGGGCACGGGCATCGGACCGCCGTTCAACGCTGCAGACAAAGAGATGGCATCGGTCCAACCGAGCCATTGGCTCAATCGGTCCGCGAAGGCTTGTTTGGACTCGGGGACGTCGATGTCGCCCAGCCGGGAGAGCAAGCGAATCAGCGCCGAGCCGGTGAAGCCTGTGCGCCGTGAAACTTGCACCATACCGCCAGTCGGAAAAACCTGGCAGTCTACACCGCTCCCCCTCCCTGGCCGGCTGCGCGCGCGGTGCCGCAAACCCGTTTTGCGTGACATCTTGTAGCCCGCGCCGGCAGGCCACGGGCGGCTTCGGGGCGGGCGGCCGGGGTCAGTACAGGGTCGCCTGCTGCCTCGCCGGGAGCGCCCGGTCGTAGGCCTCCCCGTCGATGGCCGCATCGGTCAGCGCCGAAAGAATGGCGCCGGGTGTCGGCACCTGGCGCGCGGCATCCGCTGCGGCTGGCGCCCAGAGCTTCGCGCGCTGGATCGCGCGGGCGCACTGGAAGTACACCGACTCCACCCGGATCTCGATCACGCATTGCGGCAGCTTGCCGTCGACCGCGAAGCGCGCCATGACATCGGGCGCCACGGTGATGCGCCCTCTTCCGTTCACCCGCAGCGTCTCGCCGACGCCGGGAATCAAGAACAGCAAGGCCACGCGCGGGTCCGCCACGATGTTGCGCAGGCTGTCGATGCGGTTGTTGCCGCGGCGCTCGGGCAGCAGCAGCGTCTTGTCGTCCTGCACCACGACGAAGCCCGGCGGGTCGCCGCGCGGCGAGGCGTCCAGCCCGCCGGGGCCGGTGGTGGCCAGCACCGCGAACGGCGACGCGGCGATCAGCGCCTGATAGCTCGGGTGAAGGTAAGACACCTCCTTCTTGAGCGAGGCCTCGCCGGGCTGGCCGAACAGGGCTTCGAGCTGGGCGATGGTTTCGATGGCGTGGGGTGGGGTCATGATGTTCCTTCGTGGGCTTGGTGCCCATTCAATGCTGATTCAGTGCCGATTCAGAACAGCGAGGCCATCCCGTTTGGCCGCGCGTCCTCGATGCCGAGCATGCGCAGCTTGGTCAGAGCGCCGCCGCCTGCGGAAAACCCGCCGGGCTTGTTGCCGGCTGCCAGCACGCGATGGCACGGCACCACCGGCGCGAAGGGGTTGTGCCCCATCGCCTGGCCCACGGCGCGTGACAGGCCCTTGTCGCCGAGTTCCTGCGCAATCTCGCCGTAGGTGCGCGTCTGCCCCGGCGGAATGCGCCGTGCGATGGCGTAGATGCGCTGGTGGAATTCCGACACGCCGCGCATGTCGAGCACGATGTGGCTCAGGTCGTCGTGCACGCCCTGCAACAGGCCCTGGATGGCGACGATGGCGCGCTGCGCCATGTCGTTCGGCGGCCCTTCTTGCAGGTCCGGAAAGCGTTGCCGCATGCGCGCCCGCGTGGCGGGCTCGCCCTCGTCGGTGGGCAGTTGCACGCCGACCAGTCCAAGCGGTCCCCAGGCCAGGGCGCACATGCCGATCGAGGTCTCGAACAGTGCAAAGCCGTGGTCGTCTTGTCCGTTCATCCAGTCTCCTTCAGCGCATGCTGGCGCGACGCCAGCACCGCACCCAGCCACAGCGCGATCGCCGAGGCCACCAGCCCGCGCGCGAGGCCGCCGGGTCCGTCTGAAATCCAGCCCGTCACCGTCGGCCCGACGATCTGCCCCAGCGCGAAGACGATGGTGAACAGGCTGATGCCCTGCGCCCACCGCGCAGGCGGCAGGTTGTGGCGCACCAGCGCGGTGGTCGAAGCCACCACCGACAGGAACACCCCGCCGAACAGCACGCCAGAAGCCAGCGCCACCGGCGCCGAGGCACTGAGCACCGGCAGCAGCGTGGCCACACCCAGCAGCCCGTTCAGCAGCGCCTGCGGCTGGCCGCCGCGGTAGCGGTCGAGCAACCCGGCCCAAAGGCGCGACGAGGCCACGCAGGCAATGCCCAGCAAGGCATAGAACAAGGTGACGAAACCGGCGCTGGCACCTTGCTCCCGCAGCAGCGCGATCACGAAGGTCATGTAGCCGATGTAGCCCATGCCGAAGAGCGCGTAGCCCGCGAGCGCCCAGCCGAACTGGCGCACGACGGCGGGCTCTGCCCCAGACGCCGCGGTGTTCGCAGACGGCGGCGATGCCGAAGCCGGCCGCTGCGGCATCGCGCGCGCAGCCCAGGCCAGCAAACAGGTTGCGGCGGCGCTCGCGAGCGCCAGTGCCCACCACGCCCAGGTCCATCCATGCGCCACGCCCTCCGCCGAGCGCAGCACCTGCGGCACGAGCAGCGCCGACAGCAGGATGCCGAAGCCGGTGCCGCCGTAGTAAATGCCAAGCAGCAGCCCGCTTCGCGAGGCGCCCGTCCTTGCGTCCGCCTCCCCAAGTCGTGCGGCCAGCAAGCCGCCCGCCACGAACACCCAGGCGCTCGCCACACCGGCCAGCAGGCGCTGCAATAGCAAGGCCGGCGCGGCGATCACGAATCCGCTGCCCGCCATGAACACGCTGGCCAGCACCGCGCCCACGACGAGCAGCCGCGTCACGCCGAAGCGCCGCATCAGCGCAGGCGTGACCAGCGCACCGACCAGGTAGCCGACCGCGTTGGCGGTGTTCATGCCGCCGGCCAGCGCGTAGCTCCAGCCGAGGTCGTCGCGCATCGGCGGCAACAACAGCGCATAGGCGAAGCGTGTGATGCCGAGCGACACGGCGGCGCCCATCGACAGCGCGAACGCGAGCCGCAGCGTGGGCTGCGCGGGCGCGTTGGAAGAGGTGAGCGTGGGCTGCATCGGATCGGGAGGCGCCCATTCTGAGGCAGCCCGCGCGATCCTGCCGGCTGGATCAGGCGCGGTGGCGCACCGGGTCCGATGGCAGATGGCGTGCCAGCAGCACCGCCACATGCACCGCATCGCGCTGCGCGCCGTCGGCGATCTGGTGCCGACAGCTGGTGCCGTCGGCCACCACGATGGCATCGGGCTTTGCGCGGACAGCGGGCAAGAGGCTCGCTTCGGCCATCTGCATCGACACCTCGAAATGGCTCGCCTCGTAGCCGAAGCTGCCGGCCATGCCGCAGCAGGAGCTTTCGATCAGCTCAGGCTCGGCGCCGGGAATCAGCTTGAGCACGTCGAGAATCGGGCTCACCGCGCCGAAGGCCTTCTGGTGGCAATGGCCGTGCAGCAGGATCGGTGCGGTGGAAGGCTTGAGCGCCAATTCGAAGCGGCCTGCCTTGGCTTCCCGCGCAATGAATTCCTCGAACAACAGCGCCTGTTTCGCCACGGTCTGGGCCTTCTCGCCGAAGCCCATCACCAGCGTTTCGTCGCGCAGCGTGAGCAGGCACGAGGGCTCCAGGCCGACGATGGGGATGCCTGCCTCTGCGAGCGGCAGCAGCGCATCGATCAGCGCCTCGGCACGCACCTTGGCTTCGTCCACCATGCCGCTGGCCAGGAAGGTCCGGCCGCAGCAGTGGTGCCCGCCGCGCTTTTCGACCGTGTGCAGCACATAGCCCGCGGCTTCGAGCACGCGTGCCGCCGCAAAGGCGTTCTCGCTTTCGAAGGTGCCGTTGAAGGTGTCGACGAACAGCACCGCCGTCTTGCCGCCGCGCGCAGCAATCGACAGCACCGAGGCCTGGTCGGCGAACAACCCGGGCTCGTTGCCCTTCGCGCGCCAGAAGGTGTCGCTGCGCCATTCGGGCAGCGAGCGCTTCGCCGAGAAGCCCAGCAGCTTCTCGCCCAGCCACGCCGCGCCGGGCACGCTGTTGCGCAGGTTCAGCAGCCAGGGCATGCGGCTTGCGCGGTGTGCGTAGTCGGGCATGTACGCGACGAGCTTGTCCTTGAGCGTGTGGCCGTGGCGCTTCTTGTAGTGGTCGAGGAACTCGATCTTCATCTTCGCCATGTCCACGCCCGTGGGGCAGTCGCGCTTGCAGCCCTTGCAGCCGACGCACAGGTCCATGGTCTCGTGCATGGCCTCGCCGGTGAAGGCATCGGCGCCGAGCTGGCCCGAGAGCGCCAGGCGCAGCGTGTTGGCGCGGCCGCGCGTCAGGTGCTGTTCGTCGCGCGTCACGCGGTAGCTGGGGCACATGGTGCCGGCGTCGAACTTTCGGCAGTGGCCGTTGTTGTTGCACATCTCCACCGCCTTGGCGAGGCCGCCGGTGCTGTCGCCGCCGGTGCCGGGCGCGGTGGTCACTTCGGTCGCCGGGTCTGCGTTGACGTTCCAGGCCGACCAGTCGAGCACGGGCTTGAGCTCGATGCGGCGGTACGGCCGGGGCGCGGTGGGCGGCGCAAAGCGGAACAGCGAGCCGTCGTCCATGCGCGGCGGGTCGATGATCTTGCCGGGGTTGAACAGGTCGATGGGGTCGAGCTTCTGCTTGATCGCGCGGAAGGCCTCGTTGATGGCCGGGCCGAACTGCCATTCGATCCACTCGCCGCGGCACAGGCCGTCGCCGTGCTCGCCGCTGAAGGCGCCCTTGTACTTGCGCACCAGTGCGCTGGCCTCTTCGGCGATGGCGCGCATCTTGGTGGCGCCGTCTGCCCGCATGTCGAGGATCGGCCGCACATGCAGCGTACCGACCGAGGCATGCGCGTACCAGGTGCCGCGGCTGCCGTACTTCGCGAAGACTTCGGTCAGCGCATCGGTGTATTCGGCCAGGCTTTCGAGCGGCACTGCGCAGTCTTCGATGAAGCTCACGGGTTTGCCGTCGCCCTTCAGGCTCATCATGATGTTGAGGCCGGCCTTGCGCACCTCCCACAGGTTCTTCTGCCGCGCGTCGTCGGGCATCTGGACCACGCTGCCGGGCAGGCCCAGGTCACCCATCAGTTCGACGAGCTGCTTCAGCTGCGGCAGCAGCGCGGCCTTCTCGGCACCGGAAAACTCGACCAGCAGGATCGCGGCGGGCTTGCCGATCAGCGCGGTTTCCACTGTCGGCTTGAAGGCGGGGTTGGCCAGGCTCAGCTCGATCATCGTGCGATCGACCAGCTCCACCGCCGTGGGCCCGAGCTTCACGATGTGCTGCGCCGCATCCATGGCCGCATGGAAGGTCGGGAAGTTCACGATGCCCAGCACCTTTGCGCGCGGCAGCGGCGCGAGCTTGAGCTTCAGGCTCTTGGTGTAGGCCAGCGTGCCCTCGGCGCCGATCAGCAGGTGCGCCAGGTTCACGCTGCCGTCGGCGGTGTAGGGCCGCTCGCTCTGGTTGTCGAAGATGTCGAGGTTGTAGCCGGCCACGCGGCGCATCACCTTGGGCCAGTTCTCCGCCATCGCGTCGCGGTGCTGCCGCGCCAGGCTGCGCACGAACTGTGCAATGCCGGCCGCGCGCACGCCCAGCGTGTCCACCGGGCCGAACTCGACCAGTTCACCGCTCGACAGCCACGCGCTCGCGCCCAGCACGTTGTGCACCATGTTCCCGTAGGCGATGGAGCGCGAGCCGCAGGAGTTGTTGCCCGCCATGCCGCCCAGCGTGGCCTGCGCGCTGGTCGACACGTCGACCGGATACCAGAGCCCGAGCGGCTTGAGCTTCGCGTTCAGGTGGTCGAGCACGAGGCCGGGCTCGACGGTGGCGGTGCCCTCCTCCACGTTCACATCGAGCACGCGCCGGAAATGCTTGCTGTTGTCGATCACCAGCGCCGCGCCGGTGGTCTGCCCGCACTGGCTGGTGCCGCCGCCGCGCGCGAGCACCGGCACCTTCAGGTCGCGCGCGATGTCGATGGCGGTGGCGATGTCGCGGTCGTTCGTCGGCACGAAGGCGCCGACCGGCGTGATCTGGTAGATCGATGCGTCGGTGGCGTAGCGCCCGCGGGAGCCGTCGTCGAACAGCACCTCGCCTTGCGTCTCGGCGCGCAGCCGGCGCGCGAGCAGCTCGCAGGTGTCGTTGGGCGGAAGAACGGTTCCGGCTGGCTGCATGTGGCTGGCGGGATCTATGCGCATGGCGTGGCGTTCAGCTCGCTTTGTGGGCTTGTGGGTAGATTTCGCCGGCGCGCAGGAGCTCCAGCACCGTGTCCCGCTTGCGCAGCACGTGCGCGATGAGCACCTTGCGCATCGCCGGCGCATCGCGTGCGGCCAGCGCCTGGATCATCTGCTCGTGCTCGTCGACCGCGTGCTTCCACTTGGCTTCGTTCTGGTTGGTGCGAAAGCGCAGCGACTGCACGCGCGCGTTGATCGAGCGGTAGGTGCTCGCGAGCACCGGGTTGCCCGCGGCCTCGTTGATGGCGGTGTGGATGCGCGCGTTCAGGCGGTAGTAGCCCGAGAGATCGCGCCGCGAAAAGCAGGCCAGCATTTCGTAGTGCAGCGCGCGCAGTTCGGCCAGTTCTTCGTCGGTGATGCGCTTGGCGGCCAGTTCGCCCGACATGCCCTCGAGCATCGCCAGCACCTCGAAGGTGTCCAGCACATCGGCCTCGGTGAGCTTGACGGCCACCGCGCCGCGGTTGGGCAGCAGGTCGACCAGCCCCTCGGCCGCGAGCAGCTTGATGGCTTCGCGCAGCGGCGTGCGCGACACGCGCATCTGCAGGCACAGCTCGCGCTCGTTGAGCTTGGCGCCGGGCGCGATGTGCCCTTCGACCAGCAGGGTGCGAAGGCGCGCCGCGACCTGGTCATGGAGGGCGAGCCTGGAGATTTCGATGATTTCGGCGGTCATGGGTTTTCCCTTTGAATGCATTTTGAATGCAAAAAATGGGACTCACAACCCCATCAATTAAGGGTAAACCATCGAACATAAATGCATTTTGAATGCAAAACTGAAAGCGAAAGGACAGTCCATGCTGCAACTCGACATCCACCCCACCGGCCGCCACTTCCTCCAGATCCCCGGCCCCAGCCCGGTGCCCGACCGCATCCTGCGGGCCATGAGCCTGCCCACCATCGACCACCGAGGGCCCGAGTTCGGCACGCTCGGTTTGAAGGTGCTCGGCGGCATCAAACAGATCTTCAAGACCAAGCATCCGGTCGCGATCTACCCCGCCTCGGGCACCGGCGCCTGGGAGGCTGCGCTCGCCAACACGCTGAGCCCTGGCGATCACGTGCTGATGTACGAGACCGGCCACTTCGCCTCGCTGTGGCAGAAGATGGCCACGCGCCTGGGCCTCTCGACCGAATTCCTGGCCGTGTCCGGCACCGACGAACATTTGCCCAACGCGCCAAGCTGGCGCCGTGGCGTGCAGGCCGAACTCATCGAAGCACGCCTGCGCAAGGACACCGAAAAGAAGATCAAGGCCGTGTGCGTGGTGCACAACGAAACCTCCACCGGCGTCACCTCCGACATCGCCTCGGTGCGCAAAGCCATCGACGCGGCCGGCCACCCTGCGCTGTTGATGGTCGACAGCATCTCGGGCCTCGCGAGCGCCGATTTCCGGCACGACGAATGGGGTGTGGACGTCACCATCAGCGGCTCGCAGAAGGGCCTGATGCTGCCGCCCGGCATCAGCTTCAACGCACTCTCGCCGCGCGCGCTCGAAGTCTCGAAGACCGCAAAGCTTCCGCGCGCCTTCTGGGCCTGGGACGAAATCGTCGAGATGAACAAGGACGGCTACTGGCCCTACACGCCCAACACGAACCTTCTGTACGGCCTGTCGGAATCGCTGGACATGATCCTCGGCGAAGGGCTGGACAACGTGTTCGCGCGCCACCAGCGCTGGGCCGCCGGCGTGCGTGCGGCGGTCAACGCCTGGGGCCTGCCGATCCAGTGCGCCGACCCTTCCGTCTACTCGCCGGTGCTCACGGGGGTGATCACGCCCGAAGGTGTGGATGCCGATGCGCTGCGCCGCTTGATTCACCAGCGCTTCGACCTTTCGCTGGGCACGGGCCTCGGCAAGCTCAAGGGCCGCATGTTCCGCATGGGCCACCTGGGCGACAGCAACGACCTCACGCTGGTGGCCATGGTCGCGGGCGTCGAGATGGGCATGAAGCTCACCGGCATCAAGCTCGCGGGCAGCGGCGCGCAGGCGGCGATGGACCATTTCGCCAACCACGCGGCCGCGCCCGTCGGCCTGCAGAAAGCCGCCTAAGCCAGAGACACACCGGCCGCAACGCGTCGCTCGAACGGCGCGGCGGCCCTTCCTGTCGGGCACATGCCCCGGCACGCATCGGACCCCCAACACAACGGAGACAAAGATGATGCAAAGACGTTCCCTCATCCAGGCCGCAGGCGCCGCGGCCGCCACGCTGGGCGTGCCCCGGCTCTTCGCGCAGGAGTGGCCCACGGGCCCGGTGCGCATCGTGGTGGGTTTTCCGCCGGGCGGCGGCACCGATGCGTTGGCGCGCGTGGTCGCGCAGAAGCTCACGATCATGTGGGGCCAGCAGGTCATCGTCGAGAACAAGGGCGGCGTTGCCGGCGTGCTCGCAGCCGACTATGTGGCACAGCAGCCCGCCGACGGCAGCACGCTCTTGATGGCCCACATCAACAGCCACGCGCTCGCGCCCAGCCTGCAGCCCAAGCTGCGCTACAACGTGGAACGCGACTTCGTGCCGATCGTGCTCGTGGGCGTCACGCCCAATCTGCTGATCGCCGCGCCGGCGCAGAAGGCGCTCACGGTCAAGGACATCGTCGCGGCCTGCAAGGCGTCGCCGGGCACGGTGAGCTTCGGCTCGGCCGGCGCGGGTTCGGCGCAGCACCTGGCGCTGGAGATGTTCAAGCTGCAGGCGGGCATCGATGCGATGCACGTTCCCTACAAGGGCAGCGGCCCGTTGCTGGCCGACCTGATGGGCGGGCAGATCCAGTACAGCTTCGAGACCATGACGGCCGCCACGCCGCATGTGAAAAACGGTCGTGTGATTGCTGTCGCTCAAACGCGCACCAAGCGCGCCAAGGGCCACCCGAACGTGCCGACGATGCAGGAGCAAGGCTTTGCGGGCTTCGAGGCCACCACCTGGTACGGCCTTGCCGGTCCCGGCAAGTTGCCGCCCGCGATCGCGCAGAAGGTGAACCGCGATGTCAATACCGTGCTTGCGATGCCCGATGTGCAGGAACGCCTGGACACCTACGGCGCGGAAGACGGCGGCGGCTCGCAGGACAAGTTCAAGCAGTTCATCAGCACCGAGATCGCCAAGTGGGCGAAGGTGGTGAAGGACGGCAACGTGCACGTGGAAACCTGAACCCGCAGCTGCCAGAATCGCGAGCCATGACCCCCTCCATGACAGCCCTCGCCGACGCCCTGATCGCCGCACGCAGCGGCAACCGCACCCTCGACGCCGCCCCCTGGACCGACGCACTGCAAGACGCGGCCCAGGCCTATCAAGTGCAGGACGCGGTGGCGGCTGCGCTCGACTGGTACGGTGACGACGGCGCCGTTGCAGGCCACTGGAAATCCGGCGGCGGCTCGCGCAGCGCAACGCTCACGCATGCGCCGCTGCCGCCGGACGGCGTGCGCCAGAGCCCGGCCCACTTCGACGACCTGATGTTCCACACGCCCGGCATCGAATCGGAAATCGCGCTGCGGCTCGGCCAGGACGTGACGCCCGAACAGGCCGCGAAGCTGAATCACGACAACGCGGCTGCGCTCATCGATGCGATGGCCGTCTCCATCGAAATCGTCGATTCGCGCTGGCAAGACCTCGCCTCCACGCCCGCCCTGCTTCGCCTTGCCGATTCGCAAGTGCACGGCGCGCTGGCGCTGGGCGAATGGCAGCCCTACACGGCCATCGACTGGGCCGCGCAGCGCTGCGAAACGCGCATCGGCGACGCCGAAGTCGTCGTACGCCAGGGCACCCATCCGCTGGGCGACCCGGCCTGGCTGCTGCCGATCTGGCTGCGCCACCTCACACGGCATGGCCAGACCGCGCGCGCCGGCACGGTTGTCACCACCGGTTCGTGGGTCGGCGTGTTGCCCTGCCGCCGCGGCGATCAGGTGACGGCCGAATTCGCCGGCATCGGCGCCGTGCGCTTGCGCGTGTAGCGCCCCTCGCCGACGCCCGAGCACGCCACCAGAAAGTCGAGCACCGCGCGCACCCGCGCGGGCAGCGTGCCGGCCTTGCCGATGTAGACCGCGTGGATCGGCTCGATCTCGCCGGGGTTGAATTCCTCGAGCACCGGCACCAGCCGCCCGGCATCGATGTCGTGCTGTATGTGATACAGCGACAACCGCGCCACACCCGCCCCCGCGATGGCCAGTTGCCGCAGCGTCTCTCCGTCGCCCGCGCGCACCGGGCCGGCGATGGGCATCGCGATCGTCCGGCCGTCGACGCGCAGCGGCCAGTCGGGCGAACTGCGGCGGTAGGTCCAGCCCAGGCGGTTGTGCGCTTCCAGTTCCTGCGGCGTTCGCGGCGTGCCGTATTTCGCCAAGTAGCCGGGCGAGGCCACGATGGCCTGGCTGGTTTCACCCAGGCGCCGCGCCACCAGGTCGGACGACGGCAGCTGGCCCCAGCGGATCGCGATGTCGGCGCGTTCGTCCATCAGGTCGACGATGCGGTCGGTGAGCGCGATGTCCAGCGTGATCTGCGGATGCAGCTCCAGCAAGCGCGGCACCAGAGGCACCAGCTTGTGATGGCCGAAGGACACGCTCGCGTTGATGCTCACCCGCCCGCGCGGCGCCGCACCGGCGGCGGCACAGCGCTCGGCTTCGTCCATGTCGGCCAGCACGCGGGTGCTGCGCTCGTAGAAATGCAGCCCTTCGGGCGTGAGCTGCAGCTTGCGCGTGGAACGGTGCACCAGCTGGATGCCCAGCCGCAACTCCAGCCGTGCAACCAGCTTGCTGATCGCCGAGGGCGTCATGTCCAGGAGGCGCGCCGCTGCGGAGAATCCGCCCGACTCGACCACCTGCACGAAGGCTTCCATTTCGCCGGATCGGTTGACATCGAGACGGGGCATGGCGAATCCTTGTCTGTGATTTCAAATCACAAGTGCATGTAGCGGCGGCATTCTAGTCACAAGCGGCGAATGTCCGCACAGTACAGCGCATCATGCCAATCGCTCTACTTGCCCTCACCGCCGGTGCCTTCGGAATAGGCACCACCGAATTCGTCATCATGGGCCTGCTGATGCAGGTGTCGACGGACCTCCATGTCTCCATCACGATGGCGGGCCTGCTGATTTCAGGCTACGCGCTCGGCGTTGCGGTCGGCGCGCCGGTGCTCACCATCGCCACCCGCAAGCTGCCGCGCAAGACCGTGCTGCTCGCGCTGATGGCGATCTTCACGCTCGGCAACCTGGCCTGTGCGCTCGCGCCCAACTACGAGATGCTGATGGCCGCGCGCGTCGTCACCTCGCTGGCGCACGGCACCTTCTTCGGCGTCGGCTCGGTGGTGGCCACCGGGCTCGTGGCGCCCGAACGCCGCGCCTCGGCCATCGCGATCATGTTCACCGGCCTCACCGCCGCCACGCTGCTGGGCGTGCCGGCCGGTGCGTGGCTGGGCCTGCAGTTCGGCTGGCGCTCGGCTTTCTGGGCCGTGACGCTGATCGGCATGCTGGCCTTCGTGGTGCTCGCGGTGTTCGTTCCCCGTGTGAAGGGTGAAAGCAAGCCCGCGCCGCTGCGCGAAGAGCTGGCCGTGCTGGCGCGCCCGCAGGTGCTGCTGGGCCTGGCGATGACGGTGCTCGGCTTTGCCGGCGTGTTCGTGGTGTTCACCTACATCCAGCCCTTGCTGACGCAGGTCACCGGGCTCTCGGAGTCGGCCGTGTCGCCGATCCTGCTGGTGTTCGGCGGCGGCCTGGCCGTGGGCAACATCCTGGGCGGCAAGCTGGCCGACCGTGCGCCGATGGCCGCGGTGCTCGGCACGCTGGTGGCGCTGGCCGTGGTGCTCGGCGCGATGCAGTTCACCATCGGCACGCCGTTCGCCGCCGTGGTCTTTGTCGGCCTGCTCGGTGTGGCCTCCTTCGCGACCGTGGCGCCGATGCAGTTGCGGGTGCTGGAAAAGGCCTCGGGCGCGGGCCAGAACCTGGCGTCCAGCCTCAACATCGCGGCCTTCAACCTCGGCAACGCGCTGGGGGCCTGGGTCGGCGGCATGGTGATCGACCACGGCCCGGGGCTGCGCGCGCTGGGTTGGGTCGCGGCGCTGCTCACGCTCGTCGGCCTGGCGATTGCGCTGTGGAGCCGCTCGCTCGATCGGCGCGAAGCCTGCGGTGCCGTGGCAGACTGCGCCTCGGCGCGGGCCTGAGGGTTTCGACTGCTTCAAGACGAAGCGGCGCTCGCGCATTCAATAGCGCGACCGAAGCACGCCGCACACAAGAAAGGCTGCAGTCGAAGTGACCCTGGCCACCCGCCCCGAAATCTCCGTTCGCGCCGCCGTTGCGGCGGATGCGCACACGCTCGCCGCCTTGTCGATCCAGGTCTGGCTGAGCACCTACACCGAAGGCGTGAGCGATCTGCTTGCGCGCCACGTGATGTCGGAGTTCACGCCCCAGAAGTTTCTTGCGCTGGCAGAGGCGCCCGATGTTTCGCTGCAGGTCGCCCTGGCCGACGAGCGCCTCATCGGCTACGCATTTGTGCGCTACGGCGTGCGGCAGCCTTTGGTGCCGGGGGCCGATTCGGAACTCTGCACGCTGTATGTGCAGGAGCCGTTCACGCGTTCGGGCGTCGGCTCCGCGTTGCTGCACGCCGCAAGCGCGGACAACGGCAAGCTATGGCTCACGGTCAATGCGCAGAACCTGCGCGCGCGCCGCTTCTACGAGAAGCACGGATTCGTCGTGAAGGGCACATCGTGGTTCGTGCTTGGAGCGGGCCGCCACGAGAACCTCGTGCTCGGGCGCTGACCGGCGCCCGACAAGAAGGTTCAGGGGTTCAATGCATCGCCCTTGCCGTCGGGCTTCGATGCGTCGTAGCGATGGTTGTCGCGCCAGTTCGCAAACCCCGGACCCGACACGACAGCCACGGGATACCAGTCCGTCGTCGGCCTGAACCTGTTGTCCAGCGCGTCGAGATTGCCGTAGCTCGCGTTGGCTGTGCGCTCCAGATAGAGGTTGTAGCCGCCGCCCTCCAGCAGGTTGCCCTCGATCCTCACGTTGTGGATCGGCAGCCAGGTCGGCTGGATAAAGAGCGCGCCGGTGTCGTTGGCGGTCGAGCAGTCGAGCCGGTTGTTGAGGAACACGGCGGTGCGACCGGGTGCGTCGCTGAAATCGCGGATGGTCGCGGCCTCGTTGTGCGAGCCGGTGGTCGCGGGGTTGCCGAAGGCGCGCAGCCCGCGCACATAGTTGCGCTCGGCGCGCGCGCTGTGTACCGCGCCGGTTTCGAAGAAGCAGATGCCCGATCCCATGCCCTGGATGAGGTTGCGCTCCAGCGTGCCGACGCCGAGGAAGGCGCAGGACTTCGCAACGGCCGAAGCGGCCAGGTGCGCGGTATCGATGTCCGAATCGCGAATGACGACGTTGCCGGCCTGCGTGGCGGTGCAGGTGCCGTCGCGGCAGGTGGTGGTTGTCACGATGTAGTCGTGGTGCTCGCCCAGGCGGTCGGGGCGTATGCACGATTTCTCCACCAGGATGTTGCCGTTCGACAGGTCGAGCGGCCCGGCGATGCGTACGCCGCTCAGCACGGCGCCCGATGCGGGCTTGAGGCTGCCCGTGTACGCCGGCAACTGGTCGCACGTGAGGCCAACGCCCGCCAGGCCGACGTTGGCGGTCGTGATGTTCCAGCCGCGCGCGGGGTCCGAAACCGGCGGTTCGGTCGGCGGTTCCTGCGGCGGCGCGGTGCCGGCCTTCAGGCCGTGGATCGCATAGCGAAGGTTGCCCTGGCCGTCGGTGCGGGTCAACTGCGCGGGCCAGGCGCTGCCGAAGTCCTGCTTCGTCCAGCGCAGCCCGCCCGCGGTGCCGCTGCCGTCCGCACCGATGCCGGCTGCAGCATCGCCCGACCAGATCGCGAGCCAGTAGGCCCCACCCTTGCGCACGGACACACGGTTTGCGAGCGGCAGATCGAGCCAGCCCGATGCCCGGGCCACCGTCCTGTCGCTGGAAGACAGCAGTTGCGGGCCGGCGTCGCCCTCGAGATAGAGCGCCGCCTTGTACGCAATGCCGCCGGCGTCGGGCCGGCCCTTGACCCACGCGCGGATGCGGTCGAGCTCGGCGTCTTCTCCGGCCGCGAAGAGATTCAGGTTGATGTAGTGCCCGCTCGAATCGACCAGGCTGTCGGTTTGCGAACCCGCATCGCTGTTGCCGAGCGCCTGGCCTGCGCTGGACGGGTTCGGCGCGTTCAACGATGCCTTCTGCGCCGGCTTCTGTGCCGACGCTGCTTCGCTCAAGCCGCTGGTTGCGCCCAGCGGGCCGCCACCGCCGGACCCGCCGCCGCCGCATGCGCCGATGGCAATTGCGCAGCTTGCCGACAGGAGAAATCGAACCCACACATGCGATGTTTTCATTCAGGAAGATTCTTTCGTTCAGAAGTTTGCCGGTCACGCCGAAGTCGCTGTCGCCCCGCTGCACCCCACTCACCAACTGCACCCGGTTGCGCGCCGTGAAGCGCCGACAACGCGGAAAGAATCAGGGGCGGTCGATGAAGGTGCCGCATGCATCGATCGAAGCCGCGGGCATGGCGCCAAATTAACAAAGGGCGTGGGCACCGCCTTGTAGATTCTTAGCTTCCAGCGCCTGCGCATCCCCCGCGATACGGCGAAAACGCGCGTGGCTGGCAATGCCGCGATGCAACTGAATACCTTCGCATGACCGGTGCGTGGGGCGCATCCATCTGAATGAAATCAGCGCTTCACGAACGCGGCAGGCGCTGGCATGCTGCGTGCCCACAACCAACAAGGCGCCAACACGGCACCCACAAGGCAATCACGCGCGAGGAGGCCTGCGCTCGATGGAAACACTGGCTTGCCGCTACTGGCGAGACGCTGACCTGACGGGTCTTCAGTTCACGGCCAGCCGGCATCTGCATCGCGAGATCCGGCCGCACCGGCACGTCGGATTCACGCTCTCGGTGTCGGACACCGAACTGCATGTGCGCACCGGCACCCGCGTGACGGTGGTGCCGCCGGGCACCTTGCTGCGCATCGCGCCGCAGGCCTGGCATGCCGTGCAGGCACGCAGCGCGCCGTGGCGCGAAGACGCGATGTACTGCAGCTCCGCCGTTGCCCGCTGCATCAGCACGGCGAGCGACGACGCGCCGATGGCGCGCGCGGCGGGCGACGATGGCGTATCGCTCTGCCTGGACGCCTCGGCGGCATTCGAATTTCTCGAGTGCCACCGGCTGCTCTACGAGCCGACGAGCACCGGCAACGAAGAAGACGCCGCTGCGGGCCGCGCCCTGTTGCGCCAGCGCCTGGCGCGATGGGTTCCGCTGCAAACGCGGCCTACACCTGTCTTCGACAGCGGCGACGCGCGCATGAACCGGCTCTACGAAGCAATCGCCGCCGGCTTTCAGCAGCGCATGACGCTCGACAGCCTCGCCGACGTGGCGGGCATGCACCCGGTGCATCTGCAGCGGCGCTTCAAGGGCGCCATGGGATTCACGCCGCACGAGCTGCTGGTGGGCCACCGCGTCGGGTACGCGCGCGACCTCATCGCCGGCGGTGCGCGCGTGACCTATGCGGCGCATGCGGCCGGCTTTGCCGACCAGAGCCACCTGCACAAGATCTTCACCAGCACCTACGCCGTGCTGCCCGGCGACTATCGCAAGCTCGCCGCGCTCGATGCGCTGCAGCCGCTGTCGGCCAGGAACGGCATTCCCGGGTAGCCGGAGCGGCTCACTGCGCAACGGCTTGCGGTTCCGTCGCACGCCCAAGTTCATCCACGAGGCGATCGACCGCAGCCTCGGCCTTGCGCATCGACTGCGCAAGCTGCTCACCGCCGAACTCGTCGCACTCCACCGCCGCGTCGAACAGGTCGGTGATGCCGATATAGCCGAAGACCGCGCGCACCGTGCCCTCGACATGGTTCAGGTGCGCAACGCGCCCGCCCGGGTCGTAGCCGTGGTCGCCGCGTGCGCCGAGCAGCACCATGCGCTTGCCGGCGTCCGCCAGCATCGGCCAGTACGGCACCGCGCCCCGCGCGCGGTCGAAGCCGAAGGTGCGGCCCACGCGCACGATGTTGTCGATGTAGGCCTTGAACTGCGACGGCACGCTGAAGTTGTACATCGGCAGGCCCACCACGATCAGGTCGGCGGCGACGAGCTGGTCGACCAGGCGGTCGCTCTTGGCCAGCACCTCGGCCATCCACGGTTCGCGCTCGGCCGGTGCGGTGAAGGCGGCATGGATCCAGCGGCTGCTGACGTGCGCGGGCGGCTGCTGGCCGACGTCCAGGTAGTCGATGCAGTCGTCGGGCCGGGCTTGCCGCCAGCGCTCGACGAAACGTGCGGAAAGCCGCCGTGTGTGCGAGCCATGCGGGTCGATGCCCGAGAGACCCGGGCGCGCGCTGGCGTCGATGTGAAGCAGGTTGAAGCTCATGGTTTTGATCGATGAATGGATGAATTGGATTGCTCTGTATTGCGCTGTCAGAATGGCGGCACAGGGCTTGAATTTATGGATAAGCTCGCCCGCTCACAAACGATCTTTTCTCCCGCCATGCAAGAGATGGATTCATCTGTCCGCCCACCGCGCCGCCTGCCTCCCCTGCTCTCGCTGCGCGCCTTCGAGGCCGCTGCCGCGCACCTGAGCTTTCAGCGCGCGGCGGTCGAGCTTTCGGTCACGCCCTCGGCCATCAGCCATCAGGTGCGCGCGCTGGAGGACACGCTGGGACAGCCGCTGTTTCGCCGGCTCACGCGGCAGCTCGCGCTGACGCCTTCGGGCCAGCGGCTGTTCGACGACCTGCGCACGGGCTTCGATGCGCTCGAAGCGGGCATCGACAGGCTGCGCCGCCCGCCGGTATCGCAGCACGTCACGCTCACCACCAACACGGCCTTTGCGGCGCGCTGGGTGCTGCCGCGCATGGCGGCGTTCCACAAGGCCTGTCCGGGCATCGAGCTGCGGCTGCACGCGAGCGACACGCTGGTCGACCTGTCGCGCGGCGATGCCGACATCGCGGTGCGCTCGGGCAGCGGCAACTGGCCCGGGCTGGTGTCGCGCGAGCTGATGCGCGAGCGCTATGCGCCACTGTGCAGCCCGATGCTGAAACTGCGCCGCGCAAGCGAGCTGCCCAGGCACCCGCTGATCCACTGCGACTGGCAGCCGCATGCGTTGGCCCCGGCGTTGTGGCCGCGGTGGTTTCGCGAGGCTGGCATCGCGCAACCACCACGGGCACTGCAGGCGCGGTTGGCGAAAGGGCTGTCTTTCTCCGATGAAACGCACGCCATGCTCGCCGCGCTGGCGGGCCACGGCGTGGCGCTGTTGAGCCTCACGCTGGCGGCCGAAGAACTGCGCAGCGGCGCGCTGGTGCAGCCCTTCGGCCCGGCACTGGACACCGGAAGCTACTTTCTAGTGACCGCAGGCGGACGAGAGAACGAGCCCGCGATCCGCGCGGTGTGGGCATGGATCGCATCGCAAGCGCCCGGCTGATGGCCGCGGCCGCGCCGCATCAGGCACGGGGTTCCGCAATCTCCCGCAATGCCATGCGCTTGAATGTTTCCACCAGCGCCGCACCCTCGGCCGGATCGACCGCAATGGCCAGTCGGATAGTGGCCTCGCCCATCTCCCAGATGAGGAATGCGGTCTGCCCGATACGCCTGGCCTGCGCGCGGCCGTGCACCTTGTGCATGGCCTCGGCCAGCATCTGGCCGCAGGCGCGGCTCTCGGCGACCTGCAGCGCCAGCAGTTGCCTGTCGGCCTGCATGCCGCTCCAGATGTCGCGCATCACGGGATGCTCGCTGACGATCGCGTAGTAGGTGTCCACGAGCGCGGCGAACGACGTCTTGAGGCTCGCGAGATCGCTCACGTCCTTCAGGCCCTCGCGGATGCACTCTCGGCTTTGCGCGTTGATGCGCTCGGCGAGCATGCGGATGAGTGCGGCCTTTTCAGGGAAGTACTGGTAGAGCGATCCGATCGAGATGCCGGCCGATGCGGCGACCTCGCTCATCTTCAACTGGTCGCTTCCGCCGCGCACGATCAGCTCGCCGGCGGCTTCGAGGATGCGCTCCACGCGCGCCTTGCTGCGCTCCTGCATCGGGCTTTTTCTGGCCGAGGGCGCTTCGATGGCGACCACCTGGGATTGCAAAGGGGCACTGCGTGTCATGGCTTCATCCCGGGTTGACATTCAAAATGTGAGTAACTATCATTTTTTACGTGAGCATTTCTCACATTATCTCCAGGAGTTCAAAAATGGCCACGGACAGCAACCCCATCCTCGTACTGGGCGCCAACGGCAAGACCAGCGGCCGCGTTCTACAGCGGCTGCGCGCCGCCGGTCACACCGTGCGCGCGGGCTCGCGCTCGGCACAGCCGCGCTTCGATTGGGAAGAGCCTGCCACCTGGACTGCCGCACTCGACGGCGTGCGCGCCGTCTACGTCGCCTACCAGCCTGACCTGTGCGTGCCCGGCGCCGTGGAAACAGTCACCGCGTTCTACGACGCAGCCGCGAAGGCCGGTGTGCAGAGGATCGTGCTGCTGTCAGGCCGTGGCGAGCCCGAAGCGCAAGACGCCGAGAAAGCCCTGCAGGCCACGCCGCTCGACTGGACCATCCTGCGGGCCAGTTGGTTCTTCCAGAACTTCAGCGAGAACTACTTTCTGGACGAGATCGTTGCGGGCGCGATCACGCTGCCCGAAGGGCTCGCACCGGAGCCTTTCATCGACGCGGACGACATTGCCGAGATCGCCGCAGAGGCACTCACCGGCAGCCGCCACAACCGTCAGCTCTACGAACTGACCGGCTCGCAGGCGCTGACCTTCCAGGAGGCCATCGCGCAGATCGGCCAGGCGACCGATCGCCAGATCGCGTGCCAGATCATTTCCAAGGCGGACTACGCGCTGGCCTTGTCCGAAGCCGGACTGCCGCCCGACGTGGCGCAGTTGGTGATCTACCTGTTCAACACCGTGCTGGACGGTCGCAACACGCCGGTCGCCGATGGCGTCGAACGCGCGCTCGGCCGCCCGCCGCGCAGCTTTGCCGACTACGTTGCGCGCACCGCTGCCAGCGGCCTGTGGGGAGCGAAGCGGTCATGAGCAAGACGATGACGGTACTGATCCTGGCGAGCGCCCTTTCCACCGCG
The DNA here is from genome assembly GCF_040544675.1 of Variovorax boronicumulans. Classification (GTDB taxonomy): domain Bacteria; phylum Pseudomonadota; class Gammaproteobacteria; order Burkholderiales; family Burkholderiaceae_C; genus Variovorax; species Variovorax boronicumulans_D. Next base: position 177,039 of record NZ_JBEPKK010000010.1, read on the forward strand.
CTTGTCGCGGGCATGTTCTACGCGTTTTCTTCGTTCGTGATGGCGGCGCTCGCGCGCATCCCGAACAGCGAAGGCATCCACGCGATGAACGCGATCAACATCACGGTGATCACGCCGAGCTTCATGGTTCTCTTCATGGGAAGCACCTTGCTGTGCGTGGTGCTCGGCGGCTGGTCAATGTTCTCGATCTCGCAGCGCGACTCGCAACTCGTGCTGCTCGCCTGCCTGTTCCATGTGGTCGGCTGCTTCGGCGTGACGGTGTTGTTCAACGTGCCTTTGAACGACCAGCTCGCAGCGACCTCGCACACCGACGGCCACGCGTTCTGGCAGACCTATCTCAAGACCTGGACGCGGTGGAACACGGTGCGAACGGCATCGTCGGCACTGGCCGCGATCGTCTTCGTCGCAGTCGCATTGCGACGGGCCGCTACATAGGTGCTTTGCATCTTGCGTTCACCAGTGGAACGTGATTTCATCCGATCAGAACAGCAATAACAAGCCGCGAGAACTCACTCTTCAGGGAGAAGATCGAAATGAAACACCATGACTCGCGCGTGTTCGCAGCACTGGCATTGCTGTCCACCTGCATGGCATCCGCCGCTGCGTTTGCAGCCGACGGGACCATTCATTTCACCGGCGAGATCGTCGCCTCCCCGTACGAAATTCGCAGTGCCGCAGTGCAAGCGCCGGCACTGCGGACCACGGCGGCCCGCCGCGTCGACGGCACGGGACCGGCCGTCGAGATTTCGTTTCTCCGACAGGACGTAGACCGCCCGAGCGGCAGCGTGAGCGTCGATGCGCTCGGCGCCCTGCCCTTGCGTACCGTGTTCACCGATGCTCGCGGTCGCCGGCATGTCATCGATACCTCGAAGGCGCAGGCCATCGGCCAGGACGGGGGCGTGCTTTCCATCGCGGCGCAGCACAAGCCGCCCGCAGGCCGCGTGGCGGCCGCGATGGTGACGGTCAGCTACAACTAGGCGCGAAGCTGCTCGCGCAGCTTCTGGCCGATCTCGGGCCTCTCGAGGAACGGGTCGGCCGGGTTCGTGACCGCCACGATGTTCTCCATGCGCGCGCGCACATTGCCCAATGCCTTGGGATGGCTGAACACGTAGAACTGGTTGTCGCTGATGGCGTCGAACACCTTGTTCGCCACTTCGGCCGCGGTGATCTTGCCGCTGCTCACCGCCTTGTTGCTCATGGCCTGGCCGATGAGCTGGCTCTTGGTGAGCTCGGTGTCCTTGGGCGCATTCGGGCGGTTGCGCTCGCTGCTTGTGATGCCGGTGGGCACGAAGTACGGGCACAGCAGGCTCGCGCCGATCTGGTCGGTGACGAGCGTCAGGTCTTGATACAGCGTTTCGGTGAGGCTCACGACCGCCGCCTTGGCGGCGTTGTAGATGCCCATGTTGGGCGGCGTGAGCAGCCCCGCCATGCTGGCGGTGTTGGTGATGTGGCCGCGGTAGGCCGGGTCTTTGGCGGCAGCCTCCAGCATCATCGGCGTGAACAGGCGCACGCCGTGGATCACGCCCCAGAGGTCCACGCCCAGCACCCATTCCCAATCGGAAACCGTGTTCTCCCACACCAGCCCGCCCGCGCCGACGCCGGCGTTGTTGAACACGAAGTGCGGCGCGCCGAAGCGCTCCTTCACGGCGGCGGCCAGCGCTTCCATCTGCGCGGCGTCGGACACATCGACCTTGCGGGCCAGCACCTCGACGCCGGTGGCTTCCATCTCGGCCTTGGCCTTGTCGAGCGCGTCCTGCTGCACGTCGACCAGCACGAGGTTCATGCCGCGTGCGGCGCCGATGCGCGCGCATTCGAGGCCGAAGCCCGAGCCTGCGCCGGTGAGAACGGCGGTCTTGCCCTTGAAGTCCTGAATCATTTGCCGGTGTCCTTCTTGCGTTGAATGTCTCTGACGTTGGAGGCGCTATTGAAATACGGAACGCGCCGCCGCGCAGTCACGAAGGTGCCCGGCGCCATCGCCTTGAGCGCTGTCTTCTTCAGGCTTCTGCTTTCTTCAACACGTAGCCGATGCGCGGGAAATGCACATGCACCGTGCCCACGCGCTCGCTGCTGCGCTCCAGCGTGTAGTGCATGCGGGTGGCGGCGATCAGCGTGCCGGTCGTTTCTTCCAGGCCGAAGCTCTCGGCGCGGATGGTCACGGCGCTGCCGAGCGGAATGCCGTGGTCGTCCTGGAAGGTGCTGTCGGTCAGCAGCGAATGCGGCGTGGCGGCCTTGGCCAAGGCGATGGCTTCGTCCGAGCTGAACTTCTCCGGTGCGCCGTGGCCGATGGCCGCCATGCGGTCCATCCAGTCGACCACCGCGGGCGTGAGGTCGAGGATGGTGCGGACCGATTCGATGCGGCGCGTGTACCAGAGCGGGTGATAGGCCGCAAAGTCCGAAATGCTCGACACCTCGCCCAGCAGAAAGGGCTTGTCGTCCAGCATGTCCGACAGGCGGCGCAGGTACGACTTGTAGGCGCTGGTGGCGTCGGCCGGGCGCAGGCGCGTCATGTTGCCGGCGCTCATCTTGCCGCGGTCTTCGCCGAAGGCCTTGAGGGCTTCGGGCGGCGCCTTGGCGAACACCTCGGCCGCGCCCCTGGGCTGCAGGTTCCAGGCCATCGCGGCCCAGAACAGCGTGGTGTCGGCCCACTGCGCAAGGATGCGCGACATGCCCTTCTCGGGCTCGGGGTAGAGCGTGGGTTCGGGCTGCAGGTGCTCCAGCACATCGGCGATGAGCGCGCTGTCGCAGTACATGTCGGCGCCGATCTGCAGGAACGGCGTCTTGCGGTAGCCGCCGGTGAGGGTTTCCACATCGGGCTTGGGCATGATCGGCGGGATGAACACCGACTTCCACGGCAGCTTCTTGGCGCCGAGGATCAGCCGCACCTTTTCCGAGAACGGCGAGGTGGTGTAGTGGTGGAGGATCAGGTCGGCCATGGTGTTTCCTGTGGGGTGTTCTTGTGTGGTCAGCGCGGCTGGGCCCGCTGGATGATCGAATCGAAATCGGTGCCCGCGCCCAGCGTGCCGAAGGCATTGCCCCAGTCGCCGCCCAGGCGCGATGCGCAGAAGGCGCCGACCACCGCGGGCGGTGCGGTCTGGGCAAGCAGCGAAGCCTGCACGGCGAGCGCCACGTCCTGTGCCAGACGACGCGCCTCCACCTCGGAGGCCATGGCCTCGATGCGCGCCGGCAGCGCGTCGGCCATGCGGTCGAGCGCGGCATGCTGCCCGCGCGCGGGCGCCAGTTCCTTCGCGAGCGCCGCCACGGCATCGCCCTTGCGCAGGCCACGCAGCAGGTCGAGCGCCATGATGTTGCCGGCGCCCTCCCAGATCGAGTTGAGCGGCATCTCGCGGTAAATGCGCGTCATGACGCCTTCGCCGCCCTCTTCCACATAGCCGTTGCCGCCCAGGCACTCCATCGCTTCCTGCGCGAAGTGGCTGCCGCGCTTGCAGATCCAGAACTTGGCGACCGGCGTGAGCAGGCGCGCCATGAGGCGTTCGTGTTCGTCGTCGGGATGGTCGAAGGCGCGGGCCAGGCGAATGGCCAATGCCGTCGAGGCCTCGCTTTCGAGCGCGAGATCGGCCAGCACGTTCTTCATCAGCGGCTGCTCGATCAGCGGCTTGCCGAAGGCGTTGCGCTGCGATGCGTGGTTGATGGCGATGCCGAGCGCCTGCCGCATGAGGCCGCTGGTGCCCAGCGCGCAGTCGAGCCGGGTCATCGTGCCCATCTCCAGGATCTGCGGAATGCCGCGCCCCTCTTCGCCCACGAGCCAGGCGCTGGCGCCATGGAATTCGACCTCGGAGCTCGCATTGGCCTTGTTGCCCAGCTTGTCCTTCAGGCGCTGGATGTGGATGGCATTGCGCGATCCGTCGGGCAGCACGCGCGGCAGGAAGAAACAACTCAGCCCGGCCTCGGCCTGCGCAAGCACCAGGAAGGCATCGCACATCGGCGCCGAAAAAAACCACTTGTGGCCGGTGATCGCATAGCGCTCGCCCCATGCGTCGCTGCCATCGCGCGCAGCCCGGGTGGTGTTGGCCCGCACGTCGGAGCCGCCCTGTTTCTCGGTCATGCCCATGCCCATGGTCACGCCGGGCTTGTCCTTGAAGGACTTGAGCGCGGGGTCGTACCGGAGGCTCGCGAGTTTGGGGCCCCAGTCGGCGTACACGGCCGCATTGCTGCGCAGCGCGGGCGTGACTGCGTAGCTCATCGAGATCGGGCACAGGATGGAAGGCTCCAGCTCGGTGAACAGCATGAAGCCAGCCGCGCGCAGCACATGCGGCGAGGCCGAAGTGCCGGTCCACGGCGTGCCGTGCAAGCCGGCCCCTACAGCGGCCTTCATCAGCGCGTGATAGCTCGGATGAAACTCCACCTCGTCGATGCGCCGCCCGAAGCGGTCGTGGGTGTGCAGCTCGGGCGTGTGGGTGTTGGCCAGGCGCGCATGCGTCTGCATCTCGGCCGAGCCCGCGGTCGCGCCCAGTTCCTGCAAAGGCCCCAGCTGCAGCGCCGGCGCGTTGAACTTCAACGCATCGCGCAGCGGCCGGTTGGTTTCGAAGAGGTTGTAGTCCGCCAGCGGTGCGGGCTGGTTGAACACCTCGTGCGTCGAGTTCATTCGCATACCTCCATGCTTCGCATTGCGGTGCGCGCTTGCTTGGGGCGGCCCGGCGCGGCGCGCATACCGGCCTCCTTGCCGTGCGTTCAGTTCATTCGAAGCAGGTCAGATCAATTTGACCAACTGCTTGCCGAAATTCTTGCCCTTGAGCAAACCCAGGAAGGCTTCGGGGGCGGATTCGATGCCCTGCGCCACCGACTCACGCGGCTTGAGCTTGCCCGTGCCCACCAGCGTGCCCAGTTCGTTCAGCGCCTCGGGCCACACTTCCATGTGCTCGCTGACGATGAAGCCTTCGATCTTCAGTCGGTTGATGAGGATCAGCGCGGGGTTGGCCAGCGGCAGCGGCGCGCCGTCGTAGCCCGCGATCATTCCGCACAGCGCCACGCGGGCGAAGGCGTTGCAGCGCAGCAGCACGGCGTCGAAGATATAGCCGCCGACGTTCTCGAAGTAGCCGTCGATGCCGTCGGGACAGGCTTCCTTCAGCGCGGCGCTCATGCTCTTGACGTCGGGGTGCTGCTTGTAGTCGATGCAGGCGTCGAAGCCGAGTTCGTCGGTCACGTACTTGCACTTGTCCGGACCGCCCGCGATGCCCACCACGCGCAAGCCGCGCGCCTTGGCCAGCGCACCGAAGGCGCTGCCCACCGCGCCGCTGGCGGCCGTGATGACCACGGTTTCGCCGGCCTTGGGCGCGATGATCTTCACGAGTCCGTACCAGGCCGTCACGCCCGGCATGCCGACCGCGCCGAGGTAGTGCGACAGGGGCACATGCGTGGTGTCGACCTTCTTCAGCGAGCCGGGCTGCGAGGCATCGACCACGCTGTACTCCTGCCAGCCGCCGAAGCCGACCACCTTGTCGCCGACGGCGAACTTGGGGTGCTTGCTCTCGACCACTTCGCCGACCGTGCCGCCCTGGAAGACCTGGCCCACGGGCTGGTTGGCGGTGTAGCTTTTCGAATCGTTCATGCGCCCGCGCATGTACGGATCGAGGCTCATGTAGTGGTGGCGCACCAGCACCTGGTTGTCGGTGAGCGCGGGCGTCTCGACGGTCACCAGCTTGAAGTTGCTCGCGGTGGCTTCGCCGTCGGGGCGGTTGTCGAGGTGGATCTGCTTGTTCGTGGGCATGTGGTTCTCCTGGGGAATTCGTTGAGTCAGTCGGTGGAAGGCGGCCGCATTTCATTCGCGCTGGCGGGGCCCGTCGGCAGACGGCGCTTCACGTACTTGAAAGTGCCGGTGGCATGGGCGCACACGCGCTCCTGTTCGTCGTAGATCTTGGCTTCGGTAAACGCCAGCGTCGCAGTGCGATGGATCAGCGTGCCGCGCGCATGCAGCGGGCCGACCGAAGGCTGCATGAAGCTGGTCTTCATCTCGATGGTGACCACGCCGGTCTCGGGCGCCACGCTGCGCGCGGCCGACGCCATGGTGATGTCCAGCAACGTCATGCAGGCGCCGCCGTGCGTCACGTCGAAGGTGTTCAGGTGCTCGGGCTTGGCGGTGTAGATGATTTCGGACTCGCCGCCCTCGAACTTCGTGAGCTCGAAGCCCAGGTGGCGCGCGAACGGAATCTGGCTCGTGTACGAGCGGATGTTGATGTCGGTAGAAGGCGGGGTTTCAGTGGTCATGGATTCCAATCGTGAGACACCGCGGAACCGGCTCCGCCGGGCCGCCGGTGTCGCCCCCGGCGAGGGGGGTGGCGAAGCGACACGAAGTGCGCGCAGCCTGGGGGAGTGCCTATGCCGCGCCCAGGACCACGCTCACGCCGCCGTCCACCGCCAGCCACTGGCCGGTGATGTGCTTGCCGGCATCGCTTGCATACAGAAGCGTCAGGCCCTTGAGGTCTTCGTCGTCGCCCAGGCGGCCGAGCGGCGCCTGGGCGGCCATCTTCTCCTCGCCCAGCGACTTGATCAGGCCCGCCGCCATCTTCGTCATGAAGAAGCCCGGGCAGATCGCGTTCACGGTGATGCCGTACTTGCCCCATTCGGCTGCCAGCGTGCGCGTGAAGCCGATCACCGCCGTCTTGGAGGTGTTGTAGGCCAGTGTCTGCATCTCGGGCGGGTTGCCGTTCAGACCGGCGATCGAGGCGATGTTGATGATGCGGCCCGTCTTCTTCGGGATCATGTAGCCGTTGGCGATCTGCTGCGACAGGATGAAGTAGCCGCGCACGTTGAGGTTCATCACCTTGTCCCAGGCCTCGACCGGATGGCTCTCGGCCGGCGCACCCCAGCTCGCGCCGGCGTTGTTGATCAGGATGTCGACCGCACCCATGCGCTGCAGCGTCTCGTCGGCCAGGCGGCGGGTGTCTTCTTCCTTCGAGCAATCGGCGGCGATCCAGCGCGCGTCGATGCCCGCAGCTTGCAACTCGGCGGCGGCCTGCTCCAGGTCGTCGGCCTTGCGCGAGCTCAGCATGATCCTGGCGCCCGCTTCGCCCAGCGCATGGGCCATCTGCAGGCCCAGGCCGCGCGAGCCGCCGGTGATGAGGGCGGTCTTGCCGGTGAGGTCGAAGAGTTGCTGGGTGGTGCGGGCAGTCATGGGTTGTCTCCGGTGTTCTGTGAGGGGGGCGGTCGGATTGCGTGTTTCTTTTTACTTGCCGTCGAGGCGGGAGCGCACGTAGATGAGCACGACACCCACCAGGGCGACCACGCCGCCGGGCACGGCCAGGGACCAGCCCAGTGTGGCGTCGGTGCGGCCCGTGGCGATGCCCAGGATCACCAGGAACAGGCCGGCGTAGATCAGGATCCAGATCCACTTCTCGAGCCGGGCGTGCGGCTTCGGAGGTTTGACGGGGGTGGGAGTGTTGGGGGCGGCGTTGGCCATTGTCAGAAAGCGTCCTCGGGCAAAGCGGTACAGGTGGGGTCGCGGCTCTCGACCACGTTGAGCCAGGCACCGATTTTCGGCAGCTCGTAGTGGAAGAAATAGTCCGTGGCGCCGATCTTGCCAGCTGTTACCGCCCTCGCCTTGTCCGCGTCGATCTCCAGCGCGCGCCGCGCCACGTCCAGCCAGATCCAGGCCAGCACCGTATGGCCGAAGGCCTGCATGTAGGGCACGGCATTGGCCAGCGCGTCGGCCGGGTCGCCGGTGGACCAGGCCGCTTCGGTGGCGCTGCCGATGCGCTGCAGCGCTGCGCCCAGCGCCTCTGCATGGGCCGCGAGCGCCGGCACCTTGGCCGTGCGGCCGATGGTTTCGGTGATGCGGCCGGCCAGCAGTTGCAGGCCCCGGCCCTTTTCCATCAGCACCTTGCGGCCCAGCAGGTCGGCCGCCTGGATGCCGTGGGTGCCCTCGTGGATCATGTTCAGGCGGTTGTCGCGCCAGTACTGCTCCACCGGAAAGTCGCGCGTGTAGCCGTAGCCGCCGTGCACCTGGATCGCGAGCGAATTGGCCTCCAGGCACCATTCGCTGGGCCAGCTCTTGGCGATGGGCGTGAGCACTTCCAGCAGCAGGCGTGCGTCGTCGGCGGCCTGTGCATCGCCGGTCTTTTGCGTGTCGACCAGCCGGGCGCAGTACAGCTCCAGCGCCAGCGCGCCTTCGCAGTACGACTTCTGCGCGAGCAGCATGCGGCGCACGTCGGCGTGTTCGATGATGCGCACCTGCGGGCTGGCGGAGTCCTTCGCGACTTGCGTGCCGGCGCCCGCCTCGGGCTTCTTCACGAGACGGCCCTGCGGTCGGCTCTTCGCGTAGTCGAGCGAGGCGTAGTAACCCGCCATGCCGAGCATGGTCGCGGCCGTGCCCACGCCGATGCGGGCCTCGTTCATCATGTGGAACATGCAGTGCAGGCCCTTGCCGGGCGCACCGACGAGGTAGCCGACAGCGCCCGCCTTGCCATCGACCGGGTACTTGCCCTCGCCGAAGTTCAGCAGCGTGTTGGTGGTGCCGCGCCAGCCGAGCTTGTGGTTCAGGCCCGCGAGCGCCACGTCGTTGCGCACGCCGGTCAGCTCGCCCTGGGGATTGACCATGCGCTTGGGCACGATGAAGAGCGAAATGCCTCGCGTGCCTGGCACCAGCTTGCCGTTCTCATCGGGGATCTTCGCGAGCACGATGTGCACGATGTTCTCGGTCAGCTCGTGGTCGCCGGAGGAGATCCACATCTTGTTGCCGGTGAGCCGATAGCGCGGGCCCAACGGGTCGTTCTGATAGTCCGCGCCATCGGGCACGGCGCGCGTGGCCACGTCGCTCAGCGACGAGCCGGCCTGCGGCTCCGACAGGCACATGGTGCCGGCCCAGCGCCCCGAAAATTCGTTCTTGGCGAACACCTCTTTCTGCATCTCGGTGCCGTGCACCATCAGCAGGTTGGCGTTGCCGCTGGTGAGCATGTTGGAGCCGATGCTCACCGAGGCCATCGCGAAGAAGCTGTTGGCCGCGGCCGACAGCGTGTAGGGCAGCTGCATGCCGCCAATGTCGTAGTCCTGCGCGGCGCTCATCATTCCCGACTCGACGAAGGCCTTGTGCGCGTCGTGCGTGGCCTTGGGCAGGATGACTTTCTCGCCGTCGAAGTGCGGCTCCTGCGTATCGACCGTGCGGTTGAACGGCGCGTATTTTTCGCGCGCGATGCGCTCGCAGGTGTCGAGCACGGCGTCAAAGGTTTCGCGCGAGTGGTCGGCGAAGCGCTCGCTCTGGTTGAGCGACTCGGCATCGAGCCAGTCGTAGAGCAGGAAGTCGAGGGTGGGACGCAGGCTCATGATTGGGTCTTGATGTGGAGGCTACCGACCTTCGCCGGTAGCGCTCGTCGGCCGGCGAAGCCAGGCCCGTTCGTGAAACACCGCGGAACCGGCTCAACCGGCCCGCCGGTGTTGCCCCCGGAAGGGGGTTGGCGAAGGCGGCGCGCAGTGCGCCGCAGACTGGGAGAGCGTCAGAGAACCTCGAACACGCCCGCAGCGCCCATGCCGCCGCCGATGCACATGGTGACCAGCACCTTCTTGGCGCCGCGGCGCTTGCCTTCGATGAGCGCGTGGCCCGTCAGGCGCTGGCCGCTCACGCCGTAAGGGTGGCCCACGGCGATGGCGCCGCCGTCCACGTTCAGGCGGTCGGCCGGAATGCCGAGCTTGTCGCGGCAGTAGATCACCTGCACCGCGAAGGCTTCGTTCAGCTCCCACAGGTCGATGTCGTTGACGGTGAGGCCCAGGCGCTTGAGCACCTTCGGAATGGCGAAGACCGGGCCGATGCCCATTTCGTCGGGCTCGCAACCGGCCACGGCAAAGCCGAGGAAACGGCCGAGGGGCTTCAGGCCCTTCTGCTCGGCGTACTTCTCGTCGACCACCACGCAGGCGCCGCCGCCGTCGGAGAACTGGCTGGCGTTGCCGGCCGAGATCAGGCCGCCGGGCATGGCCGAGCGGATGCCGCTGATGCCTTCCTTGGTGGTGCCGGCGCGGATGCCTTCATCGTTCTCGATGGCGACTTCCTTGGTGCGCAGGCCCAGCACCGGGTCGGCCACGCCGGCCAGCACAGTGATGGGGGCGATTTCTTCCTTGAAGCGGCCGGCTTCAAGCGCGGCGGTGGCCTTCTGCTGGCTCGCTGCGCCGTATTCGTCCATGGCGTCGCGGCCGATGTTGTAGCGCTTGGCGACCTGCTCGGCCGTCTGCAGCATGTTCCAGTAGATCTCGGGCTTGTGCTTCACGAGCCAGGGGTCGGCCAGCATGTGCTTGTTGGCTTCGTTCTGCACGCACGAGATGCTCTCGACGCCGCCGGCCACGTACACATCGCCTTCGCCCGCGATGATGCGTTGCGCGGCGGTGGCGATGGTCTGCAGGCCCGAGGAGCAGAAGCGGTTGATCGTCATGCCCGAGGTGGTGACCGGGCAGCCGGCGCGCAGCGCGATCTGGCGCGCGATGTTGGAGCCGGTGGCGCCTTCGGGCGTGGCGCAACCCATGATGACGTCGTCGACTTCGGCGGCATCGATGCCGGCGCGCGAGATGGCGTGCTGAACGGCGTGGCCGCCGAGCGTGGCGCCGTGCGTCATGTTGAAGGCACCCTTCCAGCTCTTCGCGAGCGGCGTGCGGGCGGTGGAAACGATGACGGCGCTGGTCATGGTGAGGTCCTTTCGGGAAGAGAGAAACAGAAGGAATGAGGGCCCAGAAGAGGTGAGAAAACCGTCGCGAGCGGCCCGAGCTTGCATTGAGGACCGGAACCGTATGTGGATACGGTGAGGACCGGAGATGCGAGATCGGGTCGCGCAGTAGGTTTGCTCATCTCTTCTCGTTGGTGTTGCTGAGGAGCCGGTGATAGAAGCCGATCATCTCGCCGTAGTTGGAGATGGCCAGGCGTTCGTTGTTGCCGTGAAAGCGTGCGAGGTCTTCGCTCTTCATGCGGAACGGCGAGAAACGGAACACCGCGTCGCTCACTAGGCTGAAGTGGCGCGAATCGGTCGCGGCGGTCATGAGGCCGGGCGCCACGACCACATCGGGGAACGACTCGCGCACGGCCTGCTGGATCGCCCGATAGCCGGTGCTGTCGGTCGGCGACACGGGTGACGGCTCGGAGTTGCCGGGGTAGCGCTTGATCTTGATGTCGTCGTTGGCCAGCGCCTTGCGCAGATGCGCCTCGACGCTGTCGATGGAGTCGCCCGGCAGGATGCGGAAGTTGACCGCAGCCTCGGCGCGGCCGGGCAGCACGTTGTCCTTGTTGCCGGCGCGCACGATGGTCAGTGCCGTCGTCGTGCGCAGCATGGCGTTGCTGCTCGGGCTCTTCTCAAGCTGGCCGCGCACCAGCGGCTCGGTGAGCCACAGGTTGGACAGCATCACGCGGTTGATGCCGCTCATCTCGGGCGCGAGCGCGCCGAACATCTGGCCGGCCACGCCCTGGATGCTGCCGGGCATCGGGTTGGCTTCGAGCCGCGCGAGCGCCGCGCTCATGCTGCCGATGGCGCTGTGCTGCGGCGGCATCGACGAATGGCCGGGGGCGGTATCGAGCGAAAGGAAAAAAGTGCCGTAGCCCTTCTCGGCCAGGCCGATCAGCGCCGCGGGCTTGGAGAGGCCGGGCAGCACGCCGTCGAGCACCAGCAGGCCCTCGTCGAGCACCCAGTCCAGGCGCACGTTGCGCGACTTGAGCAGCTCGGCGATGGGTTGCGCGCCGCGCAGGCCGCTCACTTCCTCGTCGTCGCCCATCACCAGGTAGACGGTCTGCTTCGGCTTGAAGCCGGCGCCAATGAGCAACTCGATGGCTTCCATCTGCGCGAAGAGATTGCCCTTGTTGTCCAGCGTGCCGCGGCCCCAGATGAAGCCGTCCTTGATCTCGCCGCTGAAGGGCTCGACCGTCCAGGCCTTCTCGGTGCCGGGCGCGATCGGCACCATGTCCTGGTGCGCCATCAGCGCAATGGGCTTGGCGGCGGGATCGGAGCCGGTCCATGTGTAGAGCAGCGCCTTGCTGCCGACCACTTCCTTCTTGAGGGTGGCGTGGACCTTGGGGTAGTTCTGTTCGAGGTAGGCATGCAGCTTGTCGAACTCGGCCAGGTTGGCGGCCGGATCGTCGAGGCTGGACACCGTGCGGATCGGAATCGCACCCGAAAGACGCCTGGCGGCGGCCTGCAGATCGATGTCCAGCTTGGGTGCGGGCGCCACCGCGAGCTGCTGCGATGGCGTGGTCCAGGTCTTGACCGCCACGGCCGCCACCAGTGCCAGGAGCACCAGCAGCAGCCCGAGGAAGATGCGTTTCAACATGGGCGGTCTTGATCCCGGCTCAGTCTCAGCTGAAGGACTTGCCTTCGGCCACCAGCTTCTGGATCAGCGGTGCCGGCTGCCAGAACTCGGCGTCGTCGCGCGGGTTCTTCGCAAAACGCTTCATCGACTCGGCCACATTGAAGAGGCCGACCTGCGATGCGTAGTGCATCGGGCCGCCGCGCCAGATCGGGAAGCCGTAGCCGGTGAGGTACACCATGTCGATGTCGCCCGACTTGGAGGCGATGCCGTCTTCGAGGATGTGCGCGCCTTCGTTGACCAGCGCGTACACCAGGCGTTGCACGATCTCTTCGTCGGAGATCTTGCGCGGCGTGATGCCCAGTTCCTTGCGGTGGTCCTCGATCATCTTGTTGACCAGGTCCGACGGAATCGCGTCGCGCTTGCCGGCCTGGTAGTCGTACCACCCGGCCCCGGTCTTCTGGCCGAAGCGGCCCAGTTCGCAGAGCTTGTCGGCCGTGCGGCTGTACTTCATGTCGGCGCGCTCGGTGGCGCGGCGCTTGCGGATCGCCCAGCCGATGTCGTTACCGGCCAGGTCGCCCATGCGGAATGGGCCCATGGCAAAGCCGAACTTCTCTACGGCCTTGTCCACCTGCTGCGGCGTGGCGCCTTCGTCCAGCAGGAAGCCCGCCTGGCGCGAGTACTGCTCGATCATGCGGTTGCCGATGAAGCCGTCGCACACGCCCGAGACCACCGAGGTCTTCTTGATCTTCTTGCCGATGTCCATGACCGTGGCGAGCACGTCCTTGGCGGTGGCCTTGCCGCGCACCACTTCGAGCAGCTTCATCACGTTGGCGGGGCTGAAGAAGTGCATGCCGACCACGTCCTGCGGACGCTCGGTGAACGAGGCAATCTTGTCGACGTCCAGCGTGGAGGTGTTGGAGGCCAGGATCGCGCCCTTCTTGGCCACGCGGTCCAGTTCCTTGAAGACCTTTTCCTTGACGCCGATTTCCTCGAACACCGCTTCGATGATGAGGTCGGCGTCCTTCAGGTCGTCGTAGCTCAGCGTGGTGCTCAACAGCGCCATGCGCTGCTCGTACTTGTCCTGCTTGAGCTTGCCCTTCTTGACCTGGGCTTCGTAATTTTTCTTGATGGTGGCGACGCCGCGGTCCAGGGCCTCCTGCTTCATCTCGAGGATCTTGACGGGGATGCCCGCATTCAGGAAGTTCATCGAGATGCCGCCGCCCATGGTGCCGGCCCCGATCACGCCCACGGCCTTGATCTCGCGCTTGGGCGTGTCTTCGGCCACGTCGGGAATCTTGGAGGCGGCGCGCTCGGCCATGAACAGGTGGCGCAGCGCCAGCGATTCGGGCGTGAACATCAGCGCGGTGAAAAGGCGGCGCTCTTCGGCCATGCCTTCGTCGAACTTCATCTTCGTCGCGGCCTGCACGGCGTCGACGCACTTGAGCGGCGCGGGGTAGTTCTTGGACATGCCGCCGACCATGTTCTTGGCGAACTGGAAGTAGGCATCGCCCTGCGGGTGCTTGCACGGCAGGTTGCGCACCAGCGGCAAGGCTTCGCCGGTCTTGCCGCCCACGCTCTTGGCCAGGGCCACGGCTTCCTCGAACACCGACTCGGGGGAAACAGCCAGCCGGTCGAACAGCTTCTGGCCCGGCAGGCTCGCGAGCAGTTCGCTCTTGACGGCTTCACCGCTCACGATCATGTTGAGCGCGGTTTCCACACCCAGCACGCGCGGCAGGCGCTGCGTGCCGCCCGCGCCCGGCAGCAGGCCGAGCTTGACTTCGGGCAATGCCACGCTGGTGCCGGGTGCGGCCACGCGGTAGTGGCAGCCGAGCGCCAGCTCGAGGCCACCGCCCATGCACACCGAATGGATGGCCGCGACGATGGGCTTGGGGGAGGCTTCGAGCGCGAGGATCACGCTCAGCAGGTTGGGCTCTTGCAGCGCCTTGGGCGTGCCGAATTCCTTGATGTCCGCACCGCCGGAGAACGCCTTGCCGGCGCCGGTGATGACGATGGCCTTGACCGCGTCGTCGGCATTGGCCTTGGTCAGGCCGTCGGTGATGCCGATGCGGGTCGAGAAACCGAGACCGTTGACCGGAGGGTTGGTCAGTGTGATCACGGCGACATCGCCGAGCACTTTGTATTCAGCCGTCATGCTGCGTTCCTTGGTGTGTGAAGAAAAAAAGAAGAAAAAGCACGAGTGTTCTTTTTCAGAAGATTCTAGGCTTTTGTCGCGACGCAACAATGGCATGCAGTCGCTGTAGCGACAAGCCCCCAAACCCTTCGGGCAAAGCGCCCCAAACCGTTCGGGCTGAGCTTGTCGAAGCCTGCGCGCGCCCTGGCGGCCCTTCGACAAGCTCAGGGCGAATGGATTCCGCTCAGACCTCCAGCCACTCTTTGCGAGTGGTGGAGTCGGCGCGCAGGCCGTCCGGCGTGCCGTCGAACACGATGCTGCCGTGGCCCATGACCAGCGCGCGATCGGAAATCTGCATGGCGATGGTCAGCTTCTGCTCGATCAGCAGCACCGAGATGCCCTTGTCCTTGAGCGTGCGCAGGTACTGGCCCACCAGCTCGACGATCTTGGGCGCCAGGCCTTCGGTGGGCTCGTCGATGATGATCAGGTCGGGATCGCCCATGAGCGTGCGGCACAGCGTGAGCATCTGCTGCTCGCCGCCCGAAAGCACGCCGGCTTCGTTGTGCTGGCGCTCCTTCAGGCGCGGGAACATGTCGTACATGTCGTCGAACTGCCACCGGCTGCCCTTGCCCGTGCCCTTCTGTCCCAGCAGCAGGTTCTGGTGCACCGTGAGCTTGGGAAAGATGTCGCGGTTCTCGGGCACGTAGCCGATGCCCAGGTGGGCGATTTCGTAGGCCTTCCTGCGAAGGATGTCCTGGTCTTTCCAGCGCAGCGTGCCTTCGGCATGCACCAGGCCCATGATGGCCTTGGCGGTGGTCGAGCGGCCCGAGCCGTTGCGGCCCAGCAGCGCGACGATCTCGCCGGCGCCGACCTCGAAGGAAACGCCGTGCAGCACATGGCTCTTGCCGTAGTAGGCGTGGATGTCGTGAAGCTTCAGCATGTCAGTGTCCCGCTCCTTGTGCATCGGCCACCGCGGACCCGAGATACGCCTCCTGCACGCGCGCATTGGCGCGAACGGCGGCGGGCGTGTCGAAGGCGATGACTTCGCCGTACACCACCACCGCGATCTTGTCGGCGAGGCCGAAGACCACGCCCATGTCGTGCTCCACCGTCAGCAGCGTCTTGCCGACCGTGACGTGCTTGATGAGCGAGATGAAGTGCGAGGTCTCGGTCTTGCTCATGCCGGCCGTGGGTTCGTCCAGCAGGATCACGCCCGCACCACCCGCGATCGTCACGCCGATCTCCAGCGCGCGCTGCTCGGCATAGGTGAGGTTCACCGCATGCACGTCGCGCTTGCGCTCCAGGCCGATCTGCTTGATGAGCTCTTCGGTGCGCGCATTGGCGTCGTCCAGGTTCGAGAGAAAGCGCAGGAAGGTGTACTTGTAGCCCAGGCTCCACAGCACGCCGCAGCGCAGGTTCTCGAAC
Source organism: Variovorax boronicumulans (assembly GCF_040544675.1). Taxonomy (GTDB): domain Bacteria; phylum Pseudomonadota; class Gammaproteobacteria; order Burkholderiales; family Burkholderiaceae_C; genus Variovorax; species Variovorax boronicumulans_D. The sequence goes on from NZ_JBEPKK010000010.1 coordinate 192,820, forward strand.
ACGCTGAGCTTGGGGAAGATGTTGGTGATCTGGAAGCTGCGCGACAGGCCCAGCCGGTTGATTTCATAGGGCTTCTTGCCGTCGATGCGCTCGCCGTTCAGCAGCACCTCGCCGCTGGTGGGCGCGAGGCGGCCGCTGATCAGGTTGAACAGCGTCGACTTGCCCGCCCCGTTCGGGCCGATGATGGCCACGCGTTCGCCGGCGTTCACCGCCAGGTCCACGCCGCGAATGATCTCGGTCTTGCCGAAATTCTTGCGCAGCGCCTTCAGTTCCAGTGCATGTTGCGCGCTCATTTACGCCGCCTCCCGACGTTTGATTTCTGCTTCGATCTCTTCTTGCGCCTGCCCCCAGACACGCACGAAGCGGCGGCGCGCCACCTCCAGCGCGGCCAGGCCGATGGCCAGGATCACCGCCGCGCCGAGCCAGCTGCCCACGCCTGCCGTGTCGAGCGCCACGCCGAAGAAGTTCAGCGTCGGGCCCATCGCCGCGTTGAGCTGGATGTGATAGATCATCTCGATCAATGCGGCCGCGCCCACGACCACCGGCACCAGTGCCACGGCGAGCGCGAGGTACAGCCACCAGAAGCGGTCGAACTTGCCGAACTTGGCCACGCGCAGGTTCATCATGATCAGGCTCGCGATGCCGCCGGGGGCGAACATCACCATGAACACGAACACCAGGCCGAAGTACAGCTGCCACGCCTTGGAGAGCTCCGACAGCAGGATCGAGGCAAACACCAGCAGCACCGCGCCGATCATCGGCCCGAAGAAGAACACCGCGCCACCCAGGAAGGTGAACAGCAGGTAGCCGCCCGAGCGGATGGCATTGAGGCTGTCCGCGGCGTTCACGATCTCGAAGTTGATCGATGCCAGGCCACCGCCGATGCCGGCGAAGAAGCCCGCGATGATGAACGCGAAGTAGCGCACGCGCTGCGTGTTGTAGCCGATGAACTCCACGCGCTCCGGGTTGTCGCGCACCGCGTTCAGCATTCGGCCGAGCGGCGTGCCGGTGAAGGCAAACATGAGCGCGGTGCAGACGAAGCAGTAGGCGGCGATCAGGTAATACACCTGGATCTGCGCACCGAAGTTGAAGCCGAAGAAGGTAGGCCCGTACACGCGGTCGGTGGTAATGCCGCCCTCGCCGCCGAAGAAGGTGGGGAACATCAGCGCCATCGAGGCCACCAGCTCGCCGATGCCCATGGTGATCATCGCGAAGGTGGTGCCCGACTTCTTGGTCGTGACAAAGCCGAACAGCACCGCGAAGAACATGCCCGCCAGCCCGCCGACCAGCGGAATGAGCACCAGCGGAATCTGCATGCCGCCCTTGGCGCCCATGTTCATCGCATGGATCGCAAGGAAGGAGCCCAGGCCCACGTACACCGCATGGCCGAAGCTCAGCATGCCGCCCTGCCCCAGCAGGATGTTGTAGCTCAGGCAGATGATGATGAGGTAGCCCATCTGCGAGAGCATGGTGAGCGCCAGGCTGCTCTTGAACAGCATCGGCGAGACGATCAGGACGACGGCGAACAGCGTCCAGATCAGGTAGCGACCGATGTTCCAGGGCTTGAAGCGGTAGTACTGTTTTGTTGCGGTAGTCATGGCGTCAGTCCTCCCGGGTACCAAGAAGACCCTTGGGCCGGAAGATGAGGATCAGCACCAGGAACAGGTACGGCAGGATCGGCGCGACCTGCGAGATCGTGAGCTTGAGCAGCTCGTAGCCGAAGGTCTGGTCGGTCACCGTCATGCCGATGGCGCGCAGGCCTGTGGCCAGCGATTGGTCCATGGCCACCGCGAAGGTCTGGATGGTGCCGATCAGGAGCGACGCGAGGAACGCGCCGGCCAGCGACCCCATGCCGCCGACCACCACCACCACGAAGATGATGGGGCCGACCGAGGCCGCCATGGCGGGCTCGGTGACGTAGGTGTTGCCGCCGACCACGCCCGCCAGGCCCGCGAGCGCAGCGCCGCCGCCGAACACCAGCATGAAGATGCGCGGCACGTTGTGGCCCAGCGCCTCGACCATGTCGGGGTGCTTGAGCGCCGCCTGGATCACCAGGCCGATGCGGGTGCGCGTGAGCAGCAGCCACACCGAAATCAGCATCAGCACCGCCACCAGCATGATGAAGGAGCGCGACTTCGGAAACTGCGTGCCGTAGAGCGTGAAGAGCGGACCCTGCAGCTGTGTCGGCAGGCCGTAGGGCACGGTGGAGCGGCCCCAGGCCAGCTGCACCAGCTCCAGGATGAGGTACGAAAGACCGAAGGTCACCAGCAATTCGGGCACATGGCCGAACTTGTGCACCCGGCGCAGGCTGTAGCGCTCGAACGCGGCGCCCAGAAGGCCCACCAGCAGCGGCGCGATGAAAAGCGCCGGCCAGAAACCGACGATGCCCGACAGCGTGTACGCAATGTAGGCGCCGAGCATGTAGAAGCTCGCGTGCGCAAAATTGAGCACGCCCATCATGCTGAAGATCAGCGTAAGGCCAGAGCTCAGCATGAACAACAGCAGCCCGTAGCTGACGCCGTTGAGCAGCGAGATGACGAAGAATTCGACGTTCATCGGTCTTTCGGATGCGTGAAAAAAGAAAGAGGCCCGAGTGTTGAAGTCGGGCCTCGACCGGTCAGGCGACGGCTGCGATCAGGACGCGCCGCCGGGTCGCTTCATCTGGCACGTCGTGGGGGTGCTCGAGACGTAGGGCTCGTAGTACTTCACGGGAGCCAGCGTGTAGCCGGTGTTTTCCGGGCTGTACGGGTTCTTGGCGTCGGCCTTCTGCCAGCGCGTGATCCACAGGCCCTGCTGCAGCTGGTGGTCGGCCTTGCGCATCTCGACGTCGCCGTTGAAGCTCTTGAACTTCATGCCTTCCATCGCGGCCGCCACCTTCACCGGCTCGGTCGACTTGGTGCGCACGAAGGCTTCGCTGAGCATCGCGTACACCGTGTAGATGTCGGTGGTGTACATGTCGTCGTTGAAGCGCTTCTTGAACTCGCCCATCAGCGGCTGCACCGGGCCCGGCGCGTTGTAGTGGCTGTAGCCCACCTGGTAGACCTTGCCGTCCGAGGCCGCGCCCATGGCGGTCGGCGTGCCGGTGGTCACGGCGTAGTAGGTGTAGAACTTGACGTTCAAACCCGCGTCGTTGGACGACTTGATGAGCAGCGCCAGGTCGGAGCCCCAGTTGCCGGTGATGACGGTGTCGGCGCCCGAGGCCTTGATCTTGGCGATGTACGGTGCGAAGTCGCGCACCTGCGCAAGCGGATGCAGGTCGTCGCCGACGATCTCTACGTCGGGGCGCTTGGTCTTGAGGTTGTCCTTGGCGAACTTGGACACCTGCTGGCCGTGCGAGTAGTTCTGGTTGATCAGGTAGACCTTCTTGATGTCGGTCTGGTCCTTCATGAAGGTGGTGAGCGCCTCCATCTTCATGGAGGTGTCGGCGTCCAGGCGGAAGTGCCAGTAGCTGCACTTGCTGTTGGTGAGGTCGGGGTCGACCGCCGCGTAGTTGATGTAGAGCACTTCCTTGCCCGGGTTGCGGGCGTTGTGCTTTTCGAGCGCATCGATGATGGCGAGCGCGGGACCCGAGCCGTTGCCCTGCACCACGTAGCGTGCGCCTTGGTCCATGGCCGAGCGCAGTGCGCTGGTGGTTTCCTGCGGGCTCAGCTTGTTGTCGATGCCGATGATCTCGAACTTCACGCCGGCCGCGTTCTTCTTGTTGAACTCTTCGGCCAGAAACTGGAAGGTCTTGAGCTGGTTGGTGCCCACCGCGGCCATCAGGCCCGAGAGCGGGTCGAGCCAAGCGATCTTGACGGTTTCACCCTTCTGGGCCAGAGCGCCGGTGGCACTCGCGGCAAGGATGGCTGCGGTAGCGATTTTCAGAGCGAACTTCACGATCTATGTCTCCTGGTCAAACCGAATCAAAAAGCCTTGCACGAGCGTACAAGCGTTCACTGCCCCTACCCTCAGGGAATGCCCGTAAGGGGGTGGCCGCAAAGGCCCGTTTCTATCGCGCAGGCGACAGCGCATTTCTCCAATTGCTACCCGCCGGTAGACCTTTGCTACCAGCGAGTAGGAAATGCGTTCACAAAGACCCTCAGGGGCGCTTCATCTGGCAGGTCGTCGGCGTGCTCGCCACATACGACTCGTAGTACTTCACGGGAACGTTCGTGTAGCCGGTGTTCTCGGCGTCGTAGGGGTACTTGGCGCTGGCCTTCTCCCAGCGCGAGATGTAGAGGCCCTGCTGCAGCTGGTGGTCGGCCTTGCGCATCTCGACCTCGCCGTTGAAGCTCTTGATCTTCATGCCTTCGAGCGCCGCGGCCACCTTGACCGGGTCGGTCGACTTGGCCTGCACGAAGGCGGCGTCGAGCAGTGCGAAGGTATGAAAGATCGAGGCCTGCGTCAGGTCGTCGTTCATCTTCTTCTTGTAGCCGGCAAGCAGCCTCTGGATCTCGCCGCCCATGTTGTAGTGCGCGTAGGCCACCGTGTAGACCTTGCCCGCCGAGGTGGCACCCATGGCCGTGGGCGTGCCGGCGCCCGGTGCGTAGTAGGTGAGGAACTTGACGTCCAGGCCGGAGTCGTTGGCCGCCTTGATGAGCAGCGACAGGTCGGAGCCCCAGTTGCCGGTGATGACGGTGTCGGCGCCCGAGGCCTTGATCTTGGCGATGTACGGTGCGAAGTCGCGCACCTGCGCAAGCGGGTGCAGGTCGTCGCCCACGATCTGGATGTCGGGGCGCTTGACCTTCAGGTTGTCCTTCGCGAACTTGCTGACCTGGACGCCATGCGCGTAGTTCTGCCCGAGGATGTAGACCTTCTTGATGTCCGCCTGGTCTTTCATCCAGGTGGTCAGCGCTTCCATCTTCATGGAGGTGTCGGCGTCCAGGCGAAAGTGCCAGTAGCTGCACTTGCTATTGGTCAGGTCGGGGTCCACCGCCGCGTAGTTCAGGTAGAGCAGTTCCTTGCCGGGATTGCGCGCGTTGTTCTTCTCGATGGCGTCGATGATTGCGAGCGCCGGGCCCGAGCCGTTGCCCTGGGTGATGTAGCGCGCGCCCTGGTCCTGCGCCGAGCGCAGCGCGGCGGTGGTTTCCTGCGGGCTCAGCTTGTTGTCGATCGCGATGATCTCGAACTTCACGCCCGACGCATTCTTCTTGTTGAACTCCTCGGCCAGGAACTGCGTGGTCTTGAGCTGGTTCGTGCCCACCGCGGCCATCAGGCCCGACAGCGGATCCAGCCAGGCGATCTTGACCGTCTCGCCCTTCTGGGCGAAGGCGCCGGCGGCGCCCACCAACATGGCACAGGCAGCGACTGACTTGAGGACAAATGGCATGAAGAGTCTCCTGATTGAAAGGGCGGTATCGGGCGGATGCCAGCGTACAAGTGCTACTTTTTTCCACGCACAGGGATTGCCCGGAAGGAAGACCGCCGAGGCGGCCTTCCTATCGCATGCGCGACAGTGCGGGCGTGTCCCGGGGCGGTCAGAGCGTGGGTAACTTGTAGTCCTTGAGCACCTCGCGCAGCTTGGTCTTCAGGATCTTTCCGGTGGCGCCGATCGGAATCGCCTCCACGAAGACCACGTCGTCGGGAACCTGCCATTTGGCGGTCTTGCCCTCGTAGAACTTCAGGAGCTCCTCGCGCGTGACTTCGGCGCCCGGCTTCCTGACGACCGCGATGATCGGCCGCTCGTCCCATTTGGGATGAAACACGCCGATGCAGGCGGCCATGGCCACGGCCGGGTGTGCGACGGCGATGTTCTCGATTTCGATGGAGCTGATCCACTCGCCGCCGGACTTGATCACGTCCTTGCTGCGGTCGGTGATCTGCAGGTAGCCCTCGGCGTCGATGGTGGCGACGTCGCCGGTGGGGAACCAGCCGCGGCCCTGCGCGTCGGGAATGAGCGGATCGCCGCCCTCGCCCTTGAAGTACTCCTTGACGATCCAGGGCCCCTTGACCAGCAGGTCGCCGTAGGCCTTGCCGTCCCAGGGCAGCTCGTTGCCGTCGCCGTCGACGATCTTCATGTCGACGCCGAAGATGGCCCGGCCCTGCTTCATGCGGATCTGCAACTGCGCATCGGCCGGCAGCGACAGATGCTTGTTCTTGAGCGTGCACAGCGTGCCCAGCGGGCTCATCTCGGTCATGCCCCATGCATGCAGCACCTCGACGTCGTACTTTTCCTGGAAGGCCTTGATCATGGCCGGCGGGCAGGCCGAGCCGCCGATGACGGTGCGGTTGAGCTTGCTGAATTTGAGCTCGCCGGCCTGCATGTGGCCCAGCATCATCTGCCACACGGTGGGCACGCCCGCCGCGAAGGTCACGCCTTCGGACTCGATCAGCTCGAACACCGACTTGCCGTCCAGCGCCGGACCGGGAAACACCAGCTTGCAGCCCACCAGCGCCGCCGAATACGGAATGCCCCAGGCGTTGACGTGGAACATGGGCACCACCGGCAGCACCGAATCGCGCGCCGACAGGCGCATCACGTCGGGCAAGGCCGCGGCATAGGCGTGCAGCATGGTCGAGCGGTGGCTGTAGAGCGCGGCCTTCGGGTTGCCGGTGGTGCCGCTCGTGTAGCACATGCTCGACGCGGAGTTCTCGTCGAAGGTCGGCCAGTCGTAGTCGGACGGCTGCGCGCCCATCCAGGCCTCGTAGCTCACCAGGTTGGGCACGCCGCTGTCGGCCGGCAGCTTGTCGGCATCGCACAGCGCAATCCACTTGCGCACCGTGGGGCACCTGGCATGCACCGCCTGCACCAGCGGCAGGAAGCTCAGGTCGAAGCACAGGATCTGGTCTTCGGCGTGGTTGGCGATCCAGGCGATCTGGTCGGGGTGCAGCCGCGGGTTGATGGTGTGCAGCACGCGGCCGCTGCCGCTCACGCCGTAGTACAGCTCCAGGTGGCGGTAGCCGTTCCAGGCCAGGGTGGCGATGCGGTCGCTGAAGAGCAGTTGCTCGCCGTCCAGCGCGTTGGCCACCTGCCGGGCACGCGATGCGATGCCGCCCCATGTGGTGCGGTGAATGTCGCCCTCGACCCGGCGCGAGACGATCTCGCCGTCGCCGTTGTGGCGTTCGACGAACTCGATCAGCGACGAGATCAAAAGCGGTTGGTCTTGCATCAAACCCAGCATCTACGGACTCCTGAAAAAGTGACTTCATGAAAGCTTGGCGAACAACGGATTCACGCAAGCTTCGGCCACTTCCACAATGACACAAACCCGCACTGCCGGATTGAACGAAGCGGCTCTTCAAGGCGCGACGACGGGCGTGATGCTGGCCGCCGTGGGCGTGGCGTCGAGCAGCATCTGCGAGGGCCAGGTTCCCCAGGTTGCGCCCAGCTCGGGCGTGTTGGGATCGCCCTTGCGCATGAAGGCGCCCACGCTCGCGATCATGGCGTTGGACAGCGCGATGCGCCCCGGCTGGCTGGCCTTGCCGCCCATCACCTTGCTCAGCAGCGAGCCTTCGAAGTTGCCGAACACGAAGGGCAGGTCGAAGGCGTGCGAGGCGCCGTACACCTCGTTCCACGGCGCCGCCTCCTGCGACCAGTCGAGGCGGTAGTGCCAGATGTTGGACTGGCGCGTCTTCATGGTGTTGAGCAGGTTGTCGCGGCTGGCGCCGAACAGGCCCTGCGTGATGGTGTCGGTCGCCGCGTTGTAGCTGACACCCGGCTTGTCTACCGGGAGGTAGGACGGATCGATGATGTCGTTGACCGTGAGCGTGGGGGCGGCATCGGGGTCGAAGTTGAACATCATCGAAAAGCGCTGGGCGTCGGTGACGATCCAGCCCGGCTTCGGAAAGCCGATGTTCTGCAGCAGCGACGCGAAGAGCTTGCCCTCGTCGCGCGTGTTGCCGGCGAGCATGGGCACCTTGACGTAGTTGTCGGCCGCGATGGCGCCGATCGGATCGACCGGCAGCACCGTGCCGTCGGGAATGGGCGCAACGGCGCCCAGCCCGGCGGCGGTGACCGCGGTCAGCAGCGCCCCGCCCTCCTGGGCGCGCAGGTAATCGGCAATCTGCTGCGGCGTGCGCGCGGCGATGTAGACCTTGGCGGCGGCGGAATCGGCCACGGTCCCGTCGGCGATGAGAAGTTTCTCCAGGATGGCCTGGCCCTGCGCGAGCGAAGCCGATGCGGGCGACAGCGTCGGCAGCGTGAGCGGCGGCAGATTGCTGGCGAGCGAAATCCCGCCGCTCATTTCAAATGCCTTGTGAAACAGCCCCTTGGCCATCGGCGAGGTCATCACCGCCAGCAGGTTGGTGGCGCCGGCCGACTCGCCCGACAGCGTCACGTTGCCGGGGTCGCCGCCGAAGTTGGCGACGTTGCCCTGGATGAAGCGCAGCGCCGCCATGTTGTCGAGCAGCGCAAAGTTGCCCGAATCGTCGCCCGCGGTGCCGCCCGGCCGGATCTGCGGCACGTTCAGGAAGCCCAGGATGCCCAGGCGATAGCTCGCGGTGATGACCACGGCATTGGCCTTCCTGGCCAGCGTGGCGCCGTCGTACAGCGGGTCGGCCGTGTAGCCCGAGATGTTGCTGCCGCCGTGCACGAACAGCAGCACCGGCAGGTTCGTCTCCGTCGTGGCCGGGCGCCAGATATTGACGAACAGGCAGTCTTCGCTGCCGACCGGCTTGCCCAGGTTGGTGCCGATGGTGGCGTCGTAGGTGTTGCTGGTTCCGGGGCTGAAAAGCCGGCCGATCTGCAGGCAGGCGTTGCCGAAGGTCGTGGCCGGGCGGATGCCGCTCCAGGCTGCGGGCTCGACCGGCGCGCGCCAGCGCAATGCGCCGACCGGCGGCTGGGCGAACGGAACGCCCTTCCAGAACCAGGTGCCGGTCTTGGCGCTGTCGTCCACGCCTTCGATCTTGCCGGCGGTGGTCTGGCGGACCATGGGGCCGTCGGCGGGCGGTGGGGGCTCCGCCGCGGGCGGCGTCGTGGGCGGGACGATCGGTGTGAAGGAATAGCCGGAGCCAGAGCCCCCGCCGCAAGCGCCGAGCGCAAGGCAGGCCGTCACCACCATGGCGCCTGCCATGGTCTTTGCGGTTGGCCTGGGCGCGCCTTGGTTGTCCGTTGTCTCTGCTGTGTTCATTATTTGTCTCCACACCGGGTTAATCGGAATTCCTGCATCGGTGTCCGGTGCCCATACTCCGGCCGGCCGAACCCGCCAAAAAATTCTAGGAACGGACCGCGTTTCCCCCGCTATCGCAAGCGCGCCAATTCAATGACTTCAGGAGCCTCCATGCAGCAGCATTCACAGCGCCGGCCGCAACGTCGGGCGGGCTGCGCACAGCAGCCGGAGCTGCGGACCAGCTCGGCGGCCTGGCTCGAAGGCGTGCTTTCGATGTTCGAGGCCGAAGGGCTGGACGTGCCTTCGCTGCTGCGCGAAGCCGGCTTCGATCCCGATTCCCTGCACCGGCAGAACGCGCGCGTACCCGTCGACGAAATTTCCGTGCTCTGGCAGCTTGCGGTGGCACGCGCCGGCAAGTCCACGCTGGGCCTGGACCGCGACCTGGCCGCCACGCACAGCAAGCTGGGCACGGTCGGACACGCCATGTCCTGCAGCGCCGATCTGGGCGCGGCGCTCACGCGGCTCACGCGCTACATGGCCGTGATCTCGGACGCGACCGCCTTCTCGATGCAACCCGACGCCCGGGGCTGCTGGATGGTGATGGCGCACACCGGCGGCAGCCTGCCGATTCCGCGCCAGCGCGTCGAATACGCCCTCCTGACCGTGTTCATGCAGTGCCAGTGGCTCACCCGGCGCGAGTTGCAGCCGCTGGCCATGGAGTTCGTCTACCCGCCGCCGGCCGATGACCGGCTGCACCGCGCGGCCTTCGGCTGCGCGATCCGCTACAACGCGCCGGCCAACCGCCTCCTGCTGTCGGCCGCCGACATGACGATGCCGCTGCCCACCTTCCACCCGACCCTGGGCGAGATGCAGGAGCATCTGCTGGACGACCAGCTCAACCTGCTGGGCCAGACCACCACCAGCACGCTGGTGTGCGCCGAAATCGCACGCCGGCTGCCGCAGGGCGAGCCGCGCCGGCAGGACGTGGCCGCGGGCCTGGGCCTGGCCGAGCGCACGCTGCAGCGACGGCTGCAGGAGGAGTCGGAGTCTTTCCAGTCGCTCCTGGACCGCACCCGCCGCGAGCTCGCGCAGCAATACCTGGCGGAAGACCGCCACACGCTCACCGACGTGGCGGACATGCTGGGCTTCGTCGACAGCAGCAATTTCTTCAGGGCCTGCAAGCGCTGGTTCGGCCTGCCGCCGGCGCAGTACCGGGCGCGGATCTGGGGAACCTGGGACACGCCGGCGCTGGCCCACTGAGCCCGGCGCGATGGCCCGCGCGGCAAGGGGTTACGCCCGGTGCCGGACAATCCGGGCATGAGCCTGCTTGCTGAAGACACGGACGTCGCGGACCTGGGATTGCGCTGGAAACCCGGCTTTTCTACCCTGGGACCCGCCTTTCTGACCCACCTGCGGCCGACGCCGCTGCCCGACCCGTACTGGGTGGGCCACAGCGAATCGGTGGCGCGCGAGCTGGGATTGCCGCCGGATTGGCGGCAATCGGCCACCACGCTGGCGGCCCTGACCGGCAGCCTGCCTGTCGCTGGAACGCAGCCTTTTGCCACCGTCTACAGCGGCCACCAGTTCGGCGTGTGGGCCGGCCAGCTCGGCGACGGGCGGGCCATCATGCTCGGCGAAACCGACGGCGGGCTCGAAGTGCAGTTCAAGGGCGCGGGCCGCACGCCCTACTCGCGCGGCGGCGACGGCCGCGCGGTGCTGCGCTCCAGCATCCGCGAGTTCCTCTGCAGCGAGGCCATGCACGGCCTCGGCATCCCGACCACCCGCGCGCTCTGCGTGACCGGCTCCGACGCCCGCGTGTTCCGCGAAGAACCCGAAAGCGCAGCGGTCGTGACCCGCGTGGCGCCCAGCTTCATCCGCTTCGGCCACTTCGAGCACTTTGCGGCCAACCAGCGCGAAGACGAGCTACGCGCCCTGGCCGACTACGTCATCGACCGCTACTACCCCGCCTGCCGCACCACCGAGCGCTTCAACGGCAACGCCTACGCGGCGTTCCTGGAAGCCGTGAGCGAGCGCACGGCCGCCCTCCTCGCCCGCTGGCAAGCCGTGGGCTTCTGCCATGGGGTGATGAACACCGACAACATGAGCATCCTCGGGCTCACCATCGACTACGGGCCGTTCCAGTTCCTCGATGGCTTCGATCCGCGCCACATCTGCAACCACAGCGACACCCAGGGACGCTACGCCTTCAACCAGCAGCCCAACGTGGCGTACTGGAATCTGTTCTGCCTGGCCCAGGCGCTGCTGCCGCGGATCGGCGACCAGGAAGTCGCCGTGGCCGCGCTGGAGTCGTACAAGACGGTGTTCCCGAATCAATTCGAGGCCCGCATGCGCGAAAAGCTGGGCCTTGCCGATGCGGCTGAAAGCGACCGCGCGCTGATCGAAGGCGTGCTCAAGCTGCTGGCCGCCGGCAAGGTCGACTACACCATCTTCTGGCGCCGCCTCTCGCACTGCATGGCCGACGGCAATGCAGAGCCGGTGCGCGACCTCTTCCTGGACCGCGCCGGCTTCGATGCCTGGCTGCTATCTTTTTCAGAGCGCCACGCGCAGGGCGCGAGAGCGGAAGCCGCCGCGACGATGCTGAAGTTCAACCCCAAGTTCGTGTTGCGGAACCACCTGGGCCAGCAAGCCATCGAATCGGCTGCGCAAAAAGACTTCTCGGGTGTGGCAACCTTGCTGACCCTGCTGGAAACCCCATTTGAAGAACATCCCGGCGCCGATGCGTATGCCGGCTTCCCGCCCGACTGGGCCTCCACGATTGAAATCAGCTGCTCATCATGACCACTCCCGTTGAAAAAACCGATGCCGAATGGAAAGCCCTGCTCGCTGAAAAAGGCGCGGAACCCGCCGCCTTCGAGGTGACCCGCCACGCGGCCACCGAACGCCCCTTCACCGGCAAATACGAAGCCCACTGGGACGACGGCACGTACCACTGCGTGTGCTGCGGCGCGAAGCTTTTCGAGTCGGGCACCAAGTTCGACGCCGGCTGCGGCTGGCCCAGCTTCTCGGAAGAAGCCGTGCCCGGCGCCATCCGGAACATCGTCGACCGCTCGCACGGCATGGTGCGCACCGAGAATGTCTGCGCCAATTGCGGCGCCCACCTGGGCCACGTGTTTCCCGACGGCCCCACCGAGACCGGCCTGCGCTACTGCATGAACTCGGCGTCGCTCGACTTCCAGAAAAAATGAAACTGCTCCTCGATTTCTTCCCGATCCTGCTGTTCTTCGGCGCCTACAAGCTCGCCGACATCTACACCGCCACCGGCGTGCTGATGGCCGCCACCGTGGTGCAGATGGCCGTCATCTATGCAATGGAACGCAAGCTGCAGGCAATGCAGAAGGCCACGCTGGTGCTGATCCTTTTGTTCGGCACGCTCACGCTGGTGCTGCACGACGACCGCTTCATCAAGTGGAAGCCCACGGTGCTCTACGGCGCGATGGCGTTTGCGCTGGCGGTGGCGCTCTGGGCGCTGAAGAAGAACTTTTTGAAGATGCTGCTCGGGCAGCAGCTCGAGTTGCCCGAACGCATCTGGTCCCGGCTGAACGTGGCGTGGATCGGCTATTGCATCTTCATGGCGCTCATCAACGGCTACGTGGCGGCGTACTTCACCACCGAAGCCTGGGTCAACTTCAAGCTCTGGGGCTACGCGTTCCCGATCGTCTTCCTGGTGGCGCAGGGCCTGTACATCGCGCCGTACCTCAAAGAAGACAAGCCGACCGCATGACGACGGGCAGCACCACCATTCCCCTGCCGACCGTGGCCGCGCTCGAGAGCGCGCTGCGCGAGGCGCTGGCACCCACGCGGCTCGAAGTGATCGACGAAAGCGCCCCGCACGCAGGCCACGCGGGCGCCAACGCCGAGGGCTACGGCACCCATTTCCGGGTGCGCATCGCCTCCCCGCAGTTCGACGGAAAGCCCCGCGTGGCGCGGCATCGGCTTGTGTATGATGCCCTCCACGTTTTTATCGCACAGGGGCTGCACGCCATTGCCATCGAGGTGCTCTGAGTCGTCAATCGGTTGCACGACGGGTTGCATCGGATATGCAGACGGCCTTCGCCGTGATGCCTCATCAGCCCTCTTTCTCCCCCTTTTTGTCGCCCCTCTCCGCTTTCTTTCACGCGCCCTTTCCTACAAGCGCATTTCCTCTCCAGCCTGATATTCATTCCATGAAAAAACACATCTTGCAGGCCGTTGCGGCCGCAGCGCTGATCGGTGCCATTCCCATGTCGGCACTGGCGCAGAACGCAGCCATCGTGAACGGCAAGCCGGTGCCCAAGGCCCGCATGGACGTCCTGGCGCAACAGCTGGCAGCCGCGGGCCGCCCGGTGACGCCCGAGATGCAGAGCCAGCTGCGCGAGGAAGTCGTCGCGCGCGAAGTGTTCATGCAGGAAGCGCAAAAGCAGGGCCTGGATGCCAATGACGACTACAAGAACCAGCTCGAACTCGCCCGCCAGGCCATCCTGATCCGCGCGCTGTTCGACAACTACCGCAAGACCAACCCGGTTTCCGACGCCGACGTGAAGGCCGAGTACGACAAGTTCGTCGCGGCCAACGGCGGCAAGGAATACAAGGCCCGCCACATCCTGGTCGAAACCGAAGACCAGGCCAAGAAGATCATGGCCGACCTGAAGAAGGGTGCCAAGTTCGAAGACATCGCCAAGAAGCAGAGCAAGGACCCGGGTTCGGGCGCCAACGGCGGCGACCTCGACTGGGCCAACCCCGCGAGCTTCGTGCCCGAGTTCTCGGAAGCGATGATCAAGCTCAAGAAGGGCGAGACCACCCCGGCTCCCATCAAGACGCAGTTCGGCTATCACATCATCCGCGTGGACGACATCCGCCAGGCGCAACTGCCGAAGCTGGAAGAAGTGAAGCCTCAAGTGACGCAGCAGCTGCAGCAGCAGCGGCTGCAGAAGTACCAGGAAGAATTGCGCGCGAAGGCCAAGGTCGAGTAAGCCTCGGTCTTCTCTCTCCCATAAAAAAACGGCCCGCGGGCCGTTTTTTCATGGGCGCAGCAGCAGCCCTCAGGCGATCAACCCACCCACTTGCGCGCGTTGCGCCAGATCTGCATCCACGGGCTCAGTTCGCTGCGGTCGCCCGGTGTCCAGCTCATCTGGATGTTGCGGAACACGCGCTCCGGGTGCGGCATCACGGCGGTGAAGCGGCCGTCCGGCGTGGTCACCGAGGTCAGTCCGCCGGCGCTGCCGTTCGGGTTGAACGGGTACTGCTCGGTGGCCTTGCCGTGGTTGTCCACGAAGCGCATCGCCGCGATGGCCTTGGCCGCATCGCCGCGGTGCTTGAAGTTGGCGTAGCCCTCGCCGTGCGCCACGGCGATCGGCAGCCGGCTGCCGGCCATGCCCGCGAAGAAGAGGCTCGGCGATTCGAGCACTTCGACCATCGACAGGCGCCCTTCGAAGCGCTCGCTCTGGTTGGTGGTGAAGCGCGGCCAGGCTTCGGCGCCCGGGATGATGTCGGCCAGCTCGGCGAACATCTGGCAGCCGTTGCACACGCCGAGGCCAAAGGTGTCTTCACGGCCGAAGAAGGCCTTGAACTGCTCGGCCAGCTTCGGGTTGAAAGTGATGCTGCGCGCCCAGCCGATGCCCGCGCCCAGCGTGTCGCCGTAGCTGAAGCCGCCGCAGGCGACCACGCCCTTGAAGTTGGCGAGGTCCGCCCTGCCCGTCTGCAGGTCGGTCATGTGGACGTCGTAGGCCTCGAAGCCGGCCTCGGTGAAGGCGTAGGCCATCTCGACATGCGAGTTGACGCCCTGCTCCCGCAGGATCGCGACCTTGGGGCGCGATTGCAGGATGGCGGGCGCCGCAGGCTGTGCGTTCGGCAGGAACACATGCATGCCGGGGTCCGAAGGCTCGCCGGCCGCGGCGTGCTCGGCATCGGCACACGCTGGGTTGTCGCGCTCACGGGCGATCTTCCAGCTGACCGAGTCCCAGACCTGGTGCAGGTCGTGCAGGCTCGCGCTGAACACCGACTTGGCATCGCGCCAGACTTCGAGCTTGCCCTTGCCCGCATCCATGGCCGAGCTGGCCGGCCGGGTCTTGCCGACGAAATGGCTGTGCGCGCTGAGGCCGTGGGCGCGCAGCACCTGCATCACATCGTTGCGCTCGGCCGTGTGCACCTGCAGCAGCATGCCGAGCTCTTCGTTGAACAGCGCCTTGAGCGTGAGTTCTTCGCGGCGCGCGCTCACCTGCTGCGCCCAGTTCTTGGCGTCGCCGGTTTCCATGCGGCTGTCGGAAATGCCGTCGCCTTCGGTGACCAGCATGTCGACGTTGAGCGCCACGCCGACATGGCCGGCAAAGGCCATTTCGCAGGCGGTGGCGAACAGGCCGCCATCGCTGCGGTCGTGCATCGCGAGGATCTTGCCGTCGGCGCGCAGGGCGTTCACCGCGTTGACCAGCGCGACGAGCTGCGCGGGGTCGTCCAGGTCGGGCACGGTGTCGCCGCTCTGGCCGAGCGTCTGCGAGAGGATGCTGCCGGCCATGCGGTGCTGGCCGCGGCCGAGGTCGATCAGCACGAGCGTGGTGTCGTCTTCCGTGGCATCCAGTTGTGGCGTGAGCGTGCCGCGCACATCGGCCAGCGACGCGAAGGCGGTCACGATCAGGCTGACTGGCGATGTCACCTTCTTGGCTTCGTCGCCGTCCTTCCACTGCGTGCGCATCGACAGCGAATCCTTGCCGACCGGAATCGACACGCCCAGCGCCGGGCACAGTTCCAGGCCCACGGCCTTGACGGTTTCGTACAGCGCGGCGTCTTCACCGGGTTCGCCGCAGGCAGCCATCCAGTTGGCGGACAGCTTGACGCGCGAGAGTTCGATCGGTGCGGCCAGCAGGTTGGTGATGGCCTCGGCCACGGCCATGCGGCCCGACGCAGGCGCGTCGAGCGCGGCCAGCGGCGTGCGCTCGCCCATGCTCATCGCCTCGCCGGCAAACCCCTTGTAGTCGGCGAGCGTCACGGCGCAATCGGCCACCGGCACCTGCCACGGGCCGACCATCTGGTCGCGGTGGCTCAGGCCGCCCACGGTGCGGTCGCCAATGGTGATCAGGAAGCGTTTGGAAGCCACCGTCGGATGCGCGAGCACGTCGATGGCCGCCTTCTGCAGATCGACGCCTGTGAGGTCGAGCGGCTTGAAGCTGCGGACGACGGTCTTGACGTCGCGATGCATCTTGGGCGGCTTGCCGAGCAGCACGTCCATGGGCATGTCGACTGGCTGCACTGCGGCGCCTTCGTCGGCCACCAGCAGCTGGCGCTCTTCGGTCGCCACGCCGACCACCGAGAACGGGCAGCGCTCGCGCTCGCAGAAGGCCTTGAACTGTTCCAGCGATTCGGGCGCGATGGCCAGCACGTAGCGTTCCTGGCTCTCGTTGCACCAGATTTCCTTGGGCGCCATGCCCGACTCTTCGAGCGGCACGGCGCGCAGGTCGAAGCGCGCGCCGCGGCCAGCGTCATTCGTCAGCTCGGGAAAGGCGTTGCTGAGGCCACCCGCGCCGACGTCGTGGATCGCCAGGATCGGGTTGTTGGCGCCCTGCTGCCAGCAGTGGTTGATGACCTCCTGCGCACGGCGCTCGATTTCGGGGTTGCCGCGCTGCACCGAGTCGAAGTCGAGCTCGGCCGCGTTGGCGCCGGTGGCCATCGAACTCGCGGCGCTTCCGCCCATGCCGATGCGCATGCCGGGGCCGCCGAGCTGGATCAGCAGCGAGCCGGCTGGGAACAGGATCTTCTTGGTCTGCGTGGCATCGATGCTGCCGAGGCCGCCCGCGATCATGATGGGCTTGTGATAGCCGCGCTGCACGGTGTCGAGGTCGCTCGCGATGGCCTGTTCGTATTCGCGGAAGTAGCCCAGCAGGTTGGGCCGGCCGAATTCGTTGTTGAACGCGGCGCCGCCCAGCGGGCCCTCGGTCATGATCTGCAAGGGGCTGGCGATGTGCTCGGGCTTGCCGTAGTGGCCGTCTTCCGGCCACAGCTTCGACACGGTGAAGCCGGTCAGGCCCGCCTTGGGCCTGGAGCCGCGCCCGGTGGCGCCTTCGTCGCGGATTTCGCCGCCCGCACCGGTCGATGCGCCCGGAAACGGCGAAATCGCGGTCGGGTGGTTGTGCGTCTCGACCTTCATCAGCACGTGGCTCAGCGCGCTCTCTTTTTGATAGCTCTGCGTGCCTTCGACCGGAATGAAGCGCTCGATGGTCGCGCCTTCCATCACCGAGGCGTTGTCCGCATAGGCGACCACCGTGTGCTGCGGGTTCTGCTTTTCGGTGTGGCGGATCATCGAGAACAGGCTCTGGGGCTGCGCCTTGCCGTCGATGGTGAACTGGGCGTTGAAGATCTTGTGGCGGCAGTGCTCGCTGTTGGCCTGCGCGAACATCATCAGTTCGACGTCGCTGGGGTTTCGGCCGAGGCGCGTGAAGGCTTCGACGAGGTAGTCGATCTCGTCCTCGGCCAGCGCCAGGCCGAAACCGGTGTTGGCCGCCACCAGGGCCTCGCGGCCGCCGGTTTGCACGTCGACCTGCGCCATCGGCTGGGCCGGCAGTTCGCTGAACAGGCTGGCCGCCTGCTCGACGGCGGCCAGCACCGATTCGGTCATGCGGTCGTGCAGCGAGCCGGCCACGGCGGCGAGCGCATCGCCTTCGAGCACCGGGGCCTTGCCGATCAGCGGCGCCTTGAGCTTCAGGTGGTATTGCGTGACGCGTTCGACGCGGCGCAGCGCCAGGCCGCAGTTGTGGGCGATGTCGGTGGCCTTGGAAGCCCAGGGCGACACGGTGCCCAGGCGCGGCGTGACAACCACCGAGGTGCCCGCCTTGGCCGGCGCCTCGAAGGGCTCGCCGTAGGTCAGCAGCGCGGCGAAACGCTCATGGTCTGCCGGGCTCAGCGCCGCATCGGTGACCACCAGATGAACGAAACGGGCCGAAATGCCCTCGATGCGCGGCTCGATGGCCTGCAGCTTCGGCAGCAGTTGCCGCGCGCGGAAGTCGCTGAGCGCGCTGCCGCCCTCGAACAGGGTTACGACGGGAAGGGCTTGAGGTGCGGGCTGCGTCACGGTCGATGGGGGCCTCGGGGGCCGCGTTGGGAATCAAGGAATCGAGGCGGATGGCCGCTGACTGGGGCCATCCGCGTGAGCCGGGGATTTTAGGCCAACGCCGGGCCGCCCCAAGTTGGCCGTCCCCCTCGGGGGGCAGCGGGAACACGGAGTGTCCCGCGTTGGGGGCAAATTCGTTCTGCGATGGGATAATTCCGGGCATGAGCATTACCTACAAAGACGCTGCAGGCATCGAAGCCATGCGCGTCGCCTGCCGCCTCGGGTCCGAGGTGCTGGACTACCTCACGCCCTTCATCAAGCCCGGCATCACGACCAACGACGTGGACCGGCTCGCCGCCGAATACATGGTCAAGCAGGGCACCACCTCGGCCACGGTGGGCTACATGGGCGCCAGCAGCGTGCCTTTTCCGAAGTCGCTGTGCACCTCGGTGAACCATGTGGTGTGCCACGGCATCCCCAATGACAAGCCCTTGAAGAAGGGCGACATCATGAACGTCGACGTCACCGTCATCAAGGACGGCTGGTTCGGCGACAACAGCCGCATGTTCGTGATCGGCGACGCGTCCATCGCCGCCAAGCGGCTGTGCAGCGTCACCTACGAGGCCATGTGGCACGGCATCCTGCAGGTGCGCCCGGGTGGGCACCTGGGCGACGTGGGCCATGCGATCCAGAAATTCGCCGAGGGCCAGGGCTTCTCGATCGTGCGCGAGTTCTGCGGCCATGGCGTGGGCCAGCGCTTTCACGAAGAGCCGCAGGTGCTGCACTACGGCCGGCCGGGCACCATGGAAGAACTCAAGCCCGGCATGATCTTCACCATCGAGCCGATGATCAACGCCGGCAAGCGCGACGTGAAGGAAGACTTCAAGGGCGGCCAGTACGACGGCTGGACCATCGTCACCCGCGACCATTCGCTGTCGGCCCAGTGGGAGCACACGGTGCTGGTCACCGAAACCGGCTACGAAGTCCTGACCCTGTCGGAAGGCAGCCCGCCGCTGCCCTCCTTCGTCACCTCGACCAAGACCTGACGCGCCCCGAGCGCCCCCGGCCGTGATCGAAGCAGCCAAGATCGACGTGGCAACGCTGCGCGAAGCCTATCGCGCGAAGAAGCTCGCCCTCTTCGACACCCTGCGCTTTGCGCGCGCCCCCACCCGCAGCGTGCACACGGTGCTGCGCCAGCTCTCGGCGCTGGCCGACCAGACGCTCTGCGCGCTCTGGCGGGACGCCGATTTCGGCGACTCGCTGGCGCTGGCCGCAGTGGGCGGCTTCGGGCGCGGCGAGCTGTTTCCGTATTCCGATGTCGACGTGCTGCTGCTTCTGCCGCCCGAAGGCCACGAGAGCGAGATCGATCCGGCCCGCATCGAAGCCTTCATCGGGCATTGCTGGGACGCGGGCCTTGAAATCGGCTCCAGCGTGCGCACCGTCGACGAGTGCCTGGCCGAGGCCGAGAAAGACGTCACCGTCCAGACCTCGCTGCTCGAAGCGCGCCTGATCGCGGGCGACAAGAAGCTCTTTGCCGGCTTTCGCCAGCGCTTTACCCGGGCCGTCGACCCGCAGGCTTTTTTCGTGGCCAAGTCGCAGGAAATGCGGCACCGCCACCAGAAGTTCGACAACACGCCCTACGCGCTCGAACCCAATTGCAAGGAGTCGCCAGGCGGCCTGCGCGACCTGCAGACCATCCTGTGGATGACCAAGGCCGCCGGCTACGGCAGCCGCTGGGACGACCTGGCCCGAAACGGCCTGGCCACCTCCTTCGAGGCGCAGCAGATCAAGCGCAACGAGGCGCTGCTTTCGCTCATTCGCGCCCGCCTGCACGTGATTGCCAACCGGCGCGAAGACCGCCTGGTGTTCGACCTGCAGACTGCCGTGGCCGCGAGCTTCGGCTACCAGAGCACGATCGACGGCGGGCAGCGCAAGGCCAGCGAGGCGCTGATGCGGCGCTACTACTGGGCGGCCAAGGCGGTGTCGCAGCTCAACCAGATCCTGCTGCTCAACATTGCGGAGCGGCTGCAGCCCATCGACGAGCAGCCCACGCCGATCAACGAGCGCTTCTACGAGCGCGCCGGGCTGATCGAGATCGCCAGCGACGACCTCTACGAGCGCGAGCCGCATGCGGTGCTCGAAACCTTCCTGCTGTACCAGAAGACCATCGGCGTGAACGGCCTGTCGGCGCGCACGCTGCGTGCGCTCTACAACGCGCGCCACGTCATGGACAGCAAGTTCCGCAACGACCCGGTCAACCACCAGACCTTCATGCGGATCCTGTTGCAGCCCTACGGCATCACGCATGCCTTCAGGCTGATGAACCAGACCTCGGTGCTGGGGCGGTACCTGCGCGTGTTCCGCAGCATCGTGGGGCAGATGCAGCACGACCTGTTCCATGTGTACACGGTGGACCAGCACATCCTGATGGTGCTGCGCAACGTACGGCGCTTCTTCATTGCCGAGCATGCGCACGAGTACCCGTTCTGTTCGCAGCTCGCCGCGGGCTGGGACAAGCCCTGGATTCTTTACGTGGCGGCGCTCTTCCACGACATCGCCAAGGGCCGCGGCGGCGACCACTCCACGCTGGGCGCGCGCGACGTGCAGCGCTTCTGCAAGCAGCACGGCATCGAGCGGGAGGATTCGAAGCTCATCGAGTTCCTGGTCGCCGAGCACCTGGTGATGAGCCAGGTGGCGCAAAAGCAGGACCTGAGCGACCCCGAGGTGATCGGCGCCTTCGCCAAGCGCGTGGGCAACGAGCGCTACCTCACGGCCCTGTACCTGCTGACCATCGCCGACATCCGCGGCACCTCGCCGCGCGTGTGGAATGCCTGGAAAGGCAAGCTGCTCGAAGACCTGTACCGCTACACGCTGCGCGCGCTCGGCGGCCGCATGCCCGACCCCGACGCGGAGGTCGAATCGCGCAAACGCGAGGCGCTGGTGCAACTGGCCCTGCACGCGCAGCGCTTCGAAGCCCACAAGGCCTTGTGGGACACGCTGGACGTCGGCTACTTCATGCGCCACGACGCCACCGAAATCGCTTGGCACGCCATGCAGCTCTCCCGCTTCGTGCCGCCCGCGAAGGTGCCCGTCGATCCCAAGGCCCCGCCCATCGTGCGCGCGCACCTGTCGCCGGTGGGCGAAGGCCTGCAGGTGGTGGTCTACACGCCCGACCAGCCCGATCTGTTCGCGCGCATCTGCGGCTACTTCGACCAGTCGTCGTTCAGCATCCTGGACGCCAAGGTGCACACCACCAGCAACGGCTATGCGCTGGACACCTTCCAGATCGTGACCACCTTCGTGCCGGACCACTACCGCGACCTGATCAGCATGGTGGAGTCGGGCCTCGCGCAGACACTCACCGAGGCCGGCCCCCTGCCCGCGCCAAGCATGGGCCGGGTGTCGCGCCGGGTGCGCAGCTTTCCGATCAAGCCGCGCATCAGCCTCCTGCCGGACGACAAGGCGCAGCGCTGGCTGCTCAACATCTCGGCCAGCGACCGGGCCGGGCTGCTGTATTCGGTGGCGCGCGTGCTTGCGCGCCATCACCTCAATCTGCAGCTCGCCAAGGTCACGACCCTGGGCGAGCGGGTGGAAGACACCTTCCTCATCAGCGGCCCCGAGCTTCAGGGCCAGAAGACGCAGCTGGCCATCGAGACCGAACTGATGGAAGCCCTGGCGTCGGCGCCCTGACCCACAGCCACAGCTGGCCCCGCCGGCTCGCTACCCGCAATAGGCGCCGACGATGCGCCCGGTGGGTTCTACCTGCAGGTTGAGCCGCGCGGGATCCTGCTGCGGACTCGCGGTTTCCGTCGCCGGCACCGTGCGGCCTGTCTTGGCGCCCGCGCGTTGCATCATTTCCTGCAGCAGCGCCTGGGTGGCCTGCAACCCGAGCCCGAAGCGGGCGGCAGCGGCTTGGCAGGTTTCGGGCGGCGGCGCAAAGCTCGGCGGCTCGGGCACCTCGGACGTCAGCGGCCGGTCCTTCGGTTGGGACTCGCAGCCCGCCAGCAACAGGGCCAGTGCCGACAGGCACAGCCAGCTTCGACCAATCGTCATGCGCATCTTTCTTGCTCCTTGAAACTGGGCTGAAGCTTAGTCGCCAAAAACCGCATGCGGCATATGTGTCAAAGCGACCGAAGACAAAGCATCAACCAATTCATCGTCGTATCAGTGCCTTCTTTTCATTGGCGTATGCTGAAAGCGATGCATGCAGTTCAAGCCCGAAGGGCGCCTCCTCCATGACACAGCGCCCCGATACCGTTTTTCTTATCGACGTCGACAACACCCTGCTCGACAACGACCGCGTCACCGCCGACCTGCGCGCCCACCTCGAACAGGCCTTCGGCGCCGAGAGCGCCGACCGCTACTGGGCCGCCTTCGAGACGCTGCGCACCGAGCTCGGTTACGTCGACTACCTCGGCGCATTGCAGCGCTACCGGGCCGAGGAAAGCCAGCGTGGCATGAGCGATTCGCGGCTGCTCTTGATGTCGGGTTTTCTCATCGACTACCCCTTTGCAGACCGGCTGTACCCCGGCGCACTCGATGCGCTGAAGCATCTGCGGCGGCATGGCCCCACGGTGATCCTGTCCGACGGCGACGTGGTGTTCCAGCCGCGCAAGGTGCAGCGCTCGGGCCTGTGGGACGCCGTCGAAGGCCGTGTGCTGATCTATGTGCACAAGGAGCAGATGCTCGACACCATCGAGGAATGCCACCCCGCGGCGCACTATGTGATGGTGGACGACAAGCTGCGCCTGCTCTCCGCCATGAAGGCGATCTGGGGAGAGAAGCTCACCACCGTCTTCGTGCGGCAAGGCCACTACGCGCTCGATGCGCAGGCCATCGCCGCCTACGCGCCCGCCGACATCACCATCGAACGCATCGGCGACCTCCTTCAAATCGACGACTGGGCACCCCAAAAATGAGTCAAAAAACGAATCCCCTCGCGGGCCAACCCGCGCCATTCGACCTGCTGGTGAACGTGCCGCGCCTGATCTCGGCGTACTACACCGGCCGGCCCGATCCTTCCGTGCCCGCGCAGCGTGTGGCCTTCGGCACCTCGGGCCACCGCGGCTCGTCGTTCGACGACGCATTCAACGAATGGCATGTGCTGGCGATCAGCCAGGCGATCTGCGACTACCGCAAGCAAAAGGGCATCGACGGCCCGCTGTTCCTGGGCATCGACACGCACGCCCTTTCCACGCCCGCCTTCAGCAGCGCTGTCGAAGTGCTGGCGGCCAACGGCGTCGAGCTGATGCTCTCGAAAGACGACGAGTACACGCCAACGCCCGCTGTGTCGCATGCGATCCTGGTCTACAACCGCGGACGCACCACGGGGCTGGCCGACGGCATCGTCATCACGCCCTCGCACAACCCGCCCGAGAGCGGCGGCTTCAAGTACAACCCACCGAACGGCGGGCCCGCCGGCACCGACATCACCTCCGCCGTCGAAGCCGCCGCCAACGAGATGCTGGCGAACAAGCTCGAAGGCGTAAAGCGCATGCCGCTCGCGCAGGCGCTGAAGGCTTCGACCACGCACCGGCACGACTACCTCCACACCTACGTCGAAGACCTCGCGCAGGTGCTCGACATGGACGCGATCCGCGGCGTGCAGATCGACCTCGGCGTCGATCCGCTCGGCGGCGCCGGCGTGCACTACTGGCCGGCCATTGCCGAGCGCTACAAGCTCCAGCGCCTGAACGTGCTGAGACAGGAGGTGGACCCCACCTTCCGCTTCATGTCGCTCGACTGGGACGGCCGCATCCGCATGGACCCGTCCTCACCCGATGCGATGCACCAGCTGATCGCGCTGAAGGACCGCTTCGGCATCGCCTTTGCCTGCGACACCGACCACGACCGCCACGGCGTGGTCACGCGCAGCGCGGGGCTGATGCAGCCGAACAGCTACCTCGCGGTGATGATCGACTACCTCTACGCGCACCGCCCGCAATGGCCGGCGGGTGCGGCCGTCGGCAAGACGGTGGTGAGCAGCCAGATGATCGACCGCGTCACGGCAAAGCTCGGCCGCAAGCTCTACGAAGTGCCGGTCGGCTTCAAGTGGTTTGTCGACGGCCTCGTCGATGGGTCGCTGGGCTTCGGCGGCGAAGAGAGCGCAGGCGCGACCTTTCTGCGCCACGACGGCTCGGTGTGGACCACCGACAAGGACGGCATGGTCCCCGCCCTGCTCTCGGCAGAGATCGCCGCGCGCACCGGGCGCGACCCGGGCGAGCGCTATGCGGAACTGACGCAGGCGCTGGGGCAGCCGGTGTCCGACCGCGTGGACGCGGCGGCCACCGTCGAGCAGAAGAAAAAACTCTCGAACCTGTCGCCGCAGCAGGTCAGTTCGACCGAGCTGGCGGGCGACAAGATTCAGGCCGTGCTGAGCCATGCACCGGGCAATGGCGCGGCCATCGGCGGCGTGAAGGTGGTGACGGAGAACGGCTGGTTCGCGGCGCGGCCCTCGGGCACGGAGAACATCTACAAGATCTACGGCGAGAGCTTCAAGGGCGCGGAGCACCTGGGGCGCATTCTCGAAGAGGCGCAGCAGCTGGTGGACAAGGCGCTGTCGGCCGATTGAGGCAAGAACTCAGGCCATGGAAGCCCACGCGCTGCGCCTGAACCCGGGCGACGACCTGCGCGCCGCGCTCGATGCGCTGCTCGCGCAGCGCGGGGCCGAAGCGGCCTTCGTGGTGTCGGGCATCGGCAGCCTGAGCGGTGCGCGCATCCGATACGCGGGTGCCGAAACCGCGACCACGCTGGAAGGCGATCTTGAAATCCTCACGCTGTCCGGCACGCTCTCGCCGGATGGCGCTCATCTGCATATCAGCGTGTCGGACAGTGCGGGGCAAGTGCGCGGCGGCCATGTCGCTCCTGGCTGCATCGTGCGCACCACCGCCGAAATCCTGATCGCCTGGCTGCCCGAATGGCGCTTCGCCCGTGCGCACGATCCGGCGACCGGTTTTCCCGAACTGGTGCCGCGGCCGAAGCCCTGAAGTCGTGCCGCTCGCTCAGGTCGGCGCGCTCGCCAGCCTGCGCTCCAGCCACACGCTGTAGCGAGAGAGCCCGAAGCACAGCAGCCAGTAGATCGCGGCAATGAACAGGTAGCCCTCCAGGTAGAACGGCCGCCAGACGGGGTCGCCGCCCAGCGCAAGGCCCAGCGCACCGGTCAGCTCGAACAGGCCGACCACGGTGACCAGCGAGGTGTCTTTCAGCGTGCCGACCACGCTGTTGGTCAGCGCCGGCACCACCAGACGCAGGGCCTGCGGCAGCACGATGTCGCGCTGCACCGGCCAGCGTCCGAAGCCCAGCGCCATCGCCACCTCGGTCTGCCCACGCGGCACCGCCTGCAGGCCGCCGCGGATGATCTCGGCCAGATAAGCGGCAACGAACAGCGTGAGGCCCGCGAGCACGCGCACCAGCACATCGGGCTGCCAACCCGCAGGCCACAGCAGCGGCAGCAGGAACGACGCCATGAACAGCACCGAGATCAGCGGCACCCCGCGCACCAGCTCGATGTAGCTCGCGCTCAGCGTGCGCACCACGGGCCAGCCCGAACGGCGACCCAGGGCGAGCAGCAACGCGAGCGGAAAGGCCAGCGCCAGTCCCACGACCGCCAGGCCGATGGTGAGCGGCAGCCCGCCCCAGCGGCTGGTCGGCACAGGGCTCAGGCCCAGCACGCCGCCGCGCATCAGCAGCACGAACAGCAACAACGCCGCCACCCACAGCGGCAGCAGCCACCAGCGCCAGGTACGCGGCCAGGCGCTCAGCACGGTCACGGCCGACAGCACGACCACCGCGATGGCCGGGCGCCATTGCTCTTCGTAGGGAAAGCGGCCGAACAACATCGGGCGCCACTTCTCGGCCACCACACCCCAGCACGCGCCGTGCTTGACCGCGCGGCAAGCGTCCGCATCGGGCCGGAACACCGCGTGCACCACGGCCCAGTCGACGATGTGAAATCCGATCCAGGCGAGCAGCGCGATCAGCGCCATCGTCGCGAGCGCACGCAAGGGCGAACCCCAGAGTTCGCTGCGCCATGCGATCGGGCCTTGCGCGACGTTCCTCATCGCCACCCCCGCAAGGCGACGCGCGCGTTGTAGCGGTTCATGCCGAAGGAGATCAGGAGCGACAGCATCAGGTAGATCGCCATGATGATCGCGATGCACTCGAAGGCCCGGCCGTTCGAGCCGATGGTGGTGTTGGCGACCGACACCAGTTCCGGATAGCCCACGGCCACGGCGAGCGACGAATTCTTGGTGAGGCTCAGCAACTGGTTGGTGAGCGAAGGCACGATCACCCGCAGCGCCTGCGGCAGGATGACGATGCGCAACTGCTGCACGGGCGACAGGCCCAGCGCCTGCCCCGCCAGCACCTGCCCTTGCGAGACCGACAGAATGCCGGCGCGCACGATCTCCGCGACGAACGAGGCGGAATAGAAGCTCAGGCCTGCGACGATGGTCACGTACTCTGGACTCAGCGCCGCGCCGCCGTTCACGCCGAAGTCGCCGCGCTCCGGCCATTCGAAGTGCGTTGGCCACCAGCCGCCCTCGCCCGCCGCCGGCCAGGGCACGCTGAGCCCGCCCTTGCTGAGCCAAACGCCGGGCAGCAAGCGCACCGGCTCGGTGGGATCGGGCAACAGGTTGGCCATTGCGAAGGCCAGCATCAGC
Source organism: Variovorax boronicumulans (assembly GCF_040544675.1). GTDB lineage: Bacteria > Pseudomonadota > Gammaproteobacteria > Burkholderiales > Burkholderiaceae_C > Variovorax > Variovorax boronicumulans_D. Next base: position 219,540 of record NZ_JBEPKK010000010.1, read on the forward strand.
AGTTGCACCAGCAGCGGCACGTTGCGCAGCAGCTCCACATACGCTGTGCAGATGCCGCGCAGCAGCACATGCGGCGCAAGCCGGCCGATGCCGATCAAGGTGCCGAGCACGACCGCGAAAATCGCCGCCGGCACCGCCGCCCGCACCGTGTTGATCAGCCCCGCCAGAAAGGCGCGCCAGAACGGCTGGCTGGCGTCGAAATCGAGCCAGCCCTCGCTGATCGAGAAGCCCGCGGGCTCGGTGAGAAAGTCGAAGCCCGAGCGCACGCCGCGTGCACGAAGCACTTCCAGCGCATGGTGCACCACCCAGAACGCGCCGGCCACGACGGCCAGCACCAGCAGCGCCTGGACCACCCAGGCCAGCCAGGCGCCGCGGCGCGAGGCGCCCTCAGGGCTCATCGCACCGGTGGTGCGTAGATCAGGCCGCCCTTGCTCCAGAGGTTGTTCGAGCCGCGCGGCAGCTTGAGCACCGACTTGGGCCCGACGTTGCGCTCGAACATTTCACCGTAGTTGCCCACGGCCTTGATGGCGCGGAACGACCAGTCTTTGTCGAGGCCCAGGAGCTTGCCGAGGTCTTCGCCCGTACCGACCAGGCGTTGTTGCGCCGGGTCCTTGCTGTTGGCCTTGAGCTCGTCGGCATTGGCCTGCGTGACGCCGAATTCCTCGGCTTCGATGAGCGCGTTGGGCACCCACTTGGCAATGGCGAACCATTCGTCGTCGCCGCGGCGCACCAGCGGCGCAAGCGGCTCCTTGGAGATCAGCTCGGGCAGGATGAGGTAGTCGTCGGGGTTCGGCGCTTCCTTGTTGCGCAGACCCGCCAGCGCCGAGGCGTCGGTGGTGAAGGCCTGGCAGCGGCCCGAGAAGAAGGCCTTGAACGATGCCTCGAAACTCTCGAAGACCACCGTCTTCACCGGAATGTTCAGGCCGCGGAAGTAGTCGGAGACATTCTTCTCGTTGGTGGTGCCCGACTGCGTGCAGATGGTGGCGTTCTTCAGCTGCTTGGCGCTGGTCACCTTGAGCTTCTTGGGCACCAGGAAGCCCTGGCCGTCGTAGTAGGTGATGGTGGTGAAGTTGAAGCCCAGCGAGGCGTCGCGGGTGAGCGTCCAGGTGGTGTTGCGCGCCAAGATGTCGATTTCGCCGGCCTGCAATGCCGAGAAGCGCTGCTGCGAATTGAGGGGCACGAAGTCGACCTTCTTGGCATCGCCGAGCACGGCCGCCGCAATGGCGCGGCAGGTGTCTACATCGAGGCCCGACCAGTTGCCCTGGGTGTCGGGTGCGGAAAAGCCCGCCACGCCGTTGGTCACGCCGCACTTGACGGTGCCGCGCTGCTTGACCGCGTCGAGCGTCTTGCCTGCAAAGGCCGGCGCGGCGGTGGCCAGCGCAACGACGGATGCGGCAGCGAACAGCGCCGGGCGGATTCGGTTCTTCTTCATGGGTGAGTTCTCCTCAAGTCGGTCAACGAAAGGCAGTGTACGGGGCGGCACTGGCCCGCGCCAAAGAAGGGTCGGTTGGATGCTTATGCCCGGTTCGGCGGCAATACCGCAATACCATACGGCCCTTTATCAACTCTCCCGAACAGGAATCAAACATGTTGAAGTCCGACGACACCGGCAAGCTCGTTCTGCGCCTCGCGCTGGGCATCCTCATCCTGCTGCACGGCGTGGCCAAGGTCACCAAGGGCGTCGACGGCATCGGCGGCATGCTCGCGTCGCACGGCTTGCCGGCTTTTCTGGCGTATGCGGTCTATGTCGGCGAAATCCTGGCGCCGGTGCTGCTGATCGTCGGCCTGTTCACGCGGCCGGCGGCGGTGATCGTGGCGATCAACATGCTGGTGGCCATCTGGCTGGTGCACCGCAAAGATCTGGGCGCGATCAACGGCCAGGGCGGCTGGGCGCTGGAACTGCAGGGCATGTTCCTGTTTGCGGCGATTTCCCTGGCCTTCACGGGCGGCGGCCGCTTCGGCCTGAGCAACAAGTAAGACGGGGTTCCGGATCAGTCGTCGTCGGCCGCATCGAGGCCTGGAAACAGGACCTCGGTGTAGCCGAAGCGCGAAAAATCGCGTACCCGCATCGGGTACAGCTTGCCCAGCAAGTGATCGACTTCATGCTGCACCACGCGCGCATGAAAACCGGTGGCCACCCGATCGATGGGGTCGCCGTAAGGATCGAAGCCGGTATAGCGGATGTTGGCAAAGCGCGGCACCACGCCGCGCAGGCCCGGCACCGAAAGGCATCCTTCCCAACCCTCTTCTTCATCCTCGCCGATGGGCGTGATGACGGGATTGAGCAGCACCGTGCGCGGCACCGGCGGTGCGTCGGGATAACGGGGGTTGACGATGTCGGTGCCGAAGATCACCAGTTGCTGATCCACGCCGATCTGCGGTGCCGCGAGGCCGGCGCCGTTGACCGCATGCATGGTCTCGAACATGTCGCGCACCAGGAGGTGCAGTTCGTCGGTATCGAAGGCGGCGACCGGCTGCGCAATGCGCAGCAGCCGGGGGTCGCCCATCTTGAGAATTTCGCGGATGGCCATCGCGCGATTATCGCGACAGGGTCATGACCCCATCACAGACACATCACGGACGGTCGTTCGAGTTTTTCGAGTCGGGCGAAGTCCAGAGCCGCGAGTTGCCGCGCGGTGCCTGCGGGCGGTATTGCGGAAGCGGCGACACGCCCGTGTTGCCCGTGGGCGGCACGATCACGCCACCGCCGGGCGGACGCCCACCGCCGCCCCAACCCGGACGAGGCCCACCCGCGCCCGGACGAACGGCCGGGTAACCGGGACGAACGCCCGGATAACCAGGCCGGCCGCCGTAATAAGGCCGGTTGTAATACGGTCGGCGGCCTTCGTAATAGCCGCCCCCCTGGATGTACACCGGCGCGGGTTGAACCACCACGGGCGACGAGCCGTAGTAAGGATCGCCGTAGCCACCGCTGGAGTAGCCCCCGTCGTAGTACGGGTCGCCCGGAACGCCAACGCAGCCGGTCAGCAGCGCAACGCCACCGAGGGCAATGCTGGCACCAAGAATACGAATTTTCTGCATGAGGGGCTCCTTGTTGGCCTTCAGTTTTCTTTCAACGTCAGGTTGTAGACCCTGTTGACTGCGCTGCGATGAAGCGAGGTAACGGCGGGTAAAGACAAACCGCCGTCACTCCTTATTCCGCAATGCCGCGCTCGAGGATCTCCAGCATACGCGCCTCGTCGATCACGGTCACTCCGATCTCGCGCGCCTTGTCCAGCTTGCTGCCGGCTTCTTCTCCGGCCACGAGGTAATGGGTCTTCTTGCTGACGGAGCCGGCGACCTTTGCACCGGCTGCCTCCAACTTATCTTTTGCCTCGTCGCGGCCCAGCGTAGGAAGGGTACCGGTGATCACGAAGGTCAGGCCCGCCAATGGTTTGGGCGCGCGGGCCGCGGGCTCGCCCTCTTCCCAGGTCAAGCCGCAGGCGCGCAGCTGCTCGACCACCTCGCGGTTGTGCGGCTGGTCGAAGAAGGTGCGCAGGCTTTGTGCCACCACCGGGCCCACGTCGTTCACCTCCAACAGTTGCTCTTCGGTCGCATCCATGATCGCGTCGAGCTTGCCGAAGTGCTTGGCAAGGTCCTTGGCGGTGCTTTCGCCCACATGCCGGATGCCCAGGCCGAACAGAAAGCGCGGCAGCGTGGTTTTCTTGGACGCTTCCAGGGCATCGACCAGGTTCTTTGCCGACTTTTCGGCCATGCGCTCAAGGCCCGCCAGCGTGGTGAACCCAAGCTTGTAAAGATCGGGCAAGGTGCGGATGAGGTTGGCATCCACCAGCTGTTCGACCAGCTTGTCGCCCAGCCCGTCCACGTCGACCGCGCGCCGCGCCGCGAAGTGCAGGATGGCCTCCTTGCGCTGCGCCGCGCAGAACAGACCGCCTGTGCAGCGGTAGTCGACCTCTTCCGCTTCGCGCACCGCCTCGGAGCCGCACACCGGGCATTGGTGCGGCATGGTGAAGACCGGGCCGCGCTCGCCTTCGGGCTTTGCCAGGCTCTCGGGCACCACGCCCACCACCTCGGGGATCACATCGCCAGCGCGCCGCACGATGACGGTGTCGCCCACGCGAACGTCCTTGCGCCGCGCCTCGTCCTCGTTGTGCAGCGTGGCATTGGTCACCGTCACGCCGCCGACGAACACCGGCGCCAGCTTGGCCACGGGCGTGAGCTTGCCGGTGCGGCCGACCTGGATCTCGATGGCCAGCACTTCGGTCAGCTGCTCCTGCGCCGGGTACTTGTGGGCCACGGCCCAGCGCGGCTCGCGCGAGACAAAACCCAGCTGCCGCTGCAGCTCGACGCTGTCGACCTTGTAGACCACGCCGTCGATGTCGTAGGGCAAGGCATCGCGCTGGCGGCCGATGTTTTCATGGAACGCGATCAGCTCGATGGCGCCGGTCGCCCGCGCGGTCTGGGCCGCGACGGGAAAGCCCCATTCGCCGAACTGCTTGAGCCAGTCGAACTGGGTCGGGCAATCAGGGCCGCCTTCGCCGGGGGGCGTGACCTCGCCGAGGCCGTAGGCAAAGAAGCTCAACGGGCGTTCCGCCGCAATCGCCGGATCGAGCTGGCGCACCGCGCCGGCCGCCGCATTGCGCGGGTTGACGAAGACCTTCTCGTTCTTCTGGCCGGCCGCGATCCTGGCGCGCTGGCGCTCGTTGAGGGCGTCGAAGTCGGCGCGCTTCATGTAGACCTCGCCGCGCACCTCGACCACGGGCGGCGCCTTGCCGGCCAGGCGCAGCGGAATCTCGCGCACCGTGCGGATGTTCTGCGTGACCTCTTCGCCCACCTCGCCGTCGCCGCGCGTGGCGGCCTGCACCAGCACGCCGTGCTCGTAGCGCAGGTTCATGGCCAGGCCGTCGAACTTGAGCTCGCACACGTAAGAAACCTGTGGCCCGTCTTCGGCCAGCCCCAGCTCCCTGCGCACGCGCGCGTCGAAGGCGCTGGCGCCGCCGGGCGTGATGTCAGTCTCGGTGCGGATCGACAGCATCGGCACCTTGTGGCGTACCTTGGTGAAGCCGTCGAGCACCTTGCCGCCCACGCGCTGCGTCGGCGAATCGGGCGTGCGCAGCTCGGGGTGCTCGGCTTCCAGAGTCTGCAGGCGCTGGAACAGCTTGTCGTACTCGGCGTCGGGCAGTGCGGGCGCGTCGAGCACGTAATAGAGGTGGGCGTGCTTGTGGAGCTGTTCGCTCAGTGCGGCGGCTTCGCGTGCCGCTTCGTCGCGCGTCGTCATGTGGGTGTCTCCCGAAAAGATCGGATCAGCTGAAGAGCCGGCGTGCCAAGGGTGAACCGGCCGCCAGATCGCGTGCGTCCAGCGTGTCGTAGAGCTGCTCGAGGTCGTTGCCGATGACGTCCATCGTCTCGTCGCGCAGCAGCTGGCCGTCGCTGTCGGTCACCACGCCGTCCATCTCGCGTGCGAGCGTGGCAGCAGCTTCACGCATGCGGCGGAACGGCTCTTCGGAGCGGTCCACCTGCGGTACGTCCAGGCTCAGGCTGAGTTCGCGGATGGCCGATTGCGCGGGGTCGTCGGCCAAAGCGGCCTGCGTGTCGAAGGCCAGCCCGAGGACCGGCGGCAGCCCGGCCTCCCCCGTCGGCAGCACCATGCGCCCCGGGATGATGCCGGCCACGAAACCCAGCCGCGCAGCGTTCTGCTGCACATAGCCCGGGCTCCAGGCCGCATGCAGGGCGCGCAGCACGAAGCCCAGTTGCGCATCGTGCGCGCTGGCGAACTGGTCGAGCTCGCGGGCGCGCGCCACTTCGTCCAGCATTTCGGGGAACTCGGGGGCGCCGTTCACCGCATCGGCAAAAGCCTGCGCCTTCACGACGAACTCGGAGTATTCGATCTCGTTGAGCGCGCCGGTGCGGTTGGCCAGTTGCACGCCGACCTGGAAGGCGCTGTAGCGCTGCCCGGCCACGGGCGGCTCCCACTGGCCGCTGTGTTCGTTCAGGCCTTCGATGGCCACCGGCTTGCTGCCCGCGCGCCGGGTCGGCGGCATGGCCGCGATGGCGGCGTCGCCCGAAGCAAGGCCCTCCAGCGAGACAGGCGCGATCACGTCGATCAGCGGATCGAGCCCGCCGCGGCGCTCGCCGGTGGGCACGGGCACGCCGCTGGGCGCCGGCAGGTCGGGGTCGAACAGCGGCTCGTGGCGGTCGCTGCCGTGCACCTGGTTCGGATCGACGTGCAGCACCGGCTCCTCGCCGTCGCCCGCGGCCATCGAGCGCTCCACGTTGGCCAGCGCGTCGTCCACCGCATCGGGCTGGCGCGGCGCATTGCGGCGGGACATCAGGGTTTCGTAGCCGACGACGGCCGCGAGAACGAGACCGCCAAGAATGGCGAGTGCAAGGGTGAGGTTGCTCATGCGCGCCGCTCGACTTACGCGGCCTCGACCATCGAGGCGGCCGATTCCATGTCGACCGCGACGATCCGCGAAACGCCCTGCTCCTGCATCGTGACGCCGATCAACTGCTCGGCCATTTCCATGGCGATCTTGTTGTGGCTGATGAAGAGGAACTGGGTTTCGCGGCTCATGGCGGTCACGAGTTTGGCATAGCGCTCGGTGTTGGCGTCGTCCAGCGGCGCGTCGACTTCGTCCAGCAGGCAGAAAGGCGCCGGGTTGAGCTGGAAGATCGCAAACACCAACGCAATGGCCGTGAGCGCCTTCTCGCCGCCCGAGAGCAGGTGGATGGTCTGGTTCTTCTTGCCGGGCGGCTGCGCGAGCACCTGCACGCCGGCATCGAGAATCTCGTCGCCCGTCATCACGAGGCGCGCATTGCCGCCGCCGAACAGCTCGGGGAACATGCGGCTGAAGTGCTCGTTGACGATCTTGAAGGTGCCGCCGAGCAGGTCGCGCGTTTCGGCGTCGATCTTGCGGATGGCATCTTCGAGCGTACCGATGGCTTCGTTCAGGTCGGCCGACTGGGCGTCCAGGAAGATCTTGCGCTCGCTAGCAATCGCGAGCTCGTCGAGCGCGGCAAGGTTGACGGCGCCCAGCGCCACCACTTCGCGGTTGAGGCGGTCGATTTCGCTCTGCAAGCCGGTCAGGCGGACCTTGTCGGTCTCGATGGAGAGTGCGATGGCTTCGAGATCGGCGCCGGCGTCGTCCAGCAATTGCTGGTACTGCTCCACACCCAGGCGCGCGGCCTGTTCCTTCAGCTGGAATTCGGTGATGCGCTGTCGCAGCGGTTCGAGCTCGCGTTCGAGCTGCAGGCGGCGCTCGTCGCTCGCGCGCAGCTTGAGCGTGAGGTCGTCGTACTGGCTGCGCGATGCGCCCAGCGAGGTTTCGCGTTCGAGCTTGAGCGACAGCGCATCCTGCAGGCCGGCTTGCGCGGCGGCGTCGGACAGCCGGCCCAGCTCGGCGCGGGCGCGCTCGTCTTCATCGGTCAGCGCCACGATCTGCTGCGCCGCGGTTTCGATGGCGCGGTTGAGCTCGGCGCGCCGGGCTTCGAGCGTGCGCTGCGAGAAGGTGGCTTCCTGCGCCTGGCGTTCGAGGCTGCGGTGTTGCTCGCGGCTGGCATTGAGCGCGCGGCCGGCTTCGATCACGCGCTCGTCGAGCTGGGCGTGGCGCTCCTGGCTGTCGGCCAGTTGCATGTCCAGCTCTTCGAAGCGGCCTTCAGCGGCCATGCGCTTTTCTTGCAGCTCTTCGAGCTGCGCATCGACTTCGCCGAGGTCGCTGGCCAGTTGCTGGCTGCGGGCGCGCATCTGCTCGGCGAGCTGGGTCATGCGCAGGGTTTCGACCTGCAGCTCGTGCGCGCGCGATTGGGTGTCGGCGGCTTCGCGGCGGGCGGTTACCAGGCGCTGGGCGGCGTCGCCGTAAGCGGCTTCGGCGCGGACCAGCGCGGTGCGCGCTTCTTCGTTGATGAGCGTCTGGGCGCGCAGCTGGCGCTCCAGGTTTTCCATTTCCTGCTGGCGAGCCAGGAGGCCGGCCTGCTCGGAATCGGGTGCGTAGAAATTGACGCTGTGCGAGGACACGGCATGGCCGCTTTGCACATAGATCACTTCACCGGGTTGCAGCGCGGCGCGTTGCGCCAGGGCTTCTTCGAAGCTGGCCGCGGTGTAGCAGCCGTGGAGCCAGTCGTTCAGCAGGGCTTGCTGGCCGGCATCGTTCAGGCGCAGCAGGCTCGACAGGCGCGGCAGCGTAGTAGCGCCCTGCGGCACACCGGCCGACGGCGGGCTGTAGAACGCCAGCTTGGCGGGCGGCGCATCGTTGCCGAAGGCGCGGACCATGTCGAGCCGGCTGACTTCGAGGGCGCCCAGGCGCTCGCGAAGGGCGGCTTCGAGCGCGCTCTCCCAACCCTGCTCGATGTGGATGCGGCTCCACAGGCCCTGCAGGCCGTCGAGGCCGTGCTTGGCGAGCCAGGGCGCGAGCTTGCCGTCGGTCTTGACCTTTTCCTGCAGCGCGCGCAGTGCTTCGAGGCGCGCCGAAAACTCGGCGTGGCGTGCACCTTCGGTGTTGACCGTCTGCTGCTTCGCGCGGCGGTCGTCGTCCAGCTGCGGCACGGTTTCCTGCAACTCGTGCAGGCGCGCGTCGGCTTCGGCGGCGGTTTCCTGGGCGGCGGCCAGTTGCTCCTGCATGTCCGCGAGACGTGCCTCGTCGGGCGCCGTCAGCGCATTCTGGTCGGCGCGCAGGCGTTCGCTGCGCTGCGTGAGCTGGCGGCTCTGGTCTTCGATGTTGCGCTGGTCGGCGGCCAGCACCTGGATCTGCTGCTGCACCTGCGACACGGTGGCGCGCTGGGTGTTGGCTTCGTTCTGGGCGCGCTGCACGGCGTCTTCGAGCTCGGGCAGGCGCGCATCGTGTTCTTCGAGCTGCGCGGCCAGCAGCACGGCCTGCTCTTCGGCATCGACGCCCTGCCCGGCCAGCGTTTCGATTTCCACCTCGGCCTCTTCGCGGCGGCGGCCCCACTGGCCCATCTGCTCGCGCAGTTGGACGAGCCGCTGCTCGACGCGCTGGCGGCCTTCGACCACGAAGCGGATCTCGCCTTCGAGCCGCCCGACTTCGGCGCTGGCCTCGTAGAGCTTGCCTTGGGCCTGGTTGACCTGGTCGCCGGCCGCGTAGTGGGCCTGGCGCACGGTTTCCAGTTCGGCTTCGATGCGGCGCAGGTCGGCGGTGCGCGACTCGAGGTCGTTGATCGCCTTTTCCGAATCGGCCTTGATCCTGGCCTGGTCGGCGTCGCTCTCGCTGCGCTTGAGAAACCACAGCTGGTGCTGCTTCTTGGTGGCCTCGCCCTGCAGCATGTTGTAGCGCGCGGCCACCTCGGCCTGCTTCTCGAGCTTTTCGAGGTTCGCGTTGAGCTCGCGCAGGATGTCTTCGACGCGCGTGAGGTTCTCGCGCGTGTCGCCCAGGCGGTTTTCGGTTTCGCGGCGGCGTTCCTTGTACTTGGAGACACCGGCGGCTTCTTCGAGGAACAGGCGCAGTTCCTCGGGCTTGGATTCGATGATCCGGCTGATCGTGCCCTGGCCGATGATGGCGTAGGCGCGCGGGCCGAGGCCGGTGCCAAGGAACACGTCCTGCACGTCGCGGCGGCGCACCGGCTGGTTGTTGATGTAGTAGCTGCTGGTGCCGTCGCGCGTGAGCACGCGCCGCACCGCGATTTCGCCGAACTGGTTCCACTGGCCGCCGGCGCGATGGTCGGCGTTGTCGAACACCAGTTCGACGCTCGAGCGGCTGGCCTGCTTGCGGGTGGTCGTGCCGTTGAAGATCACGTCCTGCATCGACTCGCCGCGCAGCTCCGAGGCGCGCGACTCGCCCAGCACCCATCGCACCGCATCCATGATGTTCGACTTGCCGCACCCGTTCGGTCCGACGACACCGACCAGTTGGCCCGGCAGCAGGAAGTTGGTGGGTTCGGCGAACGACTTGAAGCCCGAAAGCTTGATGGAATTAAGACGCACGACTTGTCGGCCTGCCTCGGTGTAGCGCCAAGGTATTGATTTGTAAGGAAAATTGCACGGGCCCGCAGCTTGCAGCAGGCCGCCGCCCAAGCCGTGGATGATAACGTCAGGGCATGATCGTTTCTCCGGCTTCACCCCTCGCGGCACGACGCGCCTGCCTGTTGGCCGGCGCTGCCTCCCTGCTCGGCCTGGCAGGCTGTTCATCGATCCGGTCGACCGAGCGCGCCGAGCCTTATGCCAACCAGGAATGGCTGCAGTCCGGCGCCAACCGCATCGCGAACCTCTCGCTGCGCGACAACCTGCAGTCCATACGGCGCGTGCAGACCACGCTTTACCGGCGCAACCCCCGCGAATGGCGCAAATCGGCCGCCTCCGCCGACGAAGCTTCGCAGCGCGCCTGGGACGCGGTCATCAAGGGCCCCGAGTTGCCCGAGTTGCGCGGCGCCACCGGTATCGAGGCGATCCGGCTGGCTTTCGAAACCGGGCCGCAGGCCTACCAAGGCGACCGCGTCGCAGCCCTCGTGGTCGGCTGGGCCTCGATGCTCAAGCAGGCCAACGGCGGCACCTGGGAACAGACCATGATCGACGGCGTGGACGCCGAAAACAGCTACCGGGCCGCGCGCAATTTCGAGATATCTCTGTGGCTGATTTCCTCCAAGTCCGGCCCCGACGGCCAGCCCTTGCTGCTGGCCACCGAGATCAGCGAACGTGGCCGCAACCTCGTGGCCGACCGCGAGCTGTCGAAGGTGGTAGCGCGGCTCGACCTGCTGGCCGCGCAGGCCGATGAAAAGTACCGCCGGGCAGCGCTGGATTTCGGCCAGAACTGGGTCCTGGGCGTCGTCATGCCCTTCTTCACGATGCTGCCCAAGTAGCGCTGCCGGCCTCATGGTCTTGGGGAAACATAATTCCTGAAACCACGATTGCGGTACTATATTTCCGTGAACAAACAGGAACTTATCACCGCCCTGGCCGCACGCCGCGATGCCGCAGGCCTCTCGACAGCACAGATCGCGCTGCGCTCGGGCCTCACCGAACGCTCGGTGCGCAATGCCCTCGGCCTGCAAGGCAATCCGCAGTTGTCATCGCTGCTGGCGCTGGTCGATGCGCTCGGGCTCGAATTGCAGCTGGCGCCCAAGGGCTTCGGCCAGAGCACCGGTGCGGACCCTGACTATCGCCCTGTCGCCACCCGCGTGAGCCATGCCATCGCGCAGGCGCCGGCCTCGCCGCCCTATTCGGGCAAACGCCGGTAAATGCAGGGACAACAGCGCGGCACGCCATGAACGTCAAGATCCTGGAGATCTCGCTCGGTACGCGGCCCTTCGGCAAGCTCTTCCAGTACGCCGACCTGTGCCGCTTCGTGGCGGAGCCCGACCTGATCGCCGCGCCGCCGCCGGAAGTGCTTTCGTTGTCGATGGTGGCGAGCGACACCGCCTCGCAGGCCGCACTCTGGAGCGACGTGAAAAACCCGCTGTTCAACGGGCAAGGCGGTGCGCTCCCGCGCTTCTTCCAGAACCTGCTGCCCGAAGGCGTGCTGCGCAGCCACATCGCGCAGTTGCGCGGCTGCCGCGAGAACGACCACTTCGAGCTCCTCGCGGCCTGCGGCGGCGACCTGCCCGGCGCGGTGAGCGCCAAGCCGGTCTCGGTGGACCGCGGCACGCTGCAGCGGCTGATCACCCAGGACCAGGACGCGCTCGAGATGTCGGTGGTCGAGTTGCCGATGCCGCAGGGCATATCGGTCTCGGGCGTGCAGCCCAAGCTCGGCCTGCGCCGCCAGGGCGGGCGTTATGTCGCGCGCACGCGGGCCGGTGCCAGCACCCGGGTGATCGCCAAGCTGCCGGTGGCTGGCCGGCCGCACATGCCGCAGCTGGAAATGCTTTCGCTGCAGATGGCGGGCGCGGCCGGCGTCCAGGTGTGCCACGCCGAACTCGCGCCACTCTCGGCGATCAAGGCCGAGCACAGCTATGCCTTGCCCGACGAGCCCGAATTCCTGGCCGTGACGCGCTTCGACCGCGACGGCGCGCGCCGCATCCATTTTGAAGATTTCGCGCAGGTGCTCGCGGTGGACCCCATGCACAAGTACAGCGCCAGCTATCTCGACATGGCGCTGGCGATGCGCGCGTTTCCATCGCTGGGCGAAGAAGCGGTGCTCGAACTCGTGCGCAGGCTCGTGGTGAACGACCTGCTCGGCAACCCCGACGCCCACCTGAAGAACTTCGGCGTGCTGTACCCCGACGGCATCGCGCCCCGCCTGGCCCCCGCCTACGACATCGTGGCCTACGCCGCATTGCAGGGCGTCGACGGCCACGCCCTGCCCCTGCTGCCCACGACCGGTACCGCGGTCAAAAAGCGCACCGCCATGTTCACACCCGCCAACATGCGCGCCTTCTGCTTCTCCGCGGGGCTGCACGAACCGCTGGTGCGGCGCCTGGTGGCCGACACCGCGCGGCTCGCGCGCAGCAACTGGCCCGAGATGATCGATGCTTCGACGCTGCCAGCGCCGTGGAAGAAGCGGTTGCAGCAGCGCTTGCAGGCACACGCCTTGCTGCAAGGCTTGACCAAGCGCGGCAAATAGATGAACAGAAAAACCCGGCCCCTAGAATGACCCGCCCCTTCTTCACCCCTCAACCCATTCGAGGCAGCAGCAACTCATGAGCTCCATCAATTTCATCGGCGGCGAAAAAGGCGGTGTCGGCAAGTCGGTCACGGCGCGCGTGCTGGCCCAGTACTTCATCGACCGCAGCCGCCCGTTCACCGGCTTCGACACCGACCGTTCGCACAGCTCCTTCACCCGCTTCTACGAAGGTTTTGCGTCGCCGGTCGTGGTCGACAGCTACGAAGGGCTCGACACCGTCGTGAACGGCTTCGAAGCCAACCCGAAGCAAAGCGTGATCGTCGACCTGGCCGCCCAGACGCTGGCGCCGCTGTCGCGCTGGATCAAGGAATCCGACCTGTTCGACGTGTTTGCCGAAATTGGCGTCACGGTCAATTTCTGGCATGTGCTCGACGACGGCAAGGACTCCACCGACTTGCTCGGCTCGCTGATCGACACCTTCGGCAATCGGCCCAACTACATCGTGGTGCAGAACTACGGGCGCGGAAGCGATTTCGGCATGCTGCTGGCGTCGCAGTCGCTGTCCAAGGCCAACGCGAACGGAGCGCGGGTGATTGCGCTGCCGCGTCTGCATGAGGCCAGCATGCGGAAGATCGATGCGCAAAATTCCAGTTTCTGGAAGGCTGTGAATGACCGCGAAGGGCCTCACGCTTTGGGCCTGCTGGAACGGCAGCGTGTGAAGTCCTGGCTGGCTACGTCTTACGCTGCGTTCGATACGCTGCCTCTTTGACTGTTCAGGGCGTTTGCGGGGGGCACCCGATATGCGGTACGGCCTAAGCGGCCCCACTGTGCCGGCCCTTCGGGCTCCCCTGCGGTGCTCGCGTCTCGCGGGGTCTTGCAGAACTCGCCTTCGGCTCAAACAGCTGCAAGCCCTGATCCGCGAAACGCTGCGCTCCTCGGCG
>NZ_JBEPKK010000011.1:0-205280 GCF_040544675.1 Variovorax boronicumulans
AAGGTGGGGCGGGAGAAATCTCAAAACTGTCGGTCCGCTGCCGCGGCCGAATGCGAAACGAGTCCCTCCACCCCAGCGCCTCAACCATACAAGCGAAGCGAGTTCTGCGAGACCCCGCCCGTCGTGAGCAGCGCAGGGAAGCCGCGAAGCGGCCGGTGACGTCGGCCGCCCGAAGCCACAACCCCCATCACCGCCCCCGAACAACAAACAAAACACAACGAGTGCACGCAAAACAACAACGAATTGCAAAGCACATCCATCCACAAGATTCCTACGAATTTGAACGGGACCATGCGTCCAGCTGCTCGATGAAGGGCCGCTGAAAACCCGGAGAAAACTGAATGAAGAAAACCCTCACGGCACTCGCCGCGCTGGCCGTCGCCGGCCTGGCCTCTGCCCAATCGTCCGTCACCCTGTTCGGCGTCATCGATGCCGGCGTGAGCTACCAGAGCGCCACCTCGCGTGACCCGGTCACCGGCGCCACCAGCAAGCAGAGCCAATGGAGCCTTGCCAATTCCGGCTACAACTCCAGCCGCATCGGCTTTCGCGGTACCGAAGACCTGGGCGGCGGCCTGGCTGCCAGCTTCTGGCTCGAAGCGCCGATCACCAACGACGACGGTGCCACCGGCATTGCGAACTTCAATCGCCGCTCCACCGTCAGCCTCTCCGGCGGCTTCGGTGAACTGCGCTTGGGACGCGACTACACGGCCACCTTCTGGAACGACACCGTGTTCGATCCGTTCGGCACCAACGGCTCGGGCTCCAGCGTGATCAACACGGTGAGCGGCAGCTCCGCCATCGGCAACTCGAACTACGCGCGCGCCAGCAACATGGTCGGCTACTTCCTGCCGCCGAACCTCGGCGGTTTCTACGGCCAGGTGCAGTACAGCCTGAACGAGAACACCAAGACCAGCGCCACCGACACCACCGCTGCAACCAGCAGCAGTGCCGGACGCTATGTGGGCGGCCGTTTCGGCTACGCGAACGGACCGCTCGACGTGGCGCTGTCGATGGGCCAGAGCGTCGCCGTCGACACCACCACGCTCACGCGCAAGGTGCAGACCATCAACCTCGGTGCGTCGTACGACTTCGGTCCGGTCAAGCTGTTCGGCGAACTCTCGAACGTGCAGAACAAGTTTGCCCTCGACGTGGGCAACAGCCACGACAGCTACAACGGCTACCTCTTCGGCGCCAGCATGCCGGTGGGCGCGGGCGTGATCCGCGCGTCCTACTCCACCGTTCGCTACAACGAGGGCGCGGTCGGCATCACCGGCGAAGACCCGCGCGCGAACAAGCTGGCCATCGGCTATGTGCACAACCTGTCCAAGCGCACCGCGCTCTACGCCACCGTCGCGCGCGTGAACAACCGCAACGACGCGGCCTATACCGGCGGCCTCACCGCCGCGAGCACCACGGGCTACGGCAGCACCGGCGCGGGCTACACCAGCCTGCCGCGTTCGTCGACCGGCTACGACTTCGGCATCCGTCACGCGTTCTGACGCGGGACACGGGCGGTGCGGCAGGGCACAGGCTTTGCCGCATCGCGCGCGTGGCTTCTCAAGGAAAAAAATGATCCGAAAAACCCATCTACTCGCAGGCGTGCTGGCAGCCACGGGCCTGTCGGGTTGCATCGTGCTGCCGCCGCCCATCTTCGTAGGCCTGCCCCCGGGTTCCAGCGGGGGACCGCCACCTTCGGCCATGCCCTTCGAACATCGCAGCCCGTCGATGGCGGCGTGGGACTTGTGCGACGGGCAGGCGGAAGGTGCCCATCCCTCGCTCCCCGGTCCGCGTGCGGATGCCTTGTCGGGCACCTGCGAGCGCGGCGACTCGGGTGCCCTGGAGTTTCGTGCGCCCAAGCGGCGGTAAGCACGGAGGCACTGCATGTATTCCAATCATCTGGGCCTGGTCATCGCAGTCGCCATCGGGTTCGGGCTGGCCGGTGTGCTCGCGATGATGGGCAGCCTGCTCGTCCACAACATCAAAGCCGGCGCTCGGGCGCGCGGCATCGCGGCGCTGGTCATGAACGAGGCGCGGCAGAAGGCGCTGGCCAGCGATGTTCACGACCTGCGGCCGCTGCTGGGCGCCACCCCCGGTTCGGCCGGCATCCGGTTGGACATCCAGCTTCCGCAGGAAGCGGTGCCCGTCTTTGCCGTCAAGGCAGAGCTGTGCGAGTTGCTGTCCCAGGTCGCCGCGCATGCGGCGAGCGTGATGTCCGCCGGTGCGACGCTGCAGGTGCGCGCGCATGTGGAAGGCACGCAGGCGGTGGTCCATTGGCGCGACCTCGATGCCGTGGATGTGCGGCCGCCGCTGGCCCGGCTTTTCGATGCGCTCGATGCCGCCTCGCTGGCCAGCGCGCGGGTGTGCGAGCGCATTGCCGGCCGGCATGGCGGGCGCATCTATTCCGCGCCGGACAACGGCGGCGTGCTGGGCCTCACGTTGCGCCTGCCGCTGTGCGATAGCCACGCAGGGGCCTGATGAACGAAGGCGGGGATGGGCGAATGGGGGCGGCTGGACGGGCGGAACTCCACGGCATACTCGCGGTCCCACGCTGCCGCCGTTCTCTTCTCCAGGCCTTCTTTCCCGATGCCCCTCGTGCGATTCCTTGCCCTCCCGATCCTTCTTCGTGCGCTTGCCGCAGGCGCCGTCTTCGCCACCGGCGCAGTCCATGCGCAGGCCTTGCCGCCCGGTGTGCGGCTGGGCATGACGGTCGATGAACTGCAGGCCGCTTTGCCGGCGGCGCAGCGCGTGCAGCGGCCGCAACGGCTGGCGGGCGGCCTGCTGGGCAGCTGGCGCGCGGCGCCGGTCGAGATGGCGGGGCTGGTGTTCGAGCCCACTTTCTTCTTCGCGGCTGCACAGCTGCGGCGCGTCGAGTACCTGGCGGCCGCAGAGGCCTCGCCCGACAGCGGCGCTTCGGCCTTCGGACAGCTGGTGCAATGGGGCCGCGGCGCGTTCGGCAACGAGATCGCATCGCGCGATCTGGGCAGCGCCTATGCCGCATGGACCAGCGGCGATGCCGATGTCTATGTGCAGCAGGTCAGCGATCCGCACCGCGCAAGCGTGCGGCTGGTCTACAAGGCGCGGCAGCTGCGGGACGGCAGCGAACTCTGAGCGTGGTGCCGATCGGCCCTGTCAGGCCTCGGTGAGCATGCCGCGCTGCTCGATGAAGGCCACCACCTCGGCCACGCCGGTGTGGGTCTTGAGGTTCGTCATCACATAGGGGCGCTGGCGGCGCATGCGCTGCGTGTCCTGTTCCATCACCTCGAGGCTGGCGCCCACGTACGGCGCGAGGTCGATCTTGTTGATCACGAACAGGTCGCTCTTGGTGATGCCGGGGCCGCCCTTGCGCGGGATCTTCTCGCCGGCGGCCACGTCGATCACGTAGATCGTCAGGTCCGACAGCTCGGGGCTGAAGGTGGCCGCGAGGTTGTCGCCGCCCGATTCGACGAACACGATGTCGGCATCCGGAAAGTCTTCGAGCATGCGGTCGATGGCTTCGAGGTTGATCGACGCGTCTTCGCGGATCGCGGTGTGCGGGCAGCCGCCTGTTTCCACGCCCATGATGCGTTCGGCCGGCAGCGCGCCGGCCACCGTGAGCAGGCGCTGGTCTTCCTTGGTGTAGATGTCGTTGGTGATGGCGACCAGGTCGTACTTGTCGCGCATTGCCTTGCAGAGCATTTCGAGCAGCGTGGTCTTGCCGGAGCCTACCGGGCCGCCGATGCCCACGCGCAGCGGGGGCAGTCTCTTGGTGCGGTGGGGGATGTGGTGCAGGGCGGAGGTCATGGGCGTTGTCCGGTTCGGTCAGCTTCGAAAGAGGCGGGAATATTGTGTTTCATGGCGGGCCGACAGCACGGCCAGCAGGGGCGCGAAAGCCTGGCGCTCGTCGTCGCCCAGCTTCATCGCACGGTCGACGGCCGCGGGGATTTCGTTCGCGAGCCGCGCAAGGATGCGCTGGCCCGCGCTCTGGCCCAGCGGCACGGCCTTGACGGCAGCGGCCACCATGTTCTCGGCCCAGCCGAAGGCGAAGGCGAGGCACCCGTCGTGCACCGAGGCGCCGCTGCGGCTGAGCGCAAAGGCGAATGCCACGGGGTAGCTCGCGGGCAGGTCCGCGAAGACCTCGGCCGTGTCCGCGTGGTGCAGCTTGAGCCACTCGACGAAGGAGCGGCCCATCTGTTCGGTCTGCAAGAAGAACTCGGCCGATTCGCGGGTGGCCATGACCCATCGATTGAGTTCGCGGATGCGCGCGGCATCGTTTGCGCGCCATGCGGGGATGGCTTGTGCGACCAGTGCAAGGTCGCCTCGCGCGAAGCTCAGGTGCAACTGGTCGGCGAGCCACTCGGCGGCCTTGGGCTCGGAATCGATGCCGGCCCATTCGACCGCCGCCTCGACGCCTTCGGAGTACGAGAAGCCGCCCACGGGCAAGGCCGGGGAGGCGAGCCAGATGAGCTGCAGCAAGCTGTGGGCGCTGACAGGTTCGGGCATGTCAGCTTTCCGCCGTCCGCGCCGAATCAGGCATGGCCATGGTCGTCGAGCAATTCGGGGGCGAGCACGAGCGGCTTCGGGCCCTTCGCGTGCGAATGGCCGTGGTCGTGGTCATGACTGTGATGGTCATGGCTGCCGTGGCTGTGCTCGTGCGATCCGTACGCGCCGCCCTCGGGCTCGAAGGCTTGCTCGACCGCGACGACGATCAGGTGCATCGAACGCAGCATGTCGGCCAGCACATGGTCGGGCTCGATCTTCAGATGGTCGGGCTTCAGTTCGATCGGCACATGCCGGTTGCCCAGGTGGTAGGCCGCGCGCGTCAGGTCGAAGGCCGTGCCGTGGGCCGTGCAGTGCGTGATGCGCAGCACCGGCTGCGGCGCCGCGATGACGCGGATCAGCGAGCCGTCTTCAGCCACCAGCACGTCGCCGCCGCGCACGGCGGTGCCGCGGGGCAGGAAGATGCCGATCTGACGGCCTTGCGAATCGGTGGCGTCGAAGCGGCTTTTCTGGCGGACGTCCCAGTCGAGTTCGATGGTGGCGGCGCGCTTGAGCAGAACGGGCGCGAGGCCGCGGCCCTGGGGCATGAGTTTGTTGGCGGTGAGCATGGTGGCTTGCGTTCAGCGGGAAGACGTCGATAATATAACGTCTGTTATAACTTTGGAGCCCTTCATGGCAGCACTCAAATTGACCCAGATCGGAAACTCCGTCGGGGTGATTCTTCCCAAGGAAGTGCTGGCGCGGCTCAAGGTGGAAAAGGGCGACACGCTGTTCCTGTCCGAAGCCGCCAACGGCGTCACCCTGACGCCATACGACCCCGAGATCGAAGAACAGCTGAAGCTGGGCCGCGAATTCATGCGCGAATTCCGCGACACCTTCCACCAGCTCGCCAAATGAGCACCTGGCGCTGGATCGACAGGCGCACCTTGATCCTGTTGCATGACGAAAGCCTCGCCGAGCATGGCGGCGCCTCGGGACTGCGCGACGAAACAATGCTGCAGTCCGCGCTGGCGCGTCCGCTCAACCTCGTGAGCTATGGGTCGCCCGACGTGGCCGACCTTGCGGCCGCCTACGGGTTGGGGCTGGCCAAGAATCATCCCTTCATCGACGGCAACAAGCGCGCGGCATTCCTGTCCGTCGGCCTGTTCCTTGCGCTGAACGGCCAGCGGTTGGTGGCAACCCAAGCCGAGGCCACGCTGGTGATGCTCGATGTGGCCGCCAGTGCCATGGACGAGAGCAGTTTCGCCAGCTGGATCCGCGGCCACATGGCGCCGCGTTCGCCCTGAGGCACGCAGCATCTAGAACAGAAAATACCGCTGCGCCATCGGCAGCAGCTTCGCCGGCTCGCAGGTCAGCAGGTGCCCGTCGGCGCGCACCGCGTAGGTCTGCGCATCGATCTCCATCTTCGGCGCGTAGCCGTTGTGGATCAGGTCTTTCTTGCGCACATTGCGGATGTTCTTCACCGCGCTGAGGTTCTTGGCCAAACCGTAGCGCTCCTTGATGCCCGAAGCGAGACCCGCTTGCGACACGAAGGTCAGCGAGCTCCTCGCGAGCGAGCCGCCATACGCACCGAACATCGGGCGAAAGTGCACCGGCTGCGGCGTGGGAATCGATGCGCTCGGGTCGCCCATCGCCGCCATCGCGATGGTGCCGCCCTTGAGGATGGTGAAGGGCTTCACGCCGAAGAAGGCGGGCTTCCAGATCACGATGTCGGCCCACTTGCCGATTTCGAGCGAACCCACTTCGTGCGCGATGCCGTGCGCGATCGCCGGGTTGATCGTGTACTTGGCGATGTAGCGTTTCGCGCGGAAGTTGTCGTTGCGTTCGCTGTCTTCGGGGAGCGTGCCGCGCTGCACCTTCATCTTGTGCGCGGTCTGCCAGGTGCGGATGATCACCTCGCCGACACGGCCCATGGCCTGGCTGTCGGAGCTGAACATGCTGATCGCGCCCAGGTCGTGCAGCACGTCTTCGGCGGCGATGGTTTCCTTGCGGATGCGCGACTCGGCAAAGGCCAGGTCTTCGGCGATGCCGGCATCGAGGTGATGGCACACCATGAGCATGTCGACGTGTTCGTCGAGCGTGTTCACGGTGTAGGGCATCGTGGGGTTGGTGGAAGAGGGCAGAAAGTTGGCCTCGCCCAC
Source organism: Variovorax boronicumulans (assembly GCF_040544675.1). Classification (GTDB taxonomy): domain Bacteria; phylum Pseudomonadota; class Gammaproteobacteria; order Burkholderiales; family Burkholderiaceae_C; genus Variovorax; species Variovorax boronicumulans_D. Next base: position 6,618 of record NZ_JBEPKK010000011.1, read on the forward strand.
CACGCGCAGGATGTCGGGCGCATGGCCGCCGCCCGCACCTTCGGTGTGGAAGGCGCAGATCGCGCGGCCGCCCACGGCCGCGATGGTGTTCTCTACAAAGCCCGATTCGTTGAGCGTGTCGCTGTGAATGGCCACCTGCGTGTCGGTGGCGTCGGCGACGTCCAGGCAGTTGCTGATGGCCGCCGGCGTTGTGCCCCAGTCTTCATGCAGCTTGAGGCCGATGACGCCGGCGTCGATCTGTTCGTGCAGCGCATCGGGCAGGCTTGCGTTGCCCTTGCCGAGGAAGCCCAGGTTCATCGGGAACGCGTCGGCCGCCTGCAGCATGCGCTCGATGTGCCAGGGGCCGGGCGTGGCCGTGGTCGCGAAGGTGCCGGTCGCGGGACCGGTGCCGCCGCCGAGCATGGTGGTCACGCCCGAAGACAGCGCCTCCTCGATCTGCTGCGGGCAGATGAAGTGGATGTGGCTGTCGATGCCGCCCGCGGTGACGATGTTGCCCTCGCAGCTGATGATCTCGGTACCGGGGCCGATGACGATGTCCACGCCCGGTTGCACGTCGGGGTTGCCGGCCTTGCCGATGGCGGCGATGCGGCCGTCCTTCAGGCCGATGTCGGCCTTGACGATGCCCCAGTGGTCGAGGATGAGCGCGTTGGTGAGCACGGTGTCGACCGCGCCACCGGCCGCAGGGCCGCTGCCTTTGCCATCGCGGGTGCGCTGCGATTGCGCCATGCCGTCGCGGATGGTCTTGCCGCCGCCGAACTTCACCTCTTCGCCGTAGCCGCCGGCACGCAGCGTGTAGTCGGCCTCGACCTCGATCAGCAGTTCGGTGTCTGCCAGGCGGACCCGGTCACCGACGGTGGGGCCGAAGATTTCTGCGTAGGCGCGTCGCCCGATGGTGGCCATGCTTAGAGCTTTCCTTGAACGAGGCCGCGAAAGCCGTAGACGATGCGATCGCCCGAGTAATCGACCAGTTCGACCGTGCGCTGCTGCCCCGGCTCGAAGCGCACCGCGGCGCCCGAAGCGATGTTCAGCCGCATGCCGCGCGCGGCTTCGCGGTCGAAACCGAGGGCGCCGTTGGTCTCGGCGAAGTGATAGTGCGAGCCGACCTGGATCGGCCGGTCGGCGGTGTTCTGCACCACCAGCGTGAGGGTGCGGCGACCGGGGTTGAGCGTGTGGTCGCCGTCGTCGATGAGGAGTTCGCCGGGGGTCATGGCGGGCTCAGATCGCCTGTGCAAGCAGCGTTGCGCCCAGTGCGACAACCGCGGCACCGGCCACGCGCGGCAGCCAGGCGTTGGCGTGGCGCAAGGCCCAGCCCATTGCGATGCCCGCCAGATGCAGCAGCACGGTCGCGCTGACCATGCCGGCCAGCGTGAGCGCGGCGCCTTGCTCGCTTGCGAGTTCGTAGCCATGGGCCACGCCATGGAAGACGGCGAACACGCCGACAACAGCCATTGCCACAACAGCCGGCAGCTGAACGCGCGTGACCACCAGCAGCCCCAGCACCAGCAGCGAGGCCGCGATCATCGGTTCGACGGCCGGCAGCTGCACGCCGACCAGGCCCATCAGCGCACCCACGAGCAGCATGCCGGCGAAGGCCAGCGGCGCCCACAGCAGGTCGGGCCAGGCGCGGCGCGCGGCCAGGGCGCTCCAGAGGCCGACCGCGACCATGGCCGCGAGGTGATCGGCACCGGTCAACGGGTGCAGGAAGCCGGTGGTGAAACCGTGGTGCAGGCCGCCGTCGACGCCGGTATGGGCGCTCGCCGCAAGCGGCAGCAGAAAGGCGAACAAGGCAAGGGTCTTGGAAATGGTGTGGCGCATGACGGTTCTTGTGTGTGGCGGGTCAGACGATGGGCTGGTGGACGGTGACCAGCTTGGTCCCGTCCGGGAAGGTGGCTTCGACCTGGATGTCCGGGATCATCTCGGCGATGCCGTCCATCACGTCGGCGCGGGTGAGCACCGAGCGGCCCTCGCTCATGAGTTCGGCGACGCTCTTGCCGTCGCGGGCGCCTTCCATCACGGCGGCGGAGATCAGGGCGATGGCTTCGGGGTAGTTGAGCTTCAGGCCGCGGGCCTTGCGCCGTTCGGCGAGCAGCGCCGCGGTGAAGATCAGCAGCTTGTCTTTTTCGCGCGGGGTCAGTTCCATGGGAGCGGCATCGGGTGGCTGGGAGAAGAGTCGGCCATTATGGGCAAGCCTTCTTCTTTGCAACAGTCGTGCCCTGTTCGCCAAAAGTCGTACGGATGGCATGAAAGATGCACCGAAACGGTGTGAATTCAGACGCCACGACCACGACCCCCGACGACGCCCCCCAGCGCATCGTCAAGGTCCGGCGCGACTACAACAGCTGGGTCGCGAGCGAAACGCTTGAAGACTACGCCCTGCGCTACACGCCGCAGCGCTTTCGCAAATGGTCCGAATGGCGCGTCGCCAACACGGCCTTCGGGGCGGCGTCGTTCCTCATCCTGGAGGCGGTAGGCGCCACGCTGCTGGTGCAGTACGGCTTTGCCAACGCCTTCTGGGCAATCCTGGTCACAGGACTCATCATTTTCCTGGCGGGGCTGCCGATCAGCGTGTACGCGGCGCGCTACGCCATCGACATGGACCTGCTCACCCGCGGCGCGGGCTTCGGCTACATCGGCTCGACCCTCACCTCGCTGATTTACGCCTCCTTCACTTTCATCTTCTTTGCGCTCGAAGCGGCGGTGATGGCCTATGCGCTGGAGCTGGCGCTGGGCATTCCGCCGGTCTGGGGCTATCTGGTGTGCGCGCTGGTGGTGATCCCGCTGGTCACGCACGGGGTGTCGGCCATCAGCCGGCTGCAGCTGTGGACGCAGCCGCTCTGGCTGGTGATGCTGGTGGTGCCATTCGTCTTCGTGATCGTGCGCGATCCTGGTGCATTTGCGGGGATCACGCACTACAACGGGGTCAAGACCGGCACCAAGGGTTTTGATCTGCACCTCTTTGGCGCTGCGCTCACGGTCGGCATCGCGTTGATCACCCAGATGGGCGAGCAGGCCGACTACCTGCGCTTCATGCCCGCGCGCACCGCCACCACGCGCGGGCGCTGGTGGGCCGGCGTGCTGGCCGGCGGGCCGGGCTGGGTGGTGCTGGGCGTGCTGAAGATGCTGGGCGGGGCGCTGCTGGCCTATCTGGCGATCACGCACATGGTGCCGGTGGAGCGCGCGGTCGATCCGAACCAGATGTACCTCGCGGCCTACGAGTACGTGTTTCCCAACTACGGCTGGGCGGTGGCGGCGACGGCGCTGTTCGTGGTGATCTCGCAGCTCAAGATCAACGTCACCAACGCCTATGCGGGCTCGCTGGCCTGGAGCAATTTCTTCTCGCGCGTGGCGCACAGCCATCCGGGGCGGGTGGTGTGGGTGGTTTTCAACGCGCTCATCGCCTTCATGCTGATGGAGATGAATGTGTTCGAGGCGCTGGGCGACGTGCTCGGGCTGTTCGCCAACATCGCCATCGCCTGGATGATGACGGTGGTGGCCGACCTGGTCATCAACAAGCCGCTGGGCCTCTCGCCGCCCGGCATCGAGTTCAAGCGCGCGCACCTGTGGGACATCAACCCCGTGGGCGTGGGCGCGATGGCGCTGGCCTCGGTGCTGTCGATCACCGCGCACCTGGGCGTGTTCGGGCCGCTGGCGCAGGCGTTCTCGGCGCTGATCGCGCTGGGCACCGCGCTCATCGCCTCGCCGCTGCTGGCGTGGGCGACCGGCGGCAAGTACTACCTGGCGCGCGCGTCCGATGCGACCGGCGCCGTGCCGTTTTCGCCAGCGGCGGGCGGGCGCGCGGTGCGCTGGGCGAAGGTCGAATCGGACGAAAGCGGCAGCTACCAACGCCTGAAGGTGCAGCACTGCGTGATCTGCGAGCGCGAATACGAAGGGCCCGACATGGCGCATTGCCCCGCCTACCAGGGCGCGATCTGCTCGCTGTGCTGCACGCTGGACGCGCGCTGCGGCGACCTGTGCAAACCGCATGCGAGCCTGTCTGCGCAATGGTCGGGCGTGCTGCGCTGGCTGCTGCCGCGCCGCAGCTGGCGCTACCTGGACACGGGCCTGGGGCACTTCCTGCTGCTGATGCTGATCATCGTGCCGCTGCTGGCCGTGGTGTTCGGCGTGCTCTACCAGCAGGAGCTGCGCGCGCTCGCCGAAAGCGCAGTCGCGTTCGCGGCGCAGGCCGACGTGGCGCAAGCCTGGTCCGGCGTGCAGCAGTCGGCGCTGCGCTCGGGTTTTCTCAAGGCCTACATGGCGCTGCTGGTCATCGCGGGCATCGTGGCCTGGTGGCTGGTGCTCGCACACCAGAGCCGCAAGGTTGCGCAGGAAGAATCGAACCGCCAAACGCACCTGCTGGTGCGCGAAATCGAGCTGCACCGCGAGACCGACCGCGCCCTGCAGGCCGCCAAGCAGACCGCCGAAGAGGCCAGGGAGGTCGCCGAGCAGGCCAAGCTCGCGGCCGAGCAGGCCCAGCGCGCCGCCGACCAGGCCAACCAGGCCAAGAGCCGCTACATCAGCGCCATCAGCCACGAACTGCGCACGCCGCTCAACAGCATCCTGGGCTACGCGCAGCTCATGGGCGAAGACAACTCGGTGCCGCCGCACCGCCAGCAGGCGGTGGCGGTGATCAAGCGCGGCGGCGAGCATCTGCTCTCGCTCATCGAAGGCACGCTGGCCATTGCGCACATCGAGGCCGGCAAGCTCACGCTGCATGCGCGGCCGATGCGCTTTGCCGACACCGTGCGAGAGCTGGCCGACATGTTCGAGCTGCAGGCGGCCGAGAAGGGCCTGCAGTTCCGCTTCGAGGCGGCAGGCGCCTTGCCCGAGGTGGTGCGTGCCGACGAGAAGCGCGTGGGCCAGATCCTCATCAACCTGCTGGGCAACGCCATCAAGTTCACAGCGGCGGGACAGGTCACGCTGCGGCTGGCCTATGCGCGCGAGTTCGCGGCCATCGAGATCGAGGACACCGGCCCAGGCATGACGGCCGAGGACATCGAACGCATCTTCGAGCCCTTTGCGCGCGGCAACGCGGTCGCGTCGTCGGCACCGGGCGCGGGCCTGGGGTTGACCATCGCCAAGATGCTCACCGACCTGATGGGCGGCGAGATGAAGGTGCAGAGCACGCCGGGCGTGGGGTCGCTGTTCTGCGTGCGGCTCTTCCTGCCGCGCGTGCACGACGCCGCGGCGGGCGTGAGCCGCACGGCGCCGGTGGCGCGCACGCGGCGCGGCTACGAAGGCCCGCGCCGGCGCCTGCTGGTGGTCGACAACGAGGAGGCCGACCGCGACCTGCTCGACCATGTGCTCGCGCCGCTGGGTTTCGAGCTGCGCACCGCGGCCAGCGGGCACGATGCGCTGGACCTGATCGCCGCCGGCTACAGGCCCGATGCGATGTTCGTCGACCTCGCGATGCCCGGCATCGACGGCTGGGAGACGATCCGCCGCGCGCGCAGGCTCGGCCTCGTCGATGCGTCCGTTGCCATCGTTTCGGCCAACGCCTTCGACAAGGGACTGGACAACGACGTGGGCGTCGCGCCCGAAGATTTCTTCGTGAAGCCCGTGCGCCACACCGAACTGCTCGACTGGCTGGAGCGCCGGCTCGGCCTGAAATGGACCGACACCGCCGCCGCCTTGCCGGCAGCCGTCGCGCCCAAGCTCATGCAGGCCCCTTCGCGCGACCGCCTGCGTGCGCTCGACGAAGCCGTGAGCCTGGGCTACTTTCGCGGCATCATGAACCAGCTCGACGACATCGACACCGAACAGCCCGAGTGCATGGCCTGGACCGAGGCGCAGCGCGTGCTGGCGCGCCAGTTCCAGTTCGAGGCCATGAGCCGGGCGCTGGCCGAAGCAGCGAGCGCACCATGACCTCGAACCCATCTCCCCCCATGCAGCCGTCGCCCCTCGCCCGGGCGCTGCGCGACGAAGGCGTCAACAGCGACCTGGTGCTGATCGTGGACGACGTGCCCGACAACCTCGCGGTGCTGCACGACGCGCTCGACGAATCGGGCTACACCGTGCTCATCGCCACCAACGGCGAGCAGGCGCTGCAGCGCGCCGCGCAGGCCCGGCCCGACATCGTGCTGCTCGACGCGATGATGCCGGGCATCGACGGCTTCGAGGTGGCGCGCCGGCTCAAGGCCGATGCCGCCACAGCGCACATTCCCATCGTGTTCATGACCGGCCTGACCGAAACCGAGCACCTGGTGGCCGCGCTCGAGGCAGGCGGCGTCGACTACGTCACCAAACCCATCAAGCCCAAGGAAGTGCTGGCGCGCATGAACGTGCATCTGCAGGGCGCGCGCCGCGCCCGGCAGGACGCGCGGCAGGCCGGGCAGGCGCGCAACGCGCTGGACGCCTTCGGCTACGCGAGCATCACCGTGCGGCTGCCCGAAGGCCGGCTGATCTGGCAGACGGCGCTGGCGCGCGACCTGCTGCATCGTTACTGCGAAACACGCGCGCCTGAAACCCCGCCCGCGGTGCTCGAATGGCTGCTGCGCCACACGCCCGATGCGCGGCAGCGCGGCATCGAGCCGCCCGCGCTTTCCATCGCCCGGGGCGCCAACAGCCTCACGCTGCGGCTGCACCAGCAGACCGGGCAGGACGACGACGGCGACGAGTGGATGATCATCATGCGCGAGGTGTCTGACACCGGCGTGATCGAGGCGATGAGCCTGAGCCTGAAGCTCACCGCGCGCGAGGCCGAGGTGCTGTATTGGGTGGTCAAGGGCAAGACCAACAAGGACATCGGCGAAATCCTCGGCAGCAGCCCGGCCACGGCCAAGAAACACCTGGAGCGGGTGTACGTGAAGCTGGGCGTCGAGACGCGAACCGCGGCCGCGGGCGTGGCGATCAAGCGCATCCGCGAGCTGCAGCCGCAGTTCGAGATCTGAACTCGCCCACGGCCGCCATCGCGCAGGGCGTGGCGGGTCACCGCCCCGACTTTCCGCCTTCCTAGAATCGCTCGACGACCCTGGATGCGCGCGATGAAGAACAGACAACACACAACGATCCGGCCACCGCGCTTCGGCTGGCTGCTGGCGGGTTCCTGCATGCTGGCCGGCACGGCCGCGCAGGCCGCGGGCCACTTCGACGTGGACGACGCCGGCACGCTGGACCCCGGCCAGTGCCAGTACGAAACCTGGTGGGGCCGCACAGGCGTGGAGCCGGTCACCGGGTTTCACATCGGGCCGTCGTGCCGGGTGGGGCCCGTCGAGGTGGGCCTGAACCTCGACCGGCTCTCGGCGCAGGGTCTGCACGGGGTCACCGGCGGGTTGCAGCTCAAGTGGAATTTCTTCGGGCAGGCGGGCGATGCGCCATGGAGCGCGGCCGTGGCGATGGGCACGGTGTCCGACCTGAAGCACGGCGGCCGCACGGGCGGGCAACTGGTGGTGCCGCTGACCTGGCGCCCGACCGACAGCCTGCAGCTTCACGCCAACCTGGGCGCCGACTGGGCACCCGGCACCGGCGTGCGCACACCGCGCGGCGGCGCCGCCGTCGAATGGGCGCTGAACGACACCGTCTCGCTGATCGCCGAACGCCATCGCGCCGCGGGCGTCTGGACCTCGCGCGTGGGCGGCCGTTTCAGCCTCACGCCGCTGATCAGCGTGGACCTGAGCACATCCCGCACCCGGCCACCGGGCGAGCGGCGCGTGAAGGGCTTCGTGGTCGGGCTGAACCACGAATTCAGCTGGAAGTGAAGCTCGCGCGAGGCCAGCAAGGCCCGGAGCCTGCTCAACGCAGGTGGCGCTGCATCAGCTTCTCGTCCTCCGCCAGCTGAAGGCGCATGAGCGAGAGAAAGTCGCGCGCCGTCGCCGAGAGCACCTTGCCGGCCGGCAGCGCCAGGATGCAGGTGAAGTGCACGTCGATGGAGAACCGGCGCACCACCAGCCCGCGTTCGGCGTAGTCGAGCGCGGTGATCGGGTTGACCAGCCCCACGCCCAGGCCGCGCAGCGCCATCTCGCACACGCTGGCCGCATAGGAGGTCTGCACCAGCGTGCGCAGCGCCACGCCGTAGGGCGCGAGCGCGGCCTCCAGCCGCTGGTGCGTGGGGTCTTCGGGGTTGAGCGAGAGAAAGGGCGCCTCCGCCAGCTGCTCCGGCTTGATGGTCTTGAAGCGCGCGAGCGCATGGCCTTCGGGCATCACGACCACGCCGGGAAAGCGCGCAAACGTCGAGTGGTCGATGCCTTCGAGCGAGAGTTCGTCGGCCATCAGGCCGAAGTCGGAAATGCCCATGGCCACCCGGTCGCGCACATCCTTGGAGCTGAGCACCTGCAGCGACACCTGCGGCCAGGGGCTCGCACCGCGGTGCGCCTTCAGCCGGGCGAGGGCGCGCGGCATGAAGCCCAAGCCGTAGGCCGGAAAGCAGCTGAGCTCCAGCTGGGTGACGCCGAAGTCGCGCAGGCTCTTCACCCGGTGCTCGATGGCGTCCATGCCGATGAAGACGCGTTCCACCTCGACCCACAGCGCGCGTGCTTCGGGCGTGGGCACCAGCCGGCCGCCGGTGCGCTGGAACAGCAGCATGCCCGCCTGCGCCTCCAGCCGCTTGAGCGACTGGCTGATGGCGGGCTGCGTCACATGCAGCAGGGCCGCAGCCTTGCGGGTGGAGCTGCCGCGCATGAGCGCGCGGAAGGTCTCGATTTCGGCGAATCGCATTGTGGCGGGCTGATAAGTTTGCTTATCGCTTGAGTACTTTCAGGGGTGTAATTTTATTTCCGAATGCATAAGATTTAGGCAACAACATAAAGACAACCCAAGGGACAACACGTGACGCCATCGCCAGTTCTGGACTTCAAGTTCGCCGACATGCCGGCGCCCGCCCCGGCCGCTCCCTCCGCAAGTCCGCTCCCCAGCACGCTGGCCCGAACGTTCAAGCCGGTGCGCAATCCCCGCCTTCGCGGCCTGCAGTGCCTGCGCTGCGATGCGCTCTACCCGGTCACGTTGACGCACGACGGCTGCCCCGCCTGCAAGCGCGCGGGCTTTCATGTCGCCTTGCGCGCGAGCTACATGCAGGACGCAGGCGAAGGCCCCGATGCGGTGCCGATGCCTTATGCGCCCGGTTTCACGCTCGGCGAAGGCCGCACGCCGATGCAGGACATGCCGGCGCTGGCGCATCACCTGGGCGTCGCGCGGCTGGGCCTGAAGGACGAGTCGAGCAACCCTACCGGCTCGCACAAGGACCGGATGACGGCGGTGGGCGTGGCCCAGGCGCTGGATTTCGGCGCTCACACGCTGGTGCTCGCTTCGTCGGGCAATGCCGCGGTGTCGGCGGCGCACTATGCGTGGGCGGCCGGGCTGCGATGCGAGATCGCCACCTACGAAGGCATGCCGGCCACCTACACGCGGCAGCTCGATGCGCTGGGCGCGCGGCGCTATGTGTTCGCCGACAACGCCGGCCGCTGGGCCTTCGTGCGGGAGCGCGCGCAGTACCCCGGCTACTTCGCGCTGACCAACTACCGCCTGCCCGCGCTCGGCAGCGCGCCGCTGGCGATCGAGGGCTACAAGCCCATCGCGATCGAATGCGTGGCCGACGGCGGCGTGCCGGACCACATCGTGATTCCCACCGCGCGGGGCGACCTGGCCTGGGGCATCTACGCGGGCTTTCGCGATCTGCTCGCGGCGGGGCGCATCGCGCGCCTGCCCAAGCTGTGGCTGGTGGAGCCTTTTCCGCGTCTATCGCGTGTGCTCGCGGGCGGGGCGCTCAACGGCAGCTACCCCGGCCACACGGCACAGTTCTCGACGGCGGGCGCGACGGTGACCTACCTGCAGTGGCAGGCCGCCACCGCCACCGGCGGCGGTGCGGTGGTGGTGAGCGACGACGAAGCGCGCGCGGCGCGGCGTCTTCTCACCGCGGCCGGCGTGAGCGCCGAGCTGTGCGCGGCCAGCGGCCTGGCCGCGCTGCGGCAACTGCGCGAGAGCCATGCCGTCGCCTGCGATGCGCATGTGGTGCTGATGCTCACGGCCAATGCATCGGGCGATCCGAGCTGGCCCGACCCGGCCGTCTGACACGGGCAGGCGGCCATCATCTGCCGCGCGGCTACTTCGCGTCGCTGTACACGGTGGCGCGCGACACACCCATGTGCGCCGCGGCGATTTCCGCCCCGCGGCGGATTTCCAGGAAGCCTGCCTTCTTGAGTTCCTGCACGAGCAGCTTGCGGTCCGCCGGCTTCAGCGAACGCGAGGTGGTGGCGCGCGCGGCCGCGAATTCGTCGATGCGCGAATGGATGCGCACCGCGTGGTTGGCGCCGGTGTCCAGGTGCTCGTGCACCTCCTTGTCGTCGATGCGCGTGAATTGCGAGATCGCGCCCTGGAAGCTCTGGAACAGCGTCAGGTCGACGTTGAGGCACAGCGCCGCCACGTACTCGCCGCTCTCGTCCTTCACGCCGATGGAGGTGCTCTTGACCTTGCGCCCGTCGGAAAAGGTGTTGGCGTAGTTGGAGATCACCGCCGGGTACTCGGGGTCGCGGATGCGCGCCAGCCCGAGCTCGGTGACCGACTGCCCCACCTGCCGGCCGCTCAGGTTGTTCTCGATCGCGTAGATCGCGTTCTTCGGATTGCTCAGGTCGTGCACCACGACTTCGCAGAAGGGCGAGAAGGTTTCGCCCAGCCCTTCGGCCATGTTGCGCAGCATCTCCAGGAGCTGTTTGTTCGACTTCTTTTTCATGCCCGGAATGTATCCAGGTCTGGACGAACAATCCAAATTGTACAAAAAGTACATTATTGGATATATCATCCAGAATAGAAAAAACCGGAGAACCGCGCATGCCAACCAACGAACCTGCCCGCTACATTGACCCCCGCACCGGCAAGTACCACGCGCTGTCCGAACGCCGCTGGCGCTCCGACGACGGCAACCCGATGCTGGTGACGCCCTTGCCCGGCATCACGCGAGACGACATCGATGCGCGCGAGCGCTCGGTGTGGCGCTACCGCGCGGCGTTGCCGGTGGCGATCGAAAAACCGGTGAGCCTGGGCGAAGGCTGCACGCCGCTGCTGCAAAAGCGCTGGGGCGGGCTCGATCCGTATTTCAAGCTCGAGTGGTTCAACCCGACCTGCAGCTTCAAGGACCGCGGCGCGGCCGTGATGATCTCCTTCCTGCGGCAATTGGGCGTCGACGCGGTGCTGGAAGACAGCTCGGGCAACGGCGGCGCGGCCATCGCGGCATCGGGCGCGGCGGCGGGCATGCGGGTGAAGGTGCTCGCGCCCAGCTACACGCCGGCGCCCAAGGTGGCGCAGATCCGGGCCTTCGGTGCGGAGGTTCAACTGGTGCCCGGGCCGCGAGAGGCGTCCGAGCACGAGGCGGTTCGCCAGTCTGAATCGATCTTCTATGCAAGCCACAACTGGCATCCGTTCTTCCTGCAGGGCACGAAGACGCTGGCCTATGAACTGTGGGAAGACCTGGGCTTCGCCGTGCCCGACAACGTGGTGATTCCGGCCGGGGCGGGCAGCAATGTGCTCGGGTGCTGGATCGGCTTCAAGGAGTTGATGGCCGCTGGGCAGATCGCGAAGCTGCCGCGTCTTTTCGTCGCGCAACCGCTCAATTGCTCGCCGGTCGATGCGAGCTTTGCCGCCGGTGCAGACACGCCGGTGGACCGCGTCGTGAAGCCGACCATCGCCGAAGGCACGGCCATCAAGCGGCCGGTGCGCTTGCAGGAAATTCTTCAGGCGCTGCGGGAGACGAACGGCAGGACGGTGGCGCTGACGGAAGAGCAGATCATGGCGGCGGTGCGCCGGCTGGCTTCCACCGGCCTCTATGCCGAACCCACATCCGCAACGGCCGCTGCGGCCATCGAGGTGTTGGCGCAGCGGGGCGACATCAAGGCCGGCGAAACCACGGTCGTGCTGCTGACCGGCACGGGACTGAAGTCGACGCAGTTCATGACCGAACTGTTCGGCGGCACCGCAGCCGCCTGAACGGCTACCAGGGCCAGGCGATGCGCGTGCCTGTGCCCGTGGCGTTCGCGCGCGCGTGGAGCAGGCGCGCCACGGTCAGGTCCTGCAGGGCGAGGCCGGTCATGTCGAAGACGGTGATGTCGCCAGGCGCGCGGACGAACGAGGTCTTGCCGCTCAGCAGATCGCCCAGTTCGGTGGCCGGCGCGTCGGGCGCCCATTGGGTTTCGCCGATCTGCTGCGCCTGCGCGCCGTCGTCCACGAAAAGGCGGACGCGTGTCAGCAGGCCTGGCGGAAGTTCGCGCTTGCCGCGCGTGTCGGCGCCTACGCAGGTCAGATGCGTGCCGGGTTGCACCGCCTCCAGATCGAACAGCGCGCCGGCGCCCGGCGTTGCGGTGATCACCACATCGCTGTGGGCGACGGCCGCGTTGCGGTCGGCGGCGGGTGCGATGTCGCAGCGGCCGGCGAAGTGCGCCTCGAAGGCCGCGTTGCGCTGGGTGCCGGTGCCCACGTAGCGCACCTCGTGCAGGGAAGGCAGCAGGCGCAGCGCAAAGTCGAGCTGGACGCGCGCCTGCACGCCGGTGCCGAAGAGGCACAGCCGCGTGCTGTCGGGCCGCGCGAGTTGCTGCAGGCCGAGCGCGCCCGCGGCGCCGGTTCGCATGGTCGTGACCGCGTTGCCGTCGATGAGGCACAGCGGCCGGCCGGTGCCGGGATCGATCAGCACGATGGTCGCCTGATGCGGCTCGCCGCCGCGCTGCCGGTTGGCGGGCCAGAAGCCGGCCGCCTTGAAGCCGAGCAGGCCCTGCGCCTGCACGTCACCCGACTTGATGCCGAACACACCGCCCGTGGCGAGGGGCTCGCGCACGACCGGGAACACGCGCCCCTCGCGGTCGCTGTGAAGAACGAAGGCCTCGCGCGTGGCTTCGAGGGCGTCGCCGGGGGTGAGGAGGGTGTCGACCTGGTGCTTGTCGAGCAGCAGGAGAAGGGCGTCGGCCGGGGCCGTGGAAGGTGTCATCTGGAAATATTATCCAGTACAAGACAAAAAATCAAACCAACGTGTCAGCGCCCGGTGTGCACCTTGATCCGGATCGTCGCCACGTCCCAGCCCCGGTTCTTCAGGCGGGTCACCAGCATCGGCGACAGCTGGCGCAGCTTGGCGGCCGCGGCGCTGCCCTTGACCAGCAGGCACCAGACGTCGCCCTCGGCCGGCCCGGCCTGCACCGCACCGCGCATGGCCGGCGGGATCAGGCCTTCCACGGCCTTGAGCCGCTCGGAGGCATCGCGCGCGCGCGCCATCAGGCTGCCCAGCGTGGGCGAGCCTTCTGCAGCCTGGTGCAGGCTGATGGCGGGGGCGAGGCGGCGATGCATGGGTAATCCGGTAGGTGGAACAAGACAGCTAAAATGCCCGGTTTGCCGGCGTTCGCGCTGGAAAAAAGGCCGCTGGCTTCTTGACTCGTCTGGAACTCGTTCCCGAACTTGATTTCGAAGAGAGCGCGCCCCAACTGCTTTCACCATATCTTAGGGAATCCGGTCGCAGTGCCTGTCGTTCGTGTCAGGCGCACGCCCATCTCCACCCAATGGCAACCAACTTCCTGACCCAGATCTTCGGCAGTCGCAACGACCGGCTCCTCAAGCAGTATCGCAAGACGGTGGAACGCATCAATGCGCTCGAACCCGAGTTCGAGAAGCTCAGCGACGACGCGCTGCGCGCCAAGACGCAGGAGTTCAAGGACCGCGTGGCCAAGGGCGAATCGCTCGACGCCCTGCTGCCCGAGGCTTTTGCCACGGTGCGCGAGGGCTCCAAGCGTTCGATGAAGATGCGCCACTTTGACGTCCAGCTGCTCGGCGGCATGGCGCTGCACAACGGCAAGATCTCCGAAATGCGCACCGGCGAAGGCAAGACGCTGACCGCCACGCTGCCGGTGTACCTGAATGCGCTGTCGGGCAAGGGTGTGCACGTGGTCACGGTGAACGACTACCTCGCCAGCCGCGACGCCAAGTGGATGGGCCGGCTCTACAACTTCCTGGGGCTGTCGGTGGGCATCAACCTGCCCCAGATGCCGCGCGAAGAGAAGCAGGAAGCCTACCGAAGCGACATCACCTACGGCACCAACAACGAGTACGGCTTCGACTACCTGCGCGACAACATGGTGTACGAGCCGGGCGACCGGGTGCAGCGCCAGCTGAACTTCGCGATCGTCGACGAAGTCGACTCGATCCTGATCGACGAGGCCCGCACGCCGCTGATCATCAGCGGCCAGGCCGAAGACCATACCGACCTCTACCTGGCCATCAACAAGGTGGTGCCGCTGCTCAAGAAGCAGGAAGGCGAAGCCGACCCGCGCACCGGCGAAGGCGTCACGGTGCCGGGCGACTTCACGGTCGACGAGAAGACCCACCAGGTGTTCCTGACCGAAGACGGCCACGAGAACGCCGAGCGCATCCTGGGCGAGTTCAAGCTGCTGCCCGAAGGCGCATCGCTCTACGACCCGGCCAACATCACGCTGATGCACCACCTGACGGCGGCGCTGCGCGCCCGCCACCTGTACCACCGCGACCAGCACTACGTGGTCCAGGAGGGCGAAGTGGTCATCGTCGACGAGTTCACCGGCCGCCTCATGACAGGCCGCCGCTGGAGCGACGGCCTGCACCAGGCGGTGGAAGCCAAGGAAGGCGTCGAGATCCAGGCCGAGAACCAGACGATGGCCTCGATCACCTTCCAGAACTACTTCCGCCTCTACAACAAGCTGGCCGGCATGACCGGCACGGCCGACACCGAAGCCTACGAGTTCCAGGAGATCTACGGTCTGGAGACCATGATCATTCCGCCGAACCGCATCAGCAAGCGCGAAGACCAGCTGGACCGCGTCTACAAGACGACGCGCGAGAAGTACCAGGCGGCCATCCAGGACATCCGCGAGTGCTACGAGCGCGGCCAGCCGGTGCTGGTGGGCACCTCGTCCATCGAGAACTCCGAAATCATCGACGGCCTGCTCACCGAGGCCGGCCTGCCGCACCAGGTGCTCAACGCCAAGCAGCACGCCCGCGAAGCCGACATCGTGGCGCAGGCCGGCCGCACGAAGATGATCACCATCGCGACCAACATGGCTGGCCGCGGCACCGACATCGTGCTGGGCGGCAACATCGAGAAGATGATCGAGGCCATCGAGAACGACGAGGGCCGCGACGAAGCGACCAAGCAGGCCGACATCGCGCATGTGCGCGCCGAATGGACCAAGGACCACGAATTCGTCAAGTCGCTGGGCGGCCTGCGCATCATTGCCACCGAGCGCCATGAATCGCGCCGCATCGACAACCAGCTGCGCGGCCGTTCGGGCCGCCAGGGCGACCCGGGCTCCTCGCGCTTCTACCTGAGCCTGGACGATCCGCTGATGCGCATCTTCGCGGGCGAC
This sequence comes from Variovorax boronicumulans, assembly GCF_040544675.1. Taxonomy (GTDB): domain Bacteria; phylum Pseudomonadota; class Gammaproteobacteria; order Burkholderiales; family Burkholderiaceae_C; genus Variovorax; species Variovorax boronicumulans_D. Next base: position 21,914 of record NZ_JBEPKK010000011.1, read on the forward strand.
CGCGTCAAGGCGATCATGGACCGCCTGAAGATGCCCGACGGCGAAGCCATCGAGGCGGGCATCGTCACCCGCAGCATCGAGAGCGCGCAGCGCAAGGTCGAGGCGCGCAACTTCGACATCCGCAAGCAGTTGCTCGAGTACGACGACGTGTCGAACGACCAGCGCAAGGTGATCTACCAGCAGCGCAACGACATCCTCGATGCGACCGATCTCAACGCGCAGATCGCCGCGCTGCGCGAAGGCTGCTTCATGGACCTGGTGCGCCAGTACGTGCCCGCCGAATCGGTCGAGGAGCAGTGGGACCTGGAAGGCCTGGAGAAAACGCTCTTCACCGAGTGGGGCCTGGACATGCCGCTCAAGAAGGAGGTCGAGGCCTCCGACGCCATCTCCGACGAGGACGTGCTCGAGAAGGTGGTCAAGGCCGCCAACGAAACCTTCGACGCCAAGCTGGCGCTGATCGGCCAGGAGAACTTCACCCAGTTCGAACGCATGGTGCTGCTGCAGAGCATCGACACCCACTGGCGCGAACACCTGGCCTCGCTCGACTACCTGCGCCAGGGCATCCATCTGCGCGGCTACGCGCAAAAGCAGCCCAAGCAGGAGTACAAGCGCGAAGCCTTCGAGCTCTTCGGCCAGTTGCTCGACTCGGTGAAGAACGAAGTCACGCGCCAGCTGATGACGGTGCGCGTGCAGTCCGGCGAGCAGCTCGAGCAAGCCGCCGAAGCCATGGAAAGCCGCGGCGAGAACGTTGCCAACATCACCTACACCGCGCCCACGGAAACGGGCGAGGTCGAAGTGCGCGTGGACGAGGAAAGCCAGCGCCGGATCGCGGCTGCCGGTCTGGGTGCCCTGAGCGCCGAGGCTGCCGCCTTTGCCCGCGTCGGCCGCAACGACCCGTGCCCGTGCGGCAGCGGCAAGAAGTACAAGCAATGCCACGGCAAGCTGAGCTGAAGTCCCGAACTTTTCATTGAGAGCAATTCCATGCCCGTGAACCTGTCCGCCCCTGATCCCGCCGCCTTGTTCGCGGTGCCCGGCGTCCGCATCGGCGTGGCCGAAGCGGGCGTGCGCAAGGCCAACCGCAAGGACCTGACCGTCGTGCTGATCGACGAAGGCTCGGCGGTCGGCGGCGTGTTCACCCAGAACCGTTTCTGCGCGGCGCCGGTGCAGGTCTGCCGCGACCACCTGGCGGCCAACTACGGCATCCGCGCGATGGTGATCAACACCGGCAACGCCAACGCCGGCACCGGCGAAGACGGCCTGATGCGTACGCGCTCCACCTGCATCGCGCTTGCGCGCAAGCTGGAGATTGCGCCCGAGCAGATCCTGCCGTTTTCGACCGGCGTGATCATGGAGCCGCTGCCCGTGGACCGCATCGAAGCCGGCCTGCCCGCCGCGCTGGCCGACGCTTCGGAAAACCACTGGGCCCGTGCCGCCGAAGGCATCATGACCACCGACACGATCCCCAAGGCGTTCAGCCAGAAGGTCCAGATCGGCGGCGCCACTGTCACCATCACCGGCATCAGCAAGGGCGCCGGCATGATCCGCCCGAACATGGCCACCATGCTGGGCTTCATGGCGACCGACGCGAAGATCGATCCGTCGCTGATCCAGCCGCTGGCCAGGCTGCTGGCCGACGCCTCGTTCAACCGCGTGACCATCGATGGCGACACCTCGACCAACGATTCGTTCGTGGTCATCGCCACGCAAAAGGCGGCGCACGCCACGATCACCTCGCTGGAATCGGCCGACGGCCAGGCGCTGGTGGCCGCGATGCAGAACGTGGCGCGCCTGCTGGCGCAGGCCATCGTGCGCGACGGCGAAGGCGCGACCAAGTTCATCACCATCCAGGTCGAAGGCGGGCGCGATGCCGCCGAGTGCAAGCAGGTGGCTTACGCCATCGCGCATTCGCCGCTGGTCAAGACCGCGTTCTACGCCAGCGACCCGAACCTGGGCCGCATCCTGGCGGCCGTCGGCTATGCAGGCATTGCCGACCTCGACCAGACCGGCATCGACCTGTTCCTGGACGACGTGCATGTGGCGGTCAAGGGCGGGCGCAACCCGGCGTACCGCGAGGAAGACGGCCAGCGCGTGATGAAGCAGAGCGAGATCACGGTGCGCGTCGGCCTCGGCCGCGGCAATGCCAGCGAAACCGTCTGGACCTGCGACTTCAGCCATGAATACGTGACCATCAACGCCGACTACAGGTCATGAACGAGCAGTTCCAGAAGCTGATCGAGCGCGCCGAACAGCTGATTGGCCGCATCGAATCGATCCTGCCGCAGCCGCTGTCCGCACCCGCCGACTGGAACGCCTCCATCGCCTGGCGCTACCGCCGCCGCAACTCCGGCCACGGCGTGCTGGAGCCGGTGAAGCACGTGGCCACGATGGCGCTCGATTCGCTCAAGGAAATCGACGTCCAGAAGGAAAAGATCGAGCGCAACACGCGCCAGTTCGTCGAAGGCAAGCCGGCCAACAACGTGCTGCTGACGGGCGCGCGCGGCACGGGCAAGTCCTCGCTGATTCGGGCCTGCCTGCAGGCCTATGCGCCGCAGGGGCTGCGCCTCATCGAGGTCGACAAGGCCGAGCTGGTCGACCTGCCCGACATCGTCGAGGTGGTGTCGCAGCGCCCCGAGAAGTTCATCGTCTTCAGCGACGACTTGAGCTTCGATGAAGGCGAGCCGGGGTACAAGGCGCTCAAGTCGATCCTGGACGGGTCGATTGCGGCATCGACGCCCAATGTGCTGATCTACGCGACCAGCAACCGGCGCCACCTGCTGCCCGAGTACATGAAGGACAACCTCAGCTACACCCACACCGAGGACGGCGAAGTCCATCCGGGCGAGGTGATCGAGGAAAAGATTTCGCTGTCCGAGCGTTTCGGCCTCTGGGTGAGCTTCTATCCCTTCAGCCAGAACGAGTACCTGACGATCGTGGGGCAGTGGCTCTCGTCGTTCGGCGTCGATGCGGCCGCCATCGCGGCGGCGCGGCCCGAGGCGCTGGTCTGGGCGCTGGAGCGAGGTTCGCGCAGCGGCCGTGTGGCCTACCAGTTCGCCCGCGACTATGCGGGGCGGAGCAACGCATGAGCGCGCAAGAGCAAGACAGCGGCGCGCGCAAGCACACCGAGGTGGCGGTCGGCGTGCTGATCCGCCTGACCGACGACGCGCTGCTGCTCTCGACCCGGCCTGAAGGCAAGGCCTATGCGGGCTACTGGGAGTTTCCGGGCGGCAAGATCGAAGCCGGCGAAACGGTCGAAGAAGCCCTGCGCCGCGAACTGCACGAAGAGCTGGGCATCACCATCGAAGGTGCTTCGGTCTGGAAGGTCACGGAGCACGACTATCCGCATGCGCTGGTGCGCCTGCACTGGTGCAAGGTGACGGCTTGGACCGGCGAGTTCGAGATGCGCGAAGGCCAGGCCATGGCGTGGCAACAACTGCCGCTGGACGTGGCGCCGGTGCTGCCGGGCGCGCTGCCGGTGCTCGAATGGCTGGTGCAGGAGCGGGGCCTGCCTGCTTCGGCGGCACTGGCCGTCTCGACCCTGGCCTGATGGAGACGGCGGGCCGGTACATCGGCCGCGCAGCGTCGCAGGCCTGAACCCGAAGAATGCACCCGAAGTACCGCCCCGACATCGACGGCCTGCGCGCCGTCGCCGTGGCATCGGTGCTGGCCTTTCATGCGTTTCCCGATGCGCTGCCGGGCGGCTTCATCGGGGTCGACATCTTCTTCGTGATCTCGGGCTTCCTGATCACGACGATCATCATGCAGAGCCACGCGGCGGGCGACTTCAGCTACCGCGACTTCTATGCGCGGCGCATCCGGCGGATCTTTCCGGCGCTGATGCTGGTGCTGGCGGCCACGCTGGCCTTCGGCTGGTATGCGCTGTTGCCCAGGGAGTTTGCCGAGCTCGGCAAGCAGGCGGCGGGCGGCGCGGCCTTCGTGGCCAACTTCATCTTCTGGGGCGAATCGGGCTACTTCGATACCGCGGCCGAGACCAAGCCGTTGCTGCACCTGTGGTCGCTCGGGATCGAGGAGCAGTTCTATATTTTCTGGCCGATCCTGCTGGGCGTGGCATGGCGCCGGCGCTGGCCGGTGGTGCGGGTGCTGTGGGCGTTGGCGGTGGTGTCGTTCCTGGTCAACGTGACGACGGTGCATCCGTTTCGCGAGGCGGCTTTCTATTCGCCGCTGTCGCGCTTCTGGGAACTGATGGTGGGCGGCATCCTGGCGTGCATGCGCCTCAAGCCGGTGGCGCCGAGCGTGTGGCGAAGCCACATCCAGTCGGTGCTGGGCGTGGGGCTGATCGTGCTGGGGCTCGTGATGACGCGCAGCGACAAGGCGTTTCCGGGCTGGTGGGCGCTGCTGCCGACGCTGGGCGCGGTGAGCTGCATCGCGGCCGGGCCGGGCGGGGTGCTGAACAGGTACCTGTTGTCGAACCGGGTCATGGTGTGGATCGGGCTCATCAGCTACCCGCTCTACCTCTGGCACTGGCCGCTGCTGGTCTACGCGCGGATCGTGGAAGAGGGCACGCCTTCTGCCTGGGTGCGCGCCGGCGCCGTAGCGGCGACCGTGGTGCTGGCGTGGGGCACGTACCGCTTTCTGGAGCGGGCTACGCGGGCGCGCACCGGCGTCGGCATGCTGCGCGCGCTCGCGGGTTCCGGCGTGGCTGTGGCCCTGGTCGGCGTGGTGGCGCTGGGCGGCATGCCGCCGCGCAACGGCAGCGACCTGTTGCGCAAGGTGACCGACGCGACGGTGGACGACAACTACTACGACGGCTTCAAGCAGGAAAAGCTGGGGCAGCACAAGGTCGAGCGCATCGGCGACGGGGTGCGCAAGGTGCTGCTGATCGGGGACAGCCACGTCCAGCAATACGCCCCGCGTGCGCGTGAGCTGGCGCGCAGTTCGCCCGAGCGGATGGCCACGGCCTACTTCGCCACCTATGGCGCCTGCCCGCCGGTGCCCGGCGTGCTGTCCGATGGCAACCCCGGCTGCGACAAGGCGCGCACCGGCATGCTCGAGCTGGCGCTGGATCCGCAGATCGACACGGTCGTGGTCGGCGGATGCTGGAACTGCTACTTCACCGGAAATTTCCCGCTGGCCTTTTACTTCCAGGACGGCACCGGGGCCTATCCGGTCAACAACGGCGGACCCGGTCTCGCGCGCTCGCTCGATGCGCTCGAAAAGCTGCTGGCCGAACTGGTCCGGCACAAGAAGAAGGTGTACCTGCTGCTGGACAACGCGCGCAGCGTGGAGTTCGAACCCCGTCGCCTGATCGAGGGCAGCCGCATGGGAGAGATGCGGGCACTGACCAGCACCCCCACCGGCCCGCTGCCGGACGAGCAGGCGCAGCTCAATGTGCGGCTTCAGCGCATCGCCGCGGCCAGCGGGGCGGAAGCCATCGACGTGCTGGCTCAGCTTTGCAAGGCCGGTGAATGCGTGCGGGCCATGCCAGACGGCACGCCGGTCTACAAGGACCGGGAGCACCTGCGGCCCTTCTACGTGCGGGAGCACGCGGGCTATCTCGACCCGGTGTTTCTGGGTTCAGGCGGTCGCTAGAAAGCGCCGCTTCGGTTACTGGATCTTGGGGTCGCCGAAGGGGTCGTCGTCAGGCGGGGCTTCGGCCGGCATCCGGAATTCTTCGCTGGCCCAGGCGCCCAGGTCGATGCCTTTGCAACGGGCGCTGCAGAAAGGGCGGTAAGGGTTGGAGGGCGCGTAGATGCTGTCGCCGCCGCACGCCGGGCAACGGACGATCCGCTCGCCTTGGTCGTTCACCTTGCCTGTCATTCGATGGCCTCCGAGTTGCGCGCTGCGGTATTCGCCTTGGGAGTGGCCCGGCGGCTCATGCGCAGAGCGTCAGTTCGAAGGGCGCGTCTTCCGTGCTCTGGTGCAGGCGGTCGTCGGCCTCGTGCCGCATGAGCCTCACCGACACCATGAGGCGGTTGCCGCTGATCTCAGGGATCAGCCCCAGCCGGGGATCGATGCGCAGACGCAGCAGCTGGAAGCTGCGGCCCTGCGGCAGGTTCTGCTGGAACTGGCCGTGCGTGGCGATGACCTTGTAGGGCACATCGGCGTCGCGCAGCAGCTTGAGCAGCAGATAGATGGAAGAGGCCAGCGGCGAGAGCGTGTTCGACCAGCGCTCCAGATCGGCGCGTCGGCTGGCCGGCGGTCGGTGCTGCCAGGCGTAGTAGGCGGGCAGGTCGAATTCGCAGGTGCCGCCCGGGATGCCGGCGCGGCTGCGGATGCTCATGAGCCACTCGTTCTCGGTCAGCGACTGGCCGGCCTTGCCCGCCACGCCGTTGAGGGCGGCGAAGTTGCCTTCGAGCTGGCCGACCACTTGGTCCAGCACGGTTTCAGCAATCGCCGGATTGCCCCGGTAGCTGTTGAAGACGTTCTTGTGCTTGTCCAGGTCGCGCAGCACGTCGGCCTTGAGGTCGGCGCGCGCCGCCACATCCATGATCTCGAAGATCGTGATGAGGGCGTAGTGATGGGACAGCGGCGATTCCGAAGGCACCAGTTCTCCGAGGCGACGGAACAGGTGTTCCAGCCTCAGGTAGGTGCGGATGCGCTCGTTGAAGGGGTACTCGTAAAGGATCACGCGTGTTTATCGGTTTCCTGTCGCGGGATCATAACTTCAGGGTGATTTGGAAGGGGGCGTCGGAAGCACCTCGCGCACGGCCGCAAGCATGCGGTCGCCGAGCAGGAGCTGTCCGTGCATCGACATGTGAGTGTCGTTCGAGAAATAGAAGTCGCGCACCTGGGTGTGCTTTTCGCGTGCAAAGGCAAAAAGGTCGGGACCTGTCAATCCGGATTCGCGGAAGCCGGCTTCGAAATCCTTCGAGTAGTCGGGCTTCAGGTAAACGGTCGTCTTGTTGGGGATCACCATCCACATGATCGGGATGGCGCTGTGCGTCTTGGTGAAATCCTTCATCCACTGGAGGTGGGCGACGGTCAGCGGGCCATTGTCTTCGTCTTCCGCGAAGAAGGGCATCTTCTCGCACAAGCGATGGGAGAAGAACTTGCAGCCGTCCGGCACCGGGCGCACCCAGGTGTTCCAGTCGAAGTAGGTGTCGGTTGCAGACTTTTTCGCTTTCCAGGTGTTGTAGTAGGTGGTCACGCCGGTCATGAACTGGACGTTCCAGTTGGGCGACGAACTGGGCACGGTCTCGTCGGGCTTGACCAGCGGATGCGGCATGGCGTCGTAGGGCATGCGCATCTTCTGGCACTTGGCGCTGTCCTTGGTGCGGTCGCCCAGCAGGCGCTCGACGCTCTCGATGATGATCAGCTTGCCCTTGAAGCCCGAGCGCTGGATCCATTGGTCGAAGTCGCCGCACATCGCATTTTCGTACTGGCCCCAGTAGGTGGTCGAGACGCGGTAGCCGGCCGCAACGAGCTTGGACTGCCAGCGGAAGGTCATGGAGAAGCTGTCGCCGATGACCATGATGTCGGCCTGATCGACCGGCGTGCCCTTCAGCAATGCCGGGTCGACCTTCGGCGGCGGCGCCGTCCAGCCGAATTCACGCTCGGACAGCCGGCCGATCCGCGTGAGGTCGCCATAGGGAATGGGGCTGGTCAGCGAAACGATCCACAGCCCCATCAGCACGATGTAGCCGATGAGGAAGAACCGCAGCCAGACTTTCGCGGGCATCGTCATGTCGAATCAGAATTGGAAGTAGAGGAACGGGCTGTAGTTGCCCAGCTTCGAGACGCACCAGGCGAACAGCGCGAAGGTGCCGACGGCCAGCACCGCCGTGGAGAGCCAGGCCATGACAGGCCGGCCGGCAACGGCCTTCGGATGCGGAATCCAGCGCTCGAGCGTGATGGTGGGCGGCAGCGCCAGGCAGATGATGATGCCGACCAGCATGGTCTGGAAGAACTCCGGCTTGCGATAGGGCACCGGGCCCAGTTCGCTGAACGCCGAGGCCGGCGCGCCGTGCAGGCCGAGCATGCCCTTGTAGACGGCCATGGCCGCTTGCATGCTTTCGGCGCGGAAGACGACCCAGGCCACCACCACGCACAGGAAGGTCAGCAGCCAGCCCAGCACATGGGCGATGCGGCCGGGCGTGACGTTGCGCCGCACCTTGGAATTCCACAGGTGGTTGATCATGAGGAAGGCGCCGTGCAGTGCACCCCAGATCACGAAGGTCCAGGCGGCGCCATGCCACAGGCCACCCAGCAGCATCGTGAGGAACAGGTTCAGGTAGCGCCGCGCCGGCCCCTTGCGGTTGCCGCCCAGCGGCACGTACAGATAGTCGCGCAGGAAGGTCGACAGCGAGATGTGCCAGCGGCGCCAGAACTCGATGATGTTGGTCGACTTGTAGGGCGAGCGGAAGTTGAGCGGCAGCCGCACGCCCAGGCACAGCGAGAGGCCCACGGCCATGTCCGAGTAGCCCGAGAAGTCGAAATAGATCTGCAGCGTGTAGGCCAGCGCACCGAACCATGCGGTGTAGAGCGTGGGCTCGATGCCCTTGTGCACGCCGTTGAACATCATGTCGGCGTACTGGCCCATGGGGTCGGCGATGAGCAGTTTCTTGGCCAGGCCGAAGGTGAAGATCGCGATGCCGATCGCCACCTTGTTGGCATCGACACGGTAAGTCGCTGCATTGGCGAACTGCGGCATCATCTGCGCGTGATGCAGCACGGGGCCCGCGATCAGGTGCGGGAAGTAGGTCACGAACAGCAGGTAATGGACGAAGCTGCGCTCATGTACCTTGCCCTGCCAGCAGTCGACCAGGAAGGCGATCTGCGTGAAGGTATAGAACGAGATGCCGATCGGCAGCACGATGTGCACCAGTTCGATGGGCGTGAGGCCCGCCGCGATCAGTCCGGCGTCGACGTTCTGCAGGAAGAAGTTGGCGTACTTGAAGACGGCAAGCACGCCCAGGTTGACCACCAGCGCGGCGATCAGCAGCGTCTTGCGCTTGCGATCGTCGCGGCCCGGCGCGGGCGACAGGTGCAGTCCGAACCAATAGTTGACGCAGATCGAGCCCAGCAGCAGCGGCAGGGCCTCGATGCTCCACCAGGCGTAGAAGAAGAGCGAGGCCAGTGCGAGAAAGCCGGCGGCGGCGCGTGTGTTGCGCTTGCCGATCAGGAAGAACCCGATCAGGACCAACGGGAAAAAGACAAAAATGAAAGGATACGAGTTGAAAAGCATCTCGGGGAGGGCACTGCGGCGAGCGCCTTTTTGTCGTAATCGTTATGCCGCCGCGGGAGCGGCCGGTCTCGGATTATCGCGTGGTGGCCGCGGCCCACAGCTTCCAGAGACCCTGCACTTCGGTTTCGAGTTCCAGGAGGGTGAGCGACTCGTTGAAAACCACCGCATCGGCGGCGGCCCGGCGCACGGCGCGAGGGGCTTGTTGCGCAATGACGGCGCGGACGGCATCGGGCGTCCAGCCCGAGCGCGCGACCACGCGCTTCAACTGCGTGGCCTCCGTGGCATCGACCACCAGCACCCGGTCCACGAGGGCCCGCCAGCGTCCGGATTCCACGAGCAGCGGCACGTCGAACACCACGACGGCGTCCTCGCCCGCGGCCGCAGCCTGCCGCTGGGTCTCGGTGCCGATCAGGGGATGCAGGATGGATTCGAGCCGGCGCTTGGCGCCCGCGTCGGCGAACACGATCTGCCGCATGGCGGCCCGGTCGAGGCCGCCGTCCGGCGCAATGACGCCGCGGCCGAATTCGGCCTCGAGGGCGGGCATGGCGATGCCGCCGGGCTGGGCGATGCTGCGGGCGATGGCGTCGGTGTCGACCAGCACGGCGCCACGGGCCACCAGCATCGTGGCAACGGTGCTCTTGCCGCTGCCGATGCCCCCCGTCAGTCCGATGCGCCGCACCATGGCGTGCGTCAGCGCAGCAACGTGCCGAGCGGGAACGCGAAGGGAACCCACTGCCTCACCAGTTCAGGACCGATGACGAGGCACACAAGCCCTGCGCCGGCCAGGAAGGGGCCGAACGCGATGGGAATGTCCTTGTGGGCGAGCTTGCCGGCAAAACGCAGCGTCAGGCCGATCACGGCGCCCACCAGCGAAGAGACAAGGATGATGGCGATGAGGTAGTCGGCCCCGAGCCATGCGCCCAGCGCAGCGAGCAGTTTGAAGTCGCCATAGCCCATGCCTTCCTTGCCCGTGATCAGGCGGTAGCCATGGTACACAAGCCAGAGGCTCAGATAGCCGAACACGGCGCCCCAGACGGCCGAGCTCAACGTCACGCCAGTCCAGCCCATGGCCGCGCCGACCAGGCCCAGCCAGAGCAGCATGTAGTTCAGCGGATCGGGCAGGAACTGGGTGTCGAAATCGATGAGGAACTGGCAGATCAGCAACGCGGCGAAGGCAGCCCACAACGCGCCGGTGGGGGTGAGGCCGAAACGCCAGCCGCAAAGGGCAAACAGGGCGCCGGTGATCGCCTCGACCAGCGGGTAGCGCGGGCTGATCGACGTCTTGCACGACGCGCAGCGGCCGCGCAGGAAGATGTAGCTCAACACGGGGATGTTCTCGTGCAGGCGGATCTTGTGTCCGCAGGCGCCGCAGCGCGATGCCGGGAGGGCCAGGTCGAAGCGGGGCAGGTTCTCGATGGCCGGGGCGGCCTTGTCGGCCGCGGCCTCGAGTTCCTTCGGTGCCTTCGACTTCGGGCCGAAAACCAGCGACCAGAGCGAAGGCTGGTCCTTGGACGACATCAGGTTGGCGACGGCGTCGGTCAGCCAGTCCCGGTACATCATCACCGGCATGCGGTAGATCACCACGTTCAGGAAGCTGCCGACCAATAGCCCCAGCACGCCGGCCAGCGCGGCGTCGAACCCTTGCGAAACCGACATCAAACGACTTGGCCGAGCTTGAAGATGGGCAGGTACATGGCCACCACGATGCCGCCGATGATGGTGCCCAGGAACACGATGATGATGGGCTCCATCAGGCTGGAGAGGCCCGCGACCATGTCGTCCACTTCGGATTCGTAGAAGTCGGCCGCCTTGCCCAGCATGTGGTCGATGGAGCCGGATTCTTCGCCGATGGAAGTCATCTGGATCACCATCGAGGGGAACAGGTTGGCGTTGGTCATGGCCGTGGTGAGGCTGGTGCCGGTCGAGACTTCCTGCTGGATCTTGGCGGTGGCATCGCCATAGACGGTGTTGCCTGAGGCTCCTCCAACGGAATCGAGCGCTTCGACGAGGGGAACGCCGGCTGCGAACATGGTCGCCAAAGTCCGGGTCCAGCGCGCAATGCAGGATTTCTCGATCAGCGTGCCGAAGATGGGAATGCGCAGCAAAAGGCGGTCCATGACCTTCTGCACGCGCTCGTTGCGCTTCCAGGCCTGCAGGAAGAAGTAGATGCCGCCGCCGAGCCCGCCGAAGATGAGCCACCAGTACGCGACGAAGAATTCACTCATACCGATCACGATGAGCGTCGGCGCCGGCAGGTCGGCGCCGAAAGAACTGAACACCTGCTTGAACGCCGGAATCACGAAGATCATGATGATCGCGATCACCACGAAGGCAACGACGACCACCGAGATCGGATACATCAGCGCCGACTTGATCTTGGACTTGATCGCCTCCGTCTTTTCCATGTAGGTGGCAAGACGGTCCAGCAGTTCTTCCAGGATACCGGCGGCCTCCCCGGCCTCGACCAGGTTGCAGTACAGGTTGTCGAAGTACTTCGGAAACTTGCGAAAGGCCGCCGACAGCGAGGTACCGGTTTCCACATCGCTTCGAATGTCATTGAGAAGCTTCGACACGCTCGCATTCGCGTTGCCGCGGCCGACGATGTCGAAGGACTGCATCAACGGCACGCCGGCCTTCATCATCGTCGCCAGTTGCCGCGTGAAGATGGCGATGTCCTTGGGCTTGATGGCCTTGCCCGAGCGCATGCGCCGCTTCTTGATCTTGGAGGCCAGCACGCCCTGGCGGCGCAACGCCGCCTGCACCTGGTTTTCGCCGGCGGCCCGGAGTTCGCCGCGCACCAGCTTGCCGTTGCGGTCCTTGCCTTCCCATTCGAAGACAAATTCCTTGTGCGTGACTTGGGCGCGGGAGGATGCCACTGTTGCCATTCGATCTCCGGTATTCAGTGTTCGTTATTCATTGGTGCAGGCCACCACTTCTTCGAGCGAAGTGAGGCCCTGCTTGACTTTTCCGAGGCCCGACTGGCGCAATGAGCGCACGCCTTCGCGCTCGGATTGCTGGGCGATGTCCAGTGCGCTGCCATCGCGCAGGATGATTTCCTGGATCGCTTCGGTGATCGGCATCACCTGGTAGATACCGACCCGGCCCTTGTAGCCGCCGCTGCATGCCGAACAGCCTACGGGGCGATAAGGCTTCCAAGAGCCGTCCAGGTCTTCTTCCTTGAAGCCTGCTTCGAGCAATGCCTCGCGCGGAATGTCGGCCGGCACGCGGCATACCGTGCAAAGCCTGCGTGTCAGGCGCTGCGCGGTGATGAGAATCACGCTGGACGCTATGTTGAAGGGCGCAATGCCCATGTTGCGCATCCGCGTGAGAGTGGTCGGCGCGTCGTTGGTGTGCAGCGTCGAGAGCACCAGGTGGCCCGTTTGCGCCGCCTTGATCGAAATATCGGCGGTTTCGAGGTCGCGGATTTCGCCGACCATGATGATGTCCGGATCCTGGCGCAGGAACGCGCGCAACGCGGTGGCGAAGGTCAGGCCGGCTCGCTCGTTGACATTGACCTGGTTGACGCCCGGCAGGTTGATTTCGGACGGATCTTCCGCCGTCGCGATGTTCACGCCCGGCTGGTTCAAGAGATTCAGGCAGGTGTAGAGCGACACCGTCTTGCCCGAGCCCGTGGGGCCGGTGACGAGCACCATGCCGTAGGGACGGCCAATTGCCTGGAGGAGTCGTTCCTTTTCGACGGCGTCGTAGCCGAGCGCATCGATGCCCAGGCGGGCGCTGCTCGGGTCAAGAATACGTACGACGATCTTTTCGCCGAACAGCGTGGGCAGCGTGCTCACGCGAAAGTCGATCACGCGGTCGGGCCCGATCTTGAGCTTCATCCGGCCGTCCTGCGGCACGCGCTTCTCGGAGATGTCCAGCCGTGAGATGACCTTGATGCGGGAGGCGAGCTTGTCCTTGATCACGGTCGGCGGGCTGGCGATCTCGCGCAGTTCGCCGTCGACCCGAAAGCGCACGCGGTAGTGGTGCTCGTAGGGCTCGAAGTGGATGTCCGAGGCGCGCATGCTGACCGCGTCGAGCAGCATCTTGTGAAGAAAGCGCACGACCGGCGCATCTTCGACCTCGGCGACGGCCTGCTCGCTGGCTTCGTTCGAGGCCTCGCTCGATGCGTCGTCGAACTCGAACTCGGAGCCGACGATGCTGTTGATCGTTTCTGCCGCGCTCACGGCGGCGGCTTCGATCATTCGCGAGAGCTTGTCGTACTCGGCGATGACCCAGTCGACGCCCAACTGGGAGGCAAACTTGATCTTTTCCGCTGCCTGCTGGTCCGAAGGGTCGGCTGTTGCAACAATGAGACGATTGTTGCGCTTGCTGAGGACGACGATGCGGTATGCGTGGCACAGCTTCGGGTCGAGCAGATCCTTGGGAAGGCGCTGGTGATCGATCGCATCGAGGTCGAGCAGCGGCGCGCCGAAGGCCGTGGAAAGGGTGTGTGCCAGGTCGGCGGCCGACACGGCGCCGGTCCCGGTCAGCTCCGCAATGAAGCTGGTACGGCCGCTCAAGGACTTCTGATAGATGTCCTCCGCAATTTTCGCGGGCAGCTTGCCGGCCGAAACCAGGGCACGCGCCAAGCCCGGGAGGGCTACTTGCGTAGGTTCTTTAACTGGAAGTTCGGCAGCGGCCATTCAGCGAATGCAAAAGATGTGAGAAAGTGCTTCACGATCATCGCTCATCGCTCCTGTGCTGTAAATCGCTACACAGCAACAGGCATGGCCATTATTTATGCCAGCCAAAGGCTGGTCGGGGTGAGAGGATTCGAACCTCCGGCCTCTACGTCCCGAACGTAGCGCTCTACCAGGCTAAGCTACACCCCGATTGGTTGCAAAAAAGTCGTCCTAGATGCCAACTCTTGTGAGGTGTTCAGGCACGTCGCTCAAGCAACTGAGCCGCCAATTGTAGCAAACCAGACGCGTGCGAATTGGAAGGAAAGTCGCGCAATGCATCGATTGCGCGTCTCGCTTCGGCGGCTGCAGCAGCGCGCGATGCGTCCAGTGCGCCGGTTTCGCGAACAATTTCGACGATCGTGCCCAATTGGGCGGTGTCGCCGGCTTCGATGGCGGCCCGCACCAGCGCGCTTTGCTCGGAAGTGCCGCGCTGCATGGCAAAAATCAAAGGCAGGGTAGTTTTGCCTTCGCGAAGGTCGTCTCCGATGTTCTTGCCGGTTTCGTGGGCATCGCCCGCATAGTCCAGAACGTCGTCGATGACCTGAAAGGCGGTGCCCAGGGCCTGTCCGTAGGTGGCGCAGGCTTCTTCGACTTCCGGTGTCGTGCCGGCGAGTACCGCCGCCAGCCGGGTGCTCGCCTCGAAGAGCTTGGCCGTCTTGGAACGGATCACGCGCAGGTAAGCCGCCTCGTCGAGTGAAGCGTCGTGCATGTTCATGAGCTGAAGCACCTCGCCTTCAGCGATGACGTTGGTTGCTTCGGCCAGGATCTGCATGATGCGCATGTTGTTGGCGTCCAACATCATCTGGAATGCGCGCGAATAGAGAAAGTCGCCCACCAGCACGCTGGCCGGATTCCCGAACGATTCGTTGGCCGTCGCGCGTCCGCGTCGTAAAGTCGATTCGTCGACCACGTCGTCATGCAGCAAAGTGGCTGTGTGGATGAATTCGACGACGGCAGCCAGATTGAAGCGCTGCTCGCCCGTGTAGCCCAATGCGCCGGACATCAGCAGCAGCAGCGCGGGCCGCAGGCGTTTGCCGCCGGCGGAGATGATGTATTTGGAGACTTGGCTCACCAGCGGCACGCCCGTGTCGAGGCGGCGGGCGATGACGCGATCGACTTCGACCATGTCGCCGGCAATCAGGTCCAGCACGGTGGCGGTGGGGGAGGTGTCGGCGGCGGGGACTGGCAAGGCGGATGCGCAAGGCGCTGCTGAAGGGAGGGCGGCCTGGAAGAGGCCGGGAGGCGCAAATTATAGGGAGCGGCGCCTGCGTGCAGGGGCGTTGCCGACGGAGGGCGTGTTAGCGGGCGCAAACCGCGCTATAATCTTGGGCTCTGCGGAATTCGCTGCGGAGACTCATTTCTAAGAGGTTTACATGTACGCGGTCATAAAAACCGGCGGCAAGCAGTATCGCGTTGCTTCCGGCGAAAAAATTAAAGTAGAACAGATTGCTGCGGACGTAGGCCAGGAAATCGTGATCGACCAGGTTCTGGCCGTCGGAAACGGCGCTGAAATCAAGGTTGGCACGCCCCTGGTGTCCGGCGCAACTGTGACAGTCACGGTACTGTCGCACGGCAAGCACGACAAGGTCGGCATCTTCAAGATGCGCCGTCGCAAGCACTATCAGAAACGTCAAGGCCATCGCCAGCAGTTCACCGAACTGCAAATCGGCGCGATCGCCGGCTAAGGAGCACATTCCATGGCACAGAAAAAAGGCGGCGGCTCAACGCGAAACGGGCGCGATTCCAAGCCCAAGATGCTCGGCGTGAAAGCGTTCGGCGGCGAACTGATCAGCGCAGGCTCGATCATCGTGCGTCAGCGCGGCACCCAGTTCCACCCCGGCGTGAATGTCGGCGTGGGCAAGGACCACACGTTGTTCGCCCTGGTCGACGGCCACGTGTCGTTCGGTCACAAGGGTGCGCTCAACAAGCACATGGTCAACGTGACCCCCGCGGTCTAAAAAACCCGGTCACCGAGTCACCACTCGACCTGCTCGGAGCCCCGCTTTGCCGGGGCTTCTTCATTTGTAAACTGGACATCCCATGAAGTTCGTAGACGAAGCCTTCATCGACATCGCTGCCGGCGATGGCGGCAACGGCTGCGTGTCGTTCCGTCATGAGAAGTACAAGGAATTCGGCGGCCCCAACGGCGGCGACGGCGGCCGCGGCGGCCACGTCTTCGCGGTGGCCGATTCCAACCTCAACACACTCGTCGATTTCCGCTATGCGCGCCGGCACGAAGCCAAGCGCGGCGAGCACGGCATGGGCTCCGACATGTTCGGCGCTGCGGGCGACGACATCACGCTCAAGGTGCCGGTCGGCACCATCATCAGTGATGCCGAAACGGGCGAAGTGCTCTACGAATTGCTGACCGAAGGCGAGGTCATCACCATCGCCAAGGGCGGCGACGGCGGCTTCGGCAACATGCGCTTCAAGAGCGCCATCAACCGCGCCCCCCGCCAGAAAACGCCTGGCTGGCCGGGCGAAAAGAAGAGCCTGAAGCTCGAACTCAAGGTGCTGGCCGATGTGGGCCTGCTGGGCATGCCGAACGCGGGCAAGTCGACCTTGATCAGCGCCGTCTCGAACGCGCGGCCTCGCATCGCCGACTATCCCTTCACCACGCTGCACCCGAATCTGGGTGTGGTGCGCGTCGGTCCCGAACAGAGCTTCGTGGTGGCCG
Organism: Variovorax boronicumulans; assembly: GCF_040544675.1. Classification (GTDB taxonomy): domain Bacteria; phylum Pseudomonadota; class Gammaproteobacteria; order Burkholderiales; family Burkholderiaceae_C; genus Variovorax; species Variovorax boronicumulans_D. The sequence goes on from NZ_JBEPKK010000011.1 coordinate 38,415, forward strand.
ACCTGCCCGGACTGATCGAAGGCGCCTCCGAAGGCGCGGGCCTGGGCCATCTGTTCCTGCGCCACCTGCAGCGCACCCGTCTGTTGCTGCATGTGATCGACATGGCCCCGTTCGACGATGCCGTCGATCCGGTCGCTCAGGCCAAGGCCATCGTGGGCGAGTTGAAGAAGTACGACGCCGCGCTCTACGAGAAGCCGCGCTGGCTGGTGCTGAACAAGCTCGACATGGTGCCCGTGGATGAGCGTGCGGCCCTCGTCAAGGACGTCGTCAAGCGTCTGCGTTTCAAGGGCCCGGTGTTCGAGATCTCCGCTCTCACGCGCGAAGGCTGTGAACACCTGGTGCAGGCCGTCTACCAGCAGGTGAAGGCGCAACAGGTTGCAGAGCAGGAGCCGGTCGAGATCGATCCGCGATTTGTTCCGCTGCCGCCCGATCCGGCCTGAGCGGGGCGTGGCATCGACCGCCGGTGCCGACATTGACAGACAGCCAAACACGCAGCATTCACGACCGCAACAGCCGCCAATGACCTCGAATTCCGGATCCACTGCCTTGCGGGATGCCCGCCGTATCGTCGTCAAGGTGGGCTCCAGCCTCGTGACCAACGAGGGGCGCGGCCTCGACGAGGCGGCCATCGGCGAATGGTGCCGGCAGCTCGCGGCGTTGGTGCGCGAAGGGCGCGAGGTCGTGATGGTGTCCAGCGGCGCCATTGCCGAAGGCATGAAGCGCCTCGGCTGGCGCACCCGGCCGCACGAAATCCACGAGCTCCAGGCCGCCGCGGCCGTCGGGCAGATGGGCCTGGCCCAGATGTACGAGACCAAGCTGCGTGAGAACGAAATCGGCAGCGCCCAGGTGCTGCTGACCCACGCCGACCTTGCCGACCGCGAGCGCTATCTCAATGCGCGCTCGACGCTGGTCACCTTGTTGCGCCTGGGCGTGGTGCCTGTCATCAACGAGAACGACACGGTCGTCAACGACGAGATCAAGTTCGGCGACAACGACACGCTCGGCGCGCTCGTGGCCAACCTGGTCGAAGCCGACGCGCTGATCATCCTGACGGACCAGAAGGGCCTCTACACGGCCGACCCGCGCAAGGACCCGGGCGCAACCTTCGTGCACGAAGCCGCCGCCGGCGACCCGGCGCTGGAAGCGATGGCGGGCGGCGCGGGCTCCAGCATCGGCCGCGGCGGGATGATCACCAAGATCCTGGCGGCCAAGCGCGCGGCGGGATCCGGCGCGTCCACGGTCATCGCCTGGGGCCGCGAGGCCGACGCCCTGTTGCGCCTCACGCAAGGCGAATCCATCGGCACGCTGCTGGTGGCGCAGACGGCCAAGCACCAGGCGCGCAAGCGCTGGATGGCCGACCACCTGCAACTGCGAGGCGCCGTCATCGTCGACGCGGGTGCCGCCGCCAAGGTGCGCACCGAGGGAAAGAGCCTGCTGCCGATCGGCATGACGAGCGTGTCGGGAGAGTTCTCGCGGGGCGACGTGATCGCGGTGCGCGATACCGAAGGCCTCGAACTCGCGCGCGGCCTTGCCAACTATTCGAGCGTGGAGGCTCGCCTGCTGTGCCGCAAACCGTCGGCGGAGTTCGAGCGTTTGCTGGGCTATGTCGCGGAACCCGAGATGGTCCACCGCGACAACATGGTGCTGATGCCCGGCTGACACCAAAAAAAACGGGGCGCAGGCCCCGTTGTTTCGTCTACTGCACTTCCCGTATCGGGTTGCGGATGTTCTGGACCATTTCCCCGACCGAGCGGCGCGGCGCGTTGCCGCGGCAGATGCCCTGGGCCGAGAGCGCCTTCGTGTAGCGCGAGTTCAGGTCGTCGATGCGCTTCCACTCCTGTTTCTTCGTCTCTTCCCAGGTGCCGTTGTTGTAGCGCGCATAGCTCTTCACTTCGTTGGTCGAACAGCGCACGCCTTCGTAGAAGGCATTGCTGGCGCCGCCGCTGCGGTTGTTGGCCACCACCACATAGCGCACGATGCCGTCGGGCGTGATCGTGATCGTTCCCGGGTCCACGCCGAACTTCAGGCTCATGTACGGAGGCATCTCGATCGGCAGCAAGCGGCTTTCGCTGAATGCCGGCGGGGGCGGGGCGGCGGTTTCTTCCCACTCCTTGTCCGTTTCCGCGCGCTTGGGCGGCGGCGGCATTCCGGCTTGCGCCCAGTCGGGGTTGTCGGTGTCGTACTTGCCCGTGCCGCAACCGGCGAGGATGCCGAAGCAGGCCAGGAGCAGGACGCGCTCAGCGTGGCGTCGGAAGGAAGGTCGCGTTGTCGTTGGAAGGAGGTTCATCGCTCGCAGAAGGAATGTCGGGATGCGGATCGAAACTGCCGCCGGGCGGCAGGTCGAGGCCCGCGGGGGCTCCGGCGTCCAGCGGATGGCGCTCGAATTCTCGGGCGCGCACGTTGCTGCGCAGGAAGCGGTTGCGGAAATCCTGCCGGGGCAGGTAGCGAGCAAGCTCGGTGAGCGCCATCTCGTAGACGCCGCGCTTGAACTCGACGACCACGTCGAGCGGCACCCAGTAGTCGTGCCAGCGCCAGGCGTCGAATTCAGGATGGTCGGTGGCACGCAGGTTCAGATCCCAGTCGTGGCCGGTGAGTTGCAGCAAATACCAGATTTGCTTCTGGCCCTTGTAGTGGCCCCGTGCGTCACGGCGGATGAACCGATCCGGCACCTCGTAGCGCAACCAGTCACGGGTACGGGCCACGATGCGCACATGCTCCGGGTGGAGCCCCACCTCCTCATGCAGTTCCCGAAACATGGCTTGCTCGGGACTTTCGCCGCGGTCTATGCCGCCTTGCGGAAACTGCCAGGAGTGCGTGCGTATGCGCTTGCCCCAGAAAACCTGGTTTCTCTGGTTGAGCAGGATGATGCCGACGTTGGGCCTGAAGCCGTCCCGGTCGAGCATAATCAAACCCCAATTTTTGAACTGAGTCGATTATGCATGCCGGGTTGACCTCGGCAAGCGAGCGATGCCAGGCTCTCAGGGTCTCCCCGGGGGAGTTGTCCCCCACATCCCATTCCGAATCCAGCATGCGATCCCGATGAAAGCTTCCCGATTTTTTGTCTCCACCCTCAAGGAAGCGCCCGCTGACGCCGAGGTCGCAAGCCATCGGCTGATGATGCGGGCCGGCATGATCAAGAAGCTCGGTACGGGCATCTACACCTACATGCCGATGGGACTGCGCGTGATCCGCAAGGTCGAGGCGATCGTGCGGGAAGAAATGAACCGCGCCGGTGCCGTCGAGCTCGCCATGCCGGTGGTCCAGCCGGCCGAGTTCTGGCAGGAGACCGGCCGCTTCGAGAAGATGGGCCCCGAGCTGCTGCGCATCAGGGACCGGCACGACCGCGACTTCGTGATCCAGCCGACCAGCGAAGAAGTTGTCACCGACATCGCACGCCAGGAAATCCGCAGCTACAAGCAGTTGCCGAAGAATTTTTACCAGATCCAGACCAAGTTCCGTGACGAGCGCCGTCCGCGCTTCGGCCTGATGCGCGGGCGCGAATTCATCATGAAGGACGCCTACAGCTTCGACCGCGACCTGGATGCGGCCAAGGCCAGCTACCAGGTCATGGCACAGGCGTACCGCAACATCTTCGATCGCTTCGGCCTGCGCTACCGCGCCGTCGCAGCCGACAGCGGCGCCATCGGCGGCGACCTGAGCGAAGAGTTCCAGGTGATCGCCGCGACTGGTGAAGACGCCATCGTCTACTGCCCCGAGAGCGATTACGCCGCCAACATGGAAAAGGCCGAGGCACTGGCTCCAGCCGGACCGCGCCCCGCGGCTGCCAAGTCGCTCGAGAAGACGCCGACCCCCGGCAAGAGCACCTGCGCCGATGTGGCCGAGCTGCTCGGTGTGCCGCTCTCGACCACGATCAAATCGCTGGTGCTGGCCACCGACATCCTCGACGAAGCCGGCAACCCCAAGGGCTCGCAGGTCTGGCTGCTGCTGCTGCGCGGCGACCATGACATGAACGAGATCAAGGTCAGCAAGGTGCCCGGCCTGGACAAGGGTTTCCGCTTTGCCACGCTCGCCGAAATCGACGAGCACTTCGGTTGCAAGCCCGGCTACCTCGGCCCGCTGAACCTGAAGAAGCCCGTCAGGCTCGTGGCGGACCGCGAAGCGGCGGTGCTGGCCGACTGGATCACCGGCGCCAACGAAGTCGATTTCCACATGACCGGCGTCAACTGGGGCCGCGACTTGCCCGAACCGGAAATCGTGGCCGACCTGCGCAACGTCGTGGCCGGCGACCCCTCGCCCGACGGCAAGGGCCTGCTGGCCATCGAACGCGGCATCGAGGTCGGGCACGTCTTCGTGCTCGGCACCAAGTACAGCAAGGACATGAACGCGACCTACCTCGACGAGAGCGGCAAGCCGCAATTCCTCGAGATGGGCTGCTACGGCATCGGCATCACGCGCCTGCCCGCCGCTGCCATCGAACAGAACCACGACGAGCGCGGCATCATCTGGCCCGACGCCCTGGCGCCCTTCACGGTGGTGGTCTGCCCGATCGGCATGGACCGCAGCCCCGAGGTCAAGGTCGCAGCCGAGGCGCTCTACGAACAGCTGCTTGCAGCCGGCGTCGACGTGCTGCTCGACGACCGCGGCGAGCGCCCCGGCGCAATGTTCGCCGACTGGGAACTCATCGGCGTGCCGCACCGCGTGGTCATCTCCGACCGCGGCCTCAAAGAGGGCCAGCTCGAATACCAGCACCGCCGCGACACGGCCGCCACCAAGGTGCCGTCGGCCGGCATCGCCGACTTCATCGCCGGCAAGCTCGCTGCATGAATATCCCCGGCCGTTTCGACGACCCGGCTCCAAAGGCCACGGAGGCCGGCATTTCCCGGCGCCAATGCCTTGCGGGCGCCGCGACCGCCGGTGTGCTGTCGATGCTCGCGATACCGCGAGCGGCCTTTGCCGGTGCCCAGATCGAAGAGCCCTTGATCGACTCGGTGCGCACCGCGCTGAGTTCGGCCATCAGCAACAGGGCGCCGCCGGTGCCCGAGTTCACGAGCACCGAAGCGCGCCTGGCTTACTTGCGCTGGCTCGGCGAAATGAGCCAGCGGCTCAAGAAAAAAATTGCCGATTGGCCGTCGCGCAAGGAGTTCTTGCAGACCGTCTGGTACGAGTCCAAGCGATCCGGGCTCGACGTGAGCCTGGTGCTGGGGCTGGTGCAGGTCGAGAGCAATTTCCGCAAGTTCGCGGTTTCCAGCGCGGGTGCGCGCGGCTACATGCAGGTCATGCCGTTCTGGACCCGTGTGATCGGCGACAGCGACTCCGCCAAGCTGTTCCACATGCAGACCAACCTGCGTTTCGGCTGCGTGATCCTGCGCCACTACCTCGACCGTGAAAAAGGCGACCTGTACATGACGCTCGGCCGCTACAACGGCAGCCGGGGCAAGTCGCCGTACCCCAACGCGGTGTTCGCCAACCAGCGGCTCTGGGCCTACGACGACAAGGCCCGCGAGCGAGAACGGGATCGCGCTGCAGCGGCCTGAAAAGCCTTCACAAGGGGCTGCCGCCGATCAACCGACCGGCGCCTTGGCCGTTGCCGAGCCCTTGGTCACCATCACCTGGTCGATGCGGTAGCTGTCGACGTCCATCACCTCGAAGGTGTAGCCGCCCCAGGTCACGCTGTCCGTGCGCTTGGGCACGCGGCGCAGCATCACCATCAGGAAGCCCGCCAGGGTTTCGTACTCCTCCGAATGCGGCAGCTCGTCGATGTGCAGCGCGCGCTGCACGTCCTGGATGGGCGTGACACCGTCGATCAGCCATGAGTTCTCGTCGCGCTTGACGATCTGCTCTTCGTCGGGCATCGACACCAGGTCGCCCATCACCGTGCTCATCACGTCGTTGAGCGTGATCACGCCCACCACCAGGCTGTACTCGTTGACGATGATCGCGAAGTCTTCATGCGCCTGCTGGAACTGCTCCAGCACCTCGGTGAGCGAGAGCCGGTCGGGAATCACCAGCGCCTTGTGCAAGGGCAGGCCCTGGTCGAAGGCCAGCGGCTGGCCGCTGAGCACGCGCTGGAACATGTCCTTGGCATCGACATAGCCCAGCACATGGTCGATGTCGCCGTCGCACACCGGGTAGGCCGAGAACGGCTCGGCCACGATGCGCGCGCGCAGCACCGACTCGGGGTCGTCGTGCAGGAACCAGGCGATGCTTTCGCGCGCCGTCATCACACTGCTCACCAGGCGCGTCTCCAACTCGAACACATTGGCGATCACCTGTTGCTCCCGCACCGCGAGCACGCCCGCGCGGGCGCCGGCCTCGGTCATGGCCAGGATGTCGGCCGAGGTGATCTTGTCGTCGCGCGCCATCGGCATGCCCAGCACCTTGAACAGCAGGTCGGTACAGCGCGTGAAGAACCACACCAGCGGCTTGAAGGTGGTGATCAGCAGCAGCATCGGCCCGACCATGCGCACCGCGATGCGCTCGGGGTCGCTCATGCCCAGGCGCTTGGGGAACAGGTCGGCGAACACCAGGAACACCGCGATCACGATCACGAACGAGCACAGGAAGGCCACGTTCGCCGAGGCGTCCACGCTCAGCCAGTTCTCGAAGAAGCGCGCGAAGTACGGGCTGAGCGAGCCCTCGCCGACGACACCGCCGAGGATCGCCACGGCATTGAGGCCGATCTGCACCACGGTGAAGTAATGGCCGGGCTGCTCCTGCACGCGCAGCACGCGCTCGGCGCGGGGATCGCCCTCGTCGGCCATCTGGCGCAGGCGCAGGCGGCGCGAAGCGGCCAGGGTGATTTCGGCAAGGGAGAAAAATGCGCTCATCGCGATCAGCGCGACGATGATGAGCAGGCTTTGGGTGAGGTTCATGGTGGCACGGCGAAGGGTGCCATGGTGCCATGACTGGCCCGGCGAAAAAACCCAACCTCAGACGCCGCCGTGCGGATGGGTCGGGTCGACCCAGAGAACGGATTCGGGTTTTTCCACGGGCTCGATGTCCAGGTTGACGGCCACGGCCTCGCCGTCGCTGCGGCACAGCACGCATTCGAGCGGCTCGGTCGCGCTGGCGTTGATTTCCTGGTGCGGCACAAATGGCGGCACGTAGATGAAGTCGCCCGGTCCGGCCTCGGCCGTGAACTCGAGCTTTTCACCCCATCGCATGCGGGCCCGGCCGCGCACCACGTAGATCACCGATTCGAGGTGCCCGTGGTGATGGGCGCCGGTCTTGGCATCGGCATGGATGGTCACCGTGCCGGCCCAAAGCTTTTGCGCCCCCACGCGGGCGAAGTTGATGGCAGCCGCCCGGTTCATGCCGGGCGTCTGCGCCGTGTTGGCGTCGAGCTGGTTCGCCGCGACCACGCGCACGCCGTCGTGCTTCCAGGCGGGGCCTTCCTCACCGTCATGCGAGTGGCCGTGGTCCGCGTGATCGTGGCTCATGCCAAGCCGTGTGGAATCAGGCCGGATTGCCGTTGAGTACCTGCTGCAATTCGCCCGACTCGTACATCTCCATCATGATGTCCGAGCCGCCGACGAATTCGCCCTTCACGTAGAGCTGGGGAATCGTGGGCCAGTTGCTGTATTCCTTGATGCCCTGGCGGATGCCGTCGTCTTCGAGCACGTTGACGGTCTTGAGCGTCTTGGTGTCGACGCCGACGGCCTTGAGGATCTGGATCGCGCGGCCGGAGAAGCCGCACATCGGGAAGCTGGCGTTGCCCTTCATGAAGAGCACGAGTTCGTTGGTTTTGACGAGGTCGTCGATGCGTTGTTGGGCGTCGGACATGGGAACTCCTGAAAAGTGGGCTGAGGGGATTATTTCACCGCACGCCAGATTCCGCCCGAGCAGCGCTGGATGCCTGCCAGGTCGTCCCGGCTTTGGACTTCGGCGAAGCCGCGGGTTTCGAGCAGCTGGCGCACGGCGGCGGCCTGGTCATGGCCGTGTTCGAGCAGCAGCCAGCCGCCCTGTGCGAGGTGATCGGGGGCGTCCTGGACGATCTGACGGATGTCGGCCAGGCCGTCCGCGCCCGCGACCAGCGCGGCGGAGGGCTCGTGCTGCAGCGCGGGCAGATGCGGGTCGCCGGCGGCGATGTACGGCGGATTGCTCGCGATCACCGCGTAGCCGTCGGCGGCGCCGTCGAGCCAGTGGGCCAGGGCAAAGCGCACCGGCAGCCCGAGGCGCCGGGCGTTGGATCGGGCGACCTCGAGCGCGTCGGCGCTGGCATCGACGGCATCGACCTGTGCATCGGGGCGCGCATGCTGCAGCGCCAGGGCGATCGCGCCGCTGCCCGTGCCCAAGTCGAGCACGCGCGGGGCGTTGCGGCCTTCGAGGCACTGCAGGGCCCAGTCGACCAGCGTTTCGGTGTCGGCGCGCGGCACCAGCACGCGGGCGTCGACCTGCAGGCTGAGGCCGTGAAACTCCTTCTCGCCCAGCAGATACGCCACCGGTTCGCCCGCCAGCCGGCGCGACAGCTGCGAAGCGAGCGCCGTCCAGGCGGCATCGGACAGCGCATCGGTGTCGTGCGCGAGCAGCCAGGCCCGGTCATGCGGCGCGCGTCCCAGCGCATGAAGCATGAGCAACTGGGCATCGAGGCGGTCGATGCCCAGCGCGGCGGCGGCTGCGAGCGCCTGTGCAACGGTGGACGGCGTGGTGACTCCGGTCATCGCTTTCAAGCCGGCAGGCTGGCTTCCAGCTCGGCCAGCTGCTCGGCCTCGCGGGCTGCGCGCAGGGCTTCCAGCACGTCGCCCAGGTCGCCTTCCATGATCGCCAGCAGCTTGTAGAGCGTGAGGTTGATCCGGTGGTCGGTGAGCCGCCCCTGCGGGAAGTTGTAGGTGCGGATGCGGTCCGAGCGGTCGCCGCTGCCGATCAGGCCCTTGCGCATGGCCGCGTCCTTGGCGGCACGCTCGCTGCGGTCCTTTTCCTGGATGCGCGCCGACAACACCTGCAGCGCCTTGGCCTTGTTCCGGTGCTGGCTGCGGTCGTCCTGGCACTCGGCCACGATGCCGGTCGGGATGTGCGTGATGCGCACGGCCGAGTCGGTCTTGTTGATGTGCTGCCCGCCGGCGCCGCTCGCGCGGTAGGTGTCGATGCGCAGGTCCGCCGGGTTGATCTGCACCGCCACGGTTTCGTCGGGCTCGGCCAGCACGGCGACCGTGCAGGCGCTGGTGTGGATGCGTCCCTGCGTTTCGGTGGCCGGCACGCGCTGCACGCGGTGGCCGCCCGATTCGAAGCGCAGCTTGCCGAAGACGTCGTCGCCGACGATGCGGATCACCACTTCCTTGTAGCCGCCGAGCTCGCTCGCGCTCTCGCTCACGATCTCGCAGCGCAGGCCGGCGCGCTCGCAATAGCGCGTGTACATGCGCAGCAGGTCGCCGGCGAACAGGGCCGATTCGTCGCCGCCGGTGCCGGCGCGGATTTCCATGAAGGCGTTGCGCGCGTCGTCGGGGTCCTTGGGCAGCAGCAGGCGCTGCAGTTCTTCCTCGATCTGGACCAGCTCGGCCTCGGCGCCCGCGATTTCGTCGCGCGCCATCTCGGCCATGTCCGGGTCGTCGAGCATCTCCTGCGCGTCGGCGATGTCGGCCTCGCGCTGCCTGTAGCGCTCGTAGCGGCCGGCGATCTGCGTGACTTCGGCGTGCTCGCGCGAAATGGTGCGGTACTGCGCCATGTCGCTCATGATGTCTTCGCGCGAGAGCAGGAAGTCGAGTTCGCCCAGGCGCTGGACGTAGCGTTCGAGTTGATGGCGCAGAAAGGATTTCACGGCGGAAAGGGCTCGACAAGATGGGGGAGGGCGCCGCCCTGAAGCGGCATGGCGCATGGAAACCGCGGCCCGCGAGGGCCATGGCGACGACGGGCGCCGCTAACGCTCTTTGCGCAGGAACAGCCGCGAGATCGCCTGCGCGGTCTGCTCGCGCGATGCGGCATCGCCGGCATGCAGCTCGGCCATGGCGCCGTGCATCATCTTCTGCGTGAGCCCGCGCGACATCGCCTCGAGCACCGCATCCACCGATTCCCCCTTGGCCAGCAGCTTGCGCGCCCGCGCCATCTCGGCGGCGCGCCACTCGTCGGCCTGCGCATTGAGTTGCTGGATCAGCGGCACCGTGCCGCGCTGGCCCAGCCAGTGCATGAAGCTTTGCACGCCGGCATCGATGATCACTTCGGCCTGCGCCACGGCGGCCTGCCGGTTGGCCTGGCCTTGCTGCACCACCTGCGCGAGGTCGTCCACGGTGTAGAGGTAGATGTCTTCCAGCGCCTTCACTTCAGGCTCGATGTCGCGCGGCACCGCCAGGTCGACCATGAACATCGGGCGGTGCTTGCGCGCCTTGAGCGCGCGCTCCACGGCGCCCAGGCCGATGATCGGCAGCGTGCTGGCGGTGCAACTCACGACGATGTCGAACTCGGCCAGCCGTGCCGGGAGGTCGGCCAGCCGCATGGCTTCGCCGCCGAAGCGCGAGGCCAGCTTTTCGCCGCGTTCGAGGGTGCGGTTCGCAATGGCGATGGACTTGGGCTCCTTGGCCGCGAAGTGCGTGGCCGCGAGGTCGATCATTTCGCCGGCGCCCACGAACAGCACGCGCGTCGTGCGCAGGTCTTCGAAGAGTTGCCCGGCCAGACGCACCGCGGCGGCCGCCATGCTGATGGAATGCGCGCCGATCTCCGTGGCGGTGCGCACTTCCTTGGCGACCGCGAACGATCGCTGGAACAACTGGTTGAGCGTGCTGCCGAGTGCGCCCACCGTTTCGGCCGCGCGCACCGCGTCTTTCATCTGCCCGAGGATCTGGGCTTCGCCAAGCACCATCGAGTCGAGCCCGCTGGCCACGCGGAAGGCATGGCGCGCGACTTCGTCGTTGTGCAGGGTGTAGGCATGCGAGCGCAGCAGGGCAGGAGCCACGCCGCCGCTTTCGGCCAGCCAGCCGACCGTGTGGTCCAGGGCGATGTTCTCGGAGGCGCAGTAGATCTCGGTGCGGTTGCAGGTCGAGATGATCGCGGCCTCGACCTGGGGGTGGCGGCCGGTGGCGAAAGAGCTGCGCAGGCTCTGCAAGGTGGGGGCCAATTGATCGAGCGCGAACGCGAAACGACCGCGCAGATCGAGGGGCGCGGTCGTGTGGTTCAACCCAAGGGCCCAGACAGACATGGGCGTGATTATAAAATCAGCAGCCGCACAAGGCTTGCGCTGGGACAAATTGCTTTCCCTATGGCAGCCATAACCTTCGCCGCATACCGGCATTCCCCCTGATGGACCTGCTGGCCCTCTTCAATCACCTGCTTAATTTTGTGGCACCCGCGGCCTTCATCGCCCTGATCCTGGTGCTGGCGGGGCGTTTCCTGGGCGGCAAGCGCGCGGGTGTCCAGCGCTGGTGGGTGCAGTGGGCCGTCACCTTCGGGGCGGGCGTTCTGGTCCTGGTCGCCGGGCTGGTGGTGTCGGGGCGCGACGGGACGATGGTCACCTATGCCGCGCTCGTCGTGGTGTGCGGCACCGTGCAATGGCTGGCGATGCGCGGCTGGCGCCGCTGACGCCAGTACTGCTGTTCCAGGCTTTCCGGCCCACGCTGCCGCCGGCAGCGCCGGGCTCACGTGGGCATGCCGGGGATCGGCGAGTTGGCCGTGGCGGGTGCCGGCGCGACCGCGGCCGGCTCATTGGGCGCCATCATGAAGGTGGTCGGCGTTGCCATCGGCAGTGAAGCCTTCTTGAGTTCATCCAGGATCGCGAACAGCAGGTCGCTGCGCACGCCGCCCGCCAGGCGCGGGCTCGCCACATAGGCAATGGCCTGGAAGATCAGCAGCCCGTTCTCGATGCCCTCCAGCGTGAGCGAAGGCGCGGGCGTCTCCAGCACTCCTTCGTGCGCACGGCAGGCGTCCAGAATCAGGTCGCGCACACGCTGTGCGTCGGTCGTCAGCGGCATCGGCAGGCGGATCAGCACGCGGCCCTCGGCGTTGGACAGCGTCATGTTGCGCACGGTCTTGGTGATGAACTCCGAGTTCGGCACGATCAGCGTCGAGCGGTCGCCCAGCACGATCTCGGTGGCGCGCACGTTGATGCGCCGCACGTCGCCCTCGGCCGTGCCCAGCACCACCCAGTCGCCCACCTTCACCGGCTGCTCGGCCAACAGGATCAGCCCCGAGATGAAGTTCTGCACGATCGCCTGCAGGCCGAAACCGATGCCCACCGACAGCGCGCTCGCCACCCACGCGATGCGCTCGATGCCGATGCCCATGGCCGAGAGGGCGAACGCGACCACCATGATGCCGCCCACATAGCCCAGCAGCGTGGTGAGCGAGCTCTGCATGCCCGGCTCCAGCTTCGTGTTGGGCAGGTAGCTGCGCTCCAGCCAGCGCTTGAACACCCGCAGCACGATGAAGCCGACCACCGCCACCGCGATGGCGCTGAAGATCGCGCCCGGCACCAGCTGGAACTCGCCCACCTTCACGCCCGAGCCGAACTTGCCGCTGCGCTGGAACACCTCGCCCGGGCCGGTGCCCAGCGGCGCGGCCAGCGCGATCAGCATGTAGAAGAAGAGCGCGACCCGGCTGATGCCCGAGAGCACCGTGGCCGTCTGGTCCAGCGTCTGTGGCGCGAGGCCGAAGCTTTTCTGCAACTGCTGGCCGAGGGTGCTGCGCGACGACAGCAGCGCCATGAACACGTCGTCGGCGAACTTGAACAGCACATAGAAGGCCGCGGCCACGATGCCGCTCCAGGTGAGCTGCGAGGCCAGGAAGCTCCCAAGCGCCACATAGCCCACCGCCACCAGCACCCAGATGCCGATCATCAGCACGCCGATCAGCGCGACCAGCAGCCCGACCCACATCGGCCGCTCGGGCAGGCCTGCGTCGGGCGCGTCGGCGCGCAGCGGCTTCACCAGGTAGAGCACCGCGCCCACCAGCGCGGTGAGCACCAGCGCCGTGAGCACGTGGGTGGCGACCACGGCCGCGAAGCTGGCGTCGATCAGCGCGTTGACTTCGGCCGGGGTCCAGGCGAGCGCCGCGACCAGCGCGACCAGCCAGGGCAGGGCCGCCAGGCGCGTGGCCATCGCATCGGGAATGGGCGGCAGGCGCCACGAAGGCCGGCGGGTGGCGAGCAGGCCGCGTCCGAGCCCGATCACGAAGGCAATGAACACCAGCGACTGCGCCCCCGACTGCAGCGCCTTGCGTGCCTGCGGCTCCCAGGTGGCGTATTCCTTGAGCACCGCGACAAACCCGTGCGCCGCCAGCGCGACCAGCAGCACATGGCTTCCCACGATGCCGATCACCAGCACCGAGCGCCGCAGGCGCCCGGTCGGCAGCCAGCGCGCGGCCAGGCGGGTGAGCACATGTTCGGCGACCCAGACGCCGAACACCGCGAGCAGCAGCGCGGCGACCAGGGCCGCGACGACCGGCGTGCGGGAGGGAGGGGCGAGCGCGGTCAGCAGGCCGTCGTTCAGGCCGGCCACCATCGTCTTCAGGCGCTCCACGTCGTCGGGCCAGGCCTCGCGCAGGTCCTTCCAGAACTCGCCGCTCAACGGCGAGGCCGCGCGCTCGGTGAGCTGCGCCTCGAACAGGGCGCGGCGCTGGGTGACCAGGTCGGTGCCGCGCTGGCGCACGTCCACGGACAGCAGGCGAGCGAGCCGGATGTCGGCGTCGAGTGTGTTGCGCTCCTTGGTCAGGCGCGCGCGCTGGCGGGTGATGTCGGGGTCTTCGGTGGCGCCGGCGGCCGGCGCGTTGCCCAGTTCCCCGAGCCGAGCGTTCAGGTCGGCCAGCTCGCCGGTGCGGTCGGCGACGAACTTGTCTGCTTGCGCGCCGATGTCGTTGATCTGCGTGAGCAGCTTGCGCGCGTCTTCATCGGTGCTCGCGGTCTCGGTGATCTTGGTGAACCGGTCGCGCAGCTCGGACACCGTCGGGGCCGGCACAGGCAGCGACGTGGCGCTGCCGCCGAGGTCGGGCTGCGCCATCGCGCTGCCGCACATCAGCAGGGCGGCAAGCAAAAAGGTCGCCAGGCGAGGGATCCAGGTCATGGCTGCATCATAGAAGCGGCCATGCCGTAAGAGCCGGTAACCGATGTGAGGCTCAGCCGCCGGGGCTGAACAGGTCGACACGGTCCGTGATGATGCCGTCCGTGCCCAGGTCGATGAGCCGCTGTGCGGCCCAGTCGTCGTTGACGGTGTAGCTCAGCGAACGCATGCCCGCGCCATGCACCTGCGCGACCGTGGCGGCGTCCCACAGCGCGTGGTTGCAGACGACGGCCTGGCAACCCAGGTCCAGCGCGGTGGCCAGCCAGCCGTCCCGCAGCGTGTCCAGCAGCAGGCCGCGCGGCAGTTCGGGTTGCGCGGCGGCGGCGCCCTCGAGCGATTCGACCTGGAACGAGGTGAGCAGCGGCGCAACGGCTGCGCCCTGCCAAAGGCGCGCCGCTTCCCGTGCCACGACCTCGCCGGTCTCGCGCTCGGTGCCGGGCGTGGGCTTGATCTCGATGTTGAGCAGGTAGCCGTTCGCCAGGCAGAAGCGGGCCAGGTTTTCGAGCGTGGGCAGCGGCTCGCCCGCGAAGGCGCGCGAATGCCAACCGCCTGCATCCAGCTGCGACAGCGCGCTCCATGCCTGCTGGCCGCCGACGCCGTGGCCGTTGGTGGTGCGCTCCAGCGTGGCGTCGTGCATGAGGAACGGCACGCCGTCGGCGCTGAGCTTGGCATCGCACTCGAACATGCGGTAGCCGTGCGAAGCGCCCAGGCGGAAAGCCGCGAGCGTGTTTTCAGGTGCCAGCTTGCCGGCGCCGCGGTGCGCGACCCAGCGGGGGTAGGGCCAGAGGGTCATGAGCAAGTCCTGAGTTGAGGTTCGCCTTCGCGAGACACCGCGGAACCGGCTTCGCCGGGCCGCAGGTGTCGCCCCCGGTAGGGGGTAGGAGAAGCGACACGAAGTGCGCGGAGCCTGGGGGCGAGCATCACTCCGCGCGTTTGCCCGATCCGGCGTCGAACCAGTGCAGCTTGTCTTCGCGCGCGGCGATCTTCACCGTGTCGCCCGCGACCGGCGGGTGATCGCCTTCGTCGGTGCGCATGATGATCTGTTCGTCGCCGATGCGGCCGTACACCAGGCGCTCCGCGCCCAGCAGTTCGACCTGCTCGACCTGTACCGTCCAGCCGCTCTCGTCGAGCTTCATGTGCTCGGGGCGAATGCCCAGGATCTGGCCCGGGCGCACGCCCGGCGCGTGCCGCAGCAGGTTCATCGGCGGCGAGCCGATGAAGCTCGCGACGAAGGTGGTGGCCGGACGCGAATACACCTCTTCGGGCGTCGCGAACTGGTCCATCACGCCGCCGTTCATCACGATGATGCGTTGCGCCAGCGTCATCGCCTCGACCTGATCGTGCGTGACGAAGAGCGAGGTGATGCCCAGTTCGCGGTGCAGCTTCTGGATTTCGAGGCGGGTCTGCGCGCGCAGCTTGGCGTCCAGGTTCGACAGCGGTTCGTCGAACAAAAACACCTGCGGCTGGCGCACGATGGCCCGGCCCATGGCCACGCGCTGGCGCTGCCCGCCCGAGAGCTCGCGGGGCTTGCGCTCGAGCAGGTGGCCCAGTTCGAGGATCTTGGCGGCCTTGTCCACCCGCACCTTGATTTCGGGCACCGGCACCTTGGCGATCTTCAGGCCGTAGGCCATGTTCGCGAACACGCTCATGTGCGGATAGAGCGCGTAGTTCTGGAACACCATGGCGATGTCGCGCTCGGAGGGCTCGAGGTCGTTCACCACGCGCCCGCCGATGAAGATTTCGCCGGCCGAGATTTCCTCGAGGCCAGCCACCATGCGCAGCAGCGTCGATTTGCCGCAGCCCGAAGGCCCGACGATCACGACGAATTCATGGTCGGCGATCTCGGCGCTCACGCCGTGGATGACCTGGTTGGCTTTCGGCCCGTGGCCGTAGCGCTTGATGACGTTGCGTAAGGAAAGTGCAGCCATGTTCTTCTCGATTGCGGCCTCTGTTGCGAGGCACTGTTATTTCCAGAACCACCGCGGAACCGGCTTTGCCGGGCTGCTGGTGGTGCCCCCGGTAGGGGGTTGGCGAAGCGACACGAAGTGCGCGCAGCCTGGGGGCGAGCCTATTTCTCAGTGTCCACGAGGCCCTTGACGAACCACTTTTGCATCAGCACCACCACCAGCGCGGGCGGCAGCATCGCGAGGATGGCAGTGGCCATCACGACGTTCCATTCGTTCTGCCCGTCGCCGCCGGCAATCATTCGCTTGATGCCGACCACCACGGGGTACATGTCTTCGCTCGTGGTTGCCAGCAGCGGCCACAGGTACTGGTTCCAGCCGTAGATGAACTGGATCACGAACAGCGCCGCGATCGAGGTCTTGGACAGCGGCAGCAGCACGTCGAAGAAAAAGCGCATGGGGCTCGCGCCGTCCATGCGCGAGGCCTCGGTCAGCTCGTCCGGCACCGTGAGGAAGAACTGGCGGAACAGGAAGGTCGCCGTGGCCGACGCGATCAGCGGCACCGTGAGGCCCGCGTAGGTGTTCAGCATGTTCAGGTCCGACAGCACCTTGTAGGTGGGCAGGATGCGCACCTCCACCGGCAGCATCAGCGTCACGAAGATGGCCCAGAAGCAGATCTTCTTGAACGGAAAGCGGAAGTAGACGATGGCAAAGGCGGACAGCAGCGAGATGGAGATCTTGCCGATGGCGATGACCATCGCCGTCACGAAGCTCACCCACATCATGTGCGCCACCGGGGCGTTGGAGCCCGCGCTGTTCTCGCGCCCGAAGAGCGCGCCCTTGTAGCTGTCGATCATGTTCGAGCCGGGCAGCAGCGGCATCGGCGCCTGCACGATCTCCTGGGCGGTGTGCGTGGAGGCCACGAACGCCAGGTAGAGCGGGAAGGCGACGATGAAGACGCCCAGGATCATGATGACGTGGGCCAGGATGCCCTGTGTTCCGCGCCGCTCAACCATGGTGCGCTCCGCCGGTCGTGTGGTTGTGTGAGGTGGTCATGTTCAGTACTGCACTTTCTTCTCGACGTAGCGGAACTGGATGACGGTCAGCGCCACCACGATCACCATCAGCACCACCGACTGCGCGGCCGAGCCGCCCAGGTCCAGGCTCTTGAAGCCGTCGTGGTAGACCTTGTAGACCAGGATGGTGGTGTCCTGCCCCGGGCCGCCCTGGGTGGCCGCATCGACGATCGCGAAGGTGTCGAAGAAGGCGTACACCACGTTGATCACCAGAAGGAAGAAGGTGGTGGGCGACAGCAGCGGGAACTGCACCGTCCAGAAGCGGCGCCACGGGCGCGCGCCGTCGATGGCCGCGGCCTCGATCAGCGACTTCGGAATGGACTGCAGCCCCGCCAGGAAGAACAGGAAGTTGTAGGAGATCTGCTTCCACACCGAGGCCATCACGATCAGCGTCATGGCGTGGCCCGAGTCGAGCAGGTGGTTCCAGTTGATGCCGATCTTGCCCAGCGCATAGGCCACCACGCCCAGCGAGGGCGAGAACATGAAGACCCACAGCACGGCCGCCACGGCGGGCGCTACGGCGTACGGCACGATGAGCATGGTCTTATAGAAGGTGCCGCCGCGCGTGATGCGGTCGGCGAACACGGCGAGCACCAGCGACAGGCTGATGCCGATGCTGGCCACCAGCACCGAGAACACGGCCGTGGTCTTGAACGACGCGGCGTAGCTCGAGTCGCCCCACAGATGCCTGAAGTTGTCGAGGCCGACGAATTCGACCGAGGTGCCGAACGCGTCCTGCTGCTGCAGCGACTGCAGCAGGGCCTGTGCCGCCGGCCAGAAGAAAAACACGAGGATCACCGCCATCTGCGGCGTCAACAGCAGCCAGGGCAACCAGCCCGAGCGAAAGAAAACGCGTTTTTCCATGATCCCTCTGAATAAAAAATCCCGCCCGTTCCGCCCTTGTGCAAGAGCGGATGGGGCGGGCGATATTAGCCGGACACGCAGGCCCGGCCGTCAAACGTTAGCTTTTGTTGGCTTTCTGGAAGCGTTCCAGCTGTTCGTTGCCGCGCGTGACGATGGCGTCCAGGGCTTCCTTGGCGGTCTTCTTGCCGTTCCAGACCTGTTCGAGCTCTTCGTCCTCGATGGCGCGGATCTGCACGTAGTTGCCCAGGCGGATGCCGCGGCTCTTGTCGGTGACCTTGCGGATCATCTGCGTCACGGCCACGTCGGTGCCGGGGTTCTGCTTGTAGAAGCCCGAGTCTTCGGTGAGCTTGTACGAGGCGGTGGTCACCGGCAGGTAGCCGGTGCGCTTGTGGCTGGCGGACTGCACTTCAGGCGTCGAGATGAAGCTGAAGAACTTGGCCACGCCCTTGTACTCGGCCGGCTTCTTGCCCGACATGACCCAGAGGCTCGCGCCGCCGATCACGGTGTTCTGCGGTGCGCCCGGCACGTCCGGGTAGTAGGGCAGGGGCGCCAGGCCGTAGGCGAACTTGGCGTTCTTGGCCACGTTGCCGTAGAAGCCCGAAGACGTGTTGATCATGGCGCACTCGCCCGAGACGAACGAAGCCTCGGGCACGTTGCCGCGGCCCTTGTAGATGAAGAGGCCCTGCTTGGCCATGCTCGCGAGGTTCTCCACATGGCGCTGGTGCAGCGGCGAGTTGACCTTCAGGCGCGTGTCCAGGCCCTGCAGGCCGTTGGACTTGGTCGCGAACTCCACGTTGTGCCAGGCCGAGAAGCTCTCGAGCTGTGTCCAGTTCTGCCAGGCGGTGGTGAAGGGGCACTTGTGGCCGCTCGCCTTGAGCTTGGCCGCCGCCGCGACCACTTCGGGCCAGGTCGACGGTGCCTTGTCGGTGGGGAGGCCCGCAGCCTTGAAGGCGTCCTTGTTGAAATAGAAGACCGTGGTCGAGCTGTTGAACGGGAAGCTCAGCATCTGGCCGTTGGGCGCGGTGTAGTAACCGGCCACGGCGGGGATGTAGGCGGCCGGATCGAACTTCTCGCCCGCGTCCTTCATGACCTGGCCGACCGGAATGATCGCGCCCTTGCTGGCCATCATGGTGGCGGTGCCCACTTCGAACACCTGCAGGATGTGCGGTGCGTTGCCCGCGCGGAAGGCCGCGATGGAGGCCGTCATGGATTCGTCGTACGTGCCCTTGAAGGTGGGGACGATCTTGTATTCCTTCTGGCTCTCGTTGAATTGCTTGGACAGGTCGTTGACCCACTCGTTGTTGACGGCGGTCATCGAGTGCCACCACTGGATTTCGGTCTGGGCCTGGGCCACGTTGAACAGCGTGGTCGCGGCCAGCGCCGATGCCAGCGCGAGCGTCTTGAATCGCATGAAGACTCCTGAAGGGAAAATGAAAGCGCGAATGCTAGGGCATGTGGATGACACAGCCGCGTCACATTGGCGCACGGACCGCCGTCATCTTCCAATCGGGGAAACCCTTTTGGCGCCAAGCCCGGCGCGGGGTGCGGGCCTGCATGCTGCGCCGCACCATGCTAGCATCGCCCTCCCTTTTTTGGCCTAGCTCGTTGCCATGGCCGGGGCCTTCCGCGAGACCGCCATGAGCAGCAAAACATCCCTCGACAAAAGCAGGATCAAGTTCCTCTTGCTCGAAGGCATTCACCCCTCGGCCGTGGAGGTGCTGCGCGCCGCCGGCTACACCAACATCGAGTCGCTGCCGGGTGCTTTGCCCGACGCCGAACTCAAGGCAAAGATCGCCGACGTTCACTTCCTGGGCATCCGTTCGCGCACGCAACTGACGGCCGATGTGTTTGCTGCGGCCCACAAGCTGGTGGCGGCAGGGTGTTTCTGCATCGGCACCAACCAGGTCGACCTGGAAGCCGCCCGCGAGCACGGCGTGGCGGTGTTCAACGCTCCCTATTCCAATACGCGCTCGGTGGCCGAGCTGGTGCTGGCCGAAGCGATCCTCCTGCTGCGCGGCGTGCCCGAGAAGAGCGCGGTGGCGCACCGCGGCGGCTGGCTCAAGTCGGCCGACAACGCTTTTGAGATCCGCGGCAAGACGCTGGGCATCGTGGGCTACGGCTCGATCGGCGCGCAGCTGTCGGTGCTGGCCGAGGCGCTGGGCATGCATGTGGCTTTCTTCGATGTGGTCACCAAGCTGCCGCTGGGCAATGCCCGCCAGGTGCGCGACCTGCACCAGCTGCTGGGGCAGAGCGACATCGTCACGCTGCACGTGCCCGAAACGCAGGCCACGCAATGGATGATCGGCGCGGCTGAGATCGCGGCAATGAAGCCGGGTTCGATCCTCATCAATGCCTCGCGCGGCACCGTGGTCGAGATCGATGCGCTGGCCGAGGCGCTGAAAGAGAAGAAGCTCCTGGGCGCCGCGATCGACGTGTTCCCGGTGGAGCCGCGCAGCAACAAGGACGAGTTCCTGTCGCCGTTGCGCGGGCTGGACAACGTGATCCTCACGCCGCACATCGGCGGTTCGACCATGGAGGCGCAGGCCAACATCGGGCTCGAAGTGGCCGAGAAGCTGGTGAAGTACAGCGACAACGGCACCTCGACTTCGTCCGTCAACTTTCCCGAGGTGGCGCTGCCTGCGCATCCTGGGAAGCACCGGCTGTTGCACATTCACCGGAACGTGCCGGGTGTCTTGTCGGAGATCAACAAGATCTTTTCGGACAACAACATCAACATCTCTTCCCAGTTTCTTCAGACGAACGAGAAGGTCGGCTATGTCGTGATCGATATCGACGCTGCTTCTTCGGACCTGGCGCTGGAAAAGCTGGCTAAGGTGAACGGGACTATTCGGAGTCGCGTGCTGTTCTGAGGTTTTTTCAGGGTTTGCGGCGATGGGTGCTGTGCCCTTGGGCGGCCGACGTCACCGGCCCTTCGGGCTTCCCTGCGCTGCTCGCGACGGGCGGGGTCTCGCAGAACTCGCCTGCGGCTCAAACAGCTGCGAGCCCTGATCCGCCCGTCACTGCGCTGCTCGGCGGTGCCTCAACGGCCGCCCAAGGGCACAGCACCCATCGCCGCCGTCAGCGCGGTTGTCGATCACTCCCTCTTGGAGCCCGCTTTCGGTTTTACTCCCTCTTCCTCTGGGAGAGGGCTGGGGTGAGGGCAGACGGCCTCCACCTCACAGCAGCGCCCGGCCTGCGGTACAGCCCCATCAGCCCCTCTGTGCCGCCGAGGAGCACAGCGTTTCGCGGACAAGGGCTTGCAGCTGTCTGAGCCGAAGGCGAGTTCTGCAAGACCCCGCGAAATGCGAGCACCGCAGGGGAGCCGCAAAGCGGCCGGCACAGTGGGGCTGATGGGGCTGTACCGCAGGCCGGGTGCCCTCCCCAAGGGGTACACCGCCACAACAAGGCAGACACCCCAAGCCCTGCCCTAAAATCCATCCCCCGGCTACATGGGCGCGCAGCGCCTGGCCAAGGGCCCCACCCGATGAATGCTCCGACCGCGTTGAATACGCTATTGGCACAGGCCGCAGAGCCTGTCCGACTGCGCGAGATCCCGTACAACTACACCAGCTTCTCCGATCGCGAGATCGTGATTCGCCTGCTGGGCGAACGCGGCTGGGAACTGCTGCAGACCCTGCGCGCCGAGCGCCGCACTGGTCGATCGGCGCGCATGCTCTACGAGGTGCTGGGCGATATCTGGGTGGTGCAGCGCAACCCCTACCTGGTCGACGACCTGCTGGACAACCCGCGCCGCCGCGGCCAGCTGGTCGAGGCCCTCAAGCACCGCCTGGCCGAAGTCCAGAAGCGCCGCACCCCCGACAGCGACATGCCGCGCGACCAGTTGGTCGGCGAGCTCACGGGCCTGGTCGGCAGCGCGGTCGCTGATTTCGACACCAAGTTCCGCGACGTCGCCGCCCTCCGCCGCAAGGCCACCCGCGTGCTGGGCCGGCTCACCGCCAAGGACAACATCAAGTTCGACGGCCTCTCGCGCGTGTCGCACGTGACCGATGCGACCGACTGGCGCGTGGAGTACCCCTTCGTCGTGCTGTGCCCCGACACCGAGGCCGAGATGGCGCTGCTGGTCAAGGGCTGCATCGAGCTGGGCCTGACGATCATTCCGCGCGGAGGCGGCACCGGCTACACCGGCGGCGCGATTCCACTGACCTGGAACAGCGTCGTCATCAACACCGAGAAGCTCGAGGCGATGACCGAGGTGGAGCACATGCCGCTGCCCGGCCTTGCCGACCCCGTGCCCACCATCTGGACCGAAGCCGGCGTCGTCACGCAGCGCGTGGCTGATGCGGCCGAGCGCGCGGGCTTCGTGTTCGCGGTCGATCCCACTTCCGCCGAAGCCTCGTGCGTGGGCGGCAACGTCGCGATGAACGCGGGTGGCAAGAAGGCCGTGCTCTGGGGCACGGCGCTGGACAACCTCGCCTCCTGGCGCATGGTCACGCCGCAGGCTGAATGGCTCGAAGTCACGCGCATCGGGCACAACCTGGGCAAGATCCATGATGCCGAGAGCGCTGTTTTCGAGCTGCAGTACTACGCGGCCGACGGCAAGACCAAGCTGCGCACAGAGCGCCTCGACATTCCCGGTCGCAGCTTCCGCAAGGAGGGCCTGGGCAAGGACGTGACCGACAAGTTCCTTTCGGGCCTGCCGGGTATCCAGAAAGAAGGCTGTGACGGGCTCATCACCAGCTGCCGCTGGGTGGTGCACAAGATGCCTTCGCATACCCGCACCGTGTGCCTCGAATTCTTCGGCAACGCCAAGGACGCGGTGCCCAGCATCGTCGAGATCAAGGACTTCATGTTCGCCGAGCAGAAGCGCTCGGGCGTGCTGCTGGCCGGCCTCGAACACCTGGACGACCGGTATCTGAAGGCTGTCGGCTACGCCACGAAATCGAAGAAACACGGCGGGCTGCCGAAGATGGTGCTGTTCGGCGACATCGCGGGCGACGACGCCGATGCGGTGGCGCGCGTTACCTCCGAGGTGGTGCGCATCGCGAACTCGCGCAGCGGCGAAGGCTTCATTGCCATCAGCCCCGAGGCGCGCAAGAAATTCTGGCTGGACCGCAAGCGCACGGCCGCCATCAGCAAGCACACCAACGCCTTCAAGATCAACGAAGACGTGGTGATTCCGCTGCCGCGCATGGCCGAGTACAGCGACGGCATAGAGCGCATCAACATCGAGCTGTCGCTGCAGAACAAGCTTGCGCTTACCGACGAACTCGAAACCTTCCTCACGCGCGGCAACCTGCCGCTGGGCAAGACCGACGATGCGCACGAGATTCCGGCGGCCGAGCTGCTCGAAGACCGCGTGGCGCAAGCCGTGGCGCTGGTGCACGAGGTGCGCGCACTCTGGGCCGGCTGGCTGCAGAACGTCGATGCGCTGTTCCCGCAGCTGCAGGACCACACGCTGCGCGCGAGCTGGAAGACCCAGCTGCGCCAGCCGCTGCAGGAGATTTTTTCGGGCGCCGAGTTCGCGCCGATCCTGGCCGAGTGCACCGCCATCCACAAGCAGGTGCTCAAGGGCCGCGTGTGGGTTGCGCTGCACATGCACGCGGGCGACGGCAACGTGCACACCAACATCCCCGTGAACAGCGACAACTACGACATGCTGCAGACCGCGCATGCCGCAGTGGTGCGCATCATGGCGCTGGCGCGCAGCCTGGACGGCGTGATCTCGGGCGAGCACGGCATCGGCATCACCAAGCTCGAATTCCTGAGCGACGAAGAGCTGCGCCCCTTCACTGAATACAAGGCCCGTGTAGACCCCGAGGGTCGCTTCAACAAGGGCAAGCTCCTGCGCGCGCCGGCCGGTGAAGCCATCACGCTGCATGCCGACCTGACCAACGCCTACACGCCGAGCTTCGGCCTCATGGGGCACGAGTCGCTGATCATGCAGCAGAGCGACATCGGCGCGATTGCCGACAGCGTGAAAGACTGCCTGCGCTGCGGCAAGTGCAAGCCGGTGTGCGCCACCCACGTGCCGCGCGCCAACCTGCTCTACAGCCCGCGCAACAAGATCCTCGCGACGTCGTTGCTGGTGGAAGCCTTTCTCTATGAAGAGCAGACCCGGCGCGGCATCAGCATCAAGCACTGGGAAGAGTTCGAGGACGTCGCCGATCACTGCACTGTGTGCCACAAGTGCCTGACGCCCTGCCCGGTGAAGATCGACTTCGGCGACGTGTCGATGAACATGCGCAACCTGCTGCGCAAGATGGGCCAGAAGAGCTTCCGCCCCGGCAACGCGGCCGCGATGTTCTTCCTGAACGCGACCAACCCGCAGACCATCAAGGCGGTGCGCGCGGGCATGGTGGGCATCGGCTTCAAGGCGCAGCGCCTGGCCAACGACCTGCTGCGTGGCCTGGCGAAGAAGCAGACCGCGGCGCCGCCGGCCACGCTGGGGCCGGCGCCGATCAAGGAGCAGGTGATCCACTTCATCAACAAGAAGATGCCGGGCAACCTGCCGAAGAAGACGGCGCGCGCGCTGCTGGACATCGAGGATGCGGACTATGTGCCGATCATTCGCGACCCGAAGGCGACCACGTCGGAGACCGAGGCGGTCTTCTACTTCCCGGGCTGCGGCTCGGAGCGGCTGTTCTCGCAAGTGGGCCTGGCCACGCAGGCGATGCTCTGGCATGCGGGTGTGCAGACGGTGCTGCCGCCGGGATACCTGTGTTGCGGCTATCCGCAGCGCGGCAGCGGCCAGTTCGACAAGGCCGAGAAGATGATCACCGACAACCGCGTGCTCTTCCACCGCGTGGCCAACACGCTCAACTACCTGGACATCAAGACGGTGGTGGTGAGCTGCGGCACCTGCTACGACCAGCTGCAGGGCTACCAGTTCGACAAGATCTTCCCGGGTTGCCGGATCATCGACATCCACGAGTACCTGCTGGAGAAGGGCATCACGCTCGCCGGTGCCGGCGGTGGCGGCTACCTGTACCACGACCCCTGCCACTCGCCGATGAAGCTGCAGGACCCGATGAAGACGGTGAAGGCGCTGGTCGGCGACAACGTGCTCAAGAACGACCGCTGCTGCGGCGAATCGGGCACGCTGGGCGTGTCGCGGCCGGACATCTCCACGCAGATCCGCTTCCGCAAGGAGGAGGAGCTCAAGAAGGGCGAGGCCGCATTGCGCGATGCCGGCCAGGTCGGCGCGAAGGACAACGTGAAGATCCTCACCAGCTGCCCGAGCTGCCTGCAGGGCCTCTCGCGCTACGGCAACGACCTGAACAACGGCCTGCTCGAAGCCGACTACATCGTGGTCGAGATGGCCAACAAGATCCTCGGCGACGACTGGATGCCAAAGTACGTGGCCGCCGCCAACCACGGCGGCATCGAACGGGTGCTGGTGTGACGGTGCGTCCAGGGTGCCCTTTTTGCGAAGGCCCGGGCGGCCGCGTGGTGTTCGAGGGCGCAAAGCTGCGCGTGATCCACGCGGAAGAGGCGGGCTTTCCGGCTTTCTACCGTGTGATCTGGCGCGAGCATGCGCCGGAGTTTTCCGACCTGGGCGCCTCGGACCGCGTGCTGTGCATGGAAGCGGTCACCGTGGTCGAGCAGTGCCTGCGTGAGCAGCTCGCGCCCGCCAAGATCAACCTTGCCGCGCTCGGCAACATGGTGCCGCACCTGCATTGGCATGTGATCGCGCGCTTTGCATGGGACAGCCACTTTCCCTCGCCGTTCTGGGCGGCTGCGCAGCGTGCGGCGCCAGCCGATCGCGTGGCGGCCGTGCAGGCGCTGCTGCCGAAGGCGGAGGCCGAAATGGTCCGCCGGCTGGCGCCGTTTCAGGGCTGACTTCAGGCCTCTACTCCAGGCCGATTCCGCTCAGCGAGCGGACGCCGTGCGGGCCGTCGCGGCTGCCTTTCGGCTCGCGCAGGCTTCCTTGAACTCCAGGGTCGCGCGCGTTTCGCTGGAGAAACGCTTCGATGGCACGCTGCCATCACGGCAGACGCGCTCGAGTTCGGCCTGCGCCTGGCGATTGCCTGCATGCGAGGCATGCGCCAGCACGCGCAGTGCATGAAGAGGCAAGGTGCCTGGCGCGTTCGCCGATGGGTGGGTCGCTTCCGCCGCAGGCCTGGACGTGGCCGGCGGGCTGGTGTCGGCCACCGGCAGCGTGCGGCCCGTGCCTGCCGACGTGGGGAGGCGCTCTACCGCGGTGAAGTCGCCGCTCTTGCCTGCACGCGCGACCATCTGGCGGTAGCTGTCCATCATGTGCGCGGTGTCCTTGGGCGTCAGGTCTTTCGCCGGCTTGGCCAGATATGCGGCCACTTCGGGTGGGAGCGCCGCGTTCACGGCGCTGAACTCGGGGGCGGCGCCCGTGGCCCGGGTTCCGAACTGGGCCGCATGCGCCGCATCGTCCGTGAGCGCTGCGGCGCCCTTGCCCACGACGCCGGTCGCGCTCTCCGCCGCGACGGCACCCGCTCCGACGGCCGCCCCCTTGCCCGCGGTGCCGGCCGTCTTGCCTACCGTGGCCGCCTTGCCTGCTGCTTTGCCGAGCAGCCCCCAGAAGGCATGCGCCGGCATGGTGGCGCCGGCCGAGAGCGCGGCGCAAAGGGCAAGGGCGGCCCAGTTCGGGCGCAGTGGGCGAGGGTGAAGGCGTGTCTGTGTCTGCATGCATCGATGCTAAGTGCTGCCCGGTGTGCTCGGTGTTCGCCCGGCATCGGTCGCCCCGCGCGAAGGCATCGGCTGCGCGGCATACTGCGCGATTGCGAAATTTTCCGAATGGGATCCCCAATGGCAGGCTTGAAATCTGGCGCTCCGACGCCGCAATCGATCACCGTGCACGGCCAGTCGCGCGTGCTCGAAGTGGGCTTCTCCGACGGCGCAAGCTTCCGCATTCCCTTCGAGCTGATGCGCATCTACTCGCCCTCGGCCGAGGTGCAGGGGCATGGTCCGGGCCAGGAAATCCTGCAGACCGGCAAGCGCGACGTGGAACTGTCGAACCTCGAGCCGGTCGGCAACTACGCCGTGCAGCCGACCTTCAGCGACGGCCACAGCTCAGGCATCTACTCCTGGGACCTGCTCTACGAACTCGGTGCGAACGAGGCCGATCTGTGGTCGCAGTACGAGCGCCGTCTGGCCGAGGCGGGCGTGGATCGCGACGCGCCCATGATCGACAAGGGCGGCTCCGCCTGCAGCAGCCACTGAGGCCCGAGCGCCGTGGTGCTATTGAAAAGATAGCTCTGAAGGCAACATGGGCGGGCGCTGCGGCGCCTCTTCATTCGAAGAAAAGCAACAAATGCCCCCGTAGGTGCGGGGTCGTCCGCTTGATGTGAAGGCTTACGGCCTAACATCGGTTGCATGAGTACCACCCACTTCGGCTTCGAAAAAGTCGACGAAAGCGAAAAGGCGCAACGTGTCCGCGGCGTCTTCGATTCGGTAGCCTCGCGCTACGACGTCATGAACGACCTGATGTCGGTGGGCCTGCACCGCGCCTGGAAGGCCTACACGGTCATGGTGGCGAACGTGGGCGAAGGCTCGCGTGTGCTCGACATCGCGGGCGGCACCGGCGATCTGGCGCTTGCCTTCTCCAAGAAGGTCGGCGCCACCGGCCAGGTGGTCCACACCGACATCAACGAAGCCATGCTGAGCACCGGCCGCGACCGCCTGCTCGATGCCGGCGTCTCGCTGCCCACGCTGGTGTGCGACGCCGAGAAGCTGCCGTTTCCCGATGACCATTTCGATGTCGTGACCGTGGCCTTTGGCCTCCGCAACATGACGCACAAGGACATCGCGCTCAAGGAAATGAACCGCGTGCTCAAGCCGCGCGGCAAGCTCCTGGTGCTCGAGTTCTCCAAGATCGCCAAGCCGCTCACCAAGGCCTACGACTGGTATTCCTTCAACGTGCTGCCGCGTCTTGGCAAGCTCGTGGCTGGCGACGACGCGAGCTATCGCTACCTGGCCGAATCCATCCGCATGCATCCCTCGCAAGAGGAGCTCAAGACCCTCATGAAAGAGGGCGGTTTCGGACATGTGGACTATCACAACATGACCGGGGGCATCGCTGCCCTGCATGTTGGAATCAAATGTTGATGAGGCGAATTTTCGCTCTAGAGGAGACGACATGAAGAGTTTGAGTTCTTTGTTTTTGGCGGCTGCGTTGGTGCTTGTGAGCGTGCAGGCCGACGCCGCCCGTGTGGGCGGCGGCAAGTCCTTTGGGCGCCAGTCGTCCAACGTGACGCAGCGCCAGTCCACGCCGCCTGCAGCGCCCGCGCAGCAGAACGCGACCAACTCGGCAGCCAAGCCGGCAACCGCCGCGCCTGCGGCCGCCGCACCGAAGCGTCCGTGGGGCGCCATGCTGGGCGGCTTGGCCGCCGGCCTTGGCCTCGCATGGCTTGCAAGTTCGCTGGGGCTGGGCGCAGGCTTCGCCAACATCCTGCTGATCGGTCTCCTGGTGTTCGCTGCCCTCGCGGTGTGGCGCATCTTCAAGGCGCGCTCGGCAGCCTCGGGCGGCAATCGCCAGGGCGGCTTTGCGTTCCAGGGCGCCGGCGGCAGCCCCGCCAACGCCAGCGCACCGGCACAGTACAGCCCCGCCAATGTGGGCAACGATGCCTCGGCACGCCCTTGGGAGCGTTCGGCCACCGCCTTCGACGCCACGCCGGCTGACGGCGACCGCCATGGCAGCAGCCTTTCTGCAGCAGGTGCTGCGGCTGGCGGCAGCATGATCGGTTCGGCACTCGGCGGTTCGCAATCCTGGGGCATTCCCGCCGGATTCGATGTCGACGGCTTCCTCGGCGCCGCCAAGCGCAATTTCGTGACGCTGCAAGATGCCTGGGACCGTGCCGACGTGTCGATGCTGCGCTCGATGATGACCGACGAGATGGTCGAGGAAATCCGCACGCAGCTGGCCGACCGTGCCAGCCACACCGGCGGTTCCTCGAACAAGACCGAAGTCGTGATGCTCGACGCCAAGCTGCTCGGCATCGAAGAGCTGCCCGACGCCTACATGGCGAGCGTGGAGTTCTCCGGAATGATCCGCGAAGACGCTTCGGCCGGCCCGGGTCCGTTCCGCGAAGTCTGGAACATGACCAAGCCGACCGGCGGCAGCGGCGGCTGGCTTGTTGCCGGCGTGCAAGCGCTGCAGTAAACGACAGATGTTCGCGGCCGCCGGGCCGCGTACAGAAACGATAATGGGGACATGGCCACACCATCGTCCCCATTTTCTTTTCTCGGCGACCTCTTCAACCGCATCGGCGAGCGCCTGCAGCCGCCGGACTGGGCAGTCCACGAGATCCAGCATCGCGCGGTCCTGTTCCTGAACCACGTGCTGCAGCAGGAGCCCGAGGCCCAGCAGCGGTTGCTGCGCCAGCAGGGCAGGGTGGTGCGCTTCCAATGGCGCTTCGTGACCATGGAGCTGGTGGCCACGCCGGCTGGCCTGCTCGACCTGGCGCCGCCCGGCTCCACGCCTGAACTCACCCTTGTCGTCACCGACGAATCCCCCTTCGAGATCGCCCGCGCCACGCTGCGCGGCGACAAGCCTTCGGTGCAGATCGTGGGCGACGTGCAGTTGGCCGCCGAGGTCAACTGGCTGGTCGACCATGTGCGCTGGGACGTCGAGGACGACCTCGCTCGCGTGATCGGCGACGTGCCCGCGCACACCCTGGGCAACGGCGTGCGGCGCGTGGCGACGGCGCTGCGCCAGTTCGTCGGCGACCGCACGGCACGCGCCGGCGGTACCGCGGGCGGCGCCGAATGAGGCGCTTCTACCGCGGCGTATTCATCGTCTGGATCGCGCTGCGCTACGGCCTGGACGAGCTCGTGCTCACGAGCTTCCAGAAGCCTTGGCTGCGCGTGGTGGCCCGCGTCGTCTCCATCGGCCGCAATCTCGATGCGCCGCGCGGCCAGCGGCTGCGCGAGGCGCTGGAGCGACTGGGGCCCATCTTCGTGAAGTTCGGCCAGGTGCTGTCGACGCGGCGCGACCTGCTGCCGCCCGACATCGCCGACGAGCTCGCCTTCCTGCAGGACCGCGTGCCGCCGTTCCCCTCGGCCGTGGCCGTGGCGACCATCGAGCGCGCATTCCGCCGGCCGGTGGGCGACGTGTTCGTGCAGTTCGACGAGACGCCGATCGCCAGCGCCTCGATCGCGCAGGTGCACTTCGCGACCATCCGCACCAACCAGGGCGAGTTGCGCGACGTGGCGGTCAAGGTGCTGCGCCCCAGCATGCGCGGTGTGATCGAGAAAGACCTGGCGCTCATGGCCATGATGGCCGGCTGGGTCGAAAAGCTCTCTCCCGACGGCAAGCGCCTGAAGCCGCGCGAGGTGGTCGGCGAGTTCGACAAGTACCTGCACGACGAGCTCGACCTGGTGCGCGAGGCCGCCAACGCCGCCCAGTTGCGCCGCAACATGGCTTCGCTCGATCTGGTCCTGATTCCCGAAATGTTCTGGGACTTCTGCCACCCCGAGGTGATCGTGATGGAGCGCATGAACGGCGTGCCCATTGCCCAGCTCGACCGCCTGCGCGCGGCCGGCGTCGACATTCCCAAACTCGCGCGCGACGGCGTCACCATCTTCTTCACGCAGGTGTTCCGCGACGGCTTCTTCCACGCCGACATGCACCCCGGCAACATCCAGGTGAGCCTGGCGCCCGAGACCTTCGGGCGCTACATCTCGCTGGACTTCGGGATCATCGGCACGCTCACCGAGTCGGACAAGGAATACCTCGCGCAGAACTTCGTGGCCTTCTTCCGGCGCGACTACAAGCGCGTGGCCGAGCTGCACCTGGAAAGCGGCTGGGTGCCCGAAGGCACGCGCATCGACGAGCTGGAGGCGGCGATCCGCACCGTCTGCGAGCCATACTTCGACCGGCCGCTGAAGGAAATCTCACTCGGCATGGTGCTCATGCGCCTCTTCCAGACCTCGCGCCGCTTCCACGTCGAGATCCAGCCGCAGCTGGTGCTGCTGCAGAAGACGCTGCTCAACATCGAGGGCCTGGGCCGCCAGCTCGACCCCGAACTCGACCTCTGGCACACCGCCAAGCCCTTCCTCGAGAAGTGGATGGTCGACCAGATCGGGCCGAAGAAGCTGCTGCAGCAGCTCAAGGCCGAGGCGCCGCGCTATGCAAAATTGCTGCCGCAATTGCCTCGATTGCTTCACGATTTCCTGGAAAATCGGCCGCCCGATCACCGCCGAGAGCTGCTGGAGCTGTTGGCCGCGCAAAAACGCACCAACAGGTTGCTCCAGACCATCATCTACGGTGGCATAGGTTTTGTATTGGGGTTGCTCGCCATGCAATTGCTGGTGCGTGTGAAGTTGTTCTAGAGGAGATTCCCCGTGCTGCTGACGTTGGTTGTCGTCTATCTGCTGGTCACCATCGCCATCGGGCTCTATGCCGCCAGGCGGGTGAAGAACACCACCGACTTCGCCATTGCGGGGCGGCATCTGCCGCTCTTCATGATCGTGACGACCACCTTCGCGACCTGGTTCGGGTCCGAAACGGTGCTCGGCATCCCGGCCAAGTTCATCGAAAGCGGTTTGAACGGCGTGGTCGAAGACCCCTTCGGCGCGGGCACCTGCCTGATCCTGGTGGGCCTGTTCTTCGCGGGCAAGCTCTACCGCATGACGCTGCTGACCATCAGCGACTACTACCGCGAGCGCTACGGCCGCAGCGTCGAGGTGGCCTGCACGCTCATCATCATGCTGAGCTACCTGGGCTGGGTCTCGGCGCAGGTCACGGCGCTGGGGCTGGTGTTCAACGTGCTGTCGGCCGGCGCCATCAGCATTCCGATGGGCATGGTGATCGGGGTGCTTTCGATCCTGGCCTACACGCTCTTCGGCGGCATGTGGTCGGTGGCGGTGACCGATTTCATCCAGATGATCATCCTGGTCGGCGGCCTCGCGGTGATCGCGGTGTTCGCCGGCAACATGGCCGGCGGCGCGGACAAGGTGGTGGCCTTCGCGGTCAGCAAGGACCTCTTCAAGTTCTGGCCCGAGCCCAACTGGCACGACATGGTGTTCTTCTTCGCGGCGGCGATCACCATGATGCTTGGCTCCATTCCGCAGCAGGACGTGTTCCAGCGCGTGATGTCGGCCAACAGCGTGAAGTCCGCCACCCGCGGCCCGGTGATCGGCGGCGCGGCCTACATCCTGTTCGCGTTCGTGCCGATGTTCCTGGTGGCCAGCGCGCTGCTGATCATGCCGGCGGAGACGGCCGTGCTGCTCAAGGAAGATCCGCAGAAGGTGCTGCCCACATTGGTGCTCCAGAAGATGCCGTTCGTGATGCAGGTGCTGTTCTTTGGGGCGCTGCTGTCGGCCATCAAGTCGACCGCGTCGGCCACGCTGCTGGCGCCCAGCGTCACCTTCACCGAAAACATCTGGCGCCAGTTCCGTCCCGCGGGCACCGACCGCGAAAACCTCCTGACGATGCGCATCACGGTGCTGGTGTTCAGTGCCGCCGTGCTGGCCTATGCCATCCGGATGCAGGGCACGCCGATCTACGAACTGGTTTCCGGGGCCTACCAGGTGCCGTTGGTGGGGGCCTTCGTGCCGCTGGTGTGCGGCTTGTACTGGCGCCGCGCCACCACGCAGGGCGCGACCGCGTCCATCCTGCTGGGCATCGGCACCTGGCTGCTGTTCCTGGCGATGCCGTGGGGAGAGGCATTTCCGGCGCAGCTGGCGGGTGTGCTGGCCTCGTTCGCGGGCATGGTGGCCGGTTCGCTGCTGCCGCAGTGGCTGGCGAATACGCAAACCCCGCACCGGCCGCTGGCAACCGAGCCGGCTTGACGTCACCGCGGCGACGGGGTAGGCCCTTATAATCGAGGGCTTTGCGAGCGGCAGCTGCGCCGCTTTTTGGACCCCAATTTCCCCATGCCCATCTACGCCTACAAGTGCAGCGCCTGCGGCTTTGCCAAAGACGCTTTGCAGAAGATGTCCGACGCGCCGCTCACGGTGTGTCCGGCGTGCGGCGCGAGCGCGTTCGAAAAACAGGTCACCGCCGCCGGTTTCCAGCTCAAGGGCTCGGGCTGGTACGTGACCGATTTCCGCGAGGGCAGCGGCAAGAAGGCCGAGCCCGCCACGGCGCCCGCCGCGAGCGAAGGCGCCAAGCCCGCCGAGTCGTCTTCGCCCGCCGCCGCACCCAGCGCCGCGCCGGCCCCGGTGG
This sequence comes from Variovorax boronicumulans, assembly GCF_040544675.1. Classification (GTDB taxonomy): domain Bacteria; phylum Pseudomonadota; class Gammaproteobacteria; order Burkholderiales; family Burkholderiaceae_C; genus Variovorax; species Variovorax boronicumulans_D. The sequence continues at coordinate 71,296 of NZ_JBEPKK010000011.1, forward strand.
CACCCGCTCCCGCGCCAGCCCCCGCCGCCAAGAGCGGCGACTGAGACCCCGCCATGCTCGCCCTGCGCAAATGGTTGTTCTCCGGCTTGCTGGTGATCGTTCCGCTGTTCATCACCCTGGCGGTGCTGAAGTGGATCATCGACACGCTCGACCAGACGCTGTGGGTGCTGCCGGTCATGTGGCAGAAATGGCTGTTCGAAAACAACATCCGCGGGCTCGGCGTGCTGCTCACGCTGGCCATCCTGCTGGTGGTCGGCGCCATCGCGAGCAATTTCGTCGGCAAGCGCCTGCTGGGCTGGGGCGACGCCGTGGTGCGCCGCATCCCGGTGGTGCGCTCGATCTACTCGAGCGTCAAGCAGGTGTCGGACACGCTGTTCTCCGAGAACGGCAATGCCTTTCGCACGGCGGTGCTGATCCAGTGGCCGCGCGAAAACGTGTGGACCATCGCCTTCGTGACCGGTGCGCCGGGCAACGAGGTGGCCGGTCACCTGGGCTCCGGGGAATTCCTCAGCGTCTATGTGCCGACCACGCCCAACCCCACGGGCGGCTATTTCGTGATGCTCAAGCGCAGCGACTGCATCGAACTGAAGATGAGCGTGGACGAAGCGCTCAAGTACATCGTCTCGATGGGGGTGGTCGTTCCGGGCGCCCCCGCCACGGTGGCGATCAAGCCACCCAACTCATAAAAACAAACGCGCCACGACGGCGCCGGAAGTCATCCCTATGGCCATGCGTACTCACTATTGCGGTCTTGTGACCGAAGCCCTGTTGGGCCAGACCGTCACCCTGTGCGGTTGGGTCAACCGTCGCCGCGACCACGGCGGCGTGATCTTCATCGACGTGCGTGACCGCGAAGGTTATGTGCAGGTCGTGTGCGATCCCGATCGCGCCTCCACCTTCGCCGTGGCCGAAAACCTGCGCAACGAGTTCTGCGTGCAGATCACCGGCCTCGTGCGTTCGCGCCCCGAAGGCACGACCAACGACAGCCTGAAGAGCGGCAAGATCGAAGTGCTGTGCCACGAGCTCAAGGTGCTCAACCCCTCGGTCACGCCTCCGTTCCTGTTGGACGACGACAACCTGTCGGAAACCACCCGCCTCACGCACCGCGTGCTCGACCTGCGCCGTCCGGCCATGCAGCGCAACATGATGCTGCGCTACAAGGTGACGATGGAAACGCGCAAGTTCCTCGACGCCAACGGCTTCATCGATATCGAGACGCCGATGCTGGGCAAGTCCACGCCCGAAGGCGCGCGCGATTACCTGGTGCCCAGTCGCGTGCACGACGGCAGCTTCTTCGCGCTGCCGCAGTCGCCCCAGCTCTTCAAGCAATTGCTGATGGTGGCCGGCTACGACCGCTACTACCAGATCGTGAAGTGCTTCCGCGACGAAGACCTGCGCGCCGACCGCCAGCCTGAATTCACCCAGATCGACATCGAGACCTCGTTCCTCGCCGAAGAGGAAATCCGCGAGATGTTCGAAGGGATGATCCGCAACGTCTTCCGCAACGCCGCGGGCATCGACCTGCCGGTGTTCCCGACGATGACGTACGGCGACGCAATGTTCAAGTACGGCTCGGACAAGCCCGACCTGCGCGTGAAGCTCGAGTTCACCGAACTCACCGAGCTGATGAAGCGCGTGGAATTCAAGGTGTTCTCGAACGCCGCCACCATGGTGGGCGGCCGCGTCGTGGCGCTGCGCGTGCCTGGGGGCGGTGCCGAAGGCGGCATGTCGCGCGGTGAAATCGACGCGTACCAGGAGTTCGTCAAGATCTACGGCGCCAAGGGCCTGGCCTACATCAAGGTCAACGACGCAGCCGCCGGCCGTGAAGGCCTGCAAAGCCCGATCGTGAAGAACCTGGACGACAACACGCTGGCCGAGATCATCGCCCGCACGGGTGCGCGCAACGGCGACATCCTGTTCTTCGGCGCCGACAAGGAAAAGGTCGTCAACGACGCCATCGGCGCGCTGCGCGTGAAGATCGGCCACAGCCCCTTCGGCAAGAAGAACGGCCTGTTCGACGACCGCTGGGCACCGCTCTGGGTGGTCGACTTCCCGATGTTCGAGTTCGACGAAGACGGCCAGCGCTGGTCGGCCGTGCACCACCCGTTCACCGCACCGAAGGACGGCCATGAAGACCTCATGGACACCGCGCCCGAGAAGTGCATCGCCAAGGCCTACGACATGGTGCTCAACGGCATCGAGATGGGCGGCGGTTCGGTGCGTATCCACCGCGAGGAAGTGCAGAGCAAGGTGTTCCGCGCGCTGAAGATCAGCGCCGAGGACGCACAGCTCAAGTTCGGCTTCCTGCTGGACGCGCTGCAGTACGGTGCACCGCCGCACGGCGGCATCGCCATCGGCCTGGACCGCCTGGTCATGCTGATGACCGGCGCCGAGTCGATCCGCGACGTGATCGCCTTCCCCAAGACCCAGCGCGCGCAAGACCTGCTGACGCAGGCGCCGAGCCCGGTCGACGAGAAGCAGCTGCGCGAACTGCACATCAAGCTGCGCAACACGCCCCAGGCGGCCTGATCCGCGCATGACGACCGGCACCCGGCCCTGGAAGATCCCGGAGTCGGTGCTGGTCGTGATCCACACGCCCGCGCTCGACGTGCTGCTGATCCGGCGCGCCGATGCCAACGAGTTCTGGCAATCGGTCACCGGCAGCAAGGATGTGGCCGACGAGCCCCTGGCGTTCACCGCTGCGCGCGAGGTGGCCGAGGAAACCGGCATCCAGTGCGGCAAGGGCACAGCGCTGGCTTCGCAGCTGGTCGACTGGCAGCTGAGCAACATCTACGAGATCTACCCCGGCTGGCGCGCCCGCTACGAGCCCGGCATCACGCACAACACCGAGCACCTGTTCGGCCTGTGCGTGCCCGGGCGCCTGACCCCCACCTTGGCTCCGCGCGAGCACACCGACTGGCAATGGCTGCCGTACCAGGAGGCGGCCGACGCCTGCTTTTCCCCGTCGAATGCCGAAGCCATTCTGTTGCTGCCAGAATTTGTGCGATGAACCAGCCGGTAGAAGCAACACACAACCTCCGGGTCGCGACCTACAACATCCACAAGGGTGTGCAGGGCATCGGGCCCGCCCGGCGTCTGGAAATCCACAACCTCGGCCACGCCATCGAACAGCTCGATGCCGACATCATCTGCCTGCAAGAAGTGCGCAAGATGAACCGGCAGGCCGCCGCCCGCTTCGCGCGCTGGCCTGAGCTGCCGCAGGCCGACTTTCTTGCGCCCGAGGGCTATACCGCCGTCTACGAAACCAACGCCGTCACGCGCCATGGCGAACACGGCAATGCGCTGCTCACGCGCTGGCCGGTCATCCGCACCGGCCACCAGGACATCTCGGACCACCGCTTCGAACAACGCGGGCTGCTGCACGTGGTGATGGAGGTGGAGGGGCGGCCGGTGCATGCCATCGTGGTGCACCTGGGTCTCATCAAGGGCAGCCGCGTGCGGCAGGTCGCCCGGCTGCGCGAGTTCATCGACCGCGAGGTACCGGCCGACGAAGCCGTGATCGTGGCCGGCGATTTCAACGACTGGGGCGCGCGCATGCGCTACGCCATGAATGCCATGGGCCTGCGCGATGCCAGCGACCTGCGCGGCCCGCGCACGCTCACCTATCCCTCGCGGCTGCCGGTGGCGCAGCTCGATTTCGTCTACGGCCGCAAGCTGGAGCCTCTGGCCTGCACCGTGCCGCGCGGCCCGATCTGGGCCCGGATGTCCGATCACCTGCCGCTGGTAGCCGATTTCGCGCTGGGCTGAGCTCGCCCCCAGGCTTCGCGCACTGCGTGTCGCTTTTCCCACCCCCTGCCGGGGGCAACACCTGCAGCCCGGCAAAGCCGGTTCCGCGGTGTTTCCCTCAGGGGACGCTGAAAAAAGATCGCTGCTACCATGCGCGGATGCTGAGGAAAACCGACGTCGAACCGCTCCCCGATCGCAAAGATGACGACGAGGGCACCCCCGTCTCCATCAAGATCCGCGAGCGACTGAATGCGGCGCGAAAGCGCTTCAACGCCAACGACAACATCGCCGAGTTCATCGAACCGGGCGAGCTGGAGGCGCTGCTCGACGAGGTCGAGGTCAAGATGAAGGCCGTGCTCGAGAGCCTGGTCATCGACGTGGCGAACGACCACAACACCGACAACACCGCACGCCGCGTCGCCAAGATGTATCTCAACGAGGTGTTCCGCGGCCGCTATGTGCCGCCGCCCGCGCTCACCGAGTTTCCCAACGCCGAGCACCTGAACGAGCTGATGATCGTCGGCCCGATCACCGTGCGCAGCGCCTGCTCTCACCACTTCTGCCCCATCATCGGCAAGCTCTGGGTCGGCGTGATGCCCAACGAGCACACCAACGTGATCGGCCTTTCCAAGTACGCGCGCCTGGCCGAATGGGTGATGGGCCGTCCGCAGATTCAGGAAGAGGCGATCGTGCAGCTGGCCGACCTGATCCAGGAAAAGACCCGGCCCGACGGTCTGGCGCTCGTGATGGAAGCCGAGCATTTCTGCATGGCCTGGCGCGGGGTGAAGGAAATGGACAGCAAGATGATCAATTCCGTCATGCGCGGCGTGTTCCTGAAGGACCCCAGCCTGCGCCGCGAATTCCTTTCCCTGCTCCCACGAAAGAGCTGACCATGCTTGTCCGCCTTCTCTACGCCAGCCGTGCAGTCGACACCAGCCCCGCGGCCATCGAGGCGATCCTGACGAAATCGCGCACGCACAACCCGGCGTGCGGCATCACCGGCATCCTCTGCTACGGCGCCGGCACCTTCCTGCAGGCCATCGAGGGTGGGCGCGATGCCATCAGCGACCTCTACGGCCACATCCAGCGCGATGTGCGCCACAAGGACGTGGTGCTGCTGCACTACGAAGAAATTTCCGAGCGCCGTTTCGGCGGCTGGACCATGGGGCAGGTCAACCTCTCGAAGCTCAATGCCTCGACGCTGCTCAAGTATTCCGAGAAGCCCGAGCTCGACCCGTACAAGGTCTCGGGCAAGGTCTCGCTGGCGCTGCTGGAAGAGCTGATGGCCACCGCCGCCATCGTCGGCCGCCACTGAGTACGTGGCCCCCACGCTCGGCACTTCGTGTCCTCGCTGCCCCCCAAGGGGGCCGCTCGCGCCTTGGGGCGGCCCGGCGGCGCTCGGTCACGCCTAGTTCGAGGTGCCGCTTTCCGCCTTCGCGCTGATCCTGCTCGCCGGGGTCATTCATGCCACATGGAACATCGCCGCCAAGAAGGCGAATGGCGATGCGCGCTTCGCTTTCCAGAGTGGCGCGTTCATGGCCGTGGTGTGGGCGCCCGTGGGCATCACGCTGGGCTGGAGCGTGCTGCCGACCTGGGGCGCGAAGGAGTGGGGCTTCGTCGTGCTGAGCGGCGTGCTGCACGTCTTCTACTACGTGGTCCTGCTGCGCGGCTACCGCAAGTCGGACCTCACCGTGGTGTACCCGCTCGCGCGCGGCTCGGGGCCGCTGCTGTCGTCGCTGGTGGCGATCCTCTTCCTTGGCGAGAAGATCAGCCTGGTCGGCGTGGCCGGCATTTTCGGTGTGGTGCTGGGTGTGTTCCTGGTGGCCGGCGGCCCGCGCCTTTTTCACAAGAAGCACGACCCGGCCCAGCGCGAGCGGGTGCAAAAGGGCATCCGCTACGGCGTGCTCACCGGCGCCTTCATCGCGGCCTACACGGTGACCGACAGCTACGCGGTCAAGTTCCTCGCGATGTCGCCGATCCTGCTGGACTACATGAGCAACTTCGTGCGCCTGGTGCTGCTGCTCCCGGCCGCGCTGCACGATCGCAAGACGACTGCGCGGATGTGGCGCGAGCAATGGAAGTACGCGCTGCTGGTGGCGGCGATCAGCCCGGTGTCCTATGTGCTCGTGCTCTATGCGGTGCAGCAGGCGCCGATCTCGCACGTCGCGCCGGCGCGCGAGGTGTCGATGCTGTTCGCGGCGCTGATCGGCGGGCATCTGCTGCGCGAGGGCGACCGGATGCTGCGGCTGCTGGGTGCGCTCTTCATTGCTGCGGGCGTCGTGGCGCTCGCGCTGGGCTGATCGAAGGCAGGCCATGCTCTTCGGCTGCGATTTTTCGAGTGCGCCGACCCCCCGCAAGCCGATCGTGGTGGCCGTGGGCGAATTGGCCGGCACGGACGCCGTCAGGCTGAGCGGCCTGCAGCGTTTTTCAACGCTCGATGCCTGGGGCCAGTGGCTGATTGCCCATCCCGCATGGGTCGGCGGTTTCGACTTTCCGTTCAGCCTGCCGCGCGAACTGGTCGAACATCTGCAATGGCCGCTGCAATTCGATGCGCTGATCGCGCACTACGCGCGATTGACCCGTGCCGAGATCCGCGACACCTTCGCCGCCTTCTGCGCCGCGCGGCCCGTGGGCGGCAAGTTCGCGCACCGGGCCACCGATGCGCCCGCGGGGTCGAGCCCGTCGATGAAGTGGGTCAATCCGCCGGTCGCCTTCATGCTGCATGCCGGCGTGCCGCGGCTGCTGGCGGCCGGTGCCAGTTTGCCGGGCCTGTATGCGGGCACCCACAAGGAACGCATCGCGCTGGAGGCCTATCCCGGCCTGTTGGCGCGCGAACTCGTGGGGCGCCGCAGCTACAAGAGCGACGACCTCGCGAAACAGACGCCGGAGCGCCTCGCAGCCCGCACCGACCTGCTTGCCGCGCTGGAAGCCGGCAGCGCGCGGCTGGGCCTGCGGCTTCGGCTCACCGCCGGCCAGCGTGCCGAACTGCTGGCCGATGCCCGCGGCGACCACATCGACGCGGTGCTGTGCCTGGTGCAGGCCGCCTGGGGCCTGCAGCGCGCCGAAAGCCCTGGACCGGGCTACGGCTTGCCCGCCCAACTCGACCCCATTGAAGGATGGATCGTCACGGCTTGAGCCTTCTTGTCCTACACCGCTTCGGGTTTCCGGCGACGTTCGCGCCCTTCGCGTGCGGACTAGATTGAAAGCAGTGGGTCATACCGGCCCACGCATTTCACCTACGCAGGAAGGAAAGCGACATGAACAAGGACCAAGTGGCAGGACGCGTCGAGGAAGCCAAGGGCAAGCTCAAGGAAGTGACCGGCAAGGTCGTCGGCAATGAGAAGCTCGAAGGCGAAGGCGTTGCAGACCAGGCCGCCGGCAAGGTGCAGAAGACCTACGGCGATGTGAAGGAAAAGGCCAAGGACGCCATCAAGTCCGGTGCCGACAAACTGTGACAGACCCCGGCTGTGTCCCGTCGGACACAGCTGCTTTTGCCGCTCCCGGTGAGCGGCTGACTGGAGGATTCCAATGAACAAGACCCAACAACCCACCGCCATGCCCCATTCGCGCGCATGGCTGGCCGTGCTCGTGGCCGGCGCTGCATTGACGCTGGCCGCCTGCGACAAGGCGGACAACCGGACGGCCGGCGAAAAGCTCGACAGTGCCGTCGCCAAGACCGAGCAGGCTGCCGAAAACGCGGCTGCCAAGACCGGCGAGGCCGTCAAGGATGCCAAGGCTTCGGTCGAGTCATCCGGCACCACCGGCGAAGTGAAGGAAGGCATGGCCAACGCCAAGGAAGCCGTCAAGGACGCCGGTGCCGCAGTGAGCGCGACGGTGGACGATGCAGCGATCACCGCATCGGTTTCCGCAGGCTTGGCCAAGGACCCGGATCTGAGCGCCATCAAGATCGACGTCGACACCAAGGGTGGCGCCGTGAGCCTGAAGGGACCTGCGCCCACGGCAGCTGCCAAGGCGCGCGCTGAAGAGATCGCCAAGGCCGTGCAAGGCGTGACCTCGGTGACCAACCTGCTCGAAGTGAAGAGCTGATCGCTTTTCTCTTCCGACAGCAAAAAGCCCGGTTTATCCGGGCTTTTTGCTGGGCGGGCCTTCAGGCCCGGAACACACCAGTCGCTTCAGTGGCCAAGCCAGTCCTTCAATTCGTCGGCATGCTCTTCCTCGTCGGAAAGAATGTCTTCCAGCATGCGGCGGGTGGTCGGGTCCTTGTCGCCGATCAAGGCGATCATCTGGCGGTATGACTCCACTGCAATGCGCTCGGCCACGAGGTTGGCGCGCACCATGGCCTGCAGGTCGGTCGATTCGTCGTAGCCCGCATGGCTGCGGTCCAGCAGATGGTTGGGCGCGAAATCGGGTTGGCCGCCCAGCTGCACGATGCGTTCGGCAATGCGGTCGGCGTGGCCGGATTCCTCGTTCGCGTGCACCAGGAATTCTTCAGCGATCTTGGGCGATTCGACGCCGTTGGCGGTGAAGTAGTGGCGCTTGTAGCGCAGCACGCACACCAGCTCGGTGGCCAGTGCGTCGTTCAGCAGCTTGACGACGTCGTCGCGCCAGGGGCCGTAGCTGGGCGTGTCGGCGCCTTCGTCGACGCTCTTGCCGGCGGCGTCGATCGCGCCCTGGTCGAGCACCATGGGCGTGTAGGGCGCGGTTGCCTTGCGGGGGGATGAAACATCGGCTGTCATGACGGGTCCTTTCGTGGGGAGCTTTGGTTCTTCTGCATCAACGTGTTGACAACGTCAGCCACGTCGGATGTCTTGAGCACCGCTGCCAGCACGGCAGTCACCGACAGCAGGCGCCACGGCCTGGCCAGCACAAGCACAGCCCCGGTGGCCGCGGCCACCGCCATGAGCTTGGCGGGCTGCTTGCGCGCATAGTGGTCGAGCAGCGGACGGGCCAACTGGCCCATGGCATGTGCGGGATGGCGTCGCCACCACCGTTGGGCGACCCCGCGGGCCATCGACGCCCACACATTGCGACTGCGCCGTGACGAAGGCTGCGACGGAACATCGTCGGCGCCCATCGTCATCGGGTCTTGGTGCGCATATTCCAGATCGTCTTCGGGCTCGCGCCGTTCGTCGCGGAAGGCGAGTTCGTCTTTTCCGCCGTTGAGCTGACGCACCAGCGCCCGGCGCGAAAGCGCCAGTCGCTGCTGCGGGGTCAGGGGCGCGGTGCGATCAACGCTGACCATGGCGTGCTCCGGCATCGTGCAGGGCCTGCAGGTCGGCATCGAGTTGCGCGCGGAGGTCGTCGAAGCCATGGCCGGGGCTCGGCCGGGCGGCAATGTAGGCGCAGATGGCCGCGATCACGAGGGCCACGGCCGGCACGATCACCAACACCCAGTGGAAGCTGCCGTGCAGCACGCCCATCATCACCGCCACGCCGATCAGCCCCAGCGCCAGCATGGCGCTGGCGGCTGCCAGCACGCCGGCGATGAGGCGAGCCATGAGCCCGCGTCCCGCCGCGGCGCTTTCCTGCCGGACCAGGGCTGCGTAGTTGGCGACGTGGTCGGCGACGAGTTCCGGATGCCCGAGCACCGTGGAGAAAATCGGATGAAGCATGGTGCGGGGATGCCGGAAAACGGTGGGACGCTGTGAAACGAAAACTCAGGCGATCGACTTCAAGCGATCAATAGTCGTCCCGGCTGCGGCGGCTGGCCAGCACGATGAGTGCCGTGATGGCGGCGCCGGCGGCGGCTGCGATGAGCACCGAGCGCACCGGCTGGTCGGAGATGTAGCGGCCGGTCACGTCGGCAGCCTGCTCCAGGCGTCGCTGTGCGCGTGCGCTGGTCGTCGATGCGGCATCAAGGCCGCGCTGCACGGCCTGCTGCACGCGGGCTGCCAGTTGCTCGACGGCCGGCTCCGCATCGCGGCGCAGTTCGCGGACCTTTTCCCCGGCTGCATTCACCGCGTTCTGAGCGTAGGCGCGGGTGGAGTCGACTGCATCACTGGCGGTCTGGCGTGCGTCGTCGGCGAGTTGCGAGGGGGTCTTGGTCGTGTTCATGTGAAAGTCCTTTCGGGGAAGATGAAATGCAGGGAGCCTGTGAATCGTAACTACGCTACTTGCGTCGTAGCAAGCCGGCAAGGAAGCTGGCAATTGCGAGTACGGCGAAGATCACGAAAAGAATCTTGGCGATCCCGACGGCGCTGGCGGCAATGCCGCCAAAACCGAACAGGGCTGCGATCAGTGCGATGACCAGAAACACCACGGCGTAATGCAACATGCGGAACTCCTTCGAGGCTTCCCTCGTTGTTTTTGAATATCGACATCGGCTTTTTCCGCGCATTGCTGGAGCACTGGAGGGAAGCAAATGTCAGTGGAGCTACCTTAATTGGGGGCCTGCTGCGACCCTGTCAGCGACCGGGGGCGCGGAGCGTAGGAGACGACCGAGTCCGCCTTGCCGCCTGTGTGAAGGAATGCCGCGCGCCGCAAAAACCGCCCGCGCCGCTATGCCGCTCAGGCCTGCTTGATCACCGGCAGCATCGCGCTCACGCGCGCACCCTGGCCGGGCACGGAGGTGATCGTGAGCTTGCCCCGTGCCGCCTCCACCCGGTGCCGCATGCCCGCCAAGCCGTGCGTCGAGGGCCGCACGTGCTGCGTGTCGAAGCCCTTGCCGTTGTCGGCGACTTCCACGATGACGTGGTTCTCGTAGTTCTTCAGCACGATGGTGGCCTCGGTGGCCTCGGCGTACTTGCCGATGTTGGTGAGGCTCTCCTGCACCATGCGGTAGATCGTGAGCTGGCGCGATTCGTCCATGGTCACCGGCTCCAGCGCCATCTCGATCTGCAGGCCCGAGCGCTCGGCGAACTCGCGCCCCAGGATCTCCAGCGACGCCACCAGTCCGAGGTTGGAGAGCGACGAAGGCCGCAGGTCTTCGATGATGCGGCGCTTGAGCGCGATGCCGCTGTTGAGCAGTTCGGTCAGATGCTGCAGCCGCTGGATCGCGTCGGGCGAATCCGCCAGCCGGGACTTCAGGCGCGCCACGTCAAGCTTGGCGGCGGTGAGCAGCGAGCCCAGCTCGTCGTGCAGCTCGCGGGCGAGGTAGCCGCGCTCGGTTTCGCGCACATCCTGCAGGTGCGTGGCCAGCTCGGCCAGCGAGGCGGTGCGCTCCCTCACCTCGTCTTCCAGGGCATTGCGTTCGCGTTGCAGCACTTCCTGCTGGCGCTCGCCGATGGAACGAAGAATGTGCGCCTGCCGCAGGTAAAGAAAGAATGCGAGCAGCGCGGCCAGGGCCACGATGGCCGTGCCTACGCGCGCAAGCCCCAGCGACTTCATCACCTGCACCTGGCTCTGGTGCAGGGTCTGGTTGCTCAGGACCAGCAGTTCACCGGCCGCGACGCGGATGGCGTCCATTTCTTCTCGCCCCACGTCGGTGGTGATGACGAACTTCCAGGCGTCTTCCTTGCCGTCCTGCCGCAGCCGCACGCTCATGTCCATTTCGGCCACCTTGCGCAGCACGTGCTTGGACAAGTCGGCCAGCTTGCCGAGTTCGGCCGGCCGTTGGGCGTAAAGCTGGCGCAGGGCCGCTAGATTGCCGTCGACCTCCTTGACCGCCATGTCGTAGGGCTGCCGGTAGCTCGGCTCGCCCGTCAGCAGGTAGCCCCGTTGGCCGGTTTCGGCGTCCAGCATGTGCCGCAGGAGCTGGTTGACCATTCCGCGGCCTTTCTGGGCCTCGTCGATGTCCGCCAGGGCGCGGGTCGACTGGTGATAGCCGGCCTCGTTGATGCCGACCATGGCCAGCGCAGCCAGTGCTGCGAGCAACAGGCTCACGGCCATTCTTGGGGGGGCTAACCAGTGCATGAAACTTTCAAAGCCGAGTTCAGCAGAACTTCGTGAATAATTGACAACATTCAGGGACCGGCATGTTGCGGCCTAGAAGAGCGCAACACAACGACGAAAGTAACAGATGATCAGAATTGGAATTGTGGACGACCACGCCATCGTGCGATCGGGGCTCCGCCAGTTCTTCTCCGAACACGTGGACCTGCGCGTGGCGGGCGAGGCGGCCAGCGGGCGCGAGGCCATCGAGCTCGTGCGAACCACCGAGCTGGATGTGCTGGTGATGGACCTTTCGATGCCGGGGCAGAGCGGCATCGACGCCCTGGCCATGATCCGCGCCAAGGCGCCGGACGTGGGCATCCTGATCCTGAGCGGCTACCCCGAGGAGCACTACGCGATGAACCTGATCCGTCAGGGCGCGAGCGGCTACCTCAACAAGGAATGCGACCCGATCGAGATCGTCAACGCCATCCGTACGATCTCGCTGGGCCGGCGCTACATCACGCCCGCCGTGGCCGAACTGCTGGCCCGCCAGCTCGACCGCAAGGACGACGCGGCGCCGCACGAGCAGCTCTCCGAGCGCGAATTCCAGGTGTTCCTGAAGCTGGCCAAGGGTGAAACCGCGGGTGACATCGCCAAGACGCTGTCGCTGTCGGTCAAGACGGTGAGCACCTACCGCACCCGCCTGATGGAGAAGATGAACCTCTCCTCCAACAGCGACCTGACCTACTACGCGCTGAAAAACAAGCTCATCGATTGAGCCTTCAGGCCCCGGGCGAAGTGCGCAATGCCTTCGCCTGCAGGGTGCAGAAATCGACCAGCGCGTCGATCTCGTTCGATTTGTCGAACACCGCGTCGACCCCGAATTCGGCGCAGCGCCGCCGGATGTCGGGCGTTGCATAGTTGCTGAGCACCACCACCTTCTGGGTCGGCTTGCGTGTCTGGCAGGCCTGCAGAATGCCAAGCCCGCTTCCCTGCTTGAGAAAAAGATCGACGATGGCCAGGTGCCAGACGTTGGAGGCGTCCAGCAGCCATGTGCGTGCGTGCGCTTCGGTCTCGGCGAAGCCGGCCACCGTGGTGGGCGTGAGTTCTTCCAGCGTGCCAATGAGGTTTTCACGGATCGTGAGGTTGTCTTCGACGACGTAGGTCTGCAATCTGAATTCCATGCGGAACCGCGCTTCCTCTCGAATGGCGGGGTCGTTCGAATCTGTCCCTCCGCTGGGGAACGCATATGCTCCTGACACTGAGGCTTCAAGGGTGCGCATGATGCAGGGTTCATGCACTGGGCGCTGTAGGTGCGTTCCGACTCACGCGACTGCAGCGCGTTTCACGGGCTGATCGCAGGCCCCGTAGGCCATACCGCACGGGCGTTGCGGTCCGTTGCCGACCCGGCATCGGCCCCAGAAAGGTTATCCAAACAGTCATGGCATCGAACATTTTTAGCGTTCGCCCGCTGTGGCAAAAATTGCTGGGCTCGCTCGTGCTGCTGTTCGCCGTGCTGCTGATCGGCCTGATGTTCTTTCCCTGGGACATGCTGCGCGAACCGATCAACCGCTACGTCAGCGACAAAACCGGGCGCAAGTTCGAGATCACGCGGCGGCTCGATGTGGACCTCGGTTGGCGCGCCGCCACCGTCAAGTTCGACGGCATCGAATTCGCCAACCCCCCTTGGGCACGCGATCCCTATCTTGTGAAAGCGGACCGTGCCGAGTTCGACATCCGGATCTGGCCGCTTGTCACCAGCAAGATCGTCATTCCGCGGCTCGCGCTGTTCTCGCCCACCCTCGGGCTGCAGATGGAGCAGGACGGCCGGCGCACCTGGGCAATGGGCAAGGACACCTCGGACTCGGGCACGGTGCCCAGCATCGGCCTCATGCAGATCGACAGCGGCGCCATCGACTTCCTCGCAAAGCATCTGGGTGTCGACCTGCACGCCGACGTCAACTACGACACCAGCCGGGGCGATTTGCCACTCGATTTCCGCATCAAGGGCCGCTACAAGGGCCAGCCGCTGACCGCCGTGGGGCGCACGGGCAACGTGCTGCAGATCAACGCCACGGGCGCACCGCCGTTCCCCTTGGAAATCAATGCCGCCGCGGGCCAGACCCGGCTGAAAGCCTCCGGCACGGTGGCCGAACTGGCGGGGCTGGACGGCATCGACGCTAAATTCCGGTTGAGCGGCCAGACGCTGGGTGCGCTGTTTCCGCTGCTCGGCATCGCATTGCCTGAAACCTCGCCCTACGCGCTCAGCGGCGACCTGAGCAAGCGCGGCACGCTGTGGCAGGTGGCCGGGCTCAATGGCAAGCTGGGACTTTCCGACATTGCAGGCGACATGCGCTTCGACCAGGCCGGGCAGACGCCGCAACTGGCCGGCGAGCTGCGCTCCAAGGTGATGGACATGGACGACCTCGGGCCGCTGATCGGCCTGCCGCCGACGGCGCGGTCGGCCAATGCCGTCGAAGACGTGGCGCCGCCGCCCAGCATCACCCAGGTCAAGCGCCCCGCGGGCGGCAAGGTGCTGCCGACGGCGCCGCTGGATTTCGAGCGCCTGCGCGCCATGAACGCTGACGTGAAGTACACCGCCGACCGCATCAAGAATGTGCGCGAGATCCCGCTCGACCGCGGCAACGTACAGGTCAAGCTCAACAACGGCGTGCTGTCGCTCGACCCGCTGGACCTGGGCGTGGGCGGCGGCAAGCTGGCAGGTGCCATCCGCATCGACGCCTCGAAGAATCCGGCGGACATCCGCGCATCGCTCGACCTGCGCGGCATGCAGCTCGCCCGTCTGTTCCCCAAGTTGGAAACCACCGGCAACAGCGTGGGGCGGCTCGACGGGCGGCTCAACCTGTCGGGGTCGGGCAACTCCGTGGCCACCTGGCTGGGAGGTTCTTCGGGCGACGTGGCGGTGTTGGCGGGCCGTGGCCAGTTCGGCAACCTGCTGCCCGTGTTTGCCACGCTGGTGGGGGGCGACATCATCAAGTTCCTGCTGCGCGGTGACCGCAATGTCGAATTGCGCTGTGCGGCGGTTGCCTTCGATGTCGACAAGGGCCTGATGACGGGACGCACGCTGGTGGTCGACACCACCAATGCCGTGTTCATCGCCACCGGCAAGGCCAACCTGGCGAACGAGACGCTCGACTTCGTGGTTCGTCCGGAGCCCAAGTCCAAGAGCATCCTGTCGCTGCGCACGCCGCTGGTCGTCGGCGGCACCTTCGGGGCTCCGACGGGTGGCGTCGAGATCGGGCCCTTGGCCGGGCGCGGACTGGCTGCGCTGGCGCTGGGCGCCGTCAACCCGCTGTTGGCGCTGGCCGCGACCATCGAGACCGGGCCGGGCGAGGATGCCGATTGCAAGGACGTGGTCGCTGGCGCCAACAAACCCAGCGCCGGCGCTGCCGCCAATGGGGCGGCGAGGGCCAAGGGCGCGAAGCAGCCTTGAATGAAAAAGCCTTAGGAAGTGCCGGGCGCCACGGCGCGCTGTGCGCAAACGCCACAGTGCGGATCGCGGGCCACGCGCAAAGTGTCGAAGGTGGTGCTGTGCCCATCGAACATCAGCAGCTTGCCCGCCAGAGACGGTCCAATGCCCGCGAGCAGCTTCAGGGCCTCGCTGGCCTGCAGCGTGCCGATGGTGCCGACCACGGGGCCGAACACGCCCAGCACGGCGCACCGCGTTTCCTCGAAGGACGCGTCGGGCGGGAACAGGCAGGCGTAGCAGGGAGACGCGGCATCGCGCGTGTCGTAGACGCTGAGCTGGCCGTCGAATCGGATCGCCGCACCCGCCACCAGCGGCTTGCCGTGCGCCACGCAGGCCCGGTTCACCGCTTGGCGGGTGGCGAAGTTGTCGCAGCAGTCCACGACCACGTCGGCCGCCGCAACCCACTGCGCGAGCAAGGCTTCGTCGGCGCGCAGGGCATGCGTTTCGATGACGATGTCGGGGTTGATGTCGCGCATCGCTTGCGCGGCGGATTCGACCTTGGAGTGGCCTACGCGCGCCTGGGTATGGGCGATCTGGCGCTGCAGGTTGGTGAGATCGACCTGATCGTCGTCCACCAGCACGATGTGGCCTACACCGGCGGCGGCAAGGTACAGCGCAACCGGAGAACCCAACCCGCCGGCGCCGATGACCAAAGCGCGACCGGCACTGACGCGCGCCTGGCCGTCGATGCCGAATTCTTCAAGCAGGATATGGCGCGAATAGCGCAGCAGGTCGTTGTCGTCCATGCGCGCCTGGGTTTTCTTCGCGAATGCAGAAGAAACTGCCGCCGGCGAGAGCCGCACGCGGCGTGCGGCCCGTTCACCGGCTTCAGTTTTCCTTCTTCTCGTCCTTGTTCTCGACGATGACCTGCGTCTTGCTCACGAGCACAGGCTGGCCCTTGAGGCGATTGAGCGCCTGCATCAGGGGGAAGTCCTTGTCGCTGCCAAATTCAGGCGTCTTGCGGTCCTGCGGCGGCTTCTTGGCTTCTTCCTCGAGGCGCTTGCGGGCTTCGTCGCGGGCCTTTTCGCGTTCCGGGTCCTTGGTTTCCGGACCCTGTCCGCTGGCCAGGTGCTTCTCGAGGTCGGCTTCGCGCATGCGCAGGGCGGCAAACGGGCTGCCCTCGGCGCTTTCGTCGACCAGCACGTTGGGCACGATGCCCTTGGCCTGGATCGAGGTGCCGCTCGGCGTGTAGTAGCGCGCCGTGGTGATCTTCAGGCCGGTGTCCGGGCCGAGCGGGCGCACCGTTTGCACCGAGCCCTTGCCGAAGGTCTGGCTGCCCATGACGACCGCGCGCTTGTGGTCCTGCAGCGCGCCCGCGACGATTTCGCTGGCCGAGGCCGAGCCTTCGTTCACCAGCACCACCAGCGGCACGTTCTTCAGGGCCGCCGGCAGGTTGCGCAGCGGGTCGCTGCCGGAGCGGCGCTGGTAGAACTCGGGCGCCGCCTTGTAGACCGACTTGCTTTCCGGGAGCTGGCCGTCGGTGGTGACCACCGTGACGTTTTCGGGCAGGAAGGCCGAGGACACCGCCACCGCCGCGTCGAGCAGGCCGCCCGGGTCGTTGCGAAGGTCGAGCACCAGGCCCTTGAGGTTCGGGTCTTCCTTGTAAAGATCTTCGACCTTTTTCACGAAGTCGTCGACGGTGCGTTCCTGGAACTGCGACAGGCGGATCCAGCCGTAGCCCGGCTCCAGCATCTTGCCGCGCACCGACTGCGTGCGAATTTCTTCGCGCGTGATCGTGACCGGGAAGGTGCGGCTCTCGTCCTTGCGGAAGATGGTGAGCAGCACCTTGGTGTTGGCTTCGCCGCGCATGCGCTTGACCGCTTCGTTCAGCGAGAGGCCGCGCACGGCCGTGTCGTCGATCTTGGTGATCAGGTCATTGGGCTTGAGGCCGGCGCGGAAGGCCGGGGAGCCTTCGATCGGGGAGACGACCTTGATGAGGCCGTCTTCCTGGGAGATTTCGATACCGACGCCGACGAAGCGGCCCGTCGTGCCTTCCCTGAATTCCTTGAAGGACTTCTTGTCGAAGTACTGGGAATGCGGATCGAGCCCGGCGACCATGCCGGAAATGGCATCGGAGATGAGCTTTTTCTCGTCGACCGGTTCGACATAGTCGCTCTTGACCATGCCGAAGACGGCGGCGAGCTGCTGCAGTTCCTCGAGCGGGAGCGGCGCAAGCGATCCGCGTGCGACCGTTTGCAGCGAGACGGTGGTCAGGACGCCCGCTACGGCGCCAGCGGCGACCCAGCCGGTGATCTTCAGTTTCTGGCCCATCATGAGTAGTTGTCCTTGTCGGCGGCTGTCGAACCAATATACACAGCTTGGAAGCAATTTGTTTGCCGTGGTTCCACGGGGGAGCGGCAAGCGGGGGTAATCTTTCAGCCCTTGCCCTGCGAGGCCACGGCGGCGGCGGCTTTTTCGGCGGCTGCGGCATCGCCGAGGTAATAGTGGCGCAGGGGCTTCAAGTCGTCGTCGAGCTCGTAGACCAGCGGAATGCCGTTCGGGATGTTCAGGCCGACAATGGCGTCGTCCGAGATGCCGTCGAGGTACTTCACCAGCGCGCGGATCGAGTTGCCGTGGGCCGCCACGACCAGGCGGCGCCCGGTGCGGATGGCGGGCGCCATGGACTCGTTCCAGAACGGCATCACGCGCGCAACCGTGTCCTTCAGGCATTCGGTCAGCGGAATCTGTTCGGGCGAGAGCTTGGCGTAGCGCAGGTCGCTGCGTTCGCTGCGCGGGTCGTTGGCTTCCAGCGGCGGCGGCGGGGTGCTGTAGCTGCGGCGCCAGACCAGCACCTGCTCGTCGCCGTATTTCTTGGCGGTTTCGGCCTTGTTCAGGCCCTGCAGGCCACCGTAGTGGCGCTCGTTCAGGCGCCAGGAGTGCACCACCGGCAGCCAGGTGCGGTCGAGTTCGTCCAGCGTGTGCCAGAGCGTGCGGGTGGCGCGCTTCAGGACGCTGGTGTAGGCGACATCGAAATCGTAGCCCTCGGCCTTGAGCAGCCGGCCGGCCTGCTTGGCCTGTTCCACGCCGGTTTCGGTCAGGTCGACATCGGTCCAGCCGGTGAAGCGGTTTTCGAGGTTCCAGGTCGATTCGCCATGGCGGATCAGTACCAGTTTGTGCATGTGGGAGGCCTTTGGGAGCGCTTGGGAAAACCAGCATTCTAAAATCCCACGTTTGCCATCCAAGGAACCCCCGTGAAATTGATCGAATTCGTCACCGCGAACTGGATGCTGATCCTGATCGCACTCAGCTCGGGCGGCATGCTGGCCTGGCCGCTGGTCCGGGGCGCGGGCGGCGGAACGCTCACGGCCCAGGGCGCCGTGCAGCTCATCAACCGCGAGCGCGCCGTGCTGGTCGACGTCCGCGAACCCGAAGAATTCGCCACCGGCCACATGATCGGCGCCAGGAACGTCCCGCTGAACCAGCTCGACGAGAAGCTGGCCAGCACGGTCAAGAACAAGAATGTGCCGCTTTTGCTGGTGTGCGCCACCGGCGCCCGCGCCCAGCGCGCCGTGGCCATGGCCAAGAAGCTCGGCTACGAGCAGGCCCAGGCGGTCGCCGGCGGGCTCAAGGCCTGGAAAGAGGCCAATCTGCCGGTTGAAAAGGCCTGAAGCCTCCACCAGATACAGCGTATGCAAGCAGTCAAGATGTACACCACCGCCGTTTGCCCTTATTGCACGCGTGCGAAGCAAATCCTCAAGTCAAAGGGCGTCGAGCAGATCGAAGAGATCCGCATCGACACCGACCCGCAGGCCCGCAACACCATGATGGAGATCACCCAGCGCCGCACGGTGCCGCAGATCTTCATCGGCGACACCCATGTGGGCGGTTGCGACGACCTCATGGCGCTCGACAGCCGCGGCGGACTGGTTCCGTTGCTGCAGGGCGCCTGAAACACAAAGCAGCCGGGCCCGTCTTGCGAGCGGGCGATAATCGTCTGCTCTTCCATCTGCAGCCCGCTGCGGGAACCTCTCCCCGGCGGGCATTGTTTTGATCCTCGAAAGTTCAGCCATGGCCGACCAGCAAGCCCAAGATCCCATCTTCCAGATCCAGCGCGTCTACCTCAAGGACCTGTCGCTCGAGCAACCCAATTCGCCCGCGATCCTGCTGGAGCAGGAACAACCCACCGTCGACATCCAGCTCGGCGTGGACGCCCAGCCCGTGGCCGAAGGCATCTTCGAGATCACCGTGTCGGCCACCGTGCAGACCAAGATCCAGGACAAGACCGTGTTCCTGGTCGAAGCCAAGCAAGCCGGCATCTTCGAGATCCGCAACCTGCCCGAAGACCAGATGGGTGCGATCCTGGGCATCGCCTGCCCGCAGATCGTCTACCCGTACCTGCGCGGCAACGTGGCCGACGTGATCCAGCGCGGCGGCTTCCCGCCCGTGCACCTGGCTGAAATCAACTTCCAGGCGATGTACGAGCAGCAACAGGCGCAGGCTGCCGGCCAGCCTTCGTCGATCGTCACGCAGTAAACCGGCCACAGGCCCTGACGCCGATGAAGATCTGCGTTCATGGCGCCGGTGCC
Source organism: Variovorax boronicumulans (assembly GCF_040544675.1). GTDB lineage: Bacteria > Pseudomonadota > Gammaproteobacteria > Burkholderiales > Burkholderiaceae_C > Variovorax > Variovorax boronicumulans_D. The sequence continues at coordinate 90,832 of NZ_JBEPKK010000011.1, forward strand.
TGGGGCACGGCAGTGGCCGTCAACGCGGCTGCCCGCCACGAGGTCACGCTCTGGGCGCGCGATGCCGCCCAGGCCGAAGCCATCTCGAAGGCGCGCGAAAACACCCGCTATCTGCCGGGGCTGGCGCTGCCGGCCTCGCTCGCCGTGCGGGCCGGCGACATCGGCCAGGCGCATGCCGGCGCCGACCTCGTCATCGTGGCCACGCCCATGTCCGCCCTGCGCGAACAACTCATCGCGCTGCGCAGCTGTACTGCGCCGGTGGCATGGCTGTGCAAGGGCGTCGAGCCCGCGCTCGATGCCACATCCTTCGGCCTGCTCGCCCACGAAATATGGGCGCAGGTCGCTCCCGATTTGATGGCCGGCGTGCTCAGCGGCCCCAGCTTTGCGCAAGAGGTGGCCGAAGGCCGCCCGACCGCCTTGGTCGCCGCCAGCCCGCATGCGGCGGTGCGCGATGCGCTGGTCGATGCCTTCCACGGACCGGCGCTGCGCGTCTATGCCAACGAGGACATCGTCGGCGTCGAGGTCGGCGGGGCGGTCAAGAACGTGCTCGCCATCGCCACCGGCCTGTGCGACGGCCTCGCGCTCGGGCTCAACGCCCGCGCGGCGCTCATCACACGGGGCCTCGCTGAAATGACCCGCTTCGGCCTCGCGCTCGGCGCCCGCGCCGAGACCTTCATGGGCCTGTCGGGCCTCGGCGATCTCGTGCTCACTTCCACCGGCGACCTGTCGCGCAACCGCAAGGTCGGCCTGCTGCTGGCCCAGGGCCGCACGCTGGCGCAGGCGGTCGATTCGCTGGGCCACGTCGCCGAAGGCGTGTACTGCGCGCGCACCGTGGTGCAGCGCGCCGGCGGCCTGGGGATAGAGATGCCGATTGCCGAAGGCGTGGTCGCATTGCTCGACGGCCGCGTGAGCCCCCAGGACGCCGTCGTTGCCCTGACCGGCCGTGACCCGGTGCCCGAATCGGTTACGTCCGGCACTGCGGCTTCCCCCCGTCAATCCTCTTAAAAAAAACGCAGAGACAAAGAAAGCGCCATGAGCCTTCGCTTCGATTTTTCAGCGTCGGCCGTGGCCGCGCTGGCCCTCTTCGATGCCATCCGCGCATTGCAGGAAGACGTCGCCGACGGCGACCTGACCGCTTCACTGGTCGATCCGACTCGCAAGGCCCGCGCCCGCGTGCTGGCGCGCGAATCCGCCGTGGTGTGCGGCGCGCCGTGGGTCGAAGCGACGCTGCGCCAGCTCGATCCGCAAGCGCGCATCACCTGGCTCTGCGCCGAAGGCGAACGCTGCGCGGCCGACCAGACCGTGCTGGAGATCGAAGGCACCGCCCGCGCGCTGCTGACGGCCGAGCGCACGGCGCTCAATTTCCTGCAACTGCTCAGTGCGGTCGCCACCAAGACCGCGCTGTATGCCGAAGCCGTCCAAGGCACGCGCGCCCGCATCGTGGACACCCGCAAGACTTTGCCGGGCCTGCGCCTCGCGCAGAAATACGCGGTGCGCACCGGCGGGGGCCTCAACCACCGCATCGGCCTCTACGACGCGGTGCTCATCAAGGAAAACCACATCGCCGCGGCCGGCGGTGTCGCCGCCGCCCTGCGCGCCGTGGCGCCGGTGGCCTCGCAGGCGGCCTTCGTCGAGGTCGAGGTCGAAACGCTGGCCCAGCTGCAGGAGGCGCTGGACGCCGGCGCGCGCATGGTGCTGCTCGACAACATGGGCCTTCCCACGCTGCGCGAGGCGGTGCGCATCAACGACGCGGCCGGCGAGCGCAAGGCGATCCTCGAAATTTCCGGCGGTGTGACGCTCGACGGCCTGCGCGCGCTGGCTGAAACCGGTGTGGACCGCATCTCGGTCGGCGCGCTGACCAAGGACGTGAAGGCCATCGACTATTCGATGCGCTTCCAGGCCGACCACTGAGCTTTCGCCCATGACGACCGTTTCCGTCATCGATGTCGACTACGAACAGCCCGCCGCGGAGGGCGCCGCCTGCGACACCCGCCATGCCTGGGCACGCGTGCCCGCCGAGCCGTCGCCCGACCAGCGCATTGCGCTGAAAGACCGCATCCGGCGCCTGCTGCGCGAGCGCAATGCAGTGATGGTGTCGCACTTCTACGTGCATCCCGACCTGCAGGACCTGGCCGAGGAAACCGGCGGCATCGTGAGCGATTCGCTGGAGATGGCGCGCTTCGGCCGCGACCACGCCGCCACCACGCTGGTGGTGTCGGGCGTGCGCTTCATGGGCGAAACCTCCAAGATCCTCTCGCCCGAAAAGCGCGTGCTGATGCCCGACCTGGATGCGAACTGCTCGCTGGACCTGGGCTGCCCGATCGATGAATTCAGCGCCTTCTGCGACGCGCATCCCGACCGCACCGTGGTCGTCTACGCCAACACCAGCGCGGCCGTGAAGGCGCGCGCCGACTGGCTGGTCACCTCGAGCTGCGCGCTCGACGTGGTGAATGCGCTGCACGCGGCGGGCCAGAAGATTCTCTGGGGCCCCGACCGCCATCTGGGCGACTACATCCAGCGCCAGACCGGCGCGGACATGGTCAGCTGGAACGGCGCCTGCATCGTGCATGACGAGTTCAAGGCGCTCGAACTTGAACTGCTCATGAAGGAACATCCGTCTGCGAAGGTGCTGGTGCACCCGGAGTCGCCGGCCGATGTGATCGCGCTGGCCGATGCGGTCGGTTCGACCTCGGCGATCCTGAACGCGGCGCAGCGCCTGGACGCGAAGGAGTTCATCGTTGCGACCGACACCGGCATGCTGCACAAGCTGCGCACGCTGAACCCGGGCAAGACTTTCATCGAGGCGCCGACGGCCGGCAACGGCGGCACCTGCAAGAGCTGCGCGCACTGCCCGTGGATGGCGATGAATGGGCTGGTGGAGCTGGCGAATGCGCTGGAAACGGGGGCGGGCGAAATCCACGTCGATCCCCCGTTGGGCCTGCGGGCGCGGGTGCCGATCGACCGGATGCTGGCGTTCACTGCGGGCCTGAAGAACGGGCAAGCGCCCGGTAGTCTGGTCGCCGGCATCGGCGCGGCCTGAGGCGTTGTCCCCTCTCCCCTTGGGGAGAGGGCAGGGTGAGGGTGGGGCCTTACAACATCGCGCGGCGTTGATTGCCGTTGACCCTCACCCCAACCCTCTCCCCAAGGGGAGAGGGAGTAAAGGCTAGAACTCCAGCGTGCAGCTGTCGCCCAGTGCCTCGCGCCAGACGCGCACCCGCGCGAGCGAGGCGCGGAACTCCGGCAGCGCCTCCGCAATGAACACGCACAGGTTCTCCAGCGTCGGCGGATGCAGTCCCGCCACGTCATCCAGCAGGTGATGGTCCAGCAGCTCGCGCACATCTTCGAGCCGTCGCCGCAGCAACCCAAGGTCGATCACCATCCCGGTGACCGGATCGCGCTCCCCCGCAAGCCAGACTTCGGCGTGGTACGTGTGGCCGTGGATACGGCGGCTGCCTTCCACTTCGATCTCCCGCTTGAGCGTGTGAGCGGCATCGAAGAAAAAGCGTTGGCTGATGGTGAAGCGCATAACAGGCGAGCGGCTATCTGATGCCAGTGATCTTGTGGGTCTGCACGCTGAGGCGCCACGCCGGCTGGCGCATGCATTCGGCGATGCAGAGTTCGGTGTTGGCCACGCGGTCGGGTCCGTCCATGGGTTGCAGGAAGCGGTGGGTGAATTCACCCGTGCGGGCCATCGTGTCGAGGTCGAATTCGGTCTGCGGCCACACCAGTTTCAGCTCTTGCCCGCGCTGCTGCACCCACGGCGCGCCGGCCTTGGGGCTGATGCAGAGCCAGTCGATGCCCTCGGGCGCGACGACGGTGCCGTTGCTTTCCACCGCGATGCGAAAGTGCCGCGCATGCAGCGCATCGACCAGCGCGGCATCCACCTGCAAGAGCGGCTCGCCGCCCGTCAGTACCACCAGCCGATGCTCGGCATCGTTCGCGGGCCATTGCGCGGCGATGGTGTCGGCGAGCAGGTCGGCGGTCTTGAACTTGCCGCCCAGCGTGCCGTCGGTGCCCACGAAATCGGTGTCGCAGAAACGGCAGACGGCATTGGCGCGGTCTTCCTCGCGGCCCGTCCAGAGGTTGCAGCCCGCGAAGCGGCAGAACACGGCCGGCATGCCTGCCTGGCCGCCTTCGCCCTGCAGGGTGTAGAAGATTTCCTTGACGCTGTAGCTCATGAAGAAGGCGTGCCGATTTCCAGGTTGTCGATGAGCCGGGTGCTGCCCAGCTTGGCCGCTGCCAGGGCCACGAGCGGTTCGCCAGGCAGGTTGAAGCTGGGCGCCTGCAGGTCGGCGCGGCGCCGCAGCACGAGGTAGTCCGGTTGCCAGCCGCGCTCCGTCAGCGTCTGCATGGCGCGCGCCTCGATCGCGGCCAGATCGCGTTCGCCCGACTGCACGGCCGCGGCCATCGACTTCAGCGCCTTCGAGAGTTGCACCGCCTCCGCGCGCTCTGTCTCGCTCAGGTAACCATTGCGCGACGACAGCGCGAGCCCGTCGTCGGCGCGGAAGGTTTCACTGCCGACGATGTCGATGGGCAGCGCAAACTGCCGCACCATGTGGCGGATCATCATCAGCTGCTGGTAGTCCTTCTTGCCGAAGACCGCCACGCGCGGCTGCACGCAGGTGAAGAGCTTCATCACCACGGTGCACACGCCGATGAAGAAGCCGGGGCGAAAGTGGCCTTCGAGAATGTCCGCCAGCGCCGGATCGGGGTGCACCTTGCAGGTCTGCGGCTCGGGGTAGAGCGCTTTCTCGTCGGGCGCGAACAGCACGTCGCAACCGGCCGCGCGCAGCTTGTCGCAGTCGCTGTCCCAGGTGCGTGGATAGGTGTCGAAGTCCTCGTGCGGCAAGAACTGCAGGCGGTTGACGAAGATGCTCGCCACCGTCACGTCGCCGAGCGGCCTGGCCTGTGTGATCAGCGCGATGTGGCCGTCGTGCAGGTTGCCCATGGTGGGGACGAAAGCGGGGCGCTTGTAGGCGGCCAGATGGTCGCGCAGCTCGGCGATGGTGTGTGCGATGTACATGGTCGGTTCCTTACCAGGCGTGGAGTTGATCGTCGGGGAAGCTGCCGTCCTTCACCGCGCGCACATAGGCCGCGAGGGCCTCGGCGATGCTGGAAGAATCGGCCATGAAGTTGCGCACGAACTTCGGCATCTTCCCGAGGTTGATGCCCAGCATGTCGTGCAACACCAGCACCTGGCCGGCGGTGGCCTTGCCCGCGCCGATGCCGATGGTGGCGCAGTGCTTCAGTTCGGCGGTGAGCTCGGCGGCCAGCGCGGCCGGCACCATCTCCAGCACCAGCATCGTGGCGCCTGCGTCCTGCAGCGCATGCGCGTGCTGCTTGAGCAGCGCGCCGGCATCGCCCTTGCCCTGCACCCGGTAGCCGCCCAGCGCATGCACGGTCTGCGGCGTCAGGCCCAGGTGCGCGCACACCGGAATGCCGCGCTCGACCAGGAAGCGCACCGTCTCGGTGGTCCAGCCGCCGCCTTCGAGCTTGACCATGTGTGCGCCCGCCTGCATCAGCACCGTGGCGCTGCGCAGCGCCTGCTCGCGCGATTCCTGGTAGCTGCCGAAGGGCAGGTCGGCGATCAGCCAGGCCGTGCCCTGCACCCGGCGCAGGCCGCGCGAGACGCTGTCGGTGTGATAGCGCATGGTCTCCAGGCTCACGCCCACGGTGCTGGCGAGGCCCTGGCAGACCATGCCGAGCGAATCGCCCACCAGCAGGCAATCGACGCCCGCTGCATCGGCCATGGCAGCGAAGGTGGCGTCGTAGGCGGTGAGCATCGAGATCCTTTCGCCGCGCGCATGCATGTCGGCCAGGCGCGGCAGGCTCACGGGCTTGCGCGAGGCGGGCGTGGAGGCGGGCGGCAGCGTGCCGTAGGGCGACGCGGGCATGGTCTCTGGCGGCGGGGTGATGGTGGTGTTCGACATGGTTGGGTTTCTCCCTGCGGGCGTCGGTGGCCGGGCATCCTTGAGTGAAGAAAAACGCGAACTGGGTGGTTCGTCAGTCCGGCCGCGGCACCAGCACGGTGGGCGCCGTCGGTTCGGCGAGCGAAGGATAGTCGCGGCTGAAATGCAGCCCGCGGCTTTCGTGGCGGGCCTGTGCCGAGCGCACGATCAGCTCGGCCACCTGGACCAGGTTGCGCAACTCCAGGAGGTCGCGCGTGACGTGGAAGTTCGCATAGAACTCCTGGATCTCGGCCTGCAGCAGCGCGATGCGGTGGCTCGCGCGCTCCAGTCGCTTGTTGGTGCGGACTATGCCGACGTAGTCCCACATGAAGCGGCGCAGCTCGTCCCAGTTGTGCGAGATGACCACCGCCTCGTCGGCATCGGTGACGCGGCTCGCGTCCCATGCGGGGAGGTCGACGCGGCCGTGCGCTGGGGCTGCGGCAATCGCCGTTGCAGCGGCGCGCGCGAACACCATGCACTCGACCAGCGAATTGCTGGCCAGGCGATTGGCGCCGTGCAGGCCCGTGCAGGCGGTCTCGCCGATGGCGTAGAGGCCGGGCACGTCGGTGCGGCCGGCAAGGTCGCTGAGCACGCCGCCGCAGGTGTAGTGCGCGGCCGGCACCACGGGAATGGGCTCGCGCGTGATGTCGATGCCCAACTCGGCGCAGCGCGCGAGGATGTTGGGAAAGTGCTCTTGCAGGAACGCGGCGGGCTGGTGCGAGATATCGAGGTGCACGCAGTCCAGGCCGTGCTTCTTCATCTCGAAGTCGATGGCGCGGGCCACCACGTCGCGCGGTGCGAGTTCGGCGCGCTCGTCGTGCTTTGGCATGAAGCGCGTGCCTCCTGCCGATTCGGGCAGCTTGAGCAGGCCGCCTTCGCCGCGCACCGCTTCGCTGATCAGGAACGACTTGGCGTGCGGGTGATAAAGACAGGTGGGGTGGAACTGGATGAACTCCATGTTCGACACCCGGCAGCCCGCGCGCCAGGCCGCGGCGATGCCATCGCCGGTGGCCGTGTCGGGGTTGGTCGTGTAGAGGTAGACCTTGCCCGCGCCGCCCGTCGCCAGGATGGTGTGCGGCGCGCGGAAGCTCAGCACCTCGCTGGTGGCGTCGTTCAGCGCGTAGAGGCCTACGCAAGCCGGGTCGTGCAGCCCGAGCTTGGTGCCGGTCATCAGGTCGACCAGCGTGTGGTGCTCGAAGAGCGTGATGTTCGGCGTGCGGCGCACCCGCTCGATCAGCACCTGCTGCACGGCCGCGCCGGTGGCGTCGGTCACATGCACGATGCGGCGCTGGCTGTGGCCCCCCTCGCGCGTCAGGTGAAGTCCGCCGCCTTCCTCGGAAAACGGCACACCCAGTTCGCGCAGCCAGCCGATGGCCTCGGGCGCGTGCTCCACGACGAAGCGCGTGGCCTCAGGGTCGCAGAGGCCCGCGCCGGCAACGAGCGTGTCTTCCACATGCGCGTCGAAGCTGTCGCCCGCGGCCAGCACCGCAGCGATGCCGCCCTGTGCCCAGGCGCTGGAGCCGTCGCTCAGCGCGCGCTTGGTGAGCACCGCCACGCGGTGCGTGGGCGCCAGGTGCAGCGCGGCCGAGAGGCCGGCGAGACCGCTGCCGACGATGAGGACGTCGAAATCGTGCACGGCGGAATCCTCGGTCGTGGAGTCAGGCGGGGGAATACGCCAGCCGCACGTAGATCGGCGCGAAGGCTTCCGCCTGCGTGATGTCGATCAGCGTTTCCTTCGCGAGTTCGAGCATCGCGATGAAGGTGACGATCAGCACGGGCGCGCCGCGCGAGACGTCGAAGAGTTTTTCGAATTCCACGAAGCGCTGCCCCTGCAGGTGGCGCAGCACGATGCTCATGTGCTCGCGCACGTTGAGTTCTTCGCGCGAAATCTTGTGGTGCTGCACGAGCTTGGCGCGCTTCATGATGTCGGCCCACGCATCGCGCAGGTCGATCACGTTCACGTCGGGAAAGCGCGGCTTGAGCGACTGCTCGATGTAGACCTGCCCCTTCCAGAAATCGCGCCCGTAGGTCGGCAGCGCGTTGATGGCGGCGGCCTGCAGCTTGGTCTGCTCGTACTCCATCAGGCGGCGCACGAGTTCGGCGCGCGGGTCTTCGGCTTCTTCGCCGTCGGCCACCTTCTTGGGCGGCAGCAGCATGCGCGACTTGATCTCGATCAGCATCGCGGCCATCAGCAGATACTCGGCCGCGAGTTCGAGATTCGTCTGGCGAATCTCGTCGACGTAGCTCAGGTATTGCCGCGTGAGCCCCGCCATCGGGATGTCGAGGATGTTGAAGTTCTGCTTCCTGATCAGGTAGAGCAGCAGGTCCAGCGGCCCCTCGAAGGCCTCCAGGAACACCTGCAACGCCTCGGGCGGGATGTACAGGTCCTTCGGCATCGCGAACAGCGGCTCGCCGTAGAGCCTGGCGAGCGCGACCTGGTCGACCACCTCGGGCATCGCCATCACGGGCGTGTCGTTGTCCTCGTCGCGTCTCATGGGGCTGCCGCTATCGATTCAATAGCGACGGGCGCAAGCTGCACGGGCGAAGGATGCCGGGAAGGCACCATTTACTTGACTTGGGTCTGGTACACGTACGGCTGCTGCGGCACGCGCGCTTCGCTGTATTCCTCGAGCAGGCTGCGGTCGAGGTTCTTGTCCCAGAGAAGGGCGCGGCCGGCGCGCTGTTCGGCTTCCAGCGTCGGCTTCTTTTCTTTCATCTCCTCGATGAAATTGGTGATCTCGGAAGAGTAGTGGGGGCGGCGGAAGATGGACATAGACTGGACCTTTGTAGACGGAATTTTACCGGGGACGGCATGGGACATCGGCAACAGTGGCGGATCGGTATGGCAACGGCCTTGCTGGCGGCGGTGATCGGGCTGGCGGGTTGCGACAACCAGCGCATCGCCGAACTGGAAGAAGGCGTCGCGACCGAGGCCGATGTGCGCACCCGTTTCGGCGAGCCCGAGAACGTGTGGGAAGCCCCGAACGGCGGCCGCATCTTCGAATACAACCGCCAGCCCCAGGGCCAGAAGAACTACATGATCACCATCGGCCGCGACGGCAAGATGAGCGCGTTGCGCCAGGTGCTCACGCCCGAGAACTTCGCCAGGGTGCAGCCCGGGATGATGATGGAAGACCTGCGAAAGCTGCTCGGCAAACCCGCCAGGGTCACCCCCTACGCGCTCAAGCGCGAGACCGAATGGGAGTGGCGCTGGGTGCAGCCGCCGAATTCGCCGATGGTGTTCACCGCCACGCTGAACGACGACCAGCGCGTGGTGCGCAGCGGCTCGTCGCCCGACCGGGCGACCGAAGCGAACTAGCCTTCGGCCGCGTGCGGCCTTCCGGCCGCCAACTCTTCCGCAAAGCCCGAGCGCTCGATCACCTCGCGCGGCTGGGGCTGCAGCGATTCCAGCCGCAGCAGCCCGTCGCGCGCCAGCACCGCGCGGTGCAACTGGCGCAGCGCGTCGACGCCTGTGGCGTCCAGGTAGATCAGGTGCGTGGCGTCGAGCACCACCGTCATGCCGCGCGGCGCGCGTTCGGCCGCGTTCACCGCTTCATCGAGCTTGGCCGCCGCGCCGAAGAACAGCGCGCCATAGATCCGGTAGACCAGCACCGGCGGCTGCAGCGTCTCCAACTCGACGCTGAAAAGCCCGCTCATGCGCCGGATGAAAAGGGCGCACGCCAGCACCATGCCCGCCTGCACCGCCACCGTCAGGTCGAAAACCACAGTAAGGAAGAACGTGCCGAGCATCAGCAGCCGGTAGTGCCGGCTGAAGTGCCGCAACTGCGTGGGCGTGAACTCGCGCCACTCGCCCATGTTCAGGCCCACGAACACCAGGATGCCCGCCAGCACCGCGAGCGGCACATGGCGCGCGAGCGGCGCAGCGAGCAGCACCACCACCGCGAGCGTCACCGCATGCACGATGCCCGCAATCGGCGAGCTGCCGCCCGAGCGGATGTTGGTGACGGTGCGCGCGATGGTGCCGGTGGCCGGCATGCCGCCGAAGAAGGGCGTGACGATGTTGGCGATGCCCTGCGCCATCAGCTCCTGGTTCGGATCGTGGCGCGGCTGGCCGCTGATCTGGTCCGCCACGCGAGCGCACAGCAGCGATTCGATGGCGCCGAGCAGCGCGATGGTGAGCGTGGGCGCGACCAACTGCTTGACCGTTTCCCAGGAAAAATCGGGCAACGCGAAGGCCGGCACGCCCTCGGGAATGCCGCCGAAGCGGGTGCCGATGGTTTCCACCGGCAGCGCGAAGCCCCATGACACCAGCGTGAGCGTGACCAGCGCGACGATGGGCCCCGGGATGCGCGCGGCCAGCTGCACCGCGCGTGCCCGCGCCAACCGGCCCGCCAGCCGGTGCACCGCTTGCCCCACCTTCGATTCCTCGCGCAGCAGCAGCGGCCACAGCAGCAACCCGGCCACGCAGGTCAGCCCGAGCGCGAAGGCATACGGGTTGAAGGTGCCGATCTGCAGCGCCATCGCATGCAGCTGCGAGAACACGTCGGCCGGCATTTTTTCGACCGAGAGCCCGAGCAGGTCCTTCAGCTGCGACAGCAGGATCAGCACCGCGATGCCGTTGGTGAAGCCCACCACGATCGACAGCGGCACGAAGCGCACCAGCCGCCCCAGCCCGAAGAGCCCTGCCGCGAACAGCAGCACGCCGGCGCAGGCGGTGGAAATCAGCAGGTTCGCCACGCCGTAGCGCTCGACGATGCCGTAGACGATCACGATGAAGGCGCCGGCCGGCCCGCCGATCTGCACCGCCGAGCCGCCCAGGAGCGATATCAGGAAGCCCGCGATGATCGCGGTCCAGATGCCGGCCTCGGGCTTGAGCCCCGAGGCGATGGCAAAGGCCATGGCCAGCGGCAGCGCCACGATGCCGACCGTGGCGCCCGCACCCAGGTCCTTGAAGAAGCGCGCCCTGTCGTAGTCCGCCATCGCGTCCATCAGGCGGGGGCGGAAGCGGGTGAGGTTCAGGAGCGATTGCATGGGTGGCTCATTGTGGCTTGCGGCTCACAGGCCTGGCCGACAGGTGGCACCTGCAGCGCGGCTGCGTACTTTCGATCAACTTATCCAAATGAAGGGTTGCAGATACAGTTTTCACATTAATTGACATTTTGAAACCAAAATTACCGAGGGCCGGCCCGATGCACATCCTGCTTGTCGCGAGCGCGTTCAACAGCCTGACACAAAGGGTTCTGGTCGAGCTCCAGGATCGCGGCCACACGGTCGGCGTGGAGCTGGCCCTCGGTGACGACGAGGCGCTGCGCGACGCGGTGCGCGTGCATGCGCCCCAGCTCATCGTGGCGCCGATGCTGACCACCGCGATCCCCGAGGACATCTGGACCGCCCACACCTGCCTGATCGTCCATCCCGGCCCGCCGGGCGACCGCGGGCCGTCCTCGCTCGACTGGACGCTGCAGGGCGGCACCGAGAGCTGGGGCGTCACCGTGCTCGCGGCCGTGGCCGAGATGGATGCGGGCGATGTCTGGGCCTGGTCGCCGCTCAAGGTGCCGCCGCTGGCCGGCAAGAGCGATCTCTACCGCGGCGAGGTGGCCGATGCCGCCATCGACGCGGTGCTGCTCGCGGTCGAGCGATTCGCCTCGGGCACGTACAAGCCCAAGCGGCAGAAGGCGGCCGACCTCGCGGCCGGCTGGCGGCCCTTCATGAAGCAGGCGGAGCGTCGCATCGACTGGGCCACGGCCTCGACCGACGCGGTGCTGCGCCAGCTGCGTGCGGCCGATTCGCAACCCGGCGTGCTCGACGACCTGCTCGGTGCGCAGTGGTACCTGCACGGCGCATGCCCCGAAGACGAACTGCGCGGCGCACCCGGCGAGCTGATCGCCACGCGCGCCGGCGCCGTCTGCCGCGCCACGACGGACGGCGCGGTGTGGATCGCCCAGCTGCGCCCCTGGCGCGCCCCAGGCTCGGGGCTGGCCAGCGTCAAGCTCCCCGCCGTCGACGCGCTCGGCGGCCTGCTGCCCGCCGGCCTGCCCGGAGTGCCCGCACCGCTGCAACTGCCCGCCGCGCGCCGCACCTGGACGGACATGCGCTACAGCGAGAGCGGAGCGGTCGGCGTGCTGAATTTCTCGTTCCCCGGCGGCGCGATGAACACGGTGCAATGTCGACGTCTGCTGGCGGCCTATCGCTTCGCCTGCACGCGGCCCACGTCGGTGCTGGTGCTGGGCGGACTGCGCGATTTTTTCTCGAACGGCATCCACCTCAACGTGATCGAGGCTGCGGCGGACCCGGCCGAGGAATCGTGGGCCAATATCCACGCAATGAACGACCTGGTCGAGGCGGTGCTCACCACCACCGACCGGCTCACGGTATCGGCATTGGGTGGCAATGCCGCAGCGGGCGGCGTGATGCTCGCGCTGGCGGCGGACGAGGTGTGGTGCAGGGACGGCGCCATCCTCAACCCGCATTACACGCTCATGGGCCTCTACGGCTCCGAATACTGGACCTACACCCTGCCGCGCCGCGTGGGCGAGAGTCAGGCGCAGCGGCTCACGCAATCGGCGCTGCCGGTCAGCGCCCGGCGCGCGGTCGAACTCGGCATGGCGGAACGCGTGTTGCAGGCGGCGCCCGAAGAGCTGGGCGATGAAGTGATGCGGCTGGCCACGCAGCTCGCGGCGTCGCCCGACCTGGCCGCACGCATCGGAAAGAAGCAGGCCCAGCGCGCAGAAGACGAATCGGTGAAGCCCCTGCAGCGCTACCGCGACGAAGAGCTGACCCACATGCGCCGCAATTTCTTCGACCCCGGCGAGCCGCACGCGGCCTTGCGCTCGGCGTTCGTCCGCAAGGAAAAGGCCCGGCACACGCCCGCGCATATCGCACAACTGGGCCTGCCGCGCTGAGGCGCGCTTCAGGCCCTTGTTTTCAGTCGCTGTCGGGAATCACCGCGTCGGCGGCCGCACCCACGGCCTTGCCGGTGATGCGCGCGGTGCCGATGGCCGCATCGGCTGCCAGGCCGACCGCGCTGGCGCCCACGCTCACCGCGGTGCCGGCGACCGTGACCACCGCGCAGCCGCTCAACGCGGCGGCAAGCGACAACAGGACAAGCGCGCGCAGCAGCATGGGGTGGTCTCCTCGATCGGTCAGGTCAGCGGACCCGCATGCCCGGCGTCGCGCCCGGCCAGGGTTCGAGCACGTGGATGCCCGGGTTGGCCTTTTCGTCGCCGTGGCTCGCGGCCAGCACCATGCCTTCGCTGATGCCGAACTTCATCTTGCGCGGAGCGAGGTTGGCGACCAGCACGGTGAGCTTGCCCACGAGCTGCTCGGGCTGGTAGGCCGAGGCGATGCCGCTGAACACGTTGCGGGTCTTGCCTTCGCCCGCATCGAGCGTCAGGCGCAGCAGCTTGGTCGAGCCTTCGACCTTCTCGCAATTCACGATCTTTGCGATGCGCAGGTCGATCTTCACGAAGTCGTCGATGGTGATGGTCGGGGCGATGGCTTCGCCGCCCGGCAGCGCATCCGTCGCGGCTTCCACGGCGGCAGCGGCCACCGGTTCGGGTGCGTCGAACAGCTTGTCGACCATCTTGGCGTCGGCGCGCTGCATCAGGTGCTTGTAGTCGCCGATGGCGTGGCCCGACGGCAGCGCCTGCGCGGCATCGGACCAGACCAGCGGCGAGATCTTGAGGAAGGCCTCGACATTCACGGCGAGGGCCGGCAGCACCGGCTTCAGGTACAGCGTGAGCAGACGGAAGGCCTCGATGCACACGGTGCACACGTCGTGCAGGCGCGCCTCGGCGCCTTCCTTCTTGGCCAGTTCCCAGGGCTTGTTCTGGTCGACGTATTCGTTCACCTTGTCGGCCAGCGCCATCACTTCGCGCAGCGCGCGTGCGTAGTCTCGGCCATCGTAGAGCGACTGCACCTGGGGCGCGGCCGCACGCAGCGCCGACAGCAGCGTTTCGCCATCGCCCGACACCTCGCCCAGCTGGCCGCCGAAGCGCTTGCCGATGAAGCCCGCCGCGCGGCTCGCGATGTTGATGTACTTGCCCACGAGGTCGCTGTTGACGCGCGCGACGAAGTCCTCGGGGTTGAAGTCGATGTCTTCGTTGCGGCCGTTGAGCTTGGCCGCGATGTAGTAGCGCAGCCATTCGGGGTCCAGGCCGATCGACAGGTACTTGAGCGGGTCGATGCCGGTGCCGCGGCTCTTGCTCATCTTCTCGCCGCTCACCGTGAGGTGGCCGTGCACGTACACCGCGTCGGGCGCCTTGCGGCCGCTGAAGTGCAGCATCGCGGGCCAGAACAGCGTGTGGAAGGTGATGATGTCCTTGCCGATGAAGTGCACCTGCTCCAGGTCGGGGTCGGCCATGTACTCGGTGTACGAGATGCCGTCGCCGCCCAGTTCGATGCAGCGCTTGTCCAGCAGGTTCTTGAGCGACGCCAGGTAGCCCACAGGCGCGTCGAGCCACACGTAGAAGTACTTGCCCGGCGCGTCGGGAATCTCGATGCCGAAGTAGGGCGCGTCGCGGCTGATGTCCCAGTCGCCCAGGCCGCCCTTGCCTTCATCGTCCTTGTAGAGCCACTCGCGGATCTTGTTCTGCACTTCGGACTGCACATGGCCGGGGGCGGCGGTCCATTCCTTCAGGTAGGCCTCGCAGCGCGGGTCCGACAGCTTGAAGAAGAAGTGGTCCGAGCTGCGCAGCTCAGGCTTGGCGCCCGACAGTGCCGAGTAGGGGTTGATCAGTTCGGTGGGCGCGTACACGGCGCCGCACACCTCGCAGTTGTCGCCGTACTGGTCCTTCGAATGGCAGTTGGGGCACTCGCCCTTGATGAAACGGTCGGCCAGGAACATGCCCTTTTCAGGGTCGTAGAACTGTTCGACGCTCTTGGTTTCGATGAGGCCGGCGGTGCGCAGGTCGCGGTAGATGTCCTGCGCGAGCTGGTGATTTTCGGGCGCGTCGGTCGAGTGCCAGTTGTCGAAGGAGATGTAGTAGCCGTCGAGATACGGCTTGCGGCCCGCAGCGATCTCGGCCACGAAGGCCTGCGGCGTCACGCCGGCCTTGTCGGCCGCGATGGTGATGGCCGCGCCGTGCGCGTCGTCGGCGCACACGAAGTTGACCTCGGCACCGTTCATTCGCTGGTTCCGCACCCAGATGTCGGCCTGGATGTATTCCATCATGTGGCCGATGTGGAACTTGCCGTTGGCGTACGGCAGGGCGGTGGTGACGAAGAGCTTGCGCGGGGCGGACATCGGGGAGGGCGCTTTCGGGAGTGGCGGGCGGACGGAACCGGGCATTTTAGGGCTGCGGGATGTTCGGTGCGATCGCCTTGCCGGGCGGGCGGCTCGGGCCGCGCGAGGCGGATGGACGCCGCATTGCTCAGCGGATACAGTCCCGCCCACTCAAAACAGGGAGGAAGGGAGCCATGTCCGACGATCGTTTCGCACCGCCTGGCGCGGAAGTGCTGCTGCCCGTGGTGGCACCCGAAGTGCCCGCCGCGATCCTCAAGAAGATCCGCAACGCCTGGATCCTCGGCTTGGCCTCTGCGACGCTCACACTCATCTTTGTCGGGGTTGCGCTGGCGGGCACCAGTGTGCTCGGCATCGGCTTGTACCAACTGATTGACGTCGTGTTCATTGCCGCGATGGCCTTCGGCATCTACAAGAAGAGCCGTGTCTGCGCGGTGCTCATGTTCCTTTATTTCCTCTACTCGAGGTTTTGGATGTACCGGATGGGCATCTTCAACGCTGGCACCGCAGTCTCGACACTGGTCTTTGCCTACTACTACGGGCAGGGCGTCATCGGCACCTTCGCCTACCGCAAACACCTGAGGCAGCAAGTGCCTTGAGCAGGGTTCATCGGCACTGTCTCGCGCGCGACGTATGCTCCAGCCCCCGATACAGCAAAGCGAGATCTGCCGATGACCACCCCCATTCCCGCAACCCTCATCCCCGGCGATGGCATCGGCCCCGAAATCGTCGACGCCACCCTGGCCGCGCTCGATGCGCTGAAGGCGCCCTTCGCCTGGGACACCCAGATCGCCGGCCTGGGCGGCGTCAAGACTTCGGGCGATCCGCTGCCGCAGGCCACGCTGGACAGCATCCGCACCACCCGCCTCGCCCTGAAGGGCCCGCTGGAGACGCCTTCGGGCGGCGGCTACCGCTCGTCGAACGTGCGGCTGCGCGAAGAATTCCAGCTGTACGCCAACCTGCGCCCGGCGCGCACCATCATTCCGGGCGGCCGCTTCGAGAAGATCGACCTGATGATCGTGCGCGAGAACCTCGAGGGCCTCTACATCGGCCACGAGCACTACGTGCGCATCGACAACGACCCGCATGCCGTGGGCATGGCCACCGGCATCAACACGCGGCAGGGCTGCCGCCGGGTGCTCGAATACGCGTTCGAGACCGCCATTGCCACCGGCCGCAAGAAGGTCACGCTGGTGCACAAGGCCAACATCATGAAGGTGCTCACGGGCCTCTTCCTGGAAACCGGCCTGCAGCTCTACGAGGAAAAGTACAAGGGCAAGTTCGAGCTCGACTCGATCATCGTGGACGCCTGCGCGATGAAGCTGGTGCTCAACCCCTGGCAGTTCGACATGCTGGTGACCACCAACCTGTTCGGCGACATCCTGTCCGACCTGGTGGCCGGGCTGGTCGGCGGGCTGGGCATGGCGCCGGGCGCGAACATCGGCACCGATGCGGCGATCTTCGAGGCCGTGCACGGCTCGGCGCCCGACATCGCCGGCAAGGGCATCGCCAACCCCACCGCGCTGCTGCTGGCGGCCGCGATGATGCTGGACCACACCAAGATGCCCGAGCTGGCCGCGCGCCTGCGCACGGCCATCGACCAGACGCTGAACATCGACAACGTGCGCACCGGCGACCTGGGCGGCACGGCGAACACCGCCGCCTTCACCAAGGCACTGGTCAGCCGCATCCACGGCGGTTGACCGGAGGGGCGGCATGAGAAGGCTGCTGCCTCTGCTGACCGTCTTTCTGGCCGTCTTCCTCGCGAGCTGCGCAACCGTTGCGGCCGATGCCGCCGATGCGACGAACGCGCGCTACACGGTGGTCAAGGTCGACCTTCGCACCGAAAAGCTCGAGCTGTTCCTCAACGACGACACGGGCCTGGCCTTCAAGCGCTTCGACCGCCTGGAAGCCTGGCTGAAGGCGCACGACCGGCAGCTCGTCTTCGCGGTCAACGCCGGCATGTACCACGCCGACTTTTCGCCGGTCGGCCTGGTCGTGCGCAACGGCCGCGAAGAAGCGCCGCTCAACCTGGCGAGCGGTGCGGGCAACTTCTTCCTGAAGCCGAACGGGGTGTTCCTGGTTTCCGATGCCGGACCGCGGGTGATCGAGTCGTCCGAGTACCCGGCATTGGCAAAGAAAAGCGGTATCCAGCTGGCCACGCAATCCGGCCCGCTGCTGCTGCGCCACGGCGTGCTGCACCCGGCGTTCATTCCGAATTCCGACTCCCGCAAGATCCGCAACGGCGTGGGCGTGTCGGGCCACACGGCGATCTTCGTGATGAGCGAGACGCCGGTGAACTTTCACGATTTCGCGCTCTACTTTCGCGATGTGCTGCACTGCCGCGATGCCCTGTACCTCGACGGCACGGTGTCGGCGCTGTATTCGACCGCCTTGCGGCGCAGCGACTTCGTGCGCGACCTGGGGCCGATACTCGGTGTGGCGTTGCCATGAATCCGTCGTCGCCGCCTTGCGTTTTCACTTCCGAATCCTGTTGCTGAGCCATGTCCACACCGCTGCCCATCCTGTCCCTCCTCGAAACCCGCGTGCTCGGCGTGCTGGCCGAAAAGCAGCGCACCGTGCCCGACAGCTACCCGCTCACGCTCAATTCGCTGGTGTCGGGCTGCAACCAGAAGACCAGCCGCAACCCGGTGCTCGAACTCACCGAGGCGCAGATCCAGTCGGCCATCGACAGCCTGAAGGGCTACAGCCTCGTGGCGGAAAGCAGCGGCGGCCGCGCCTTCCGCTACGAACACAACATCGACCGCGTGCTGCGCATCCCCTCGCAGTCGGTCATCCTGCTCACCGTGCTGATGCTGCGCGGGCCGCAAACGGCCGGCGAACTGCGCATTGCCTGCGACCGCATGCACAACTTCGCGGACATCTCGTCGGTTGAGGGCTTTCTGGACGAGCTGTCCGAGCGGCCGGCCGGTGCGCTGGTGGTGAAGCTGGCGCGGCTGCCCGGCGCGCGCGAGAGCCGCTGGGCGCATCTGCTCAGCGGAGCGCCCGCGGAAGAGGTGGCCGGGCCGGCTGGCGCGTCGGGCGAGGGGGCTTATGCCTCGCACGACGCGTCGCTCGGCGAAGTGGCGGCGCTCAAGGCCAACGTGGCGCGGCTCGAAGCCGAGCTGGCATCGCTGAAGGCGCTGGTGGGGCGGGTGTGTTCGGAGCTGGGAATTTCAGACGCCGGTTGAGCACGCCGGTTGGCCACGCCCGTTTCATGCGACGCCTGAACTGCGTTGTCTTGCCCAGCGAATGACACCGAAACTCTCGCTGATGCTGACCGGCGTTGCCGTCCTGGTCGGCGTGGCCGTCGCGCTGATCGTGCTCTCCCTGCTTGTCGCCGCGCTCTTTCCGCGAGGCCATCGCGCCGCCGATGCACTCAGGCGATTCGCCGCGTTGGTGCCTTACCTCGCGGTCGGTGCGGGCATGGCCGTATATGCCCTCTGCTTCCTCGCGTTTCTCGTCCTGTTTCCCATCCTGACGATCTACTTTTCATGAAATACGGCGGTCTGCATTGCGCAAGATGTGCCGCGCAGGCCACCCCGAGCCGCAGCGCTCCTACGCCGCATTCCACCCGAAGAACCGCAGCACTTCGCCCTGCTGCTTCATCGCATCGGCCCGCCCCAGTGCCATGAGTTCGCGCGTGTAGCCCGATTCGAACAGCAGGTAGCTCGCGAGCGCGCCGCCCTTCACATCGGCCGCCACCTTCGAGCCGCCCAGCAGATGCCGCACCGTGCCCGGCAGCGCGTCCACATGCCGCGCTGCGATCACGTCCAGGCGCTCCGAGGGCGCGATGACCAGCAGGTCGAGCGGGCGCAGCGAACTCGATGCGCGCGCCGCTTCGGGAATCAGCCCCAGCGTGTGGTTGATGCGGCGCAGGCGCTCGATGTCCACCGCCAGCGCATCGAGAAAGATGCTCGACAGCGCATGGCCCGCGATCTGCGCCATCGTCGGGTAGCCGCTGTGGGTGTTGGGCGCAACGGTTTCGCGCGGCTCGTGCATGCGGCCCGCGCCGATCACCAGGATGCGCTCGGCGCCCAGGTGGATGGCGGCCGCGATGGGCGCCGACTGGCGCATCGAGCCGTCGCCGAAGTACTCGGTGTGGCCCTGCATCGGCAGGGCCGTGGCGGGGAACACGAAAGGGATGGCCGAGGAGGCCAGCAGATGCGAATGCGTGATGCGGTCGCGCACCGACAGCCGCTGCGAGCGCACCCAGGGTTCCATCGGCCTGGCCGCCTCGAAGAAGGTGACGTGTTCGCCCGAGCTGTAGCTGGACGCGGTCACGGCCAGCGCCTGGATGTGGCCCTGCTGCATGAGCTGCGGCAGGCGGTCCAGCGGCACCATGCGGCGTAGCAGGTCGGCCAGCGGCGCGTTGTCCAGCAGCGACTTCGGCTTGATGCGCATCCAGTTGGCCGCAAAGCGACCCAGGCCGAGCAGCATGCGCCAGCGCGCGCCGCTGCCGATGACCGAGAGTGAATCGGCGCGGTACACCTGTTCGGCGCGGAACTCGCTCCAGACCTTGGCGATGTGCGCCACCACATGGTCGAAGTCGTCGGCCCCGCAAGCCAGCGCCGCGGCGTTGATCGCGCCGGCGGAGGTGCCGGTGATCACGGGAAAGGGGTTGCCCGTGCCCGCGGCCGGGCCGGCGGCGCGGCGCATGTCGGCAATGGCTTCGAGCACGCCGACCTGGTAGGCCGCCCGTGCGCCGCCTCCGGTGAGCAGGAGGCCGGTGACGGGGCTTGTCTCTGTCATTTGGGTTTTCGGTCTTTTGGGAAGCGGGCCTGCGAGGGCTTAGAGAGCGCCTTAGACTACCTGCCAATCAGGAGCTTGATCAATGGCAATCACCCCAGAAGGTCTGATGGACGCGCTCAAGGCCGTCGCAGACCCCAACACCGGCAAGGAATTCGCAGCGACCCGATCGCTCAAGAACCTGCAAATCTCCGAAGGCGACGTGTCCTTCGACCTCGAGCTCGGCTACCCCGCCAGGAGCCAGCACGCGGCGATCCGCAAGGCGCTGGTGGCGGCGGCCAAGACCGTGCCGGGCGTGGACAACGTGTCGGTCAACATCGTCACCAAGGTCATCAGCCATGCGGTGCAGCGCGGCGTGCAGCTGATGCCCAACGTCAAGAACATCATCGCGGTGGCCTCGGGCAAGGGCGGCGTGGGCAAGAGCACCACGGCCGCCAACCTGGCGTTGGCCCTCGCGGCCGAAGGCGCGACGGTCGGCCTGCTCGATGCCGACATCTACGGCCCGAGCCAGCCCATGATGATGGGCATCGAGGGCCGCCCCGAGAGCGACGACGGCAAGACCATGGAGCCCCTGGAGCGCCACGGCGTGCAGGTGATGTCCATCGGCTTCCTGATCGACCAGGACCAGGCCATGGTCTGGCGCGGCCCCATGGCCACGCAGGCGCTGGAGCAGCTCCTGCGCCAGACCAACTGGAAAGACCTGGACTACCTCATCGTCGACATGCCCCCGGGCACCGGCGACATCCAGCTCACGCTGAGCCAGCGCGTGCCGATGACGGGCGCGGTGATCGTCACCACGCCGCAGGACATCGCGCTGCTCGACGCCAAGAAGGGCATCAAGATGTTCGAGAAGGTCGGCGTGCCGATCCTGGGCATCGTGGAGAACATGGCGGTGCACATCTGCTCCAAGTGCGGCCATGCCGAGCACATCTTCGGCGCCGACGGCGGCAAGAAGATGGCGGCCGAGTACCAGATGGAGTACCTGGGCGCGCTGCCGCTGGACATCCAGATCCGCCTGCAGGCCGACAGCGGCATGCCCACCGTGGTGGCCGATCCCGAGAGCGAAGTCGCCGGCATCTACAAGGCCGTTGCGCGCCGCGTGGCCGTGGGCATCTCGGAAAAGGCCAAGGATTTCTCCTCGAAATTCCCGACGATCTCGATCAGCAAGAACACCTGACGATGAACCTGCTTGCTTCGATGCGATATCTGGTCGCGCTGAGCGAGCACAAGCATTTCGGCCGGGCCGCGCAGGCCTGCCACATCACGCAGCCGGCGCTGTCGAACGCGTTGCGCGCCCTCGAAAGCGAGTTCGGCGTCGTCATCGTCAAGCGGGCGCGGGTGTACGTCGGCCTCACGCACGAGGGCGAGCGGGTGCTGGCCACGGCGCAGCGCATGCTGCGCGACAACGAGGTGCTGCTGCAGGAACTGCGCAGCGACGTCGACAACCCGCATGGCAGGCTGCGCATGGCCGCGGTGCCCACCGCCATTCCCATGCTGTCCCGCTTTGCGGCGATGCTGCACCGGCGGCATCCGGGCATCCTGCCGGCCGTGCTGTCGATGAGTTCGCAGGATCTGGAGACCGGACTGGAAAGCCTCGGGGTCGACCTCGCGCTCGGCTACACCAGGCGCATGCACCTGCCGGGTATCAAGCTCAGGGCGTGGCCGCAGAGCATCGAACACTACTTTCTGCTGCGCCGCGCCGCGACACCTTCGAAGGACCAGCTGCGCATCGGCGAGCCCATCACCTGGACCGAGGCCGGCAAGCTGCCCCTGTGCCTGCTCACCGCCGACATGCACAACCGCGCCATCATGGACCAGGCCCTGCGCGAAGCCGGCGTACCGGTGTCGGCGGCCATCGAGACCAACTCGGTGCTCACGCTCACGCTGGCCGTGAGCGCGGGCACCGTGAGCAGCGTGCTGCCGGGCGCCATGGTCGCGGCCGTGCGCAGCCATCGCGAGCTGGAGGCGCTGCCGCTGGTGGCGCCCGAGGTGCGCACGCCCATCGGCTTCATGACGCAGGACGGCGTGCGCTCTTCGCGCGCCCTCGATGCAGCACTGGCCTTTCTGCAGACGCCCGAGTGGGCCGAGCAGGTGCGCCTGCACAGCGGCACCTTGAGCGCCTGAAGGCGGCAGGCTCGGCCGCTGGCGTCGTTTCCGTGCCGACACAGCGCCGCTGGATGCAAGTGCAGGCATCGCGAGCGGATGGTTTACCCTTCGCGCTTCGCGTTTCGCCCGCTTTCGACCACCACCCGGCATGAAATCCAAAGTCCAGTTCCGCCTGCGCGTCTACAGGGATGACGCCATCGCCATCGGCCCCGGAAAGATCGCCGTGCTCGAGGCCGTGGCCGAGACGGGGTCGATCTCCGCGGCGGCCCGCCTGCTGGGCATGTCGTACCGCCGCGCGTGGATGCTGGTCGACGAGATGAACAAGGCCCTGGTTTCGCCCGCGGTGAACACGGCTGCCGGCGGCTCGCACGGCGGCGGCACGGCGCTCACGCCGGTGGGCGAGGAAATCGTCAAGCACTACCGCGCCATCGAGAACGCCGCCAAGCTGGCCACCGCGGCGAATATCCGGGCGCTGACACGGCTCCTGGCGCCCTGAGCCGCACGATCCGAAATTCAGCGCGCATGTGTCTTTGCGGGCGGCGGCGCGCGTCGTGCAACAATTCCGCTGTATTCCCATGAACACGACGAGCACACTCATCGCCTCGACCGACTGGTCTCCCCTGGTCCTGTCGCTCAAGGTCGCTTCGGTAGCGACCGTGCTGGCGCTGGTCGCGGGTGTGGCGTTGGGCTGGGTGTTCGCGCGCAAGCGCTTTTTCGGGCGCACCGTGCTGGAGGCGGTGTTCATGCTGCCGCTGGTGCTGCCGCCCACGGTGATCGGCTACGCCATCCTTGTCGCGGCCGGCCGTCGCAGTCCGCTGGGCGCTTGGCTGCGCGAGCACCTCGACTACACCATCATCTTCAGCTGGCACGGCGCCGTGGTGGCCTCGGCCGTGGTGGCGCTGCCGCTGGTGCTCAAGTCGGCGAGCGCCGCATTCGCCAACGTCGACCGCTCGCTCGAAGCCGCGGCCAGCACGCTGCGGCAGTCGCCGTTCTCGGTGTTCCTGCGTGTGACTTTGCCGCTGGCCTGGCCCGGCATCCTGGCCGGCACGCTGCTCGCGTTCGCACGGGCCATGGGCGAGTTCGGCGCCTCGCTGATGGTGGCGGGTTCCATTCCCAAGCAGACCCAGACGCTGTCGATGGCGATCTACGACGCGGTGCAGGCCGGGCATGACGACCTGGCGCTGCTGCTGGTGATCGTGACCTCGGTGCTGTCGATCGTCGTGCTGGTGCTGTCGAACCGGTTCTTTTCTCTTCGTTGAGTTGCCAATTTCCAGGAAACTGCCCATGCGCCCGTTCCGCCGCCTGTCCGCCGTCCTTGCCTTGGCACTGGCCCTTCCGCTGGCCGCCGCCGCGCAGCAGATCACCGTGTCCGCGGCCGCGAGCCTGACCGATGCGTTCAAGGAAATCGGCCCCAGGTTCGAGGCCGCCAGGCCCGGCGCCACGGTGCGCTTCAACTTTGCGGCTTCGGGCGTGCTGCTGCAGCAGATCGGGCAGGGCGCGCCGGTCGACGTGTTCGCGAGCGCCGACCAGGAGACGATGAACCGCGCCGCCGAGCAGAAGCTCATCGACACTGCCACCCGCAGGAACTTCGTGAGCAACAGCCTCGTGCTGATCGAGCCCGCTAAAGACGGCGTGGGCGTGAAGTCGCTGCAAGACCTGACGGGTGCGAGCGTCAGGAAGATCGCCATCGGCAAGACCGCCACCGTGCCGGTCGGCCGCTACACCAAGCAGGTGCTCGATGGCGCCAATCTCTGGACCGCGCTCGAACCCAGGTTCGTGCAGGCCGACAGCGTGCGCCAGGTGCTCGATTACGTGAGCCGTGGCGAGGTCGAGGCCGGCTTCGTCTACCGCACCGATGCGGCGGTGGTGGGCGACAAGGTCAGGATCGTGCTCTCGCCCTCGGGCAGCAGCCCCGTGACCTACCCGATCGCGGTGGTGGCTGACAGCAGGCAGAAGGCGCTGGCCAGCGACTTCCTTAATTTCCTCGTGACCGATGCCGCGCAGCAAGTGCTGGCCCGCTACGGATTCGGCAAGCCATGATCGACGTCGATCTGAAGCTCACGGTGCGGGACGGGGCCCGACGCTTCGACCTGGCCGCGCGCTTCCAGACCGACGTTCCCTTCGCCGCGCTCTACGGCCCGTCGGGTGCGGGCAAGTCGCTGACGATGCAGGCCATTGCCGGGCTGCTGCATCCGTCGTCGGGCCATGTGCGGCTGGACGGCCGCACGCTGTACGACGCGGCGCAGCGCATCGATGTGCCAGCGCCGGAGCGGCGCGTCGGCTATCTGTTCCAGAATTACGCGCTGTTTCCGCACCTCACGGTGCGCGAGAACGTGTGCTTCGGCCTCACCTCATGGCGCCGCCGCCGGCTGCCTGCGAAGGAAGCGGAAACCGTGCAGGCCCTGCTCGAAGGCTTCGGCCTCGCTGGTCTGGCCGACAGTCGGCCGCAAAAGCTCTCCGGCGGCCAGCAGCAGCGCGTGGCGCTCGCGCGCGCGCTGGCCTGCCAGCCGCAGGTGCTGCTGCTCGACGAGCCCTTTGCCGCCCTCAACCCGATGCTGCGCGCCGAACTGCGCAACGAACTCGCGCAGGTGCGCCGCCAGTGGGGCATTCCGGCGCTGATGATCACGCACGACATCGAGGACGTGCTCGCCCTCGCCGACGTCGCCTTCGTCTACAAGGACGGCCAGGTGGTGCGCGAGATCGACCTGCACACCGCCGAGAGCCGCGACATCGCGCTGCGCGAAGTGGCGGGCGTGCCGGCTGTCGAAGAGACGCCGCTGCGCAGCAAGTTGCGTGGGCTGCTGACGCAGGACGCAGCGGGGCGCTGAAGTCTCTTCATTTCCTTTTTGAATCGCCGCATGTCCCGATTCAATTTGACGCTCCCGGCACCCGCGGCGAACACTCGCTCGCATGAACAGTGAGCAGAAGATCGAGTTTTACAAGGGCCCGGCGGGCGGCTGGGGCGCACTCCGCAGCGTGACCCAGGCATTGCTGCGGCAGGACATTCCCCTCAAGGGCGCGAAGACGCTGCTCTCGGCCAACCAGCCCGACGGTTTCGACTGCCCCGGCTGTGCCTGGCCCGACCGCAACCACGCCTCCACCTTCGAGTTCTGCGAGAACGGCGTGAAGGCCGTGGCCGCCGAAGCCACCGCGCGCCGCGCCGGCCCCGAGCTGTTCGAGAAGCACACCGTGGCGCAACTGGCCGAGCAGAGCGATTTCTGGCTCGAAGACCAAGGCCGGCTCACGCACCCGATGGTCTACGACGCGGCCAGCGACAAGTACCTGCCCATCGAATGGGACGATGCCTTCGCATTGATCGCGCGCCACCTGAACGCGCTGCCCGATCCGAACCAGGCGATGTTCTACACCTCGGGCCGCGCGAGCAACGAAGCCGCCTTCCTGTACCAGCTCTTCGTGCGCGAGTACGGCACCAACAATTTTCCCGACTGCTCGAACATGTGCCACGAGCCCAGCGGCAACGGCATGCGCCCGCAGATCGGCGTGGGCAAGGGAACGGTCACGCTCGAGGATTTCGAGAAGGCCGACGCCATCTTCGTCTTCGGCCAGAACCCCGGCACCAACCATCCGCGCATGCTCGGCGAACTGCGCGCGGCATCCAGGCGGGGCGCGCGCATCGTGAGCTTCAACCCGTTGCGCGAGCGCGGCCTGGAGCGCTTTGCCGATCCGCAGGACAAGCTGGAGATGGCGACCCTGGGCTCCACGCCCATCAGCACGCACTACTTCCAGCTGCGCGTGGGCGGCGACTTCGCGGCCGTC
The DNA here is from genome assembly GCF_040544675.1 of Variovorax boronicumulans. Taxonomy (GTDB): domain Bacteria; phylum Pseudomonadota; class Gammaproteobacteria; order Burkholderiales; family Burkholderiaceae_C; genus Variovorax; species Variovorax boronicumulans_D. The sequence goes on from NZ_JBEPKK010000011.1 coordinate 116,614, forward strand.
AAGGGGATGATGAAGCACGTCATCGAGCGCGAAGACGCGGCCGCGGCGCGCGGCGAAGCCTCGGTGCTCGACCACGCCTTCATCGCCACGCACACCACCGGTTTCGAGTCGCTCGCGGACGACCTGCGCGCCGAATCGTGGGATGTGCTGGTGCAGGAGTCGGGCCTCACGCAGGCGCAGATCCGCGCCGCGGCCGAGGTGTACCTGGACGCAAAGAAGGTCATCGCCTGCTGGGGCATGGGCATCACGCAGCACCAGCACTCGGTGGCGACCATCCAGATGATTCTCAACTGGCTCATGCTGTGCGGCCACATGGGGCGCGAAGGCGCGGGCGCCTGCCCGGTGCGCGGCCACAGCAACGTGCAGGGCGACCGCACCATGGGCATCTGGGAGAAGCCGCCGGCGGCGCTGCTCGATCGGCTGCAAGAAGTGTTCGATTTCGAGCCGCCGCGCGCGAACGGCGTGGACACCGTCGAGGCGATCCAGCTGATGCTCGACGGCAAGGGGAAGGTCTTTTTCGCGCTTGGCGGCAACTTTGCCGCTGCCACACCCGACACCTGCCAGACCTGGAAGGGCCTGCGCCAGTGCGAGCTCACGGTGCACGTGGCCACCAAGCTCAACCGCAGCCACATCGTGCACGGGCGCGAGGCGCTGGTCCTGCCGTGCCTGGGCCGCACCGAGATCGACATGCAGGCCAGCGGCCCGCAGGGCGTGACGGTGGAAGACTCGATGAGCATGGTGCACATCTCGATGGGCATCAACCCGCCCGCGTCCGACCAGCTGCTGTCGGAGCCGGCCATCGTGGCGCGGCTCGCGGCGGCCACCATCGGCGCGCGCAGCAGGACGCCGTGGCTTTGGCTCATCGACGACTACGCACGCATCCGCGACAAGATCGAAGCGGTGTTCGACGAATTCAAGGACTTCAACGCCCGCGTGGCCAGGCCGGGCGGCTTTCGCCTGCGCAACGCCGCGAGCGAGCGCGTGTGGGACACCGCATCGAAGAAGGCCGTGTTCTTCACGCATGCGGTGCCGCGCGACACGCCCTCGCACCGGGCACGTCTGCGCATCCGCGACACGCTGGTGTTCACGCTCTTCACCACGCGCTCGCACGACCAGTACAACACCACCATCTACGGCATGGACGACCGCTACCGCGGTGTCTTCGGCCAGCGCCGCGTGGTCTTCATCCATGCCGAGGACATCCGCGCGCTCGGCATGAAGGACGGCGACTGGGTCGATCTGCAGACGGTGTGGAACGACGGCCAGGAACGTCGGGCCGATCGCTTCAGGCTCGTGGCCTACGACATTCCGCGCGGCAACATCGCCGCCTACTACCCCGAGACCAATCCGCTGGTGCCGCTGTCGGCCGTGGCCGAGAACGCGGGCACGCCGACGTCCAAGTCGATTCCCGTGGTGCTGGTGCCGCACGAACTGCCGATTGAAAAACTGACGGAGGAAGAGGGCCGCCGGGTCGCGCACCTCGAAGCCCCATGACGCGCGCAGATTCACACAAGGCCTCCTGCTGACGCAGACGTCGTCTGAGCGGACAATGGCCGGCCGACCCGGAGCCACCATGTCCCTGCCAGACCACGCCGATTCCGAAGACACCCTGCCATCGCTCTCACGACATGCCGTGCATGTGTTCGGCGAACGCGGCATGGGCCCCGAAGGCGCATTGCGCGACGACACGCTGGCCGCCGAGGTGCCGGTCGCGCTGGTCTTCAACGGCGTCTCGCACGCGGTGATGATGGCCACGCCGCTCGACCTCGAAGACTTTGCGCTGGGCTTTGCGCTCAGCGAAGGCATCCTCGACAGCGCCGCAGACTGCCGCGGCATCGAGGTGCGGACCATCGATGCCCTCTCGGCGGGCCTGCCCGAGGGCATGCCCGGCATCGAAGTGCAGCTCGACATCTCCACCCGCAGCTTCGAGCGCCTGAAGGGCCGCCGCCGCAGCCTCGCGGGCCGCACGGGATGCGGCGTGTGCGGCGTCGAAAGCTTCGCGGGGCTGGACATCACGCCCCAGCCCGTGCCGTCGCGCGACTGGATCGAACGGATCGATCTTGCGACCGTGCTGCGGGCCTTCGCCGCACTGCCCGCGCGCCAGGTGCTGAATGCCGAAGCCGGTGCGATCCATGCCGCGGGCTGGGCCACGGTGGACGGCGAACTCACGGACGTGATGGAAGACGTGGGCCGCCACAACGCGCTCGACAAGCTGCTGGGCAAGCTGGCGCGGGCAGGGCGGCTGGAGGAGCCCGGCTTCGTGCTGATGTCCAGCCGCGGCAGCCATGAGCTGGTGCGCAAGTGCGGGCGCCTGGGCATCGCGGCGATGGCGACGATCTCGGCGCCTACCGCGATGGGCGTGCGCATGGCCGAACTCAGCGGCCTGCGCTTCTGGGGGCTGTGCCGCGCGCCGCGCGGGGTGCTCTATGCCGACGGCTTGCCGCGCCCGTCCATGGCGCGCACCGCCTCGGCCACCGCCGCTATCCCCTGATCGCTGAGGTCCTGCGCCGCCACGCTGCGCCGCCGCTCCCACGCCTCGAAATGCCGCTCCTGCGACTTGCCGTAGTGCGGGTCGTAGTGCAGCGCCATCAGCTCCGCGAACAGCTTCGGCAGTTGCGCCTCATGCGCCCACTGCTGCCATCGCGCCACCGTTTCCTTGCCCTGCAGTTCCTTGAGCATCCCGAGCTTGTCCGCCAGCCCGGCGCGGTCGTCCCCCAGGTAGGCGTAGTCGCGCAGCAGGTAGTCGAGCCGAGCCTCGGGCGTGGCCGCCACCTCGATGCAGGGCGCGGCACGCATGCGCGCCACCAGCGACAGCGGCAGCGAGAGCCTTCCGATGCGGGCACTCTCGCCCTCGACGTACAGCGGGCGCTGGAGGTCTACCGCTTCGAGCACCGTCGCGATGCGTGTCTCGAAATGCTTTTGCGAAGGCTGCGCCACGCCGGGCAGCGAACCGAGCAGCGAACCCTTGTGGCTCGCGAAGTCTTCCAGATCCAGCACCTGTTCGCCGCGCGCGGCCAGCGCATGCAGCACGCGCGTCTTGGCGCTGCCGGTGGCGCCGCAGATCACGCGCAGGTCGAGCTGCGGGGTCAGCGCATCGATCTGCGTGATGACGTGCCGCCTGAAGCTCTTGTAGCCCCCGGCGAGCTGCTGCGCGTCCCAGCCCATCAGGCGCAGCCAGGTCACCATCGATCCGCTGCGCATGCCGCCGCGCCAGCAATAGACCAGCGGCTTCCACTTCTCGGGGCGGTCGGCGAGCGTGTCGCGCAGATGCCTGGCGATGTTGGCCGCCACCATCGCGCCGCCGATGCGCCGCGCCTCGAAGGCGCCGGTCTGCACGTAGACGGTGCCGACGATGCGGCGCTCCTCGTCGTCGAGCACCGGACAGTTGATGGCGCCGGGGATGCGGTCGAGCGCGAACTCGGCGGGCGAGCGGGCGTCGATGATCGTGTCGAAGGCGTGGTGGTCGCCGAAGCGCACGGGCTGGCGATGACTCATGGCAGTAACCTCATGGCCCCATTGTCCGGCGTGTCGGCCTGTCAGGCGTATGCAGGGCCAAGGCCCCGGCGCAAGCGGGCGCTCGCCAAGTCGACGAAGGTCACCAGCACGAACATCGCGATCAGCACCGTCATCGCCTGCTGCTGCTGGAAGATCGACAGGTGGAAGTACAGCAGTTGCCCCAGCCCGCCGCCGCCCACGAAGCCGAGCACCGCAGCCATGCGGATGTTCATCTCCCAGCGGTAGAGCGTGTAGGCCACCCACTGCGGCAGCACGATCGGCAGGCTCGCGTAGCTGAAGGCGGCGACGGGGCCGGCGCCCGAGAGCGTGAGCGCGTGTTCGGGCTCGCGCGGGGCGTTTTCCAGCGCCTCGGCGAAGAGGCGGCCCAGCACGCCGGTGGTGTGCAGCGACAGGGCCAGCGCCCCGGCAAAGGGGCCGATGCCGGCGGCCAGCACCATCAGCGCGGCCCAGACCAGCTCGGGCACGCTGCGCAACAGGTTGAGTGCAAAGCGCGCGGCCTGGCGCGGCAGCCAGCCCGCGCGACCGGAGGCGGGCAGCGCAAGCACCGCGCCCGCCACGGCCGCCAGCACGGTGCCGAGCGCCGACACGGCCAGCGTCTGCAGCGCGCCGTTGCCGACCTTGGCAAGGAAGTCCGGCGACACATCGGGCGGGAAGAACTCGGCGATGAACTTGCCCATGAGCCGCAGCGATTCGGACGAACCCAGCGCGCGGTAGTCGATGCCCAGGTACACAAAGCTCGCGATCACCGCCGCCGCGATCAGCAGCAGCGCGAACCGGCAGCGCAGGCAAGGGGGCGGACGCGGTGGCAACGGGGTCATGCGAGCAGCTTTCGCAACGCATTGCTCATCACATCGGCCAGCAGCACCAGCGCCAGGAACACCAGCAGGATGCTGCTGGCCTCGCCGCCGTTGAGCATCTTCATCGACTGGTCCATCAGCTGGCCCAGGCCGCCCGCGCCGACGAAGCCCATCACCACCGAAGCGCGCACCGCGCATTCCCAGCGGTACACGGTGTACGAGGCCAGCTCCTGCGCCGTGTTCGGCAAGAGGCCGTAGCACAGCGCCGCGAGCCGGCCGCTGCCGCCTTCGAGCAGCGCGCGCGCGGGGCGCGTGTCGGTCGATTCGAGGATCTCGGCGTAGACCTTGCCGAGCATGCCGCCGTAGGTGATGGCCAGCGCCAGCACGCCAGCCGCGGGGCCGAGGCCGAGCGCGCGCACGAAGAGCAGCGCCCACACGATCTCGGGAATCGCGCGCAGCACCATCAGCAGCCAGCGCGCCGCCTGCCGCACGATGCCGGCCTGCACGCGCCCCGGCCCCGGACCGATGCGCGAGATGGAAAGGGCGCGCGTGGTCACGAAGGCGAGCGGCGCGCCGATCAAAAGCGCGAGCGCGGTGCCGGCCGTGGCCATGGCCAGCGTCTCCAGCGTGGCCTTGGCGAGCAGCGCGAGAAAGTCGGGCGAGCCCTCGGGCGGAAAGAAGCCTGCGAGAAAGCCACCGATGACCGCCAGGTTGCCGCTGCCGAACAATGCCCACGGCTTGAACTCGGACAGCACCAGCATCGGCCACGCGATGACCAGCGCGCTGAGCCAGAAGGCCAGCCGCCGCATGGCCTGCGGGTCGCGCCGGGCAATGGCGGGCGTGCTCACGGGCAGTCGGGCCGCTGGAAAGCCGGTTCGGCCACGCCGGTGACTTCGGATGCGGCGACCGGCTGCGGCGCCCGTTGCACCGCCACGCCGCCTTCGCTCGCATAGAGCGCATCGAGCATGGCGGGCGTGACCTCGGCGGTCGGCAGGTCGAACATCACCTGTCCGCGGCGCATGCCCACGATGCGCGGAAACCAGCGCAGCGCCAGGTCCACCGCGTGCAGCGAGGCGACCAGCGTGGCGCCGGTGGCTTCGCTTTGCGCGACGAGCTGGCCGACCGCCCCATCAGCCAGCGTCGGGTCGAGCGCGGAGACGGGTTCGTCGGCCAGCAACAGGGCCGGGCGCTGGTACAGCACGCGCGCGATGCCGATGCGCTGCAGCTGGCCGCCGGAGAGGCGGTCGCAGCGGTCGAACAGGCGGTCTTCGAGCGCGAGGCGCGACAACACTTCGTGCGCGCCCGCGATGTCCGAGGGATAGAAGAGCGAACCCAGCGCGCGCAGCACCGACCACTCGCCCAGGCGTCCCGCCAGCACCGCGGTGACCACGCGCAGGCGCGGCGCGATCGGCGGCGCCTGGTGCACCGTGCCGATGCGGGCACGCAGCTTTTTCAGCGCGCCGGCCGGCAATTGCCACGGCTTCGCGCCCAGTGCCTGCACTTCGCCTTCACCGGGACGCAATGCGGCGCCAAGCACGCGCAGCAGCGTCGTCTTGCCCGCGCCCGAGGGGCCGATGACGGCGATGCGCTCGCCGTCGCGCGCGGACAGCGTCACGCCGGCCAGCGCGCGCTGGCCGTTGGGGTGCACCACGCCCACGCCGTCGAGCGAAAAACCCATCCGCGCGTTCTCGCTTGCTTACTTGATGAGGCCGGCCGACTTCCCCGCCGTCTCGATGCCGTCGTAGTTCGACGACTTGGTCGCGATGAACTTGCTCGCGCGCTGCAGCGCCATGATTTCCTTGTGCGCCGGGTTGGCCGGGTCGAGCTTGAGGAACGCATCCGTCAGCTTCTTCCGCAGCGCCGGGTCCATGCCTGGGCGCACCGTCCAGTTGTAGTCGTAATAGGTCGGTGTGGTCGCGAGCACGCGCACCTTGGCGGCGTTGGGGTTCTTGGATTCGACCAGCTTGTCCCACACCGACGCATTGAGCACGCCCGCCTCGGCGCGCGATGCCGCCACGAAGGCCACGGTCGCGTCGTGCGCGCCCGAGAACGCAACCGTCTTGAAGTCTTTCTCGGGGTTGATGCCGGCCTGCAGCAGGAAGTAGCGCGGCATCAGGCTGCCCGAGGTAGACGAGGGCGCGCCGAACGCAAAGGTCTTGCCCTTCAGGTCGGCCAGCGTCTTGGCGGTGCTGTCGATGGGCACGATGAACTTGCTGGTGAACACCTCGTCTTCGGCGCGCTGCGCGATGGGCACCGCGCCGCCGTTGGTGCGGATGCGCGCCTGCACGAAGGTGAAGCCGCCCAGCCAGGCCAGGTCGATCTTGTTTGTCGCCAGGCCCTCGACCACGGCGGCGTAGTCGGTCACGGGCGTGAACTGCACGTCCATGCCGGTTTCCTTCTTCAGGTAGTCGCCCAGCGGCGTGAACTTGCGCTGCAGTTCGGTGGGCGCCTCGTCGGGAATGGCCGACACGCGCAGCACGCCCTGGGCGAGCGCGCCTAAGCTGGCGAGGGAAACGGTGAACGCGAGCGCGATCCGGGAGAGCTTGTTCATGGGGGAGGCCTGTGAGGGTGATGAAAAAAGGGGTGTATCGACGGTGATGGGCGCAGCGCGGGCGAGGCTTCGATAATCGCGGCTTGTCTCATCCGATCCGATAGCCGCCATGACCGATGCCGCAACTTCCAAGCTCCTGAACCCGCTGGCGCCGCTTCGGCTCACCAGCTTCTCGCATGGCGGCGGCTGCGGCTGCAAGATCGCGCCCGGGGTGCTGTCGCAGATATTGAAGAACCACGCGGGGGGGATGATCCCGCCCGAGCTCATGGTGGGCATCGAGACCGCCGACGACGCGGCAGTCTACAGGCTCAACGACCAGCAGGCGCTGATCGCCACCACCGACTTCTTCATGCCCATCGTGGACGACCCCTACGAGTTCGGGCGCATCGCGGCCACCAATGCCATCAGCGACGTGTACGCGATGGGCGGCCGGCCGATCATGGCGCTCGCGCTCGTGGCCATGCCGATCAATCAGCTGCCCGTGGAAGTGATCGCCGAGATCGTGCGCGGCGGGCAGGACGTGTGCCGCGCGGCGGGCATTCCGATTGCGGGCGGCCACACCATCGATTCGGTCGAACCCATCTACGGCCTCGTCGCAATGGGCCTGGTGCATCCCGACCGCGTGCGCCGCAATGCCGATGCGAAGGCCGGCGATGTGCTGGTGCTGGGCAAGCCGCTGGGCGTGGGCGTGCTGTCCGCGGCGCTCAAGAAGGAGCAGTTGTCCGAGGCTGGCTACCGCCAGCTGATCGAGAACACCACCAAGCTCAACACGCCCGGCATCGCACTCTCGGCGCTCGACGGCGTGCATGCGCTGACCGACGTGACGGGTTTCGGCCTCGCAGGCCACACGCTCGAACTGGCGCGGGGCGCGAAGCTCACCGCCGTCGTCGAATGGTCGAAGGTGCCGTTGCTCGACAACGTGGTCGCGATGGCCGCTGAAGGTTTCGTCACCGGCGCATCGGGCCGCAACTGGGCGGGCTACGGCGTCGACGTGGAACTGGCCGCGGGCCTGCCGCTCACCGCGCAGAACCTGCTGAGCGATCCGCAGACGTCGGGCGGCCTGCTCGTGAGCTGCGCGCCTGAAGCGGCCGATGCGGTGCTGGAGATCTTCCGGAAGGAAGGGTTTGCGCAAGCGGCCGTGATCGGCCGCGTCGAAGCCGGGAAGCCCGCGCTGCGCGTCGTGTCCTGAATCAACGGCTGTCCTACGCCAGCGCGTTGGGTGGGCAGTCGCCGTCGCGAGCGGTTCGAGCATCGCAGGCGCGAGATCGAATCGCGCAGCAGGCGAATGCCCGCCCGACGGCGGAAGGGGGAAGGAGTCGAACCTTCCCGGCGACGCATGGCGCCACCCACTGGGTTTGAAGCCCAGCCGCCCCACCAGGGACGATCCCCTCCCATGAGCGCTGTTCACGGGCTCGCCCCGAACAGCGACGTATCGGGCCGCAGCAGGTGCGTGTCTTTCACGCGCCGCGTATAGCCCACACGATCGAAAAATTCCAGCAACTGGATCGCGCGCTTGCGCCCCAACCCCGTCGCATCGCGAAAACTCGCCGCCTGCAACCCCTCGGGTTGCGCAAGGCAATCGCGCGCCAGCCCGGCCAGCCGTTCGACGGTCGCCAGCGGATAGTACAAGTCCTTCACCACCTGGAAGGTCTCGCCGCGCCGCGCGAGGCTCGCAAGGGTTTGCCGCACCATCGCTTCGCTGGCCCCGCTGTCCTTGGCCAGGTCGCGCACCCAGGGCGGATCGAAGCCGCCGTCGGCCAGCTTGGGCAGCAGTTTCTGCGCGAGCTTCTGCTCCACCTCGTTGAGCCGCGCCGCGTGGTCGGGCAGGTGCAGCCAGGTGCCGCTGCGCACCAGCGCGCCGCGTGCGACCAGCGCATCGAGCGCATGGCGCCACAGCGCATCGTCGGTGCGTGGGCCGGCGAGGCGCTTGAGGCGGCGCGCGTCGGGGCCGACCTCGTCGGGCGCCGTGCGATGGAATTCCGCGAGGCGTTCGGTGATCTGTTCCTCGAGTGTGTCCAGATGCTCTTGCGCGATGGCTGTGTGCACGATGCGCACCGCATCGTCGGGCAGTGGCAACGCAGTTTCGTCTGCCAGCGAGAGCGCACGCGCCAGCTGTGCGGCGTCGATGCCGAGCGGCGCGTTGTGCAACAGCGCCGCGACGCGCGGCGCCCGTTCGTCGATGGCCCATGCCGCGAGCGTGCGCAGCCGCTCGGGCGTACGCCGGTAGCGCACCGGTGCGAAGGGATCGAGCACGCGCACGCCCGCCACGGTGCGCGTGGCCGAGGCATCGCGCAGCACGCCGCGGTCGCCGTGCCATGCGCCGACCTTCTCGCGCAGCACCAGTTGGGCCACGGCCGTCTCGCCGGGCGCGAGCGTGTCGCGGTCGAGCAGCGCGATCGACGCCATCACGTCGCTCGCGCCGAGATGTGCATGCACCGTTGCGCCCGAACGCAGCGACTTGGCCTCGTCGGGCCACAGCGTGAGCAGCACGTCGATGCGGTCGGTCGCCAGCGCGATGGCCGGCGTGCAGACCCAGTCGCCCCGGTGCGCCTCGTCCTTGGCCACACCCGCCAATGCGAGCGCGCAGCGCTGACCCGCATGCGCCGACTCGGCCTGCTGGTTCTGTGCGTGGATGCCACGCACCCGCACCGAACGCTCGCCGGGCCCGAGCCGCAGTTCGTCGCCGATGCGCACCGTGCCGCTGAAGACCGTGCCGGTCACCACGGTGCCGACGCCCGACAGCGTGAAGGCGCGATCGACGGCGAGGCGGAAGGCGAGGCCGTCTTCGCGCGTGCGCTCCTCGCGCGCGACGTCGAGCAGCCGCGCGCGCAGCGCGTCGATGCCTTCGCCGGTGGTGGCCGACACCGCGAGCATCGGCGCGTTCGCTAGCGGCGTGGGCGCGAGCAGCGCTGCGACCTCCGCTTGCACCTCGGCCACCCTGGCCGCGCGGGTCGCCGCATCGACGCGGTCGATCTTGGTGATCGCCACCGTGGCATCGCGCACGCCGAGCAGCGCCACCACGGCCAGATGCTCACGCGTCTGCGGCATCACGCCGTCGTCCGCCGCCACCACGAGCAGCGCGTGGTCGATGCCGGTCGCGCCGGCCAGCATGGTGTGCAGCAGCCGCTCGTGGCCCGGCACATCGACGAAGCCGAGCGAGACGCCCTCGGGCGCATGCAGGTACGCGTAGCCCAGCTCGATCGAGATGCCGCGCCGTTTTTCTTCGGGCAGCCGGTCGGTGTCCACGCCGGTGAGCGCACGCACCAGCGTGGTCTTGCCGTGGTCGATGTGGCCTGCGGTGCCGATGATCATCGTGGCCGCCTCATCACATGAAGTTGCGCGTGTGCAGCGCGGAGAGCCGCTCGGCCTCGTCGCGCTCGAAGCCCAGCCGCGCCAGGCGTGCGCGCCGGCCGGCGGCCATGTCGCGCTGCATTTGCTGCACGGCCGCATGGCCGCGCGCGATGGCAGCGGGTGAGAGCTCGCCGGCCGCGAGCAGCACCAGCGCATCGAACACTTCCTCGTTGAGGCCCGCGGTGCTGGCCAGCGCGTCATAGCGCACCTCGATGGCATTGCGCAGCTTCGCCTGGTAGTCGGGCTGTACCGAGAGCCGGTATTCCAGATGCGCCATGCCGAAAGCCACATGGCGCGCCTCGTCGCGCGCTGTGAGCCGTGCGATCTGCCGCGTCACCGGGTCGGGCGCATTCGCCTGCAGGAAGTTGAGCAGGTTCACGAAGCTGCCTTCGCCGAGCACGGCCAGCAGGAAGGTGGCGACCGAAAAATCCGGCGCATCGAACAGCGTGCGCAGCGACGCCTGGCCTCCGGCCGTCGAGAGGGCGGGCTCGTGGCCGCGCAGCGTGGCGCGCCGTGTGAATACCTCGACGTGCCGCGCCTCGTCGGCGCATTGCAGCGCCAGCAACTGCAGCACCTCGCGGTAATGCGGATGGATCTGCCCCAGGTGCCGCGCCGGCACCAGCAGCGCGGCGTTTTCGTTCTCGATCAGGTAGGTCATCACCTGCACCACCGCGGCTTCGATGGGCGGCGGCAGGTCGAAATCGGCGTCCCAGTCGATGGCGGTCGACGGGTCCCATTGCGAGGCCGCCGCCTGCCGGTAGAGATCGCCCGCCGTCGCGGCCCACAGCTCGTGGCGGCGGTGCAGCGCGAAGAAGAAGCCGGGGCTGCCGGCCTCGACGGTGGCGCCGCGCGCGGCCAGCCCCCAGCCGGGTTCGGCATCGTCTGCAGGTGCGCCGTTGATATCGCCGAGTGCGGTACCGGTCGGCTTGGCATCATGCCAACGGCCCTCGGCGTGCGGGCCGCGCGTGATGCGTGCCAGCGGCAGGCCGGCCACCGTGTCGAAGTTCAGCGGATGCCCCTGGCTGCGGCACCAGGCCTCCAGGTGCATCTCCCAATCCGGCGAGCGCCCGCGCACCTGCAGCTCGCCCCCCACCGGCCGTTCGGCCAGCGCGCGGCGAATGAGCAGCAGGGCGCCCTGGTCCAGGCCCAGCGACTCAATATCGATAGTCGGGATTGAGGATGGCGCCATCGCGGCTGTAGAAGTTCTCGTCGTCCACCGCGCGCTCGAGCAGCGCATAGCCGCTGGTGCGGCCCGCGCGCCATTCGCGCAGGCCCTCGAGCTCGAGCAGCGGCCGCACTTGCGGGTCGTCCCAGCGCATCGCCATCAGCAGCGAGACGAAACGTTCGATCAGTTCGGCGGGTGCACCCGGACTGGTGGTGAAGTTGCAGTGGTCGTATGCCCCGGTGCGCGCAATCACGCGTGTGCTCCCCGAAGGCAGTGTGCCGTCCAGGCCGAAGGCCAGGTGATTGCCGTCGATGAGGCAGCAGGCATCGACCTCGCCCGCCATCAGCGCGACGGCCGCGTCGCGTTCGCCGCCGATGTGGTCGCCGTGCTTGCCACCCAGCACGTCGAAGTAGCGCAGCGAAAAGTCGCGCGGTTTCACGAGGCCTTCGCTGCGCAGGTGATCGAGCGGGATCAGCGTGGCCTGCGGCGAGTCGAGCGCTCCCATGCCCACCGTCTTGCCGCGCAGTTCGGCCAGCGTCTGCACCGGGCTGTCGGCGCGCACGACGATGGCCGAGCGCAGGTCGCAGTCGGTGTCGCGCATCGCCACGGCCTGCACCTTCTGGCCGCGGCTGCGCGCGATGCGGTCGGCGCGCACCCAGGCCAGCGGCGAGTTCCACGCCAGGTGCAGCGTGCCGTCGAACTGCGCCTCGACCTGCTTTTCGTAGTTCGAATACAGCACGTAGTCGAAGGGCAGGCCGTTCTTCACGAAGAAGGCCTTGAAGCCCTCCCAGATGGTGACGACCTTGGGCGCGTAGGCGACGGCGCCCATGATCAATACCGGTTCGGACATGGCAAGAGGCCTTTCAGAACAACGGGAGGCCGGTGATGGCCTTGCCGATGAAGTCGTAGAGCACGTCGGAGGTCGGTGCCATCACGCTCGATGCGCGCGCATCGCGGAACAGGCGCTCGATGCCGGCCTCCTTGCGGAAGGCCGCGCCGCCGCACACGCGCATGGCGATGTCGGTCACCTCGAGCGCGCTTTCCGCCGCGGCCGCCTTCACTTCGAGCACGCGCAGCATGGTGTCGGCGCGACCCGTGCCGATGGCGGCCACGGTGTCGTCGAGCAGCGCCTGCACCATGTCGGTCTTGATGCGGGCCCGCGCGAGATAGGCGCGGACGGTGGGCAGGTCGGCCAGGGACGAGTCCAGGTGCACATGCTTCGTCTGGCTCACATGGCCGATGGCGCGGCTCAATGCGCCTTCCATCAGGCCGACCGAGCATGCGGCGCTGAGCACCGAGAACCAGGGCAGCACCACGCCCATCATCGTGTCGAAGCCCTTGCCGTCTTCGCCCAGGCGCGCGTCGGCGCCGATGCGCACATCCTTCGCGGTGATCGGCGTGGAGGTATTGCCGCGCAGGCCCAACCCGTCGAAGCGGCCGGGTTGGGTGAGGCCGTCGGACTTCGCATCGACCAGCCACAGCGTGCTCGCGCCTTCGGCCGCGAGCGGCTTGCTCGACCAGACATAGCTGTCGGCCTCGAAGGCGGAGGTGACCCAGCTCTTGCGCGCATCGAGCACCACGTTCGCGCCGTCCGCGCGGGCGGTGCCGGTGGGCGCCCAGAAGTGGCTGCGCGAGTCGGCCTCGGAGAAGGCGAGGGTGCCCAGGTGCTTGCCTTTGGCGATCGCCTTGCGCACGGCCTCGGGGCCTTGTTGCTCCAGCACGGCCGTGGCGCAGTAGTGCATGCACACCACCATCGCCGTGGAGGGGCAGGTCTGCGCGATGCGCGAGACCACCTGCGCGGCTTCCTTCAGCCCCAGGCCCTGGCCGCCGACCGACGTGGCCGAGACCAGCCCGAGCAGGCCTGCCTTGCCCAGCGCCTGGATCGTCTCTCGTGGAAAGCGTGCCTCGCTGTCGGTGCGCGAAGCCAATGGCTGCAGCGTTTCCGTTTCGATACCGGCGAGCACGTCGAGGGGATTCATCGCTTTCTCCTGTGGGTTGAGGTAGGGAGCTACAGCAGCCGCTCGCGCAATTCGCCGAGCTGGGCCGTGAAGGGGGCGCTGTCTTCGAGGCAGCGCAGGTCGAGTAGGAGGCGGTCTTCCGCGATGCGGCCAATCACCGGCAGCGGCAGGCCGCGCAAGGCGGTGGCGAGCTTGTCGAGCGCCGTGCCCAGGCCCTTTTTCGCGGTGCCGGCCGGCGCGAGCGCGAGTCCGGCGGAGGGCAGTCGCTCCACCGGCAGCGAGCCCGAGCCGATCTGCCCCAGCAGCGGCACCACCTCGACGGTGAAGCGCGGCGATACGGCCGCCTGCACGGCAGGCAGTAGCGACTCGGCCATCTCTCGGATCGAGTCGGTCGGGCGCGTGAGCAGGCGCAGCGTCGGAAGGTCTTTCGCCAGGCGCTCGGGCCGCAGGTACAGCGAGAGCGTTGCTTCGAGCGCAGCCAGCGGCAGCTTGCTCATGCGCAGCGCGCGCTTCATCGGGAACTTGCGGATGCGGCCCACGGCCTCCTTGCTGCCGACGATGAGCCCGGCCTGCGGACCGCCCAGCAGCTTGTCGCCCGAGAAGGTGACCACGTCGCAGCCGGCCGCGAGCATCTCCTGCGGCAGCGGCTCGCGCGGCAGGCCGTAGTGCGCCAGGTCGATGAGCGAGCCGCTGCCCAGGTCGGTCGCCAGCGGCACGCCGCGCGCATGCGCGATGCCGGCGAGCGTGGCCTCGCCGACCGCGGCGGTGAAGCCCTGCACCGCGTAGTTGCTGGTGTGCACCTTCATCACGAGCGCGGTCTGCGCGTTGATGGCACGTTCGTAGTCCTGCGGGTGCGTGCGGTTGGTAGTGCCCACTTCGACCATGCGCGCGCCGGCGCTGGCCATCACGTCGGGCATGCGGAAGGCGCCGCCGATCTCGACCAGCTCCCCGCGCGAGACGATGATTTCACGGTCGCGCGCGAGCGCCGCGATGGTGAGCAGCACCGCGGCCGCGTTGTTGTTGACCACCGTCGCGGCCTCGGCGCCGGTGATGGTGCACAGCAGCTCTTCGATCAACGAATCGCGGTCGCCGCGGCTGCCGGTGGCGAGGTCGTACTCGAGGTTGTTGGGCGAGGTCATCACAGCGAGCAGGCGCTGCAGTGCGGCATCGGACAGCAGCGCGCGTCCGAGGTTGGTGTGGATGACGGTGCCGGTGAGGTTCAGCACGGCGCGCATGCGCGGTGCGAGGCGGTCCTGCACGCGTGCGGCGAGTGCCTCGCTCAGCGCTTGTGCCTGCACCTCGGCGGTGGAGAGCTTGCCGGCCACGGCCCGTGCACGGAGCCCTTCGAGGAGCGCGCGCGCTTCACCGACGATGAGGGTGCGCCCATGCTCGGCCAGCAGGGCGCGCGGCGCATCGGCGCGCAGCAGTTGATCGACAGAAGGCAGATCCTGGGGCCTTGCCGTCGAGCCGTGGACCACGGACTCTTCGGGCGCTGCCATCAGCCGCCTCCGCCGTCGTCGAGGATTTCTTCAGGGTCGCCGAACAGCAGCATCAGGTTGTGGCCGCTGCGTTGATGGCCGGCGTCAGAGACCAGCAGGTCGAGCGTGACGCTCGCCAGGTCATCGGCGACAGGTTCGACCTCGGGGTCTTTTTCCATCGCGATCTGCTTGAGGTAGTGGCCGCAACTGTCGCAGCACTCGGCCTTCACCGCGCCTTCGCGCGCGCCGGTGGCGGGCAGCTCGATGCCGGGCTCGGGCGCGAGCGATTCGAAATGGATGCCCTTGGTACTGTCGCAGTGCGTGCACTTGATGCGCACGTAGTGCCACTCGGTGCTGCACAGCGAGCAATGAAGGTAGCGAAAGCCCGCTTCGTCGGCACCGATGCGCGTGATGCTCGCGGTGGGCGCGCTGCCGCAGCACGGACATTCGTTGCCGGGATCGGTGCGGCCATAGATGTTCTCGCCGTTGCGCTCGGCCACCTGCAGCACGAGCTGTGTCCAGTAGGCCTGCAGGCCGGAAGCGATCAGCGGGGCCGCGGCCAGGTCGAGCCCGAACATGATGCGGCGCGAGAGCAGGTCGGCCTGCTGGTCGAGCCAGCCGTCATCGGCGGCCACCACGCGGTCGAGCGTGTCGCGCGCCGCGCCTTCGGGCAGGCGTGCGCGGAAGAGGCCGAGCAAGCGCCGCAGTTCCGAGCGCCACACCGCATCGCGTGTCCAGCCGAAGGCGGGCATCGGCGGCTTGAGCACCTTCGCAGCGGCTTCCAGCGCTTCGGATTCGGGGAGAGAGACGGCCGGGTAGTCCCGCAGCACCTGGTGCTGCGCCTGCGCGAGGTCGGCGATGAAGATCAGGTACTCGCGCATCGGGTGCGAGGCCGCGAGCTGGCGCAGCCGCACCTGCCGGTCGGAGAACACCGCGGCGCGCACCGGCAGGCGCAGGAACGGCATCTGCCGCCCGGCCTGCATGGCGATCTGTTCAGGGTCTAGAACGCGCGTGGTGCGGATCGGTGGCGGATTGCCGGTGGGGCTCGTCATCGGCGCAGTATCACTCACCGCGCGTCATTTTGCGATGCCAGAGTGGATGGTTCAGTTTGGCCCAGCCCTCGGTGACTGTGCCGCGCGTCATTGCGCGGATGCTGCCCTTGACCCACAGCGCGGCATAGATGTGCGTGATCACCGAAAGGATCAGCACCACGGCCGAGACCGAATGCACCACCACCGCGATGCGCCGCAAGAGGATCGGGAAGAAGCCCACGAACCACGGGCTCCAGAACATGAAGCCCGTCACGAACAGCAGCAACAGGCTGATGCCGAAGGCCCAGAACACCAGCTTCTGCCCTGCGTTGTATTTGCCGACCGGCGGCATGCCCGACTTGTCGCCCTTGAGGAGCTTGGGCGCGCTCTTGATCCATTCCCGGTCGCCGCGGTCGAGAAGGTTCTCGCGCCACATCGTGAAGAACAGGAACACGAAGCCCAGCACCATCAGCACGCCGAGAAAGGGATGCAGGATGCGCGTCCACGGCCCGCCGCCGAACAGCGCGCTCAAGAAGAACAGGCTGGGGTGGAAGAAGGCCAGGCCTGAGAGCGCCGCCGCAAAGAACATCAGCGCCACGAACCAGTGGTTCATGCGGGTGGCGTCGCGGTAGCGGCGAAGGTAGCGTGTGGTCATCGCGTTCTCCTCAGGCACGGGGTGCGTCGCGCACCACCGGGTCGCCAGGGTTCGGGGCGGCCGGCGGCTCTTCGATGACGACGACGTCGTTGCCATCGCCGTCGCGCGCGTCCGAATCTTCCTTGGCCTCGATGGGCCCGACCTTCATGTAGTGGAAGAAGCTGCCGACCACCGCACCGATCATCGCGACCATCGCGAGCGGCTTGGCCACGCCCTTCCACAGCGACACCAGCGGGCTGATGTGCGGGTCCTTCGCAAGGCCGGAGTAGAGCCCCGGGCGGTCGGCATGCTGCAGCACGTACATCACGTGCGTGCCGCCCACGCCAGCCGGGTCGTACACGCCGGCGTTGGCGAATCCGCGCTCCTTCAGGTCGACGATGCGCTCGGAGGCGTACTCGTGCATGTCTTCCTTCGTCCCGAAATGCAGCGCGCCTGTGGGGCAGGCCTTGACGCAGGCCGGCTCCAGGCCCACACCCACTCGGTCGGAGCACAGCGAGCACTTGTAGGCCTTGCTGTCGGCCTTGCTGATGCGCGGCACGTCGAAGGGGCAGCCGGTGACGCAGTTGCCGCAGCCCACGCAATGCTCGCTGATGAAGTCGACGATGCCGTTGGTGTACTTGACGATGGCGCCCGGTGCGGGACAGGCCTTGAGGCACCCGGGGTCTTCGCAGTGCATGCAGCCGTCCTTGCGGATCAGCCATTCGAGCTTGCCGGCCTCGGGTTCGACCTCCGAGAAACGCATCACGGTCCACGAGGCGGGCGTGAGATCGGTCGGGTTGTCGTAGGTGCCGTGGGTGGTGCCGACCTCGTCGCGCAGGTCGTTCCACTGCATGCATGCCACCTGGCAGGCCTTGCAGCCGATGCAGGTGGAGACGTCGATGAGCTTGGCGACCTGCTGCACCTGCGGGCGGTTGCGGATGTCGGGCGACGGGGTGGTCGTGGCCGAGCGGGCTGCGATGTCGAGGGTCTGGAGGGATGACATCGCTTATGCCTTCTCGATATTCACGGTGAACGACTTGTACTCGGGCGTCTGCGTGTTCGCATCGCCCACGAACGGCGTCAGCGTGTTCACCAGGTACCCCGGCTTGGCGACGCCCACGAAGCCCCAGTGGTTCGGCAACCCCACCGTGTGCACCGTGCGTCCGTCCACCTGCAGTCCGACGATGCGCTTGGTGACCAGCGCCACAGCCTTGATGTGGCCGCGCTTGCTCCACACCTTCACCGTGTCGCCGTTGGCGATGCCCTTCTCCTTGGCGAGCTCTTCGCCGATTTCCACGAACTGCTGCGGCTGGATGATGGCCGAGCTGCGCACGTTCTTGGTCCAGTAGTGGAAGTGCTCGGTGAGCCGGTAGCTGGTCGCCACGTACGGGAAGTCCTTCGGCACGCCCAGTCGCTCCAGGTCGCCCTTGAAGATGCGCGCCGCGGGGTTGGCGCGCGCCTTCTCGTTGTTCGGGTGCATCAGGTTGTTGACCAGCGGCGACTCGAAAGGCTCGTAGTGCTCGGGCAGCGGCCCTTCGGCCATGCCGGTGGGCGCGAAGAGCCGCGCCACACCTTCAGCCGTCATGATGAACGGCCGCACCGCGTCAGCCTCCATCGGGTTGGCGTCGGGCCGGATGTCGGGCACGTCGGAGCCGGCCCACTTGGTGCCGTCCCAGCCGATCAGCCGGCGCCTGGCGATCCAGGGCTTGCCGGTGGTTGGGTCGGTCGAGGCGCCGTTGTACAGGATGCGCCGGTTCGCAGGCCACGCCCACGCCCAGTTCTGCACCATGCCGATGCCGTAGGGGTCGGCGTTGTCGCGCCGCGCCATCTGGTTGCCGGCTTGCGTCCACGCGCCGGTGTAGATCCAGCAACCCGCGGCCGTGGAGCCGTCGTCTCGCAGGAGGCCGAAGCCGGCGAGTTGTTCGCCGGCCTTGGCCAGCGGCGGCTTGGTCGGGTCCTTCGGATCGAGCAGATCGGTGATTGCGCGCCCGTTGTATTCCATCGCCAGCTCTTGCGCCGAGGGCGAGTGCGGAATCTTGTAGGGCCAGGTCAGCTTGACGATCGGATCGGGGAAGGTGCCGCCGTCCTTGATGTAGGCCTGGCGGATGCGGTTGAAGATACCCGCCACGATCTCGATGTCGCCCTTGGCTTCGCCCGGCGGCTCCGCGCCTTTCCAGTGCCACTGCAGCCAGCGGCTGGAGTTGGTGAGCGAGCCGTCCTCTTCTGCAAAGCAGGTCGAGGGCAGACGGAACACCGTGGTCTGGATGTCGGTGGTCTTGACGTCGTTGAACTCGCCGAAGTTGCGCCAGAACTCGCTGGTCTCGGTGATCAACGGGTCGATGGTGACCAGGAACTTGAGCTTGGAGAGCCCGTCGACGATCTTCTTCTTGTCCGGGAACGAGCCCACGGGGTTGAAGCCCTGGCAGATGTAGCCGTTGAGCTTGCCCTGGTTCATGAGCTCGAAGGCCTGCAGGATGTCGTAGAGCTTGTCGATCTTGGGCAGGTAGTGAAAGGCCCACTCGTTCTCGGCCGTGGCCGCATCGCCCCACCACGACTTTTGCAGGCTGACGAAGAACTTGGGATAGTTCTGCCAGTAGCTCATCTGGTTGGGACGCAGCGCCTTCAGCGCGCGGGTCTTGTAGTAGTCGGGCAGGTTCTGCTCGCTGTCCCGCGCGAGCGACATGTACCCGGGCAGCGAGTTCGACAGCAATCCCAGGTCGGTCAGGCCCTGGATGTTGCTGTGCCCGCGCAGCGCGTTCATTCCGCCGCCGGGCACGCCGATGTTGCCCAGCAGGAGCTGCATGATCGCGGCGGTGCGGATCATCTGCGAGCCCTGGCTGTGCTGCGTCCAGCCCAGCGCATACATCACCGTCATCGTGCGGCCGCTGGTGCTGGTGCTTGCGATGTATTCGCACACCTTCAAAAACTTGTCCTGCGGCGTGCCCGTGATGCGGCTCACAAGCTCGGGCGTGTAGCGCGCGTAGTGCCGCTTCATGACCTGCAGCACGCATTGCGGGTCCTGCATGGTCATGTCGACCTTGGCCATGCCCGCTTCGTCCAGCGCATAGGCCCACGACTTGGGGTCGTAGTTGCGTTTTTCGGCGTTGTAGCCGCTGAAGATGCCGTCTTCGAACTTGTAGTCAGGCCCGACGATGAACGGCGCGTTGGTGTAGTTGCGCACGTACTCCGTCTGGATCTTGTCGTTGCTCAGGAGGTAGTTGAGCACCCCCGCGAGGAACGCGATGTCCGAGCCCGCGCGTATCGGTGCGTAGTAGTCGGCCACCGCGGCCGAGCGCGTGAAGCGGGGATCCACCACGACAAGGCGCGCCTTGTTCTGCTTCTTGGCTTCGATGACCCATTTGAAGCCGCACGGATGCGCCTCCGCGGCATTGCCGCCCATGATCAGCACGACATCCGCGTTCTGGATGTCCTGCCAGTGGTTGGTCATCGCGCCTCTGCCGAACGTCGGGGCCAGACTGGCCACCGTAGGTCCGTGTCAAACGCGTGCCTGGTTGTCGAATACCAGCATCCCGGTCGAGCGGAATGCCTTGTGCGTGATGTATCCGGTTTCGTTGGACGAGGCCGAGGCGCAGAGCATTCCGGTGCTGGTCCAGCGGTTGACGGTCTTGCCGTCGGCGTTGGCAGTCTGGAAGTTGGCGTCGCGGTCGGCCTTGAGCAGCTTGGCGATGCGGTCGAGCGCCTCGTCCCAGCCGATGCGCTTCCACTCGGTGCTCCCGGCCTCGCGCACCTCGGGGTACTTCAAGCGGTTGGGGCTGTGCACGAAGTCCAGGAGGCCCGCGCCCTTGGGGCACAGCGTGCCGCGGTTCACCGGGTGGTCGGCATCGCCCTCGATGTGGAGGATGTCGGACACCACGTTCTTGGCCTTGTCGCCCAGGCTGTACATGATGAGCCCGCAGCCCACCGAGCAGTACGGGCAGGTGTTGCGGGTTTCAGTGGTGCGCGCGAGCTTGAAGTTGCGGGCCTCGGCCAGCGCGGCGGTCGGCGAGAAGCCGAGCGCCACGATGCTGGAGCCGATGAGCCCGGCGCTGCTGACGCGGAAGAATTGCCGGCGGCTTATGTCCATGACATCGCCTCCTGCGCCGCTGAAGTGGGTTGTTTCATCGTGGTCTTCTTCTGTTTTCTGTGGGAACGTGGAGAAGGAAGCTGAGCCTGCTGCTCTTTCTTTTTTTATTTGGGTGCGGTGCCGTCGCCGCCGCTCGGCGCGGGCGTGCCGCCGGATGCGCTGCCGCCCTGGCCGCTCATGCCGCCCACGGCCGTGCCGCCTTCGGACGGGCCTTTGTGGCTGGAGGTGGGGTCTACCTTGTCACCGGACTCGGCTGGCTTGATGCCATTGGGGCTGGCGCCCGAGGAGGGCGCAGCGCCGGCCGCGGGCGCAGCGGTGGTGGATGCCGTCGGCTTGGGGTCGCAGGCGCTCAAGAGCAAACCCAGGCCCAGGCAAAAGCTGGCGGCTAGCAAGCGCTGACATCGTGGCATCGACACTCCTTGGTTGCAAAGGCGATCGCAGGTTCTTGTTTGGTGATCCGCCGAGGATGGCACTGAAACTTCGGCCATCAAGCACGTCTGACGAATTTTTCGCATCATGCGACAGCATGCCGTTGCGATCAAGGGCTCGAAGGGGCGCAATAACCCTTGAATCCGGCTGTGGCCTTAGGCGTCGGCTATCGTCGCGGCCATGAACGCATCCCTTCGCCTTGGCTGGCGCACGCTCTGGCGCGACCTTCGCGCCGGCGAGCTGCGCCTCTTGATCGTCGCCGTGCTGCTGGCCGTGGCCGCACTCACCGCGGTCGGCTTCTTCGCCGACCGGTTGCAGGGCGGCCTGCAGCGCGATGCGCGGCAACTGCTGGGCGGCGATGCGGTGGTGGTCAGCGACAACCCCACGCCCGAGGCCTTCGTGGCGCAGGCGAAGTCGCTGGGCCTCGAAGGCACAGCCACCTACGGCTTTCCCACCATGGCGCGGGCGGACGACGCGCAGGGCGGGGCCAGCAAGCTGGTGGCGCTGAAGGCGGTGACGGCGGGTTACCCGTTGCGCGGCAGCCTGCAGACCTCGACCGAGGTGGCGGGTCCGGGCGCGGCCACGCGCGACATCCCGCCGGCCGGCGAAGTGTGGGTCGACGCTTCGCTGCTCAATTCGCTGGGGCTCAAGGTCGGCGACCCGCTGCTGCTGGGCGACACCAGCCTGCGCGTGGGCCGGGTCATCACGCTGGAGCCCGACCGCGGCGCCGGCTTCATGAGCTTCTCGCCGCGCGTGATGCTCAACCGGGCCGACGTGGCGCGCACCGGCCTTGTGCAGCCGGCCAGCCGCGTGGGCTACCGCTATGCGGTGGCGGGCAGCGATGCGGCGGTCAAGCGCTTCACCGACTGGGCCGAGGCCACCATCAAGAAGGGCGACCTGCGCGGCGTGCGGCTGGACTCCTTCGAAGGCGGCCGGCCCGAGATGCGCCAGACGCTGGACCGCGCCGAGAAATTCCTGAGCCTGGTCGCGCTGCTCGCGGCGCTGCTCTCGGCCGTGGCCGTGGCATTGGCCGCGCGCGGTTTCGCGGCCAGCCACCTGGACGACTGCGCCATGCTGCGCGTGCTCGGCCAGAGCCAGCGCACCATCGCCATGGCCTATGCCTTCGAGTTCGCGGTGATCGGCCTGGTGGCCAGCGGGCTTGGTGTGGCCATCGGCTTCGGGGTGCACTACGTGTTCGTGCTGCTGCTGGCGGGACTGGTCGAAACCGCGCTGCCCGCCGCCACCTTGTGGCCGGTGGCGTTCGGCCTGGGCATGGGCCTCACTTTGCTCTTCGCCTTTGGCCTGCCGCCGGTGCTGCAGCTGGCGCGCGTGCCGCCGCTGCGCGTGATCCGGCGCGACGTGGGCGGGCTCAAGCCCGCATCGCTCGCGGTGCTGGGCATCGGCGTGGCGGGCTTTGCGGCCTTGCTGATGGCGGCCAGCAGCGACATCAAGCTGGGCCTGATCGCCGTCGGCGGTTTCGCGGGGGCGGTGGCGGTGTTCGCCTTGCTCAGCTGGCTCGCGGTGAAGGTGCTGCGCCGCAGCGTCAACGAAACCACCGCGCCGCGCTGGCTGGTGCTCGCCACGCGGCAGATCTCGGCGCGGCCGGCCTATGCGGTGGTGCAGGTCAGCGCGCTCGCGGTGGGACTCCTGGCACTGGTGCTGCTGGTGCTGCTGCGCACCGACCTCGTGGCGAGCTGGCGCAAGGCCACGCCGCCCGACGCACCGAACCGCTTCGTCATCAACGTCATGCCCGACCAGAGCGATGCCTTCCAGAAATCGCTGCGCGATGCGGGCGTGGGCAAGTTCGACTGGTACCCGATGATCCGCGGCCGCCTGGTCGCGATCAACGACAAGCCCGTGAGCCCCGACGACTACACCGAAGACCGCGCCAAGCGATTGGTGGACCGCGAGTTCAACCTCAGCAACGCGATGGAAGCGCCCGCGCACAACAGCATCACCGCGGGCGCCTGGAAGCCCGGCGCCGCGGGCGAGGTGAGCGTGGAAGACGGCCTGGCCGACACGCTGGGCCTGAAGCTGGGCGACAGCCTGCGCTTCGACATCGGCGGCATCCAGAACGATGCACGCATCACCTCGCTGCGCAAGGTCGACTGGGGCTCGCTGCATGCCAACTTCTTCGTGATGTACACGGTGGCCTCGCTGCCCGGCGTGCCCGTGACCTACATGGGCGCCTTCCGCGCGCCCGAGACGAAGGGCTTCGACAACGCGCTGGTGCGCAGCTACCCCAACGTGACCAACGTGGACATGAGCGCGACCATCAACCAGGTGCAGCGCGTGCTCGACCAGGTGATTCGCGCGGTGGAGTTCCTGTTCGGCTTCACGCTCGCGGCCGGGCTGGTGGTGCTGTTTGCCGCCGTCACGGCCACGCGGGAAGAGCGGGCGCGCGAATTCGCGGTGATGCGTGCGGTCGGCGCGCGTGCAAGCTTGCTGCGGCAAGTGCAGCGCGCCGAACTGATCGGCGTGGGGCTGCTCGCAGGCTTCCTCGCGAGCATCGTGGCCTCGGTGATCGGCTGGGCGCTCGCGCGCTATGTGTTCGAGTTCACCTGGACCGCCTCGCCGATCGTGCCCGTCGCCGGCGCGCTGGCCGGCGCGGTGCTGGCGCTGGGGGCCGGATGGTGGGGCTTGCGCGACGTGCTGCGCCGGCCGGTGGTCGAGACCTTGCGGCGGGCCGCCGAGTAGAAGTTTTTTTCTTCGGATGCGAGGCGTGAAAGGGCCGGGGAATGCAATACATTCCCCGGCCCTGCATTCATTCGAGAGAACACTTTTACATGCGCTTGGCGTCATTCCAGATCACCAACTTTCGCTCGATCAACGACAGCGGTTCCATCGACTCCCCACAGATCACGGCGATCCTTGGCCGAAATGACAGCGGCAAGTCGAACCTGCTGCGCGCACTGCACAGCCTGAACCCGGCCGAAGGCCTCGCGGAACTCAGCGCCATCAAGGACTTTCCCCGGCACCGCCGCCTCCAGGAGTGCCAGCCCGACACGCCCGTCGTGTCGACGCGCTGGGCCCTGGACGACAGCGAGCGCGCCGAGCTGGCCGCATTCTTTCCGCGTGCGGCCAATGTGCGCCACGTCACCGCGGGCCGGGGCTACGGCACCGCGCGCTGGACCGGCCTCGAAGGCCTTGCGGAGCTGTCGCTCGACGTGTCCGACATCAAGGGCAAGGTCCGCAAGATCGTGCCCGCCGTCAAGGCCGCGGCCGAGAAGGTCGCCGAAGAGGCCCGTGCCGCGCTGGAGCAGGAGGCCGATGCCTTCGACGCCGCGATGATCCCCAGCCCCGACTACATCCAGTGGTCCGCGGGCGCGGTGAAGGCGCTGCAGGCCTTGCGCCGCGCGATGGCCTCGGCGGACGCCGAACTCAGCGACAAGCAGGCGCAGATGCTGGCCGAGCTCGAAGACATGGCCCTCGCGATCGCCAACGACACGCCGGCGCTGGCGAAGGCCAGGCAATGGGTTCTGGAGAAGCTGCCCCGCTTCATCTACGTGGACGAATACCCCGCGCTGCCCGGCCGCCAGAACATCGCCGACTACCTCGCGCGCAAGGGCTGGGGGCAGGCCACGCCCGAGCTGCAGAACTTCGCGAAACTGTGCAAGGTCGCGGGGCTGGACCCGCAGCAGCTGCAGGACCTGCTGGAAAAGAACGACCACGCCACGCGCAACCAGTTGGCCAACCGCGCCGGTTCCGTCGTCACTGCGGAAATCCGCCGGCTCTGGAAAGACCGCGAACTCAAGGTGCGCTTCAACCTCGACGGGCCGTCCATGGAGACCCTGGTGTCCGACCCGAACGGCGCCTACGAAGTCGAGGTGAACCTGGACGAACGCAGCCGCGGCTTCCAGTGGTTCTTTTCGTTCTACATCAGCTTCTTCGCGGACACGAAGGGTGCGGGCGATGCCGTGCTGCTGCTGGACGAACCCGGCCTGCATCTGCATGCGCGCTCGCAGGCCGACCTGCTCGCCCACCTGGAGCAGGACTTCGGCAATCAGATCCTCTACACCACGCACTCGCCGTTCATGGTGCCCGTGCACCGGCTGGACGCGGTGCGCACTGCCAGCATGAGCGAGGCCGCGGGCACGACGGTGAGCAACAAGGCGCAAGGGGATGCGCGCACGCTGTATCCGTTGCAGGCGGCGATTGCGCTGAGCCGGATGGGGAGTGAGGCTGTGAAGGCGACGCCCACAGAGAGGACTTCGCGCATCGAGGTGCCTTTCGTCGACGCCTCCGTCGCTGAAGCTGCGGTCTGACTTGGGCCTGGCACCGGCCTCAGTGCGGTGCCTTGCAGGATTCGTCGATGTCGTGTGCCTTGGGCTCGATCTAAATGGGGCCCACGAGCCGCCGCGTGAGCAGGCCCTGCAAATCTCGCCGTGTGTCGCAGACGACGTGGATGTACGCAACGTCCACTCGCAGCTCGTAAATGATGCGGTTCATGCCAGAGATGACTTGACGGTATTGGGCGGTATTCAGGTTTTCCAGTTCCTCCGGAACCCGGCCTGCCTGGGGATGAGCTTCGATCATCGCAACGGATTGCTTGATCTTTTTGTAGCTGGCCGCCCAAGTGTCTGCGCCGAAATTTTTCAAGAGGTAGCGTTTGAGGTCTTTCAAGTCGGCCTCAGCGGACCGCAGAAACACGACCTTCATTCGGCATCTTCTTTGTCCAGATCGGCGAACACGTCGTCCGCGGACCGGAACTGGCCCTCCTCGATCTCGCGCTGGCCGAGTGCCAGGATTTTCAGAAGCGCGAGGGTCGCTTCGTGTTCTTCGTAGGAGTGGACATCCATCACCACGAGCTTGGCCTCGCCGTTCTGCGTAATGACCAGTGGCTCGCGGGTGACCGAGAGGGTCTTCACGATGTCTGCGGCGTGACTCTTGAGATAGCTGATCGGTTTGACCTGCGTGGAGAAATTCATTGCGCTCACCCTTGCTGTCGAGATTGATCGGACTGATTATGGTCTGAATTTGGTTTTCGACCGCGTCGAGGCGGGCGTCACGAGATGCCGATGCATCTTCCTGTCCAATAGCCGCATGGACCATTCACCGAACGCGCTCGCAGAGAGGCTGACCGAACTCGAGATCAAGGCCAGCTATGCCGACGACCTGCTCGAGCAGCTGAACATGACGATCTACCGGCAGCAGCAACAGATCGACAGCCTGATCCAGGAGGTCGTGCATCTGCGCCAGCAGAGCCAGAGCGCCGGGCAGGAGGGCGCGGAGCGCAACCTGCGCGACGAGCTGCCGCCGCACTACTGACGACGAAGAAATGCCCGTCAGCCGTGCGAATGCCAGAGCACGGCGAAGAAGTGGCAGGTGCTGCCGGCCAGCACGAACAGGTGCCACACCGAATGGGCGAAGCGGATCTTGTTGTCGAACAGGAAGACGACGGCACCCGCGGTATAGAAGAGCCCACCGGCCACCAGCCAGCCCAGCCCCGCCGGCGACATGCGCTCGTACAGCGGCACGGCCGCCATCAGCGCCATCCACCCCATCGCCACATAGAGCCCGGTCGACCACAGCGGATGCCGCAGCCGGTTGAACAGCTTGGCGCTCACGCCGAGCACCGCGGCGGCGCAGATGGCGCCGAACAGCGTCCAGCCCCAGGGTCCGCGCAGCACGCCGAACAAAAAGGGCATGTAGCTGCCTGCGATGAACAGGTAGATGGCCGCGTGGTCCAGCCGGTTGAACAAGGCCTTGGCCCGGCCCGTCGGCAGCGCGTGGTACAGCGTGGAAACCAGATACAGCACGATGGCGGTGCCCGCGAAAAGCGAGGCGCCGAGCACGCTCGCCGCCTGGCCCTTCTGCGCGGCGCTGTAGACCAGGATCGGCAGCGAGGCAGTGGCCAGCATCAGGCCGAGGCCGTGGCTCAGGGCATTGAAGAGCTCTTCCATCGCGGTCTGGTCGCGAGCCGCCAATGGCGGCTTTCGGGTGTCGGCAGCGAGGGCTGGCCGCGGCTGCATCGGTGAAGCATTCGTCATCATCATCATCAGGAACTGAACCTCAGGCGTCGGTGTTGGTTCCGCAAGCCATGCGAAACCGGCAGATCATGTTACTTGACCTGCTGTTTGCCGAGTTTGCGTGCCAATGTGCGCCGATGCATGCCGAGCCGCCTTGCCGTCTCGGAGATGTTGAAGCCGGTTTCCGCCAGCGTTTCGTGGATGCGCTCCCATTCCAGCGTCTTGATCGACGTGGAGCGGTTGGTCAGTTCCACCTCGGTGCTGCCGGCCGCGCGGCCGAAGGCGGCCTCGATGTCGTCGGTGTTCGAGGGCTTGGCCAGGTAGTGGCAGGCGCCCAGCTTGATGGCCTCCACCGCGGTGGCGATGCTCGCAAAGCCCGTGAGCACCACGATCAGCATCTTCGGGTTGTGCCGGTGCAGCGTCTGCACGCAGGCCAGGCCCGAGGCCTCGCCGTTGAGCTTGAGGTCGACCACCGCATAGCCGGGCGATTGCTCCGGCGAGCGGTTCTGCAGCAGCCGCTCGACCTCCGGCGCATTGCTGGCATGCGCCACCGCATAGCCGCGGCGCTCGAAGGAGCGGCCCAGCGTGCGCGCGAAGGCCTCGTCGTCCTCGACGATCAGCAATTGGCGCTGGGCTTCGGCGGTTTCGGTCATGGCCTTGGGGTGTCGGTAGGGGTGAGCGGCGCGGCGGTGGCGATGGGCGCCGCTTCTGCGCCGTCGTCTTCCAGTTCTTCTTCCAGCACGATGGCCGCGAGCGGCAGCGTGACCGTGACGACCGCGCCGCCCTCGGGCCGGTTGCGCGCTGCGACGCGGCCGCCCAGGGTGCGCGCCACGTTGGCGACCAGGAACAGCCCCAGCCCGCCGCCGGGCCGGCCCTTGCTCGACTGGTAGGGCTTGCCGAACTCCTTGAGGATGCCGGGCAGGAAACCCGGGCCCGCATCGGTCACCGTGATCGTCAGTGCATCGGCGTCGTGCGCCGCCTCCAGGCGCAGCCAGTGCGGCGACGCCTCCAGCGCGTTGTCGAGCACGTTGCAGATCATCTGCTTGAGGGCCGAGTCGGAGACCATCGGCAGGTCTTGCCCGAAGCGGTTGTCGTAGTCGAACTCATCCACCGGGCGGGTGGTGCGCCACTCCTCCACCAGGTCGTCGAGAAACGTGCGCACCGTGGTTTCTTCGGACGATTCGCCGCGCGCCTCGCCCGCCGACAGCAGGATGCCGCTCACGATGCTCTTGCAGCGCTGGATCTGCAGCTCCATCTCGGCCACTTCGGTCAGTAGTTCGGGGTCGGAGCTGAAGTGCGGCAGCCGGCGCCAGTCGCCCAAGATCACCGCCAGCGTGGCGAGCGGCGTGCCCAGCTCGTGGGCGGCGCCCGAGGCGAGCAGGCCCATGCGCACGATGTGCTCTTCTTCCGAGGCGCGCTGGCGCAGGTCGGCCAGCCGGGCATCGCGCGCGCGCAGGTTGCCGTTGATGCGGGTGATGAAGATCACCAGCAGCGCCGCATTGAGCGCAAAGCACACCAGCATGCCCTGGATGTAGGGGCTCCAGAGGCCGCGGTCGTGGTCCAGCGGCAGCGCGAGCGGGCGCGAGAACAGCGCCAGCCCCGCAAAGCACAGGCTGGTGATGACCACGATGGTCCAGGTCGACCAGGCCTTCAGCAGCACCGCGCCCAGAATCACCTGCAGCAGGTACAGAAAGACGAAGGGGTTGGTCGCGCCGCCGCTCAGGTAGAGCAGGGCGGTGAGGGTGGCCACGTCGACCAGCAGCGCCAGGAACAGTTCGCCGTTGGTCACCCGGCGGTGGGTGCGCGAGCGCAGCAGGCTCACCATGTTGAACAGCGCCAGGCAGGTCAGCACCTGCAGCATGTTGTCCAGCGGCAGCCGGATGCCAAAGCCGTAGTGCACCACCAGGATGGTGGCCACCTGCCCGACCACCGCCAACCAGCGCAGCTGGATCAGCTGCTGCATGTTCTTCTGGCCGGTGGCGTTGTCCAGGCTGGCCACCCCGGCGCGGGGAGCGTGCAGCTCGCCCGCGACCGCGGAGGGTTCAGTCGCGGCGAACATCGGGGGAAGGCGTGGCGTCGGCATCGGCCGCATTTTCGCCGTTGCCGCCCGAGGGCTTCCCGGTGCGCCGGCGGTCGTCGCGCCAGACGAACCAGGCGCCGCCCAGCACCATCAGCGCCAGGCCGTACCAGGTGAGGGCGTAGACGAGGTGGCTGTTGGGGAAAGCAATGACCGTGAGGCCGCGGACCGGGTAGTCGGCCGTTTCGGCGGACAGCGACGGATCGGCCGCGGCATCGACGAAGTAGGGCGCCACGTCGGCGAGCCCGCGCGCCGCGGCGATGGCCTGCACGTCGCGCGAGAACCACCGGTCTGCCGCCGGATCGTTCTTGCGCAGGAACCCGCCCTTGGGCTCGGTGAGGCGCAGCAGGCCGGTGACGGTGGTTTCGCCCTTGATCTCGGTGGCCGCGCGGCTTGCGCGTTCGCGGGCCTCGGGCGGCACGAAGCCGCGGTTGACCAGCACCACGGTGCCGTCGTCGGCCCGCAGCGGCGTCAGCACCCAGAAGCCGGCGCCCAGACGGGTGCTGGCCTGGGTCAGGGTTTCCTTGTCGTTCAGGAAGGTGCCGGTGAGGCGAACGTGACGGTATTCGTCGTCGGCCGCGTTCACCTGCGGCCAGCTGCCGCGCCCTGGCGCCGCGGCGGCCGGGGCATGCACGCGCTGGTCGACGCGGGCGATGAGATCGAGCTTCCAGGCGCGGCGCTCGACTTGCCAGGTGCCCAGGGCGAAGAAGCCGGCAAAGGCCAGCAAGGCCAAGGCGGCCAGCGCGATTCGCTTCACGGTGCGAGTCCTTCGGTTTCCACCAGCCGTTCAGGCGGCGCCTGTCGAAGCCTCGCGCCCGCCGGAACCAGCCCTTCGACAGGCTCGGGGCGAGCGGTTGTCATCACGTCAGGGCATGTTCTTCATGTCATGCACCGACATCGGCATCATGTTGGTGTTCATGTGATACATGACCCAGAGCGATCCGGCCAGCGTGATGACGACCAGCACGATCGTGAAGATCAGCGCCAGCATGTTCCAGCCGCTCTCGGACTTGGCGTCCATGTGCAGGAAATAGATCATGTGGACCACGATCTGCACCGCGGCAAAGCCCAGGATGACCAGCGAGGTGGTGTTCGCGCTGGGAATCACCTTGCCCATGACCAGCCAGAACGGAATCGCGGTGAGGATCACGGCCAGCACGAAGCCGGTCATGTAGCCCTTGAAGGTGCTGTGGCTCACGGGGCCGTCGTCGTGATGGTCGTCATGCCCATCGTGTGCGCCATGGCCGTGCGCGGCGGTGTCGGTGTGGGCGGTCATGCCATCGATCCCATCAAATACACGAAAGTGAAGACGCCGATCCACACCACGTCCAGGAAGTGCCAGAACATCGACAGGCACATCAGGCGGCGGCGGTTCGCGGCGGTGAAGCCGTGCTTGGGCAGCTGGAACATCAGCACGACGAGCCAGATGATGCCGAAGGTCACGTGCAGGCCGTGGGTGCCTACCAATGCGAAGAACGACGACAGGAAAGCGCTGCGCTGCGGGCCCGCGCCTTCATGCAGCAGGTGCGCGAATTCGTAGATTTCCAGGCCGATGAAGCCCGCGCCCAGGAGGCCCGTGATGCCAAGCCACACCAGCACGCCGCGCATGCGCTTCTTCTGCATCTCCAGCATCGCGAAGCCGTAGGTGATCGACGACAGCAGCAGCAGCGAGGTGTTGATCGCCACCAGCGGCAGGTCGAACAGGTCGGCGCCCGAGGGGCCGGCCGCGTAGTTGCGCCCCAGCACGCCGTACACCGCGAACAGGCAGGCGAAGATGAGGCAGTCGCTCATCAGGTAGAGCCAGAAGCCCAGCAGCGTGCCGTTTTCCGGATGGTGGTCGTTGCCGACATGGAACAGCTCGAACACGGGCGGCTTGCCCGTCCGGTCGCTGTGGGGGTGCGCGGACCCCGGGGGGTGGAGGGCGGTGGTATCAGACATGGGCGGCTGTCATCAGGCGGGTGCGGTCGGCCTCGGTGCGAACCACATCCTCAGCGGGGATGTAGTAGTCGCGCTTGTAGTTGAAGGTATGGATGATCACAGCGGCCAGCATGGCGACGAAGCCGATGCCCGCCACGAGCCACATCTGCCAGATCAGCGCGAAGCCGCACACCGCAGCCAGGGCCGCGATGATGAAGCCGGCGCTGGTGTTCTTGGGCATGTGGATCGGCGTGAAGCCCTCGAGCGGGCGCTCGTAGCCGCGGCGCTTCATGTCGGTCCAGGCATCGTTGTCATGGATGCGCGGCGTGAACGCGAAGTTGTAGGCCGGCGGCGGCGAGGAGGTCGACCATTCGAGCGTGCGGCCGTTCCACGGATCGCCCGTGGTGTCGCGCAGCGACTCGCGGCGGATGTAGCTCACCACCAGCTGGATGATGAAGGAGGCGATGCCCAGCGCGATCAGCACCGCGCCGAAGGCGGCGACCTGGAACCAGATCTGCAGCGACATGTCCTGGAAGTGGCTCATGCGGCGCGTGACGCCCATCAGGCCCAGCACGTACAGCGGCATGAACGCGAACCAGAAGCCGACGATCCAGAACCAGAACGAGCACTTGCCCCAGAACGGATCCAGCTTGTAGCCGAAGGCCTTCGGGAACCAGTAGGTGATGCCCGCCAGCATGCCGAACAGCACGCCGCCGATGATCACGTTGTGGAAGTGGGCAATGAGGAACAGGCTGTTGTGCAGCACGAAGTCGGCCGGGGGCACCGCCAGCAGCACGCCGGTCATGCCGCCGATCACGAAGGTGATCATGAAGCCGATGGTCCACATCATGGGCAGCTCGTAGCGGATGCGGCCGCGGTACATGGTGAAGAGCCAGTTGAAGATCTTCGCGCCCGTGGGGATCGAGATGATCATCGTCGTGATGCCGAAGAACGAGTTCACGCTGGCACCCGAGCCCATGGTGAAGAAGTGATGCAGCCACACCAGGTACGACAGGATGGTGATCACCACCGTGGCGTACACCATCGAGGCGTAGCCGAAGAGGCGCTTGCCCGAGAAGGTCGAGACCACTTCAGAGAAGATGCCGAAGGCCGGCAGGATCAGGATGTACACCTCGGGGTGGCCCCAGATCCAGATCAGGTTCACGTACATCATGGCGTTGCCGCCCAGGTCGTTCGTGAAGAAGTTGGTGCCGACGTAGCGGTCGAGCGACAGCAGGGCCAGCACGGCGGTGAGCACCGGGAAGGCAGCCACGATCAGCACGTTGGTGCACAGGGCCGTCCAGGTGAAGACGGGCATCTTCATCATCGTCATGCCGGGCGCGCGCATCTTCACGATGGTGGCCAGCAGGTTGACGCCGGAGAGCAAGGTGCCTACCCCCGCTATCTGCAACGACCAGATGTAGTAGTCCACCCCCACGTCGGGGCTGAACAGGATGCCCGACAGCGGGGGATACGCCAGCCAGCCGGTCTTGGCGAACTCGCCGACGAACAGCGACGCCATCACCAGGCCCGCGCCGAAGGTGGTCATCCAGAAGCTGAAGTTGTTCAGGAACGGAAAGGCCACGTCGCGCGCGCCGATCTGCAGCGGCACCACGAAGTTCATGAGGCCCGTAACCAGCGGCATCGCCACGAAGAAGATCATGATCACGCCGTGGGCGGTGAAGATCTGGTCGTAGTGGTGCGGCGGCAAAAAGCCCGCGTTGTCGCCGAAGGCGAAGGCCTGCTGGGCCCGCATCATGAGCGCATCGGCAAAGCCGCGCAGCAGCATCACCAGCCCCAGGATGATGTACATGATGCCGATCTTCTTGTGGTCGATGCTGGTGATCCAGTCGCGCCACAGAACGCCCCACGCCTTGAAGTAGGTCAGGGCGCCCAGAACGGCCAGGCCGCCCAGCACCACGGCCGCGAAGGTCACGAGCAGGATGGGGTCGTGGTAGGGAATCGCCTCCCACGTGAGGCGGCCGAAGATGAGCTTCGTCAGGTCAAGGTTCGCGAACATCGTCATTCTTCGGTGGTGCACATCGCCGTGACGTACTTGCCGTACGGACGCTTGGGCGAGTTGAGGGTGTCGGGTTGCCAGCTCTGCATGGTGGCGACGTTGAAGGCGCCGGGCTTGCCCATGCCGCCGTCGGCGTCGATGGCCATCATTTCCTTCATGCACATCTTGTTGCGGTCAACACAGCGGTTGAGGATGGCGTCGTACAGGTCGGAGGCCACGCTGGCGTAGTGGCGCACGGGTTCGCGCTCGCTGGGCACTTCGAGCTTGGTGTAGCCCTCGCGGGTGAGCTCGCCTTCCTTGGAGGCCTTGGCCTTCTCGACCCACTGGTCGAAGTCGCCCTTGCTCAGGCCGTGGAACTTGAAGCGCATGCCCGAGAAGCCCGCGCCGCTGTAGTTGGCGGAGAAGCCTTCGAACTCGCCCGGCTTGTTGATCACCGCGTGCAGCTTGGTTTCCATGCCCGGCATGGCGTAGATCTGGCCGGCCAGCGCGGGGATGAAGAAGGAGTTCATCACCGAGGAGGCCGTGATCTTGAAGCTGATCGGCACGTCCACCGGGGCGGCCAGTTCATTCACCGTGGCGATGCCCTGCTCGGGGTAGATGAAGAGCCACTTCCAGTCGAGCGCCACCACCTCGACCACCAGCGGCTTGGTCTCGGGCGCGATCGGGCGCTTGGCGTCCAGGCGGCTGAGCGGGCGGTACGGGTCCAGCGTGTGGGTGCTGATCCAGGTGATCGCGCCCAGCGCGATGATGATCAGGAGCGGCGCGGCCCAGATGGCCAGTTCGAGCTGGGTGGAGTGGTCCCAGTCGGGGCTGTAGGTGGCCTCCTTGTTCGACTGGCGATAGCGCCAGGCGAAGAAGATGGTCAGCCCGATCACCGGAATGATGATGATCAGCATCAGCACCGTGGAGACGACGATCAGTCGGCCCTGCTGGTTGGCGATGTCGCCGGAGGGATTCAGCAGCACCGTGTTGCACCCCGCCAGCAAGGCCAGGGGGAGCAAGACGAGCCATCGGCGAAGGGTGTGGAGGGTGGGCATGCCGAAGTGAAAGAAAGAGGTGCGGGGGCTGCGCTAAGACTCCACAATCTACGACCAAAGGGCGGGTTCGGCTATTGGACGTTTTGTCCTATGGCGGTAATCTGGTTTCGGTGAGACGCTTGGGACCTCTGCTCAATGGCCCACTTTTGTCACTGCCGGTGACATCCGAATTACAAAACGCAATGACGACGACGTCCAGCATCAGTCCGCAAGGCGCACAGCCTGTGCCGAACACGTCCGGAAACGGCGCCAGCCAGGGCAACGCCGATCACTCGCACATCGCCCCCGGGGAGATCGCGGTCGGCGTGATCATCGGGCGCGCTTCCGAGTATTTCGACTTCTTTGTCTACGGCATCGCCTCGGTGCTGGTGTTCCCGTACATCTTCTTCCCGTTCGAGCAGCGGCTCGAAGGAATCCTTTACGCGTTCGTGGTTTTTTCGTTCGCGTTCATCGCGCGTCCGTTCGGCACGGTCATTTCGATGTCGATCCAGCGGCGTTTCGGGCGCGAAACCAAGCTGACCATTGCGCTCTTCCTGCTGGGCACTTCCACGGCCGGCATCGCCTTCTTGCCGGGCTACGAAAGCATCGGGTTCACGGCCATCGTGCTGCTGTCGGTGTTCCGCTTCTGCCAGGGCCTGGCGCTCGGCGGGTCGTGGGACGGCCTGCCGTCGCTGCTGGCGCTGAACGCACCGCCCAACAAGCGCGGCTGGTACGCCATGCTGGGGCAGCTGGGCGCACCGCTGGGCTTCTTCGTGGCCAGCGCGCTGTTCGCCTACCTCTACGCCAGCCTGTCCATCAAGGACTTCCTCGACTGGGGCTGGCGCTACACCTTCTACGTGGCCTTCGCGATCAACGTGGTGGCACTGTTCGCGCGCCTGCGGCTGGTGGCCACCGAAGAATATTCCCGCCTGCTCGAAGAGCGCGAGCTGCAGCCCACGAGCGTGGTCGAGCTCACCCGCTCGCAGGGCACCAACCTCCTGATCGGCGCGTTCGCGGCGCTGGCGAGCTATGCGCTGTTCCACCTGATCACGGTGTTCCCGCTGTCGTGGATCACGCTGTACTCGGACCAGTCGATCACCGAATTCCTGGTGGTGCAGATGATCGGCGCCGTGTTCTGCGCGGGCGGCATCGTGGCTTCGGGCCTCATCGCCGACCGTGTGGGGCGCCGCTTCACCCTGGGCGGCCTGGCGGCGTTGATCGCGGTGTTCAGCGGTTTCGCGCCGACGCTGCTGGACGGCGGACGCATCGGGCAGGACGTCTTCATCCTGGTCGGCTTCGTGCTGCTGGGCCTGTCCTACGGCCAGGCGGCGGGTGCCGTGACCTCCAACTTCGCTCCCAAGTACCGCTACACCGGCGCGGCCCTCACGGCCGACCTGGCCTGGCTGATCGGCGCCGCCTTCGCGCCGCTGGTGGCGCTGGGCCTGTCGGCGAACTTCGGCCTGGCCTACGTCAGCGTCTACCTGCTCTCTGGCGCGGCCGGCACGCTGGGGGCGCTGGCGCTGAACCGGGCGCTGGTTCGCGACTGAGCTTCGGCGCGTCGCACGCACATTGCAAAAAGGGGCCGATCGGCCCCTTTTGCTTTTTGCCGCCTCAGCCTGCTTCGCGCAGGCGTTCCGCCTTGTGCGCCAGCCCCACCGCTTCGATGGCCTGCCCGACCGACAGCGGGCCGGGCAGTTCGACCTCGCCCGAGACGACGCTGTCCAGCGCCTCTTGCCCCGCGCCGCCGGCCAGCCAGGCAAAGGCCGAGGTGATCGAGCCGCCGCCGAACTTGGCGCCCAGCGCCTTCGACGCTGCACGGCTCACTTCGGCGAAGGAGGCATGGTCGGCCGCGCTCGAGGCCGCACGCACGACGACGCAAAACGCCGCGAGCTTCTCGGCCTCGGTGCGCAGGCGGCGGGCCTTGCCGGCGCTTTGCGCGTCCGGGCCATTCAGTGCCGATTCGAAGTCGGGGGTGAACAGCCGGATCTCGCGTCCTTCCGCCCACGCGGCATCCGCCCGCGATACAACCTCGATCGCCTGGCCGCGCGCCGCGGACGACCGCTCGGCGGCAAGCCGGGCCGCATCCGCCTGCGTGGACGACCACACCAAGAGCGGCGATCGAACAGTGCCGCGAATCGCCCATCGCCCCGCCGAATTCAGGCAGCGCACCTCGCCGTCCTGCGACGTCGGCGAATCCGCCAGGGAAAGGAGCAGGTAGTGTTCGAGGGGCATCGGTGCATCGTTTTTCAAGAGTCGGCGATTGTCGCCTGAGGCCCTCGACCGGCGTGGCGGCATCCCGCGGCGCTCGCGTAGCATCGCCCCGATGTTTGCCGCCGCCATCTTCGACATGGACGGGCTCCTCATCGACTCGGAACGCCCCATCATGGCCGCCTGGATCGAAGCGGCCCGCACGCTCGACATCGAGCTTTCACACACCCAATACCTGCAGGTCGTCGGCCTCGCCATGGTGGAGTCCGAGGTGATCCTGGGCGCACTGCTCGGCGGGCCCGATGCCTACCGCCACGCGCGGGACCATGTGCGCCGGCGGCTGCAACTGGAGCGCGCCGACGGCACGCCGCTGTTTCCCATCAAGCCCGGCGCGGCCGAATTCCTGGCCGCGTTGCGCCAGCGCGGAACGCGCTGCGCCGTGGCCTCTTCATCGACCCGCGGCCAGATCGAGGCTTGCCTCGGCAGCCTCGGCGTGCTCGATCACTTCGAAGCCTTTGCAGGCGGCGACGAGGTGGTGCGCGCCAAGCCCGATCCGGCGCTCTACCTGCTCGCAGCCTCGCGCCTGAACGTGGACCCGGCGCAGTGCATTGCCTTCGAGGACAGCGAAAACGGCGCCAAGGCCGCGCTGGCGGCGGGCATGCGGGTCGTGATCGTGCCGGACCTCAAACACCCGCCCGTCGCCCTCGTGGAGCGCGCCTTCCATGTGCTCGGCTCGCTGCACGATGCAACCCCGCACCTGCCGGGCTGGTTCCCCGGCGAGCTGGCGCGGCCCTGATCGGGGCTGCCCTGGAGCGCCTCACGCCACCGGCGGCAGGCGGTCCAGCAGCTTGTCGAGCGTGATCGGGTAGTTGCGCACCCGGATGCCCGTCGCGTTGTAGACGGCGTTGGCCACCGCGGCCGCCACGCCGCACATGCCCAGTTCACCCACGCCCTTGGCTTTCATCGGCGACGAGATCGGGTCGGTTTCGTCCAGGAAGATCACGTCCTGGTGCGGAATGTCGGCATGCACCGGCACCTCGTAGCCCGCCAGGTCGTGGTTGACGAAAAAGCCGTGCCGCTTGTCGACGGCCAGCTCCTCCATCAGCGCGCCGCCCACGCCCATCGTCATCGCGCCGATCACCTGGCTTCGCGCCGCCTTCGGGTTCAGGATGCGCCCGGCCGCGCACACCGCGAGCATGCGCCGCACGCGGATCTCGCCGGTTGCGGCATCGACGCCGACCTCGACGAAGTGCGCGCCGAAGGTGGACTGCTGGTATTTCTTGTCGAGGTCGCCGTATTCGATGCCGTCCTCGGCCACCAGGCCCTCCGCGCCCGCCGCTTCGGCCAGCGGCACCGCGCGCCCGCCGACACGCACCATGCCGTCGGAGAACTCGGCCCGGGCCGCGTCCGCCGCGCTGGCGCCCAGCTTGCGTGCCACGGCTTCGCGCAGCTTCATGCACGCCGCGTAGACGCCCGAGGTCGAGTTGTTGGCGCCCCATTGCCCGCCCGAGCCCGCCGATGCCGGGTAGGCCGAGTCGCCCAGGCGCACCATCACCCGCTCCAGGGGCAGCCCCATCGTTTCCGCGGCGGTCTGCGCAATGATGGTGTACGACCCCGTGCCGATGTCGGTCATGTCGGTTTCCACCGTCACGAAGCCGCGGCTGTCCAGGCGCACGCGCGCGGCCGACTTGGTCAGCAGGTTGTTGCGGAACGCGGCGGCAACGCCCATGCCCACCAGCCAGCGGCCGTCACGCTTTTGAGCCGGCGCCGCGCTTCGCTGGCTCCAGCCGAAGCGCTCCGCGCCGGTGCGCAGGCACTCGTTCAGCTTGCGCTGCGAATAGGGGCGTTCGGGTTTTTCGGGGTCCACCTGCGTGTCGTTGAGCACGCGAAAGTCGACCGGGTCGAGCTTGAGCTTCTCGGCCATCTCGTCCATGGCGACCTCCAGCGCCATCATGCCGGGCGCTTCGCCGGGCGCGCGCATGGCGTTGCCTTCGGGCAGGTCGAGCACGGCGAGGCGCGTGGTGGTGAGGCGGTTCGCTCCCGCGTACAGGAGCCGGGTCTGGTTGACCGCCGTTTCCGCCTGTCCGCCCGGCAGGTCGCCGGACCAGCCCTCGTGCGCGATGGCGGTGATCTTGCCGTCCGCGCCAGCGCCGATGCGAATGCGCTGGATGGTCGCCGGCCGGTGCGTGGTGTTGTTCGCAATCAAGGGCCGCTGCAACGCCACCTTCACCGGCCGGCGCGCCGCCCGCGCACCCAGCGCCGCGAGCAACGCATCCGCCCGCACGAAAAGCTTGCCGCCGAAGCCGCCGCCGACAAAGGGCGAGACCAGGCGCACATTGGCCTTCGAAATGCCCAGCGTCTTGGCGACATCGCCGACGCCCCAGGCGATCATCTGGTTCGAGGTCCAGAGGGTGAGCTTCTCGCCCTTCCATTCGGCGATGGAGGCGTGCGGCTCCATCATGGCGTGCGACTCGTCGGGCGTGGTGTAGGTGGCGTCCAGCTGCACTGGCGCGCCGGCGTACGCGCCCGCGAAATCGCCCGTCTTTGTTTGCGGCTCGCCGGAGAACGCATTCGCCTTGGGCATCTGCGCTGCGTCTTTTTCGGCGGCCAGGTCGTAGCGGCCCGGCGCACGCTCGTAGTCGATGCGCACCAGCTGCGCCGCGGCGCGCGCCTGCTCGAAGGTGTTAGCCACCACCAGCGCCACGGCCTGGTGGTAGTGGTCGACCTCGGGGCCGGCCAGCAGCTTGGCGGTGTTGAAGTCGCCCTTGCCCAGCTTGCCGGCATTGCGGGCGGTCACGATGGCCAGCACGCCCGGCGCGGCGCGCGCGGCACCCAGGTCCATGGAAGCGATGCGGCCCTTGGCAACGCCTGCACCCACGATGCAGCCGTAGGCCGCCTCGGGCACGTCGGCATGGCGCTCGTAGGCGTAGCGGGCGGCGCCGGTGGTCTTGACCGGCCCGTCGATGCGGTCGGTCGGCTTGCCGATGACCTTCAGCTGGTCGATGGGGTTGGTGGTGGCGGGGGTGTCGAATTTCATGGTCAGCTCCTCGCTTGCACGATGGCCGCGGCCAGGGCGCGCTCGGCCAGCGGCAGTTTGAAGGCGTTCTCGTGGGTGGGCCGCGCATCGGCAAGAAGCTGCGCGGTCACGGCCTTGGCGCCCTGCGGCATGGCGGCCTCCGCGGTCTCCAGGCGCCACGGCTTGTGGGCGACGCCGCCGAGCGCCACGCGGCCCGACCCGTCCCGCTGCACGATCGCCGCCACCGACACCAGTGCAAAGGCGTAGGAGGCGCGGTCGCGGACCTTGCGGTAGATGTGCGCGCCGCCCAGGGGCCTGGGCAGGGTGACGCCGGTGATCAGCTCGTCCCGCTCCAGCGCGGTTTCGATGTGCGGTGTATCGCCCGGCAGGCGGTGAAAGTCGGCGATGGGAATCACGCGGGTGCGCCCGTCGGGGCGAACGGTTTCCACGGCGGCGTCCAGCACGCGCATGGCAACCGCCATGTCGCTGGGATTCGTCGCGATGCACGCGGTGCTGGCGCCGATCACCGCGAGCTGCCGCGTCACGCCGCCGATGGCGCTGCAGCCGCTGCCGGGACGGCGCTTGTTGCAGGGCTGGTCGGTGTCGTAGAAGTACGGGCAGCGCGTGCGTTGCAGCAGGTTGCCGGCCGTGGTCGCCTTGTTGCGCAACTGGCCCGATGCGCCGGCCAGCAAGGCCCGCGACAGCACGCCGTAGTCGCGCCGGATGCGCGTGTCGGCGGCCAGGTCGGTGTTGCGCACCAGGGCGCCGATGCGCACGCCGCCTTCGGCGGTCGCCTCGATCTTGTCCAGCGCGAGCGTGTTCACGTCGACCAGGTGCACCGGGGCTTCGATCTGCAGCTTCATCAGGTCCAGCAGGTTGGTGCCGCCGGCGATGAACTTGGCGCCCGGGTTGCCCGCCACGGCCGCCGCAGCCTGCGCGGGCGTTTGCGCGCGCTCGTAGGTAAAGGGCTTCATGCGCGGCTCCCGGCCACTTCGGTGATGGCGTCGACGATGTTGGAATAGGCGCCGCAGCGGCAGATGTTGCCGCTCATGCGCTCGCGCAGCTCTTCGGCCGAGAGCATCGGCTGCGCGTTGAGGTCGGCGCTCACGTGGCTCGGAACGCCGCGCTTGACTTCGTCGATCACGGCCACCGCCGAGCAGATCTGGCCCGGCGTGCAGTAGCCGCACTGGTAGCCGTCGTGCTTGACGAATGCGGTCTGCATCGGATGCATGCTTTGCGGCGTGCCCAGACCCTCGATGGTGGTGACCTGGCCGCCGTCGTGCATCACGGCGAGCGTGAGGCAGGAATTGATGCGCCTGCCGTCGGCAATGACCGTGCAGGCGCCGCACTGGCCGTGGTCGCAGCCCTTCTTGGTGCCGGTGAGGTGCAGGTGCTCGCGCAGGGCATCGAGCAAGGTGGTTCGCGTGTCGAGTTCGAGCGCGTGAACTTTTCCATTCACATTCAGCGAAAGCTTGGCGCGGGGCGTGTCGCCGGCCCCGGCCTGCGCCGCCGCGCCGGGCATCGCGGGTGTCGCAGCTCCGGCGGGTGCCGCAGAGACGGAAGAAGAAACCGCGGCCGCCGCCGCCGCGCTCGCAATGAGGGCATCGCGCCTGGAAATCATGTGGGTCGTGGGACTGTCCATGTCAGCTCCTTGTTGTTCGGGATTCGTGGGGTCGTGTGGGTCGGGTCTGGGCCTTGCTGATGGATATCGCGAGGCGCCCGCAATTGCAGTAGGAGAACGGCTGTTGTTGCCGGGCGATTTGCCAACTCCTGGGGTCGCGCCGGGCAGCGGGGGGCCTGCCGCCATTCTTGGGGCTGTGCGCCTGTTGCCGCTAGCGCATTCCGGGCGTTTTCTTGCCCGATTCTCCTGACCGGCCCGGGTGTGCCGGCCGCCGATCCCGCACCGCTCAGAGCACTTCGTTGCGCAATTGCGGGAACACCTTCGACACCTTCGCCAGCAGGTAGTCGCCGTAGCGGCCGCTG
Source organism: Variovorax boronicumulans (assembly GCF_040544675.1). Taxonomy (GTDB): domain Bacteria; phylum Pseudomonadota; class Gammaproteobacteria; order Burkholderiales; family Burkholderiaceae_C; genus Variovorax; species Variovorax boronicumulans_D. The sequence continues at coordinate 157,814 of NZ_JBEPKK010000011.1, forward strand.
AAGGCGTGCACGTTGGCGCGGTCCCAGCGCTGGGCGCTGTCGTCCAGCGCCTGGGCGCCCGCGAGGCCTTCGATGCGCTGCACGCGCGCCTCGAAGTTCGGATCGAAGAACAACGGGAACGACAGCCGGTCGCGCCCCGAGGTGTTGCGCTTGACGCGGTGCGGCGTCGACTTGTAGAGCCCGCCGGTCATGCGGTCGAGCATGTCGCCGATGTTGCAGACGAAGGAGCCGGGAATCGGCGGCGCGTCGATCCAGCCGTCCGGCGTGTGCACCGCGAGGCCGCCCACGGCGTCCTGGTGCAGGACGGTGAGCAGGCCGTAGTCGGTGTGCTCGCCTACGCCCCATTGCACGTCGAGTCCCTCGGGCACGGGCTGCGAGGGGTAGTTGAACAGGCGGAACAGGATCAGCGGATCGGCGGTGTAGCGCTCGGCGAAGTAAGCAGCCGGCAGGCCGAGGCTCAGCGCGATGCCTTCCATCAAACGATGGCCGAGCTGCGTCACCGCGGCCATGTAGTCGAGGATGGTTTCGCGAAAGCCCGGCACGTCGGGGAAGAGGTTGGCCCCATGCACCGGCGTCTTCGCCAGCACCAGCGGATGCGTGGCGGGCAGCTCGGTGCCGAGGTACAGGCCTTCCTTCCAGTCGGGCCGGCCCGAGGTCAGCTCGCCGCCGAGCGGGAAGAAGCCGCGCCACGCGCGTCCGCCGAGGGCCATGCGCCACTGCATCTTGGTTTCTTCGGGCAGTTCGAAGAAGCGGTGGCTCAGGTCTTCGAGCCGCTGCACCAGCGCCGCATCCACGCCGTGGCCGGTGACATAGAAGAAGCCGTGCGCGCGGCATGCGGCGCCGATCTGCGCGGCCACGTCGTCGCGTCCGGGCGTGCCGGCCACGAGCGGCGCCACGTCGATCAGGGGAAGGGATTCGTCGGTCATGCGTCCCTCGAGAAAGGCGAGCGGATGTCGGACAGGAACTGCTGCGCGCGGGGATGCTGCGGCCGGTTGAAGAAGTCGTCGGGCGTGGCGCGTTCGAGCACCTTGCCTTCGTCCATGAAGATCACGCGGTCGGCCACCTCGCGCGCAAAGCCCATCTCGTGCGTCACGCAGACCATGGTCATGCCGTCGCGGGTCAGGTCGCGCATCACCAGGAGCACCTCGCCGACCATCTCGGGGTCCAGCGCGCTGGTGGGCTCGTCGAACAGCATCAGCGGCGGTTGCATCGCGAGCGCGCGCGCAATCGCCACGCGCTGCTGCTGTCCGCCCGACAGCTCGCTGGGCCACGCATTGGCCTTGTTCGCCAGGCCCACGCGCTGCAGCAGCGCCATCGCGCGTTCGTCGGCATCCTTGCGCGTGAGGCCGCGAAGCTGCATCGGCGCCATCGTGCAGTTCTGCAGCACCGTGAGGTGCGGGAACAGGTTGAACTGCTGGAACACGAAACCGATGCGCGAGCGGAAGGCGTTCACATCGGTGCCGGGCGCATGGATGTCCTGGCCTTCGAAGAGGATGCGGCCCGACTGGATCGGCTCCAGCCGGTTGAGGGTGCGGATCAGCGTCGACTTGCCCGAGCCCGAAGGCCCGCACACCACGACGACCTCGCCCTTGTGGATGGTCTCGTCGATGTCGACCAGGGCCTGGTAGCTGCCGTACCACTTGTTGACGTTCTGCAGTTCGATCATGCGGACACCTTGGGGGCCGTTGTGGACATGCCCCGGCGCGCGAGCCGGCGCTCCAGCCAGTAGGCGAAGCGCGAGAGGCCGAAGCAAAGAATGAAGTACGTGCCGCCCAATATCAGGTAGATCTGGGCCGGCTTGGTGAACACCTGCGTGTTGATCTGCGTCGCGATGAACGACACCTCCGCCAAGCCGATGATGTAGCCCAGCGAGGTCTCCTTGATCGTCGAGACGAACTGGTTCACCAGCGAAGGCAGCATGCTGCGCAGCGCCTGCGGCAGCACCACCAGGCGCATCGCGCGGAAGTAGCTCAGGCCCAGCGCGCGCGCCGTTTCCATCTGCCCGCGCGGCAAGCCCTGGATGCCGGCGCGCACGATCTCGGCGAGGTAGGCGGCGTCGAAGATCACGAGCGCGATCAGCATGGTGGTGAACTGGTCGGTCTTCACGCCCGTCACGCTGGGCAGGAAGAAGTAGGCCCAGAAGATCACCATCAGCAGGGGCACGCCGCGCACCACGAAGACGAAGCCCGTCACCGGCCAGCGGAGCCACCGCCACGGGCTCACGCGCGCGAGACCCAGCAAGATGCCCAGCGGCAGCGCGAGCACCAGCCCGCAGGAGGCCAGCAGCAGCGTGAGCGCCAGCCCGCCGAGCGGGCCGTTCGGGTACTGGCCGATGAGGAAGTAGACCCAGTAGTCGTTGATGATCTGAAGCATCGCGTCGCTGTCCTCAGATCGTTCGCACCGGGAACCGGTGGTGGTACCAGGTCGCGAGGCCGGTGATGGCCAAGGACACCGTCAGGTAAGCCGCGCTAGCGAACGCGAACGACTCGAAGCTGCGGAAGGTCGCACTCTCGACCTGGCCCGCCTGGTACATCAGCTCGGCCACGCCGATCACGGTGGCGATGGAGGTGTTCTTCCAGAGGCTCAGCGTCTGCGAGATCAGCGGCGGCACGGTGATGCGCAGTGCCTGCGGCAGCACCACGCGGCGCATGGTGTCCAGGAAGCCGAAGCCCAATGCGCGGCCCGCTTCGAACTGCACGGTCGGTATCGCGCGGATGCCGCTTCGGATGTCCTCCGCCATGAAGGCGGCCGTGTACAGCGCGAGCGCCACGATGGCGCTGTAGGCCTCGATGTGCCCCGCATAGAGCCACTGCTTGATGCCCTCGGGCAAGAGCTCCGGCGCGCCGAAATACCAGAAGAGCATGTGCGCGAGCAGCGGGATGTTGCGGATCGATTCGACGTACGCAAAGCCCAGCCAGCGCAGCGGCGCGAAGGGCGAGAGGCGAAGCATCGCGACCACGAGCGCGATGGGCAGCGCCAGCACGAGCGAGGCCGCGAGCAGCTGCAGCGAGAGCAGCAGGCCCGCGACCAGCATGTCGTGGTACTTGCCGGTCAGCAGCAAGGAATAGTCGAACAGGGGCATGGGGGGCGACAGTATCACCGTCGCGGGAGGATTGACTCCCTCCCTTCCGGGGGAGGGTAGGGGTGGGGGCTCGGCGGCGACCGATGCGCCGCGGCTTGTTCAAAGGCCGCTGGCCCCCATCCCGGCCTTCCCCCGGAAGGGGAAGGAGAAATGCAAAGGCGGGGTCAGTCGATCTTGTCGGATTCGAACTTGAAGTCGCGCGTCTGGAAGCCCGATGCCGTCGTCGGCCCGTACCACTTGATGAAGATCTTCTGCGCCTCGCCCGACTTTTCCAGCTCGCGCAGCGTGTCGTCCACCACGGCCTTCAGGCCGCTCTCGCCCTTCTTGATGCCGATGGCCAGCGCCTCGGTGCTCAGGTTCTGCTTGAGCACCACGTACTGCGCCTTCGCCGGGCCGAGCTTGGCGTAGCTGCGCAGCAGCGCGGCCTCGTCGTCCACATAGCCCACGCCCTTGCCTTGCTGCAGCGCCTGGAAGGCCTGCTGGCTCGTGTCGAAGGTCACCACTTCGGCGGTGGGCACGGCCTTGCGGATGTTGGGTTCCTGCGTGCCGCCGCGGATGGTCAGCACCTTCTTGCCGCCGAGCTGGGGGATGTCGGCGATGCCGCTGTCCTTCTTCACGATGGCTTTCTGGCCGGTCACGAAGGTGGTGAGCGAGAAGTCGATCTGCGCCTCGCGCTCCTTGTTGTGCGTGAGGCCGGCGGCCACCAGGTCCACATGGCCCTGCTGCAGTTCGGGAATGCGCGCGGCCACGGCGATCTGCTTGAGCACCGGCTTCACGCCGATCTTCTTGGCGATGGCGTTCACCAGGTCGACTTCGTAGCCGACGATCTGGCGCGTCTTGGGGTCGATGAAGGTGGCGGGCTCGTCGGTCCCGAGCACGCCGACCACGAGCTCGCCTTTTTTCTTGATGTCGGCGAGCTGGTCCGCGTGGGCGACGGTGCCCAGGAGGAAGGTGGAGGCGGCGAGGGCCGCTGCAATCAGGTTCAAGCGCATGTTCTTCTCCTTCATGGAAAGCAAGGGCGGCACCTTATCAATAAAACTTCAGATCATTAAATGGTCAATTCATATATCGACATGTGCGTGCGGCTATGAGCGGCGCACCCTGTCATTCGGCTGGATCCCATGGCATGGGCGAGCCCGCGCTGCCGCCGCAATAGGTCCAGGGCCTGGTGGCGCTCTCTCCTTCGTAGGGCCCGCTGTAGCCCGAGTTGAACTGGCGCCAACCTGCTTGTGCTCGAGAGGCATCGTCTTCGAACATGCCCAGGAGTGTTTCGAGCGTTTGCCGCCATTCGGGACCCGCGCCGACCATGATTTCGACGGTGTCGAGATGAACGAACTCGGAGGGGGCCTGCTCCAGCACGACTGCGAACTGGTCGAACCAGTCCGGATTCATGGCGGGGAAGCGCAACGTCAGCAGTTCGCGTCTCGCGGCGAGTGTTGCCATGGTCTTTGTGCGGTGCGCGACCAGGTAGGGCCACGGATTGGCCGGCTCGTCCGGGTCGGGCACGTCGACGATGTCCTCGGGGCAGAACAGGGCGAGCCACAGAAGAGGAAGGTGGGATCTGGCCTGCAAGTACGGGGAGTCATCGGAAATTTCTCCCTGCTCCGGCAGGGCTTTGACATCCGAAAAATACAACGCCGAATAGCTCCCCATGGCCTCGTCTCCCTTTTGCAGGCGGATTCAGGAAATGATGCGGTTCGCCATGCCCGGCGGTCGCGCCGGTGGCATTCTGCCGTCTGGGGCCGCTGAAGGTGCTGTTTTCAGGCTGGGTTAAATTCGCGGCGCGAAAACGTGCCCCGTGCCGTCCTTTGGCCTTCCATCTCCAGCGAGCTCTTCATGATCATCAAACCGCGCGTGCGTGGCTTCATCTGCGTCACCACTCACCCCACGGGTTGCGAAGCCAATGTCAGACAGCAGATCGAGCACGTCCTGGCCCAAGGCCGAATCGCGGGAGGACCGAAGAAGGTGCTCGTCATCGGCGCATCGACCGGCTACGGCCTGGCCGCACGCATCACCGCGGCCTTCGGCAGCGGCGCCGACACGCTCGGCGTATTCTTCGAGCGGCCCGGCAGTGAGACCAAGCCCGCCTCGCCCGGCTGGTACAACGCCGCCGCCTTCCATCGCGCGGCAGCCGAAGAAGGCCTCTACGCGAAGAGCATCAACGGCGACGGCTTCTCCGACGACGTGAAGCAGAAGACCATCGACGCGATCCGCGCGGACCTCGGCCAGGTCGACCTCGTCGTCTACAGCCTGGCCGCGCCACGGCGCATGCATCCGAAGACCGGCCAGGTCTTCAACTCGACGCTCAAGCCCATCGGCAAGGCCGTCACGCTGCGCGGCCTCGACACCGACAACGAGGTCGTCAAGGAAACCGTGCTGGAGCCCGCCACCCAGGAAGAAATCGACAACACCGTCGCCGTGATGGGCGGCGAGGACTGGCAGATGTGGATCGATGCGCTCCAGGACGCCGGCGTGCTGGCCGATGGCGCGAAGACCACCGCCTTCACCTACCTGGGCGAACAGATCACGCACGACATCTACTGGAACGGCTCCATCGGCGCCGCCAAGAAAGACCTCGATCAGAAGGTGCTCGGCATTCGCGCAGGCTTGGCCGCGAAGGGCGGCGATGCGCGCGTCTCGGTGCTGAAGGCGGTCGTGACGCAGGCGAGTTCGGCCATTCCGATGATGCCGCTGTACCTGTCGCTCCTCTTCCAGGTGATGAAGGAAAAGGGCACGCACGAAGGCTGCATCGAGCAGGTTCACGGCCTCTTTGCCGAGAGCCTCTACGGCCCGACGCCGCATCTGGACGACGAAGGGCGCCTGCGCGCGGACTACAAGGAACTGGCGCCCGACGTGCAGGCGCGCGTGGTGGAACTCTGGCCCCAGGTGACGAGCGAGAACATCCACGAACTCACCGACTTCGCGGGCTACAAGACCGAGTTCCTGCGCCTCTTCGGTTTTGCGGTCGAAGGCGTGGACTACGAGGCGGACGTGAATCCCGATGTGGGCATTCCGAACCTCGTGCAGGCCTAGAAGCGCCCAGAGGGATACTCCCGCCCATGCAGATTCAAGAAAAGCCGCCCGCCGGCACGCCCTTCGAGTGGATCGGCGGAGAGCCGAAGGTGGAGGCGCTGGTCGAGCGCTTCTACGACCTGATGGACCTCGAGCCCGCCTACGCGCAACTGCGTGCCGTGCATGGCACCAGCCTCGACAACGCGCGCCAGCGCCTCTTCTGGTTCCTGTGCGGCTGGCTCGGCGGCCCGCAGCACTACACCGATCGCTTCGGCCACCCGATGCTGCGCGCGCGCCATCTGCCGCAGAGCATCGGCGGCCACAGCATCGGCATCAAGGAGCGTGACCAGTGGCTCGCCTGCATGGACCAGGCGATGGGCGAGACCGGCGTGCCTGACGACTTGCGCGCAAGGCTGCGCACGTCCTTCTTCCAGACAGCCGACTGGATGCGCAATCGCGGCGAATAAAAACAGACACCGACTCCGAAAGACTTTCCCTCATGAATCCCATCGTCATCATCGGCGGCGGCCACGCCGCGGCCCAGCTTTGCGCCGGCCTTGCAGAAGCCGGGCAGGGCGCCCGCGTGCACCTGGTCTGCGAAGAAGCTTGCGAGCCGTACCACCGGCCGCCGCTGTCGAAGGCCTTTCTCAAAAGCGCCGAAGAAACCACGCAGCCCCACAAGGCCGCCGACTGGTACCGCGAAGCGGGCATCACGCTGCATCTGGGCGATGCCGCCGTGGCCATCGACCGCGAGGCGCGCACCGTCACGCTGCGTTCGGGCGCGGTGCTGCCTTGGGAAAAGCTGGTGCTGGCCACCGGCACCCGCGCGCGCCAGATGCCCGAGCTGAAGCAGGGGCTGCAGAACGTCGCGAGCCTGCGCGCCGCCGACGAGGCGCATCGCCTGCGCGAGCGGCTCGCCGGTGCCGAGCGGGTCACCGTGCTGGGCGGCGGTTTCATCGGCCTCGAAGTGGCGGCCACCGCCAAGGCGCTCGGCAAGCGCGTGCAGGTGATCGAAAGCGCGCCGCGCCTCCTGGGCCGTGCCGTGTCGCCGGAACTCTCGGCGCATGTGCTCGCGACGCATCGCGCGGCCGGCATCGACATCGTGCTCGGCGCGCAGACGGGCGCCTTCGAGGTCGAGGGCGACCGGCTGGTGTCGATCCAGGTCAACGGCGCGCAGCAGCCTGTCGATTTGCTGCTGCTGGGCATCGGCGCCGTGCCCGAAACCGCGCTGGCGCAAGCGGCGGGCATCGAGTGCGCGGACGGCATCGTGGTCGACGGCCACATGCAGACCAGCGCGGCCGACGTGCTCGCGGTGGGCGACTGCACCCGCTTTCCCGATCGCCGCGCGGGCCGCGCGCTGCGGCTCGAATCGGTGCAGAACGCGAACGACCAGGCGCGCACGGCGGTGGCCACGCTGACCGGCGCCGCGCGCACGCACGATGCGGTCGCGTGGTTCTGGTCCGACCAGGGCGGCATGCGTCTGCAGATGGTGGGCCTGATGCCGGCCGAAGGCACGCCGGCTCTGGCGAGCGTGCGCCGCCCCGGCCCGAAGCCGGAGGCGTTCTCGCTGTTTCACTACGTCGATGGGGATCTCGTGTGCGTCGAGTCGGTCAATGCGCCGCTCGATCACATGATGAGCCGCAAGCTGCTGGAAGCCGGGCGCAGTCCCGATCCGGTGGCGATTGCGGATGTGTCGGTGCCGCTGAAGAATCACTTGGCATAGCGCTCGGCGGCTTCACCGCAGCATCGCGCCTGCTCGAAGGCCTGCCCCCATCCCAACCTTCCTCGCTAAGGGGGAAGGCGCAAGACCCTCAGCGGCGCACGGGTGCCAGCAGCACCACCAGCGCCCCGGCCCCGCCTTCCGCCGGCTTTGCCTGCACGAACGCGATCACCTCGTTCTTCTGGATCAACCAGCGCTGCGTCTTGGTCTTGAGCACCGGCTGCTTGCCCGGCGAGCCCAGGCCCTTGCCGTGCACCACGCGCACGCAGCGAAGCCCCTGCTTGTGCGAGGTGCGGATGAAGCCGCCCAGCGCCTCGCGCGCCTCGTCGCTGCGAAGGCCGTGCAGGTCGACCTGCGCCTGGATGGTCCAGTCGCCCTTGCGCAGCCGCGCGGTCACATCGGTGCCGATGCCGGGGCGCCTGAAGCTCATGGCGTCGTCGACGTCGAGCAGCGTGGTCACGTCGAACTCGTCGGACAGCGATTCGCGCAGCACGCGCTGCTCGTCCAGCTGGTGCTGGAACGGAATGGGCGCGGGCGGCTCGGGTGCGAGCGCCACGGCGGCCTTGCGGCGCAGCGGCTCGGTGGCGCCGATGGCGCGGGTGAAGAGGTCTTTTTCGGCGGCGCGCTTGCGTTCGGCGGCGGCCCTCGCGGCGGCCTCGGCCGCTTCGCGCGCGCGGGTTTCGGCCAGCACGCGCTGCACCTGCTTGAGGTCGGCGAGATTCTTCAGGGAAGGGGGGCGAGCGGCCATCAGAGCAATCCTTTTTCGGCCATCGAGAAACTCTGCCCGGGGCTCACGATGACATGGTCGAGCACCCGCACATCGACCAGCGCCAGCGCGGCCCGCAGCGTCTGCGTGAGCGACTCGTCGGCGCGCGAGGGCTCGATGCTGCCGCTGGGGTGGTTGTGCGAGAGCACCACGGCCGAGGCCTGGTGGTGCAGCGCGCGCATGACGACTTCGCGCGGATAGACGCTGGTCTGCGTGAGCGTGCCGCGAAACAGCTCCTCGAGCACGATCAGCCGGTGCTGGACGTCGAGAAAGAGTACCGCGAAAACCTCGTGAGGGCGCGAACCGATGTGCAACTGCAGGTACTGCTTGACCGCGTCGGGCGTGTCGAACACCGTGCGCACCTTGAGTTTTTCGGCCATGGCGCGGCGCGCAAGCTCCAGCACCGCGGTGAGTTCGGCCCGCTTGGCGTCCCCGCCCATGCCCTTGACGGCCTTCAGGTCGTCCGGGCCAGTGTGAAGCAAGCCCGAGAGGCCGCCGAAGCGCTCCAGCAGCTCCTGCGCCATCTGCAGCACGTTCTTGCCGGCAACGCCGGTGCGCAGCAGCAGCGCGAGAAGCTCGGCATCGGCCAGGGCGACGGCACCGCGCGCAATGAGTTTTTCGCGCGGGCGGGCGTTGGCGGGGAGATCCTTGAAAGCCATCGAAACCTTGGGAAACCTTGGGCAGGACGGGTGGAAGCCCCCCGTCCTTAAAATGCAGGCCAGTTTATCGGGACACCCACCTTGTCTTTGCCTACCTCCGCTGCTCTCATGTCCCATGTCGTGACTTCCGGCTCCTTCCTGACCCTGCACTACCGGCTGGCCGGCCCCGCGGGCGACATCATCAACACCTTCGCCGACAAACCCGCGACGCTGTCGCTGGGCACCGGCGAACTTTCGCCTGCCATGGAGCAGCGCCTGCTGGGCCTGGAAGAGGGCACGCACGCCACCTTCGAGCTGCCCGCGGGCGAGGCCTTCGGCGACCGCAACCCCGAGATGCAGCAATGGGTGGCCAGGAAGCTGCTCGCGCAGATGGGCGACCCCGACGAGAAGTACGCGGTCGGCGACGTGGTGCAGTTCCCCACGCCCGACGGCATGGGCAGCTACGCGGGCGCGGTGGTCGAGGCCAGCGAGACCGCGGTGCGCTTCGACTTCAACCACCCGCTGGCCGGGCAGCCTGTGACCTTCGAAGTGAAGCTGATCGGAGTTCTATGAATCGCCGGGCCGCTCCCCAGGTGAATGCCGCAGCGCGAAGCGCGGAGGTTGCCGAATGAATCCGAACATCGAGGAAGTCCTCCTGGCCGAGCCGCGCGGCTTTTGCGCGGGGGTGGACCGCGCCATCGAGATCGTCGAGCGCGCCATCGCCAAGTTCGGCGCGCCGATCTACGTGCGCCATGAGATCGTGCACAACACCTATGTGGTCAACGAGCTCAAGGCCAAGGGCGCGATCTTCATCGAGGACCTGGCCGAGGTGCCGCCCGGCGCCACGCTGGTGTTCAGCGCGCACGGCGTGAGCAAGGCGGTGCAGCAGGAAGCGCGCGACCGCGGCTTCGACGTGTTCGACGCCACCTGCCCGCTGGTGACCAAGGTGCATGTCGAGGTGGCCAAGCTCGCCAAGGAAGGCTACGAGTTCATCATGATCGGCCACAAGGGCCACCCCGAGGTCGAGGGCACGATGGGCCAGCTCACCAGCGGCATCCACCTGGTCGAGGACGTGGCCGACGTGGCAAGGGTTGCGCCCGCGCAGACCGACAAGCTCGCGGTGGTCACCCAGACCACGCTCAGCGTGGACGATGCCGCCGAAATCGCGGCTGCCGTGCGTGCGCGCTTTCCGAAGGTTCGCGAGCCCAAGCAGCAGGACATCTGCTACGCCACGCAGAACCGCCAGGACGCGGTGAAGATCATGAGTCCGCAGGTCGACCTGGTGATCGTGGTTGGCAGCCCCACCAGCTCCAACAGCAACCGGCTGCGCGAACTGGCCCAGCGCCTGGGCACAGAGAGCTACATGGTCGATTCGGCCGAGGAGCTCAAGCCCGAGTGGTTCGAGGGCAAGGGCCGCGTCGGCATCACGGCCGGCGCCTCGGCCCCCGAGGTGCTGGTGCGCGACGTGATCGATCGCGTCAGGGCCTACGGCGCGGTGTCGGTCCGCAAGATGGACGGCATCCAGGAAACCATCAAGTTTCCGCTCCCCAAGGGCCTCAAGCTCGACGACATTCCGCCTCCAGGACACATCTCTTGAACACGCAAACGACAAACTGGCGCTCCGACATCGAGAGCGCCTCCCGCAGGCTGCGCGAACGCGCGGGCGGCTTCCTTCGCCAGACGCCGCTCTGGAAGCTGCCGGCGTCGGCCTTCGGCCTCACGGCGGCGCCAGGTGTGGAGGTGTGGCTCAAGCTCGAACACATGCAGGTCAGCGGCAGCTTCAAGGCCCGCGGCATGATGAATCGCCTGCTGGCCAACGACATCCCCGACAGCGGCGTGATCGTGGCTTCGGGTGGCAATGCGGGCATTGCCACCGCAGCCGCCGCCAAGGCGCTGGGCGTGCGCTGCCAGGTGTTCCTGCCCGGTGTGTCGCCCGAGGCCAAGCGTGCGCGCTTGCGGGCGCTGGGCGCCGAAGTGGTCGTGGTCGGCGAGCTGTACCCCGATGCGCTGGCCGCCTGCCTCGCGCGGCAGAAGGAAACCGGCGCCTTGCTCACCCATGCCTATGACCAGCCCGAAGTGGTTGCCGGCGCGGGCACCCTGGGCCACGAGATCGAAATGCAGGGCGGGCTGCCCGATGCCGTGCTGGTGAGTGTGGGTGGCGGCGGGCTCATCGGCGGCCTGGCCGCCTGGTTCGAGCGGCGCGCCCGCGTGGTGTCGCTCGAGCCCGAGAAGGCGCCTACGCTGTTCCGCGCGCGCGAAGCCGGCGAGCCTATCGATGTCGAAGTCGGCGGCATTGCAGCCGATTCGCTGGGCGCGCGGCGCATCGGCGCGATCTCTTGGGAGATCACGCAGCAGCAGGTGCAGCACGCGCTGCTGTTGTCCGACGAAGCCATCCGCACCGCACAGCAGTGGATGTGGAAGGAAATGAAGCTCGCCGTGGAGCCCGCCGCCGCGCTGCCGCTGGCGGCGCTGCAGACCGGTGCCTACACGCCGCGCGAGGGCGAGAAGGTGTGCCTGATCGTCTGCGGCGCGAACGTCGACCCGGCCACTGTCGCCTGAGTCGCGCCCACCTAAAATCGCCCGATGCTCGACATCACCCTGCTCCGCAAAGACCTGGCCTCCGCTGTGGCCGGCCTCGAAAAACGCAAAAAGAACCAGCCCTACCTCGACGTGTCGGCGTTCACTGCGCTCGAAACCGAGCGCAAGACCGTCCAGACCCGCTCCGAGGAAATCCAGGCGCGCCGCAACGCACTGAACAAGCAGATCGGCCCGCTCAAGGCCAAGGGGGAATCGACCGATGCGCTGATGGCCGAAGTCAACGCGCTCAAGGCCGAGCAGGAATCGCAATCCAGGCGCCTCGAAGAGATCCAGCCCGAACTGCAGGCCCTGCTGCTCGCCGTGCCCAACCTGCCGCACGCCAGCGTGCCGCTGGGCGAAGACGAGACCGGCAATGTCGAAATGCGCCGCTGGAGCCCGCAGGGCGCTGCCGGCGCCAACGCCACGCCGCTGGCCTTTGCGGCCAAGGACCATGTGGACCTCGGCGCGCCGCTGGGGCTCGACTTCGAAATGGGCGCCAAGCTCGCGGGCTCGCGCTTCACCGTGATGAAGGGGCCGATCGCCCGCCTGCACCGCGCGCTCGCCCAGTTCATGCTCGACACGCAAACCGAAAAGCATGGCTATGCCGAGTGCTACGTGCCTTACATCGTCAACGCCGCCACGTTGAGCGGCACCGGCCAGCTGCCCAAGTTCGAAGGCGACCTGTTCGCCGCCAAGAAGGGCGGCCAGGACGGCGAACCCGCGCCCGACCATTCGGCGCTGTACCTCATCCCGACCAGCGAAGTGCCGCTGACCAACTTCGTGCGCGACGAGGTGGTGGCCGAGGCGCAACTGCCGATCAAGCTCACGGCCCATACGCCGTGCTTTCGCTCGGAAGCCGGCAGCGCGGGGCGCGACACGCGCGGCATGATCCGCCAGCACCAGTTCGACAAGGTCGAGATGGTGCAGATCGTTCACCCCGACACCAGCTACGACGCGCTTGAACAGATGACCGGCCATGCCGAAGCCGTGCTGCAGGCGTTGGAACTGCCGTACCGCGTGGTGCTGCTGTGCACCGGCGACATGGGCTTCGGCGCGACCAAGACCTACGACCTCGAGGTGTGGCTGCCGGCGCAGAACACCTACCGCGAGATCAGCTCGGTTTCCAACTGCGAAGCCTTCCAGGCGCGCCGCCTGCAGGCACGTTTCAAGAACGCGCAGGGCAAGAACGAACTGGTGCATACGCTCAACGGCTCGGGCCTGGCGGTGGGGCGCACGCTGGTGGCGGTGCTGGAGAACCACCAGAACGAAGACGGCTCGATCAACGTGCCGGCTGCGCTGCGGCCTTACCTCGGCGGCCTCGAATTGTTGCGCGGTTGAGAACGAGGTCTTCAAAAGACCGCTTTTTTGCCGCTATAATCGCAGGCTCGACAGCACCGGAGAGGTGGCAGAGTGGTCGAATGTACCTGACTCGAAATCAGGCGTACTAGCGATAGTACCGAGGGTTCGAATCCCTCCCTCTCCTCCAAGAAGTCAATAAACAAGCGCCTTTCGGGGCGCTTTTTTATTTCTTACACCATCGTTCCTACCAATTCGAATCACGGTTGGTTTGAGCATAAGAGGCATTGCCTCCGACTCCCAAGGGGTCGGTCTTGCGTCTGTTTCCTATTGCGAAGCAGCGCGCAACCAACGCCGATACATCCGCTTCAGGCTCGTTGCGGGCCTTCAGATTTGCGGGGTAGGCGGCGGCTGGAGCGCAAAGCTGGCAATCGTGGTCTGCTCTAGTGATTGCCGGGACTGTGTGAGGCTGCAGACGTCGGGAATGCTGGCTGCGGGTGCACCATCGACCGAGTCGCGTCGGTTGCCTGTGACGCGGTGGCTGGGCCGTACGAGTGGTCGGTGACATTTCCACTGTGGCACGCTAGCGCCGTTTCGGGTGGGCGTCCGTCCCATTGCTCACGCAGCTACCGCAAAGCTTGCTCGAAGTCGTCGATCAGATCTTGCTCTTCCTCGAGGCCAACTGACATGCGGACCAGTCCGTCGCCGATGTTCATCTTGGCGCGCACTTCGGGACCCGCTTCCCAATAGATGCTTGGGGCAACCGGTATGACGAGGGTTCTGGTATCACCCATCCCGGTCGCCCTTGTCGCGACACGCAACCGATTGAGCGCCGGAAGCATGCTGCTGAGGTCGCGTAGCTCAAACGACAGCAGCCAGGAGCCGGCGCTGAAGTGGCGCTTGGCGACTTCGTGTTGGGGATGAGATTCCAGCCAGGGGTAGTTGACCGACTTGATTGCAGGATGAGCCTGAAGGTAGCGCGCAAGGGCAAGCGCGTTGGAACTGGTCTGGTGGACTCGCAGCGCCAGGGTCTCGGCACCGATGCCGATCTGGTGAGCAGCTTCCGAAGACATCGAGGCTCCCATGTCGCGCAGCGCCTTCTTGCGCATCTGTTGAAGGCCCCACTGCTTGGTGTCGCCGCGACGATAGTCCGCCGAGATGTTGGGATAGGTCTCCCAGCTGAACTCCCCGGTGTCGGTAACAACGCCGCCAAGAGCCGCGCCATGACCACCAATGGTCTTGCTCAGCGAATTGATCGACAGGCCTGCCCCAATGCTGCGCGGCAAAAAAAGCGCCGGCGAGGTGATCGTGTTATCGACAACCAACAGCAAGCCTCGTTGCCGGCACAGTGCACCGATTGCAGCCAAATCGGGCACCTCTGTGCCAGGATTCGCGATGGTTTCCAAGAACACCATGCGCGTGGATGGGCGCAGTGCCGCCTCGACGTTGGCGACCGAACAGGCGTCGACCATGCTGACATCAATGCCCAAGTCGGACATGGTGCCGAACAGACTGTTCGTACCGGCGAACACATAGCGGCTGGATACGAGGTGATCACCTGCGCGCAACAGCGTGAGGAAGACTGCGGCGATCGCACCCATGCCCGAGGCAAAGCAGATAGAGCCTATGCCCTGTTCGAGCTGCGTGAGCTTCGATTCCAAAGCTGCGGTCGTTGGTGTTCCGGTGCGGGCGTAGTTGAACGCGTTCTTGACGGTGCCCTGAAATACCCCGATGAGGTCCTCGACTTTGTCGAAACCGTATTGAACCGATGAATGGATCGGTTTGCGAATTGCGTTGTGCTCCACCCCGAAATGGCGGTCCGCGTGAACGATCAGGGTGGTAATTCCTTGTTTTTCCATGAGTATTCCGTATGGGGACATTAGGTTTGATCAGGCCATCGCTGCCACTGGTTCGCGTGCCACAGGTAAAACTGAGCACGTCCCGCGCGGAGTGACAGCGCGGGCCTTAGGGTGCGGGTGCTTGGTCCTTGAACTTCAAGTCCCATGCGGAGACTTTGGTGTTTCTTCCAGCCCCCAATGAAGAAAGTCCGGTCGCTCTTCGGAGCAAGCCCAATGGAACGAGAACGAACATGAAAATGAAAAATGCGCCGACTCTGAGCAGCATCGTTTGATCCTTGTATTGAATTAGTCGAGCGGAATCGCTTCACGCCAATCACGTTCTTCGACGAACGCGGGTTGATCTGCGCGACGCAGCACATAAGGACCCAACACCAGCACATCAATCGCCGTCCTCATGAAACAGGCGTAAGCCTGCGCCGGCGTGCAGACGATGGGTTCGCCCCGGACATTGAACGAGGTATTCACAAGCACGGAGCAGCCCGTCTTGTTCTTGAAGCTCCTCAGAAGCCGTGCGAATGGCCGGTTGGTTTGATCGTTGACCGTCTGGACGCGTGCGGAGAAGTCAACGTGGGTGATTGCGGGCAGCTGCGACCGGATTTCATTGATGGTGCCGAGGCCGGAGTTCATCTCGCTGGCCTTTGCCACCGGGCTCCTGAGTCTTTCCGCGACGGGCGCTACCAGCAGCATGTACGGGCTGTCTTGCGCGATCTCGAAGTAGTCTTTCGCGTCTTCTTCCAGAACCGCCGGAGCGAACGGTCGAAACGACTCTCGGAACTTTATCTTCAGGTTCATCTTGCGCTGCATCTCTGGGTCGCGCGGATCGCCAATGATGGACCGGGCGCCCAGCGAACGAGGACCGAATTCCATGCGTCCCTGAAACCAACCGATCACAGCACCGTTCGCCAGGTCCTGCGCGACCGCGTCGTACAAGGCGCTTTCGTCGTGGCGCTCCGCGGGGTAGGCGTTCTCTTCTAAATACTCGCCAATCTCATTGTCGGAAAAGTCCGGCCCCAGGAGCGAGCCCTGCATGGCGTCCGTGCCGGCCAGGACGTGCGGCCGTCCGGTGTTGGCAACCGCAACATCGAGCGCAGCGCCCAGGGCGCCGCCGGCATCGCCGGCCGCCGGTTGTATCCAGAGCGAATCGAACATGCCTGAGCGGCTCAAGGCGCCGTTGGCCACGCAGTTCAACGCAACGCCACCGGCGAGACACAGATGCCGCTCCCCAGTAAGTTTCATGGCGGCCTTCGCCAGTCCACACACAACTTCCTCCGTCACTTTTTGGACGGAGGCCGCAAGATCGCAATGGCGCTGCTCCAGTTTGCTTTCGGGGTCGCGGATCGAATGTCCGAATAGTTTTTCGAACGCCTCACCAACCATCCGCTGACCACGCAGGAACTCGAAGTAGCGCAGATTCAACGCGAACGATCCGTCGGCTTTGATGTCGATCAGCTCGTCTCGTATGAGGTCCGCGTAGATCGGCTTGCCGTAGGGAGCCAGGCCCATGAGCTTGTATTCACCCGAATCAACCTTGAAGCCACAGTAGTAGGTGAACGCCGAATAGAGCAAGCCCAACGAGTGGGGGTAAGAAATGGAGTTGACCAACTCGAGAGAATTCTCTCGGCCATGCCAGATGGAGGTCGTATGCCACTCGCCGACGCCGTCGATGCAAAGCACGGCGGCGTTGCGATGCGGCGAGGGGTAAAAGGCCGAAGCTGCGTGCGAGCGGTGGTGGGGCGAAGTCACCAACTCGCATACCCGTCCCCTGCCGAGCGAACTCAGTTCATGGCCAACTTGAGACAGCGCGTCGCGCTTCCATCGCATCCATTCCGGAAACACGCGCATGAATGCAGTCAGCCCCGCGGCTCCCCCATCGGCAAACGAGGAAAGGACGCGAGAAAACTTGACCTTCGGGTCTTCGTAGTAGACGACCTTCATCACATCGTTGAGCGAAATCCCCGCATGTTCTAGGCAATAGCCAACGGCTTGCTTGGGAAAGGAAGAGTCGTGACGAACACGTGTAAAGCGCTCTTCCTGAGCCGCGGCGAGGACACGTCCATCCTTCACGAGCGCGGCGGCGCTGTCGTGGTAGTAGGCGGAGATCCCCAGGACATAGGAGTTCATCTAGTTGGGATCCATCGAGTGGGCATAGTGATGAAGAGGCCGGGCGGGCGCCTTCGGCGATGGCAGGCGACGCCTGAATACCGAGCGGGTCCATGCCGAAAGACTTCTGTTGCTGCCTGGTACGGACGACAAGGATGCATATCCTGTACGGATGCGCAGCCATTGAGCGGCAAAAAAATCGTCATCGCAGTAGGGGAGAAGGGTGGCCATGTACTTGTCAATTGCATCGGCCGCCCACGCGGAATGGCCGGTCGAAACGTTGTCGATGGTGTTGTGCAAGTCCACGAACTGCGTGCTGAAGCCATGCTCGATGAGGAATTGACGGGCGTTTCGGTAACCGTCTCCTACCCCCGAAAGCTCCATGGCCAAGTTCATTCCCAAGACTTCTGGCATGAATGTCAGCGGCAACTTGCCCAAGCAAAGCCAATACACAGGAAGGCGAAACGAGTCGTCTTTGATCCTTGTGTCCGATGCGAATTGCCAGGACCCTGTTGGTGCGAGGTGCATGCCCATGGAGGCAAGCAGATCGCGGTAGATCTTGGGATGATTCAACTCGACCCGTCCGTTTCCGAGCTCATCCCAATACGTTTCGAAGAGGAACTGGCCCACTTCGGAACAGGCCAGGTCGACATCGGTGAAGCCCTGAAGCCAAGCACCGTCGATGAGGATGAGAGGCGCGAGCTGCAACGTTGATTCAATGACATCGTCTCTTGACACAGGCGCGACGTCGCGACTCGATTTCTCGTACGCCTGTCCATGCAGATCATGCTGGTCGAGCAACCAGGGGCGCAGCCCCTCTGCCGTCCAAGAGTTCGGCAGGGATCGATCAGAGCAACCCAGCGAGCGCGCTGCAGCCTCCAGCCATCGCCTCACATAGTCGACGGCATAGGCCCGTGTGTCTGGAGCCAGGGCGCGCCCCTGCAAAAGAAAATAGGCCTCACGGACATGGATTGGGCGCGCGGCCAAAGGAGTCGCCGATGTCGCCGCGGCCTTTGGTTCAGGGGGCCGTACAGCCGATGGAGAGCGGGGTCGATCGTCGACGCTGGTATCCGCCTCGGTCCTCGTAAGCGCCAGGCCGTCGATCCATTCACGGATCACGGCCAATTCCTGCTCGGGAAAGACACGGAACATCGGCCCGCGCGGGCTGATCAATCCGTTGACCAGCGAGCTCGTTTGTGAGTTGCCGGGTCTCACGTACCTGCTTTGGGCTAGGGCGTCGAGCAGCGGCAACGGGTCGGTCGCTGCTTTTTTGAAGTGATCAGACAAAGGACAACCAGCCAGGGTCTTGGTTTTGTGATAGATCGAAGCCTCGCGAGATTTGCGTCGAAGCAAGGTTGCCATCGCATGGTTGCGGTCCAGGGCGAGCGTGCAAAGCGCATGCAACTCAAGATCCCAGGCCTTGATGGAATCAACAGCCCAATGCACCGCCGCTTCAAATTTCTTGGCGGTGACGCCGCCTCGGGTGCGGTAGTGCTCTGCAATTTTTGTCGAGCATGCGAGCGCGTCTGAAGCCGCCTTTGGATCACGGACTTCACGAAGGTCCAGCCGACGCCAGTCCACGCATTGCGGATACCGACTTGCAAGCATGGCCCAAGCTGGCAACAGTTCGACAGTGCGCAAGACCAGATCCATTGCGCACAGCTGCAAGTGAAAGACGTCGCTGCGCCGACTCATGGCCAACAGCGCGCACGGGAGAGCGAACATGCTTTCCTGTATGTCCCGGACTTGCGCCAGCCCGGTGGGGCTCACGCCGTAAAGAGAATGTTCAAAACGCTCCATCAAACGCCGGAACTCGCTCCTGCGGGCGCTGTACGGGTGACCGACGCCGACGTCGTCGGCAAGCAGCGACAGCAAGGTCAGCTGATCCTCATCTTCACAAACGCCTGGCGCGCTCATTCCTTGGAGCCAGCAGCCCAGCGTCAGGCCCAAGGGTGAGGATTGAAGAACCAGTGTTTCGGCAACCCGGCGACGTTGATCGTCCGACTCCGTTGCGCGTTCGAACGCAAGCTGGCGTTTCGCACGCCATGGCTGCAATGAGGCCAATGCCGATTCAGATTCTTTGGCATCCGGCTGTGGCAGCGGCGCCAACAGCGCCATCAGCCGGCAGACGTCATCTGCCTCTACAAACACTTCCGGGTTGGCGAGGTGTGTATAGAGTTGGCGAAAGTCCGGCCATCGCCTTGGGCACTGCGAATCCGGACCAAACTCCAACCTCGGCCCGACGTCAGAACATGGGATAGATGGATGCATCTCTCTTCTTCGCCTTGCGACGAAAGATCTTTGAGAAAAGTGACTTGAAGAACTTCATGGCTGTGCAAACTCCTTTTCAGTGCAAAAGCTCAAGCAATAGCCTTGAGACAAAGTCGTGGCCATCGTCGGTGAAATGAATCCGGTCGACGAAGAGCCACTGGTCTGGTTTGAGTGCCTCGGAAAGCACTGGACTGAGGTTGATGAACCGTACGCCGAGCGCCTCGATTCCCGCCCGCAGCGCCTGTCCGTAATCGAGGCAGACGTCTTTTCGCAGAATGTCTCCATAGACCTCGGTGAACCTCCCCAACTGATCCAGTTCAGAGAAGAGCGCCTCTTCTTCACGGCACCCCTCAGGTCGTACCCACCCTGACAAAGGCTGCAAGACGTAGGTGAGCTTCGCGCCGAGTTCCCGAGCAATCAGGTGCCATATGTGCAGATGCCGGACGGTGAGTTCGGTCGCGTACTCGATCTGCTGGCCGATGGTTGGGAGCGGAGCCTCGGCGGCCGGCGCCGATCCGAAGAGTTTTGTGCCGATTCCCTTCAGCCCATTGGCCTTGGCGGGCTTCAACGCGTTGAAGAAATCGCCGCAGTTGAAAAAGGCACCGTGCTCCAGACGCTGGCTGGGTGGCAGGCGTGCCAATCCCAAATTGTTGAACCCGGAGAACAGGACTATCTCGTCAACCGGCGGCAGAAGGTGTTTGTTCAGGACCAGCAGTAGCAGCTCTTGGGTCGAGTTGAAGCTTCGCCCGCCAAAATTGAGCCAAGGCTCGGATCGGGTGTCGTTCTCGTTCAGCCGCGACGCAAGCGTCCAGCGATCGGCGCTGGCGCCGATCCCAAAGACCGTCGAGCTTCCAGCCAGCAGCCTCACAGGTTCGGACGACTCGCAACTCCTGAGTGAAAGGCGCTGGCCATTCTTTTCGGAGTATCTGAAGCCGCTCTCGTCTGTATTGACCACATCGCTCCGATGGCCGGGAGGATGAAAGTACATCAGGTAGGGGAGCCATCGGACATCCCCGCTGTCGGCAAACTTCTCCTGGTAGGCCGTCATCTGCGGCGTCAATCTGGAACGGGAACTCATCGTTTCGCGGCTCAAAAAAATTGCTTTCGGATCAGACGAACTGGAACGAGACAGCGCCCAACGGGCCGTAGTCTGCTTGGAAGGTGTCGCCGCGATTGCCGACCACCGCGCGCGTGAAGGAGCCAGCAAGGATGATTTGGCCCGGGAGCAAGAACTCGCCGTGTTGGGCAAGCTTGTTGGCGAGCCAAGCCGCACTGTTGGCCGGGTGATTCAGCACCCCCGCCGCGACGCCTGTCTCTTCTATCTGACCATTGCGGTACAGCAGCCCTGCAACCCAGCGCAGATCGATGTCCATCGGGCGTACTGGCCGGTCGCCGAGTACAACGCCGGCGGTGATTGCGTTGTCGGATACCGAATCGAGGATGGTGCGAACCGACTTGGTGTCGGGATCGACCCGTTGGATGCGCGAGTCGATGATCTCTACCGCTGGCACGACATACTCCGTTGCGCTCAGTACGTCGAATTTTGTGCAGTGAGGGCCTTCCAGCTTCTTGCCAAGGATGAATGCCAGCTCTATCTCGACGCGCGGCTCAATGAACCGATCAAAGGGCACCTGGGTGCCGTTCTCAAAGAGCATCTCATCAAGTAGCGCGCCGAAGTCGGGCTCGTCGATGCCCACGGAGGCCTGCATTGCTTTCGAGGTGAGGCCGATCTTGTGCCCCACCAGTCGCTGGCCCGCCGCAAGCTTCAGTCCTATCCATTCGCGTTGGATTGCATAGGCGTCGTCGATGGTCATCGAAGGAAACTGCAAATGAAGCTGATGCAGCTGCACACGATCATGCTCGGCGTGCTGCAACCGCGCGGCAATCTCGCGAACAGTCGATTGACCAATCATGCGGCTTGAGCCCGTTGCGCTTCAGGTGACAAGGCGCTGGCCTTCGCCACGAAGTTCGCATAAGCCTCGAAGCCGACCTCTTCGCTGGGGGGATTGACGTAGCCAGACACGCGACCGTCTTGCTTGGCCTGCAACTTTTGCAAGTGCGCGCTGAATTCCGGGCTCATGGGGATGCCCATCTGCTCGTAGATGTGCGCTGCCGTACCGCTGACGTCGCTGGTGAATTGGTTGAAAGTAACGTACGTAATCGCGCCGCGCTTCTCCAGTTCCTGGCAGAAGGCGATGTGCTGAGCGCATTGCTCCCGGCGGAAGTTCAGATTCGCGTCGTACCACCCCGGGATCGTGTTGGGGTCGGTACCGTGCTTGGGCGTCGTGCAGGCGTCCGACATCTTTACGTAGGAGCTAACGAATGCACTTGGCTCCCGCACGATGACCAGGAATCGAGCATCAGGGAACGCTTCGTAGACGAGCCGAAAGAGATCGACGTTCTCGTTCTCCTTGGTGAGCCAGAAGCGGCCCGCTCCGCGGTAAAAAGCGGCTTTCTGGACCACTTTCCTTAGCGTTCCCACGATTTTCTTTTTCTCCCTTGGTGTGAGAGCGTTCGCCTCGCTCATTCGTTGGAGAATTTCGGGGAGTGGGAAGCGGCGGAACGTGAAGTAGTGGTGGTACATGCGTTCTTCGAAGAAAACACCATGACCCTCCACACTGCCCAAATTGTGAAAATGAATTTTGGACGCGAGCCGCCCGATCTCTGTGTTTGGCCAGTAGTCGATGCGTTCTAGTCTGCTGCGCAGCCCCATCGCATCGATCAGTTTCCAGAAACAGATGAACGGCATGCGCCAATCGAGGTGCTTCAGAACGAAAAAGGACTTTTCGTCTGAGGCCAGGGTCCTCAACAGAAAGGTTGTGCCGCTTCTCGGCTGGCTCATGACAAAAACTGGGGCCGGGACCCTTGTTTTTCGGTAGCTGTGCCAGAGGATTTCGTCCACAAACCAAAACAGAACCAGTACGGGCAAATAGAGCAACTCTTTGACGAGGTGCATGCCCATGCTGAGTCTTCCGCATAAATCCAAAGTTCTACTAAAAAGCACTGATCGCGCAACTTTGAAAAAAGAGCGCCAAAGCAGGAAGGGGCTCAAAAAGTAGGTGAGTGCGAAAAACACCAACGCTGAAATGATCGCGACCAAAACAATATCCTCTGGCCAGTAGCCTGGCAGTGCAGTCCGTAAAGCGCCGCGATCGTAAGGTATAGGTTTGCCGTTAATGCCTGCAGATATGCGGGAAAGACCATGCAAAAATGCACCCACATGAAATCCCATGCTTGGGGAACGCATTAAGTGCACAAAGAAGATTGGGACGATCTCAGAATCGTGCTGGCGGTGTCGCGAACCGGTTCGTTTGCGCGCGCTGCGCGGGTTCTGGAAGTGAATGAAAGCACCGTCGTAAGAAAAGTTGCGCATGCGGAGCAGCGCTTCCGCGCGCGCCTGTTCGAGCGCAAGCCCGGCAAGGTGAGCACAACCGAAGCGGGTCAAGAACTGGTTTTGCGAGCCGAGCAGGTCGAAACCGTCATCCGTGACGCGACCAACGTGATTCGCGACTCGGATGGCCAAATTGCAGGGGTCGTTCGGCTGACCTCTGTGCCGCTGCTGGTGAACCGAATACTTATTCCAGAGTTGCCCAAACTGGTGCGGCAACATCCAAATCTTCAGGTCGAACTTGTGGCCGACGCTCGGGTGCTAAGCCTGGCTCGGCGAGAAGCCGACATTGCTTTGAGACTGGCCAGGCCAACGGGGGGGTTGCGGGCGATCGCGCGCAAAGTGGGAGAGTTGAGCTACGCGGTCTATGGTCCGGAAGGGTTTGATACAGCGAACCTTCCATGGCTCACTTACGAAAGCGACCAAGACAGCCTTCCGCAAGCGGAATGGATTGCGCGACAGATCGTCAACTGCGGCGTGATGCCGCCAATGCTGCGCACCAACGACGGCGAAGGCCTGCTGGCCTGTGCTCAGGCAGGGCTCGGCAAAACGGTGCTCCCCCAGGCCATTGGCGACAGGGCACCAGGCCTGGTTCGTTTGCAGACGCAACCGTGCGATCTTGTTCGAGAGCTGTGGATGGTGGTCCACCCCGACCTGCGCAAACTCGACAGAGTTCGTGCCGTGATGGACTGGATCGTGCTGGTGTGCGGCGACCTGCCCAACGACGTGGTTTCCTGACAAAGCGGTAAGACGCTCCAGTACTGCACATCTGCAACTTAAGCTCCGCAAATTCGCGGAATAGATTTGCAGCCACCCAATGCTATTCTTTTCACTCAGTTTTCGAGCCCAACTTCAATTCACTGGTTAACCGCGGTGTCAAACCGGGCAACGCACTTGGCGCTTAAAACCCTGGGCAGATGAATAATAAAGTTTACTGCAAGTCGGACTCTTCGGGGATATTCCGATGAACGACCTCACCGCATCAGTAGCAGTTCCTGAACAGCCATCTTTGTGGAATTCGGTTTTTCTTCGGATCTGGGCGGCGATTTTCCTGACCTCGCTCGCAACGTTTTTTCTTCTGATGACGCTGTCGGCGAAGGTCTTTGCGGGAACCGGGTCTGCTTTCGCGGCCAACACCGTGGTTCTCACGCAATGGCTACCGGCGGTTCTGGCTCTTCCTCTCATCAAAGCTGCGGTTGCACGTTATTCGGCAAGAGCTCTTCTGGTCTTTTGCGAGGCGGGGAGTGCCTTCGCCCTGCTGTTCGTGCCCGCATTGTTCGGCAATGTCTACTTGCTGATTGCGCTGCTGCTGGCGAAGGGCGCCTTCGACGCACTTTCCAAAGTGTCCCGCACAGTCGCATTAAAAAGCTACTTTTCAGGTGAGACCCTAAGCAGAGCGGCTTCCTACTACAACACAGCGGCACTCGCAGGCGGCGGTGTCGGTGCGCTTTTTGGCGCTCTTCTGATCGGACAAGTGGCATTGATCGGCGTGCTTGCTCTCTGCTGCTGCATGCATTTGGCGGCCACCGGCCTCTACACATCGCTTCCCGTGGGCAGCAAACTCAATGCCGGTGGGGCGGGAAAAATTGCCGGAAAAGGGCAGTTGGACGCCGGCGTTCGTTCGGCCATCATCTACTTCGTTGCGGCGGTCTGTCTTTATCAGGGTTACCACAACATCGCCAGGTCGGTCTTTCCAGTAAGGCAGTTGGGGATGTCAGAAGCAGGCATCGCACTGGTCCAGACCCTCACCAACCTGGCGTACATCGTGGGCGCTTTTGCTGCCGCGCGATTGTCGATCTTGAAGGGGCGGTACAACACGACAGGGCCGCTGCTGCATGGACTCGCGCTTTTGAGCCTGGTCCCGTTGCCGTTCATGTCTGCGCCAGGGCTTGGCTTGGCCATGTACGCACTGTTCGCCTTTGCATTCGAAATGGCGTTCTGCGTTCACCTTCGATACATCATCACCGAGTCTCCATCCGAGCGGATGGCGCAGATCGTCGCGGACACCAATGCCCTGGCGGTGGGCTCAATGGTGGCTTTTTCACTGCTGGGCAGCTATGTGGTGGACAAGACCAGCTTGGGACTCATCACCTTCGTCGTAATTTGCGCGGCGAGTGCCGTACTGATCTTCACCCGCGACAGAAACAGGCGACCCCCCAACTCGTCTGGCGACGAAAAACCTCACGGAGAATAAAAAATGCACATCGCGTTCATTGACAGCAACCCTGTAGGTTTGGGGGCGTTGCGGGCCGCCAAACGGGCTGGCCACTACGTGACATTCATCAGTTCCAATCGGTTTGCAGCTTTCATTGGAGGCATCGAGGCTGTCCAGAACGCTCAGCATTCGGATCAGGTCGTGCAAATCGATTCGTCGCTGGACGAAGAAGAGTTGTTCTCTGCACTTTCGGCGCTCTCTCGTGAGCGCCGCCTGGACGCTGTCGTCACTGTGCTCGACTTCTGTACCCATGTAGTGGCGCGGTGCGCCAAGCGCCTCGGGCTGCCAGGCACAGACCCAGACGCCGTGGCATTGGCACAAGACAAAGCCGCGTGCAGGGCACGAATCGCAGCCCGAGGTATCCGTTCTGTGCCGTTTGCGCTCGTCGACAATTTGCAGGACGCAAAAGCGCGCGTCGCCGAGATAGGCTACCCCGTCATTGCCAAGCCAAAGCGAGGCGCTGCGAGCCTCCTGACAGCGAAGATTGAGACACCAGAAGAACTTGAGGCGTATTTCGCCACGCTCCATCGCAGCCTGGCAGTCCCCCAAGGTGTCGTCGAAACCCTGTCTCCTGAGACGTTGATCGAGGGGTATGTCG
Source organism: Variovorax boronicumulans (assembly GCF_040544675.1). GTDB lineage: Bacteria > Pseudomonadota > Gammaproteobacteria > Burkholderiales > Burkholderiaceae_C > Variovorax > Variovorax boronicumulans_D. The sequence goes on from NZ_JBEPKK010000011.1 coordinate 183,336, forward strand.
ATGGACCGCTCTTCTCGGTTGAAATGGCCGCCGCAAACGGGGAGTTTCAGCCCATGGCGCTGTCTTGGCGGAAGCGATGCATCGTCGACCCATCCGTCGAACTCGGCACCACCATGCCCGCCCCGGTCAGCGAATCCGCTGCCAAAGCGCTGGTTGACTATGCGCTGACGGTCGTTCGCAGTCTTGGTCTGGATCTGGGAATTTTCCACATCGAGTTGATCGTCGGCCCTGACGGCCCGGTGCTGGTCGAAGTGAATCCGCGGATCATGGGAGGCAATATTCCCACTGTGTTTAGGCTCGCCACGGGTGTGGATCCTTTCGAACTGCTGATCGGCATTCACCTGAGCGGTCAACTGCCCGACGCCTGCCGAACGGTCGCTACCGTCCGCTCCGCCTCCACGCGCAGCATCGGTCCGGCCTCCGAAGGCCGGATTCCCGAAGTCCTTCCTGCAGGCTGGACAGCCCCCTTCGAAGCGCAGCTGTCAGCCTGGAATGTCAACCTTCCCGCGGGTGCCTTGGTGGACGCAATGGACAGCACCTACTGCCCGAATCATTTCCAGCTCGTCAGGGACTCCTCCGTCGAATCAAGCTTGCTTGCCGAATGGATCATCTCCGTGACCGCACAAGCCACCGGGTTGAGCTTGCGGCAATCGAGGGAAGACTACCTCGGTCTGTGAACGTCGCTGCCGGCCTCGCGCCAGTTGTGAACATTGCCCTCGCTTGACGCCGCGCTCTCAATCTGCGCGGAAGGTCGTGATTTCTTTCGCCTAACTACCTGCGCCAGAAAATGATCAATGACTTTGAAAGTGCAAAGCGTGTTGACCTGCTCGGTGAACGCAACCTTCACGCTCAACTGCTTGATGTTCACAAGACGCATCGGGCAGGGCAAAAGGGCCAGCGCCCGTTTGTTCTCTGGTTCACGGGGCTGTCTGGTGCAGGCAAATCCACGATAGCCAATCTCGTCGAGAAACAACTTCACGACATGGGGCGGCACACCTACCTCATAGATGGGGACAACGTCAGGCACGGGCTCAACAAAGACTTGGGTTTCACCGATGCCGACAGGATCGAAAACATCCGCCGTGTTGCGGAAGTGGCCAAATTGATGGTGGATGCGGGGTTGATCGTCATAACCGCATTCATTTCGCCATTTCGAGCGGAGCGTGCGATGGCGCGCAGCCTTTTCGGCGAAGGGGAGTTCGTGGAAGCTTTTGTGGATACGCCGCTCGAAGTGGCTGAAAAACGCGATGTAAAAGGACTTTATCGAAAGGCACGCAATGGAGAGCTCCGAAACTTTACCGGCATCGATTCACCCTACGAAGCTCCAGAAAAACCGGAACTCCAGATTCAGACCGTTGGCTGCAGTGCAGAGGAGGCAGCAACTCGGGTAATTGCCCAGGTTCGCGGCTTGGTAGTGTCGGAGTTCGCATCGAACACGACTCGAGGCGCGGCAGCGTAGGCTGAATGCCAGATCGGGCTTTGGCACGCCTTTTGTAGTTTGGAACGCCCCTTCAAGAGAGGGGTGCTTTGCGAGTTCTAAGTTTCGGCATGGTGCCGACGCCGGCCAACATAAAGCTCACACACTATCGTTGCCAGTCTCATCTTCTGGTTGTCGGTGGCAGAAAAACACTGCGCCGAAAGAATAGGAAGTCTTTAGTAATCAGACGCGGCAGCAGTGTCAGAAGGAAGTTGCTTTGGATGGTGGTGCGCCGCACTTCGGATTCGAGCCGATGGAAGCCGACAGGCTTTGTGCTCGGAGTCGCTCGAAACGAAAGGGTGCTCATCGTCTGAGCGCGAGGGCAGGCGTGTGCTGCTGACCATGGCGCTTGCTGTATCGGGATGTCGCGCCTGGCCGCGCTCGCCGAGCCGTTTTCGGTGGGGCTGCATGCGGTGTCGCGGGCGGGTTCATTGCTGGGCAAGCGCGTGCTGGTCGGGCTGCGGGCCGATCGGCGTGCTGGCGATTGCGGCGGCGCGTGTGCACGGCGCGGCCGAAATCGTGGCGACCGACGTGGTCGATGAACCGCTGGCCATCGCGCGCGCCATCGGCGCCGACGGCACCGTCAACGTCGCGCAGGACAGAGCTGGGTGTCGCGCTATTCGGCCGACAAGAGGAGCTTCGACGTGATGCTCGAATGCTCGGGCAACGAGCATGCCCTGCGCGACGGGCTGGAGGTGATGCGCCCGCGCGGCATCGTCGTGCAACTGGGCCTGGGCGGCGACGTGAGCATTCCGCAGAACATGGTGGTGGCCAAGGAACTGAGCATTTGCGGCTCGTCCCGCTTCCATGCCGAGTTCGCGCTGGCGGTGCGGCTCATCAACGAAGGTCGGGGCGCGCAAGCATCACGCGCGGCAGGCGTTCTTCGTTCTCCACGCGGTAGTCGGTGTAGCCCAGCAGCACCTGCAGGCCGCGCGCCTCCAACGCCGCGGCGATGCCCTGCGCGGTCTCAGAGAAGTTGGAGTTGTTCAGCGACGGAATCAGCACCGCCACGAAGCCCGAGCGCTTGCTGGAGAAGGTGCGCGCCGTCTGGTCGATGACATAGCCCATCTCCTCGCAGGCCTGCAGGATGCGCTGGCGCAGCGCCTCGGAGGTCGCACGGTCGCTGCCCGTGCTGCGGTTGAGCGCGCGCGAAACGGTCATCTTGGAGACGCCCACGCGTGCGGCCACATCGGCCATCGTGGCCGGTCGGGAAAGGGAAGCGGGGGAGGCTGGGGCTTTGGGCGCGGGCAAGGGGCTCTGTCTCCGGGACTCTGGACGCAGAGCGCGAGGATATGCGATGCCGATGGCTTGGTTGCCGTATTCCCCGCGAAGGCCGGCCCGCGGCCTTGTCCCTAAAGTAGCTCTTCGTAGGCGAAGTCGGTGTTGCGGATGGTGTTGTGCTTTTCCAGCCCGTGCCGGTCGAAAAGCTTGATGTCGATCAGCCCGCCGGGCGTGTAGTCGAGGATGCCGAAGTTCTCGCGGTCGCCCACGTACTTGTACTTGGTGACGAAGGCGCCCGAGGAAATGACCTCGAAGAGCCGGGTTTCTCCCGGCGGCGGCAGGAAGGCGTTTTCGTGGATGTCGCCCGACAGGAAGATGATGTTGCGCCCGTAGGTGATCTGGCGAAACCGCGCGTAGTCGTCGCGGTAGCGCATCCATCCGTTGCCGGTGGCGCGGATCGGCGTGCCGGCGCAGATCAGCACCAGCCCGTCTTCGTCCTTGAGCTCGGCTTCCAGAAACCTGAACTGGTCTTCGCCCAGCAGCGTGTTGCCGTCGCCCGGCACGTCGCGGTACCAGCGGGTGTCCAGAAAGATCGCCTTGCCGATCTTCTGCGGCCCCTGCCGCAGCGGCACCGCGTAGTAGATGCCGGCCGTCGGGGGATCGATCTTCATGAACCTGGAGAACAGTTCGCGCGTGACGGCCTTCACCGGGGCCGAAACCTGCGTGCCGCAGGCGTTGTTCCAGGCGAAGTCGTGGTCGTCCCAGGTGCCGTAGACGCCGCCGTCGACGCCCTGGCGCAGGCGCATGGCGTTGAACAGCATCCTGAAGTTGGGCACGTTCCACTGCGCGGTGTACTTCGCGGTCATGGCGGCCCTGAACTCCTCGGCATTCCAGCCGGCCGGCTTGCCCAGGTGCGGGAAGTAGTCCATGTAGATCTGGTCGCCGAGCAGGAAGAGGTAGTCGGGCTGCTCGACCGCGATGCGGTTCCAGACCCGCTGGAAGCCGTCCAGCCCGGCCTCGAAATTCATGCACGAGGTGAATGCGATCTTCATCGAGAGGCCCCTTTTCTTGCCCGGGCGGTTGCCGGGTGGGGCGGATCATAGGGATCCGGCGATTCCTGTCCTCCTGCGAATATGGGATGGCGCGCGCCGCGTTCTGCCGCGGCGGCGGCAGGGCCGTACCGCAGGGCTCAGAGCCAGTTGCCGCTTTGCGGCATCTGCACCTTGTCGGCCGGATCGCCGCTGGTGACGAAGGCGCCGATCGCGATGCTCAGGAGCGAGATGAAGATGCTTGCGAAAAGGGCGGTCCAGAAACCCGACACCCTGAAGCCCTTCACCAGCGCGGCCACCAGCATGATCATCAGCGCGTTGATGACCAGGAGAAAGAGGCCGAAGGTCACCAGTGTCAGCGGCAGCGTGAGCACGATGAGCAGCGGCTTGACGACCGCGTTGGCCAGGCCGAGCAGGAGCGCCGAAACCACCAGCGCCCCGGTGCTGTCGAACTTGAGTCCGCGAAACAGATGGCTGGCAACCCAGAGGGAGACGGCCGTGATGGCCCAGTGGACGAGAAAGGGAGTGATGGTGTTCAACATGTGGGGTGGCGCGTGGCAGCAGACGCAGGGTTTGTTCCGTCAGGGTCGCGGAAGCAGGCGCCATGGTAATCGGGCGGCCCTTCGCAGCTGCCGCCAGGGGCCAGCACGACGCCAGGCACCCCGAATTGCGGCGAGCGTTGTTCTGCCATCGCCTTGAGAAACATTGACTGCCAGACCGTTAACATCGTCCCCTCTCCGGGGGCCTCTGCATGAGGCCCATCTTTCTGGCGGGATACAACAAGGGGCCTGCGCCATATGGCCAATCCGTCGATCGCGAGCTTGACACCGGCACCGGCCTCGGCCGACGAGGCCGAATCGTGGGTGCGCGGCGAACTCATCCGAAGCCTGATGCGCTCCGCGCGCGGCTCCTACATCGTCTCGGCCGCGCTCATGCCGGCCATGGTCGGGCTCAACTGGGCCTACGTGCCCCGTTGGGAGCTGCTGACCTGGCTCGTGGCCGGCATCATCGCCACCGCCTGCCGCGCCTGGGGCGCGCGCGTCTACGCGGTGCGCTACGCCGGGCGCAGCTCGGCGGCGCAACTGCAGTTCACCGAGCGCTACGGCTTTGTGTGGAGCACCAGCGCGGTGGTGTGGGGGCTGTCGATCCTGCTGTTCTTCGAGCGTACGCCGCAGGTGAACCAGTTCATGAGCTGGCTGATCGTGGCCGGCGTGGGCACCTTTCCGCTCAACGGGCTGGCGCTGCACCCGCCGCTGCTCAAGCGCTATGTCAACACGCTGTTCATCACCATGCTCGCGGCGGTGCTGCTGCGGCTCATCAGCATCAACCTGCAGCAGCCGCATTTCCAGTACGGCTACCTCATGCCGATCCTGCCGACGCTGCACTGGTTTCTGCTGCTGCGGGCGGGGCGCCACATTCACGAGACGGCGCGCAACAGCCTGGAGCTCCTCTTCCACAACCACATCCTGATCAAGTCGCTCACGCAGCAGCGGCAGGCCGCGGTGTCGGCGGTGGCAATGAAGAACCGCTTCCTGGCCAGCGCCGCGCACGACATGCGCCAGCCGGTGCTGGCGCTGTCGCTGTACGCCGACTGGCTGCGCAACGAGCCCGAGCTGGTGCTGGAGCTCGCCCCCAAGATCGTGCGCGCCACGCATGCGGTGAATGCGCTGTTCGATTCGATGTTCGACCTGGCGCGCATCGACTCCGGCCAGGTGCGGCTGCATGTCGAGCGCGTCGATGTGCCGGAGCTGCTGCACGACCTGGAGCTGCAATACCGCCCGGTGGCTGAAAGCCGGGGCCTGGACTTTCGCGTGCATGTGACCGAAGGCTCGTTTCTCACCGACCCGATCCGGGTGCGCCGCATGATCGGCAACCTGCTGGCCAACGCCATCAAGTACACGACCGAAGGCGGCGTGCTGCTGGCCGCGCGCCAGACCCGCGACGGCATGCGGGTGGAGGTGTGGGACACCGGCATCGGCATTGCGCCCGAGCACCTGCGCGACGTGTTCCTGGAGTTCTACAAGGTGGCCGATCACGCCGGCACGTCCGACGGCTTCGGCCTGGGCCTGGCCATCGTCGCGCGGCTCTCGCACGTGCTGGGGCACCCGGTCAGCGTGCGTTCGCGGCTGGGCAGCGGCAGCGTGTTCCGCGTGGCGCTGCACGATGCCGACGAGGCGGTGGCGCAGGCGCGTGTGAGCGCCTCCGGTGGCTAAGAAGCGCAATCAAAAAACCGCGCACAACGGCGCGGTTCTTTCGGGAGACACCGCGGAACCGGCTTTGCCGGGCCGCAGGTGTCGCCCCCGGTAGGGGGCTGGCGTAGCGACACGAAGCGCGTAGCCTGGGGGCGAGCCCAGTCAGCCCGACAAAAGGCCGTTGGTGCGGGCGTAGTGAAGCGCCTGCGTGCGGCTCTTCACACCCAGCCGGCGGAACAGGCGCCACAGGTGAACCTTCACCGTGTGCTCGCTGATTTCCAGGTCGGTCGCGATATCGCGATTGCTCATGCCCTTGTCGAGCATGGCAATCAGCTGCGTCTGGCGCTTCGAGAGCTTGCTGCTCGCCAGCGGCGGCTCGTCGGCTTCTTCCGAGCCCGCCATCAGCAGGCCGCGCAGGGCAGCCGCCAGCTCGTTGGAGCTGGCCGACTTCTCGATGTAAGTGTCGGCACCCGCCTCGATGCAGGCGTCTTCCATGTCCGCGGCCGGTGCCGCCGAATACACGGCGATCGGCACGTTGGGGTAGACCTGCTTGACCGCAATCACGCCCGATACGCCGTTCGTGTCTGGCAACTTCAAGTCCAGGCAAAAGAGGGTGGGCGCACCCCGCTGCTGCACCGAGCTCGCGAGCTTGTCCAGCCGCTCGAGCTCGACGATGTTCTCGGCCGGCCGCAGGCGCCGCAACACCATCACGATCGCGTCGCGCATCAGGGGATGGTCGTCGATGACATAAATGCTCATGTTTTCTTCCTTTGTGATCGCACCGTCTTCTCTTCTCTTCTCTTCTCTTTTCGCGCACCGCCGACACGCTGGTGGGCGCTTGCCGGATCAACTTCCGCTGTGAGCAGCCGTTGCGTCCGACAAAGCCTCCAGCGCCTCTGTCACGGCGCGCGTTCCTTCTGTATCGATGGGCTCCAACTGCTCTGCCAATGCGGCGAGCGCTGAGCCTCGTTGTTCCTGCAAGACCGCGATGGTACGGCCCGCTTCCTGCGGCGAGGCGAATCCACGGCTCTGCAACAGGGTTTCGCCGCGTGCGTCCAGCAGCTTGAAATAGAAAAGCCCGTCGCCGCGTTCGCGGTACTGCTTGAAGCTGGGCTTCGCGACCTTGGCCGCCTTGGCATTGCCCTTGTCCTTGCGGGCCGCCAGGTTGCGCAGGCCCACCGCATGGCGAAGGCTCGCCATGAACGGCTTGGACAGCGCGCAGGCTTTCTCGGCGCCGATGTGCAGGATGCGTTCGATCTCGGCCGGGTCGCTCATCAGCGCCTCGTAGCGCTTGCGCAGCGGCGCCACTTCGACTTCGATGCGCTCGAACAGCAACTGCTTGGCGTCGCCCCAACCGATGCCGTCGGCATAGGCCTTGCGCAGCATCTCGGTTTCGTCGGCATCGGCAAAGGCCTGGTAGATCTGGAAGAGCGCGGAGCCTTCGGTTTCCTTGGGCTCGCCGGGCGCGCGCGAGTCGGTCACGATGCTGGCGATCTGCTTTTGCAAGTACGCGCGCGGCGCGAACAACGGGATCGTGTTGCCGTAGCTCTTGCTCATCTTGCGGCCGTCCAGGCCGGGCAGGGTGGCGACGGCATCGTCGATCTCGGCTTCGGGCAGCGTGAAGTGCTCGCCGTACTGGTGGTTGAAGCGCTGTGCCATGTCGCGCGCCATTTCGATGTGCTGCACCTGGTCGCGGCCCACGGGCACCTTGTGGGCGTTGAACATCAGGATGTCCGCGCCCATCAGCACCGGGTACATGAAGAGGCCGGCCGTCACGTCGGCGTCGGGGTCGTCGCCCTTGGCGACGTTCTTGTCGAGCTGCGCCTTGTAGGCATGCGCGCGGTTGAGCACGCCCTTGCCGGTCACGCAGGTGAGAAACCAGGTCAGCTCGGGAATCTCGACGATGTCCGACTGGCGGTAGAAGGTCACGCGTTCGGGGTCCAGACCGCAGGCCAGCCAGCTGGCGGCGATTTCGAGCGTGGAGCGCTGGATCACCGCCGGATCCTGCACCTTGATGAGCGCGTGGTAGTCGGCCAGGAAGAAGAAGCTCTCCACACCGGGCGCAACGCTTTGCCGCACCGAGTGGCGGATCGAGCCGACGTAGTTGCCCAGGTGGGGCGTGCCGGACGGGGTGATGCCCGTCAGGACGCGAAGGGGAGACGAAGAAGACGTGGCCATGGAACGAAGACTTAGAGCAGCAATGCCTTGAGCGGCGTGATGAGCAGGTTGATGACGAAGTAGCCAGCGTCCATCAGGGGCCGCAACCAGAAGGTGCTGACGACACCGGCGAGCACCAGCGCCATCACGATGAAGAAGCCGTAGGGCTCGATGCGCGCAAGAAAATTCTGAGCCGGCCCGCTGGGAAGCAGCCCCGCCAGCACGCGCCCGCCGTCGAGCGGAGGCAGCGGAAACAGGTTGAAGGCCCACATCACCAGATTGACCAGGATGCCGCCCTGCGCCATCTTGATGAAAAAGGTTTCATCGATGCCGGCAGCCACCAGCGCCACCAGCAGCAGCGCCCAGAGAATCGCCTGGATGAAGTTGGAGGCCGGCCCCGCGAGCGCCACCCAGATCATGTCCCGCTTGGGATGGCGCAGCCGCCCGAAGTTCACGGGCACCGGCTTGGCGTAGCCGAACAGGAAGGCCCCCGACGTGGCGAAGTACAGCATCAACGGCATCAGGATGGTCCCGATGGGGTCGATGTGCTTCAAGGGATTGAGTGTGACCCGGCCCATCGACGCGGCGGTGTTGTCGCCGAGGTAGCGGGCCACATAGCCGTGGGCCGCCTCATGCACGGTGATTGCAAAGATCACGGGCAGTGCGTAGATGAGAACGGTCTGGATGAGATTGGAAATTTCCACCGGGCGATTGTGTCAGACAGGCATTGGTTATCGGTTCCAACTTCTTTCTACAGACCGAGCACGGCCAGCGCGCCGCGCCCCTGCCGCACCACGACCGGATCGTCGCCCGTGCCCATCGGCGTGAGGTCGACCACGGTGGTCGGCTGCGAAGGGCAGGCGCCGGCGTCGATGACCGCGCCGATCTGCTTTTCGAAGCGCTCGCGGATGGTCTGCGCGTCGTTGAGCGCTTCGGTCTCGCCGGGCGCGATCAGCGTGGTGGCCAGGAGCGGCGCGCCGTGCAGCGCGAGCAGCTCCAGCAGCACCTTGTGGTCGGGCACGCGCAGGCCGATGGTCTTGCGCTGCGGATGGCTCACGCGGCGCGGCACTTCCTTGGTGGCTTCGAGCAGGAAGGTGTAGGGGCCGGGCGTCGCGGCCTTCAGCAGGCGGTACTGCTTGTTGTCCACACGCGCGTAGTTGGCCAGCTCGCTCAGGTCGCGGCACAGCAGCGTGAGGTGGTGCTTCTCGTCGACCTGGCGGATGCGGCGCAACTGGTCGACCGCGTCCTTGTCGTCCAAGTGGCAGGCCAGCGCGTAGCTGGAGTCGGTGGGCACGGCCACGATCTCGCCGCGCGTGAGTAGCGCAGCGGCTTGCTTGAGCAGCCGTTGCTGCGGGTTCTCGGGGTGGACTTCGAAGTACTGGGCCATCAGGCGATCTCCTTTCTCTCTCTGTTCAGGATTCGGCGGGTTCGATGGGCACGCGGCGCTCGCGCACCGTGAGCCACGCGCCGGCGGCGCCGCAGACCGCGATCATCGCAATGCCGATGAGCGAGTAGCGGTCGGGCACCTGGGAAAAAACGAACCAGCCGCCCAGCATCGCAAAGGCGATCTGTGCGTAGAGGTACGGCGTGAGCGTGGAGGCCGGCGCGCGCTGGTAGGCCAGGATCAGGATGAAGTGGCCCACCGTGCCCATGAAGCCCATCAGGCACAGCAGCGCCCACCATTCCCACGAGGGCAGGGTGGTCCACACGAAGGGCAGCGCCAGCGACGCGATGAGCGTGCCCACCCAGCCGGTATAGAAATGCATGGTCAGCGGGTTCTCGGTCTGCGCCAGCTTGCTGGTGAGCACCTGGAACCAGGCGTTGGTCAGCACCAGCCCGATCGGCAGCAGGACCGCCCAGCTGAAGGCCTCGCCGCCCGGCCGCAGGATGACCAGCGTGCCGGCGAAGCCGCCGGCCACCAGCGCCCAGCGCAGCGGCGAGACGTACTCCTTCAGCGTGGTCGCCGCGAGCAGCGTGATCACCAGCGGCGCGATCAGCACGATCGAGGTGAACTCCGCCAGCGGCATGTAGCGCAGGCTCAGGAAGGCCAGCGTGCTCGACACCAGCAGCAATGCACCGCGCAGCAACTGGTAGCGCGGATGGCGCGTGCGCAACAGCGCCGTGCCGTGCAGCGGCAGCAGCACCGCCGTGGTCGCCACCGCCTGGAAGGCATAGCGGAACCACACGCCCATCAGGATCGGCACGCCGAGGGTCGAGAACTTGGTGGCAGTGTCCAGCGTGGCAAAGCAGGCCAACGCGACGATCACCAGGCCGATGCCCGCGAGGATGCGTTCGGACTCCTTGTTGCGGCTTTGCTGCTGCGCCGTGCGTGCATTTGCCAGCGCAACGCTGCTGGCCGCGTCGTGGGTGCCGGGCCCTGCGCTCTGGCTCACTGCTGGATGCGGTGGCCGAGCAGTTCCCACACCGGCGTGAGTGCGCCGGGCAACGCAGGCAGCTTGCCGAGATCGCAGTGGCTCTCGTCGGGGCTGTGGAAATCGCTGCCGCGCGAAGCGGCGAAACCGAACTCGAGCGCCTTGTCGGCGTACTCGACGTATTCGGCGGGCGTGTGGCTGCCGGTGACGACCTCGATCGCCTGGCCGCCGTGCGCCTTGAACTCGAGGAACAGCGCGTACTCCTCGTTGGCCGTGAACTTGTAGCGCCCGGGGTGCGCGATCACCGCCATGCCCTTGGCGGCGGTGATCCAGTGCACCGCATCCTTGAGCGAAGCCCAGCGGTGCGGCACGTAGCCCGGCTTGCCCTCGGTGAGGTACTTGCGAAACACCTCGGAGGTGTCCCGGCAGTGGCCCTGCTCCACCAGAAAGCGTGCGAAGTGTGTGCGCGAGATGAGTTCGGGATTGCCGACGAACTTCAGCGCGCCTTCGTAAGCGCCCTGGATGCCGACCTTGGCCAGCCCCTCGGACATTTCCTGGGCGCGCTTGCCGCGGCCGCCGCGCGTGTCGTAGAGGCCTTGCGTCATCGCCGCGTCGTCCGCATCGAAGCCCAGGCCGACGATGTGCACGGTTTCGTTCGCAAAGGTCACCGAGATCTCGGTGCCGGTGAGATAGCGCATGCCGTTTTCGCGCGCGGCCGCCGCTGCGCGATGCTGGCCGCCGACTTCATCGTGGTCGGTGAGGGCCCAGAGATCGACCCCGTTGGCGGCTGCGCGTACAGCCAGTTGTTCGGGCGTCAGTGTGCCGTCGGAGACCACGGAGTGGCAGTGAAGATCGGCATTGAGAATGGATGACACCCCGCCATTCTATGGGGTCTGGAATGCCGATGCAGGCGCATGGATGCTGCGAAAGACGCTACTAAATAAATAGCATTAATGCGCCGCGCGACGCGGCTTCGCTTGCGCCCGGTCCGCTCGGCCGCGGGCCGCTCAACGCTTCTTGCGAAAAGCCGCCCAGGCCGCCACGGCGGTGAAGCTCGCCACGATCGCCACCACGATCCAGAAACCGTGCTTGTGCTCGGCCAGCGGAATGCCGCCCACGTTCATGCCGAACAGTCCCGCCAGGATGTTGATCGGCAGCGCCAGCACGGTGACAACCGTCAACACGAACAGGCTGCGGTTGTTGTCCTCGTTGACGTTGGCGGCGATTTCCTCCTGCAGCAGCTTGATGCGCTCCTGCAGCGCCTGCATGTCGCGCAGCACCACCGAAAACTCTTCGGTCGAGCCGCGCAGCTCTTGCGCATCGGGCTCGGACATCCAGGCCGGCGGCCCCTGCAGCAGCCGGAAGAGGGCGGCGGGCTCCGGCGCCAGCAGGCGCTGCAGCCGCACCAGCAGGCGCCGCAGCACGCCCAGGCGCGCGCGTTTGTTGTCCAGGCGGCCGGCCAGCAGTTCGTCCTCGATGCGGTCGATGCGCGCGGTGACGCCGCGCACGATCTTCACCAGCACATCGGCCTGCGCGCGCAGCAGGTGCTCGAGCAGTTCAGTGCTCGAACGCGGCGCATCGCCCGCCTTCACCGCCGTGCGCAGCGCATCGACCGAGCGCAGCGGTTTGGCGCGCGCCGTGACCACCAGGCGCGGGCCCACGCTGATCCACAACGTGGAGATGTCCGAGGGCTCGAAGCTGAACTCGAAGTGCACGTCGTTGATGACGGCGATCAGCGAATCGTCCGCGCGCTCGATGCGCGTGGAGGGCAGGCCGTCGTGCAGCGTCTCGTAGAAGGTGTCCGAAAGATTCGCGTGCCGCAGGAGCCAGCGCTCGGCCTGCGCGTGGCTCAGGTTGAAGTGCAACCAAAGGAATGGGGACGCCTGCGCCGGGGCGCTCGCTTGCTCGGGGTGGCCGGGCGCTGCGCCGGTGCCGTCTTGCATAGAGACGGGGGCGAGCCAGGCCGCGGCTTGCGCGGAATCGATGGCGCGCGCCGGCTCCGGTGCGGACGCATCGAACAGGTAGCCGCAGATCAGCCCGGCTTCGTCGCCGCCGTAGGAATGAGCGGCCAAGTCATGAAATGCCGACAAGGTGCAGGATCAAAAAAAGCGGTGGCGCCGTGCTCCGGCGGCGGGCGGTGTCATGGGCGGTTGTTTGCCTTGGCGTGGCCGCACATGGTGTTCGCGCAATGTGACAACGGCGTGTCGGCTGACAGAAAGCAGTCGCCAAACCGTCACGCCGCAGTCATGCGCGGCGTGCAGCATGCTTTTTACTTCTCCCCATTCCTTCTTTCATCATGCTGCCGAGCGCCCTTCCAGACCACGAAGACCTGATGCAACGCATCGCCCGCGACCTGATCGACAGCTACGACGAAGAGCTCGAGCTGGAGATCGAAGACCGCAACATCGACGGACTCGACCCGGCCATTTCCACCGCCACCGCCACCGACAAGGCGGCCCGCCAGGCCTACTTCAAGGAGCTGTTCCGCCTGCAGGGCGAGCTGGTCAAGCTGCAGGACTGGGTGCAGCACAGCAAGCAGAAGGTCGTCATCCTGTTCGAAGGCCGCGATGCGGCGGGCAAGGGCGGCGTCATCAAGCGCATCACGCAGCGGCTGAACCCGCGCGTGGCCCGCGTGGCCGCGCTGCCGGCACCCAACGATCGCGAACGCACGCAGTGGTATTTCCAGCGCTATGCCGCGCACCTGCCGGCCGCCGGCGAGATGGTGCTGTTCGATCGCAGTTGGTACAACCGCGCCGGCGTCGAGCGCGTGATGGGCTTTTGCTCGGACGACGAGTACGAGGAGTTCTTTCGCACCGTGCCCGAGTTCGAGAAGATGCTGGTGCGCTCGGGCATCAAGCTCATCAAGTACTGGTTTTCCATCACCGACGACGAGCAGCACATGCGCTTTCTCGGCCGCATCCACGATCCGCTCAAGCAATGGAAGCTGAGTCCCATGGACCTGGAGAGCCGCCGCCGCTGGGAGGAATACACCAAGGCCAAGGAAATCATGCTGGAGCGCACCCACATTCCCGAGGCGCCGTGGTGGGTGGTGCAGGCGGTCGACAAGAAAAAGGCGCGGCTGAACTGCATCAGCCACCTGCTTGGCCAGCTGCCGTACCAAGAGGTGGCGCATCCGCCGGTCGAGCTGCCTTCGCGCGTGCGGCATGACGACTACCTGCGCCAGCCCGTGCCCGCGCACATGATCGTTCCGGAGATCTATTGAGGGCATAGCGGGCTTGCGGCCTCTCGGCCGCTATACCGGCCGGCGCTTTGCCTTCACACTGCGCCATGGCCCGTCGTTCCACAGCTTCCGTCTTTGCCCGCGCCTACCAGCGCAACCTGAAGGCGCTCACCAAGATCACGCTGAGCAACAGCAAGCGCGTGGCGGGCCGTGTGCAGCGCGCGGCCGCCAAGAGCCTCAAGCCGCCGCCCGGCAAGGGCGATTGGCTCAGCGGCGTGGCCATAGGCGCGGGCGGGGCGCGCGGCTATCACCTGTTCCGGCCGGCCGGCCTGCACCTTGCGCCCGGCGAAAAGCTTCCGCTCATGGTCATGCTGCACGGCTGCGGCCAGAGCGGTCGCGACTTTGCCGCGAGCACGCGCATGAACGCGCTGGCGGTGCGCCAGCGCTTTCTGGTGCTCTACCCCGAGCAGGATCGCCTGGCCCATCCCCAAGGCTGCTGGAACTGGTACGAGCGCCGCTCGGGCAAGGCCGACGCCGAGGCCGCAACGCTGATGGCTGCGGTCGACCAGGCCTGCATGCTCTACCCGGTGGACCGCGAGCGCATCGCACTGGCCGGCCTTTCGGCCGGCGCCAGCATGGCTGCGCTGGTGGCCACGCGCTATCCGCAGCGTTTTCGCGCGGTCGTCATGCATTCGGGCGTGGCCCCCGGCGCCGCCAAGTCCTCGGCCACCGCGCTGGGTGCGATGCGCGGCCGGAACGTGCCGCCGATGCCGGCCACCGCCGTCGGCAAGGCGATGGGCGCCGCGGCCGTCTTTGCCACCTTGCCGCCGATGCTGGTGCTGCACGGCGACGCCGATTCGGTGGTCGCGCCCAGCAATGCGGTCCACAGTGCGGCGGTGTGGGCCACGGCCATGGGCGCCAGGCCCGGTCTGCCGCGCGCCGTGCAGCGCGGCAAGCGCCGCGCGATGCGCGTGACCGACTTCAAGCTGAAGGGCCGCACGGTGGTCTCGCTGTGCGAGGTCGCGGGCCTGGGACATGCGTGGAGCGGCGGCGCGTCCAGGTTGCTGTTCAGCGATGCGGCCGGACCCGATGCCACGCGCATGACCTGGGCGTTTGCGGCTGCGCAGTTCAAGCACGCGGCCAAGGTCTGACAGCCAAACGAGAGCGGCGGAGAAGCGATCAGTATTTTCCGGGCGGGGGCAGCGCAGCGAGCTTGGCTGCCACGCGTTGGCATGCCGCAATCAGGTCGCGAACGATGCGTTCATCCACATTCAGATCGCCTTCGTACTCGCCGAGATTTCGTATTTCGTGCCCCTTGGCCAACACGCGCCACACCTCCGGTCCCAACTCCAAGGTGTGCGGCAGCACCTGGAAGACGATGAAGCGATTGCTCGAACGGAAGCCATGCCAGCGCAACGCGGCGAGGCACATCGCATGCGCTGCGTTGTAGGCAAGATCGAAGCGGCCCTCGACAGAAAGTTGCTTGACCTGGGCATCCGCCAGGCGCGCAAGGCCGGATCGCATGAGGCCCGCGAATTCGCGGGCGTCCGGAGGTTCGGCGGCGAGCGGCTTGGTCGGGCCGCAGAGGTTATCGAGCGGGGAGGGCATCCGCGTCGCCGATCACCCAGAGCTTGGGCTGTTCCATTACGCGCCTCACGAACGATTCGCCATCCTTGTGTTTTCGCATGAGTTCTTTTCTTGTGAACAGGGTCGGATTCACTGTACGGCCCAGGCGCGCCGATACCGCGTCGAGCGCGAGAAACAGATCCGAATACGCAAGTTCTTCACTGATCAGCAGCAGGTCGATGTCGCTCGCGGCCGTGTCGCTCTTCTTGGCGACCGAGCCGAACACGAAGGCGGCGTCGATCTTTTCAGCCAACGGCTCCAGAGCCTCGCGCAACGGACCGGCGAGGCCGAAGGTCTTGCGAACGATGCTGCTCAGCTCTTCGTAGATCGGCGCTGCGGCGTTGGCTTGATAGTGCTTCTGGTTGCCGACGCGGGAGGTGACGAGCAGGCCGCTGTCGGTCAGTTGCTTCAGCTCGCGCTGCACAGCGCCGGAGCCGGCGCCGGTAAGCTTGATCAGCTCGCTGGAAAAGAAGCTGCGTTCGGGCTGGCCGAAAAGGCAGCCGAGCACGCGTTGCTGAGTCATTGTGAAAAGAGCGTCCGCCAGGCTGGCGGTCTTCTCCACTTCTGGCGGCAGTGATTTACCCATTTTGGGCATTTTAAAGCCCAAAATGGGTTTGTTGGGCGTGAGCCTGAATTCAGACAAGGGGAGAGAGCCATGGCTACCGAGCTGCAACAGCTGACCGACGCGCTGCGCACCTTCGCGAAAGACAGAAACTGGGAGCCCTTCCACTCCCCCAAGAACCTCGCCTCCGCCCTGTCCGTCGAAGCCGCCGAACTGCTTGAACATTTCCAGTGGCTCACCGAGGCGCAGAGCCGATCCCTCCCGCCCGACAAGCGCGCCGAGGTCGGTGCCGAGATGGCGGATGTGCTGCTCTATCTGCTGCAGCTTGCCGACAAGCTCGGCATCGACCTGATCGACGCGGCGCGAAGCAAGATGCGCGTGAACGCCAGCAAATACCCGGTCCCGCCCGCGGGCGCCGGAAACCCCGGCGGCTGAGTACCTTCCGTGTACGCCACCCGGCGTATTTCCCCTTGTTGGTGCATTTCGCAGACTCCTCTCCATCGCCAGCCACACGCTGTCGACAAGGTTCAACCCACCCGGAGCAGGAGTCCACATGCAACGTCGTTTCACACTCAAGGCGCTCACCGCCGCCGTCGCGCTGGCCAGCATTTCTGCTGCGCCCGCATTTGCCGCCGACACCATCAAGGTCGGCGTGCTGCACTCGCTGTCGGGCACGATGGCCATCTCGGAAACCGTGTTGAAAGACACGGTGCTGATGGCCATCGACGACATCAACAAGAAGGGCGGCGTGCTGGGCAAGCAGCTCGAACCCGTGATCGTCGACCCGGCCTCCAACTGGCCGCTGTTCGCTGAAAAGACCAAGCAACTGCTCGGCCAGGACAAGGTCTCGGTGATCTTCGGCTGCTGGACCTCGGTGTCCCGCAAGTCGGTGCTGCCGGTGGTCGAGGAAATGAACGGCCTCCTGTTCTACCCCGTGCAGTACGAGGGTGAAGAGCTCTCCAAGAACGTGTTCTACACGGGCGCCGCGCCCAACCAGCAAGCCATTCCGGCCGTCGATTACCTGATGAGCAAGGAAGGCGGCGGCGCCAAGCGCTGGGTGCTGCTGGGCACCGACTACGTCTACCCCCGCACGACCAACAAGATCCTGCGCGCCTACCTCAAGAGCAAGGGCGTGAAGGACACCGACATCGACGAGAAGTACACCCCCTTCGGCCACAGCGACTACCAGACCATCGTGGCCGACATCAAGAAGTTCTCGGCCGGCGGCAAGACGGCGGTGGTCTCGACCATCAACGGCGACTCCAACGTGCCCTTCTACAAGGAACTGGGCAACGCGGGCCTGAAGGCCAAGGACGTGCCGGTCGTCGCCTTCTCGGTGGGCGAAGAAGAACTGCGCGGCGTGGACACCAAGCCGCTCGTGGGTCACCTGGCCGCATGGAACTACTTCATGTCGATCAAGAACCCGACCAACACCGCGTTCATCAAGCAGTGGAGCGACTACGCCAAGGCCAAGAACATCGCCGGCCACAAGGACAAGCCGCTCACCAACGACCCGATGGAAGCCACCTGGATCGGCATCCACATGTGGAAGCAGGCCGTCGAGAAGGCCAAGAGCACCGACACCGACAAGGTGATCGCTGCGATGGCCGGCCAGACCTTCACGGCGCCGTCGGGCATCGTCTCGAAGATGGACGAGAAGAACCATCACCTGCACAAGAGCGTGTTCATCGGCGAGATCAAGGCCGATGGTCAGTTCAACGTGGTGTGGAAGACGCCGGGTCCGGTCAAGGCCAAGCCTTGGAGCCCGTATATCGAAGGCAACGACAAGAAGCCGGATCAGCCTGCTGGCAAGTCGATGTAAGTGTGTTTCTCCCTCCCCCGCTGGGGGAGGGCAGGGGTGGGGGCAAGCGGCGGTCGATTCTGGTCACTGCGTCCTTGTTGGCGCCGCGTGCCCCCACCCCAACCCTCCCCCGGAAGGGGAGGGAGCCAACCCAACTTCCAAGTTCATGATGCTTCGACGAACCCTTCACTGCGCATTCGCCGCCCTGCTGCTCCTGGCAACAGCCGCCCACGCGCTGACCGCCGACGAAGCCCGGGCCATCGCCTCCGGCGAGTCCGAAGCCCGCATCGCCGCGCTCAACAAGGCCGTCCTCACCGCCGACGACAAGACCGCCGCCTTCATCCAGGCGATGTCCGACGACGCCGTGAAATACACCGAAGACAAGGTCTTCGTGATGAAGGACGACAAGGGCTACGACCCCGTCACCGGCGCCGAACTGAAGGTGCCCGACACCGCCGAAGACGTCGTCAACAACAACCTCATGCGCGGCGCGCTCGAAGCCGCGCAAGCCGCGCTCAAGCTCACCAGCAAGGACGACGCGGTGCGCGCCGAAGCCGCGCAGGCGCTCTTCAAGGAGCCGGACGAATCCCGCATCCCGATGGTCGAGAAGGCGCTCGCCGCCGAGACCAACCCGAAGATCAAGGCGCAGCTTGAGCTCGTGCGCGCCGCCGGCATGCTCACCAGCGCCGACAAGGCCAAGCGCCTCGTGGCCGCGAAAGAGCTGGGCAACAACCGCAACCCCGACACCAAGCTGCTGCTCAACCAGCGCCTGGCCGACGAGACCGAGGCCGACGTCAAGGCTGCCATCGTCGCGTCCATCGCGAGCATCGACGGCTCGCTCGTGTGGGGCGACCGCATCAACGCCGTGTTCAGCGGCATCAGCCTGGGCTCTGTGCTGCTGCTCGCGGCGCTGGGCCTGGCCATCACCTACGGCCTGATGGGCGTCATCAACATGGCGCACGGCGAGCTGATGATGATCGGCGCCTACGCCACCTACGTGATGCAGGGCATCTTCCAGAGGTACCTGCCTGAGGCGGCCTTCGGCTGGTATCTGGTGGCCGCCATTCCTGTTTCGTTCCTCGCATCGGCGCTCGTGGGCGCGGTGCTCGAGCGCGGGGTGATCCGCTTCCTCTACGGCCGGCCTCTGGAGACGCTGCTGGCCACCTGGGGCATCAGCCTGATGCTGCAGCAGCTGGTGCGCACGCTCTTCGGCGCGCAGAACGTCGGCGTGGAAAACCCCGGCTGGATGAGCGGCGGCTTCACCATGCTGAGCAACGTCACGCTGCCGTGGAACCGCATCTGCATCATCATTTTTGCGGTGCTCGTGCTGCTCGCGATGGGCTGGCTCATCGGCAAGACGCGCCTGGGTCTCTTTGTGCGCGGCGTGACGCAGAACCGCCCGATCGCCTCGTGCATGGGCGTGAACACCGCACGCATCGACACCTACGCCTTCGCGCTCGGTTCGGGCATCGCGGGCCTCGCGGGCTGTGCGCTGAGCCAGATCGGCAACGTCGGTCCCGACCTCGGCCAGAGCTACATCGTCGACAGCTTCATGGTGGTCGTGATGGGCGGCGTCGGCCAGCTCGCGGGCACCGTGTATGCGGCGCTGGGGCTGGGCATTCTCAACAAGTTCATCGAAGGCTGGGCGGGCGCGGTGCTCGCGAAGATCGCGGTGCTTGTCTTCATCATCATCTTCATCCAGAAGCGCCCCCAAGGCATCTTCGCGATGAAAGGCCGGAGCGCTGAGGCATGAGCAAGGTCGTACTTCCAACCAAGGGGCCGCTCTTGAGCGGCAAGGGCTGGACGGCCTTCTTCATCGCGCTGATCGTGGTGTGCGCCGTGGCGCCGGTGCTCAACATGTGGGTGCCGGCTGACAGCCCGCTGCACATGAGCGACTACGCCGTGGCGCTGGTCGGCAAGATCATGTGCTACGCCATCTGCGCGCTGGCCATGGACCTGATCTGGGGCTACACCGGCATCCTCTCGCTGGGCCACGGCCTGTTCTTCGCGCTCGGCGGCTACATGATGGGCATGTACCTCATGCGCCAGATCGGCCGCGACGGCAACTACAAGAGCGACCTGCCGGACTTCATGGTGTTCCTCGACTGGAAGACGCTGCCCTGGCACTGGACCTTCAGCGACAGCTTCATCGCCACGCTGATCCTCATCGTCGCGGTGCCGGGCTTGATCGCCTTCGTGTTCGGCTTTTTCGCCTTCCGCTCGCGCATCAAGGGCGTGTACTTCTCGATCATCACGCAAGCCATGACCTTCGCGGCCATGTTGCTGTTCTTCCGCAACGAGACGGGCTTCGGCGGCAACAACGGCTTCACCGACTTCAAGCGCATCCTGAACATCCCGATCGCCACGCAGGAGATGCGCATGACGCTGTTCGCGCTCACCGGCCTCACGCTGCTGGGCTTCTTCCTGTTTGCCAAGTGGCTCATCGGCAGCAAGTTCGGCCGCGTGCTGCAGGCCATCCGCGACGCGGAAACGCGCGTGATGTTCTCGGGCTACAACCCGCTGCCGTACAAGCTCACCATCTGGGTCATCTCCGCCGTCATGTGCGGCGTGGCCGGTGCGCTGTATGTGCCCCAGGTCGGCATCATCAACCCGGGAGAGATGAGCGCCGCCAACTCCATCGAGATTGCGATCTGGGCGGCTGTCGGCGGACGCGCCACGCTGATCGGTCCGATCATCGGCGCCTTCATCGTCAACGGCGCGAAGAGCTGGCTCACCGTCGCATACCCCGAGTACTGGCTGTACTTCCTGGGCGCCTTGTTCATTGCTGTCACGCTGTTCCTGCCGAACGGCATCGTGGGGTTGGTAAAGAAGTGGTTGTCGCGCGAGAAGGCGGCACCAGCCGCACCGAGCGCAGGCCGCGAAGAAGCGCAGCGCGCCATGGCCGCGGCGCAAGGCATGGAGCCCGAGGCGCTGCACGCGCCGCTGGCCGCCGACGTGAAGGGAGCCCGCGCATGACCCCCGACCTCATGGCGGCCGGCGCCGAGCGCGCGGCACGCGCCCACGGCCAGCCGTACGACAGCGGCAAGACCGAATCGGGCGGCCGCGCCGCCGGCTTCGGCCGCATCGCCACGCCGGGCGAGGTGGACGTCACCCACGGCCGCATCCTGTACCTGGAAGACGTCAGCGTGAGCTTCGACGGCTTCAAGGCCATCAACAACCTGTCGCTGGACATTGCGCCCGGCGAACTGCGCTGCATCATCGGACCCAACGGTGCGGGCAAGACCACGATGATGGACATCATCACCGGCAAGACCCGGCCCGATTCGGGCACCGTGTTCTTCGGCAGCACCATCGACCTGTTGCGCCATCGCGAGGCCGACATTGCCCAGTTGGGCATCGGCCGCAAGTTCCAGAAGCCGACGGTGTTCGAGCATCTCACCGTGTTCGAGAACCTCGAACTCGCACTCAAGACCAACAAGGGTGTGCGCGCATCGATGCTGTTCAAGCTCGACTCCGCGCAAAGCGACCGGCTGGCCGAAGTGCTGGAGACCATCCACCTGGCAGAGAGCGTCTCGCGCCTGGCCGGCAACCTGAGCCACGGCCAGAAGCAGTGGCTCGAAATCGGCATGCTGCTGATGCAGGACCCGAAGCTGCTGCTGCTCGACGAGCCCGTGGCCGGCATGACCGACGAGGAAACGGCCCGCACGGCAGAGCTGTTCCTTACCCTCAAGGGCAAGCATTCGTTGATGGTGGTGGAGCACGACATGAGCTTCATCCGCACCATCTCTGAAATCGTGACCGTGCTGTGCGATGGCTCTGTGCTGGCGCAGGGAACGCTGGACGAGGTGCAGGCCGATGAACGCGTGATCGAGGTTTATCTTGGGCGTTGAGGCTGTCGTTCTTCGGGGTGCGGCGATGGGGGTTGAGCCCTTGGGCGGCCGACGTCACCGGCCCTTCGGGCTCCTCTGCGCTGCTCACGACGGGCGGGGTCTCGCAGAACTCGCTGCGCTCAAACAGCTGCGAGCCCTGATCCGCCCGCCGCTGCGCTGCTCGGCGGTGCCTCAACGGCCACCCAAGGGCTCAACCCCCATCGCCGTGGTCAGAGCGGTCGTGTGTTTGGACTTCCTCCCTCTCCCTCCGGGAGAGGGCCGGGGTGAGGGCCGCGGCATCAAAGTCACGACAAGCGCCCGGTATGCGGCACGGCCCGGACAGCCCCTCTGTGCCGCCGAGGAGCGCAGCGTTTCGCGGACAAGGGCTCGCAGCTGTTTGAGGTTCTATGTTTTTTGCAAGTCGCTTTTAGGCATCAACCGGGCAGGATCAAACGACTGCGTGCCCTTCCAGACGGC
>NZ_JBEPKK010000012.1:0-199518 GCF_040544675.1 Variovorax boronicumulans
GAACTGCAAGCCGTTCACATGGACAGCAACGGCCAATTCGATCCTCGAAAAACTCACCCGCCTATGCGGGCGAATTAACGGGACAGGACACTAGCCCCCCCCATTTTTTCCTTGGCCACCATGTAACTGTTGGCGCTGCGCACCATCCCACGGCCGGCATCAAACACGGCATCGACGGTGAAGTTCCCGAGCGCATCACTGATCGTCTTGACGGCATCGGGTGACCCCATGCCATCAAAAATATGCTCTTGCAGCAGGCCAGACACTTTGTCTGCCAGGTTCGCTTTGGGCTGCTCGAGCGCCTTGCCACCGGCCAATTGGAGAATCGTCTTGGGCACGCCATAGATCGCCGCCTGAACCCCCATCAGCAGCGCGCCGGCCACTTCCTCCCCACCAACAACCTGTACCAGCCGACGAGTGGCCGCAGCCCCGGTGTCCAGCACGATTGCCGCGCCATCAACAAGCGTCGGTCCTCCCCCCGGTACTGTGATTACAGGGAGCGGCTGTGTGCCTTCAATGACATTCGGCCAGATCTCGCCGGCAGTTGCCCCCGGTGACATCGCTGCAGCAGTCTGTGCCGGAGCGAAGTTCGTCGGTGAGGAATACAGCTGATCTTGGTTGTACAACGGACTCAACACCGCCGTTTGTTGCTCCGGTGTGAGTTGATAAAGCGGCTTGCCGTATTGCTCTCGTGCCGCGTTCAGAGCTTGCGCCGTCTTGATCAATTGCGACAGTTCCGATGAGGCAAGAACATCCTCGGTTTGGCTGTCGGATGCTCCAGTGGCCTTCAACAGAGGCTTGAAATAACCCGATCCTTGCTCAGCGATCTCACGCTGCGTGGCCAAGGCTCGTGCTTCGCCAGAATCCGTTCCTAGACGTTCGGCCAGAGCATTGCCGATGGTTGACCCCACCGCATCCCCAATGATGCCGGGCAACGCTCTGCCAATGCTTCCCCCACGAACAGCCGCACTCATGATGCCGCCGGCCATGCGCGTTGCAAGATCACCGCCAATCGGTCCGAGCGATGTCAACATCGGCTGCGCCCAAGCAGAAACGTAGCCTGAAGCCGCGCTGGCCGCCACGCCTCTCCAGTCGAAGCTTTTCTGCAGCCCGGTCGCAATACTCAGACCCTGGCTGGCGATGTTGCCAATCGCCAGCCGGCCCGCGACCCGAAGGGGCTCGCTACCGGCGAACGCGCCGCCAAGACCGCCGCCCTGCAGCCACCCGCCCACGCCGGCAGTCACGCCCGCGCCCAGCGCGCCCAGGGCCACCCCCTTCCAACTGAAGGAGTCTTGCAACCCCATGGCGATACCTACACCCTGGCTGGCAATGGAGCCCACAGCGCCGCCAATGGCTGCGGCCGCCATTCCGGCCCCAAAACCTATTCCCGCGCCGCCGACCATCGCTGTTGCCCCGAGGGACATCGTGGCACCAAAGCCGGTCGTGGCCGCAGCTGCGGAGCCTGCCGGAGCCAAGGCAGCGGCCGATGCACCCGCAGTCCAGATCGTCGCGACGATTGCCACCACGATGACGAGGATCTGCCCAAGTCCCCCACACCCGCCATCCTTGCCCCTTGGCGCCGGCATCGGATCGGGCAGCGTCGGACTCGTATCCCCCATCGCCTTGCCCGGGTCGTACGGCCGGAAGGTGCTGCTGGTGTTGTGGAAGTTCGTGACCTGGTTGGGCACCTGCAGCACCGTGTTCGGCGTCAGCTGTGCCGACGGCTGCCCGTCCAGTCCATTGGCTTCGGCCAGCAGGTACCACAGCTGCCCGTCTCCCCACAGCGACCGCGCGATGTTCTCCAGCGTGTCGCCCGCGCGTACCGTGTAGCTGCCCGGCGCCGGTCCCGGGTAGCCCGCATTGATCGGCCGGTAGTTCTCGTCGAAGTCCGCCGAGCTCGTGGGCGTGAACTTTCGGTACTTGTTGTCGGAGCTCTCCAGGGCATTCGCGCTGCGCGCCAGCTGCTGCGCATAGTCCTCGCGCTCCACCCCGTCGTTGCCTACATTGCCCACACGCTTGCCGTCGAAGTAGAAGTAGCGATGGTCGCGGCTCTTGGACGCACCGCCCAGGTTCACTGCCCCGGTCTTGGGGTCGACCTTGCCGCCGATGAGCTCCTGGCGCTGCAGCACCTGCCCTTCCGCGTTGGTCCAGTACGAGAAGCTGCGCGGCGTCGTGAGATTGCGGTCGGTCGCGGTCTTCACGTGCCCGTTCACGTCGTAGGTAAACGCCGAGTAGCCGGGAGCCCAGGGGGTCTTGACGTCGGTACTTTTCGGGTCGACGGTGATAGAGCTCTGCTTGGCGCTGTCCCACCACTCGTAGGCGTAGGCGGTGTTCAGCACGGTGATGCTGACGCCGTTGTTGGGCAGCCCGGGGGTCGGGTCGTACTTGTTGGTGACCGCGCTCGTGGTGGACAGCGTGCCGTCCTTCATGAGCCCGTACGTCGTCGTCGCCAGGGAGCCCTTGATGCCACCCTTGGAGAATATGGTCTCCACTTCCTTGGTGAGCTGGTTGTCCTTGTTCCAGGTGCGGTCCTTTCCCACGTTGAGGGTCTGGTCCGCAAAAAGCTCCTCGTAGCGCGTCACCCGCCCCGCCAGGTCGTTGATGCGGCGGCTGCGCAGCACGCCGTTCATCTTCATCGTGGTGAGGTTGCCCATGCCGTCGTAGGCATAGTCTTCGCGGTGTCCGTCGCTGGCGTAGGTGGCCGCCTTGCGCTGGCCCGCATCGTCGTACTCGATGGTCACGCCGTCGCCGGAGCCACCGCGCCAGACCTCTCCGCTGGCCAGCCGCTGCCCCATGGTGGTGGTGAAGCGGTTCATGCCGTCGTAGGCGTACCAGTAGTCTTGCGTATCCTTTTTCTGGCCGACGATGTCGAAGTAGTTGCTCAGCACGCGCCGGCGGTTGCCGTTGGCGTCGTATTCGTAGTTGATCTCGTAGCGATCGTCCTTGATCTTCGTCACGCGGTTGTAGGCGTCATAGGACACCGTGGACCACTGGAACACCGTGGCCACGTTGCCGGCGGTGGACTTGAAGCCTTCGAATGAGCGGTTGCCGTTGGCGTCGTAGTCGAAGGTGCTTTCGGTGGATGTGCCCGCGTCGACGACCTTGCCCAGGTAGCCGTTGTCGAAGTAGGTGTAGTCGATTTTCTGGCCCGAGGTCCCGCGCTGGGTGGCGATGAGACCGAACCAGTTGTAGGTGTAGGTGAACTGGTGGCCGCCCAGGTCCTTCTTCCACATCGCGCGGCCGAACATGTCGTTCTTGATCGTCTGCACCTTGCCGTTGGCGTCGGTGGTCGTGTTCACCCAGCCGCCGGTGTTCACGCCGCCGGCCGAACCGATCGTCTTGTCGTAGGTGTAGGTGTACTTGACGGTCGCGTCCGCGGCCGACACGTACTGGCTGACCCGCCCCATGGTGTCGTAGTAGGTGCGTTCCCTGAAGCCCATCGCATTGGTGTGCGCGATGCGCTGGCCCAGGATGTCGTACTCGTACAGATCGAATGCGCGGGTGCCGTCGGCGTTGGCGGGGCGCAGCACCTTCTTGAGTCGATTGTTCCAGTCGTACTCATTGTTGGTGACGCGGCCGATCTCATCGGTCACGGTGCGCAGGTTGCCGAAGACGTCGTAGGCCTTGAGCACCTTCGTCCGGCTGCCTGCGGCTGCTCCCGGGTGCCACTCGACCACGGCTTGCCCCGCGGCATTGATCTCTACCGTGCTCTGGTTGCCGTTCGCATCGCGCTTGCCCACCAGCTGACCGTTCAGGTCGTAGCTGTAGTGCTCGGTTGGTTTGACATTCTTCTGAACCTGACCATCGGCTCCCCTGATGTCCACGCTCGGTCCGATCTTGTCGACCAGCAGGCCCAGCGTGTTGTAGCGCAGCTCGGCGATTTTCTTGTTGCCGTCCATCTCCGTGACGACATGCCCGAAGGCGTCCCAGTCCTGGCGGCGCTGCACTCGCCAGTAGGTGTTGATGGCTTCGGGCTTGGTGGGGTCGATGCGGCCGCTGGCCGTGTTCGGTATGCCCCAACGCGCATATTGGTTGGTGTCGTCGTTGCCACCCGGACGGAAGTAGCCCTCGCCATTGGCGATGATCGCGCCCGCAGCGTTGTACACGTCGTACAGGAACTCGTATTCCTTGTCCGGGCTCAGGTGGTTGTCGATGGTGTCCCACTTGAAGATGGCGCTCACGCGCCCGCGCGTGGCCATGGTTTCTGTAAAGGGCGCTGCCGTCATGCCCTTCTCGCGAAAACGCAGCTTGAGCACGGTTCCCTCGGGAACGCCGGGATCGAAGGTGAGCAGCGGATGCTTGACGTTGGCGGTCAGCGTGGCGCTGGTGCCCTGGCCGGCCCCGATCCTCGCTTTGCCGGTGGCATCGTTGAGCACGAAATCGTCCTCGTCCAGGGCCTTGAAGCGCAGCGAATACTGGTAGAGGTTGCGCGCTCCTCCGGCAGGAATGAGGGCGCGCGCATCCCACACCCATCCGTCTCGACTCTTGATGACGCTGGCGATGGGAATGCGCACCGAGCCGGCGGCCACACCTCCGTCCAGCGGCGTGTACTCGATCAGCAAGGTCTTCGTGGCCGCCGGAAGATCGCGGAACGTGATGCTCGAGGGCATCGCCCCGGCGGGCCGCATGTCGTAGCGGGACGACCCCGGATCGACGGTGCCAATCAGCTGGTCCATCATTGCGCCGCTTGAATCCAGCAGCTCGATCGTCACGTCGCTGGCGCCGGCGGCAAACTGGACGTCGAAGCGACCGGCGGCTCCAGCCGCGTTCGGTGAATACGTACGTTGCGACTTGAGGTCTGGTCTGCCAACGGGGTTCTGCGTGACCCGGATCATGGCCGGGGAACCAGCCGCGGTCGTAAGGCCCGTGAAGTGCGCCACGTTGTCGGTGGTGAAGACCGGTTTGGCCTCGGCCACGGAGGATGACGTCTGGCGCGTGGCGGCATCCCACTGGAACGACTGACGTCGCTTGACCGTGCCGTCCGAGCTCGTCACCACCAGCAACATGTCCAACGATCCTTGGCCGTCCAGGCGCGTGAGGTAGCGGCCACCGATGGAGATGTTGTTCAAACTGGAGCCGCCCTGGCCGGCCTTGAAGACCGGCAGCGTTTGCGAGAACGGCCCGCTCGTGCCTCGCGCTCGGCTGTACAACTGGATCGTGTCGCCGTCGTGGACCCCGGCCTCGGTCAGGGCCATGAAGGTGCCGCTGAGCGTCTCCCGCGGCTGAGCGGGAAAGATTATCCCTGCTGCATTTTCCACGGGGGTGCCGAGCTTTTGGTTCGCAACCACGATCTCGACACCACTGCCTTCAACGGTGGCAATCAGCCTGATGCTTGTTGCGGCGTTGACTGCAGCCCGAGGCACGTAAAGGCGCTTGGCGCTATTAAGAGGATCCATCGGCCGCACCGTCTTCGGCCAGGTTGCGACGCTGCCAAGGTAGTAGGAATTGCCAGCCACCTCCACGCGCCACGTCACGCGCCCGTAGAGGTTCTCGATCTGTGACGTCCAATCGACGCCGGTCGAGCCAACCACCACGTCGGTAAACCCGAACACAGAGCGTGAAATGAAATTCCTTCCGCCGCGGATTTCGAGGTCCGTGACAACGCGCGCCCCCCCGCCGCTGAACGTCATGCCCAGCATGCCGACCTGGCCCGCGGCCGACTTGTCGGTGGGTCCGTTGATCATGGCCGAGTTGGCCGCCATCACGGAGGCCGTCGTGATATCCAGCCCGCCGAAGGCGGCCGCATCCACATCGACCGGCACGGCGTACATCACCAGGTTCGGGCGCGCGGCGTTGACCAGCGGTTGCACCACGCTCACGGCGCGGTTGTCCTTGTCGTAGGCCGTGAGGGTGACCATGATGTCCGGGTTGATCTGTGTCCCGTTCTTGGCCATTGCTTCCAGCGACAGCGAGCGCAAGTCCACGCGCTGCGATTGCAGCAGCATCGTGGCGTTGCCCGCCAGGTCGTAGCGCCAGGCCTTGTTCACGCCGTCCTGTGAATTGGTGCGCCACAGGCGCCCGGCGTTGTCGTAGTCGTAGTACTCCTGGGCCTGGCCCTGCGCGTTGCCGCTGCCGGTGCGCTTGCTGGCCAGCTCGCCGTAGGCGGTGTAGCCGAGCGTGATGGTGTTGGCGACATCGAAGACCGGCATGTTGGCCGCGTCCCGTGTACCGGTGAAACGGCGGACCTCGCGGTTGGCAGCGTCGAAGGCGATGCTCACGATCTCGCGCGAGACCTTGCCGTCGGCGTCCAGCCGGTCCACCATCTGTGCGGTCGTGTTGCCATTGGCATCGCGCCCATAGGTGAAGGTCTCTGCCTTGTCCTTGTTGGCCGTCACCATTGAAGTACGCACGCCCGTCGCGTCGTAGCCGTAGCGCACGATCTGGTCGTCGGTCTCCACGATGTTGTCGGTGCCGCGGCGGATCTCCCGGCGCACGTTGTTCAGACCGTCGTATTCATAGTCGGTGACCTGGCGCACCAGATTGCCGTTCAAATCAACAGCGCCCGGGCGCTGTGCGCCCAGCAGCCGCCCCATCGCGTCGTAGCGCATGTCGCTGCGCTGGCCCTTGGCGTCGGTGGTGGCGGTCTTGTTGCCCATGGCGTCGTACGCGGTGCGCTGGGTGGCGCTGGTGGTGGCTTCGCTGAGCGCGCCATTGGCGGCCACGCTGCCGTAGGCTACGTTCAGCCTGGCCTGGCTGAGCACGCGGGCGTTGCGGTCGTAGCTGTACTCGGTGATCTGATCGGCCGCACTGGACTTGAATTTACCCAGCACGGCGGTCACCAGAGTGCTCTCGCTTGTGGTGGAGAGCTCGATGGTCGTCAATGCGCTCGCAAAGCGCGTCTCGCGCAGCACGGCACCGTTGGCATCGCGCTCCCAGCGCACGCCATAGCCCATGGCGTCGACCTCCAGCACCTTCTGGCCCAACTTGTCGTACCAGGTGAGGGTGGCCACCTTCTCGCCGTTCTGCTGGCGCACCACGTTGCCGTTGGCGTCATAGAAGCTGCTGTTGGTCAGGTTACCGTCGCCGATGACGTAGTAGCCGGGGTTGTCCGGGTCGCTGTGGCCCCATTGGACCTTCGCGATGGTGCTGCTGAGCACCCGGTTGTTGGCATCGACCTCGTAGGTGGTCGTGCGCACGTTGGCGGCATTGACCGGGACGGGCGGTGTATCGCCAACGGGCAAGGCCAGCACATCGCCATAGACGTTCTGCACCTTCACATTGCCCGCGGCGTCGTACGCCCACTGGCTGAGCGTGCCGGTTGCGCTGACCTCGGCCACCTTGCGGTTGCTGCCGTCGAACCAGGTGCGCGTGCGTCCGCCATTGGGGTCCACCACGGCGATGAGGTTGCCATTGGCGTCGTAGGTCTTGGTGCGCGTGGGCGTGGCCGTGCTCCATCCCTTGCCATCCACGTAGATCTGGACCTGCGCCTGGCGCTGCTCCACCTCACGGTTCAGCCCGTCGTACTTGAACTGCGTGACGCGCTGCTCGGGCAGGCCCGCCGCCTCGGTCACGTTGGTCTTGTTGCCGAAGGCATCGTAGGTGGACTGGTTCACCACCGCCACTGCCTGGCCCGCCGCGTTCTTGCTCGTGATCGGCAGCGTCTCGCTGACCACGCGTCCGAGCCGGTCGTAGGCGTAGGCGGTGACCCCGCCAAGCTTGTTGGTCAGCGTCTCGCGCTGGCCCAGCGCGTTGTAGGTGTAGCGCTCGGCGTTCGACTCGGCATCGATCGTGCGCGCGAGGCGTCCGACCGCGTCGTACTCGAAGCGCGTGAGGGCGTCGCTGGCATGGGCGGCCGGCAGTGCCGGTGCCTGGGCAGGGCTGGGGGTTCCCGCGACCTTGTTGAAGTAGCGCTTGATGCTCAGCGTCTGGCCGAACATGTCGTAGCTGGTCGCGGTGGCGTAGCCCTCGGGATCTACGCTCAGGACCACGCGTCCCGCCGCATCGAAGTAGTAGACGGCCGAATTCTTCAGCGGATCGGTGATCTTGACGACATGGCCGTTTGCGTCGTACTCGGAGCGGGTGACGCCACCGAGTGCATCGGTGACGCTGATCTTGTGGCCGGCCGCGTCGTAGTCGTTGACCGTGGTGTACAAAGTGGCCAACTCCTGGCGCTGGGTCGGGCTCAGTTCGGACGCCTTCAGGGCGCTGCCTGCCGCGTTGAGGTACTTCTTCGCTCCCTTGCTCAGTTCCAGGCGTTCGTTCAGCGCCCACTGGCTGTCGCTTTGCGAGAGCTCGACACCGCGTGGGTCGATGGTGCGGGTCAGCCGGCCGATGCCGTCGTAGACGTACTGCGTGGTGGCCGCCTCGGGTTGCCCAAAAGCCTGGGTCTGGCGGGTGCGGTTGCCTCCAGCGTCGTAGCCGTAGGCGGTGATCTGCAGTGGCTGGCCGGAAGTCGAGGCCCGGGCGATGGCTGCATCGAGCTGTGCCTGCTGAGAGTCGGCGGTGGCCGCAGGCATGGCGACCGGATAGCGCACGACATACGTCAGTCGACCCTGCGCGTCGTACTGCCGCTGCAAGGCGTAGCCCAGCGCATCGACCGTGAGGGCCTCGCGTCCGGCGGCATCGTAGTAGCTGCGGGTGCGCTGGTCGCGCGCGGAATCCGCCGTCGGTGCGGGCGCGGTGCCGGGCACCCACTTGGCCATGTCGATGGGGTTGGCCCAAGCCGTGCGCTCGTTGACGTTGCCATTGCCGTCGCGCGTGAAGGTGACGACATTGCCCAGCGCATCGACCGCCGCGCTCAATCGGCCGCTCTTGTCGTACACGCTGTATTGCTGCTGGTCCTGTGCCGTGTTGGGGGCGACGAGGGCCTGCAGCTGCGCGATCATGGGCGCGGCGCCCAGGCTCGTGGTGTTGATCGCCGTGGCATAGCGCGTGGTCTGCGTTACGCGCCCGGCCGCGTCGTAGGTGTTCTTCTCCACCTGCCCCAGCGGACTGAGCGTGTATACGAGCCGCCCGGCACTGTCGTAGGCAAAGCGCGTCACCTGCTTCTTTGCGTCAGCCGCAGCAGTGACTGCCGCCGTAGTGGTCGAGGTGAGATTGCCGGCGTTCACTTGCTCGAGCTGGTAGCCGGAGACGCGGAAGGCACGGGTGTCGTTCCCCGCGTACTTGACAACCCCGAAGTTCTCTCCCGGCGATGCCGGCGCCACACCCGTGGCCGAGACGCGATAGCGACCACCGCCGAGGTTCTGAACCGTGTAGGCGAGCGGGTTGGCGCCATTCGCGAACATTACGAGCGCGAACGAATTCGCGGCGTTATTGGCCCTCGCGTTGCCAAAGGACGGCGGCTGGCCATCCTCCATCTCCACGATCACCGACAAGGTGTAGGTGGCTCCGGCCGTGGTCGCCAGCGTCTTGTAGGCGTACGAACCCGCGGGATCGCTCGCGAGCCTGACAGCGCCCGCAAAGCCGGCCATCGAGGCTGTCGTCACCGCTCCGCCCCTGGCGGGTGCATCGCTCACGCCATTGGCGAACTCGCTCTGCGTGAGCAGGTTGACGCCCGACTGCCGGGGGTTCCAGGACGCACGGTTGGTGACGTTGCCGTTCTTGTCGAAGGTCTGCGTCGTGACGGTTCCCACCCCATCGGTGTGTGAGGTCTGCCGGTTGGCACGGTCGTAGACGTAGAAGTCGCGCTGGTCGCGGGCGGTACTGGCCACGGCCGCCACCGCGGGCGGCAGTGCTGCCGCGGTGGCCGCGGTGGCCACAGGCACCCGGTTGCTGTACGCGATGCGCTCGGTGACGTTGCCGTTGGCATCGAAGACCTGCTTCACCACGGCACCGGTGCCGTCGACCACGTAGGTCTTGCGGCCCAGGGCGTCGTAGACGTTGCGCGTGCGCGCGTCGTGCGGGTCCTCGGCCACCGCCGGATCGGTGTCCGGGCTCCACTTCGCCAGGTCGATGCGCTGCGCATAGGCCCGGGTCTCGATGACGTTGTTGCCCGTGTCGTAGCGAGACTCCACCGCGGCGCCGGTGGCATCGACCGCGAAGCGCATCCGGCCGTCGCGGTCGTAGCGCAGCCGCTGGGTCGCGGCCGCGCCCAGGGTCGGCAGCGTTGTCCACATCGCCTCGAGGCTCGGCGCGATGCCGTTGAGATTGGCCACCGGCATCGTCGCCGCATAGGTGGTCTCGGCGCTGATCCGGCCTTCGGTGTCGTAGCTCGTCTGCCGGACGCCGCCCGTCGCATCGATGGTGAAGACCTTGCGATTGGCCTTGTTGTAGATGTAGAGCGTGGCGTTGCCGGCGGCGTCGACCGCCTTGACGACATTGCCCTGGCCGTCGTACCCGTAGCTGCGGGTGAGGTTCAAACCCAGCGGATCGACCTGCTCCTTGATGCGCCGGCCCGCGCCGTCGTAGGTGTAGCGGGTGAGCCGGCCGTCGGGGCCCTGCACGGTGAGGGTGGTGCCGTCGGTGTCGTAGGTGTAGACGGTCTGCAGGTTCAAGCCCGTGGGGTCCACGGTCTCTTGCAGGACCTGACCATTCAGGTCGTACTTGTAGCTGGTGACGGTGCCGCCGGGATCGGTGACGCTGATCTTGCGGCCCGTGGCGTCGTACTGGTACGTGGTGACCAGGTTCAGGCCGGCGCTGTCGACGGTGCGGGTGAACAGGCGATCGGCCGCGTCGTAGGCATAGGCCGTGACGGTGCCCCTGGCATCGGTGCTGGTGAGTTTGAGGCCCGTCTTGTCGTAGGTGGTGCTGGTAGCGACACCTTCGGGCGCCTGTATCTTGAGCAGGTTGCCGCTCTTGTCGTAGCTGTAGATGGTTGTGTTGCCGCGGCCGTCGAGGATGCTCAGTGTCTGGCCGTGGCGGTTGTGCACGGTGGTCACCGCAACGCCCTCGGGCGTGGTCACGGTGACGCTGCGGTTGGCCACGCTGTAGGCGTAGCTGGTGGTGTTGTTCAGCGCATCGCGCTGGGTCAGCACGCGATCGAAGGCGTCGTAGGTGGTGGTGCGTTTGGCGCCGGTGGCATCGGTGGTGGTAACGACGCGCCCGAGGCGGTCGTAGGCGATGCTGCCTGTATTGCCGTTGCCGTCGATGCTTGTGGTGGCCCGGCCGAAGGCGTCGTAGCCCGTGCTGCGGGTGGCTGCAACGCCGGCGGCATCTTCGGTGGTCGATGTCTTCAGGCCGCGGCGGTCGTAGCCGATGATGTCGGTAATGACCTGGCCGTTCAGGCGCGTCTGGCTGCTGGCAGTGGCTTCACGGAAGGCGTTGTAGGAGTAGCTGGTGATGCCCTCCATCGCATCGGTATTCGTCGCCAGGGTGCCGGTGGCGTTGTACTTGCGCACAACATGGCTGTCCTTGGCCGGATTGGCCAGCTTGGCGAGCAGCTCCATCACTTTGGATGTGTCCAGGCCGCCGGGCGTGGTGGCTCCAAGGGTGCCGAGGGCGCTCGGGTCGATGCGACTGCCGTAGACGATCTGCTCGCTCAACTGGCCCAGTGCGTCATAGCTGTTCTCGGTGGCTTCGCCCAAGGCATTGATGCTGTAGGCGAGGCGGCTCAGGGCGTCGTAGAAGAAAAGCGTGCGGTGGCCGTTGGCGTCGGTGGTGCTGGTACGCCGGCCGGCCTTGTCGTAGGTGTGGGTAGAGCCATTGGTGGCCCACTTCGCGAGCGGATCCGCCAGCGCGACGGCATCGCTGCCGCGGCCGTCGAGTTCGCCGATGAGGCGACCCTGGATGTCGTAGCGCGCGCGGCTGATGCGTTCGTCCGGCGTACCTGCTGCAGTGGTGGTCTGCACGAGGCGGCCGGCGGCGTCGTAAGTGAAGCTTGTGACCGTTCCTTCGACGTTGGTGCGGCTGAGCAGCTGGTTCGCGGCGCTCCAGGTCTGGGTGACGGTTTGATCCTGCGCGTGCAGATCCGGGCGAATGGTCGCGAGGGTGGCGGTGGCGCTGCCCGGGGTCTTGGCGGGGTTGTAGTAGCGCTTGGTCTGCGTGACGTTGCCGCGTGCGTCGTAGATGGTTTCGGTGAGAAAGCCTTCGCCGTCGACCTGGCCCACGAGCTGGCCGCGGGCGTTGTAGAAGGTGTAAGTGCGGATGTCGTCGGGGTTGGTGCCCACAGGGCGCAGGCCCTTGAGGTCGCCGCTGGCGCGCGCGATGGCCACGGCCATCATGCGCGTCGACACGCTCGCGAAGTTGGCCGCGCGGGTGGCGTAGCGGATGGTCTGCACCTGCTCGCCGACGGCGTTGTACTTGTACTCGGTGAGGTAGCCCTCGCCGTCTAGCGTGCCTTGAAGTTGGCCGTTGCGGTTGTACAGTTGGGTGGCGGTGCGGTCCTGGGCGATGTCCAGGCCCACCAAGACCTGGGGAGCGTCGGGTGTTCCTTCGACGACCTGGGTGAAAGTGAGGGCGCCGTCAGCGTTGCGTTCGTCGCCCGAGTACACCGCGCTAAAGGTATGAGTGCCAGCTGGGATTGGAACGCCACGCAAGATGGCCATGCCATCCGCCATGACGGCGACTGTTCCTAGAAGCGTGGTGCCACTATAGAAGCTCACCAGGCCCGTCGGCGGTGTCATTCCATCGATCCGCACCGACAGGGCACCATCGTTAGCAATCGAAGGCGTTGTGAGATTGATCAAAGTGACCGGCGAACCGGTGACCTGCACCCACGAATTGCCGGATGTTTGCGAAGTGAGGTAGTTTTCGTCGCCTGTATAGCTGGCCGTGATGTTGGCCGTCCCCGCTGGCATGTCGCTCACGGACAGCGTGGCCACGCCATTGATCACCTGGGCCATTCCTAGCACCACCCCATTGCGGTAGAAAGTCACAGTGCCGGTCGCGGCGCGCCCCACGAACGCCTTGGCCTTGAGATCTGCCCTTGGTGCGACTTGGGCCGTCAGGACCAGCGGTGAGCCAAAGGGCGCAATAGGTCGAGAGGAGGTCACGACGATCTGGCTGGCGGCTGGGCCCACGCTGAGTTCAATCGTCTGAGTGGCGGCGGCGGCTCCGCTTACATACACCAGCTTGAGCTTGTGAACGCCCAATGACATCGGCGGCAAGCTGAACTCGTTCCCGAAAGGATTCAAGAAGCTGGCAATCAACGTCGATCCGTCGAAGACGCTCAGAGTCCCCAATTGAGAAGGGATATCAAGGGGCGCACCCAAGATAATTCGCGCTTGCGTCGGGAACCCGACGAGCCCTTCGCGCACAGGCACGAAGCTCATCGCATTGGAATACTCTGCGGGGGATTCTGGCGTCGGTTGGACTGCGATGGCATTCGGCCCCGTGGACCAAACGACTGTTCTGTCGGCTGCATAGAGCACCAGATTGCCGTTCGCCTGCAATTCGAGTGACTCGCCGCCCTTGCCATAGGTTGCGGAGTTCCACACGGCTTGGCCAGCGGCCGTATAGAGAACAAGATTGCCATCACTCTGAAATGCGAAACTTTTTCCCTGATTCGCCGGTACCTTACTACTCCAGAAAAGATTTGAGCCCCCCTTCTTCAGATCGTATAGACAGAGGTTTCCATCCCACTGCAATGTCAACCAATAGCGCCCGTCGGGCGAGTAGATGGACTGCCCAATTGTCAAGCTATCGCCTCGTCGCAATGAAGTTTTCAAAGCCCCAGTTGGAAGGCTCGCCCCCGCGGCGAGCACGCTGCTCGCATTGTTTGCATCTCCCGAATACGCGGCGCTCAGCACGACGTCGGGCCCCACCGGCAGGTAAGCAGTGAGGCTTGCCATCCCCTGATTAACTGTGGCGATGCCCAGGAGTTGCGTACCTGCGAAGAAAGTCACCGTTCCCCTGGGTACGGCCCCCGCCACACGCGCCGTCAAAGTAACCTGCGTCTTTGCCGAGCTATTACCTTGGGTCTTCAGCGTGATGCTGGTGGGAGATGGAGCTGCATCCCCGTACTGGCCAAGGGGAGTGCTGCTCTTGGCATTGCCACTGTCCCCGGAATACACAGCCTTGAAGGCCGCCGCAGTGACGCTACCGGCGTACTGGAGCGTCGCAACGCCATTGACCAACGCGGCGTTGCCGATGACGACCGTCCCGTTATAGAAAGTCACTGTGCCGCCCGGGGCAGTCGATGATGCCTCTCCGGAATTTGCGACGACGGCACTCAATGTCCAGGATTTAAAGGGGCCGGAGTTGCCAAATCTGTCGTCTGGAGGAGGGTTGCCTGAAATCTTCAGCGTGGTCGTGGTCGGATTCGAGCCGCTCGCGATCACGTCCGAATAGGACGTTGCCTTTGCGTGGCTCGCATCGCCCGAATATTCCGCGCGGACCCTGAGGTTGCCTACGGGAAGGCTGTTGATCCTGAGCACCGCAAGCCCGTTGATGACGGAGGTCGTGCCAATTAGCGCGCCGCTCTCGTCGTTATAGAAGGTGATATCGCCGCCCGCGAGCGCGCCGTCAAAGAGCGCGCTCCCCTTGCGAGGGTCGGGCGATGCGACCTTGGCAGTCAACGTCAGTTGTGTGCCATCGACCATCGGTGCATCCGAGGAGGTCACAGTGACCACGCTGGCCGCCGGGTCCACGCTGAGCTGGATCGCGCGCGTGTCGACGACTGCTCCGCTTACGTCCACATGCACCAACTTGAGCGCGTGGATACCGGATGACATTGGCGGCAAGTTGAAACTGATGCCGGTTTCATAGTTGACCCCGTAATCCGATCCACTTGCGATCAACGTCGATCCGTCGAAGACGTAGACACTCCCCCAATCGGCATGACTGGCAGGGCGTGCGCCAAAAGAAATGAAGGCATTCGTCGGGAATCCGACCGTCGCTTTGTCCACCCACAATTCGCCCCGCGCATCGACGGATACGATAGTCGATGCAGGTGGCGGACTCACCGAAGTGACTTGAAGGCTCGGTCCCTCGGCGAGCACGCTGCTCGCATTGTTTGCATCTCCCTTATACGCGGCACTCAGCACAACCCTGGAGCCCGCCGGCAGGTAGCGCGTCACAAGGCTCGCCACCCCGTTAACTATCGAGGCACTCCCCAAATATTGCGTATCCGCGAAGAAAGTCACCATTCCCGCGGGCACCGCCCCCGCGACGCGCGCCATCAACGTCACCGACGCGTCCTGCGTCGCGCTTGATGCGGAGGCGGTCATCGTGATGCTGGTGGGAGATGCCGTTGCGCGCTCGGACGGGTCGAAGGGCGTGCGGCTCCCAACATTGCTGCTGTCCCCGGAATACACGGCGTTGAAGGCCGCCGCAGTGACTATTCCATCGTATTGGAGCGTCGCAACACCATTAACCAACGCGGCAGAGCCGATGACGACTGTCCCGTTATAGAAGGTGACCATGCCGCCAGGAGCGCCCGATGCCCTACCGGCGTTCGCGACGACAGCAGCCAACGTCAAGGATGAACTGCTACCCGAAATCTTCAGTGTGGTGGTGGTCTGATTGGGGCTGATCGAGAGCCATCCCGAGTAAGACGTTGCCGTCGCATGGCTTGCATCGCCCGAATATTCCGCACGAATCCTGAAGTTGCCCACTGGAAGACTGTTGGTTCTGAGTACCGCCCGCCCATCAATAACGGAAGCCGTACCAATGAGCGCGCCGCCGTCTTCGTTGTAGAACGTCACCTCGCC
Source organism: Variovorax boronicumulans (assembly GCF_040544675.1). Classification (GTDB taxonomy): domain Bacteria; phylum Pseudomonadota; class Gammaproteobacteria; order Burkholderiales; family Burkholderiaceae_C; genus Variovorax; species Variovorax boronicumulans_D. The sequence continues at coordinate 15,531 of NZ_JBEPKK010000012.1, forward strand.
CGTTGCGGCCGCCAAGCCGGGTGGCTGCTCACTGGTCAAAACCATCGACAACTCCACCGGCGCGCCGTAGTTAAGGCCGTCGCGCGGCGACGAACTCAATACAGCGCTGGTGACGGCCCCGACGACCTTCTTGATCGCCTTCGACACGCTGGCTGGTCGCCAGGCATCTCCCGAATACGCTACCCGCAGGCTATGGGTACCGATCGAGAGTCGGTCTGTCACCAGCACAGCCCTTCCGTCGATCACAATCGTGCTCCCGATGACCATCTCGCCATCGAAAAAAGTCACCATGCCTTCAGGGGTGGCGCCCTCGACGGTGACCACCAATACCACGGACTGCCCCAGTGACGTCGGCGCAGTGTTGTCCACGCTCAGCGCAATGCCTCCGAGGGTGGACGGATCCACCCCCAAGTTGACGTTGGCCCCATTGAGTAACGGTGCCACATCGATCGGATTGGCCAGCTTCGTGACGGAAAGGATGCGCGACGCCCCGTCATAGGTCGTCTGCGTCACATACCCCAACGCATCCACCTGCCAGGCCAGGCGCCCCGCGTTGTCGTAGAAGCGCCAGACCTTCTGGTCCTGCACCGTGCTGGCTGCCGGCCGCAACGCCGCCAGGCTGGTCGTCGTGTTCGTCGCACTCCACGCCGTGGTCGGCAGACCCGCTCCATCCACCAATTGCGCGAGCTTCGGGGCTGCGAGCCTCGTGGCATAGGCCACGGTCTGACGCAACTGCCCGCTGGCGCTGTAGACGTATTCGATCACCGCCCCGGTCGCATCGATGTCCGCGATCTTGCGATCCGCCTCGTCGTACAGCATCCACTTGCGCACGCCCGTCGGGTCCTGCGTCATCAGCAGGTTGCCGTCCTTGTCGTAGGCGTAGGTGGTGGTGCCCAGCACGCCGGTACCGGCGCTCTGCTGGGTGACGCTCACCAGACGCCCGGCCTTGTCGTAGGCCGAGACGGTGACCAGCCCGGTGGCGATGGTCACACTCGTTTTGCCGCCCGCATCGTCGTAGCTCGTGACGGTGGTGTTGGCCGTGGTCCCGCCGTCCAGCGACGGCGCGCTGACGCTGAGCACGCGGCCCAGGCCGTCGTAGACGTAGGTCGCGGTGCCGCCGCCGGTCGGTTCGGTGGACTTGAGCAGCCAGCCGTGCTGGTCGTACACGTACTGGGTCTTGGCCGCCGAGGCGGTGACGCCGGCCCCCGTCGCATCGACTTCGCCATAGGTCGTGGAGGAACTCAGCGCGCCGCGCGCGTCGTAGACACGGTCGGTGCGCTCGGTGCGGCGCAGGTCCCGGGTGCTGCTACCGGCCCAGGTGGTCATCTGCGCTTCCGTGGGCACGGCGGTTGCATCGAGCGGGGCGACGTTGTAGCTGTCGCCCGTGTAGCGGACGGTGGTGAGCACCTGGCCGTAGCTGTCGTAGCGATGCTCGGTGACGTCGCCCTGCGCGCTGACCACGAAGCGCAGCAGCCGGGGATTGCCCTGTGCGTAGACATAGCGGGTGATTTCCGCCAGCGACGCTTCCTTGCTGAAGACGCCGCGGCTGACGGCCACATCGGCATAGACGGTGTCGGTGAGCAACTGGTTCGCGGCGTTGTAGGTCCGGGTATGGAGGTTGCCCGCGGAGTCGGTTTCCTTCAGCAGGTTGCCGTTGGCGTCGTACGCGTAGGCGACCTCGCGGCCTTCTCCATCGGTCACGCCGGTGACGTTGCCGGCGGCGTCGTAGCGGTAGCTGACCTGCGACAGCCCCGAGGGGTTGCCGGCGGTGACGCCCTGGCGCATTTGCAAGAGCTGGCCATCTGCGTCATACAGGTAGGTGCTCTGCGCGCCCAGCGGATCGGTGACGGTGGTGGTCCCGGTCGTTGCGCTGTAGGCGAAGCGGGTGACCTGCCCGAGCGCATCGGTCACGGTCTCGACCTTGTAGCTGCCACCCGCCTGAACGTAGGTGAAGCTCAGCTTGGTGCCATCGCTCTGCGTGACCGAGGCGATGCGCTTGCTGGTGCCGTCGTAGGTGTAGGTGGTGACGTAGGTCTTGCCGTCGGTGACGGCGTTGTCCTCGGGGCTGAGATCGACAGTAACGCTGGCGAGCCTGTTGGCGCTGTCGTAGGCATAGCGCACCCGCGTGAGCGGGACATCGGTCTTGCCATCGGCCGACTTCGAGGCGGTGCGCAGTTGAGTCAGATTCGCGCCGCTGTAGTCGTAGAGGCTGACTTCACCATTGGCATCGGTGACGGATTTCACTGTGCCGTTGGGGTTGTAGACGTAGCTGACGTTGTTGCCGTCGGTGTCGGTTACGGAGACCAAGCGACCCGCCCCGCTGGACTGGTAGCGTTCGATGCGGCCCGTTTCGCCGTCGGTCCAGATGAACTGCGAGGCGCTGCTGTCGTAGGCGATGGTGTCGAAGGCGCCGGAGCCGGCGGGGCTGACGTAGCCGTTGCGGCTGACGTCCCAGGTATAGATGGCCTGGGCACCGTCGCGGTCGGTGCGGGTGACAGTGCTGCCGGCGGTGCCCACGGCACCGGAGGTCAGAGCCACCTTCTGGCCGAAGGCGCCGACGCTCCAGTTGTCGCCGTTGTCGTCGGTTAACAATCCTTGACTGTTGTAGGTGCGCACCGTATGGACATCGAGCCCGCGCCCAACCAGCACATCGTCGCGACCTTGCAGCACGAGGTTGCCGTTGACAACGTTGACGAAGGATTGCTCGCCGCTTCGGCCCTGGCCTGCCGATCCCAGCATTCCCCGCTGACCCAGAGTGACCAGCGAACCCAAGCTCACACCCAGACTATTTCCACTGACGATTGCAACCATGACAGCCTTACCTTTTGATCGTTCCTGCGAACCGCCGAATGGCAGCTAATAGACCGCGCGCATCAGGCGATGCGTGCGGGTCTATCCACAGGATTCCTCCCCTATGGCTGTACCAACTTCTTTGAGTCGGCTAACGGTTCTGAGCAAGCTATCCAGTGAGCGGTGGAATTGTTTAGGGAGTCCCTACAAGATGGTGGGCTTATTGCTTGTTATCCAAAACTCCGAGATCTGGCATATCCATGAGCGGATCGCCGGACCTATGGCTTGCCGATCGCTATGCGGGTAGCGAAGCAGTGGTTGGGGAGAGCGTCTGCATCGCAACTTGCCATGAATTCTTACCACTGTTCCCGGCGATCTGTGGGGAGTCGCGGCGCGACGAGACAACCGGATGGGCATCACGCTCATCCGGTTGCGTTGCTGACGGGCGCGCAAGGCTCAGAGGTCGGCCATGCCCATGAAGGGGTCGCTGACCGAATGCTTGCCGGTTTCCACGCGGCCTGCGAAGCGGCGGTAGTAGCTGGCATCGGCGTCGCAGGTCACGGCGAAGTCGTACCACTGGCCGCTCTGTGCGAGCTCCCAGTGCTGGTCGGTCGTGGCGCCGCCTTCGACCGTCGCGGTCCACGGGCCGTCGTCGCGATAGGCCTTCGCACGCACGGTGAACCTGCAAGCGTTCTTGCCGTCGTTGCGCATGCTCAGGTACACGTTGCCATTCGCGATGTCGTAGCACACGCGCACTTCGGGCACTGCCGCGTCGCCCGCACGCAGGCGGTTCAGGTCGCCCTTGAAGTGGCGATGGAAACCGTTCGGCCCGAGCACCCACAGGTCGTAGAAGCCGCTGTTGTCGGTCGTCGCGGTCCATGCATCGTCGAGCATCTTTCCGGGCTCCACCATGTAGCGGCGCGGCAGGCGATCGAGGTTGAGCTTGTCGTAGACGTGGAACACGGCGGCCGCCTTGCCTGTGTTCGAGAACAGCAACTGCACCTTGCCGCCGATCGTGTCGACCTTGGCACTCGCATGCAACTCGTAGGGCAGCGCGCGCGAAGGCCGGGTGCCGGTGGGCTGGCGCGGCAGTTGCGGATCCAGCGGCAGCGGCACCTGCGGCAGCGCCTGCTGGTCGATGCGCAGCCTGTCGGCATCGGCCTTGGTGGTGCGGCCCGTGAGCGTGGGCAAAGCCTCGCTGTTGGGCGTGGCGAAGTTGAAGGCGCTGGTGAGGTTGCCGCACACCGCGCGGCGAAACGGCGAGATGTGGGGCTCCTTCACGCCGAAGCGCGTCTCGAGGAAGCGCAGCACCGAGGTGTGGTCGAAGGCTTGCGAGTTGACCCAGCCGCCGCGGCTCCAGGGCGAGATCACATACAGCGGCACGCGAGGGCCGGGGCCGTAGACGCGGCCGTCGGGCGCGGGTTGGCTCTTGCTGCCGGCCGGCGCCGGCTGGGTGAAGTACTCGGCGCCCAGGTCCGCCTGGGGCAGCGTGGTCTTGCCGGCAAAGGTACCGTCGCCGTTCGGCGATGGCGCGGAGGGCGAGGGCACATGGTCGAAGTAGCCGTCGTTCTCGTCGAAGTTGATGATCAGCACGGTCTTGCTCCACACCTCGGGCACGGCGGTGAGCGCGTCCAGCACTTCCTGCAGGAACCAGGCACCCTGCACCGGGCTGGACGGACTGGGGTGTTCGCAGTAGATCGACGGCGCGTTCATCCACGAGACCTGCGGCAGCTTGCCTTCGCGGATGTCGCGCTTGAAGGCGTCCAGGTACTCCTCGGGGCGCGTGCCCGGCAGCGTGTTGGCCACGCCCTTGTAGAGCGGGTTCCTCGCGTTGTCGCTGGCCGCGTCGTAGGCGTGGTACGGCAAGGCCTGGCCGGTGTCCGCGTAGGGCTTGTTCGGTGCGCCGCCGCTGCACACCGGGAAGCCCGAGGCGAGGTTGGCCTGGCGGAACTGCTGGAATGCGCCCAGCATGTTGTCGCCCCACTCGTCGGGCATGTTCTGGTAGCTGATCCAGCCGACGCCTGCGTCTTCGAGGCGTTCGGCGTACGTCTTCCACGTGTAGCCGGTGTTGGCCGAGGCGGGCTTGCCCTCGATCCAGTCCCACTCGTTGCTCACGAACGCCACGTTCTGCGCGGTCGGGCCGTTGGTGCCGGTGAGGTGGAAGGAGCGGTTCGCATCCGTGCCGGTGTGCATCCCGCAGTGGTAGGCGTCGCAGATCGTGAAGGCGTTGGCCAGCGCGAACTGGAAGGGAATCTCGGCCTCCTTGTGGTAGCCCATCGCCTTGCTGGTCTTGTAGCGCGCCCACTCGTTCATGCGGCCGCTGTCCCAGGCCAGCTGGCTGTCGTCCCAGTCGTGCGGCGTGCCGCCGTCGCGCTGGGCGTTGCCCTTGCGGCTGTCCAGGTGATAGGGAAGAACGGTCTTGCCCGAGGCATCGCTCTGCTGCCACACGTTCAAGCCCTTGGGCAGCGGAATCGCGAAGCGGTCACCGAAGCCGCGCACGCCCGCGAGCGTGCCGAAGTAGTGGTCGAACGACCGGTTCTCCTGCATCAGGATCACGACGTGCTCGACGTCCATGACCGTGCCGGTCTTGTTGTGGGCCGGAATGGCCAGCGCACGCCGGATGCTCGGTGGAAAGGCCGAGAGCGCGAGCGCGGCGGCACCGGTGGTGGCGGTGCCTGTGAGGAACTTGCGGCGGGAGTTCATGGCTTCAGAGGTCCGCCAGGCCCATCGCCGGATCGCTCACCGAATGCTTGCCGGTTTCCACACGCCCCGCGAAGCGGCGGTGAAAGCTGGTGTCCGCATCGCAGGTCACATCGAAGTCGTACCAGGCGCCGCTGGCGGCGAGGTCCCAGTGCTGCTCGGCCGCATTGCCGCCGGCCACGGTGGCGGTCCATGGGCCGTCGTTGCGATAGGCCTTGGCGCGGATCGTGAACTTGCATGCGTTCTTGCCGCCGTTGAGCATGCTCAGGTAGACATTGCCGTTGGCAATGTCATAGCACACGCGCACTTCGGGGTTGGCCGCATCGCCCGCGCGCAGGCTGCTCAGGTCGCCCCGGAAATGGCGGTGAAAGCCATTGGGGCCGAGCACCCAGAGGTCATAGGTTCCTGCGTTGTCGGCCATGGCGTTCCAGGTGTCGTCCAGTGTCTTGCCAGGCTCGACCATGTAGCGGCGCGGCAGGCGGTCGAGGTTGTTCTTGTCGTAGACATGGAACACGGCGGCAGCCTTGCCGGTGTTCGCGAAGAGCAACTGCACCTTGCCGCTGATCGCATCGTTGCGCGCGCTCACGTGCAGTTCGTAGGGCAATGCGCGCGAGGGCCGCGTGCCGGTGTCCTGGCGCGGCAGTTGCGGGTCGGCAGGCAAGGGGACCGCTGGCCGCGGAGTCTTGCCATCCGCTTCGAACTCCTGCGACCTGCTCTGTTGATTGGCCTCGTCAAGGCTCTTTCGGCCTGCGAGCGGGGGCAGTGGCTCGCCGTTCGGATTGGTGAAATTGAAAGCGCTCGTCAGGTCACCGCACACGGCACGGCGGAACGGACTGATGTTGGGCTCCGCGACCCCGAAGCGCGCCTCGATGAAGCGCAGCACCGAGGTGTGGTCGAAGGCCTGCGAATTCACCCAGCCGCCACGGCTCCAAGGCGAGACCACGAACATGGGAACCCGCTTGCCCGGTCCGAAGACCCGGCCGTCCGGCGGGTAGTTCTTCTGCTTGACGGTACCGGGCGGTGCCGGGTAGTTGTGGTACTCGAAGGCCAGCTGCGCATCGTTCAGCGTGGTCTTGCCGGCGGCCGTGCCGTCCGGATTGATGGAGGGCGCGGCCGGCGAGGGATAGTGGTCGAAGAAGCCATCGTTCTCGTCGAAGTTGATGAACAGCACGGTCTTGCTCCACACCTCGGGCACGGCGGTGAGCGCATCCATCACCTGCTGGATGTACCACCCGCCCTGCACAGGGCTCGAAGGGCCCGGATGCTCGGAGTAAGTGGCGGGCGCGATGATCCACGATACCTGTGGCAACTTGCCGTTCTTCACATCATTGCGAAAGGTGTTCAGGTACTCGTCTACGTTGGCGCCGGGCATGGTGTTGGCGATGCCCTTGTACAGGGGGTTGCCCGCGTCGTCGCTTGCCGGATCGTAGGCCGGCACCGGACCGCTGTTGGTGACAGGCTTGGCCGATGCTTCGCTGGCCCGGCGGTACTGCTTGAAGCCGGTGAGCGGGTTGTCGCCGAAGTTGTCGCGCATGTTTTCATACACGATCCAGCTGATGCCGGACGCCTGCAGGCGCTCGGGGTACGTCTTCCACTCATAGCCGGTGGTCGAGGGCGGTGCGTAGCTGTCGTCCCATTCGTTGGTGACCGTGGCCACGCTAGCCCCGGTCGGGCCATTGGTGCCGGTCCAGACGAACATGCGGTTCGAGTTGGTGCCGGCGTGCATGCTGCAGTGGTAGCCATCGCACAGGGTGAAGGCGTTGACGAGCGCCGTTTGATAGGGCACCTCCGCTTCCTTGTAGTAGCCCATGGAGAGCGCGCTCTTGTAGCGCGGCCACTGGTAGTTGCGGCCACCGTCCCAGGCGTTCTGGCCGTCGGTCCAGTCGTGCGGTGTCTGTCCCGAGCGCAGCGCGTTGCCTTGGGTTTTGTCCAGGTGGTAGGGCAGGATGGAGTTGCCGCCACTGCCATCGCTCTGCTGCCAGACGCTCATGCCCTTGGGCAGCGGAATCGTGAAGCGGTCACCGAAGCCGCGCACGCCCATCAGCGTGCCGAAGTAGTGATCGAACGAGCGGTTCTCCTGCATCAGGATCACGATGTGCTCGACGTCATTGATCGTGCCGGTCTTGTTGTTGGCCGGAATAGCGAGCGCGCGTCGGATGCTGGGCGGAAACGCGGAGAGCGCAAGAGCGGCGGCGCCAGTGGTGGCGGTGCCCGTGAGGAATTTGCGGCGTGAGGTCATGGTGCTGTTCTGGTTCTGGTCGCTGGCGGGAGGTCAGGGCGCGCAGCGCATTTCGGGCTTGACCCCGGTGTCCGGCGGGGTCGGTGCGACAGGCGTCGTGGGAGTGCCCGCTCCGGGCAGTCCACCTAAGAAGCCGCCGCCGCCACCACCACCGCAAGCGGAAAGCGTGCAAGCCAGCACCAGCGCGGTCACGAGGCGAAGGGGCGATGAAAGAAGTCGCATGGGGTGATCCTTTGGGGGCGAGTTGTTGTTGCGGTGTGTGATCAGGGGGTAGTTGCCGAGAGCGGCTGCCCCGATGTGAAGACGTTCGTCAACTCTTCGGCGGTGAGCGCGCGGTTCCAGATGGCGAGGTCGTTGAAGTCCATGGCCCCACGCGGCGAACTCGTCTCGCGCTGGTAGTACTGGCCGGTGCCGTCTTCGTTCAGGCCGATGCCGTTCTTCAGGCCGCCGAGTTGCGCGACCAGCGCGCTCGTGAGCGTGGCGTTTCCGGTCTGCGTGCCGCGAGAGGCATCGAGTACATAGCCGCTGAGCTTGAGCTTCGCCTTGTCGACCACGACTGCCACATAGGCCCACTGGCCCGCGCTCAGGAGGTACCCGTTGCTGTCGGCGCGCGGACCGCCGGCGCCCACGTTGAAGCGGATCTCGCAGCTGTTGAAGAGACCGATGGCCAAGCCAGCGTTGGCGCCGCTGGTGTAGTTCTTGTTGGCGATGACCGAGGCGCCGTTGCTGACGCCCTGGCTGCAGGTGGCATCTGTGCGCAGCCAGAAACCGATGGTGAAGGCGCTCACGTTCGGATCGGCGGTCACGTCGCGGTTCTGCAGCAGCCGGTAGCCGGCCATGCCGCTCGCGCTCTTGACTCTGTTGTCCACGCGAAGGGCTTGGGCTCTATAGGGAGGCTGGAAGTTGTCGTCGGCGACCAGCGAACCACCGTCTGCCTCCGATGCCCAGGGTGTCAGTGTCGACGTTGCGTTGACGTCGATGGCCGGCAGCGCGTCGAGCGCGTAGAGGTTGATCAGGCCCACCTTCACATAGGCGATCTGCGCGGAGATCGAGACGCTGGCTTCGCCGACGACGACCGTGTACTGAAAGGCATAGAGGCCGTCGCTGGCCGCCTTCACTGGGTCGGTGTAGGTGGTGGCGCCTGCGGGGAGGGTAGCGATCGCCTTGCCGTCGCGCAGCACTTTCACCGGGCCGCTCAGTTCACCCGCGAGCGTCCACGAGAGTTCGATGCTGCCCTTGTCGGCGCTGGTGCGGGCCGCGAGCTTGTGCACTGCGGTAGCGGCCTGCAGCGCCTGTCCGTTGAAGTTGTATGCCTCCGATGGAGGCAACGCGCCCAGATGGCGCAGCACCGTGGGCGCGATGTCGGTCGCGGCCGCCAGTTGGAACAGGGCGTTGTCGGTCGGCGCGGCTGCACCGATGCCGGGCAGCGCGGCCAGTGTCTTGTTGCTGGCGATGAAGACCGTCCTGCTGTCGATGCCCTTCAGAGGGGTCACGCTGCCGAAGGCGTCGAGACCATGGCCCGTGGTGAGTATCACGAGCCAGTCTTCCCTGGCGTCGTTGGTTGTGCGTTGCGCGATGCGTGCGAGCAACTGGCCGATGGCGGCAGAAGTGTCGGACACGGCGCGCTCGTAGGCCTCGCTGCGCAGGCCGTTTGCTGCGGTGGCTGCGGGCGCGCCGTACTGCGCCACCAGCAGGTCGTAGCCTGCGTCAATGAGACGCGAGGTGTTCGCGGTCACGCAGGCGTCGGCGCCGGCGCAGTCGACCGCAGTGTCCAGCGTGCCGGTTTCCGACACTAGAAGACTCGGATAGAGCGCGTTGGCGGTGACCGATGCGGTCAGGTAGCCCGCGTCCTTCTTCTGCTTGGCGAATGCGAAGACCGAGGGCGCAAGCTTGGTGTCGATGCGCCGGTCCGGCGTGTCTGCGTGCACTGCGTGGCGCGCCACCCAGGTGCCGGTCAGCAGCGTGGCCCAGCCCGGGCCGTCGGTGGTGGGTTGCTCACTGAGCGCGCCGTCGGTGCCGCCGGTCCATGCAGGTGCGAGCTGAAGCGATTGCAGGGCCGGCACTTTCTTCTGTGCCATCGCATCGCGCAAGGTGGCGTGCGTGAGGCCGTCGATCTCGACGACGAGCGCTTTCGGGCCGCTCTTGCCTTGATTGACGCCGGGTGCGGGGGGATTGCTGCCAGCAGGCGGCACGCTGAAGACCGGAAACGATGAGCCACTACCCCCACCCCCGCCACAGGCGGCAAGCACAACGGAGGTGGCAACGGGCAGGAGCCATCGTAAATAAAAGCGCGAGGCGTGCAGGGGTGATGTGATCGGGCGCATCGGTTCAGCCGGTGGTCTGTCGTTCGGGTGATGAATACCGGCGCGACGAAAAAAAAGTGCCTCGAAGGCACCGCGCACCGGACAGACCGCAAGACTATGGAGAACGCGTTACGTCGCCATGAACAGGCGATGACAAAGCGAAGGCGCTGGCGTGACGAAGTGTGTCCCGCGCGCCCGGCGCTGATGCAACTCAGGGCTCGTTGCTGATGCCGCTGGACACATGCCCCGCAGGCACATGCTGCGAGGCCGCATCGACGTGACCGGTCTGGTCGTCGAAGAAGAAGTCGGGCTCGAACTCGCGCAGGAATTCGCCCTTGGGCAGGCCACCGAGGAACATCGCTTCGTCGACGCGGATGTTCCAGTTCATCAGCGTGCGGATCGCGCGCTCGTGCGCCGGTGCGCTGCGCGCGGTGACCAGTGCGGTGCGGATGCGCATCTGCGCGTTGCCCGCCATCTGCAGCCGGTGCAGCGCCATCAGCAGCGGCTTGAACGGACCCTCGGGCAGCGGCAGTTCGGCCTTGCTGAGTTCGTGCGCCTGGAAGGCGTCGAGTCCCTCGGCCTGGAACACGCGCTCGGCTTCGTCGGAGAACAGCACCGCATCGCCGTCGAAGGCAATGCGCACTTCGTTGGGCCAGGCGTCGCTGGCCTTCACCGATTCGACCAGCACCCGCGCGGCCGGAAAGCCCGCGCCCAGGGCCTCGCGCACGTCCTGCGCATTGACCGAGAGAAACAGGTGCGCGCGCAAGGGCCGCAGGTACCCGAAAGGCGGGCGGCCCTGCGTGAACACGCCGCGCTGAAGCTTGATGTCGGCCGCCGCGCTCGACTTGAAGATGCGCATGCCCGACACCGGATCGTTGCGCGAGAGGATCACCACCTCCACGCGCTGCACGCCGTCGTCGTTGAAGCGCAGGAGCTTGCGGATCAGCGAGTACGCGATGCCGGGCGCGGCCGGCACGTCGAGCCGGTCGAGCTGCAGCTTCATGTAGCCCTCGTTGTCGCCGGCCTCGAAGATCCTGTTTTCTTCCTCGAGGTTGAAGAGCGCGCGCGAGGAGATCGCGACCACGAGTTTGTCTTCGAGCGTGACGGGCATGTGCGGCGGTCCCTGGCTTGCGTTACTTGACGAACTGGTTCAGCTGGATGATCGGCAGCATCACCGCCAGCACGATCAGCATCACCACGCCGCCCATCGCCACGATGAGCAAGGGCTCCAGGATGGTCGCCAGGTGCATCGCACGGCGCTGCACTTCGGCGCCCAACTGGTTGGACGCGCGCTGCAGCATCAGCGGCAGCGTGCCGGTTTGTTCGCCCAGGCGCGCGAACATCGAGACCAGTCCGGGAAAACGCTTTTTCTGCGCCAGCGCCGAGGCCAGCGGCGCGCCTTCGCGCACCAGCACCAGCGCGTCGAGCGCATCGGCGCGCATGGCGCGGTTGCTCAGCGTTTCGGCGGCGGCCTGCAGTGCACGAAGGATGGGCACGCCGGCCGTGGCCAGCATGGCCAGCGTGCTGGCAAAGCGCGCCGCGTTGTAGCCGCGCGCGAGCTTGCCGACCAGCGGCAGCTTGAGCCACGCCGCATCGAACTTCAGGCGAAACGCTTCCTGCGCGAGCGCCATGCGCATGCCGACGGCGGCGAGCACCACGCCGCCCAGCATCCACCAGCCGTAGTTGCGCACGCCCGCGCTCAGCGACAGCATCACCGTGGTGAGAAAGGGCAGCGAACGCTTGGTGCCCGCGAACACCTGCGCCACCTGCGGCACCACGTAGCTCACGAGAAAGATCACGATCACGATCGCCACCAGCGTGACGATGGCCGGGTACAGTGCCGCGCCGATCAGCTTCTGCTGCAGCGCCTGGCGTTCTTCCAGGTCGTCGGCCAGGCGGTCGAGCACCAAGCCCAGGTTGCCGGTCTGCTCGCCGGCGCCGATCACGGCGGTGTAGATGGGCGAGAACTCGCGCGAATGCGCCGAGAGCGCACGCGCAAAAGGCGAACCCGCATTGACCTCGGCGCGCAGCGAGGCGACAAGGTTGCGCTGCGGCTCGGACTCGGCTTCGTCGGTGAGCGCGGTGAGCGCGCGTTCCAGCGGCAGGCCCGATGAGACGAGGCCCGCGAGCTGGCGCGTCCACACCGCCAGGCCCGTGGAATTGAAGACGCGCTTGCCGCCGCCCAGCCAGCGGCCAAGGCCGGTGCGCTCGCCGGTGCCGTTGACATGGTCGCTGCCGACCGGCGTGACCGACAGCGGAATCAGCGCCTGCGCGCGCAGGAGGCTGCGGGCGCTGCGCGCGGTGTCGGCCTCGAGCACGCCTTCGCGCGACTGGCCGCTGGCGTCGATGGCTTCGAAGGAATAGGCGGGCATGGGGGAGGGCCGGGTCGCTAGTCGCGGGTCACGCGCACGAGCTCGGCGCGCGAGGTGATGCCGGCCTGCACCAGCCGCTCGCCGTCTTCGCGCATCAGGCGCAGGCCGCCGCGCGCGCCGGCCTGCAGCAGTTCACTCTCGGCCGCCTTGCTGTGGATGAGGCCCTGCACGGTTTCGTCGGCCACCAGCAATTCGAAGATGCCGGTGCGGCCCTGGTAGCCCGTTTGCCCGCAGACGTCGCAGCCGGCGCCGGCGCAGGCCACGCACACCTTGCGCACGAGGCGCTGCGCGAGCACGCCCAGCAGCGACGAGCTCAAGAGGAAGGGCTCCACGCCCATGTCGGTCAGGCGCGTCACGGCGCTCACCGAGTCGTTGGTGTGCAGCGTCGCGAGCACCAAGTGGCCGGTGAGCGAAGCCTGGATGGCGATCTGCGCGGTTTCGAAGTCGCGGATTTCGCCGATCATGATCACGTCCGGGTCCTGTCGCAGGATGGCGCGCAGGGCCTTGGCGAAGGTGAGTTCGATCTTGGCGTTGATCTGCGTCTGGCCCACGCCCGGCAGCTCGTACTCGATCGGGTCTTCCACCGTCATGATGTTGCTGCGGCTGGCGTCCAGCCGGGCCAGCGCGGCATACAGCGTGGTGGTCTTGCCCGAGCCCGTGGGGCCGGTCACCAGGATGATGCCGTGGGGCTGCGTGATGAGCTTCTCGAAGCGCTCCAGGGTGTCGCCCTGCATGCCCACCGATTCGAGCGTGAGCTTGGATTCGCTCTTGTCCAGCAGACGCAGCACCGCGCGTTCGCCGTGGGCGCTGGGCAGCGTGGACACGCGGACATCCACCGCGCGCGTGCCGATGCGCAAGCTGATGCGCCCGTCCTGCGGCAGCCGTTTTTCGGAGATGTCCAGGTCGGCCATGATCTTCAGGCGCGAGATCAGCGCGGCGTGCAGTGCGCGGTTGGGCTGCACCACCTCGCGCAGCGTGCCGTCGATGCGAAAGCGCACGGAAGACGTGCGCTCGTAGGGCTCGATGTGGATGTCGCTGGCGCCGTCGCGCGCGGCCTGCGTGAGCAGCGCGTTGAGCATGCGGATGATGGGCGCATCGCCCGCGCTCGCCAGCAAGTCTTCGACCGCCGGCAGCTCCTGCATCATCCGCGAGAGGTCGGCGTCGTTCTGCACTTCGCTCACCACCGCGGCGGCGCTCGATTCGCCCTGCGCATAGGCCGCGCTGATGCGCTGAGCGAGCGCGCCGTCGGCCAGCACCTCGAAGGCCTGCACGCCGAACTTGCGCGCCACCTCGCCGACCGCGCTGCGTGCGGGGTGGCTGGACATCCACAGCGTGTAGCGGCCGTCGTCGGTGTGCTCCAGCAGCAGTTGCTGGCTGCGTGCGAACGCGTAGGGAAGCGGGTAGCGCATGGACATCAGGGCAGTTCGCGGGCGCTGACCGGGTCGGACGTGGGCGGCAGTGCGCCGCGCAGCGGGCTGGGCGCGAGGCGGCGGTTGTCGGCCGGCGCCTGGGGCTGCGGAATGAGCTGGGTGCCTTGTTCGCGCAGGCCCCCGGTGCGGGCGCTGTTGTTGGCGGTGCCCAGCGGCGGCGTTGCCGGCAGGATGGGCGCGGCGTCCACGTTGCGCAGCATCACGTTGTCGGTGTTGGGCTGCGCTGCCTGCTGCAGGCCGCGGATCTGGTCGTAGCGGTCGTAGGCGAAGGCTTCGGTGGCATTGGCGTCGCGCATCACGACCGGGCGCAGGAACATCATGAGGTTGTTCTTCTCGCGCTTGCGGGTCTCGTTCTTGAAGAGGTTGCCCACGATCGGAATGTCGCCGGCCAGCGGCACCTTCTCGATGGCGTTGCCGTAGGTGTCCGACAGCAGGCCGCCGAGCATGACGAGCCCGCCGTCTTCCACCAGCACGCTGGATTCGAGCGAGCGCTTGTTGGTGGTGGGGCCGTTCGGGTCGCTCGTGGTGCCCGCGGCGACGTTGGAGATCTCCTGGAAGATCTGCATCTTCACGGTGCCGTTCTCGTTGATGGTGGGGCGCACGCGCAGCGTGAGGCCCACGTCCTTGCGCTCCACCGTGGTGAACGGATTCACGCCCACCGAACCCGAGGTGCTGGCGTACGAGCCCGTGGGGAACGGCACGTTCTGGCCGATCACGATCTTGGCTTCTTCGTTGTCCAACGTCAGCAGGTTGGGCGTGGAGAGCACGTTGGCGTCGTTGTCGCTGCTGAAGAAATTGGCGATGGCGCCCAGGATGTACTGGCCGCCCACCTTGCCGGCAATGCCCAGGTTCAGGCCGGTGGGCAGGTTGATGCCGGCCGGGTTGCGCGTGGCAATGGCTTGCGTGAGGGTCAGCAGGTTCGCGCCGGTCAGGGTGGAGTTGGTGCCGATGACCGCGTTGTTGCCCAGCGCGCTCTGCCACTGCACGCCGAAGTTCGCGGCCTTGGTGGCGTTGACCTCGACGATGAGCGCTTCGATCATCACTTGCGCACGGCGGCCGTCGAGGCGGTCGATCACGGCGCGCATCTGGCGGTACTGCGGCTCGGGCGCGGTGATGATGAGCGAGTTGGTCGACGGGTCGGCCTGGATCTGGCCGCCGGTGGACGGCTGGTTGGCGTTGTTGAGCGGCGCATTGGCCGCCGGAGAGCCGCCTTGTCCGCTGCTGTTGTTCTGGCTGGCCTGCTGGAAGTTCTGCTGCTGTTGTGGCGCTGTGCCGCCGCCGGCGGCGCCCGGGGCGCCGGGCGTGGTGGACTGCTGGTTCGCCGCCATGGCGGCGCGCAGCGTGGCGGCCAGCCGCACCGCGTCGGCGTTCTTCAGGTAGACCACATAGATGTTGCCGGCGGCGCCGTTGCTGGTTTCCGCGGGCGGGCGGTCGAGCTTCTCGACCAGCGTGCGCACGAGCTGCACGCGCGCCGGGTTGGCCGCGCGCAGGATCAGCGAATTGCTGCGCGGATCGGCCAGCAGCGTGGTGCGGAACGACGCATCGACCGCGCCGGGCGCGGCACCCGGCGCAGCGCCCGAGCCGCTGCCGTCGATCAGCCGCTGCACTAGCGGCAGCATGTCGCTGGCGATCGAGTGCTTGAGCGGAATGACCTCGATGTCGGACGCGTTGGGCACGTCGAGCGCCGCGATGATGCGCGCCAATCGGCGCATGTTGTCGGCGTAGTCGGTGATCACCAGCGAGTTGTTGCCCGGGTTCACGTTGATGGTGTTGTTGGGCGGAATCAGCGGGCGCAGCACCGGCAGCAGGCTGTTGGGCGACTCGTAGTTCAGGCGGAAGATCTGCGTGACGATCTGGTTGCTGCCCGACGACGAGGTGGCGCCGATGGAGGTGTTCACGGTGCTGCTCTGCAGCTTGGCGTCGGCCTCGGGCACCACCTTGTAGAGGCCGTCGGCCTCCACCACCGCAAAGCCCTGCAGGCGCAGCGCCGAGGCGAACTGGTTGAAGGCGGCGGCCGGCTGGATGGCGCGGTCGGTGACCAGGTTCATCGTGCCCTTGACGCGCGGATCGACCACCACGTCGCGCCCGGTGACCACCGCCATGGTGCGGGCCACGGCCTCGATGTCGGCGTTGGAAAAGTTCAGCGTGATCGGCTCGCCGCGCCGCGGCGCTTCGCCGGTCTGCGCGAACACCGTGGGCGCCGCCTGCAGGAAGGTGGCGGCGATCAGCAGGCGCACGGCGAGTGCGACGGTGCCGGTCGAGAACAGTGGCTTCATGGTGAGGTTCAACCCAGGGTGATGATCGAGCGCGCGTTGTCGCGCCGCCCGATGATGTTCAACAAATTGGAAAGCGCGTCTTCGCGGCCGGGTGCGGCGCTGGCTTCGCCGTTGAAGCGGAACGCGGTGCCGTTCCAGCTGCCGCTGCCGTTCAGTTCGAGGCTGCCTGCGCGCGTGCTCAGCAGCAGCGTGGTGCTGTTGCCGCCTTCGAGCGTGAGCCGGTAGCTGCCCATGGGCCGCAGCGTCGACAGGCTGGACGAGACATCGGTGGCGTCCAGCGTCGCCTGGCCCGCGATGCGCAATGCGGGGCCGTCCCACTGCATCGAGAAGGCCTTGGTGGAGAGATCGAGTGCGCCTTCGAGCTTGAGCGTGTTCCAGGGCGCACCCAGGCCGGTGAGCAGCGTGGCAGGCCAGCGCGAGCGAGCGTCCTGCCAGTCCAGCCGCATGCCGCCGGCGCGCGGGCTGGCCTTGAGTTCGAGGGGGCTGGCGGCGCAGCAGGGCAGGTCGAGCGACGCGAACATGCCGCCCCAGCTCGGCCGGATGCGCCAGTTCAGCAGGCCGGGCAGCGACACCGCCTGGGCGCCGCCGGCACCGCTGGCGAACACCACGGCGGCGGCGCCGTTCCAGACCGTGCCGCGCGGATTGACCAGCAGCAGCCGGCCCTGGCTCCAGCCCGCGAGGGCCGAGGCCAGCCACCGCGCCGGCGCGAACAGCACCACGGTGAGCACCGCACCGATGGCGATGCCGACCACGGCCCAGCGCCAGCCGCGGCGGGGTTGGGACGCGGAGATCGAGGTGCGGGTCAGCATGCCGGGCTGTTCATCGGGGGGCGGGCAGGGCCATGACCACCGTGCCGTCCCAGCGCACCTGCGGGAGCTGCGGGGTGTCCTTGGCGCCGGGCGCCGATGGCGCTGCGGCCGACGCCGGGGCGCGGGTCAGATGCACTTCGCGCGGCACCGCGTGGGCATTGCCGCGCGCCTGCGCGAGCCACTGGGCGACCGTGCTGGCAGGCGCGGCGCGCAGCGTGACGGTGGCGCCGTCGCCGCCGGCCGTCATGAGCTGCGCGTTGCTCGCGCCCAGGCCTTCGCGCACCGAAACCTCCAGGGCGCGCATCGCGTCGTCGCGGGCGAGCCGGGGCTGCGACTGCAGCGCTTTGGCGCGGTTCTGCAAGGTGGCCATCTGCTGCAGTTGCGCATCGAGCTGCGCGTGTTCGGCCGGCGCCGTGGCCAGCGTGCGCAACGCGGGGGCCAGGGCCAGCCACCAGAGCAGGGCCAGCGCCACGAGGGCCATCGCCGCGCCCACCATCTGGCGTTCGCGCACCGCGAGTGCGGCCCAGCGGGCCTTGAGTTGTTCGCCGAAATTCATGGCTTGGCCTCCGCCTGCACCAGCAGCAGATCGCCCTCGGTGCGCACGCTGTAGCCGCGCGGCGCCATGGCGCCGGTGATCTGCGAGACCTCCGAGGGTTGCAGCCCCAGGCCGCGCAGGCGCAGCTGGCCGGCGTTGTAGTCGACGGCCGAGGGCGTGCGGCCCGGAGGCAGGTGGACGGCGAGCGCGCCGACCATGGGCTCGAAGTCGGTCGCGGCCACGTCGCCCACGGCCTGCTGGAGCGCGGCGACTTCGCGTGTCATCTGCAGCTGCGGATCGATGACGATCTTTACCGAGGGAAAGGTCTGGGTGAGGATGGTCTTGGCGGCCTGGCGCTTGGCGTCGAGCGCGCTGCGCTCCTTCCAGGCCCAGGCGTTGAGGCCGACGATCTGTGTGAGCACCAGCACGACCGCGCCCCATCGCGCCGCACGCCATTCAGGCGCGTAGCGCAGGGTCTGCAGCACCGACGCGAACTTTTTCCCGGCGCGTGCGCGGC
This sequence comes from Variovorax boronicumulans, assembly GCF_040544675.1. Taxonomy (GTDB): domain Bacteria; phylum Pseudomonadota; class Gammaproteobacteria; order Burkholderiales; family Burkholderiaceae_C; genus Variovorax; species Variovorax boronicumulans_D. The sequence goes on from NZ_JBEPKK010000012.1 coordinate 33,502, forward strand.
CGGTGGCGGCCAGGTCGAACTGCGCGAGCTCCCAGGGCGTGCGCGCGGCGTTGAGCCAGCGCTGCGGCGCCTGCACGATGGGCACGCGGCGCTCGAGCAGGTGCTCGGCCGCTTCGGCGACGGCCGGTTCGGTGGTGATGACGGCAGTGTCGAGCGGGAGCGTGGTCGACAGCGCCAGCCCCGCGCCGGCCAGCGGCAGCGAGACCACGCCGTCGGCGTCACAGACGGTGAGCTGCGGTGCTTCGGGCTCGCCGGTGATCTGCAGCAGCGCCGGGCTGTCGGGCGGCTGCGGCGCGAATTCGGGAACGATGCGCACCACGCGGCGGCCGGACGCTTCGAGCCCTTGCACCACGCTGCGCAGCCAGATGCGGTTGCAGGCCGCAACCCACACCGGGCCGCCGGCCTTGGCGTCGGGTTCGAGCGCGAAGTGCAGGGCTTCGGGATCGTCGAGCAGGTGTTCTTCGAGCAGTCCGTCGAGCACCAGGCGCAGCTTCGACGCGCTGCCCATGCTGCCCTTGGGCAGCGTGACGCGGTGCCACGACAGCGCCGCCGACGGAATGCCGAGCGTGACTTCGTTGCCCGAGGGCAGGAGCGCCAGGAGTGCGCGGCCTTGGTTGCGCAATGCAATGCCGTCGTCGCCTGCCTGGGCCCAGTCGTACTCACTTCCGGCATCGGCCGGAGGGAGGGGGGCAATGAGCAGCAGCGGAGTCATGAGGATGTCGGAAAAGCCGGTGATTGTAGGTGGACGTCTTACAGATGCGTGCTATTGATTGAATAGCGTGAGCTATAGGTTTGACGGGCGAAATAAGGCTTTTTGATGACTATGTGCCAACCGCACTCAGGGTTTGGCCTGAGTGGTTGTTGCGCCGGCGCCGCGGGTGCGCCAGACGGTTGTCACCGTGACGCCGTTGCGCTGAAGCAAGGAATGCTCCTCGACCCAGGTGCGGTCCAGCCGAAGGCGCCCGTAGACCTCGAAGAACTGGGTGCCCACGCCGTGCTGCGCCGCATTGAACCGCGAGCCGCCGCTGGGCAGCCCGGCGTTGGCCTCGTCGATGGTCTTGAAGTAGGAGCGGGTGCGTTTTTCCACGAGTTGGCGTGCGGTGGCGATCGGCATGTTTTCCAGACTGGCGCTGATGGCCTCGGCGCTGGCGGTGTTGAGGTTGAGCGTGGTGCGCACCGGCAACACCGTGACGTAGGGCTCCAGGGCCGTGGCGGTCGAGGGCGACAGGCCGAGCCAGACCAGCTGCGACACCTCCTGCGGCATCAGCGGCGCGTTGCCGCCGTCGCCGCTGCCGGCGCTGATGCCGCTGCCGCCACCGGACGCCGCATCGGTGCTGGCCCCCTGTGCACTGATGAGCCCCGTGGTCATCTGGCTGAGCTCGGACGCCGGCAGCCCCAGCAGGCCGAACAGCCGGGTGAAGGTGGCAAGGCTGGCCGGCACCGGCTTGCCCGCATCGACCAGCGACAGCACGTTGAGCTTGGACTGTGCATCGACGATGCGGCCCGACAGAAAGGCATCGGGCAGGCCTTCGAGGTTGTCGCTCGCCACGTTCTTTTCGGCCGACAGGAAGCTGGTGAGCCGGGCCTCTTCGAGCGGCACGGCCCAGGGCTCGCCCAGGTGGTCGGGACCGCCGGAGCGGCCGTCTTCGCCGAGGATCAGGCGCGACCAGTCGAGCGCGCCGATCAGCACCCACGCCGCCTGTACCCGCGCGCGCTCGGCGCCTTCGACTTCGGCGGAGCGCCACTGCTGCCACAGCGCCGCGGCCGAGAAGGTGGCGACCAGCATCACGGTCAGCATGGCGGCGAGCAGCGCAGCGCCGGACTGGCGGCGTGTGCGTTTCGCGGCACGGGGCGTGGTGCGCGGGGTCATGACCGCGGCGCTCCCACGGTCGGCCTGACCCAGTCCCGCGTGAGCGTGCCCGAGAGGCCGTCGCCGGGCGGCAGGGTGAGCACGAGGCGCACGCCGTCGGGCATGTTGACGACCGGGCCGGCGGGGTTGGCCGGATTGGCCGGCGTGTTGGGGAGCGAACTCGCCGGCGCCCAGGTGTTCTCGCGGAAATAGAAGAGCTGCCAGCTGCTGGCCGGCATCAGCGCCAAGGCGGTGTCGCCGCCCGAAGGCGCGCCGCCGGTCTGCGCCCAGGCCGCCGCGAGATTCCAGGCCTGCTGCCAGTCGCCGCGCGTGCTGAAGGGCTGCGATTGCCAGCGCTGCCAGCGGACGTTGCCGTCGGCGTCGGGGCGCAGCGTCCAGGCCACCACCTGGATGGACGGTGCCGTCGGGTCGCTGCCGCGGCGCGTGAGACGCAGCACGCGGCCGTCCCAGTCGATGGGCCGGGTCTGCGCGATCGAGGCCACGGCGTCGAGGTCGGCGCCCCATTGGGCAAGCGTGGCCTGCAGCGTCAGGACAGCGTCGGCGCGCAGCTGGTTCTGCGTGGTCGCGCGCGACATGCTGTCCAGGCCGCGCCAGCTCACAAGCGAGAGCAAGGCCATGACCGCGATGGCCACCAGCAGCTCGATCAGCGTGAAGCCGTGCGTCTTTTTCTTCTGCATCGTCATCAGAAGCGGCCCACCACGGTCGAGACGCGCAGGATGGGCTCGTCGGCTTCGTTGCGCACCTGCACGTCGACGCGCCGGAAGTTCGGATTGAGCGTGGGCACCGTCGAGGTCGTCACGTTGAAAGAGATGCCGGCCTGCAGGCAGATCGAGCCGGAGTCGCCCACGGCCGGCATCTGCCGTGCGAGGCGGGCCTTGGCGAGTTCGTTCCCCGCGCACATGTCGGCCAATACCAGGTCGGACTGGCGCTGCGCATTGCGCGTGAGCGACATCGTGGCCTGCGAGCCGGCGGCCAGCGCGAGCGCGACGATGCCCAGCGCGATCAGCACTTCGATGAGCGTGAAGCCGCGGGCGGCCGGCGCCTTCTGGCGGTGTCGCGGCGGCGTCTTCATGGCACCGGCGAGACGGCGAAGGGCCGAAGGCCGTCGGTGGCAATGTGCAACGAGCGTGCGGGCGGGCCGGCGGAATAGAGGGTGATCTGCTGCGCCGCGATGATCGGGTCGGGGCCCAGCTGCAATGCGGGCACCTGCAAGCCGCTGCCGAGCGCGGCCTGCGCGGTGATGCCTTCGGCGACCCAGCCGCTGGGCAATGCATCGGGCGGAAGGCCGTCGAAGACGAAGCCGCCTTCCACAGGGCGCCATCGCACCGCGACGCCGCTGGCCCGCGACTGGGCACGGGCGGATTCGAGGAGGGCCGCGAGCCGGTCGGCCTCGCGGTCGAGCTTGGCGGTGTTGCTGTCGCGCATGGCAAAGCTCACACCGGCGGTAGCGATCGCGATGATCGCGATCACCACGATCAGCTCGAGCAGCGTGAAGCCGCGCGCGGTCCGGTTGCTGCTACTGCCAGCTGCCGATGTCGGCATTCTTGCCCTCGCCGCCGTTCTGTCCATCGGCGCCGAACGAGAGCACGTCGATTTCGCCCTTGATGCCCGGGTTCATGTACTGGTACGGGTGGCCCCAGGGGTCGTTGGGGAGCTTCTCCACATAGGGCTTCCAGTTCGGAGCGGCCGGGCCGACGGTCGGGCGGGTCAGCAGCGACTGCAGGCCCTGCTCGGCGGTGGGGTAGCGCTGGTTGTCCAGGCGGTACAGCTTGAGCGCCTGCATCAGGTTGTTGATGTCGGTGCGCGCGGCCGTCACGCGGGCGTCGTCGGCACGCTCGATCACGTTCGGCACGATCAGTGCGGCCAGCACGCCGATGATGACGAGCACCACCATGAGTTCGATCAGCGTGAAGCCGCGTTGGGCGGTGCGGGTGGCGGCACGAAGGAATTTGTTCATAGGTAGGGCGGACATGATTCGGAAAGCGCGCTGCATGATAATCCGCGCCCATGACAAGTCCTTACTCCGCTGCCCGCTGGCATGCCCCACTTGCAACGACGGGGCTTTGGGCTCTGGCTGCCGGTGCCGCGGTGTTCTGGGCCTTGCGCCTTGCATCGCCGGCCGATGCGGTGGCCGCCGCGGCGGCGATGCCGCGACCCTCGGTCGCCGCCGATGCAGAGGCCGTCGGGCGCCTGCTGGGCGTGGTTTCGGCGGACAACAAGGCGCCCGCAGCGCCCGAGGCGGCCAGCCGCTTCGCGCTGGTGGGCGTGGTGGCGGACCCGTCGAACCAGGGCGCGGCCCTGATCGCCATCGACGGCAAGCCGCCGCGGCCGTTCCGCGTTGGCTCGCGTGTCGGCGACAGCTATGTGCTGCAGTCGGTGGGCGTGCGTGCGGCCACGCTCGGTGCGCAGATCGACGGGCCGCCGGGGTTCACGCTGCAACTGCCGGTGCGTGCGCCGATCAGCGTCAGCCTGCCGGCGGCGCCGATTCCGAGCGTGTCGCCCGCGCCAGTTCCCGCCGCTCCCGCGCCGCCGGCGGCGCAGAGGCCGGGCGGGATGTTGCCGTCCACCATGCCCGCGGTGATGGCGCAGCCCCAGATCGCACCGCCGCAAGGGCAGGAGGCACAAGGGCCTGCGCAGTAGCGGATTCCCGCCGACGAAGACAAAGAGCCGGCGCAGTGCCGGCTCTTTCTTTTTGGGGGGCGTCGGTCAGGCCTGCAGGAACAGGCGGTAGGCCGGGTTGGCCGTTTCCTCGACGTAGGGATAGCCCAGGTTGTCGAGGAACTCGTCGAAGACGGCGGCGTCTCCGGCGGGCACTTGCAACCCCACGAGGATGCGGCCGTAGTCCGCGCCCTGGTTGCGGTAGTGGAAGAGGCTGATGTTCCAGTTCGGCCGCATCAGGCTCAGGAACTTGAGCAGCGCGCCCGGACGTTCGGGGAACACGAAGCGCAGCAGGCGCTCGTCGTGCGCCAGGCCCGTGCGTCCGCCCACCAGATGGCGCAGATGCTCCTTGGCAAGCTCGTCGTGCGTGAGGTCCAGCGCATCGAAGCCGTGGTCTATGAAGTTGCGGGCAATGAGGGCCGACTCGCCGCGCGCCGACGTCGTGAGGCCGACGAACACATGCGCCGTGGCCGCGTCGCTGATGCGGTAGTTGAACTCCGTCACGCTGCGCGGCGCACCTGCGCCCGCATCCGGTTCCCCGGCGGGCAGTTCGCTCACCAGTTCGCAGAAGCGGCGGAAGCTGCCGCGCTCTTCGGGGATCGTGACGGCAAAGAGCGCCTCGCGTTCTTCGCCGACTTCGGCACGCTCGGCCACGAAGCGCAGCCGGTCGAAGTTCATGTTGGCGCCGCAGAGGATGGCGGCGTAGGTCTCGCCCTGGCGGCCGTGCCCGGCCACGTACTGCTTGATCGCCGCCACGGCCAGGGCGCCGGCCGGCTCGACGATGCTGCGCGTGTCCACGAACACATCCTTGATGGCGGCGCACACGGCATCGGTGTCGACGGCGATGTAGTCGTCGACCAGTTCGCTGGCGATGCGGAAGGTTTCCTCGCCCACGAGCTTGACGGCAGTGCCGTCGGAGAACAGACCGACATCGGGCAGGTTCACGCGCTGGTGCGCCGCGACCGATTGCATCATCGCGTCGGAGTCGTTCATCTGCACGCCGATCACCTTGATCTCGGGACGCACGGCCTTGATGTAGTTGGCCACGCCGGAAATCAAACCGCCCCCGCCGATGGCAACGAAGACCGCATCCAGCGGGCCTTGATGCTGTCGCAGGATTTCCATGGCGATGGTGCCCTGGCCTGCAATGACGTCGGGGTCGTCGAAGGGGTGAACGAAAGTCAGGTTTTGCTGGATCTGCAATTCGCGTGCGTGCAAATACGCATCGGAATAGCTGTCGCCGTGCAAAACGATTTCGCCGCCGAATCCGCGCACGGCGTCGATCTTCAACTTCGGCGTGGTCACCGGCATGACGATCACCGCGCGCGTGCCGAGTTTTCGCGCGCCGAGCGCAACGCCCTGCGCGTGATTGCCGGCCGACGCGCAAATGACACCGCTCGCCAATTGCGCCGCGCTCAAGTGCGCCATCTTGTTATAGGCACCGCGCAACTTGAAGCTGAATACCGGTTGCTGGTCTTCGCGTTTGAGAAGAACGGTGTTTCCGAGCCGTTCGCTGAGCGCGCGCGCTTTCTCCAGCGCGGACTCGACAGCGACGTCGTAAACCCGGGCGTTGAGAATTTTTCTGAGATAGTCGGCGGGCGTCAGCGCCGGAGTAACAGGTGCATTGCGCACGATTTTTTCCAAGGGAGTTTTCATTTGCTAACCATCGATGATAAGAGGCATCGGGATTGCATGCGGGTTTGACATGGACACAAATGTCATAAACCTATTTCAAAGCACCCCGGCTGCAAACGATTCGGGATTTTTTGGACGCACCTATCCCGCAGTTCGCATGCCTGCCAATCAAATTACGATTGAGCAAAATTTGTTATCAATTTCTGTCAGTGATCTTTCGAAAGGGCTGATGCAAGCGGAGGCTGCGCGTGTTCAGCGAAAAGAAATTGGCAGGCCCACATGGCAGGTCATGGGCAACAGATTGCGTGCGCACATCGTTCCGTTGCTGGGTGATGTGCCGGCGCAGTCGTTCTCCACGGCCGATGCGCAGCGCCTCATCGATCACCTCGGCGCGCAGGGCTTTACCAGCACGACGATCGCGCAGTACCTGGTGCTGTTGCGCAAGGTGCTGATGCACGGTGTGCACACCGGGGTGCTGCGCGATGCGCCGGCATTTCCCAAAGTGAAAGTCCGCAGCCAGCCGCGGGGCAGCTTCAGCGTGGCGGAGTACCGAACGATCATTGGCGCCGCGCGCAAGTTGCGCGGGCATGCGCATCCCGTGCTCGACCGCTTGAGTGCCGGCGAACGCTTCTGGATTGCGCGAGAACTGCTTGTGATGCCGGACGAACTGCCCTGGCTGATCCGCTGGATGGTGAACACCTTCGTGCGTCCGAGCGACATCAAGCTCATGAAGCACAAGCACATCGAGGTCGTGCGCGGCAAGCATGTCTACCTGCGCATGAACCTGCCGGAGACCAAGCGGCACAGCCAGCCCATCGTGAGCCTTCGCCCTGCGGTGCGGGTCTATGAATGTTTGCTCGCTTATCGCAGCGAGCATGGATTTGGCGGCGCGGAAGATTACATCTTCATGCCGCACCTGAAGAACCGCGAGCACGCGTTGGCAGTGCTCAACTTCTTCTTTCATTGGGTGCTCGAGAAGACAGGGCTCGCGAAGGGGCCTCTGGGTCAGTCGAGGACGCTGTATTGCCTGCGTCACACCGCCATCACGTTGAGGCTGTTGTATGGACAGGGAATCGACATGCTGACCTTGGCGCGCAACGCGCGCACGAGCGTCAACATGGTCGAGCGTTTCTACGCATCGGTATTGAGCGGAGAAATGAATGTGGGGCTGCTGCAAAGCAGGCGCGGCCGGACAAGTTGAATCCAAAGCGGAAAAAGCCGCCCGGCTTGCACCGGGCGACTTGAGGCTTTGCTGATTCGAACTGGCGTGAGCCAGCATCGGGATCAAACGAAGAAGATCAGAACGCGTGACGGATACCGAAGTCGTAGCCCGTCGAGGTCTTCGGCGTGAAGATGCCGTTGCTCAGGAAACCGGGGCCGCCAACCTTCAGAGCTGCGTCGTTCTTGTTGCTCACGCGAGCGATCGTTGCGTACAGGGCAGTGCGCTTCGACAGGTTGTGCACATAGCCGAGTGCAATCTTGTTGGCCTTCGGATCAGGATCAGCCAGTTCGAACGGCGCGAGGATCTGGTTCTCGTTGTACTTGACGCTCGAGTACGAAGCGCGGATCAGGCCAGCACCCACCGGCACCGTCACGCCGATCAGGTAGCCGCTGAGCTTCGTGTCGGTGTTGGCGGCGGAGAACGTCCGGTTTTCGAAGTCCGTCTTGCTCTTGGCTTGCGAGATTTCACCGAAGAGCTTCACGGGACCGAAGTCATACGAAGCGCCCAGGTTCAGCGTGTTGACCTTGTTGGTCGTGCCGAGGTAGTAGTCGTCACCAACGGTGCTGCTGCCGTAAGCCAGTGCAACGTCCAGAGGACCGTTTGCGTAGCCGAAGCGGCCACCGACGTAACGGCCTTGACGCTGGCTGTTCTCGACGTCAGGCGTAGAGAGACCAGGGCTGTACTTGGTCTTCTCGCCGAAGCCGTACATCACTTGACCGTAGAAGCCACCCAGGTTCGGCGGCAGGAAGTAGCCGATCGAATTGCTTGCGCGGGCGTAGTTCATGTTGCCGCCGAAGCCGCCCGTATCCTTGGCACCCTCTGTGAGGACGTTGTACCCGTTGGCCGTATTGATCAGGTTGGAGCCAACGCCGTTGGTGCCGAACGGGTCGAACACGGTGTCGTTCCAGAACGTCGGGGTGTAGTCGCGGCCGAGGCGGACTTCACCGAAGCCACCCGACAGGCTCACGGTCGAACGGCGCGTGAAATCGGCAACGCCCTTGGCGCCATCGTCGTTGCTGACCGGAGCTTCGAGCCAGAAGCTGGCTGCCAGGCCGCCACCGAGGTCTTCGGTGCCGCGGAAGCCCAGCCGGCTGCTGTTGTAGCCCGAGTTGGCCAGAGCACGTTGGCTGATCTTGACGCTGCCCTGGTTGAGCGGGGCCGGGAGGGTCAGGTCACGCGAGGTGGACGAGTAGCCGCTGATCGACGCGTCGACCACACCGAAAAGAGTGACGGACGACTGGGCCGAGGCAACACCGGCAACAGCCAGGGCAGCCAGAGCAGTTGCCCTTTCGAGGCGAAAACTAGAGTGGTGCGACAGGTCGCACAAGCCGATCCGCAAAGAAAAAAGCCCCGAGCTTTGCAGCTCGGGGCTAAATCCACCAATTGGAAGGGTGGAGGAGACAACTGTTTGCGCATACGTTTGCGCGATGAAATAAAGTATATCGATTGTTTGTTGCGTTGCAACAAGCGAGTGATGCTTTTCCCACACAAATCGAGGCCGGCGTGCATTTTTGCCGGCCATCCCAGACTGGAATCCGAAGAACCATGGAATGCACAGTAAGTTGGACCGGCGACGCGGGCACGCGATCAGCCATGGGTTTCGTTGCCGAAACCGGCAGTGGCCACGTCCTGATGATGGACGGCGCGCCCGATGCTGCCAAACCCGAGAACGGCGGCCAGAACCTGGCGGCACGGCCTATGGAAACGGTGCTGGCCGGCACCGGCGGATGCACTGCCTATGACGTCGTGCTGATACTGAAACGCGGCCGCCATCGCGTGGAACGCTGCAGCGTCAAGCTCACCAGCGAGCGGGCGCCGAAGGACCCGAAGGTCTTCACGAAGATTCACATGCATTTCACCGTGGCGGGCAAGGGAATCCCGGCCTCCGCCGTGGAGCGGGCCGTGGCACTGAGCCACGAAACCTATTGCTCGGCGAGCATCATGCTGGCGAAGACCGCCGAGATCACCACCAGTTTCGAGCTGATCGAAACCTGAAGCTGTTCAACCTCAGATGCGGTGCGCCAGCGTGGTCATCACGCGGGACGCAGCGCGCATCATGGCCTTGACTGGCGCCGGCAGTTCGGCGGCTCCGGCATCGACGGCTTGCGCGGCATGGCGCGCTTCGTCGAACTTCATTTGTTCGACGATGACTCTGGAGGCGGTGTCGGACGGCGGCAGGCGGTCCAGGTGGCTGTCGAGGTGCGCTTCCACCTGCCGTTCCGTCTCTGCGACGAATCCGAGGCTCCAGGGGTCCCCGAGCTTTCCCGCCACCAGCCCCAGTCCGAAGGCGCCCGCATACCAGAGCGGATTCAGCATCGAAGCGCGTGCGCCGAGTTGGTCCATCCGCTGCCGAGTCCAGGCCAGATGATCGGTTTCCTCATGAGACGCTTCGATGAAGTGGGCGCGCAGGGCCGGATCTCGTGCGACGGCGGCCTGCGCGGTATAGAGCGCCTGGGCACAGACTTCGCCGACATGGTTCACGCGCATCAATGCGCCAGCTTCGCGCCGCTCCTTGTCGTTCATGTCCCCGGTGATCTGCGAAGGGACCGGCATGGCCCGTGTCGCATGGGGGCGCGCAAACAGTGTGCGCAACGCCGAGTCGGCAGCGGTCAGGAGGGGATCGAGCAAGGGAGTCATGCGGTTATTTGAACCCACGGCGGAAGCACCGGAAGTTGCACAGGTTTTGTTTCAAATTGTGCGTAGCAGACGGGCCAAAGTCCTCTGTTGCAGGACTGCAACGAAACGCCCGCGCCATCCTAGATTTCGGGCGATTTGTTTTGCCCTGCCGCAGCGGCTCTGGTGCAATAGCAACAACTTCCCAAAAGGAGGTTGGCCCGGGGTCCGGTGGGAGCACAAAGTGCCAGTCACAGTGAGCCCTTCGCACCGGAGCCCTATGTTTAACCTTGGAGAAACTTGCAATGAAAAAATCTCTAGTTGCTCTGGCTGCCCTGGCTGTTGCCGGTGTTGCCTCGGCCCAGTCGTCCGTCACTCTTTTCGGTGTGGTCGACGCGTCGATCAGCGGCTACTCGTCCACCTCGCGTGACCTGAACGGTGCGACCTTCCTGGACCCGTTCTACGTCAACCAAGGCAGCGTCAAGCGCAGCCAGCGCGTTCTGGCCAACTCGGGCTACAACTCCAGCCGTCTGGGCTTCCGTGGCACGGAAGACCTCGGTGGTGGCCTGGCAGCCAGCTTCTGGCTCGAAGCCCCGATCAGCAATGACAACGGCCAAGAAGGTATCGCAACGTTCGCACGTCGCTCTACCGTGAGCCTGTCGGGTGGTTTCGGTGAAATCCGCCTGGGTCGTGACTACACCCCGACGTTCTGGAACGACACCGTGTTCGATCCGTTCGGCACCAACGGCGTTGGCACCAACCTGATCTCGACGGCCAACGGCAGCTTCGGCGCCTTCGGTACCCCCGCTGCTTCGACCGCTGGTTTCACCAACGTTGGCAACAGCAATTACGTTCGCGCCAGCAACACCGTTGGCTACTTCCTGCCGCCGAACCTGGGTGGTTTCTACGGTCAAGTGATGTACGGCTTCAGCGAGAAGACCAAGTACAGCCCTGGTCTCTCTACGCCTGACGTCGAGAACAGCCAGCGTCAAGGCCGTTACGTCGGTGGCCGCTTCGGCTACGCAAACGGTCCTCTGGACGTTGCACTGGCTTACGGCAGCAGCACCGTTGGTGACGACTACTACCTCGGCACGACCAACAAGGTCAACACGCTGAACCTGGGCGCTTCGTATGACTTCGGTCCCGTGAAGCTCTTCGGTGAAATCTCGCAAGCCAAGAACAAGACCGACTTCGAGAACCGGGACTTCTTCGCCACCAACACCGACACGAAGCTCAAGGGCTACCTGATCGGCGTGACGGTGCCGGTGGGTGCTGGCCTGATCCGCGCTTCGTACTCGAGCGTCAAGTACGACTTGAACCAGACCGTTGGTCTGTTCGAAGTGGCTGATCCCGATCCGAAGGCCAACAAGATTGCTCTCGGCTACGTGCACAACCTGTCGAAGCGCACGGCTCTGTACGCAACGATCGCTCGCGTGAGCAACAAGAACGGTGCAGCTCTGACGGTTGGCGGCCCCGCTTTCCTGAGCAACGGCACCTTCACCCCGAAGAACTCGACCGGCTACGACTTCGGTATCCGTCACGCTTTCTAATTTGATGCTGGCGTAAGCCAGCTTCGAATCGAAAGACTCAAAAGCCACCCGACGAAAGTCGGGTGGCTTTTTTCTTTTCGGCGTCGCAGACGCGAAGTGTTGGCAAAGCGCACCATGTGCGTGCACCCCCGGGGAACCCCCGTGCGGGCACGCACCTTGCGCTGCTAGGATGCCCGATCACTTTTGTAGCTGAATGATTGCCTTCGTACTGCGCCGCCTGATCCAGGCCGTGATCGTGATGATCACGGTCGCTTTCATCGCCTTCCTCCTCTTTCAATATGTCGGCGATCCCGTCGTTTTTCTGCTGGGGCAGGATGCCAAACCAGAGCAGATCCGCGAAATGCGCTCCGCCTTGGGGCTCGACCAACCCTTCTTCGTGCAGTTCTGGCACTTTCTGGTCAATGCGGCCCAGGGCGAGTTCGGGCTGAGCCTGCGCCAGGGCGCCAAGGTGTCGCGCCTGATCGGTGAACGCTTTCCCGCCACGCTCGAACTTGCCCTCGTGGCGGCCGCGCTTGCGCTCTTCGTCGGCATTCCGATGGGCGTGTACACCGCCTTGCGCCGCGGCACCTTCATGAGCCAGGTGTTCATGACGGTCTCGCTGCTCGGCGTGTCGCTGCCGACCTTTCTCATCGGCATCCTGCTGATCCTGGTGTTCGCGGTGCAGTTGGGCTGGTTTCCGAGCTTCGGGCGCGGCGAGACGGTGCAGTTCGGCTGGTGGACCAGCGGTCTCTTCAGGGCCGACGGCTGGCACCACATCGTGCTGCCGGCGGTGACGCTGGCGATCTTCCAGCTCACGCTGATCATGCGGCTGGTGCGCGCCGAGATGCTCGAGGTGCTGCGCACCGACTACATCAAGTTCGCGCGCGCCCGCGGCCTGTCGAACCGGGCGATCCATTTCGGCCATGCGCTCAAGAACACGCTGGTGCCGGTCATGACCATCACCGGCCTGCAACTGGGCGGCCTGATCGCCTTTGCCATCATCACCGAGTCGGTGTTCCAGTGGCCGGGCATGGGCCTGCTGTTCATCCAGGCCGTGACCTTTGCCGATATCCCGGTGATGGCCGCCTACCTGTGCCTGATCGCGCTGATCTTCGTGGTCATCAATCTCGTGGTCGATCTGCTGTATTTCGTGGTCGATCCGCGTCTGCGCGTGGGCAAGGCGGGAGGGCATTGAGCATGGCGGCAAGCGCTCCACGCCTCAAGGCATCGGGCCGTGCCTTCGCGCACATTGCGAGCTTCTATCCCGAGATCACGGCCTTTCGCCGCGATCTGCATGCGCACCCCGAGCTCGGCTTCGAAGAGTTCTACACCGCCGGCCGCGTGCGCGAGGCGCTGCGCGCCTGCGGCGTGGACGAGATCCACGAGGGCATCGGCAAGACCGGCGTGGTCGGGGTGATCCGCGGCAAGTCCACGGCCAGCGGCCGGATGATCGGCCTGCGCGCCGACATGGATGCGCTGCCCATGCGCGAAGACAACGAGTTCGGCTGGCGCTCCGCCAACGACGGCCTCATGCACGGCTGCGGCCATGACGGCCACACCGCCATGCTGGTCGGTGCCGCGCGCTACCTCGCCGAAACCCGCGACTTCGACGGCACCGCCGTGCTGATCTTCCAGCCCGGCGAAGAAGGCTTTGCCGGCGCGCGCGTGATGATCGAGGACGGCCTGTTCGACCGCTTCCCGGTGAACGCGGTCTACGCCATGCACAACTGGCCCGCCATGCCGGCCGGCACCGTGGGCATCAACCGCGGCGCCATGATGGCCGCGGCCGATCGCATCACCATCGAGATCAAGGGCAAGGGCGGCCATGGCGCGCACGCCTACCAGACCATCGACCCGGTGGTGGTCGCCGCGCACATCATCACCGCAGCCCAGACCATCGTCTCGCGCAACGTGCGCCCCATCGACGCGGCGGTCGTCAGCATCTGCGCCGTGCAGGCGGGCGACCTGGGCGCGATGAGCGTGATCCCGGGCGAGGCCACGCTGGTCGGCACGGTACGCACCTTCAGCGCGCGCGTGCAGGCCCAGGTCGAGCAGCGCCTGACCGAGCTGTGCACGGCCATCGCCGGCGGCTTCGGCGCCACCGCCACCATCAAGTACGAGCGCATCTATCCGGCCACCATCAACACCGCCCCCGAGGCGATGTTCGCGGCCGACGTGGCCGAATCGCTGGTCGGCGCAAAAAACGTGGACCGCAGCCTGGAGCCCAGCATGGGCGCCGAAGACTTTTCCTTCATGCTGCAGAAGAAGGCCGGCGCCTACCTGCGCATCGGCCAGGACGCGCAGCACGGCGCCTTCCTGCACAACAGCCGATACGACTTCAATGACGAGATCCTGCCGCTGGGCGCCGCGTTGCACGCGGGCCTGATCGAGCAGGGCATGCCGCTTGCCGTTACCCGCGGCACGCAGCCAGCAAAAGCAGCCGCCACCGCGGCGTCCTGATGTGTTTGATTCAACCCGAGGAGTAGTTCCATGAGTTTCAAGAAGAAAATGGCAGCCGCCACCGTTCTGTGCGCCCTGAGCGCCGTCAGCCTGGTCGCCAGCGCGCAGACGATCCGGATCGCGAACCAGGGCGATGCCCTGTCGCTCGACCCGCACTCGCTCAACGAGTCGCTGCAGTTGAGCGTGACCGCCAACGTCTATGAAACCCTCGTGGGGCGCAACAAGGACCTGAGCCTCGCACCGCTGCTGGCCACCAGCTGGAAGCAGACCTCGCCGAACATCTGGCGCTTCGAACTGCGCAAGGGCGTGGTGTTCCATGACGGCACCCCGTTCACCGCCGACGACGTGGTCTTCAGCTTTGCGCGCGCGCAGGGCGACGGCTCCGACATGAAGGCCACGCTCAGCGAGATCAAGGCCGTGCGCAAGGTCGGCGACCTGGCTGTCGAAATCGAAACCAACGGCCCGTTCCCGATCCTGCCCGACGTGATTTCGCTCACCATGATCATGAGCAAGAAATGGTGCGAGGAAAACCAGGCCACCAAGCCGGTGGACCGCCGCAAGGGCATCGAGAACACGGCCTCCTTCAAGGCCAACGGCACCGGCCCGTTCCGCGTGCGCGAGCGCCAGCCCAACGTGCGCACCGTGTTCACGCGCAACGGCACCTACTGGGGCAAGATCGAAGGCAACGCACAAGAGATCGTCTTCACGCCCATCGCCAACCCCGCCACCCGCGTGGCCGCCCTGGTCTCCGGCGAAGTCGACGTGATGGAGCCCGTGCCGGTGCAGGACATCGCCCGCATCAACGCTGCGCCCAACGCCCGCGTCATCACCGGCCCCGAGATGCGCACCATCTTCCTGGGCATGGACCAGAAGCGCGACGAACTGCTTTACTCCAACATCAAGGGCAAAAACCCGTTCAAGGACAAGCGCGTTCGCCAGGCCTTCTACCAGGCCATCGACATCGTGGGCATCCAGCGCACCGTGATGCGCGGCGCGTCCAAGCCCACCGCCTTGCTGGTGGGCCCCGGCATCAACGGCTGGACCGCCGAGCAGGACAAGCGCCTGCCCTTCGACGTGGAAGCCGCCAAGAAGCTGCTGACCGAAGCCGGCTATCCCAGCGGCTTCGAGGTTTCGATGAACTGCCCGAACGACCGCTACGTCAACGATGGCCAGATCTGCCAGAGCGTGGCCGCCAACCTCGCGAAGATCGGCGTCAAGATCAACCTCGTGGCCGAGACCAAGGGCACGTACTTCCCGAAGATCCTGCGCCGCGACACCAGCTTCTACATGCTGGGCTGGACGCCGACCACCTACGACTCGCACAACGCGCTGAGCTCGCTCACCGCCTGTCCGGACGACAAGGGCACCGGCCAGTTCAACCTGGGCGCGTACTGCAACCCCAAGCTGGACGACCTGACCAAGAGGATCCAGTCGGAGTCCGACAAGGCCAAGCGCAACGAGCTGATCAAGGAAGCCTTCAAGCTGCATTCGGATGACATCGGCCACCTGCCGCTGCATCAGCAATCGCTGGCGTGGGGCGTGAGCAAGAAGGTCGAGCTGGTGCAACTGGCCGACAACTTCATGTACTTCAAGTGGATGAGCATCAAGTAAGTCGACCCCGGGCTGCGCTGCGGCGCAGCCCGACCATGGGCCCGCTTCTTGCGGGCCCTTTCCTTTTTGCGTCACGATGAAAATCAACCCCCACGCTCCCCTTGCTGCGCAAGGTCCGCTGCCCCCCGAGGGGGCCGTTTTTCACCTTGAGGCGGCCCGGCGATGAAAAAAACAATTGCCCGCTGGCTCGACAGCGATGTCGGCTACAGCTTCCGCACCTCGCCGGTCGCCATCGGTGCCGCGTTGATCGCGCTGGTCTGCCTGGTCTGCGCGGTGTTCGCCGGATGGGTGTCGCCGCACAACCCCTTCGACCTGGCCACGCTCGAACTCAGCGATGCCCGCCTGCCGCCGGCATGGACTGCCGAAGGCTCTTCCAAGTACTTGCTCGGCACCGACGACCAGGGCCGCGACATTCTCTCGGCCGTGATCTACGGCGCGCGCATCTCGCTGGTGGTCGGCCTGGTGTCGGTGGTGCTGTCGGTGGTCGTGGGCGTGGTGTTCGGCCTCTTGGCCGGCTTTCTCGGCGGCTGGCTCGACTCGTTCCTCATGCGCGTGTGCGACGTGATGCTGTCGTTCCCGCCCATCCTGGTCGCGCTGCTCATCGCGGGCGTCGGCCGCGCGCTGTTTCCGGGCGCGCACGAGTCGCTCGCCTTCGGCGTGCTGATCATTTCCATCTCGTTGACCGGCTGGGTGCAGTACGCCCGCACGGTGCGCGGCTCCACGCTGGTGGAGCGCAACAAGGAGTACGTGCAGGCGGCGCGCGTCACCGGCGTGGCGCCGATCCGCATCATGCTGCGCCATGTGCTGCCCAACGTGATGGGGCCGGTGATGGTGCTGGCCACCATCCAGGTGGCGACCGCGATCATCACCGAGGCCACGCTGTCCTTCCTGGGCGTCGGCGTGCCGCCGACCTCGCCATCGCTGGGCACGCTCATCAGCATCGGCAACCAATACCTGTTCTCGGGCGAATGGTGGATCACCGTGTTTCCGGGCCTGATGCTGGTGCTGATCGCACTGAGCGTGAACCTGCTGGGCGACTGGCTGCGCGACGCCCTCAACCCACGGCTGCGCTGAAGAGAAAAGGACAACGCCACCATGACGCTGCTCCAGGTCAAAGACCTCGTCGTCGAGTTTCCCAACCGCCGCGGCACGCTGCGTGCGATCGACCGCATTTCCTTCGACATCGCGCCCGGAGAAATCCTGGGCGTGGTGGGTGAATCGGGCGCCGGCAAGTCGCTCACGGGCGCGGCCATCATCGGCCTGCTCGAGCCGCCCGGCCGCGTGGCCGGCGGCCAGATATTGCTGGACGGCCAGCGCATCGACAACCTGAGTTTCGATGCGATGCGGCCCATTCGCGGTCGCAAGATCGGCGCGATCTTTCAAGACCCGCTGACTTCGCTGAACCCGCTCTACACCGTGGGCCGGCAACTCACCGAAACCATCCGTGCACACCTGCCCGTGACCGAATCCGAAGCGCGCAAGCGCGCCATCGGCCTCCTGCAGGACACCGGCATTCCCGCCGCCGAACAGCGCATCGACCACTTTCCGCACCAGTTCTCCGGCGGCATGCGGCAGCGCGTGGTGATTGCGCTGGCGCTCGCGGCCGAGCCCAAGCTCATCGTGGCCGACGAGCCCACCACCGCGCTGGACGTGTCGATCCAGGCGCAGATCATTCAGCTGCTCAAGCGCATCTGCAAAGACCGCGGCGCGGCCGTGATGCTGATCACGCACGACATGGGCGTGATCGCCGAAACCTGCGACCGCGTGGCCGTGCTGTACGCGGGCCGCATCGCCGAGATCGGCCCGGTGCACGAGGTGATCCATCAGCCCGCGCACCCCTACACCGCGGGCCTGATGGCCTCGATTCCCGACATGACCATGGACCGCGAGCGGCTCAACCAGATCGACGGCGCGATGCCGCGGCTCAACGCCATTCCCACCGGCTGCGCCTACAACCCGCGCTGCCCGCGCACCTTTGCGCGCTGCCTGACCGAGCGGCCCGAGCTGATGCACGCGGGCGCCACGCGCGCCGCATGCTGGCTGCACGACGCAACCGATCCGCATCTGGGACAGGCCGAAATCGCGGCCAGGCATCACGAAGCGATGGCTGCCGGCGAGCGCGCCACGCCCGAAGCGGCCGAACCCATCGCGGAGGTGACGCGATGAGCGCCGTGATCGAACCCCGCAAGGAATCAACCGGCGAGCCCCTGGTCGTCGCGCACGATCTGGCACGCACCTTCGACGTCTCGCCGCCCTGGCTCAACCGCGTGCTCGAACGCAAGCCACGCGTGCTGCTGCATGCAGTGGACGGTGTGAGCTTTTCCATCGAACGCGGCAAGACGCTGGCGCTGGTGGGCGAATCGGGCTGCGGCAAGAGCACGGTGGCGCGCCTCCTGGTGGGCCTTTATGCGCCCACCCGCGGCGGCCTGCAGTTCGACGGGCAGGATGCGCATGCCGCGTTCAAGACGCCCGAAGGCCGGAAGCTGCGTCGCCGCATCCAGATGATCTTCCAGGACCCCTATGCCAGCCTGAACCCGCGCTGGATCGTGGAAGACATCATCGGCGAGCCGCTGCGCGAGCACGGCCTGCTGAGCGGCAAGGCCGAGCTGCGCGAGCGCGTGGGCGAGCTGCTCAAGTCGGTTGGCCTCTCGCCGCTGGACATGAGCAAGTACCCGCACCAGTTCTCGGGCGGCCAGCGCCAGCGCATTTCGATCGCCCGCGCGCTCGCCACGCAGCCCGAGTTCCTGGTGTGCGACGAGCCCACCTCCGCGCTCGACGTGAGCGTGCAGGCGCAGGTGCTGAACATCATGAAGGACCTGCAGCGCGAGCGGGGCCTGACCTACCTCTTCATCTCGCACAACCTCGCGGTGGTGCGCCACGTCGCGGACCAGGTCGGCGTGATGTACCTGGGCCGCCTGGTCGAGGTGGCGGACAAGCACAAGCTCTTCGCCGAGCCGCAGCACCCGTACACCCGCATGCTGCTGGACGCGATCCCGCAGATGAAGCACACCGGTCGCCAGCGCACGCCGGTGCAGGGCGAAGTGCCGAATCCGCTGAATCCGCCCACGGGCTGCGCCTTTCACCCGCGTTGTCCGCATGCCAATGCGCGCTGTTCGGCGGAGCGGCCGAAGCTGTTGAGCATCAAGGGCGTGCAGGTGGCTTGCCACGCGGCGGAAGAGGGCCGCATCTGAGCGCTGCGATGTGTGCGTAAACGCACTGCGCGTTCCCCGGTGCTGCCGCACAGTGATGCGCAAGACATCATCAAGGGAACCATGGCAGTCCAGACGACCTTCTCCATTGCCGGGCAAGTAGCAGCGTCCGGACTCGGCCGCAGGGGTTTCGTGATGGCGTCGGCGCTCGGCGCGACCACCGCGCTGGCTTCCCTCGCATCGCTGGCCCATGCGGCGGGCACGCCGTCGCGGCGCATGCCGGTCATCTTCATCGGGCACGGCACGCCGATGAATGCGATTGCCGACAACAGCTTCACCCGGCGCCTGGCTGCGTGGGGCCGGGAGCTGCCGCCGCCCACGGCCATCCTCAGCGTCTCGGCGCACTGGTTGAGCCGGGGCGCGACAGGCGTCGGGATGCAGGCCAGGCCGAAGACGATCCACGACTTCGGCGGCTTTCCGCAGGCGCTGTTCGATGTCGAATACCCGGCGCCTGGGCACCCGGCGTTGGCCAGGGAAACCGTGGGCGCGGTGAAGCAGACGCCCGTGATCGCCACCGAGCAATGGGGCCTGGACCACGGAACCTGGTCGGTGCTCAAGCACCTCTACCCGAAGGCCGACACTCCCGTTTTCCAGCTCAGCATCGATTACGACAAGCCGGCTGCCTTCCACTATGCGGTGGGGCGCGACCTGGCGGCATTGCGCGACA
This sequence comes from Variovorax boronicumulans, assembly GCF_040544675.1. GTDB lineage: Bacteria > Pseudomonadota > Gammaproteobacteria > Burkholderiales > Burkholderiaceae_C > Variovorax > Variovorax boronicumulans_D. Next base: position 52,976 of record NZ_JBEPKK010000012.1, read on the forward strand.
AGGGCGTGCTCGTGATGGGCAGCGGCAACGTGGTGCACAACCTGCGCGCCACCGACCGCGGCACCGCCGACGGCCCGAATGCCAGCCGCCCGTGGGCGCAGTCTTTCGACGATGCGGTGAAGTCAGCGCTGGCGGGCCGCGACGACCGCGCATTGATCGGCTATGAAAAGCTGGAAGGCGCATCCATGGCAGTGGCCACGCCCGATCACTACTTTCCGTTTCTCTACGCCCTGGGCGCCGCCGGTACTGGCGAGCGCGCGAAGACGGTGTATGAGGGTTTCCAGTCGGGCACCCTCAGCATGCGCTGCATCCAGTTCGGCTGAACGCACACGCCGCCGGGGCGGCTACTGCTCTTCGCCCCACGAGAAGCCGTCGCGCGCGATCATCGCGCTCGACGCGCTCGGACCCCAGGTGCCGGCCGCATAGGGGCGCGGGCCGCCGTCCGATGCCCAGCTGTCGATCAGCGGCTCCACCCAGCGCCATGCTTCTTCCTGCTCGTCGCTGCGCACGAACAGGTTGAGCCGGCCGTCGATCACATCCAGCAGCAGGCGCTCGTAGGCGCCCACGCGTTCGGCGCCGAAGCGCTTGTCGAAGTCCAGGTCCAGCTGCACCGGCGCCAGTTGAGCCACCGGCTTGCCGTTGCTGCGCTGCCGGTTGTCCTGCGCCTGCGCGAGCAGGTGCAGTTCCAGCCCGTCCTTGGGCTGCAGGTTGATCACCAGCTTGTTGACGGTGCCTGCGGGCGCGCGATAGATCGCATGCGGCGTGGGCCTGAAGTTGACCTCGATGCGCGCATCGCGCGAGGCCAGGCGCTTGCCGGTGCGGATGTAGAAGGGCACGCCGGCCCAGCGCCAGTTGGCGATTTCGGTGCGCAGCGCCACGAAGGTTTCGGTGCGGCTGTCGGGATCGACCCCGGGTTCTTCGCGGTAGCCCTGCACCCGCTCGCCGTAGGCCGTGCCGGCGGTGTACTGGCCGCGCACCGCATGCAGTCCGAGGCTCTCGGGCGTCCAGGGCTTGAGCGCGCGCAGCACCTTGAGCTTTTCGTCGCGGATCGCGTCGGCATGCGAGTTGATCGGCGGCTCCATGCCGATCGCGCACAACAGCTGCAGCGCGTGGTTCTGCACCATGTCGCGCAGCGCGCCGGTCTGGTCATAGAAGGCGCCGCGCTTTTCCACGCCCAGGTCTTCGGCGATGGTGATCTGGATGTTGGCGATGTGCTCGCGGCGCCAGATGGGCTCGAACAGCGCATTGCCGAAGCGCATGGCAAACAGGTTCTGCACCGAAGGCTTGCCCAGGTAGTGGTCGATGCGAAAGACCTGCTTTTCTTCGAGCACCTTGCCCACCGCGGCGTTGATGGCGCGGTTGGATGCGAGGTCGTGACCCAGCGGCTTCTCCAGCACGATGCGGGTCTTGGGGCCGTTGAGCCCCGCAACGGCAATCTGCTCGACCACCTGCGTGAAGAGGGCCGGCGCGGTGGCCACGTACATCACCACGGTGTCGGCATCGCGCTGCTTGAGCAGGTCGGCCAGCCGCGTGTAGTCGTCGGGCCTGGACAGGTCCATGCGCAGGTAGTGCAGCATGGATGCGAACTTCTTGAACTCTTCCGTCGACGGCCGCTTGGCGCCTTCGACCGCGTTGAAGCGCGACTGGATCAGCTCGCGGTACTGGTCGTCCGAATGATCGTCCCGCGCCACGCCGATGATGCGGCCGTCTTGCGGCAGGCTGCCGTGCCGGAAGGCCTGGAACAGCGCGGGCATCAGCTTGCGCCACGCAAGGTCGCCAGTACCGCCGAACAGAACGAGATCGAAGCTCATGAGAAAACTTTCCTTTGTCTGAGTGCCTAGCAGGCCGTGTGCCTGACGACGCCCGGGCCCGCCGGGAACGCCAGTCGCGATGGTACTTGCACCGATTCGCCGCACCTGTACTCAACTGCACCGCCTTCGGGCTGCAAGGACTTTTTTGGGTTCGCGAGGCAGGGAAGTACCAGTCGGCTTGGCGCAGGGCGCCCCGTCGCTGCTAGCCCATGGCGTGCGTGTTCCGCGCGGCGCATGAAACAATGTCGCAATGAATGTGGTTTTCGATCTTGGCGCCGTGCTTCTCGCATGGGAGCCCGCGCGGCTGGTGCAGGCCCATCTGGCGCCGCACGCGCCCACTGAAGCCGCCGCCTCGGCACTGGGCAGGGCGCTTTTCCATCACGACGACTGGACCGGCTTCGACCGCGGCACGCGCACGCTGGACGATGCCATCGCCCGCATGGCGGCGCGGCTGTCGTTGCCGGTGGACGCGCTGCACGCCATGCTGGACCACAGGGGCGAGCAACTCGAAGCCATCGCCGTCACGGTCGGCATGCTCGAAGAATTGTTCGCGCACCGCGAAGCCGGGCAGCCGCTGCGCCTTTATTACCTGTCGAACATGCCGGCGCCGTATGCGCGCGCCATCGAGCGGCGGCATGCGTTCATGCGTCGCTTCGACGGAGGGGTGTTCTCGGGCGATGTGAAGTTCATCAAGCCCGACCGCGAAATTTTCGAAGTGCTGGCCATGCGCCATGCGCTGGCGCCGTCGGAAACCGTGTTCATCGACGACGCGGCTGCCAATGTGGAGGCCGCACGTGCCTTCGGCTGGCAGGCCATTCACTGCACCGCGCCGGACATGCTGCCGGCGCAGTTGTCGCGCTACCTGCCGGTCAGCACGACCTTGTCGGCGTCGAAGCCCAGGCTGCGCGCGTAGTCCAGTTCGACCTGGAGCGTCGCATCGTCCAGGCGCGGCGCGCGCGACAGCACCCAGAGGTACTCGCGGTTGGGCGAGCCGACCAACGCCACCTGGTAGTCGCGGTCCAGCTTCAGGATCCAGTAGTCGCCCCACACGATCGGCAGCCAGCTGAGCCACGCGGGCGCAAAGCGGACTTCGAGGCGACCGGCGCCCGGCTGGCCGGCCACAGGCACCACGCGCGCGGTGCCGACGGCCTCGTCGAAATTGCCGTCGGCCTGCACGCAGCGGTTGAGCACCTGCACCGTGCCGTCGGGCTGCGGCGTGTACTCGGCCGTGACCGGACCGGCACAGGCTTTCTGGAACCGGTTGGGCAGGCGGGCCTGTTCATGCCACATGCCCGCGTAGCGTTGCAGGTCGACCGGGGCCACCACCTGCAGCGGCGCACGCATGAGCGGGGCGCCGTCGGCCGGGCCGGCCACCTGCGCGCGGGCGGTGCGCACCGCGCCCAGTGCGAGCCAAGTCGCGACACCACCCACCACGAAGGCGGTGGCCATGGCGCCGATGGCATGGCTGGTGCGGCGGTCGTCGAAGACCCGGCCGGGGGGTGCTTCTACTTGGCGTCGGGGGTATTGGGACATGGGGGCTCCTGAAGATAAAACGTTCGGCTTCACGCAGCAAATTCGCCGCGGCGAGTTCAACCTCAACGCAGCAAACTACGAATGCCTTTCAGGGTAGCCCGCGCCGGGCGCCGCGTGCCGTCAGTCACGGACCACAGCCCCTGTAGGGCAGGGTGGCCGACAACCCTGTGGGCCGCAGGCCGATGCAGCCGCACGAAAACCCGTGCTACGGTACGCATGAAAACATCGGCCAACGCGCATATGCGTGCAGGACTTGTCACAACCCGCACAGGATAATGATTTCATGAACCAACTCGATGCCCTCCGCCAGTGGACCACCGTCGTCGCAGACACCGGTGACTTCAAACAGCTCAGCGTTTCCAAGCCGCAGGACGCGACCACCAATCCGTCGCTCATCCTCAAGGCCGTTCAGAAGCCCGAATACCGCCCCCTGCTCGACGAAACCGTGAAGAAGCACGCGGGCAAGCCGCTGGACGAAGTCATCGACCGGCTGCTGGTGAATTTCGGCACCGAAATCCTCCAGATCATCCCGGGCCGCGTCTCCACCGAAGTCGATGCGCGCCTCTCGTTCGACACCGCCGCCACCATCGCTCGCGGCGAGCGCATCGTGGCGCTCTACAAGGCCGAAGGCATCGACACCGAGAAGCGCCTGCTCATCAAGGTCGCTTCCACCTGGGAAGGCATCGAGGCCGCGCGCCAGCTCGAGCAAAAGGGCATCCGCACCAACCTCACGCTGCTGTTCTCGTTCGCGCAGGCTGTGGCCTGCGGCGCCGCCAAGGTGCAACTGATCTCGCCCTTCGTGGGCCGCATCTACGACTGGTACAAGAAGTCGGCGGGTGCCAAGTGGGACGAAGCGGCCAACGCCGGCGCCAACGACCCGGGCGTGAAGTCGGTGCGCGAAATCTTCAACTACTACAAGCAGCACGGCATCAAGACCGAGGTGATGGGCGCGAGCTTCCGCAATGTGGGGCAGATCCAGGCGCTCGCCGGCTGCGACCTGCTGACCATCAGCCCCGAGCTGCTGGCCGAACTCGCTGCGAGCAACGAGCCGCTGGAACACGCGCTCGACGCCAAGGCCGCGGCCAAGGGCGACGCCCAGAAGGTGAGCTACGACGAAGCCGGCTTCCGCTTCGCGCTCAACGAAGACGCGATGGCCACCGAGAAGCTCGCCGAAGGCATCCGCGCCTTCGCGGCCGATGCCGTGAAGCTCGAAAAGCTCATGCAGGAAAGCGGCAAGTAAACATGGCCGTGACCCAAGTGACCCCACGCTGCGACCGTGTGCCGGCCTGGGCGCAACTGCAGTCGTATTTCGAGACGGCAGGCCGGCAGTTCGACGTGCGCCATGCCTTCGTGGACGACGCGCAGCGCTTCGAGCGCTTCAGCCAGGAGGCGCCGCATGTGTTCGCGGACTTGTCCAAGAACCTGATCGACGCGCGCACCGAAGAGCTGCTGCTCACGCTGGCCCGCGAATGCGGCCTCGAAGCGCACCGCGACGCGATGTTCGCGGGCGAGCACATCAACAACACCGAAGACCGCGCCGTGCTGCACACGCTGCTGCGCGCGCCGGCCGATGCCAAGGTGGGCAAGACGGCCGACAAGCTGCGCGAGGTGCATGCCACGCTCGACGCGATGCTGGCCTATGCCGAGAAGGTGCGCGGCGACCACACGATCACCGACGTGGTCAACATCGGCATCGGCGGCTCCGACCTCGGCCCGCAGATGGCGGTGCTGGCGCTGGCCGAATTCGCCGCGCCGGGCAAGCGCTTCCATTTCGTTTCGAACGTCGACGGCCATGAACTGGCCGGCGTGCTTCGCGACCTGGCGCCCGAGCACACGCTGTTCCTCATCGCCTCAAAGACCTTCACCACGACCGAGACGATGACCAACGCGCTCTCGGCCAAGCGCTGGTACGAGCAATCGGGCGGCACCGACATCGCCGGCCACTTCGCCGCGCTCACCACCAACGTGGAAGCGGCGAACAAATTCGGCATCGACACCACCTTCGGTTTCTGGGACTGGGTAGGCGGGCGCTACTCGCTGTGGTCGGCCATCGGCCTGCCGATTGCGCTGGCCATCGGTCCCGACGGCTTTCGCCGGCTGCTGGCGGGCGCGCATGCGATGGACGAGCACTTCCGCACCACGCCGCTCGCGCAGAACCTGCCGGTGCGGCTCGGGCTGCTCGACGTCTGGTACCGCAACTTCCACAAGTTCACCAGCCGCAGCATCGCGCCGTACCACAGCGCCTTGAAGCGCGTGCCGGCCTACCTGCAGCAGCTGGAGATGGAGAGCAACGGCAAGCAGGTGGATGCCAGCGGTGCGCCGCTGGCCTTCGGCACCTCGCCCGTGCTCTGGGGCGAGCCCGGCACCAACGGCCAGCACGCCTACTTCCAGATGCTGCACCAGGGCACCGACGTGATCCCGCTCGAATTCGTGGCGGTGCGCGATGCGGCGCACGACCTGGAGGGCCACCATCCCAAGCTGCTGGCCAATGCGCTCGCGCAGGCGCAGGCGCTGATGGTCGGCAAGCTCGACGAGGGCGGGCACAAGAACTTTCCGGGCAACCGGCCCAGCACCTTCTTCGTGTTCGAGAAGCTCACGCCCGAAGCGCTGGGCGCCTTTCTTGCGATGTACGAGCACCGCGTGTTCACCAGCGGTGCGCTGTGGGGCATCAACAGCTTCGATCAGTGGGGCGTGGAGCTGGGCAAGGTGCTGGCCAAAGACATCGAACCGCGCCTGGCCTCGGGCGACATTGCGGGGCTCGACGCCTCGACGGCCGGCCTGTTGAAGCGCCTGGCACCCTGAACATCCTTCCAGGCCAGGCGCAATAGGCCGTTTGTTTGCGAACCGATAGCCGACTTTGTTGTTGAATGTTGCGTCGATATGATCGGTCCAGGGAAATCTTCCCTGGGATCAATCAAGAGGAGTCGACTGATGAATTTTCAAACAGCAATGAAGACGTGCTTCGCCAAGTTCGCCGATTTCAGCGGACGCGCCTCGCGTTCGGAATTCTGGTGGTTTGTGTTGGGCGAGGTGGTTGTCCTGATTGTGGCCAGCCTGATCCACCAGATCGTGTATCTCATCGCCGCACTGGGCTTTTTGGTGCCCGCACTGGCGGTTGGCGCACGCCGCCTGCACGACATCGGCAAGAGCGGCTGGTTCCAGTTGCTGATGCTGATTCCGCTGGTGAACCTGGTGTTGATCTATTTCTACGTGCAGCCCTCGCAGCCAGAGAGCAACGCCCACGGCGCGCCTCCGATCGCCTGAGCCTTGCACGGCGCTGAACGCGCCTCGAAAAATAAAAGCCTCAAGGGCCGCGCAAGCGGCCCTTTTGCTTTGCGGGACCCGGATTCTGCAGATTACTTCTCGATCTTTTGGGGTTTGTGAGGCAGCGGAGGCTGGGCGACCATTGTTTGCAATGGTGCTGTGCAGGCCTGCTGGAGACTTCTTGAACGGTCACTCGTCAAGGTCTGCGCATGCTGTCTTCCATCTTCACCAGCCCGCGAACCATCTGCGTTGGCAGCCCCGCCATGCCTGGCCTGCTTGGCAGCCCGGCGCTGGAATTCAAGTCGCTCCAAGGCAGCGAAGCACTGGGCGAACTCTTCGAATACGTCGTCCGGCTGCAGACACCGGACAGCCCGATGCTCACCGACTATGTGACCGCCAATGTGCCGGTCAAGCAATTGGTCGGCAAGGAATTCAGCATCGTCATCGAACTGGACGGCAAGGGCTTCGGCGCTGCGGCTCGCACCGGCGAAGGCACACGCGAGATCAACGGCCTGGTGACCAGCGCCCGTTTCGTGCAGCACGAGAACCGCCGCGGCATCTACGAGATCGTCCTGCGCCCATGGCTGAGCCTGGCCACACACACCAGCGACTACAAAATCTTCCAGAACAAGACCCCGCTGGAAATCATCCAGGAGGTGCTGGCCGACTACAACTTTCCGACCGACAAACGCATCACCCACCGCTACCCGCCGCGGGTGTTCCAGGTCCAGTACGGCGAAACCGACTTCGAGTTCATCACGAGGTTGATGCAGGAGTTCGGCATCTACTATTTCTTCGAGCACAGGGAGGGTGCTCACAAGCTGGTGCTGGTGGACGACCTCGGCGCCCACAGGGCGTTCGAAAGCCAGGCCTACCAGACCATCCGCTACCACCCGCCGGGCCACAAGATCGACGAGGAATACTGCGACCACTTCTGCAGCATCGAAAACCTGGAATCGGGCCAGTGGGTGACCGATGACTTCGACTTCACCAAGCCGCGCGCCACGCTCCGGCAGATCGCCAGGATGCCGCGCAACACCGGCAACAGCACGCAGGAGATGTACCGGTGGCCGGGCGACTACAGCGATCCGGACGAAGGCCGAGACCTGGCGCGCACGCGCATGGAAGCGGCCGGCGCAACCGGCAGCCGCGCACGAGGAAGCGGCAACCTGCGTGCCGTGGTCACGGGCTGCACCTTCTCCCTGGTCAACCATCCGCAGGATGCTGCCAACCAGGAATACCTGGTCATCGGCAGCACCCTGCGCCTGCACGAGAGCGCGCATGCCAGCGGCCAGGAAGACTACGTTTGCCACACCACCTTCGAGGTTCAGCCGGCCCACAAGATCTTTCGTTCGCCACAGACCCAGCCCAAGCCCCGCACCACGGGGCCGCAGACGGCGATCGTCACCGGCCCGAGCGGTCAGGAGATATGGACGGACGAATATGGCCGGATCAAGGTCAGCTTTCACTGGAACCGCTACTGCACCAAGGACGAAAACGCTTCCTGCTGGATTCGTGTCTCCTCCCCCTGGGCCGGGGTCCACTTCGGGGGCATGCACCTGCCGCGCATCGGCCAGGAAGTGATCGTCGACTTCGAGAACGGCGACCCCGACCGTCCCATCGTCACCGGCCGTGTCTACAACCGGTTAAACATGCCGCCAAGGCAACTGCCCGGCCAGAAGAATCTCTCCGGCTTTCGCAGCCGCGAGCTGAGTGCCGACGGCAGCGGCCTGGGCGCGCGCGGCAACCACCTGGAACTGGACGACCATCCCGGCAAGATCCAGGCGCAACTCAAGAGCGACCACCAGAGCAGCAGCTTGAGTCTGGGGCACATCGGGCGCATCGAGGACACGATGGGCCGCAAGGACGACCGGGGCCAGGGCGTCGAATTGCGTACCGACGGCCATGGCGCCGTGCGCGCCGCCAAAGGCTTGCTGCTCACCACGCAGGCCAGGCCCAACGCGCAGGCGCATATCACCGACATGGGAGAGACGATCGTCAGGCTCACGCAGGCGCGCGACCTGCACGAGGGGATGAGCGCGCTGGCGCAGCAGGCCAGGGCGCACCAGCCGGACGATCAGGATGCCGTCACGAAGGTCCTGAAGGAACACAACGACGCTGTCAGGGGCAAGGGCGGCCACACGGCACCAGGGCAATTTCCGGAGCTGGACGAACCCCATCTGGTACTGGCCAGCCCGGCGGGCATTCACAGCACCGCCGGCACGACGACGCACATCGCAAGCGTGGAGCACAACGCGCTCAGCAGTGGCGGCCATACCAGCATCAGTGCGGGCAAGAGCCTGTTGGCCAGCGTCAAGGATGCGGTGCGCATGTTTGCCTTCAAGGCCATTCGCCTAACGGCCGCCACGGCCGGCATCGACATCGTGGCTCTGCAGGACAGCATCAAGCTCATGGCCAGGCTCGACATCAGGCTGGAGGCCAACCGGATCAGCATCACCGCCAGGGAGGAAATCCTGATCAACGGGGGCAGCAGCTACACCCGCTGGAATGCCTCGGGCATCGTGCATGGCACCACCGGCGCGTGGATCGAGCATGCGGCGACACACAGCTTTGCGGGGCCGGACAGGCTGCCAGTCCCGATCACGTCATTCGACTCGCCCCATGTGCTGCCCAAGAAGCACGGCAAGTTCCCTTTCTCTGTCTGAGCTGGCGCGCATGATCATCAGCCCTCCCTTTCTTTCGCTGAGCGACATCCCCGTCTATGACGGGCAATGCGTCAGCAACGTCATGCCCGGAGGCATCGTCGGCAGCGGTGCCTACCCCGTCAGCCAGGCCATGGGCTGGCACGGCGGAATTCACATCCATGCGCCGACCAACCTGGAGCCCGTGCGCGCCATCGCCGACGGCACCGTGGTTTTCCGGCGCGATGCGGGCAACGCGCGCTACGACAACGAGGACCACTCCACGGGGTGCGTCGTCATCCGCCACGTGACCGAGATCGGCGCACAAGGCACCGCGCCCGTCACCGTCACCTACTACTCCATCACCCAGCACCTGAGGCAACTGGATCGCGAACTGCCTGCTGTCGGCAGGGCCATCTACCGCAAGGACAGACTCGGGCTGGCCGGCACCATCCACGGCGAGAGCGACCGCGTTCATCTGGAAATCGTCGCGGGCGACGCCGACACACTCAAGCTGGTCGGCCGTGTCGCTGGTGAACTGGCTGTCGGTGGCAACGGGCGCACAGATGCGGTTTACGGCCAGATGTACGTGCTGGTCCCTGCCAAAAGCCCGTGTTTCAGCGCTCAGCCAGTCAACGCCTCGATGCCCGCCGCGGCCGGGGACAGCGGCAACGACGACTTGATCATTGGCATTCGGTATGAAGCGGGCGGCGCCACGCTCACCACCTACAAACTCAACGGCGGCATCGTCGGTACGGCGCCCCTAGAGACCGATGCGGAATACAACCTCTACACCGAGGCAAACACGCGCCATCGCCGCCTGAGCGCAGCCGACCAACTCATCAGCAGCCCCAGCGGCTGGTACGAGCTGCTTCGTTTCGGCCGCAACCTGGGCTCTGACCCTCTGCCCGCAAATGCCGCCCATTGGCGCAAGGTCGTCGTGCCGGGCCAGCCTGGCGGCGTCTGGATCAATCTGAATGCCGCCAACACCAGGAAATTCAGCGACGCCGATTTCCCCCATTGGGCAGGCTGGAAGCTGATCGACGACGACGTGAACGACGACAACAGTCGCTGCGACTCAGCCCTGATCAACGCGATGCTGAACTCCCCGCCCCAGCCTGGAGCCACCGCAGTCCTCACGCCAGCGCAGAAGGCAGCCGATCGCATGCAAAACCTGTGCAAATCCGACGTGCAGGAGAAATTGGCCAAGACCATCTGCAAGTTTCCGACCGAATGGGCCAAGGATGAGGTGCGCAAGCGCTGGGCATGGACGAGGGAAACCGGCAATCCCTCGATGCCATACCCGCTGGAAGACGAAACCGACTTCACGGAAATGACGGATTTCGCGCAGAAGCTGTGTTTCTGGGAAGAGCTGCCCGCCGAAGACAAGAGCCGGTTGACGATCAAGCCCTGGCACTTTCATCCCAGGGAGTTCATCAAGCATTTCAGGAAATGTGGGTGGCTGAGTGAGCCTGAGTTCAAGCAATTGCTGCCGCAGTTCGCAATGCGATTGGATCGAGGCCGGGTACTTCTATGGGAGCCCATCCGACTCAACGGAAACCGGAACGCAACAATTGCGAATCACCGAATTCCGTTGAATCGTGCACTTCTTAAATGGGGGATCGATACACCCTTGCGCAAGGCGACCTTCTTTGGAAACTCGATACAAGAAACCCAATGGTGGGCGCTATTGGCCGAGGGCTCAGGATCGACGCTTTGGTATGCACCATGGTATGGCCGCGGCTTCCTGCAGCTCACCAACCCTGAAAACTACATCGGATACTGGAAATACCGCGGACGAATAGTGCCTGAAGCGCTCCGCGTTGGACTGGTTGCAGCACATGGAGCCGTCGCAGGAATGCCGCTTGCACGCCGGAGCAACCTCGGTCTTCAAGATGCAAACTTCCCAGCGTTAACCCTGCAGATGCGCGAGTGGCGCTCTCATGTTGGCGCGGATATGGCAGGTCGCTCTTCATCTTCAGAAGATTTGATTGCCCCTGCCGACAGTGCTGGTTATTACTGGGCCAAGAACAGAATGTCTGCCGAAGCAGATGCAGTCCATGTCTTGGAGCACGTCCCCATTCAAACTGATCAAGGCATCAAAGCATATTATCGAAGCCGTGCGTTCTGGCGGGCGTCGGCAACGGTAAATTTGCCAGGAGTCGTCAATAGAATCAACTACACCGGAATAAACGGGTTTGACGCGCGATGCGTGGCCTATGGCTATGCATTGGCTGTGCTCGCAGAAATAAGATTCCCAAATGCTGCAGGAAGCGCGGCTCTGGATTTTCCTGATGCCAATTTGCCTAGAAGGTGATCGATGAAATACTGCTCAGAAAAATTAATTGCTCTGACTATGGGGCTCGGAATCGCGGCTTTCCCCGGAATGACTGGTGCGCCGGCCAATGCTCAAGTTCTTGCATCAAATTCGTCAGTCTCTAGTCAGATCAGGGTGGAGCCTGACTGCGATATTCGTTTTTTTGGTCCACCTGACCAGCAGGCCGCAAAAAAAATATTGCCGGACAGCGGGCACTTAAAAAGCGTACCTTTTGTGCCATTATTTCTAGAAGAATTAAAGATAAATTGGGTTTGCATTTCGAGTGATGACAGTCGCGTAGGATTTCACGGCATAGCAATACTCAACCCCTATACAAAAAAATGGACTCTGGACTGGAGTCGAATTTTCGGGAGTGCTGGTACGAAGCGCGAAGATCGGTGGCTGTACCAGTGGTTCAGTAAAAAATATAAAATAATTCAGCTGAGCTCGTCCAATGCCAATGGCTACGCTATTTTTGATAGTACTCAAACGGAAGCCGGATCCATTCCGGATGAGCTCGACAAAGAGGGACAAAATTCCGGCCCCGTGCTCTTGTCGTTTTGTATTGTTCGCCCGCCGAAGGCGTTGTGCGGAAATGGGCATCTCGGTCAGAAGCAGGATGATCCCGCTGGTGATTTAATTTCTTACGCGCTTAAGGTTATCCGTGGAATCGAATTTGTCGAATAGCTATTCGTTGCTCATGGGTAATTGTATCTTGAGATTTGGAATTATTTAATAAGTCTGAAATTGAAGATTTCGTGAAAGGGAAGTTATTCGATTGCTAGGCATCGCGAAGTCCGAATTGTTGTGGCTTTATCTTGTTGTTGGATAAATCTCAATAATGGTGAAATTGGTGGGTATGGCGCCGTAGATAAACTTAAATGTCGTCCAAGTGATTATCGCAATGCGTGCGACGTGCGGGTTTGCATTTTTGTGCTTTAATGAAATTCAAATTAAATTCTTGTTGCTAGGCAAGAGTCAAGATTCTGGTCGACTATCAAGTTCAGTGGCCATGAAATCAAAATTTTTATACTTTGCAGTCTTTCTTGTGTTGCCGATTTTTGTCTTTGCGGCAGAAGTAGAGTTGACGGCAAAGAAGGCATTTGATGCCTGCATGAGAGAAACAACGAAAGACAGAGAACGGTGTGATTTCGGGGGGTGCGGAAATATTGCTGGATCTTGCTATGAGAGGCAGATAGATGTAGTTTCACTGGCAACCGAGCTCTTGGTGAAAAAATTAGGTGCCGAGCGTTGCGCAGGGGCCGCTAATTCAGCCTCCAATGAAATCGAGAATCTCAGTTCAAAACTGAAAATCCGTCCCCCCTTTGACAGTACTTGGAGTGGGTACGATGTCCAAATGGAAGTGGCGTTGTTGAAATACAAAATCATGGATGCATTGGCAAAAGAGTGCGCACGAAAAAATTAAAGATCTAGTGCTCGTATTCGCGATCAACTGATGAAATGAATAGCGAGGCAACCTCAAGCCCGATACCACTTCGGCAGAAAGCAGCTTCCGCAGTTGGGTGGGGTGGGCGCCGGACTTGAGTGATCCTGAAAGTTGGAGGTACGCCAACTGGCGGCACTCAAAGCTGACTTGGACAAACCCGCGTCGGACGCGACCAGCAAGGCGCATCGAAGTGCCCCCGACATGGGCAGCCGCCCAACCCCATCGGCAGCTTCCACGCGCCAACGCCCGACCTCCTGAACAGCCAAAGCCCTCGATCATCAGATCTACATGCTGTATTGCGTTAACTAGGGAATTCACTAGCCAACTGGTGCATGAAAGTACCATTGCTGCTGGCTGAAGTACCAAAACCGCAACGGTGTTTCTCCAGAATCCATCCCACGGCGACCCGACTGGAAGAGGGCGTCGCTCACCTCTAGGAGACAACATGAAGCGTTTTCTGAAAGCGGGCCTCGTCCTCGCACTCTCCGGCACGGGCCTTGTGTCCCAGGCTGCCACCGAACTCGTGATCGCGACCGTGAACAACGGCCACATGATCGAGATGCAAAAGCTCACCCCGTTCTTCGAGAAAGCCAACCCCGACATCAAGCTCAAGTGGGTCACGCTGGAAGAAGGCACGCTGCGCCAGCGCGTGACCACCGACATCGCCACCAAGGGCGGCCAGTTCGACGTGATGACCATCGGCCTGTACGAAGCGCCGATCTGGTCGAAGAAGGGCTGGCTGCAGCCCATCGCCACCGACGCGGCCTATGACGTGGACGACCTGCTGCCCGCCATCCGCGCGGGCCTGTCGTACGAAGGCAAGCTGTACGCCGCGCCGTTCTACGGCGAGAGCTCGATGCTCATGTACCGCAAGGACCTGGCCGACAAGGTCGGCTTCAAGATGCCCGAGCAGCCCACCTGGGTGCAGGTGAAGGAGCTGGCCGGCAAGATTCACGACCCGAAGGCGGGCGTGTACGGCATGTGTCTGCGCGGCAAGCCGGGCTGGGGCGACAACATGGCCTTCCTGACCACGTTGGTCAACACCAACGGCGGCCAGTGGTTCGACATGCAGTGGAAGCCGCAGATCGACACCAAGCCCTGGAAGGACGCGATCACCTTCTACGTCGACCTGATGAAGGCCTACGGCCCGCCGGGCGCCGCGGCCAACAGCTTCAACGAGAACCTGGCGTTGTTCAACGAAGGCAAGTGCGGCATGTGGGTGGACGCGACCATCGCGGCCTCGTTCATCAGCGATCCGAAGCAGTCGAAGGTGGCCGACAAGGTCGCGTTCGCGCAGGCGCCGGTGGCCGTCACGCCCAAGGGCGCCAACTGGCTGTGGACCTGGAACCTGGCGATTCCCGCCAGCTCGACCAAGGGCGCGGCCGCGCAGACCTTCGTGAAGTGGGCGACCTCCAAGGAATACATCAACCTGGTGGCCAAGGAGCATGGCTGGGGCACGGTGCCCACCGGCACACGCAAGTCGACCTATGCGAACCCCGAGTTCCAGAAGGTGGCCAAGTTCGCCGCCGCCGAGAAGAAGGCCATCGACAGCGCCAACCTGAGCGACAGCACGCTGCCCAAGTCACCGTACGTGGGCGTTCAGTACGCGGCCATTCCCGAGTTCCAGGCCATCGGCACCGGCGTGGGCCAGCAGATGAGCGCGGCGCTGTCGGGCAAGGTCACGGTCGACCAGGCGCTGAAGACCTCGCAGACGTTGGCTGAGCGCGAGATCAAGAAGTCCGGTCAGTACAAGTAAGTAAATAAGCCCTGGCTTTACTCCCTCCCCTTCCGGGGGAGGGTCGGGGTGGGGGCACGCGGCGCATCGATCGGCCGCCGTGGTCGATCAGGGAGCCCCCATCCCCGCCTTCCCCCAGAGGGGGAAGGAGCCAGAGACAACGAGAAGGACTTCCTCATGAAAAGACTCCTGCCCCGGGCCCTCATGGCGCCCGCCGTGCTCACGCTCTTCCTCTGGATGATCGTGCCGCTGCTGATGACGTTGTACTTCTCCTTCGTGAACTACAACCTCATGCAGCCTGGCGAGCGCACCTTCGCGGGGCTCGAGAACTTTCACTACTTCGTCACCGACCCCGACTTCTGGCCCGCGACCTGGAACACGCTGATGCTGATCGGCAGCGTGATCGTCATCACCGTGGTGTTCGGCGTGCTGCTCGCGCTGCTGGTGAACGAGCCCTTCCCGGGCCGCGGCATCGTGCGGGTGCTGCTCATCTCCCCGTTCTTCGTCATGCCCGCAGTCAATGCGCTGCTGTGGAAGCACATGATGATGAACCCCATCTACGGCGTGCTGGCCGACCTGTGGCGCTTCTTCGGCGCCACGCCGGTGGACTGGCTCACCGACGTGCCGCTGTTCTCGGTGATCATCATGGTGGCCTGGCAGTGGCTGCCCTTTGCCTGCCTGATCTTCATCACTTCGCTGCAGTCGCTGGACCGCGAGCAGATGGAAGCCGCGCGCATGGACGGCGCGAGTTCCTTCCAGCGTTTCTTCTATCTCACCATTCCGCACCTGGGCCGTCCGATGGCCGTGGTGATCATGATCGAGATGATCTTCCTGCTCAGCGTGTTCGCCGAGATCGCCATCACCACCAATGGCGGCCCGGGCAACGAGAGCACGAACATGACCTACCTGATCTTCAAGCAGTCGCTGATGAATTTCGACGTGGGCGTGGCCTCGGCCGGCGCGCTGTTCGCGGTGGTGCTGGCCAACATCGTGGCCTTTTTCCTCATCCGCATCATCGGCAAGAACCTCGATTGAAGGAGCGACCATGCAACCCAGCAACTTCCTTCCCCAACTGCTGCGCACCGTCGGTGCGTGGGCCGTGGCGCTGCTCCTGTTCTTTCCGCTCGGCTGGCTGTTTCTCACGGCCTTCAAGACGGAGCTGCAGGCCATTCATGTGCCGCCGCTCTTCATCTTCGAGCCCACGCTCGACAACTTCGGCGAAGTGCAGCGCCGCAGCGATTACCTGCTGTACGCGCGCAACTCGCTGATCACCAGCCTGGGCTCGACCATCCTGGGCCTGCTGATCGCCGCGCCCGCCGCGTACTCGATGGCGTTCTTTCGCACGAAGCGCACGCGCGACATCCTCATGTGGATGCTCTCCACCAAGATGATGCCGGCCGTGGGCGCGCTGGTGCCGATCTACGTGCTCGCGCAGACCGCGGGCCTGCTGGATTCGCTCACCGCGCTCACGATCGTGTTCACGCTGTCGAACCTGCCGATCATGGTGTGGATGCTCTACAGCGCCTACAAGGACATTCCGAACGAGATCCTCGAAGCCGCGCGCATGGACGGTGCAAGCCTGTGGACCGAGTTCCGCCATGTCGTGATGCCGCTGTCGGTGGGCGGGCTCGCATCGACCGGCCTCCTGTGCCTGGTCCTGAGCTGGAACGAGGCCTTCTGGGCGCTGAACCTCAGCTCCGCCAAGGCCGGCACGCTGGCGACGCTGATCGCCTCGTACTCCAGCCCCGAGGGCCTGTTCTGGGCCAAGTTGTCGGCCGCCTCGCTGATGGCCATCGCGCCCATCGTCGTGTTCGGCTGGTTCAGCCAGAAGCAATTGGTGCAAGGCCTGACCTTCGGCGCCGTCAAGTAAAGAAAAGGGAGACATCTCATGGCCTACCTCGAACTCAAGAACATCAAGAAGAGCTTTGGCGACGTCCACATCATCAAGGGCGTCGATCTCGAAATCCGCAAGGGCGAGTTCATCGTCTTCGTCGGGCCTTCGGGCTGCGGCAAGTCGACGCTGCTGCGGCTGATCGCGGGGCTGGAGCCCATCACCAGCGGCAGCCTGATGCTCGACGAAAAGGACATCACCTGGACGCCTTCGGGCAAGCGCGACCTGGCGATGGTGTTCCAGAGCTACGCGCTCTATCCGCACATGAGCGTGTACGACAACATGTCTTTTGCGCTCAAGCTCGCGGGCGTGTCCAAGAGCGAAATCAAGACCAAGGTCGAGCACGCGGCCAACACGCTCAACCTCACGCAGTACCTGGACCGCACGCCCAAGGACCTCTCGGGCGGCCAGCGCCAGCGCGTGGCCATCGGCCGCGCCATCGTGCGCGCGCCCAAGGTGTTTCTGTTCGACGAGCCGCTGTCGAACCTGGATGCGGCGCTGCGCGGCAACACGCGTGTCGAAATCCACAAGCTGCATCGCGCGCTGGGCGCAACCACCATCTACGTCACGCACGACCAGGTCGAGGCCATGACGCTGGCCGACCGCGTGGTGGTGCTGAAGGACGGGCTGATCGAGCAGGTCGGCACGCCCCTGGAGCTGTACGACCACCCGGCCAACCAGTTCGTCGCGCAGTTCATCGGCATGCCGTCGATGAACATGGTGGCGGCGAACGCGATTCCGAGTTTCTCTGCGGCCACCGGTGGCCGCCTGCCGAACGACGGCTTCCTGGGCGTGCGCCCTGAAGGCCTGCGTGTGCACCCCAAGCAGGGCGCGCCGGTGTCGGACGTGGTGGGCCGCGTCGAGCTGGTTGAGGCGCTGGGCGCCGACACGCTGATCCACGTCGACGTGGGCGGCGTGCCGCTCGTTGCGCGCCAGAACGACCGCACGCCCTTGCAGGCGGGCGACGACGTGGCGGTCGAGCTGGACCCCGCGGTGCTCCATCTCTTCAATCGCGAAGGCCGTTCGGTCTCCGCCTGATTTTTCTTTTCGGAAATTTCCCGTGACTTCCTCCGCAGCGCCCAGCGCGCAAACACCTTCGGACCTCTCCGAATTCACGATGCTCCACCTGGGCCTGGGTTCGTTCCACCGGGCCCACCAGGCGGTCTACCTGCAACGGCTGATCGAAGCGGGCGACACCCGCTGGTCGCTGTCGGGCGCCAACATCCGGCCCGACATGGCCGAGGTGGTCGCGGCGCTGCGGGCACAGGGCGGGCGCTACACGCTGGAGACGGTGTCGCCCGCGGGCGCGTACCGCTACGAGCAGATCGAAGCCATCCGCGAAGTGCTGCCGTGGGAGCGTTCGCTGGCGGCGGTGATCGCGCGCGGCGCGGCGCCCTCGACGCGCATCGTGTCGTTCACGGTGACCGAGGCCGGCTACTACCTGAACGACAAGGGCAAGCTGGACCTGTCGTTCGCCGACCTGGCGGCGGACATCGAGCGCGCGCGCCGCGGTGAAGCGGGCGAGACGATCTACGGCGCCGTCTGCGCGATCCTGCGTGCGCGCAAGGCGGCGGGCGCCGGCGCGGTGACGCTGCTCAACTGCGACAACCTGCGCCACAACGGCGACCGCTTTCGCGCCGGGCTGCTCGAGTTCATCGAGCTTTCGGGCGATGCCGAACTGCTCGCGTGGGTGAACGCCAACACGCGCTGCCCGAACGCGATGGTCGACCGCATCACGCCGCGCCCCCCGCCGGAGCTGCGCGAGCGTGTGAAAACCGCCACGGGCCGCGACGACGCGGCACCGGTCACGGGCGAGAGCTTCATCCAGTGGGTGATCGAAGACAACTTCGCCGACGGGCGGCCCGACTGGGGCCGCGTGGGCGTGGAGTTGGTCGAATCGGTGCAGCCTTACGAAGAGGCCAAGATCCGCATCCTCAACGCCACGCACAGCTGTATCGCCTGGGCCGGCACGCTGGTGGGGCTGGGCTTCATCCACGAAGGCACGCACAACACGGCGATCCGCAAGATGGCCTTCGACTACGTCACCGACGACGTGATCCCCTGCCTCACGCCCAGCCCCATCGACCTGGAGGCCTACCGCGACGTGGTGCTCGACCGCTTCGGCAACCCCTCGATCCGCGATACCAATCAGCGCGTGGCGGCGGACGGTTTCTCCAAGATCCCCGGCTTCATCGCACCGACCGTGCGTGAGCGGCTGGACGCCGGGCAGGGCATCGACAGCGTGGCGATGCTGCCCGCGCTGTTCCTCGCTTTCCTGCAGCGCTGGCACAAGGGCGCGTTGCCGTACGCCTATCAGGACCAGGGCATGGACGAAGCGGTGGCGCATGCCATCTGCGATGCGACCGATCCGGTGGCTGCGATGTGCGCGGATGCCGGGCTGTGGGGCCATCTCGCTGGCGACGCGCGGCTGGTCGATGCGGTTCGCCGCGGCAGCGCGCGCGTCGCTCGCTTCATCGAAACACAAAGCAAGCCATGAGCCAGAGACTTGAAGACCGCCATGTGCTGCTGACCGGTGCGGGCGGCGGCATCGGCCTTGCCGTGGCCGAGGCCTGCATTGCCGAAGGCGCGTGCTGCAGCGTGATCGACCGCGCGGCGGCGGCGCCCGACGCAGTGCGGGCACTGCAGCAGCGCCACCCGGAGCGGCTGGCGTACATCGCCGCCGACGTCACCGACACGCAGGCCATCGCGCAACTGCTGGTGCTAGCGCAGGAGGCCTTCGGCCCGGTCCACACGCTGTTCAACAACGCAGCGGTGTTCGACCTCGCGCCGCTGCTCGACAGCGACGAAGCCTCCTTCGACCGACTGTTCGCGGTCAACGTGAAGGGCATGTTCTTTGTGATGCAGGCGGTGCTGCGCCACATGGTCGAGGCCGGCACCCAGGGCGCATCGGTCATCAACATGGCGTCGCAGGCCGGGCGCCGCGGCGAGGCGCTGGTGTCGCACTACTGCGCGACCAAGGCGGCGGTCATCAGCTACACGCAGAGCGCGGCGCTGGCCATGGCGCCGAACGGCATCCGCGTCAACGGCATTGCCCCCGGTGTGGTCGATACACCCATGTGGGACCATGTCGACAGCCTGTTCGCCAAGGCCGAAGGGCTCGCGCCCGGCGAGAAGAAGCGGCGCGTGGGGCTGGAGGTGCCGCTGGGCCGCATGGGCCTGCCCAGTGACATCGCGGGTGCAGCGGTATTCCTGGCCAGCGACGAGGCGCGCTACATCACGGCGCAGACCTTGAATGTCGATGGCGGCAACGTCATGAGCTGAAGTGAGCCGGGCTGAAAGCAGACCCGTCAGGAAAGTATCAGGACGGCTCCCTTCGGCGCGGTGAATCGCAGTCGGCTCGGTGAGAAGATCAGATTCCTTTGCAGCACGCGATCCATGAACGAAGATTTCCATCTCTACCTCGACAGCGCCGACCTGGCCGAATTGCAGGCCTGCCTGCCGCACCCGGTGGTGCATGGCGTGACGACCAACCCGACGCTGCTCCGGCGTGCCGGTGTAGGCCGAGCTGAAGTGCCCGCTCTGCTCAAGCGCTGCATCGACCTGGGCGCGCGGCAGGTGCAGGCGCAGGTGTCTTCGAGCGAGGTCGACGGCATGCTCGAAGACGCGCGCCTTCTGCTGTCGCACTTCGATCCCGGCCAGCTGGTGGTGAAGATCCCCGCCACGCGCCAGGGCCTGGATGCAGGCGCGGCGCTCATCGCGCAGGGCGTGCCCGTCACCTGGACGGCGGTGTACGCGCCCGAGCAGGCGCACTTTGCGGCGCAACTGGGCGCGGCCTATGCGGCGCCGTACCTCGGGCGGCTCGATGACTCGGGCGTCGACGGCCTGGCGCTGATCGCGCAGATGCAGTTGCTGGTGGCGCAGCGGCCTTCGTCGGGTACGCGCCTTCTGGTGGCGAGCATCCGCTCGCGCGAGGCCTACCTGTCGCTGCTCGCGCTGGGCGTGGGCGCCATCACGATCCCGCCGCGCCTCTTTGCCGAACTGCTGGACCATCCCGCCACGCTGGCCGCCGAGCGCGGATTCCTGGCCGATGCCCAGGCCCTGCCTGACTGAATGAGAATTCAAGAACCATGCGCATAGCACTCACGGGCGAAGCCCTCATCGATTTCACCGCCAGCGAGGCGGGCACCCTGGCGTTTCTCGGCCACGAGGGCGGCTCGCCGCTCAACACCGCCGTGGCCTGCGCGCGCCTCGGCGTGCACACCGGGTTTCTCACCCAGCTGTCGACCGACCTGTTCGGCGAGCGGTTGATGGCTTTTCTGGCACGCAACGGCGTGGACACCAGCTTCATCCTGCGCAGCAACGCACCGTCCACGCTAGCTTTTGTCGAGCGCACGCCCCAGACCAACCGCTATGCGTTCTACACAAGCGGCAGCGCGGACGCGACCTGGGCGCCCGAGCCGCTGCCGCAGCTGCCGGCGGACTGCCGCTTCCTGCACTTCGGCTCGATCTCGCTGTTGCAGGAGCCGGCTTCCACGCACATCGCCGAGCTGGTCACGGCGAATGCCGGGCGCTGCGTGATCGTGTTCGATCCGAACGTGCGGCCGAGCCTCATTTCCGACATGGCCGACTACCGCGAGCGCGTTGCGAACTGGATGACCCTGGCCGACCTGGTCAAGCTCAGCGACGAAGACGCCGAACTGCTGGCACCGGGCCAGCCCGTCGATGCGCTGGCCGCCGATTGCCTCAAGGCCGGCGCGCGCGCGGTGATCGTCACCCGCGGCGGGGCGGGTGCCACGCTCTGGCGCACGGGGCATGCGCCGCTCACCGTGGCCGCGCCGCGCGTGACCGTGGTCGACACCATCGGCGCGGGCGACACCTTCACCGCCGGGCTCTCGGTGTCGCTGCTCGCGCATGGCGTCGAGCATCCGGCGCAGCTGGGCGATCTGAGCGACGAAGCCTGGACCGAGGTGATGCGCTTCGCCGCCACCGCCGCCGCGCTCAACTGCACCCGCGAGGGGGCCGATCCGCCGACGCTGCAAGCGGTTCACACCGCGCTGGCGCAGGAACACAATGAGGCCGTCGCTTCCCGGCCTTGAGCCGTGCCGCCATGACAACGACCACACGCAAACGTTCGGTCCCCCGTCAACGCCAACCCGAGCTGGAACGCGACTTTGCGCGCTCGCCCTCGCTGGGCTACGAGGCGGCCGAAGAAGCCGGCCTGGTGCGCTGCCTTGCGCACGGCTTTCCGAGCCCGCTGGTGCGCTGGCACTTCCATGAAGACTACGAGCTGCACCTGATCACCGAGACCTCGGGCAAGGCCTTCATCGGCGACTGGATCGGGCCGTTCCAGCCCGGCCACCTGGTGCTGTGCGGGCCGCGCCTGCCGCACAACTGGATCTCGCTGGACGTGCCCGAAGGCGGCGCCGCCGGCCGCGACCGGGTGATCCAGTTTCGCCACGAGCCGATCGAACGCGCCGCCGCCGACATCCCCGAGCTGCGCGAAGTGATGCAACTGCTGGAGCGCGCGCGCCACGGCATCGAGTTCTTCGGCATGTCGCAGCAGGCGCAGACGCACTGGGACAGCATCAAGGCCGCGCGCGGCGTGCGCCGCCTGGCCCTGTTCCTGGAGTTCATGGCCGACCTGGCGCAGTGCACCGACTACCGGCTGCTGTCCAGCGTGCAGATGCAGGGCGTGCAGGGCAGCGACGGCGATGCGCAGGTCGACCAGATCAACGAGGTCGTCAACCGCATCACCAACAACATGACGGAGTCGATCTCGATGTCCGACGTGGCCGCCGAGCTGGGCATGAGCGAGAGCCGCTTCAGCCGCTTCTTCAGGCGCTCCACCGGCAACAGCTTTACCGACTTCGTCAACCGCGTGCGCATCAACAGCGCCTGCCACCTGCTGATGCAGACCGATCACTACGTGACCGACATCTGCTATCAGGTCGGCTTCAACAACGTGGCCAATTTCAACCGGCGCTTTCTCGAAATCAAGGGCATGACGCCCAGCGAATTCAGGCGCCAGGCCGACACCCGTTTCGGCTCGGGCATGGCGCCGTAGACATCTTCGCCATCAGGCAGGGAGTTCATCTTGTATCTGGGACTCGACCTCGGCACGTCCGAGCTCAAGGCGCTGTTGCTCGCCGACGATCACCGCATCGTCGGTGTGGCGCGCGCCGCACTCACGGTCGAACGGCCGCAACCGCTGTGGTCGGAGCAGGCGCCCAGCCAGTGGTGGCAGGCGCTGGAGCAGGTCATGGCACAGCTGCGCGGCGCGCATGCAGAAGCGCTGTCGGCCGTGCGCGCCATCGGCCTCTCGGGCCAGATGCACGGCGCGACGCTGCTCGATGCAGCGGGCGAGGTGCTGCGCCCGGCCATCCTCTGGAACGACGGGCGAAGCGGCGCGCAGTGCGAGGCACTCGCGCGTGCCGTGCCGCGCCTGGGCGAGATCGCGGGCAACCTCGCGATGCCGGGGTTCACCGCGCCCAAGCTCCTGTGGGTGCGCGCGCATGAGCCCGAGATCTTCCAGCGCACCGCGCGCGTGCTGCTGCCCAAGGACTGGCTGCGCTTCATGCTCAGCGGCGAGGCGGTCAGCGAGATGTCGGATGCGGCCGGCACGCTGTGGCTGGACGTGGGCGCGCGAGACTGGTCCGACGAACTGCTTGCAGCCACGGGGCTCACGCGCGATCACATGCCGCGGCTGGTCGAAGGCAGCGAGGTGTCGGCACGGCTCAAGCCGGAGCTGGCGGCGCATTGGGGCGTGGGCAGCGGCGCGGTGCTGATCGCCGGTGGCGCGGGCGACAACGCTGCGAGCGCGGTCGGCATGGGGCTCGTCGAACCGGGGCAGGGCTTCGTGTCGCTGGGCACCTCGGGCGTGGTGTTCGTCTCGACCGATCGCTTTCTGCCGAACCCGGCTCAGGCGATGCATGCCTTCTGCCACGCGCTGCCCAAGCGCTGGCACCAGATGTCGGTGATGCTCTCGGCCGCGAGCGCGGTGAGCTGGGCCGCGAAGACATTCAAGTTCACGGACGAGGCGGCGCTGCTCGAAGCGGCGTCGTCGGTGGCCCTGAAGGACAGGGCGCGATGCCCGCTGTTCCTGCCTTACCTGTCGGGCGAACGCTCGCCGCACAACAACCCGAATGCCCAGGGCGCGCTGTTCGGCCTGACGCATGCGCACGGCCCGGCGGAGATCGCCTATGCCGTGGTCGAGGGCGTGAGCTTCGGCCTGCGCGACGGCTTCGACACCCTGCGCCTGCCGGCTGATATGCCGTTGCGAGAAGTTGCGCTGGTGGGTGGCGGTGCGCGCAGCATCTGGTGGGGTCAGCTGCTGGCGGACATCTTCCAGGTGCCGTTGACGCTCTATGCGGGCAGCGAGACGGGCGGGGCACTCGGCGCGGCGCGGCTTGCGTGGCTGGCCGATGGCGGCGCGGTGGCCGAGGTGTGCACGCTGCCGCCGGTCAGACAGCAACTGGTGCCTTCGTCCGAAGGGGCCGATGGGCACAGGACGCGGCACGCGCGATTCCAGGTGCTCTACATGGCGCTGCGCGACCAGTTTCGATAGGCGACACAAACCGGCCGCCCATAAAAAAACCCGTCGCAAGACGGGTTTTTTACTTTCGCGAAACACCGCGGAACCGGCTTTGCCGGGCCGCAGGTGTTGCCCCCGGTAGGGGGTTGGCGTAGCGGACACGAAGTGCCGCGCAGCCTGGGGGCGAGCGAAATTACATGCCCATGCCGCCCATGCCGCCCATGCCACCCATATCAGGCATGCCGCCGCCGCCAGCGCCCGACTCGTCCTTGGGTGCGTCGGCAACCATGGCTTCGGTCGTCAGCAGCAGCGAGGACACCGATGCGGCGTTCTGCAGTGCGGTGCGGGTGACCTTCGTCGGGTCCAGGATGCCCAGCTCGAGCATGTCGCCGTACGTGTCGTTCGCAGCGTTGAAGCCGTAGTTGCCCTTGCCGGCCAACACAGCGTTCACCACCACCGAGGCTTCGCCGCCGGCGTTGTTCACGATTTCGCGCAGCGGCGCTTCGATGGCCTTGAGCACCAGCTTGATGCCGGCTTCCTGGTCGGCGTTGTCGCCCTTGACCGACTCGCCCACAGCTTGCTTGGCACGCAGCAGAGCCACGCCGCCGCCAGCCACGACGCCTTCTTCCACTGCAGCGCGCGTGGCGTGCAGGGCGTCTTCGACGCGAGCCTTCTTTTCCTTCATTTCGACTTCGGTGGCAGCGCCGACCTTGATCACTGCAACGCCGCCGGCCAGCTTGGCCACGCGCTCTTGCAGCTTTTCACGGTCGTAGTCGCTGGTCGCTTCTTCGATCTGAACGCGCACTTGCTTCACGCGGGCTTCGATGTCACCAGCAGCGCCGGCGCCGTCGATGATGATCGTGTTTTCCTTGCCCACTTCGATGCGCTTGGCTTGACCCAGGTCGGCCAGCGTCACCTTCTCGAGCGTCAGGCCCACTTCTTCAGCGATGACCTTGCCGCCCGTCAGGATGGCGATGTCTTCCAGCATGGCCTTGCGGCGGTCGCCGAAGCCAGGTGCCTTGACGGCCACGACCTTCAGGATGCCGCGGATCGTGTTCACGACCAGCGTAGCCAGGGCTTCGCCTTCGACTTCTTCGGCAATGATCAGGAGCGGACGGCCGGCCTTGGCGACTTGCTCCAGCACCGGCAGCAGGTCACGGATGTTGCTGATCTTCTTGTCGAACAGCAGCACGAAGGGGTTGTCCAACAGCGCCGATTGCTTCTCGGGGTTGTTGATGAAGTAGGGCGACAGGTAGCCGCGGTCGAACTGCATGCCTTCGACGACGTCCAGTTCGCTGTCCAGCGACTTGCCGTCTTCCACGGTGATCACGCCTTCCTTGCCGACCTTGTCCATCGCGTCAGCGATGAGCTTGCCGATGGTTTCGTCGCTGTTGGCCGAGATGGAGCCGACTTGCGCGATTTCCTTGGAGGTGGTGGTGGGCTTGGAAGCCTTCTTCAGCTCGGCGACCAGGGCCGTGACAGCCTTGTCGATGCCGCGCTTCAGGTCCATCGGGTTCATGCCGGCAGCCACCAGCTTGAAACCTTCGCGAACGATGGCCTGGGCCAGCACGGTCGCGGTGGTGGTGCCGTCACCGGCGTTGTCCGAAGTCTTGGAGGCCACTTCCTTCACGAGCTGGGCGCCCATGTTCTGGAGCTTGTCCTTGAGTTCGATTTCCTTGGCCACGGACACACCGTCCTTGGTCACGGTGGGGGCGCCGAAGGAGCGCTCCAGAACCACGTTGCGACCCTTGGGGCCCAGGGTGACCTTGACTGCGTTGGCCAGGATGTTGACACCCTCGACCATGCGTGCGCGGGCTTCTCCGCCGAAGACTACGTCTTTTGCTGCCATGATGAATTAACTCCGAATGGATTGGATTTGAATGGATCGAAAGGGAGAAGGCTTACTTCTCGACGACTGCGAACAGGTCGTCTTCCTTCATCACGAGCAGTTCGTCGCCATCGACCTTGACGGTCTGGCCGCTGTACTTGCCGAACAGGACGCGGTCGCCGACCTTGACGGTCAGTGCGGCCAGGTCGCCCTTGTCGTTGCGCTTGCCCGGGCCCACGGCCAAAACTTCACCCTGATCGGGCTTTTCGGCGGCTGCGTCGGGGATGACGATGCCAGAGGCGGTCTTGGTTTCGCTGTCGATACGCTTGACGATCACGCGATCGGCCAAAGGACGAAGTTTCATTGCATCTCCTGATATGGATAAGAAACGGGTTGTTGGTCGGGGCGCCGGACCGGAAGGTTGGCGACCCATCGACTGGAAGCGAGGGCTGTTAGCACTCATCATCAGCGAGTGCTAATGATAAGGGCATTCGGTGGCGTTTCAAGGGCGGGGGCGTGTCCGCGGACGAGTTGGAAGGCCGACGGCACCGAACGATCGTGCTTTTGAACGGGGCCAGACAGGGAGTCGCGGGCTCATCGCGCCAGCCTCGGGCTGCTACTTTTACCTGCTTCCGCTGCAGCAGCATGGGCTTACATAATCGAACGGGCTGCCGACATCTCACGGCAGGCCAGTCCGAGGGAGCCCCATGTCTATTCACGATCGTGCGCGTTCGCGCACGCTCATTTCGCAATGAACCGGCGCGTCACTGTGCAGACGCCGCTGGGCGACGCACTCAAATTCCACCGTCTTGCCGGCCGGGAAGCCTTGGCGGAGGCCTATGTCTTCGACGTCGATCTGCTCGGTCGCAGCAACGCCCTGGACCCTGCGGCCTTGCTCGGCAAGGCCGCCACTGTCACGGTGCAGACGGAGACCGGCGTTCGCTACCTTGGCGGCGTCGTCACGCGCTTCGGCCTGTCGCAGGAAGACGCCCGACAGTCCTTTTATCGGATGCGGCTGCGGCCATGGCTCTGGCTCGCCACCCGCCGCAAGGACTTCCGGATCTTCCAGGACCAAAGCGTTCCGGACATCGTCACGACCGTGCTCGGGCGCTACGGCTACCCCTTCGAGCAAAAGCTTGCCCGCAGCTACCGCACATGGAACTACTGCGCGCAGTACGACGAAAGCGATTTCGATTTCGTCTCACGGCTGTGCGAGCAGGAAGGCATCTATTACTACATCCGGCACGAGGCGGGTCAGCACGTGCTCGTTTTCGCCGACGACATCGCCAGTTCCCACGGGCCGCTGCCCGGCGGCGAAACCCTGCGTTACCACCCGCATGCCGAGGCCGGCATGACCGGCGGCCCGGACCCCAGCGAACGTGTCTACGCCTGGGCGCTGTCGGAAGACGTTCGCAGTGGCGCGTATTTCACCGACGACTTCGACTTTCTCAAGCCCGGGGCGGACCTCTCCAGCCATCGCCGAATGCCGGCCGGCCACGACCACGACAGCCATGAGCAATACGACTGGCCCGGAAACTACACCCAGCACGACGACGGCGAGGCCTACGCGCGTATCCGCAACGAAGCGCTGGCGAGCGAACGTAGCCGGGCGGTCGGCCGTTCCAACCGGCGCGAATTGGCTATAGGCCACACATTCAAGCTTGCCGACCACCCGAGGGATGACCAGAACAGGGAGCACCTGCTGGTCAGCGTCGCTTACGAGTTGCAGGAAAACCTGGAGGCCAGCGAAGGGGGCGACGGTGCCGAAGGCTCGGTCCAGCGCTTCGCCTTCGTTGCGCAGCCCACCAGTTACCCCTGGCGCCCGCGTCGCACAACGCACAAGCCACGCACGCGAGGCCCGCAGACCGCGATCGTGGTCGGCCCGGCGGGCGAGGAAATCTGGACCGACGCGCATGGCCGCGTCAAGGTGCAATTCTTCTGGGACCGCCTGGGCCAGATGAACGAACACTCGTCTTGCTGGTTGCGCGTGTCGTCGTCGTGGGCTGGTGCCACCTTTGGCGTGGCTGCCCTGCCGCGCATCGGGCAAGAGGTCATCGTCGACTTTCTCAACGGCGACCCGGATTGCCCGATCGTCACAGGCCGCGTCCACAACGCCGATGAAATGCCGGCATGGGTCTTGCCGGGCCAGAAACACCTGTCCGGCCTTCGCAGTCGCGAACTCGGCGGCGGGCGGTCCAACCACGTGGTGCTCGACGACTCCGAGGGCAAGGTGCAGGTGCAGCTCAAGAGCGATCACCAGAGCTCCAGCCTGAGCTTGGGCCATATCGGTCGCATCGAAGACACGGCGGGCCGCAAGGACAGCCGGGGCCAGGGGGCCGAACTGCGAACCGATGGCCACGGCGCAGTGCGCAGCGGCAAGGGGCTGCTGTTCACGACCGAAGCACGCCCCGCTGCCCGAGCCCACGTCACCGACATGCCCGAAACCGTGGCGCGCCTCACGCAGGGCCGAGACCTGCATGAGGGCCTGAGCCAGGCGGCCCAGGAGGCCGGCGCACACGACGCGGGCGATCAGGACGCCGTCACCGGCGCGCTCAAGGCACAGAACGATGACCTGCGCGGCAGCGGAGGGGATCCCGCGCACGGCATCTTTCCGGAATTCCAGGATCCGCATCTCACCCTCGCCGGTGCCGCGGGCATCCAGACCATCGCGCAGGGGGCCACCCACGTCGCGAGCACCGAGCACAACGCGTTCACCAGCGGCGGCCATGCCAGCGTGAGCGCCGGCAAGAGCCTGCTGGCCAGTGCCAAGGATGCGGTGCGCCTGTTCGCCGCAAAGGCTGGCGTCCGTTTGTCTTCCGGGCAGTCGGACATCGACATCCGTGCGCTGAAGGACAGCGTCAACCTGCTGGCCAAGCTGAACATCAAGCTGGAGGCCAACCGGATCACCATTTCCGGCCAGGAGGAAGTGATGCTCATCGGCGGCGCCAGCTACACCCGCTGGAGCGCCGCGGGCATAGAACACGGCACAGGCGGCATCTGGCGCGAGCATGCGGCATCGCACAGTCTCATGGGTCCGAAGAGCCTTCCGCCGCCGAAGGGGTACGAAGCCCGGTGCGAGTTGCAGGACAGCGGCCCCGCGGGCGGCGCCTCGGCTTCTCGTTGATGCGCGCCCTGTCTTCCGCGCACCCCGATGCCGTGCTCCTGCTGCGCAGCCTGCAAAAGGGCTTCGTACGGGCGCTCGCGCTGGCGCCGCCGGTGCACGCATCGGTCGGCCGTCCGCTGTCGGCTTTTCTCGTCCTCGAGCGCTGGCGTGACAACCCGCTGGCCGAGCACCTGCAAGAACACCATCCGCTCCTGGCCGATGAACGGGTCGACGTACCCGACGACATCTACAAGGGCCGCCCCGAAGCCGCGCCAACGCTCGTGCCGATGCCCGAGCACTGGGCGGCCGATGCGCCCGGCGATGACACCCTCGCCCTGTTGAACACCATGGCGCTGGCCTTGGATGCGGCACGCCTGCAGAGCCGGCGTCGCCTGGTGGATCAGATGTTGTGCGCTGTCGTCTTCAGTGCCGCAACGCCTGCGCGCATCGCGCTGCACTGGAAGCATCTCGGTTTTCAGATTTCGCCCGAGGACGGCAAGGACAAGCTTTTCCGCTATCAGGATGCGCGGGTCATGCAGCGGGTGTGGCCCCTGCTCGACGAGGCACAACGACGGCGGTGGTTGGGGCCTGTGACCGCATGGTGGTCGCTGAGCCAGCCCTGGGGACCGTGGGCCGGTGCCGAGGCCTTCGCCACGACCGAAGCTGCCGCGGGCGGTGCGGCTGAAGCAACCGAATGGTTCGTTGCTGACCGGCCGGCCTTGCCGCACGTGTCTACCCCCGACTCGTCGGACGAGGCCCTGCACCGTCTGCTGCGCCTGGATCAATGGCGCGCCGCGCACACCGCGACCACCGGCAACCGGCTGTGGCTGAGCATGGCTTCGCGAAAAATCTCCACTCGCCACCAGCCCGACGGCGAGACGATGACCCGGCTTCTTCGTCAGGGCGCCGAACTGGGGCTGACCCAGGAGTCGGACCTTTGCGAATTCGTCGACGCGTCATGGCCGGCTCACCGCCCGGGCGACCCGGTCGTCCAGCGCGACTGGTCGGCCCCCCGCGACGCGGCCTTGCTGCAACAGGCGCTGGCCTCGATGCACGCGACAGGCGCTCGCACCGGCGAAGCCGGCGGCGATCCTCCGGCCGGCTTTGCGAGCTCGCTGTACGCAGCCGCACAAGCCCAGCCGCCCCACCCATTCACCCCGCGAAAAGGCTGAAGCCCATGCCGTGCGCCACCCCCTGCAGGAACTGCGATCGCAAGGGCCTGCCCATCCTGTTCACCCGCTACGCCGCCGCCTTCAGCGCGCAGGCGCAGGGGCTCGCCGCGTTGAAGCAACTGCAGCCCACCGGAAATTTCCAGGCCCAGCCCGGCGGCGTGGCCATGCGCACAGCCTTGTACGGCGTGCGCATGCTGAGGCCAGGCTACCTGTACGTGCGCATCAAGAATGTGTGCAAGGCCCATCCCGAGTGGCTCGCCTACATCGTGCATCCCCACGGCTACCTGGCGCAGTTCGACGTCGGGTTTCCGGAGGCTGCCAAGTCCAACCCGGCCTGCGAAATGGAAGTGCGCGGCGCCAATGCCTCCATGGTGTGGGTGGCGGACGCGAAGAACGTCGCGGAGCTGCACTACATGTTTCATCCGGATCCGATCGTGCCCAAACACCTGTTCGAGCACATCGAGCCCCAGCGCGACACCTACATGCAGAAGTTCGATGTCGCCGGATGGCTCGGCGGCAACACGGGGCAGAAGGACACCTGCCAGCCGGGCCAGCTCAACAGCCAGGTCATGGAGTTCTCCGCCGTCAAGGATCCGGCCGTGCAGACCGTGGGCAGCGAGCAGCACTACGGGCCCATGGGCGTGCACGGCGCCGAGCGCGAGTGGGGGAACTACGAGGAGGCGCGCACCGGGCGGCATTTCGGGAAGGTGCGCAACGAGACGCGCCGTGCCGACGGCAGCGTGGTCGTGACCGACACGGGGGCCGTCACCGGCATGGCGGTGGGCCCCTACATCGCCCGCGTCACCGGCCCGCTCTACAAGGACGCGCACGGCCCCCGGCTGCGCAAGATGGCCGAGTTCCTGGAGCAGCACAAAGGCGCTATCGTCGCCTGCGAAGACCCCATCGGCATCGCCCAGGAACTCAGCCTGCACCATCTCACCGCGGCCATGCCGTATGTGCAGTGGCTCAAGGAGGTCGATGCCTCGGACCCCGGCAATGCGACCGTGACGAATGCGTGGAAACACGCCGCCAGCGAGAGCATCAAGACCGTGCGCGGGGCTCTTTACAAAAAGGCCATGGGCATGTACGACGCCGAAACGGACCGCCTCAAGAGCGTGTACGACGTGCTCGGCCAGCGGCGCGCCTACCCCGTGGGCAGGACGATGGTCCGGCAAGCGGACGGCAGCGTGACCGAGATGTCCGTCGAGGAGATGCGGGCGCAGCGCAGGGATGCGCTGGAAGGGGAGATTGCCGCGCGTGAATCTGATCGCCGGCTCATCAGCGATGTGGAGTCCAGATCCGCTGTCGAGACGACCCTTGCGCATGTCGACGAAGCGCGGCTCAAGAAATTCGACGAAGAGCACATCGCGCAGATCAGGGACCGCGACCAGCGCATGGACAAGGTCAGCGAAGACCTGATCGCGTGGCTCCAGTGCGATGCTTTTCTCGTCAAGA
Source organism: Variovorax boronicumulans (assembly GCF_040544675.1). Classification (GTDB taxonomy): domain Bacteria; phylum Pseudomonadota; class Gammaproteobacteria; order Burkholderiales; family Burkholderiaceae_C; genus Variovorax; species Variovorax boronicumulans_D. The sequence goes on from NZ_JBEPKK010000012.1 coordinate 84,666, forward strand.
CACTGGGGCGCTATGACCGCAAGCCCAGTGGCATAGACACCCGAGACGGTGCGCGCTGCGCAGGACAGCTGTGCGCCATTCTGGAAACCATGGACAGCAGCCCGCGCGGGCGGCGCTGGTATTCGGAATTGCAGTTGTTCAAGGACGAACCGAAGAACCTCGTGTGGCGCATGGCGACGCTGAACAACGAGGAGATTTCGCAAGAGTTGCTGCGCGTGCTCGATACGTTGAAGGACACGGTGCCGCCGGCCACCGAGGTGACGGATTCGGAGACGGCTGAGGAGAGTGCACGGCAGCAGCGGGCGTGGGCTGCGATGGCGGCGGCGTTGGGCAAGATCCCCAAGACGCTGGAGGGCAGCCAGACGCTGATCAAACAAGCACGGAAGCTCGTTGACCGTGGAACGAGCATGATGGAGCGGCTCGAATCGTTGCAGAAGATTGCCGCGACGGCCACCAAGAATGTTCATTCGGTCTGGGGAATCGCGGTAGTTCAGGCGGCCCGGAATCTGGGTGCTTCTGCAATGGAGCTGAGCATGGCGAAGGCGCAGATCGTGTTGCTTGCGCACGGGCTGGGTGACAACGCCATCGAGTTCGTGCGCCAGGAACAGCTTCTGGCGGGCGAGAAACTGCGTGCCGCCGGAACGAAGGTCGACTACAGCAACAAACGCAATCCCGAGCCGGGCGGACGGACGTGGACCCGACAGTACGCCCACAAGGGCGAGAAGCTGCAGGCGCGGGTAGATCGGGCCCTTGCCCTGGGCGCTGAAAAAGCGGTGCAGAACATGCGCATTCCCTCGGTGATCGGCGGCCTGGAGATTTTTGGGCTGATCCCGACCCTGGGGCTTGCGAGCGAGCGCAGCAACGACCCCAGAGCGGGCAGCCAGAGTGCCGGAGCGGTTATTGGCGCAATGGCGGCCTGGAAGAGCTGGCGGACCGACTACTACGAGAAGAACGTCTACGAGGCGATCAAGGCCGAGATGCCTTTCAAAACGCACGAAAACCTGATCAAGGCCGTAGACCATGAACTGCGCACGCTGAAGATAGGGGCAGCCCATTGGGTGGCATCGGCGGCTGTGATCGGCATCATCTGGGATATGGTCGATGCACGTACGGCAATCAAGCAGGATCGCGATCTTTTGATGTGGGCTTACGTGGGCCGGTCCATCGCTGGAACTACGGCGATAGGCTCGGGACTCGCCGCCGCCTATAAGCTGAAGAACCTGAGAGTTATCTTCTGGTGTGCGCGAATCAATTTCGTGACGGGGGTCGCCACGCTGGCCCTTAGCTATGCGATTGAGAAATTGAAGGAAAAGGAATGGATTGCGTGGCTCAATGCTGAACCTTTTCGGAAAAGCGATAGCAAAGCTGATCCGCATCGCAGCGAGCAACTCATGCTCAGTGAGTTGAGCAATGCGATCGCGGACATGGAGTGAAGAGCGGCGAACATGTTTCTTTCGGAAAACGGCTACAAGCAAGAGCAACACAGTCGGGGGGCGCCTCAGGCTTTGGCGTACTTCGCAGACATCCATCAGCGCACGCGACTTTTCGGGATTCACGAAGGCCCCAAGCCCCGAGGAGAGAACGAGCCCAAGCCCACTAGGAAGGAGAAGCTCGAACAGCGAGAGGTTGCGCTGCCCCGGCTCCACGGAATGCGTGCAATGTTCGACTTCAACGAACATTTCATCGAGTTGAGCAATGCGGAAGAGGAGAAGCGTTCGCTCAGTTTCATGCTGTTGATACTCGCAGGCCTGATCCTGTGCCTGCCCCTGCTGGGGTTGATGTGGTCCGTGCCAGGCAAGGAGGTTTTTTCTCAACGCTGGATTCTCAATATCTCGATCGGAGGCGGGCTGTTCCTCCTGGTGTTCTGCATGCTCTATTTCCTTGCATGGCCCTACCTGTTCGCGCCGGCGTTCCTCACCAGCCTGCGTGCGCGTTACCGGTTCAACAGAACGACTCGCAAGGTCTACGCGTTGCGGCCAAAGAAGTACGGCGGCAACGTGGTCCTCGATTGGGACCGCGTGCAGGCGCATGTGAAGTGGGCGCCACCCACGTCATGGACGGCCGAGCAATTGGCATCGGATGAAATGGCGCGTGAAGAACGGTTGCGTTCGGCAGGCCTCGACAGCAACCTGCTGCTCTACTGGCCTCCGCTGGATGCCCACGACCCTCATCGCAAGGGTGAAGAGGTGTTGTGGGTCGGTCCCACGGGGAGCGATGAATCGTTGTGGCAATACATCCGCACCTTCATGGAAGAAGGCATGCATGCCGTGCCCGGTCCGTCCGAACATGAGTGGCTGCGCAAGGGCTTCAGCGGCCCGGGCGAGCATATGGAAGAAACCGTCATGCACGGCTCGCATCTGCGTGACGACATCACCGGAACAGGAACCTCGAGCGCGACCTACGGCAACTACGCGGTGAATTTCCTTTGGGCACCGCTGCACAGCCTGGCCGAGCGGCTTTGCTACTGGCCTACTTTCCCCGAGGAGTGGAACAGCGACTGCGGGCAGAAGCGTCGCGAAAGCGGCATCGGTCCCGAAGAGCCCACGCGGTGGGTCTGCAAGCCCTGACGACCTGACGATCCGTGCCCGGGCCGTTCGGCAACGTAAAAGCGCTTCATGGTTTGCATTAGCCGCGCACGCTTCATGAAAGTCGCGGTGCGGACCATCATGCGGGGATGCTTCCAACCCTCCCCATCCAAGCCAGCCGCCTCTGGCGGCGCCTCGAAACCCTCGCCTCCTTCACGCGCTCCGACATTCCCTGGACGCGGCGCGCCTTTTCGCCCGAGTTCGAACAAGCGCGCAACTGGCTGCGCAGCGAGTTCGAGCAAGCCGGGCTCGCCGTGCGCCTCGATGCCGCCGGAAACCTCACGGGGCGCCGCGAGGGCGCCGAGGCCGGATTGGCGCCGCTGGTCACCGGCTCGCATTGCGACACCGTGGTGGGTGGCGGGCGTTTCGACGGCATCCTGGGCGTGCTCGCGGGGCTCGAGGCGGCGCAGTCGCTGCAAGAAGCCGGCGTCTCGCTGCGCCATCCGCTGGAAGTGATCGACTTCCTGTCGGAGGAGCCGAGCGACTACGGCATTTCCTGTGTGGGAAGCCGCGCCTTCGCGGGCACGCTGGATGCGGCCATGCTCGCCGCCTGCAACGAGGCCGGCGAAAGCCTTGAAGACGCCATGCGGCGCATCGGCGCCCGGCCCGACGACCTGGCCGGGGCGGCGCGTGGCCCCGGCGGCATCGCAGCTTTTGTGGAACTGCACATCGAGCAGGGCCCGGTGCTGGAGCGCGAAGGGCTGCCCATCGGCGTGGTCACGGACATCGTGGGCATCCGCCGCGTCGCGTTCACGGTGACCGGGCAACCGGACCACGCCGGCACCACGCCGATGGACATCCGCTGCGATGCCCTCGTCGGTGCGGCGCGGCTGATCGATGCGGTGCACCGCGAGGCCAGTGCCATGGACGGCAATCCGCACTATGTGGTGGCGACCGTTGGGCGCATCTCGATGAGTCCCAACGTGCCCAACGCCGTGCCCGGCCGGGTCGACATGGTGCTGGAGGTACGCAGCAACGCGCAGGCGGTGCTCGACGATTTCCCCGAGCGGGTGATGGCCCTGTGCCAGGACGACTTCCAGCGGCTGCGCGTTCGCTGCAGCGCCACAGCGCTGACGCGGACGCCGCCTACGCGGTGCGACGACGTCGTCATGCGGGCTGTTGCGCAGGCAGCGGATCGCCTGGCACTGGCGCATCGCGCACTGTCCAGCGGTGCCGGCCACGACGCCATGCACGTCGCGGCCACGGGCCTCATGGGGATGATCTTCATCCCCTGCCTCAACGGGCGCAGCCACTGTCAGGAGGAGTGGGCGACCAAGGAACAGGTCGCCGCCGGCGCCCGGGTGCTGGCGGAAACGCTCAGGACGCTGGACGCCCGCTAGCCGCTGTCGCGTCGAAAGCGCGGCCTGCCGCGACCACCGCGTCGATCACTTGCCGCAGGCCCCTGCTCAAGGGCTTGTCGTTGCGGGTGACCAGCGCCAGGGTGCGGTGCAGCGGCGGATGCAGCGGCCGCAGGTCGAGCTCGGGGTGGCGGCCGCGGCCCGTGACGGCCATCTTCGGCAGGATCGCCACGCCGAGTCCGGCCGCCACCATTTCCTTGATGGCCTCGACGCTGTCGAACTCCATGACGGGCGGCGAGGTGCATCCTCCGCGCCGCAGCCATTCGTCGACCAGGCTGCGCACGCTGGCTTCCGACACGAACTTCACCAGAGGCAGCGACGCGAGCGTAGCCGCCGTCACCTCGGCGGGCCAGTCGGTGCTGCCGTGCTGGCAGATGGCCACGAACTCGTCCAGCAGGATGGGCGTGACGGCCAGCGCGCGCGAGCTCACCGGCAGCGTGACGATCGCGGCGTCCACCGCGTTGTCCTCGACCCGCCGCACGTAGCTTTCCGTGTTGCCCGTGCTCACGATGATGTTGAGCAGCGGGTACCGCGCGCGCAGGTCGCGCAGCGCCGGAGGCAGCAGATAGAGGCAGCTGGTGCCGCCGGTGCCCAGCCGTACCCGGCCCGCCACGCCCGCCGCGTGGAATGTGGCGGCGTTGATCGCGTTGGAAAGCGCCGCCTCCAGTTGCGGAAGTTCCGCCATCAGGTCGGTGCCTGCGGGCGTGGGGCCTACGCGTCGACCGACCCGTTCGAGAAGCCGCACGCCCAGGCGCCTTTCGAGTTGTTTGACTTGCACGCTGACCGCGGGCTGCGTCAGGCCGAGCCGTTCGGCCGCCGCTGAAAAGCTACCCAATTCGAGCACCAGTGAAAAAGTTCGCAATTGCTCGAAATTAACCGGCAAAGCCAAATTGTTTTTTATGGAGTGCATAACGATGCACGGCTTCTTTTATGCATGCGTGAATATAAGAATGACCTGGGGAGGGGCAAAGCAAGAACCGGCTGATCCAATTGAACGCCAAGGCGTCAACATCCGGATGGCAGGTTATATGACAAAGACCCCGTGGATAACTTCTAAAAAAATGACTCAAGGGGTATTGGCATGCAGGACCTTATTTCCATCGAAGACCTTTCCAGGAGCGACATCGAGAACCTGTTCTCGACCGTCGATCATTTGCGGCGCACACCTGAGGTCTTCCGGCGCGCGTTGGCCGGCCGTGTGGTGTGCACACTCTTTTTCGAGCCCAGCACGCGGACAAGGCTGGGCTTCGAAGCGGCGGCGCACCGCCTGGGCGCGCGCGTGCTGAGCGTGTCAGACATCCGCAGCACAAGGCTGGAGCTCGGCGAGAGCCTGCTCGACACCACGCGCATGGCGGGCTTCTATTGCGACGCTGTGGTCGCGCGCCACAAGGAGGACGGCGTCATGCACCGCATCAAGGAAACGGTGCGCGTGCCGCTCATCAATGCCGGCGAAGGACAGGTCGGGCATCCGAGCCAGACGCTGATCGATCTCTACACGTTGAAAGAACACTTCGGCGATATCGACAACCTGCATGTGGGCATTGCAGGCGGCATTCGCTATTCGCGGGCGGCGAAATCGCTGATTGCGGGGCTGCGCAAATTCAGCAATGTCCATCTTCACGTGGTCGATGCGGTGCACGAGGCGGACGAGGGCACCCGATTTCCCCGGGAGCTCGGCGAATTGAACGGCGTCGCGGCGCTCGAATATCCGTCCACGAAAGACATGATCGGGCAGGTCGACGCCGTGTACGTGGTGCGCGTGCAGCAGGAAAAATTCGCCGATCCGGCGGCTTACCAACGCCAATTGCAGAAATGCCGGCTGCACCGCGCTCTGCTGTCACGCGCATTGCCCGGCCTGATCGTCATGCACTGCCTGCCGCGCACCGACGAGCTTGACGCGGACATCGACGACACCCCGCAGAACAGATATTTCCAGCAGGCGCGCCATGGCGTAGCCGTGCGAAGTGCCGTGCTGCTGCGGAGCCTTGCGGCCAAGCCAGCCCGTGGATCTTTCGGCGGGGGCAGGTCGTGGTGACGGCCCTGGTGGTCCCGGCGTTGGGGCTTTTCATCGGCGTGGTGGCGGTCACCATCGGCGGTGGTGCGACTGCGGGTGTGCCGCTGCTGTTGCTTCTGGGGCATTCGGCGGCGCAGAGCATTGCCACGGTCAAGTTCGCGCTGCTGGGCTCCTTTGTGACGGGTTCGCTGGCGCGACGCGGCGACCCCGCCGAGCGCAAGGCAATGCCCTGGGTGGTCTGGCCGCTGGCCGTCGTGGGGTCGGTGTCGGGCTCGCTGCTGGTGGTCGGCATTGCCGACCGGGTGCTCAAGATCGTGGTGGCGCTGCTGATGGTCGTCATTCTGCTGATCACGCACCGGGCCGACTTTTCGCGACGCCCACGCGATGCGCATGCGCACCTGCCGTCAGCACCGGTGGGCGTGGCGGTGATCTTTGGGCTGTGCGTGTACTCCGGCTTTTTCGGCGCGGGCTTCGGCACCTTCCTGATCTTTGCACTGATGCATTGCTACGGGCTCACCTTCAGCGAAAGCGCAGCGGTCATGACACGCATCAACCTGCTGGTGGTCGGGGCGTCGGTGGCCACCTTCGTCTCCAGCGGCGCCGTCGACTTCCGCTTGGGCATTCCCTTGTTCATCGGCTGCGCGGTGGGCGGATGGCTCGGTGCGTGGGTGGCCCGCGTGGCAAACCCGAAGCGCATGAAGGCCGCCTTCCAGGCCTTCACGCTGCTGCTGGGGGCCAAGCTGTTGTGGGAAGCGTGGGCGGCGGGTTAAGGGGCCGCGTGCTTAGGCTACGGCTGCCGGACACCTACAACTGATCCGTCGGCACGAACCACGAGAACAGCAGCAGTTGCAGCCGCGTCAGCATGCTCGAATCCGGCTCGCTGTCGAGCACCTCGTTGTCGACGTCTCCGGTGCCGACCCACTGCACGTTCTGCCCGTCAGGCTTGAGGGTGACGCGGTACACGCCCTCGATGTCGTCCAACTGGTAGGCAAACAGCAGCGCCTGCGTCAGGTCGAAGCTGCGCACGCGCACGCCGAACTCGGTGTTCAGGCGCGCGGAGCGCGGGTCCAGGTTCATGGAGCCGAGCAGCACCCATTGGCGGTCGACCAGCGCCAGCTTGGCGTGCAGCCGGCCTCGAGCCTTTTTCAGGATGTCGCGAAACTGCCCGCTGCGCCGCAGCTGCTGGGTGCTGACCTCGTACAGGTTCACGCCCAGCTTGAGCATGTCAACGCGGTAGCGGTTGTAGTTGATGTTGACCAGCGGCTCGTCGCTGTCGGCCAGCGAATTGGTGATCACGGTGATGTTGATTCCCTGCTCGCGCCCCAAGCGGATGCGGGCCATGCCCTCGTCGCCGGGAATGAAGTAGGGCGAGATCACCACCACGTTCGACTGGGCGGTCGCCAGCATTTCGTGAAAGCGCTGGGCCACCGAGGCCGTGGGATGCGCCATCACGCCCAGCGCCTTGTTGGGGCTGTCGGCGGTGGCGTTGGCTTCGGCGCGCATCCATCTCGCCTCGTCGATGTTCGCAAGCTGCACCGCCAGCGGCGGGTCGCCGAGCAGGTCGGTAGCGGCCAGCGGGTCGGGCGGCGGGGCGTAGCGCGGGGAGGTGTCGGTCTCGAATGCGGATTTCAGCTCGTCCGGCGTGCGGCTGGTGCCGGCGACCCGTTGCAGCGGGTAGACCACATCGCTGTTCCAGTAGGTGTCGAAGATGGCGGCGGCCTCGGGCACCACCGGGCCCGCCATGAGCACCTCGAAGTCGATGAAGTTCGCGTTCTCGTTGCGCAGGAAATATTCGTCCGCGAGGTTGCGCCCGCCGGCGATGGCCATGGCGCCGTCGGCCACGAACAGCTTGTTGTGCATCCGGTGGTTGAGCCGCCGGAAGTCGCCGAAGAACTCCAGCCATCGTCCGGCCGAGCGGTCGCGCATGTTGACGAAGGGGTTGAACAGGCGCACCTGGGCATTGGGTTCCGAGGCCAGGCCGAGCAGCAGGCGGTCCATGCCCGTCGTATAGAAATCGTCGAGCAGCAGGCGCACGCGCACGCCGCGCCGTGCCGCATCGCGCAGCTCCCGCAGCAGCAGCCGGCCGGTCTTGTCATTGCCCAACTGGTAGGTCTGCACGTCGAGCGAGGACTGGGCGCGCCGCATCAGCTCCAGGCGCGCGTCGAGCGCGTAGGACGCCTCGACCAGCGGGCGCAGGCTGGAGAGCCCGTCGGGCGGTGAATTGAGGCGGATGGACGCGTGGCCGAGCGCGGTGGCGGGGGAGGCCGGGATGGCCGCCGTCGGCGGCTCGGGGATGCGCGGCGGAAGCCCGGCGCAGCCCGCGAGCACAAGGCCGATCAGCAGCAGGACCGGGGCGCGCAGCGCAGGTAACAGAAGGGCAATCAGCTTGTGCATGGGGCCTGCCGGCACGGAGAAATGGGCCGGCGGCATGGTAGCCGCTCTGCTGCGGACCGGAGATGCATATTCGCAACGCAACCCCCGCGCCGCGCTTGGAGATTACAGAATTTGAGACTTTATGACTATTAGAATGAGAATAATTCGTGTTTATATTCAGGAGTGGAGTGGAATGAAAAGGACGTTGGCGCGGCGCAAGGCCGTTTCGGTGCTGGTGGGATGCATGGCGATCTACATGCAGCAGCAGGTTGTGGCCCAGACGACTGCGCAGGGTTCGCTGCCTGAAGTGCGGGTCGATGCAAACGCCGAGGCCGAAACCGCCACCTCGCCCGTGATCGGCTACCGCGCGAAGAACGCCGTCACCGCCACCAAGACCGACACGCCGCTGTCGGAAACGCCGCAGTCCGTGACCATCGTGACCCGCGACCAGATCGTCGACCAGGGCGCGACCAACCTGCAGGACGCGCTCAACTATGCCGCCGGCGTGCGCTCGGACGCCTACGGCCTGGACTCCAGAGCAGACAGCTTCCTCGTGCGCGGCAGCGCGCCGACCGGCTATCTCGACGGGCTGCAGATGTTTTCGGCCGGCTGGTACACCGCGACCGCGCGCCCCGACCCGTACACGCTGGAGCGCCTCGAGGTGCTCCGTGGGCCGGCGGGCATGCTGTTCGGCGCAGGTACGGCCGGCGGCGTGGTCAACATGGTCAGCAAGCGGCCGCAACAGCAGGCGTACCGGGAAGTGGGCGTGCAGTTCGGCTCCTTTGGCCGCAAGCAGGTGCAGGCCGACCTCACCGGCCCGCTGACGGCGGACGGTGCATGGTCTTACCGATTGGTGGCGCTGCAGCGCAAGTCCGACACGCAGGTCGACTACGTGCCGGACGACCGCTCGCTCATCATGCCTTCGCTCACCTGGCGACCCAATGCCGCGACCTCGCTGACGCTGCAGGGCCTGTGGCAAAAGGACAAGACCGGCAGCACGTCGCAGTTCTTCCCGTGGCAGGGCACCCTCCTGCCGAACATCAACGGCCCGCTGCCGCTCAACCGGTTCATCGGGGAGCCGGGCGACGGCTACGACACTGAGCGCAAGAGCTTCGGCTGGCTGTTCGAGCACAAGTTCAACGACCAGTGGACGTTCCGCCAGAACCTCCGCCTGTCGCGGACCTTCAACGACTCGCACTACCACTACGGCGACTCCTTCACGCTGCCCGGCGGCTGGGGGTCGGATCCTTTCGGCCAGCGCCTGCTCGGCCGCTACAACGACAAATCGCTGACCTGGACCCGGATGACCGGAATCGACAACCACGTCGAGGGTCACTTCAACACCGGCGAAGTGCGCCACACGCTTCTGGTCGGCGCAGAGTACTCGCGCCAGCGCCAGGACAAGCGCGAAGGGTCCACGTACAGCACCATCGACGCCTACAACCCCGTCTACGGTCTCGGCTACGTCCCGGTCACGGAACTCACAGACCGGCCGCGCACCACCCAGCGCAATGCGGGCATCTACCTGCAGGACCAGATGAAGTGGAACAACTGGATCTTCGTCGCCGGTCTGCGCCACGACCGGAGCACCGCCGCAACGGCCGGCAACGATTCGGAGACGACCAGCGCCAATTCTGGCCGGCTGGGTGTCATGTACACCTTGCCCTCGGGCTGGTCGCCCTACCTGAGCTTCACGCAGTCCTTCACTCCTCAGACGGGTACCGACGTCAATGGCACCCTGTTCAAGCCATTGCGCGGCGAGCAAGTGGAGGCCGGTGTCAAGTACCAGCCGGACGGCTCGACCACGAGCTTTACCGCCTCGGTCTACTCGCTCAAGGAAAAGAACCGCATCGTCTCCGACAGCACCAACCCGAACTACGGCCGCCAGGTCGATGCGACGAAGAACAAGGGGCTTGAGCTCGAGCTCAAGACCACGGTCGGGCGCGACTTCGACCTCATCGCCAACTACACCTACATCGATGTCGATCGCAAGCTCACCGACATGCCGCGCAACCAGGTGTCGGTCTGGGGCAAGTACCGCTTTTCCGTTGCCGGCGTGACGGGCTTCTCCGCCGGTGCCGGGCTGCGCTACATGGGCGGCTTCGTCGACGTGGACAGCGGCAGCGTGGGCCCGCGCCTGCCGGCCGTGGCCCTGCTGGACCTGATGCTGGCCTACGAGTCGGACAAGTGGCGCTATGCCCTGAACATCAACAACGCGGCCGACAAGACCTACTTCAGCACCTGCCTGGCGCGCGGCGATTGCTGGTACGGTGCGCGTCGCAGTGTCGTCGCCAGCGCAACCTACCGCTTCTAAACTCCGCCTTCAACCAACCGCCACGACGACATGAACAGCCGAAAGATCAAGACCTGGGCCTGGGTGCACAAGTGGAGCAGCCTGGTGTGCACCGTGTTCATGTTGCTGCTGTGCATCACCGGCCTGCCGCTGATCTTTCACCACGAAATCGGCCACCTGCTGGGCACCGAAGTCGAGGCGCCGAAGATGCCGGCCGACACGCCGCGCATCAGCCTGGACAAGGTGCTGGAGATCGCCAAGGCCAAGCACCCCGACCGCGTGGTGCAGTTCGCCTCGCAGCCCGAGGACGACGACGGCCTGTGGTTCGTCACGCTCACGCCCACGCCCGCGCCCACGGAAGACTTCAAGTCGGTGGCGGTCGATGCGCGCACGGGCGTGGTGCTGGCCCAGCCCAAGTTCGACGAGGGCTTCATGTACGTGATGTTCAAGCTGCACGTCGACCTGTTCGCGGGGCTTGCGGGCAAGCTGTTCCTCGGGTTCATGGGCTTTCTGCTGCTGGTGGCGATCGTCTCGGGCGTGGTGCTTTATTCGCCCTTCATGCGCAAGCTCGATTTCGGCACGGTGCGGCGCGAGAAGCGTCCGCGCCTGAAGTGGCTGGACCTGCACAACCTGCTGGGCATCGTCACGCTGGTGTGGCTGTTCGTGGTGGGATCCACCGGCATGATCAACACTTGGGCGGATCTGGTCATCAAGTACTGGCAGTACGACCAGCTCAGCACATTGCTCGCGCCCTACAAGAACGAGCCGGTGGTGGCGGCGTCCGAGCGCGGCTCGGTGCAACGCTCGATGGACCAGGCCATGCAGCGCACGCCCGGCATGAAGCTGTCCTTCATCGCCTTCCCCGGCACCGCCTTCTCAAGCCCGCACCACAACACATTCTTCATGCGCGGCAACGAGCCCTTTACCTCGAAGCTGTTGCAGCCGGTGCTGGTCGACGCCAAGACCGCGGAGGTGACGGCCGCACCGAAGATGCCCTGGTACCTCACGGCGCTGCTGGTGTCGCAGCCGCTGCACTTCGGCGACTACGGCGGCATGCCGATGCAGATTCTCTGGGCGCTGCTCGATATCGCAACCATCATCGTCCTGGGCAGCGGGCTCTATCTGTGGCTCAAGCGCGGCAACACGGTGCCGGCGAAGACGCCCGCGGTCCCCACGACAACTGCGCAGGGGCGTGCGCCGCCCGTCTCCGGCCCGCAATCCGATCCGGCGCCGGCCATGAAGGCGCAGCTGTGACGAAGCCGCAGCACCAATCTTTCTGGCGCATGTGGGGCTGGCCGATCGCGCTCGGCGTGATGACGTCCGCCGGCCTGGTCTCGGCGCTGTTCAGCGACGGCGGGTTCGGCGATGTCTTCGCCTGGGTCACGCTCGGCATTCCGGTCATCGTGTGCGCCTGGTACGGCTGGCGCCGGCCGCCCGGGCGCTGACCGGCAGGCACATCGGTGTTCCGGCTGCGGCCGGGTTCTCAGGGGTCTTGCGGGGTTCTCGCTAGGCGGCGCATCGCGGCGCCCACGCAGAATCGGTGCAATGACCGTTGCACTCTCCACCACCACCCTTCGCCTGCTCGCACTGGGCGTTCCTTTCGCCGTGCAGGCCCAGCAGGCGCCTCCTGCCGATGCGGCCAGCGGCCAATTGCCTGAGGTCACGGTCTCCACGCCGCGCGGCGAGGTCGCGCCCTTCAACGTGCCCGGCTCGGTCGACCGGGTGGACGGCGCCGAAATGCGCGACAGCCGCCTGCAGGTCAACCTTTCCGAAAGCCTGGGCGCCGTGCCGGGGCTGCAGGTGCAGAACCGTTCTAACTACGCGCAAGACCTGCAGCTGTCGATCCGCGGCTTCGGCGCGCGCTCCACCTTCGGCGTGCGCGGTGTGCGGCTCTACGTCGACGGCATTCCGGCCACCTTGCCCGACGGGCAGGGGCAGACCTCCAACATCGACATCGCCTCGCTCGACCGCGTCGAGGTCTTGCGCGGGCCGTTTTCCGCGCTCTACGGCAATTCGTCGGGCGGCGTGGTGCAGGCCTTCACCGCGTCGGGGGAGGGTGCGCCGCGGCTTTCCTATTCCGCAGCCGGCGGCAGCTTCGGCACCTGGCGCCAGTCGCTGCAGCTGAGCGGTTCGCAGGGCGCGGTCGACTATCTGCTCGGTGCGAGCCGCTTCCACACCGACGGCTGGCGCGAGCACAGCGCGGCGCGGCGCGACATCGCCAACGGCAAGCTGGGCATTGCACTGGACAACGGCGACAAGCTCACGCTGGTGATCAACAGCGTGCGCATCGATGCGCAGGACCCGCTGGGCCTGACCGCCGGCCAGTACGCTCTGGCGCCGCGCAACGCGCCGCTGGCCGTGCAGTACGACACGCGCAAGACGGTGGAGCAGTCGCAGCTGGGCCTGCTCTACGAACGGCGCATCGACGCGACCCAGGGGCTGCGCCTCATGGTCTATGGCGGCGAGCGCAAGACCACGCAGTACCAGTCGATTCCGCCTTCCGCGCAGCAGGCCCCCCTGCACGCGGGCGGCGTGATCGACCTGTCGCGGCAGTACGGCGGCGTGGACCTGCGATGGACCGCCGCGCTGCAACTGGCCGACCGGCCGCTGGACGTGGTGGTCGGCCTGGGCTACGACAGCCTGCGCGAGCGCCGCCGCGGCTACGAAAACTACCTGGGCCGCGTGGTCGCGCCGGTGCTGGGCGTGCAGGGGCGCCTGCGCCGCAGCGAACGCAACGAAGTCTGGAACCTCGACCCGTATGCGCAGGCCACATGGCGCTTCACCGACCGCTGGACGCTGGAGGCCGGCGTGCGCCGCAGCAGCGTGCACTTCGATTCGCACGACGGCTACATCGTGGGCGCGAACCGCGACGACAGCGGCAGCGCGCGCTACAGCAAGACGCTGCCCGTGGCGTCGTTGCGTTACCAGGCCACGCCCGACCTCGCGCTCTACGGCTCCATCGGCCGCGGCTTCGAGACGCCGACGCTCAACGAGCTCTCTTACCGCTCGGGCGGTGCCAGCGGGCTCAACTTCGCGCTGCGGCCGTCGGTCAACGACAGCATCGAGCTGGGCGCGAAGGCGCGGCTTGCGGGCGGGCTGCTGACGGCCGCGCTGTTCCACACCCGCACGCGCGACGAGATCGTGACCGACACCAACGTCGGCGGGCGCTCGACCTTCCAGAACGCCGGGCGCACGCGGCGCAACGGCTTCGAGCTGGGCTGGCAGCACGAAACGGCGAACCACTGGCGCACGCAGGTGGCCTACACCTGGCTGGACGCGACCTACCGCGATGCCTTCTGCTCGCCGTCGCCCTGTGCGGCCGCCAACACCGTGGCCGGCGGCAACCGCATTCCGGGCATCGCGCGGCAGTCGCTGTTCGCATCGCTGGGCTGGGTGCCGCCCGAGGGCTGGCGCGCGGGTGTGGAGATGCGCGCGCTGGGCCGCATCCAGGCGAACGACGTCAACACCGCGAGCGCACCGGGCTATGCCGTGGCGGCGCTGTATGCGGGGTATCTGAAGAAATGGGAGCGTTGGGAGTTCAACGCCTTCGCGCGCGTGGACAACCTGTTCGACCGGCGCTATGTGGGCTCGGTGATCGTCAACGAAGGCAATGCGCGCTATTACGAGCCCGCGCCGGGCCGCAACTGGACGGTGGGCCTGAGCGGTGCGTACCGCTTCTGACGACCCACCGTCGTTTTCAGTGCCTGCTTACTTGAGGCCGGCTGCCGCGCGCAGTGCGGGTGCCTGCGTGGTGGCTTCCCAGGTGAACTCGGGCTCCTCGCGGCCGAAGTGACCGTAGGCGGCGGTCTTCTGGTAGATCGGGCGCAGCAGGTCGAGCATCTGGATGATGCCCTTGGGACGCAGGTCGAAATGCTCGCGCACGAGTTCGGCGATCTTGTCGTCGGGGATCACGCCGGTGCCTTCGGTGTAGACCGTGATGTTCATCGGCTCGGCCACGCCGATCGCGTAGGCCACCTGGATCTGGCACTGGCGCGCCAGGCCCGCGGCCACGATGTTCTTGGCCACATAGCGCGCGGCGTAGGCGGCCGAGCGGTCGACCTTGGACGGGTCCTTGCCCGAGAACGCGCCGCCGCCGTGCGGGCAGGCGCCGCCGTAGGTGTCCACGATGATCTTGCGGCCGGTGAGGCCGCAGTCGCCCTGCGGGCCGCCGATGACGAAGCGGCCGGTCGGGTTGATCAGGTAGCGCGTGTTCTGCAGCCATTCCTTGGGCAGCACGGGCTTGATGATTTCTTCGATGATGGCTTCGTTGAACGAAGCCTTCATCTTGGTCGAGGTCTCGCTCTGGTCGGGGCTGTGCTGCGTGGAGAGCACCACGGTGTCGATGCTGTGGGGCTTGCCGTCCACGTAGCGCATCGTGACCTGGCTCTTGGCGTCGGGGCGCAGGAACGGCAGGCGGCCGTCCTTGCGCAACTGAGCCTGGCGCTCGACCAGGCGGTGCGCGTAATAGATGGGCGCGGGCATCAGCTCGGGCGTTTCGTCGCAGGCGTAGCCGAACATCAGGCCTTGGTCGCCGGCACCGGTGTTCAGGTGGTCGTCGGAGGCATGGTCCACGCCCTGGGCGATGTCGTTGGACTGCTTGTCGTAGCAGACCATCACCGCGCAACCCTTGTAGTCGATGCCGTAGTCGGTGTTGTCGTAGCCGATGCGCTTGATGGTGTCGCGCGCCACCTGGATGTAGTCGACGTGCGCGTTGGTCGTGATTTCGCCGGCGAGCACCACGAGGCCGGTGTTGGTGAGCGTCTCGGCGGCCACGCGGCTGCGCGGGTCCTGCTCGAAGATCGCGTCCAGGATGGCGTCGGAGATCTGGTCGGCGACCTTGTCGGGGTGGCCTTCGGAGACGGATTCGGAAGTGAAGAGGAAGTCGTTCGCCATTTTTCAAAGCTCCTTGAAGTGGATTGGCGCGTTGCCAACTCTGCGGAGCCCTGGCGAACGCTTTAGCAGATGCCGAGAATCGGCGGGGCACAATCGCTTTGCGCTTGTGTTTGTCGCCCTGCAAGTTGTTCCGTAACTCGGCGACAATTTGCATTCTATTCGAGCCGCTCATTACCATGCGCGCGCGTCCTGTTTTTGACTCCCCTCCCGTTTCAATGATCACCCTGTTCCGCCTGCTTGCCCGCGTGCCGATGCCTTTGATGCATCGCCTGGGCGCCATGCTGGGCTGGCTGGTCTGGATCTGCGCGCCGGACTATCGCCGCCGGTTCAAGGCCCATGCCGAAAGCGCGGGGTTCACCCCCGCCCAATACCGTCCCGCCGTAGCTGCAGCCGGCCATATGGCGTCCGAATTGCCATGGCTGTGGCTGCGTCCGCAGGGCGAGAGCGTGCTGCCGCGCGTGGTGCGCTGGGAAGGCGTCGAGGCTTTCGAGGCTGCCATGCGGGCGAAGAAGGGTGTGATTCTGGTCGCGCCGCACCTGGGCAGCTGGGAAATGTGCGGCCAGGCAATCGGCGAGCGCTTCTTCGAGGCTTTCGGCCCGATCACCGCGTTGTTCCGCCCGGCGCGCAAGAAATGGATGGCCGACCTGATCGCCGCGGGCTCGCGCGACCGCCCCGGCCTGCAGACGCTGCCGACCAACAACACCGGCGTGCGGGGCCTCATCCGCACGCTGCGCAACGGCGGCTACACCGGCATCCTGCCCGACCAGGTGCCGCCGCAGGGGCAGGGCGTGTGGGTGCCGTTCCTCGGCCGGGCGGCCTACACCATGACCTTGCTCCCTCGCCTCGCGCAGCAGACCGGCGCAGCCTGTTTCCTCAGCGTGTGCGAGCGGTTGCCGCGCGGCGCGGGCTATGTGATCCGCTTCGAACCCATCGTGGGCACGGCGCTGACCGATCCGAAGGCTTCCGTCGAAGACGCCGCCGCCGCCATGAACGACGCCATCGGCCGCCTCATCCGAAGCCTGCCCGGCCAGTACGTGTGGGACTACGCGCGCTTCAAGGAGCCGCGCGGCGACCGGGCCGTTGCGGCTGCTATCGGAGAGCAGACGCCATGAGTCTCGGGTCCCGACTTGGCATCGGCTTCATGCGGGTGCTGGCGCCGTTGCCGCTGCCGCTGGTGCGCGGTTTCAGCGCGATCCTCGGCCGCTTGCTGTACATGGTCGCGCTGCCGCGGCGCCGTGTGGTCGACCGGAACCTGGCCCTCTGCTTTCCCGAAAAATCTGAGGCCGAGCGCCGGGCCATTGCGCGCGAGACCTTTGTCTTCGTCGCGCAGTCATGGCTGGACCGCAGCTGGCTCTGGCATGCGCCGCAGAAGGTGGTGGCGAGCCGCCTGAAGATCGTGGGTTCGGCATCCGAGATCGCCGAGATCGCCGAGGGCGACGCGCCGATGATCCTGTTCGCGCCGCACTTCTACGGCCTCGATGCCGCGGCCACCGCGCTGACCATGCACACGGCTCGCCCCTCGGCCACCATCTACACGACCCAGCGCGACCCGATGGTGGACGCATGGATCCGCGAAGGCCGCACGCGTTTTGGCGACGTGGCAGCGCTCAACCGGGTGGACGGCATCAAGCCGGTGCTCTCGGGGCTGCGCAAGGGTGGCCTGCTGTACTTGCTGCCGGACATGGACTTCGGCCGCGACCAGACGATCTTCGTGCCGTTCTACGGCGTGCAGGCCGCGACCGTGCCTTCGCTCTCGCGCTTTGCGCGGCTGGGCAAGGCCAAGGTGGTGCCGGTGGTGGCCAAGCTCACGCCCGGCGGCTACGAGATCGAGGTGAAGGCTGCGTGGCAGAACTTCCCCACCGACAACGTCGAAGCCGACACCGCGCTCATGAACGAGCGGCTGCAGGGCTACATCGACACGATGCCGTCCCAGTACTACTGGGTGCACCGCCGCTTCAAGACCCGCCCCGAAGGCGAGCCGAAGATCTACTGATTACGCGTTGCGCTGCAGGAAGGACTCGATCTCGCGCGCGACCAGCTGAGGCTGCTCATGCACGATCCAGTGGGTCGCTTTGGGCACCTTCTTGATCTCGAGCTTCGGCACGTATTCGTCGAGCCCTTCGAGCAGCCCTGGCAGCAGCGCCGCGTCGTCGAGCGCCCAGAACACGAAGGTCGGCACGTTCACCGTGAGGCGTTCGTGCGGCAGTACCGGGATGCCGTCGATGGTCTGGCCCGGCAGCGGTGGCTTCATGGGTGTCACGCGGTAGAGGTTGCACGCACCGGTGAGGCCCGCGCCCCAGACCTCGCGGTATTTCTGCCGGACCTCTTCCGTGAGCCAGCCGAAGCCGTCGGGGCCGGCCTTCATCAGCGTGAAGAAGGGCCACATGCGCTTGAAGTCGTCGGCCGCGAGCATGGCCTCGGCATCGGGACGCGCAAGGAAGTTCATGTACGCGCTGGCCTGCTGCTGCGCCGGGCTGTTGCGCAGCTCGCGCGTGAAGGTGCCCGGGTGCGGTGAATTGATGATGACCAGCTTGCCGATCTGCTGCGGGAACGCGTTGGCGTACCCCCACGCGAAGGCGCCACCCCAGTCGTGGGCGACCAGCGCGGCCATCGTGCCGTCGGTGCTTTCGGTGGCGACGAGTTGCTGGATGTCCTGGATCAGCAGTTGGGGCTTGTACGCGGCCACCTCGGTCGGTGCGCTCGATTTCTCGAAGCCGCGCAGGTTGGGCGCCACGCAGCGGTAGCCGCCGTGCGCGGGGTCCGCGAAGTATTCGAGCAGCTCATCCCAGATGAAGGCGGCCTCGGGAAAGCCGTGCAGGAACACCATCAGCGGCCGGCCCGGCTCGCCCGTGGCGCGGCAGCTCAGGGTGGTGCCGTTGGGCAGGCTGCGTTGGAAGGTCTCGATCATGCTTGTTGTCTCCTGGGGTTGACTGTCGCTATTGTTTTGATAGTGAACTGGGCAGATGCGAGCCGTCGATGCGGCCTGCTTGCAACTGGGCGGCTTCAGCTTGGGTCAGGTGGCTCCGGCGAGCCCTGGGGCTCCTGCGGCTCCGCCGGCACGGCAACGCCGTCCGGATGCACCCACTGCCACAGCAACTGTGCCGCATCGCCGACGCCTTGCTTCTTCAATGCGGAGAAGAGTTTGACCTCGCCGCCGCCGGCGTTCAGTCGCGTAATCGACAGCACCTTGGCGGCTTCGCTGCGCGTGAGCTTGTCGGACTTGGTCAGCAGCACGAGAAACTTCAGGCCTTGCTCCACGCGCGGGCGGATCACGTCGAGCAGGATCTCGTCCAGCTCGGTCAGACCGTGGCGCGGATCGCACATCAGGACAACCCCTCGCAGGCTTTCGCGCGTCATGAGGTAGTTGCCCATCACGCGTTGCCAGCGCAGCTTGGCTTCCTTGGGCACGGCCGCATAGCCGTAGCCGGGCAGGTCGGCGAGCACCGCGTCGTCGACCTTCTGCTTGCCGATGCCGAACAGGTTGATGTGCTGCGTGCGGCCCGGCGTCTTCGAGGCAAAAGCCAGGCGCGTCTGCTGGGTGAGGGTGTTGATGGCGGTCGATTTGCCGGCGTTCGAGCGGCCGACGAAGGCGATCTCGGGCAGGTCGACCGGAGGCAGGTGTTCCAGCTGCGGAGCGCTGGTGAGGAAGTGGGCGGTGTGCAGCCAACCCAGTGCCACGCGCTCGCGTTCGGCGACCTGCGGGTCGGCGGCGGGGGCCGCGCGGGGAGGATAAGCGGCTGACTTGGCGCGCGGGGAGGTCATCAATGGGCTTTCGGAACGGGGCGCCATTGTAGAATCGCGGGGTTTTGCGCCATAAATTCGAAGCCCCCGATATGAAGTTGTTTGCCAATATTCTGCTTGCAGCCCTCGTGGCAACCCTTGCGGGTGGTGCAGCCAGCGCGAGTTTTGCAGCCGATGCGCCTGCGGCCGCACCCGCGGCGGCTGCCGCAATGCCGGCCAAGCCCGACCTGGCCAAGGGTGACACCTTGTTCAACGCAACGCCGGCCAACAGCCAGAGCTGTGCGTCGTGCCACAACGCCGACGGCAACTCGGCCATTGCGGCCAATCCGAAGCTGGCGCAGCAGCATCCCGAATACATCCTCAAGCAGCTGCAGGAGTTCAAGTCCGGCGCCCGCAAGAGCGCGATCATGAAGCCGCTGGCGGCAGCGCTGTCGGACGAAGACATGCGCAACATCGCGTGGTTCGTCGGCTCCAAGAAGGTCAAGCCCGGCTTCTCGAAGGACAAGGACACCATCGCCCTGGGCGAAAAAATCTACCGCGGCGGCATCGGCGATCGCCAGATTCCGGCCTGTGCCGGTTGCCACAGCCCCAACGGTGCCGGCATTCCCGCCCAGTACCCGCGCCTGGGCGGCCAGAACGCCGAGTACACCGTGGCCCAGCTCATCGCCTTCCGCGACAACGTGCGCCTGAACAGCCTCCCCATGACCGGCGTTGCCGCCAAGCTCAACGACCGCGAAATCAAGGCTGTGGCCGACTACATCGCCGGCCTGCGCTGATCTCCGCGCTTTCGCGCATGAACTAACCGCCGATAACAATCCCAAACAAAGGGCGGGCCGATCCAGGAGGATGGCCCGCCCTTTTGCTTTTTTTCTCTTTTCCTTTTTTTCCACCAGATGTCCGTCTCCACCCATGGCCTTCGCGTTCATCGCGGCCCGCAAGTGCTTCGCGCCGCGGTGGAGTTGTTTTCGTCGATGCGCTTCGCGATCGCGCTGCTCACCGTCATCTGCATCGCCTCGATCATCGGCACGGTGCTCAAGCAGCACGAGCCGATCAACAACTACATCAACCAGTTCGGACCGTTCTGGGCACAGCTCTTTCGCGCGGCGCGGCTCGATTCCATCTACGGCGCCTGGTGGTTTCTGCTGATCCTGCTGTTCCTGGTGATCAGCACCACGCTGTGCATCGCGCGCAATACGCCGCGCATCCTGGTCGACTTGAAGACCTTCAAGGAAGACATCCGCGCGCAGAGCCTCAAGGCCTTCGGCCAGCGCGCCGAGAACCGGCTCGCCGAAACGCCGGAGGCCGCCGCCAATCGCATCGGGCAACTGCTGGTGAGTGGGGGCTGGAAGGTCAAGCTGCAGCAGCGTGACGGCACGGGCGACGGCAAGGCCGCCCCGGGCTGGATGGTCGCCGCGCGCGCCGGCGGCGCCCACAAGCTGGGCTATATCGCGGCGCACAGCGCCATCGTGCTGGTGTGCATCGGTGGCCTGCTGGACGGCGATCTCGTGGTGCGCGCGCAGACCTGGTTCAACGGCAAGAGCGTGTTCACCGGCGGCGGCATGATCGCCGACGTGGCGCCCGAGCACCGGCTGTCGGCGAGCAACCCGACCTTCCGCGGCAACATCCTCGTGCCCGAGGGCGGGCAGGGCAGCGTGGCCATCCTGAACCAGGCCGACGGCGTGCTGCTGCAGGAACTGCCGTTCTCCATCGAGCTCAAGAAGTTCATCGTCGACTACTACTCGACCGGCATGCCCAAGCTCTTTGCGAGCGAGGTGGTGCTGCACGACCGCGAAACCGGCGCCCAGGTGCCCGCGCGCATCGAGGTCAACCATCCGGCCAGCTACAAGGGCGTGGAGATCTACCAGTCCAGCTTCGACGACGGCGGCTCCAAGGTGAAGCTCAAAGCGGTGCCGATGTCGGCCGCGGCCAAGCCCTTCGAGGTCGAGGGCGTCATCGGTGGGCCGAACACCGAGATCACCAACGGCCGTGACAAGCTCACGCTCGAATACGCCGCGCTGCGCGTGATCAACGTCGAGAACTTCGCCGACGGCGGTGCCATGGGCAGCGGCGCCGACGTGCGCAAGGTCGACCTGCGCCACAGCCTCGAGTCGCGCCTGGGTGCCGCCAACAAGACCAACAAGCCCAAGGTGTTGCGCAACATCGGACCGAGCATCGGCTACAAGCTGCGCGATGCGGCGGGCCAGGCGCGGGAGTACCAGAACTACATGATCCCGGTCGACACCGGCGACGGCCAGCCGGTGTTCCTGCTCGGCATGCGCGAGAAGCCCGAGGAGCCGTTCCGTTATCTGCGCGTGCCGGCCGACGAACAGGGTTCGATGGACGGCTTCGTGCGCATGCGCGCGGCGCTGGCCGACCCCGACACCCGCGCGCGCGCCATCGAGCGCTACATCGCGCGCGCGACCGATCCGAAGCGGCCCGACATGGCGGAGCAGCTGCGTGTGTCGGCCACCCGCGCCCTGGCGTTGTTCTCCGGCAGCGAGCGGGCCAAGGCCGACGCCGCCACGGCGGGCGGCTGGCAGGCGATTGCCGAATTCATGGAAGTCAACGTGCCCGAGGCCGAGCGCGAGCGCGCGGGCGCGGTGCTGGTGCGCATCCTCAACGACGTGCTGTTCGAGGTGCTCAACCTCAGCCGCGAGGGCGCCGGCCTGGCCGTGCTGCCGAACGACGAAAAATCTCAGGCCTACCTGACCCAGGCGGTGCTGGCCATCAGCGATGCGCACTTCTACCCCGCGCCCGTCGCGATGATGATGACCGACTTCACCCAGGTGCAGGCCAGCGTGTTCCAGGTGGCGCGCGCGCCCGGGAAGAACGTGGTCTATCTGGGTTGCCTGTTGCTGATCATCGGGATTTTTGCCATGCTTTACGTGCGCGAGCGGCGGCTCTGGGTGTGGCTGACACCCGATGGCGACCTTTCCGGAAGCAGCGCGACAGCCGCCACGATGGCTTTTTCGGTCAACCGCAAGACGATCGACAGCGACCGCGAATTCGAGCACCTCAAGCACAAGCTGCTCACGCTGAACAAAACAGAACCAGAGACACCATGAACACCACGACCCTCACGCTCAATGAAAGCTGGCTCTCGCGCCGGAACCTGTTCGACTGGGTGTTCGCGGCGCTGGTGCTGGCCGGCGGGCTGTTCGCCTTTGCGCGCTATGCGGGGGCTATGGATTCGTACGAAAAGCCGATCCTCGCCGCGACCGTGGTCGCGATGATCGCCATCGGCTGGTTCTGGCGCCCGCTGCGGGTGCTGGCCCTGGTGGTGGCTGCGGCCTCGCTGCTGGCCATTACCTCGTACCAGGGCGACCTGGCGCGCGCCGACACGGTGTTCTGGCTCAAGTATTTCCTGTCGAGCCAGTCGGCCATCCTCTGGATGAGCGTGCTGTTCTTCATGAGCACGCTGTTCTACTGGCTCGGCTTCTTCGGCGGCAAGCAGTCCGACACCTTCGACGCGATCGGCTCGCGCCTGGCCTGGGCGGCCGTCACGATGGCGTTGGTCGGCACCATGGTGCGCTGGTACGAAAGCCATCAGCTCGGGCCGGACATCGGCCACATCCCGGTGAGCAACCTGTACGAAGTGTTCGTGCTGTTCTGCTGGATGACCGCCGCGTTCTACCTCTACTTCGAGGAGCGCTACAACACGCGCGCGCTCGGCGCCTTCGTGATGCTGGTGGTGAGCGCCGCGGTCGGCTTTTTGCTCTGGTACACGATCGTGCGCGAGGCGCACGAGATCCAGCCGCTGGTGCCCGCCCTGCAGAGCTGGTGGATGAAGCTGCACGTGCCGGCCAACTTCATCGGCTACGGCACCTTCGCGCTCGCCGCGATGGTGGCGTTTGCGTACCTCATCAAGGAGCAGGCCACCGAAACCCGCTGGTACAAGCTCACGCCGATCTGGCTCCTGGGCGTGGCGCTGTGCTTCGTGCCGGTGGCGTTCCGCCAGCGCGTGCAGGAAGCCGGCGGCAGCTACTGGGTGATCTATGCGGGCATCTCGGCGCTGATCGCCGCGGGCATCCTGCTGGGCCGCAAGCGCATCGCGGCACGCCTGCCGGCCAATGAAGTGCTCGACGACGTCATGTACAAGTCGATCACCGTCGGCTTCGCCTTCTTCACCATCGCCACCGTGCTCGGCGCCCTATGGGCCGCCGATGCCTGGGGCGGCTACTGGAGCTGGGACCCGAAGGAAACCTGGGCGCTGATCGTCTGGCTCAACTACGCGGCATGGCTGCACATGCGGCTCGTGAAGGGCCTGCGCGGCACCGTGGCGGCCTGGTGGGCGCTGGGCGGGCTGGCGGTCACGACCTTTGCGTTCCTGGGCGTCAACATGTTCCTGAGCGGGCTGCACAGCTACGGCACGCTGTAGGCGCGAGCTTCGCCCTAGCGGGCCCGTGGGCCTGCACAGGCCGATTGCGAAGAATTGAAACCGCGCGATGCAATGGCGCGTAACCAAAGCAGGGTGTGTTCCGAACTACCCTGCACACACCGATTCACGCGAAAGGCCTGTCATGTCGTCCCATTCCCGTTCGCACCGCCGCGATACCAGCGGCTTCAACCATCCGCTGGCCAGCGAAATCACGCCGCGCGCCGCCTACGAAGGCCGCCGCGACCTGCTCAAGCTGATGGCCGGCGGGGCGGCCGGTGCGGCTTTGGCCAGTTTTGCGGGACGCGAGGCTTTCGCGCAAGCCCTGGGTCCGCACAAGCTGGCGTTGCTGCCGGCCGTCAAATCGACCGTGCCGGGTGCGCAGGCGATGGACAAGCTCACCGACTACAAGGACGCGTCGAGCTACAACAACTTCTACGAGTTCGGCACCGACAAGGGCGATCCGGTCAAGAACGCCGGCACGCTGAAGACGCGGCCGTGGACCGTGGAGGTCGAAGGCCTCGTCAAGAAGCCGGGCAAGTACGGCATCGAGGACCTGCTCAAGCTCAGCGCGCAGGAAGAGCGCATCTACCGCCTGCGCTGCGTCGAGGGCTGGTCGATGGTCATTCCGTGGGTCGGCTATTCGCTGGCCGAGCTGATCAAGAAGGTCGAGCCGCAGGGCAACGCCAAGTTCGTGGAATTCGTGACGCTGGCCGATCCCAAGACCATGCCTTTCGTGGGCTCGCGTGTGCTCGACTGGCCCTACACCGAGGGCTTGCGCATGGACGAGGCGATGCATCCGCTGACGCTGCTGGCCTTCGGCATGTACGGGGAAGTGCTGCCCAACCAGAACGGCGCGCCGGTGCGCCTGGTGGTGCCATGGAAGTACGGATTCAAGTCGGCCAAGTCGATCGTCAAGATCCGCTTTGTCGAGAAGGAGCCGAGCACCGCATGGAACAAGGCCGCGGCGCAGGAGTACGGCTTCTATTCGAACGTGAACCCGAACGTTGACCATCCGCGCTGGAGCCAGGCGACCGAGCGCCGCATCGGCGACGGCGGCGGGCTGTTCGCCAAGCGCAACAAGACGCTGATGTTCAACGGCTATGAAGCGCAGGTCGGCCAGCTGTATGCGGGCATGGACCTGAAGAAGAACTATTGAGCCTGCTGCAACGCCTGCCCCTCGTTCGATGAACAAGCTGCTCATGCACCCGGCGGCCAAGCCGGTCATCTTTCTGCTGTGCCTTCTGCCGTTTGCGCAGCTGGCTTACGGTGCGTTCACCGGCGGGCTGGGCGCCAATCCGGCCGAGTTCCTGATTCGCGCCACGGGCGACTGGACCCTGCGCTTCATCTGCATCGTGCTGGCCGTGACGCCGCTGCGCGTGACAACCAAGTGGAATGCGCTGGTCCGCTTTCGCCGCATGCTGGGCCTGTTCACCTATTTCTATGTGGTGCTGCACCTCTTGTGCTACAGCTGGTTCGACATGGGTTTCGATTGGAGCGAGATCGCCAAGGACATCCCGAAGCGGCCGTTCATCCTGGTGGGCTTCTCGGCCTTCGTGCTGCTGACGGCGCTGGCAGCCACATCGTTCAATCGCGCGATCAAGGCGATGGGCGCCAAGCGCTGGCAGATGCTGCACAAGCTGGTCTATGTGATCGCAGGGCTCGGCCTGTTGCACTTCTTCTGGATGCGCGCGGGCAAGAACGACTTTGCCGAAGTGTTCGTCTACGCCGCGATCATCGCGGTGCTGCTGGGATGGCGCGTGTGGCACTACGCGAGCAAGCGCAAGCAGAAGCCGGTCGTCGGCGCGCGCGGCGGCGAGAAGCCGCTGCGCAGCACCTGAGCCCGGGGCAGGCCGGCCTCAGGCCTGCTCGCTGCGCAGCTGGTCTTCCATCGTCTCGCGGCGACGGATAAGCGTGGCGCTCTGGCCGCTCACCAGCACTTCAGCAGCGCGCGGACGCGTGTTGTAGTTGCTGGCCATGCTCATGCAGTACGCACCCGCCGACAGCACGGCCAGCAGATCGCCGGCCACCACGTTGAGCGCGCGGTCTCGGCCGATCCAGTCGCCGCTTTCGCAGACCGGGCCCACCACGTCGTAGGTCGGCGCATCGCCCGCGCGAATGCGCAACGGCACGATCTTCTGGAAGGCCTGGTACATCGCGGGGCGCGGCAGGTCGTTCATTGCCGCATCGACGATGCAGAAGTTCTTGTCCTCGCCGGGCTTGGTGTAGAGCACCTCGGTCACGCACACGCCCGCGTTGCCGACCAGCGAACGGCCGGGCTCGATGACCAGCTTGCGCGCACCGAACCCGCGCGCATCCAGCTTGGCGAGCAGCTGCTGCCAGAGCGCATCAGCCTTGGGCGGCACCTCGCCGTTGTAGTCAATGCCCAGGCCGCCGCCGAAGTCCAGATGATGGATCGGCACGCCCGCCGCCTCGATGGCTTCGACCAGGTCGAGCACGCGGTCGCAGGCATCCAGGTACGGCGAGGCTTCGGTGATCTGCGAGCCGATGTGGCAATCGATGCCGACCACCTCGAGGCCCGGCAGCCTGGCGGCGTGCTGGTACGCCTGGACCGCGCGGTCGTGCGCGATGCCGAACTTGTTGCCTTTGAGGCCGGTGGAAATGTAGGGGTGCGTCTTCGGATCGACGTTCGGATTGATGCGGATGCTGATGGGCGCGCGGCTGCCTTCGGCCAGCGCCACTTCGTTGAGCACATCGAGCTCGGCTTCGCTCTCGACATTGAAGCAGGCAATGCCGGCCGCCAGCGCCTGGCGCATTTCCGCACGGGTCTTGCCGACGCCCGAGAAGATGATCTTCTTCGGGTCGGCGCCGACGGCCAGCACGCGCGCCAGCTCGCCGCCCGAGACGATATCGAAACCGCAGCCCGCGTCGGCGAACACGCGCAGCACGCCGAGCGACGAATTGGCCTTCATCGCATAGCAGATGAGGGCGTCGCGACCCTCGAAGCCGCGCTGGTAGGCGGCCAGCGCGTCCAGCATCCATTGCTTCGAATAGACGAACAGCGGGGTGCCGTGCTCGCGCGCCAACGCATCGAGCGCCAGCCCTTCGACATGGAGGGCGCCGTCGCGGTGAGCGATGTGGGGGTGGCCGGGAAGGGAAGCGTTCGTCACTTGGGCGCTCCGCTGCCGGAGGTGGCTGCGGCCGGCGCGCTGCTGGCGGCGGCAGGCTTGGGGGCCGCTTCATTGGAAGAGGCGCCCGAGCCGCCGGGGGTGATGAGCTGCGGCAAGGTGGCGCGCTGAGCGGCTGCGGGATCGGTCGGCAGGTACAGCGCACCGCGCTGGCCGCAGGCCGCGAGGCCGGCTGCCGCAGCGGCGGCGATGCAGACCATGAACACAGTGCGGCCGCGGGCGGTCACTAGAATTTGGCGAACATTCAACATAGCGAAATTGTAATGACCGACACCGAGTACATGGACCGCGCCGAAGCAGCGCTTGCCGCCATCGAGCAGGCCTGCGATCGCATCAACGACGCGACCGACGCCGACATCGACAACCAGCGGGTGGGCGGGATGATCACGATGTCTTTCCAGAACGGGAGCCAGTTGATCGTGAACCTGCAGAAGCCGCTGCAGGAAATCTGGCTGGCCGCCCGCTCCGGCGGCTACCACTACCGGCACGACGGCAAGGCCTGG
Source organism: Variovorax boronicumulans (assembly GCF_040544675.1). Lineage (GTDB taxonomy): Bacteria > Pseudomonadota > Gammaproteobacteria > Burkholderiales > Burkholderiaceae_C > Variovorax > Variovorax boronicumulans_D. The sequence continues at coordinate 111,950 of NZ_JBEPKK010000012.1, forward strand.
GTCGACACCAAGACGGGCGAGGAGTTTTTTGGCAACCTCTCGCGCGAAGCAAGCCTTCAGGCAGGCCAGCCGCTGGAGTTCGCGGCCGCCTGACCGAACGGCCTCCTCAGTTCCGGAACAGATCGAGGATCCTGTTGCGCTCTTCCGGCGGCGCCGGCGGGCTTACCGGAACGCCGGTCAGGGCCTCGACCGGCGCCACGGGCGCAGCCGCTTCCACGCCCAGGCTCGCCACGCCGCGGCCCGGTGCGTAGTCGTCGTAGTACCACTCGCCGCCCACGCTCACGATGCCCGGGGGCGGCGTCGTCGACAGGTCGGTCACCGGCACGCCCTTGATGGCGGTTTCCATGTAGTTGATCCAGATCGGCAGGCTCAGCCCGCCGCCGGTTTCGCGGTCGCCCAGGTTGCGCGGCGTGTCGTAGCCGATCCACGAGATGGCCGTCATCGTGGGCTGGAAGCCCGCGAACCACGCATCGAGCGAGTCGTTGGTCGTGCCGGTCTTGCCGTAGAGGTCGGGGCGCTTGAGCATCGCCTGCGCCTTGGCGGCGGTGCCCGCGCGCGCCACCGATTGCAGCAGGGTGTCCATGATGAAGGCGTTGCGCTGGGGAATGACGCGAGTCGCTTCGTTGAGCAGCGAGGGTTGCTTGTCGACCAGGACCCTGTCCTTGTGGTCGGTGATCCGGGTCACCAGGTAAGGATTGACGCGGTAGCCGCCATTGGCGAACACCGAGTAGCCCACAGCCATCTGCATCGGCGTGACCGCGCCAGCGCCAAGCGCCATCGGGAGGTAGGCGGGGTGCTTTTCCTTGTCGAAGCCGAAGTTGGTGATCCATTCCTGCGCATAGCGGGTGCCGATGGATTGCAGGATGCGGATCGACACGAGGTTCTTGGACTTCATCAGCGCCGTGCGCATCGACATCGGGCCGTCGTAGCCGCCGCCGTAGTTTTTCGGCTCCCAGGGCTGGCCGCCGGTGGTGCCGGCGTCGAAGAAGAGCGGCCCGTCGTTGATGACCGTCGCGGGTGTGAAGCCCTTTTCGAGCGCTGCTGAATAGATGAACGGCTTGAAGCTGGAACCCGGCTGGCGCCAGGCCTGCGTGACGTGGTTGAACTTGTTCTTGCCGAAGTCGAAGCCGCCCACCAGCGCCTTGATGGCACCATCGCGCGGATCCATGGCGATGAAGGCGCCTTCCACTTCGGGGAGCTGCGTGATTTCCCAGGTGTTCTTGGGCGTCTTCACCACGCGGATGACGGCGCCGCGGCGGATCTTGATGTTGGGAGGCGCCTTGTCGGAGAGGCCGGACTGCGCGGGCTTGAGGCCCTCGCCGGTGATCTGCACCGCATCGCCGTTGCCGCGCACGGCCGAGATTTCCTTGGCGTTGGCCTTGAGCACCACGGCCGCCATCACATCGCCGTTGTCGGGATGGTCGGTGAGCGCGTCGTCCACCGCTTCGTCAAGCTCCTTGGGATCGGTGGGCAGGTCGACGAACTTCTCGGGGCCGCGGTAGATCTGGCGCCGCTCGTAATCCATGATGCCCTTGCGCAGGGCCTTGTAGGCAGCGGCCTGGTCGGCGGCGACCAGCGAGGTGTAGACCTTGAGGCCGCGCGTGTAGGTGCTGTCGCCGTATTGCGCATACATCAGCTGGCGCACGGTTTCGGCCACGTATTCGGCATGCAGGCGGTTGGGGTCGGCGGCGTCGCGCAGGTGCAGTTCTTCCTTCTTGGCTTCGGCGGCCTGCTCGGCGGTGATGAAGCCCGACTCCAGCATGCGGTCGATCACGTAGAACTGGCGGCCGCGCGCACGCTGCGGGTTGTTGACCGGGTTGTTGGCACCGGGGGCCTTGGGCAGGCCGGCGAGCATGGCGGCCTCCGCGATCGTCAGATCCTGCAGGGGCTTGCCGAAATACGCGTCCGAAGCGGCTGCGAAGCCGTAGGCACGGTTGCCCAGGTAGATCTGGTTCAGATAGATCTCGAAGATCTGGTCCTTGGAGAGGAGGTGCTCCAGCTTGAAGGTCAGCAGCACCTCGTAGACCTTGCGGGTGAGCGTCTTCTCGGAGCTCAGATAGACATTGCGCGCCACCTGCATCGTGATGGTCGAGGCGCCCTGGCTCTTCACGCGGTTCAGGTTGGCCAGGCCGGCACGCACCATGCCCTTGTAGTCGACGCCGCCGTGGTCATAGAAGCGCGCGTCCTCCGCGGCGAGCACCGCGTCCTTCACCAGCTTGGGGATCGCGGCGATGGGCGTGAGGTTGCGGCGCTCTTCGCCGAATTCGCCGATCAGCGTGCCTTCAGCGGAGAAAACCCGCAGCGGCAACTTGGGGCGGTAGTCGGAGAGTTCCGAGATGTCCGGCAGGTTGGGATAGGCGACGGCCAGCGCCACCGCCACCACGCACAGGATCGACAGCGCGCCTGCCGCGGCGATGCCGAGCCCCCAGAAAACAAAGCGCAACAGCCACCTGAGCCAGGCGGGGCGTGCGGGGGGAGGGGTCTTGGCTGGCCCTTTGGGGCGTGGAGTTTCTTGCATGAGGGCCCGAAGAGTCACCGGACATTATAAAAAGCCGCCCCACGGACGCGGTCCCGATCTTTGTTACTTCCGCAGTCCTAAGCCAAAGGTTACAGAATGCGGCTTTAGCGTCAGGTTTTGACAACGGTTCCCCCCTTTGTCCCTCGCGGGTACTTGGTTGCCGAATCGCGTGCTGCTAGAGTGCAACCGAACGCATATTTTTCCATTGGTTACAAATACAGGGGGAGAGGGACCTAACTTGGCTGCTCTTGGAACATTGTTTCGTCGTCAAAACGCCCCCATGCTCGGGCTGGATGTCAGCTCGTCCAGCGTCAAGCTGGTCGAGCTCGGCCGTGACGCCAGCGGTAAGCTGATTCTGGAGCGTTGCGCCATCGAGCCGCTCGAACGCGGCTGGATCACCGATGGCAACGTCGAGAAGTTCGACGAAGTGGCCGAGGCCGTGCGGCGCGTCGTGCGCAAGAGCGGGACGAAGACGCGCAATGTGGCCCTGGCCCTGCCGCCGTCGGCAGTGATCACCAAGAAGATCATTCTTCCCGGCGGCATGAGCGAGCAGGAACTCGAAATCCAGGTCGAGTCCGAAGCCAACCAATACATCCCCTTTTCGCTCGACGAAGTCAGCCTCGACTTCTGCGTCACAGGCCCGAGCACCACGTCCGCCGGCGATGTCGAAGTGCTGATCGCCGCCTCCCGCAAGGAGAAGGTCCAGGATCGCGAAGGCCTGGCGGAAGCCGCGGGCCTCAAGGCCGTGATTCTGGACGTCGAGTCCTATGCGTCGCGCCTTGCCACCGCCCGCCTGATCGAGCAACTGCCCGGCAAGGGCGTGGATGCGATCGTGGCCCTGTTCGAAGTGGGCGCATTCACCACCAGCATGCAGGTGTTGCGCAACCAGGAAGTGCTGTACGACCGCGACCAGGCTTTCGGCGGCGCACAACTGACCCAACTGATCGTCCGGCAGTACGGCTTCTCCGCCGAAGAGGCCGAGGCCAAGAAGCGCAGCGGCGACCTGCCCGACGACTACGGCTCCGGCGTGCTCAAGCCTTTCGTGGAAAGCATCGCGCAGGAAATCGCGCGTGCGCTGCAGTTCTTCTTCACCAGCACGCCGCACAACCGCGTGGACTACGTGCTGCTGGCCGGTGGCTCGTCGTCGCTGCCCGGACTGACCAGCGCCGTGACCCGCCAGACCTCGTTCGCCTGTTCGCTGGCCAATCCGTTCGATGGCATGGAACTCGGATCGAACATCCGCGAGAAAAAGGTCCGGCGTGAAGCGCCTTCCTACCTGACTTCCTGCGGCCTGGCCATGCGGAGGTTTCTGCTGTGATCCTGATCAATCTGCTTCCGCACCGCGAGGCCGCGCGCAAGCGTCGCCGCGAAGCTTTCTATGGCACCCTGGGCGGTGCCGCCATCCTGGGTGCTTTGATCGCGGGCCTTGGGTACCTCTGGTTCGAGGCGCAGATCTCGGCCCAGCAGTCGAAAAACGGTTTCCTGCAGGCCGAGATCAAGAAGCTCGAAGTCGAGATCAAGGAAATCTCGACGCTGCAAGAAGAAATCGCTGCCCTGCGCGCGCGCCAGCAGGCTGTCGAAGACCTGCAGGGCGATCGCAACATGCCCGTGCATCTGCTCAATGAATTGGTCCGTCAGCTGCCTGACGGCGTGTACCTGACCAGCATGAAGCAGGACAACCAGGTTGTCACGCTGCAAGGCATGGCCCAGTCGAACGAGCGCGTGTCCGAGTTGCTGCGCAACCTGGGCAACAACAGTCCCTGGCTCGTGAAACCCGAGCTGGTCGAAATCACGTCGTCGACGGTCAATCTGAGCCAGCGCGATCAGCGTCGCGTTGCGAACTTCACGATGCGCATCGGCCTGAAGCGGCCGACCGACGCCCAGAAGGCGGCGGCCGACAAGGCTGCTGCCGACAAGGCACTGGCCGCGGCAGCGCAGGCAAAGGGGTAAATGATCATGGCAAGCAATCGCCCCTCCCAAAAGATAGACGTCGGCGCCGCAATGCGGGGCTTCGGCGACCAGTTCCGCGGGCTCAATCCCAACGATCCGTCGGTGTGGCCCGCAGTTCCGCGCTATGCCCTGTGCGTGGCCGTGACCGCGCTGGTGCTCGTGGCGCTGTGGTTCGTCTGGCTCACCAATTCCAACGATGCACTCGAAGCCGAGCGTGCCAAGGAAGTGACGCTCAGGGCCGACTACCAGAAAAAGGTGGCGCAGGCCGCCAACCTCGACCTCCTGAAGAAGCAGCGCGAGCAGGTCCAGCAATACGTGACCGTGCTCGAGAAGCAGTTGCCCAGCAAGGCCGAAATGGACGCGCTGCTCTCGGACATCAACCAGGCCGGCCTCGGCCGCAGCCTGCAGTTCGAACTGTTCCGGCCGGGCTCGGTCTCGGTCAAGGACTACTACGCCGAGCTGCCGATCTCTGTTCGCGTCACCGGGCGGTATCACGACATGGGCGCCTTTGCGGCCGACATCGCCAGCCTTTCGCGCATCGTGACGCTCAACAACATGACGGTCACTCCGCAAAAGGACAAGGACGTGCTGACGATGGATGCCACTGCGCGCACCTTCCGCTACCTCGATGACGACGAGCGGGCTGCCCAGAAACGCGCTGCCGCGCCGAAGGCGAAGAAATGAGGGCGGCAACCAAAGTCCTGTGGCTGATGCTGGCCACCATCGGCCTGAGCGCCTGCGACTCCGGGCAGGAAGACCTGCAGCGGTGGATGGTCGAGCAGCGCGCCCAGGTGAAGCCTTCGGTGCCGCCGATCACGGAACCCAAGAAATTCACGCCGCAGGCCTACACCGAGGGCTCGTCCTTCGAGCCTTTCAACATGTTGAAGCTGACGCAGGCCCTGCGTCGCGAGTCGAATCAGCCGAGCACCTCGGAGCTGATTGCGCCTGAACTGGCGCGCCGCAAGGAATCCCTGGAGGCCTTCCCGCTCGATTCGATGGCCATGGTCGGCAGCATGAACCGCAACGGCCAGCCGGTGGCGCTGGTTCGTGTCGACAAGCTGCTCTACAAGGTGCGCGTCGGCGAATACCTGGGACTCAACTACGGGCGCATTACCCGTATCAACGAAACCGAAGTCGGCTTGCGCGAAATCGTGCAGGACGCTGCCGGTGAATGGATCGAACGCGTAGCGACATTGCAGCTGCAAGAGAGTGCGAAATGAACCAAAAAAAATCAACGATGGCACAGTGGCTGCGCGCTGCCGGGCTGGGTCTGCTGGCATTCGGCTCGCTTGCCGTTGCCCATGCGCAAAACGCAATCGAGGCTGTGACCAGCTCGACGCAATCCGGCGCCGAGGTGATCCGGATCGATCTGACGCAGCCGCTCACCGCGGTTCCGGCCGGATTCGCCGTGCAGACACCGGCGCGCATTGCGCTGGACTTCCCGGGTGTGACCAACGCCATCGGGCGTTCCGCCATTGAAGTGAACCAGGGCAACCTGCGTTCGGTCAATGTGGTCCAGGCCGGCGAGCGAAGCCGCGTGGTGCTGAACCTCAAGCAGGCCACCGCATACAAGACGGAAATCCAGGGCAAGTCGCTGCTGGTGATCCTCGAACCCGCGGCCGGTACGGCGCTCGCCACGTCCGCCGCCACCGTCTTTGCGGAGAACCGCAATCGCGACACGCTGCCGCTGCGCGACGTCGACTTCCGCCTCGGCTCCGACAGCACCGGCCGCGTCATCGTGGACTTGCCGAACAACCAGGTCGGCGTCGATGTCAAGCAGCAGGGCAAGAACCTCGTGGTGGAGTTCACCAAGTCGACCTTGCCCGAAGGCCTGCGCCGTCGTCTGGATGTGGGTGATTTCGGCACGCCCGTGCAAATGATCACCTCGCAGCAGTCGGGCGACCGCGTTCGCATGACGATCGAGGCGAAGGGCGACTGGGAGCACAGCGCCTACCAGAGCGAGAACCAGTTCGTGATCGAGGTCCGTGCCCGCAAGGTCGACCCGACCAAGCTCACGCAGGGCGTCGGCTACAACGGCGAAAAGCTCTCGCTCAACTTCCAGAACATCGAAATCCGTTCGCTGCTCCAGGTCATCGCCGACTTCACGAACTTCAACATCGTGACTTCGGACTCGGTGAGCGGCGCGCTGACGCTGCGCCTGAAGGACGTGCCCTGGGACCAGGCGCTGGACATCATCATGCAGGCGAAGAACCTGGGCATGCGCAAGAACGGCAGCGTGCTGTGGATCGCACCCAAGGACGAAATCAACGCCAAGGAAAAGCTCGAGTTCGAGGCCAAGGCCGCGATCGAGAACCTGGAGCCGGTGCGTACGCAATCGTTCCAGCTCAACTACACCAAGGCCATTTCCATTGCGCAGGGCCTGACCGGTACAGGCGCGGGCAGTGGCGGCGGCGGTGGCGGCGGGACCACCACCCGCATCCTCAGCCCTCGCGGCAGCGTGATTGCGGAGGCCCGCACCAACCAGTTGTTCGTGTCCGACATTCCGTCGCGCCTGGCCCAGGTGACCGAGCTGATCCAGAAGCTGGACATCCCGGTGCGCCAGGTGCTGATCGAAGCCCGCATCGTCGAGGCGTCCGATACCTTCGGCAAGTCGTTGGGCGTGCGGCTGGGCGGCGGCATTGCCGGGGAGCGTTTTGCCTCTTCGTCCGGCAACCGTGCCTTCGGCAACGTCGGCATGATGCCCACCGTGACGGCGGGCACCAATGGTGGCGCGAACACGGCAACCACCACCTGGACCAACTCCAACTTCATCAACCTGCCCGCAGGCGATGCAGGCGGTACGGGCAACGCAGCCGGCAACTTCGCGATCTCGCTCTTCAATTCGAGCTTCTCGCGCATGCTGAACCTCGAAATCTCCGCGCTCGAAGCCGACGGCAAGGGCAAGCTGGTGTCCAGCCCCCGCGTCATCACGGCCGACCAGACCAAGGCGCTGATCGAGCAGGGCGAAGAAATTCCGTACCAGCAGGCAACGTCCAGCGGCGCGACTTCCATCTCTTTCCGCAAGGCGGTGCTGAAGCTGGAAGTGACGCCGCAGATCACCCCTGAGGGCAACATCATCCTGACGCTGGATGTGAGCAAGGACGCCCGCGGCGTGAACACGTCGGCGGGCCCGGCCATCAACACCAAGCATGTGCAGACCGAGGTGCTGGTCGAGAACGGCGGCACGGTCGTCATCGGTGGTATCTTCGAACTTACCGAAACCAATGACGAGTCGCGCGTGCCGGTGCTGGGTGAAATCCCCTACATGGGGGCATTGTTCCGCAAGCGCGAACGCGTTGCCAACAAGACCGAAATGCTCGTCTTTATCACTCCAAAGATGATTACCGACCGCAACGCCGCGCGCTGACGCGCGGGCGTAGCAGCCACCGCGTGGCGGTCGCACTCGTCGGCTTGCCCGGCGCCGGAAAGTCCGCAGTGGGCCGGCGCCTGGGCGGTCGGCTGGATATTCCATTCATCGACACCGATCATGTGATCGAGCAGCGCATCGGCTGCTCGATTCGCGATTACTTCGAGCGCGAAGGCGAAGTCGCCTTTCGCGACCTCGAGCAGGCGGTGATCGCCGAACTCTCCGCCAACGCGCAGGGCGTGCTGGCCACCGGCGGCGGTGCGGTGCTCCGGGAAGCCAACCGCAAGCAACTGCGCGATCACTTCCATGTCATCTATTTGCGTTCCTCGCCCGAGGACCTCTTCAGGCGCCTGCGCCACGACGTCAAGCGCCCCTTGCTGCAAGTGGCCGATCCCTTGGGGCGGCTGCGCGAACTGCACGACGCGCGCGATCCGTTCTACCGGGAAACGGCGCACGACGTGGTCGACACCGGCCGCCCTTCCGTCGCCATGCTGGTGAACATCATCGTGATGCAGCTCGAGCTGGCCGGCATCGTCGCGCCGGGCGCCCATCCGGAAGCGCCCGCCGCCTGAGCCCCTGCCCCTGCATCGGGCGCAGCGCCTAAACTCGCCGCCATGCCATTGACCGCACTTTCCGCACCGCCAGAACGCGTCGACATCCAGCTGGGCGACCGCAGCTACCCGATCCTGATCGGCGCCGGCCTGCTCGACGACCCCCGAAGTTTTGCCGCGACGCCCGCGGCCGCCAGCGCGCTCATCGTGAGCAACACCACGGTGGCGCCACTCTATGCCGAAGCCCTTCGCACCGTGCTGGCCGGGCGGTACCGCACCGTGCACCTGCTGGAGCTGCCCGACGGCGAGGTCTACAAGAATCTTGAAACCCTGAACCTGATCTTCGACGCGTTGCTCGGCCACGGCAGCGACCGCAAGACCGTGCTGTTCGCGCTGGGCGGCGGCGTGGTGGGCGACATGACGGGTTTTGCCGCCGCCAGCTACATGCGCGGCGTGCCCTTCGTCCAGGTGCCGACCACTTTGCTGGCGCAGGTGGATTCGTCGGTCGGCGGCAAGACGGCCATCAACCATCCGCTGGGCAAGAACATGATCGGCGCGTTCTACCAGCCGCAGCTGGTGGTCTGCGACCTGGGCACGCTGCAGACGCTGCCGCCTCGCGAACTCAGCGCGGGCCTGGCCGAAGTCATCAAGTACGGCCCGATCCACGACATGGGTTTTCTCGACTGGATCGAAGCGAACATCGACGCGCTGGTCGCGCGCGACCCGGCGGCGCTGGCCCATGCCGTCAAGCGCAGTTGCGAGATCAAGGCGCTGGTGGTGGGGCAGGACGAGCGCGAGACAGGCCTGCGCGCCATTCTGAATTTCGGCCATACCTTCGGCCACGCCATCGAATCGGGCCTGGGGTACGGCGAATGGCTGCATGGCGAAGCCGTGGGCTGCGGCATGGTCATGGCGGCGCACCTCTCGCAGCGGCTGGGCGGCGTCGACGCGGCTTTCGTCCAGCGGCTGACCCGCCTGATCCAGCGCGCTGGGCTGCCGACCGTGGGTCCGGCGCTCGGTGCGGAGCGCTACCTGGAGCTCATGCGCGTCGACAAGAAGTCCGAGGCCGGCGAGATCCGCTTCGTGGTGATCGACAAGCCCGGCTCCGCCGCGGTCAGCAGCGCGCCCGACGCGCTTGTGCGCGAAGTGCTCGCTCAGTGCTGCGTGGCCGGATGAGCGCGGGCGCCTGCCCATGAGTCTCGCGGTTTTCGCCTGCCACCCTGCGAAATCGCGCGGCCGCCGTCATCCCGAGCCGCCCGCGCCCACGCGCGATGCCTTCCAGCGCGACCGCGACCGCATCGTGCATTCGACCGCGTTCCGGCGGCTGGTCTACAAGACGCAGGTCTTCCTGAACCACGAAGGCGACCTGTTCCGCACACGTCTGACGCATTCGCTCGAAGTCGCCCAGCTGGGCCGCTCGATCGCGCGCGCCCTGCACATCAACGAAGACCTGGTCGAGGCGATCGCACTGGCGCACGACCTGGGCCACACGCCCTTCGGCCATGCCGGCCAGGACGCACTGAACGACTGCATGGCCGACCACGGCGGCTTCGAGCACAACCTGCAGAGCCTGCGCGTGGTCGATGCGCTGGAGCATCGCTACCCGCAGTACGACGGCCTGAATCTGAGCTTCGAGACCCGCGAGGGCATCCTCAAGCATTGCTCGCGGCTCAACGCCGAGCGCCTGGAGGCCGCCGAGCCCAACGGCGTGGCCCGGCGCTTTCTGGACCGCACGCAGCCGGGACTGGAAGCCCAGCTGTGCAATCTGGCCGATGCCATCGCCTACAACGCCCACGACATCGATGACGGCGTGCGCTCCGGCCTGATCAGCGTCGAGCAGCTCTCCGAGGTGGAGCTCTTCGAGCGCTACCGCCGCGAGGCGCTGGCCGAGCATCCGCAGCTGCAGGACCGCCGCGTGCTCTACGAGACCATCCGGCGCATGCTGAGCGCGCAGGTCTACGACGTGATCGACGCCACGCGCGCGGCGCTCGAGGCCCTGGCGCCCGCCGATGCCGACGGCGTGCGCCATGCGCCGCCCATCGTCGCCTTCAGCGAGACCATGCAGGCGCAATCCGACGCGCTCAAGCGCTTTCTGTTCCGCAATCTCTACAGGCACCCGCAGGTCACCCAGACCACCGACCAGGCCCAGCAGGTGGTGCGCGAGCTGTTCGAGGCCTATCTGGAACGCGCGGGCGAAATGCCCGAGGCCTACGCCGGGCGCCGCGACCGCCAGCGGGCCGTGGCCGACTACATCGCCGGCATGACCGACCGCTTCGCGATGCGCGAGCACGAGCGCCTGACCGGCCGGCGGGGCATTGCATGACGGCTTCGCCGCGCGTCCCCGCCGCTGCCTTCGCCGTCATGCTGGGCGGCGTCAGCGCGGCATTGCACCTGGGCAAGTTGCCGCCTGCGGTGCCCGAGCTGCAGGCCTCGCTCGGCATCGACCTCGTCGAAGCCGGATTTCTGCTGTCGCTGGTGCAGGTGGCGAGCATGACGCTGGGCTTGGTGGCCGGGCTCGCGGCCGACACCATCGGCTTGCGCCGCAGCATGCTGGCCGGCCTGTCGATCCTCACGACCGCCAGCCTGCTCGGCGGCGCCGTGGGCGCGGGCCTGCTCGGCGGTTCGCATGCGGTGCAGTGGCTGCTCGTGCTGCGTGCCGTCGAAGGCATCGGCTTCCTGCTGTCGGTCATGCCGGGGCCGGGGCTGGTTCGTGCACTGACGCCGCCCGGCGCGGACAAGGCGGCGCTGGGTTTGTGGGGCGCCTACATGCCGCTGGGCGTGGCGCTCGCGCTGCTGCTCGGGCCGGCCTTGATCGCCTGGGGCGGATGGGGCGACTGGTGGTGGGTGCTGGCTGCCGTGTCCGCGGCGGCGGCGCTCTGGGTGTGGTTTGCGGTGCCGGCAGACGGGCTTCGGCCGGTCGCCGCGGGGCATGTGCCCGCGACTGGGGCGTCGCGCTTGCTGGCCACGGTCGGCGCGCGCGCGCCCTGGCTGATTGCGTTGACCTTCGCGGTGTACTCCGCCCAATGGATCGCGGTGATCGGCTTCCTGCCCGCCATCTACGCCGGCGCGGGCGTGCCCGCCGGGTGGAGCGCCGTGCTCACCGCGCTGGCGGCGGCCACGAACATCGTGGGCAATGTCGCGGGCGGCCGCTGGCTGCAGCGCGGCGTTGCGCCCGAGCGCTTGCTGCAGGCGGGGTTCCTGGCGATGGCGCTGGGCGGCGTCGCTGCGTTCGCACAGGTGGGGCAGGGCGCCGAGGCCCTGGGCTTGCCGCCCGCGCTCCGCTACATCGCGGTCTGCGTCTTCTCGCTGGGCGGCGGCATGGTGCCGGCCACGCTGTTCCTGCTCGGCGTTCGGCTGGCGCCCGGACCCGGCACCGTCTCCACGACGGTCGGGCTCATGCAGCAGGCCTCTTCGCTGGGGCAGTTTCTCGCGCCGCCCGCGGTGGCGTGGGTGGCCCATCGGGTCGGTGGGTGGCACTGGACCTGGACCGCCACGCTGACCTGCTCGCTGGCCGGCATGGTGGTTGCACGGCGACTGGGGCGATTGCGCCCCCCGGGGGACGCGGCATGACCCGCCCGACGACAATAGCCGCCCCTCAGGCCGAAGCCGACACGCGGCGCTGGCTGGAGCGTGCGGTCATCGGCCTCAACCTGTGTCCCTTCGCGAAGGCGGTGCATGTGAAGGCGCAGATCCACTATGCGGTGTACCTGGCAGCAGACGACAACGCGCTGATCGACATGCTCCTGGCCGAGGCCGACGAACTCGCCGCGCTCGACGCCTCCGTGTGCGACACCACCTTGCTTATCGCACCCAACACCTTGGCGGATTTTCTGGACTTCAACGACTTCACGGCACGCGCCGAACGCAGGCTCGCGCGGGCGGGATTCGACGGCGTGTTCCAGCTGGCGAGCTTTCATCCGCGGTTTCAGTTCGGCGGCACCGAACCCGACGACATCGAGAACGCCACGAATCGCGCGCCCTATCCCACGCTGCATCTGCTGCGCGAGGACAGCGTGAGCCGCGCGGTCGAGGCCTTTCCAGAAGCCGAAGCCATCTTCGAGCGCAACATCGAAACACTGCAGGCGCTGGGCCCGGCCGGCTGGGCCGCGCTCGACGTAGGGCCAGGGAGTGCCCGACCATGAATGCACAGGCGGCCAAGGCCATGAAGACGACGAACAAGGCGGCCAAGGCCGATGCGGAACTCGCGGAAGTCCTGCGGCCCGGGCAGTCCGTCGAACTGCTGAAAGAGCTGCACATCCTCACCCGCGAGGGGCGGCTCAACCAGGATTCGCGGCGCAAGCTCAAGCAGGTCTATCACCTGTTCCAGTTCATCGAGCAACTGCTGCGCGAACTGCCGGAGCAGGGCGCCCAGGCGACGCTGGCCGACCACGGCGCGGGCAAGTCGTACCTCGGATTCATCATCTACGACCTGTTCTTTCGCGCGCGCGAGAGCGGCCATGTCTACGGCATCGAGACGCGCAGCGAGCTGGTCGAGCGCTCGCGCCAACTGGCCGCGCAGCTGGGGTTCGGCCGAATGTCGTTCCTGAATCTCACGGTGGCCGAATCGGCGAATGCGAGCGAGCTGCCGGCGCAGATCGACGTGGTCACCGCGCTGCATGCCTGCGACACCGCGACCGACGACGCCATCGCCTTCGGCCTTGCGAAGAAGGCGCGCTGCATGGTGCTGGTGCCGTGCTGCCAAGCCGAAGTGGCGGCGTGCCTGCGCGAAACCAAGGCGCTGGCCCTGTCGCGCACGCCGCTGGCGGAGCTGTGGCGCCATCCGCTGCACACGCGCGAAATCGGCAGCCAGCTCACCAACGTGCTGCGGTGCCTGTACCTGGAGGCCAACGGCTACAGCGTCACGGTCACCGAGCTGGTGGGCTGGGAGCACAGCATGAAGAACGAGCTGATCCTGGCGCGCTACACCGGGCAGCGCAAGGCAAGTGCGGCCACGCGCCTGGGCGAGTTGCTGGCCCAGTTCGGCCTCGACGCGCTGGGCGATACGCGGTTTCGCCTGGGCTGAAGCCGTCGAGGTCGGGTCAGCTCGGCCGCGCGGCACCGCGAGAGGCGAGCAGGTCGGCCAGCGAATCGCGCGCAGGCCAGGCCACCGTCTTCCAGGGGCTCAGTTCGTCCGCCAGGAGCTTTTCTGCCACCGAGGCGAGCAGCTTGCGTCCGACGATGTTGCTGCCCGGCGCATTGCGCTCGCCGGCCAGGAAGCTTTGCGAATAGTTGTCCCAACCGCTGAAGCGCTCGACCGCCAGTTCCACGGCAGGCTCCAGCCACGCCAGCACCTCTTCGTCGCGCGCGTAGCCCACGGCGGCCGCGCCGGTGGCCAGATGGCTCGCGCGCCCGATCCAGAGCGCGAGTTCGTCGTCGCTGTGCGAGGGAAAGTCCTCGATGATCGCCGCCACCGCGGCCGCCGCCTCTTCGCCGGTGGTCACGGAGAAATCGCGGGCCAGCAATTTCTTCCAGGGCTCGACTTCATTGGGCGGAATGCCGATGCACAGCAGATGCACCGCGCTGCGTTGCGCCTCGCGCGCTTCGTTCAGGTCGGGCGCGAAGGTCTGCCTGTAAACCGCGGCCAGCGCCACCGCAAAGTTTTCGAAGCGCGACGAAGCCGCGAGGCGCGCCTCCAGTTCGGCGTTGTTCTTCTGTTGCGCGGCCTGGCGGTCGGCCTCTTCCTGGGCGAGTTCGGCCCTTCCCTCGGCCATGCCCTCCTTCACCGAATCGACCAGTTCCTTGAAAAACTTGAACATTCAGGGCTCCCCGGATACGTTGCCAAACCAGCCGCTTAGGATACAAGCCTCGCGCGACACCTCATTCCATGGCCCGCCTTCCCCGTCTCACATTGGCCGGTATGCCGCATCACGTGATCCAGCGCGGCAACAACCGCCAGCCGATCTTTGTCGATCGCGCGGACCACGAGAAGCTGCTCGGCCTGCTCGCCGACAGCGCCGCGCGCCTGGGCATTGCGCTGCACGCCTATGTGCTGATGGACAACCACTTCCATCTGCTGGCCACGCCGGACAGCACCACCGGCCTGCCGCAGTTCATGCAGTCGGTGGGGCGCAGCTATGTGCGCTACTTCAACGACCGCCACGGCCGCAGCGGCACCTTGTGGGAAGGCCGCTACAGGTCCACGCTGATCCAGACGGATCGGTACCTGATGACCTGCATGGCCTATATCGACCTGAACCCCGTGCGCGCCGGGCTTGCGGTCGATGCCCGCGAGTTCCCGTGGTCCAGCCATGGCCACTACGCGGGCCTGCGGCACGACAAGCTCCTGACGCCGCATCCGCTGTACTGGGAACTGGGCAACACCCCGTTCGCGCGCGAGGCGGCGTACGTCGAACTGGTGCGCGCAGGGGTGCGAACGGCCGACCAGACCACATTGACCGAGGCCACCTTGAGGGGCTGGGCGGCGGGTGACCTCGATTTTCTGGACGCGCTCCAGAAGTCGACGGAGCGGCGCGTGGTCAAGGCAAAGGCCGGCAGGCCGCCCGCTGCGCCTGATTCCTGAGCTTCAAAGAGCTGGTCAAGCATTGCGATTGCGAGCTGTCTTGCTACCGTTTTTGATATGTCCCCAATTTAATTCCGATCAGAAAACTCAGGATTTAATAAGAATCTGACCCCAATTAAAGTGTTTGGCATTCTTTGTGCATCGCAATATGCTCCCTTTCCCTGCGAAAACTGAAGGAGTGCGCCATGACGACGGCTGCCGAGATCGAACATCTCCAAAAACACGGTCTGTATTCCGGTGCCGATGAGCACGACGCCTGCGGCGTCGGCTTCGTCGCCCATATCAAGGGTGAGAAAAGCCACGCCATCGTGCTGCAGGGCTTGAAGATCCTCGAAAACCTCGACCACCGCGGCGCAGTGGGCGCTGACAAGCTGATGGGCGACGGCGCCGGCATCCTGATCCAGTTGCCCGACCACCTGTATCGCGACGAGATGGCCAAGCAGGGCGTCACGCTGCCCCCGCCCGGCGAATACGGCGTCGGCATGATCTTCCTGCCGAAGGAGCACGCCTCGCGCGAAGCCTGCGAACAGGAGATGGAACGCGCCATCAAGGCCGAAGGCCAGGTGCTGCTCGGCTGGCGCGACGTGCCGGTCAACCGCGACATGCCCATGTCGCCCACCGTTCGCGAAAAGGAACCGCTGCTGCGCCAGGTGTTCATCGGCCGCGGCAACGACGTGATCGTGCAGGACGCGCTGGAACGCAAGCTCTACGTGATCCGCAAGACCGCCAGCGCCAACATCCAGCGCCTGAAGCTCAAGCACAGCAAGGAATACTACGTTCCGAGCATGTCCAGCCGCACCGTGGTCTACAAGGGCCTGCTGCTTGCCGACCAGGTCGGCACCTACTTCATGGACCTGCAGGACAAGCGCTGCGTCTCGGCCCTGGGCCTGGTGCATCAGCGCTTCTCGACCAACACATTCCCCGAGTGGCCGCTGGCCCACCCGTACCGCTACGTTGCGCACAACGGCGAAATCAACACGGTCAAGGGCAACTACAACTGGATGAAGGCGCGCGAAGGCGTCATGTCCTCGCCCGTGCTGGGCGCCGACCTGCAGAAGCTCTACCCGATCAGCTTTGCCGGCCAGTCCGACACCGCCACCTTCGACAACTGCCTCGAGCTGCTGACGATGGCCGGCTACCCCATCAGCCAGGCCGTGATGATGATGATTCCCGAGCCCTGGGAACAGCACACCACCATGGACCCGCGCCGCCGCGCGTTCTATGAATACCACGCCGCCATGCTGGAGCCGTGGGACGGCCCGGCGTCCATCGTGTTCACCGATGGCCGCCAGATCGGCGCCACGCTGGACCGTAACGGCCTGCGCCCCTCGCGCTACTGCGTGACCGACGACGACCTGGTCATCATGGCTTCGGAGTCGGGCGTGCTGCCCGTGCCCGAGCAGAAGATCGTGCGCAAGTGGCGCCTGCAGCCCGGCAAGATGTTCCTGATCGACCTGGAACAGGGCCGCATGATCGACGACGAGGAGGTCAAGGCCACCCTCGCCAACAGCAAGCCCTACAAGCAGTGGATCGAGAATCTGCGCATCAAGCTGGACAGCGTGAACGCCGAGCCGGTCTCCGCGCCGCTCAGCCAGGTTGCGCTGCTCGACCGCCAGCAGGCCTTCGGCTACACCCAGGAAGACATCAAGTTCCTGATGAGCCCGATGGCGCAGGCCGGCGAAGAGGGCATCGGTTCCATGGGCAACGACAGCCCGCTGGCCGTGCTCTCCAACAAGAACAAGCCGCTCTACAACTACTTCAAGCAGTTGTTCGCGCAAGTGACCAACCCGCCGATCGACCCGATCCGCGAGGCGATCGTGATGTCGCTGGTGTCCTTCATCGGCCCCAAGCCCAACCTGCTGGACATCAACCAGGTCAACCCGCCGATGCGTCTCGAAGTGAGCCAGCCGATCCTGGACTTCGCCGACATGGCGAAGCTGCGCGACATCGGCAAGTACACGCAGGGCAAGTTCAAGAGCTACGTGCTCGACATCACCTACCCGCTCGCCTGGGGCGACGAAGGCGTCGAAGCCAAGCTGGCCTCGCTGTGCGCCGAAGCGGTAGACGCCATCAAGGGCGGCCACAACATCCTGATCGTGAGCGACCGCGGCGTGAGCCCCACGCAAGTGGCGATCCCCGCCGTGCTGGCCCTGTCGGCCGTGCACCAGTACCTGGTCCGCGAAGGCCTGCGCACCACCGCCGGCCTCGTGGTCGAAACCGGTTCGGCCCGCGAAGTGCACCACTTCGGCGTGCTCGCCGGCTACGGCGCGGAAGCCGTGCACCCGTACCTCGCCATGGAAACCCTGGCGGCCATGCATGCCGACCTGCCGGGCGACCTGAGCGCCGACAAGGCGGTCTACAACTACGTCAAGGCCATCGGCAAGGGCCTGTCGAAGATCATGTCGAAGATGGGTGTCAGCACCTACATGAGCTACTGCGGCGCGCAGCTGTTCGAAGCCATCGGCCTGAACACCGAGACGGTGAACAAGTACTTCACCGGCACCGCCAGCCGCGTGGAAGGCATCGGCGTCTTCGAGATCGCCGAGGAAGCCATCCGCATGCACAAGGCCGCGTTCAGCGACGACCCGGTGCTCGCCAACATGCTGGACGCCGGCGGCGAATACGCCTGGCGCACGCGCGGCGAAGAGCACATGTGGACGCCCGACGCCATCGCCAAGCTGCAGCACAGCACGCGCTCCAACAACTGGAACACGTACAAGGAGTACGCGCAGCTCATCAACGACCAGAACCGCCGGCACCTCACGCTGCGCGGCCTGTTCGAGTTCAAGATCGATCCGGCCAAGGCCATTCCGGTGGACGAGGTCGAATCGGCGGCGGAGATCGTCAAGCGCTTCGCCACCGGCGCGATGTCGCTGGGTTCGATCAGCACCGAGGCGCACGCCACGCTCGCGATTGCCATGAACCGCATCGGCGGCAAGAGCAACACGGGCGAGGGCGGGGAAGACCCGGCGCGCTACCGCAACGAGCTCAAGGGCATCCCGATCAAGCAGGGCGACACGCTCAAGAGCGTGATCGGCGCGGCCAACGTCGAGGTCGACCTGCCGCTGAACGACGGCGACTCGCTGCGCTCGCGCATCAAGCAGGTGGCCTCGGGCCGTTTCGGCGTCACTGCCGAGTACCTGCACTCGGCCGACCAGATCCAGATCAAGATGGCGCAGGGCGCCAAGCCGGGCGAGGGCGGCCAGCTGCCCGGCGGCAAGGTCACCGAGTACATCGGCAAGCAGCGCTATGCGGTGCCGGGCGTGGGCCTGATCTCGCCGCCGCCGCATCACGACATCTACTCGATCGAAGATCTGGCCCAGCTGATCCACGACCTGAAGAACACCGCGCCGCACGCGAGCATCAGCGTCAAGCTGGTGAGCGAAATCGGCGTGGGCACCATCGCCGCGGGCGTGGCCAAGTGCAAGAGCGACCACGTCGTGATCGCCGGCCATGACGGCGGCACGGGCGCCTCGCCCTGGTCGTCGATCAAGCACGCGGGCAGCCCGTGGGAAATCGGCCTGGCCGAAACGCAGCAGACGCTGGTGCTCAACCGCCTGCGCAGCCGCATCCGCGTGCAGGCCGACGGCCAGATGAAGACCGGCCGCGACGTCGCCATCGGCGCGCTGCTGGGTGCCGACGAGTTCGGCTTCGCCACCGCGCCGCTGGTGGTCGAGGGCTGCATCATGATGCGCAAGTGCCACCTGAACACCTGCCCGGTGGGCGTGGCCACGCAAGACCCGATCCTGCGCAAGAAGTTCTCGGGCAAGCCCGAGCACGTCGTCAACTACTTCTTCTTCGTCGCGGAAGAAGTGCGCCAGATCATGGCCCAGCTGGGCATCCGAAAGTTCGACGACCTGATCGGCCGCGCCGACCTGCTCGACACCCGCAAGGGCATCGAACACTGGAAGGCCTCGGGCCTGGACTTCAGCCGCCTGTTCGCGTTGCCGAACGTGCCGGCCGACGTGGCGCGCTTCCATGTCGAGAACCAGGACCACGGCCTCGAACGTGCGCTGGACGTGAAGCTCATCGAGAAGTCGCGTCCCGCCATCGACAAGGGCGAGAAGGTGCAGTTCATCGAGGTGGCGCGCAACGTCAACCGCTCGGTGGGCGCGATGCTTTCGGGTGCGCTGACCAAGGTGCATCCGCAGGGCCTGCCGGACGATTCGATCCGCATCCAGCTCGAAGGCACAGGCGGCCAGTCGTTCGGCGCCTTCCTGGCGCGCGGCATCACGCTGTACCTGATCGGCGATGCCAACGACTACACCGGCAAGGGCCTCTCGGGCGGCCGCGTGGTGGTGCGTCCGAGCCTGGACTTCCGCGGCGAAGCGGTGCGCAACACCATCGTCGGCAACACCGCGCTGTACGGCGCGACGACCGGCGAAGCGTATCTTTGCGGCGTGGCGGGTGAACGCTTCGCGGTGCGCCTCTCGGGCGCCACGGCGGTCATCGAAGGCACAGGCGACCACGGTTGCGAATACATGACCGGCGGCACGGTCGCGGTGCTCGGCAAGACCGGCCGCAACTTCGCGGCCGGCATGAGCGGCGGCGTCGCCTTCGTCTACGACGAGGACGGCCAGTTCGCCACGCGCTGCAATCTCTCGATGGTGTCGCTCGACAAGGTGCTGACCTCGGCCGAGCAAACGGCCAGCGTGCATCGCAAGATCTGGCACGGCGGCGAAACCGACGAAGCCCAGCTCAAGAAGCTGCTCGAAGAGCACCACCGCTGGACCGGCAGCAAGCGCGCGCGCGAACTGCTGGATAACTGGGCCGTGTCGCGCACCAAGTTCGTCAAGGTGTTCCCGAACGAATACAAGCGCGCCCTCGCCGAACTGCACGACCGCAAGGTCGAGCTGACCAGCAGCGGCAACAACGCGCACGTGGGCCTCGAGCCGCACGCGCTGACCGCACCGGCCGCCGTCTGAGCGCGGCCACAGATACGAAGAACAGAGGAACCGCGATGGGAAAGATCACTGGCTTCATGGAGCATGAGCGCATCGAAGAGGGCTACAAGCCCGTCGACGAGCGCGTCAAGCACTACAAGGAATTCGTTGTCGGCCTGACGCCCGAGCAGGCCAAGGTGCAGGGCGCGCGCTGCATGGACTGCGGCACGCCGTTCTGCAACAGCGGCTGCCCGGTCAACAACATCATTCCGGACTTCAACGACCTCGTGTACCGCAACGATTGGCAGAACGCCTTCGCGGTGCTCGACTCGACCAACAACTTCCCCGAGTTCACCGGCCGCATCTGCCCCGCACCCTGCGAGGCAGCCTGCGTGCTCAACGTGAACGACGAAGCGATCGGCATCAAGTCGATCGAGCACGCGATCATCGACCGCGCCTGGGACGAAGGCTGGGTCGCACCGCGCGTGGCCAAGCACAAGACCGGCAAGAAGGTGGCCGTGGTGGGTGCGGGCCCGGCCGGCATGGCGGCTGCGCAGCAGCTGGCGCGCGCGGGCCACGACGTGACGCTGTTCGAGAAGAACGACCGCATCGGCGGCCTGCTGCGCTACGGCATCCCCGACTTCAAGATGGAGAAGACCCACATCGACCGCCGCGTCGAGCAGATGAAGGCCGAGGGCGTTACCTTCCGCACGGGCGTGATGATCGGTGCCGCGAAAGACCCGCTGGGCAAGGGTTCCAAGGTGACCAACCTCGCCAAGGAAACCATCACGCCCGAGCAGCTGCAGAAAGACTTCGACGCGGTGGTGCTCACCGGCGGCGCCGAGCAATCGCGCGACCTGCCGGTGCCCGGCCGCGACCTGGACGGCATCCATTTCGCGATGGAGTTCCTGCCGCAGCAGAACCGCGTCAACGCGGGCGACAAGGTCAAGGGACAACTGCGCGCCGACGGCAAGCATGTCATCGTCATCGGCGGTGGCGACACCGGCTCCGACTGCGTGGGCACCAGCAACCGCCACGGCGCTGTCAGCGTCACGCAGTTCGAACTGATGCCTCAGCCGCCCGAGGAAGAGAACCGCCCGCTGACCTGGCCCTACTGGCCGATCAAGCTGCGCACCAGCTCCAGCCATGAAGAGGGCTGCGAGCGCGAGTTCGCCATCTCGACCAAGGAATTCATCGGCGAAAAGGGCAAGGTCACGGGCCTGAAGACTGTTCGCGTCGAGTGGAAGGACGGCAAGATGCAGGAAGTGGCCGGCAGCGAGCAGATCCTCAAGGCCGACCTGGTGCTGCTGGCGATGGGCTTCATCAGCCCCGTGGCCACCGTGCTCGACGCTTTCGGCGTGGAGAAGGATGCACGCGGCAACGCCCGTGCGACCGTCGACTTCATCGGCGGCTATGCCACCAACGTGCCGAAGGTGTTTGCAGCGGGCGACATCCGCCGCGGCCAGTCGCTGGTGGTGTGGGCCATTCGCGAGGGCCGCCAGGCCGCGCGCTCTGTGGATGAATTCCTGATGGGGTTCAGCGATCTGCCGCGCTGAATTTTGTTTCAATTTCGCGGGGCCCTTCGCGGCCCCGCTATCATTCGCGGAAACCGCATGCCGGGATGCTTGAAAAAGCGCCCGGCTTTTTTATTGAGATGGACCTAGCCGCACAGCCACCACCCTTCGCAGAGTTCCGCGACGTCACGTTCGGCTACGGCGCGCGCGCGATTCTCGACGGCGTCTCGTTCAGCGTGCCGCGCGGCAAGGTCACTGCCTTGATGGGCGCCTCCGGCGGAGGCAAGACCACCGTGCTGCGTCTGATCGGCGGACAGCAGCGCGCACAGCGCGGCGAAGTGCTCTTCGACGGCCACGATGTCGGCAAGTTCGACGCCCCGGCGCTTTATGCGGCGCGGCGCCGCATGGGCATGCTCTTTCAGTTCGGCGCGCTTTTCACCGACATGAACGTGTTCGACAACGTGGCGTTTCCGTTGCGCGAGCACACCCAGCTGTCTGACGCGCTGGTGCGCGACGTGGTGCTCATGAAGCTCGATGCGGTGGGCCTGCGCAGTGCGCGCGACCTGATGCCCAGCGAGGTGTCGGGCGGCATGGCGCGGCGTGTGGCGCTGGCGCGCGCGATCGCACTCGACCCCGACCTGGTGATGTACGACGAGCCCTTCGCCGGCCTCGACCCGATTTCGCTCGGCACCGCGGCGCGACTGATTCGCCAGCTCAACGACACGCTCGGGCTCACCAGCATCGTCGTCTCGCACGACCTGGAAGAAACCTTTCGTATTGCCGACCACGTGATCATCCTGGCCAACGGCAAGGTCGCCGAACAGGGCACGCCGCAGGAGGTGCGCGAAAGCGCCGACCCGCTGGTGCATCAGTTCGTGAATGCCTTGCCCGACGGGCCGGTGCAGTTCCACTATCCGGGCGCGAGCATCGAAGACGATTTCGGCCCGATGGTCGGAGGGCGCTCATGAGCTGGTGGAAGCCCGCCGATATCGGCTATGCCGTGCGCAGCAAGCTCGACGACCTGGGCTATGCGGCCAAGCTGTTCATGCGTCTTGCTGGGCCGGGCGCGCAGTCGCTGCGCCGGTTCGGCCTGGTGCGCGACCAGATCCACTTTCTGGGCAACTACTCGCTCGCGATCATCGCCGTCTCGGGGCTGTTCGTCGGCTTCGTGCTCGGCCTGCAGATGTATTACGCACTGCAGCGCTACGGGTCGTCCGAAGCGCTGGGCCTCTTGGTCACCCTGAGCCTGGTGCGCGAACTCGGGCCCGTCGTCGCGGCGCTGCTGTTCACCGGGCGCGCCGGGACATCGCTCACGGCGGAAATCGGCCTCATGAAGGCCGGCGAACAACTCAGCGCCATGGAAATGATGGCGGTCGACCCGGTGCAGCGCATCCTCGCGCCGCGCTTCTGGGCCGGCGTGATCACCATGCCGCTGCTGGCCGCGGTGTTCAGCGCCGTCGGCATCATGGGCGGCTACGTCGTGGGCGTGCTGATGCTGGGGGTGGACCCCGGCGCCTTCTGGGGCCAGATGCAGGGCGGCGTCGATGTGTGGCGTGACGTCGGCAACGGCGTCATCAAGAGCATCGTCTTCGGTTTCACGGTGACTTTCGTCGCGCTGCTGCAGGGCTACAAGGCCCAGCCCACACCGGAGGGCGTGTCGCGCGCGACCACGCGTACCGTGGTGGCGGCATCGCTTGCCGTGCTGGGGCTGGACTTCCTGCTCACCGCCATGATGTTCAGCATTTAAAAGGGGCTCCGCCCCCATCGTTTTAAAGAGTGCAAACCATGCAACGTTCCAACAACGACATCTGGGTCGGCCTGTTCGTCCTGATCGGCGCGGCGGCACTGCTGTTCCTCGCGCTGCAGTCGGCCAACCTGCTGAGCCTGAACTTCCAGAAGACCTACACGGTCAAGGCCCGCTTCGACAACATCGGCGGCCTGAAGCCGCAAACCGCGGTCAAGAGTGCGGGCGTCGTGGTCGGACGTGTGGAGTCCATCGCGTTCAACGACAAGGCCTTTCAGGCCGACGTCACGCTGGCATTGCAAAACCGTTACAGTTTTCCCAAGGACAGCTCGCTCAAGATCCTGACCAGTGGCCTGCTCGGCGAGCAGTACATCGGCATCGAAGCGGGCGCCGAGGAGAAGACCTTGCAGGCCGGCGACATCATCACTTCGACCCAATCGGCCGTTGTGCTGGAAAACCTGATCAGCCAGTTCCTTTACAGCAAAGCGGCCGAGGGCAATACCTCGACGCCGGGAGCAGCCAACAAAAAATGAAACCACGCTCTTTTTTCTTTTTCCCTTCGATGGCTATCAAAAACATAGCTGACGGCGCCCGCTGGATGGGCGCCGCCCTCGTTCTGGCCGCCGCCTCCGGGTGTGCGACCGGGCCCGGCGCCAATCCGGCCGATCCGATCGAGCCCTTCAATCGCGGCGTCTCGCGCTTCAACGAGACGGTCGACGAGGCCGTGTTCGTGCCGGTGGCCACGGCCTACCAGCGCGCGGTGCCTTCGATGGTGCGCACGGGCGTCAACAACTTCTTCAGCAACCTGGGCGATGTCTGGAGCCTGGCGAACAACGTCGCCCAGCTCAAGCTCCAGGGCAGCGCCGAGACCTTCATGCGCCTCAACGTCAACACCTTCTTCGGGCTCGGCGGGCTGCTCGACGTGGCCACCGAGGCGGGCATTCCCCGCCATGAAGAAGACTTCGGCCAGACGCTGGGCTACTGGGGCGTGGGCGCCGGTCCTTATGTGGTGCTGCCGCTGCTGGGCCCCTCGACCCTGCGCGACGCCGCGGCGCTGCCGGTGGACCGCTTCGGCGACCCGGTCGCGCAGATGAACGACGTGGCCTGGCGCAATTCGCTGTCGGTGCTGCGCATCGTGGACACGCGCGCCCAGTACCTGCGCGCCAGCCGCATGCTCGGCGAGGCCGCGCTCGACAAGTATTCGTTCACGCGCGATGCCTTCCTGCAGCGTCGCCAGAGCCAGGTGCACGACGGCAATCCGCGCGACGACGGTGCCGGCAATGAGCCGGCGGACGACGGCGGCGGACAATACTAACCAGCAAGCGGGAAGGCTGTAGAGGAGCGATGAAGCCGCTTGCATCCCGTTGCAAGGCTTCACCTCCGCTTCAGGAACCCGGTCGGCTGCGAGCCGCTCGAACCCGTTCTTGTACTGGCACTCCAGACGCTCATTGCGTCGCAAGTGCTTTGTCGGTTTTCAAAATTTTGAGGGACTCTCCATGAACACCAAGCTCTTGCAACGACGCGATGTGGGCCGACTGATGTTGGCTGGTGCGCTCCTGTTCGGTGCCGCTGTTTCCTTCGTGCGCCCGGCCTACGCCGCCGACGAGGCGCCCGATGCGCTGGTCAAGCGGCTGTCGTCCGATGTGCTTGACACCATCAAGGCCGATTCGTCGATCAAGGCCGGCGACGTCAACAAGATCATGCTGTTGGTCGACAGCAAGATCATGCCCAACGTCAACTTCCAGCGCATGACGGCCTCCGCCGTCGGCCCGGCCTGGCGCCAGGCCACGCCCGAGCAGCAAAAGCGCCTGCAGGAAGAATTCAAGGCCCTGCTGGTTCGCACCTACGCCGGCGCGCTCGATCAGGTGGTCGACCAGACCGTCACCGTGCGTCCGTTCCGCGGCTCGGTCGACGACAAGGAAGTGCTGGTCCGTACCGAGATCCAGGGTCGCGGCGACCCCGTGCAGCTGGACTACCGTCTCGAGAAAACGCCGGGCCAGGGCGCCGGCTGGAAGGTCTACAACCTCAATGTGCTGGGCGTCTGGCTGGTCGACACCTACCGCACCCAGTTCTCGCAGGAAATCAATGCACGCGGCATCGACGGCCTGATTGCAGCGCTGGCCGCGCGCAACAAGGGCAACGTCAAGGGCTGACCGGGCAAAGCCATGCTGGTCCTGCCCACCAAGCTCACCCACGACGAGGCCCCCGCCTGCATGCGCATGCTGCAGCAGGGGCTCAAGGGCCAGACGGACTCCTCGTCCACGGTGGTCGACGCCACTGCGCTGGCCCAGTTCGATTCGTCGGCGCTGGCGGTGCTGCTGGAGTGCCGCCGGGAGTCCAGCGCGCTGGGCCGCGGCTTCGCGGTCAAGGGCCTTTCGCCGAGGCTGCGCGAACTCGCCGCGCTGTACGGCGTTGCGGGCCTTTTGCCAGCCGCGCCCTGATCCGGGGTCGCAGCGCCACCACGATTCAGAGGGAACGTGGCACGGCTGCCGTCAGCAGCGTGAGTGCATTGTTCAGCGTCGAGGCCGCAAAACGCTCGCCCTTGGAGTGGCCGATTCGCACCACGATCAGGTCGTGCGAGGGGATCACCACCACGAACTGGCCACCTGCGCCGAGCATGTAGTAGGCGGACGTCGGCGCCGACAGCGAACCCATCCCGTTGATCCAGAAGAAGCCGCCGTAAATCGGGCGCTTGTCCGCCGCCCAGGCGGGCGCGACGGAACTCACGAAGCTGACGAATCCCTCGGGAAGAAGGCGCTCGCCGTTCCACACCCCGTCCTGCAGATAGAGATTGCCCAGGCGCGCCCAGTCGCGTGCCGACATGAAGTCGTATCCCTGCGTGAGGAAATTGCCGTAGGGATCGGTCTCGATCACCATGGAGCGGATGCCGATCTTGTCGAAGAGCGCGCGCTGCGGGAACGACAGGTACTCCTCGCCGCGCTTCTCGACCGCCAGGCGCACGAGGTAGTTGGCCAGCACCGGGTCGGTGTTGCGGTAGCGGCCCACCGCGCCGGCCGGCCATTGCTGCGGTCGGGTTGCCGCGTAGTTGAATGCGTTGATCCGGCCCGTGTAGTAGTAGATGTGGTCGGGATAGGTGCCGCTGGGATCGAAGTCCGGATCGTCCGGCGCCTTGATGCGCAATCCGCTGGACATCTGCAGGATGTCGGAGATCTTGATCTGCTGACGGCCGTCGCCGGCCCCTTGCCACTCGGGAATCGGCGCCGGCTGGTCGAGCTTGTAGACGCCCTGCTTGATCAGGATGCCCATCATCGTTGCCACGACGCTCTTGCCCATGGACCACGATTCGAGCGGCGTTGTCGCGCCGATGCCGTTCATGTAGCGCTCGGCCACGATCCGTCCCTTGTGCGTGACCACGAATGCCGATGTGTAGGCTTCTGACGTGCCGAAGGCGGCATTGACGGCCTGGGCCACCTTGGTCATGTCGACCTCGGCCGGCGGCGGGTCGGTCGGCAGCACATCGCCCATCGGCCAGGGCAGGGTCGAGGGATCGCCCAGTGCGCTCTTGACCTCTACGGGCGTGAAGAAGACATCGTCTCTGGCGGGCGGCAGCGTGACGCAGCCCTGCGAGCCGAAGTGGCGCGCCACCAGCGTCGGGCCGTTGGGAATCGAGACGCGGACTTCCTTCCTGGCGCGGTCGACCACCGGCTTGCCCACGTTCTTGCGCTGGTCGTACGGCCCCACGAAGTAGCCGAGGCTCTCGGCCGCAACGTCGGGGTCGATGCCGGTGATGAAGACCGCGGAACACATTGTCTTGGCGAAGCCGGAGGTGTGATGTTCCAGCACGTTGCCCGGTGGCGGCACGTAGGGCGTGTTCAGCTCCAGCGCGCGTGCCCGGGCGATCAGGGCCTCGCGTTCCGGAAGCTGCGCCGTGGTGACGGGCTGTGGCGGCGCCGTCACACCGAGGCCGATTCCACCGCCGCCCCCACCCCCTCCGCCGCCCCCACCACAGGAGGCCAACATCGCGGCCAGGCACAAGGCCCCGGCCGTTGTCGTGAGGGAACTGCGGATCGAGCACTTCATGGAGGCGGTCCTTGCGATAGGTGGTTGCGGTGTGCAAATGCCGACACCGGCGGGATTGTGGGTGAACTTCGCACCCCTGCCTAGGGCGCCATAGCGGCGTGGGCGCATGGCGCCTGCGCCTATCGCGGGGCGCGTTCACCCTTGCGCAGCGCTGAAAAACCCATCGCCCGTAAAATCACCGGCTCCCATGCCCGCGATCTCATTCCAGTCGGTCTCCAAGACCTATCCCCCCTCCAAACAGCAAAAAGCCCAAGGCACACAAGGCTTGCGCGCGGTCGACGAGGTCTCGTTTCAAATAGAGCAGGGCGAGTTCTTTGGCCTGCTCGGGCCCAACGGCGCGGGCAAGACCACGCTGATCAGCATGCTCGCGGGGCTGTCGCGCCCCACGTCCGGGGCGATCAGCGTCCATGGCTTCGACGTGCAGCGCGACTACGCCCAGGCGCGCCGCCAGCTGGGCATCGTGCCGCAGGAGCTGGTGTTCGACCCCTTCTTCAACGTGCGCGAGTCGCTGCGCATCCAGTCGGGCTACTTCGGCATCAAGAACAACGACGACTGGATCGACGAGCTGCTGCACAGCCTGGGCCTGGCCGACAAGGCCACGGCCAACATGCGGCAGCTGTCGGGCGGCATGAAGCGCCGCGTGCTGGTGGCGCAGGCACTGGTGCACAAGCCGCCCGTCATCGTGTTGGACGAGCCCACCGCCGGCGTGGACGTCGAGCTGCGTCAGACTCTCTGGCAGTTCGTTGCCAGGCTCAACAAGCAGGGCAGCACCGTGCTGCTCACCACCCATTACCTCGAAGAAGCCGAAGCGCTGTGCAACCGCATCGCGATGCTCAAGCAGGGCCGCGTGATCGCGCTGGACCGCACCAGCGAACTGCTGAAATCGGCCGCGAGCAACGTGCTGCGCTTCAAGACCGATGCGATGCTGCCCTGGGCCATTGCCCAACATGCGCGCATCACCGGGCGCATCGTGCAACTGCCCGCGCAGAACGCGCACGAAGTCGAACAACTGCTGGCCGCGATCCGCGAAGCCGGCGTGGCAGTGGAAGACGTGGAAATGCGCAAGGCCGATCTGGAAGACGTGTTCATCGACCTGATGGCGGGCGAGCAGACGCCTTTGGAGGTCGCAAGATGATGGCTGTCACGGGTTGGCGCGCGCTGCTCTATAAGGAAACTTTGCGCTTCTGGAAGGTGGGCTTCCAGACGGTCGGCGCGCCGGTGCTCACCGCGCTGCTGTACCTGATGGTGTTCGGCCATGTGCTCGAAGACCACGTCAAGGTCTACGGATCGGTCGGCTACACCGCCTTTCTCGTGCCTGGCCTTGTGATGATGAGCGTGCTGCAGAACTCGTTCGCCAACAGCTCTTCTTCGATCATCCAGAGCAAGATCATGGGCAGCCTGGTGTTCGTGCTGCTCACGCCGCTGTCGCACTGGAGCTGGTTCTTCGCCTACGTGGGCTCGTCGATCATTCGCGGGCTGGCGGTGGGGCTCGGCGTGTTCGTGGTCACCATCTTCTTTGCGATGCCCAGTTTCGTGGCGCCGGTCTGGATCATCGTGTTCGCACTGCTGGGCGCGGCCATGCTGGGCACTCTGGGCCTCATCGCCGGCCTCTGGGCCGAGAAGTTCGATCAGATGGCGGTGTTCCAGAATTTCCTGATCATGCCCATGACCTTTTTGTCGGGCGTGTTCTATTCCATCAGCTCGCTGCCGCCGTTCTGGCAGACCGTGAGCCACCTGAACCCGTTCTTCTACATGATCGACGGCTTCCGCTACGGCTTCTTTGGGGTGAGCGACGCCTCGCCCTGGCTCAGCCTGGGCATCGTCGGCACCGCCTGGCTGGTGGTGAGCGCCATCGCTGTCCATCTCCTTCGTATCGGCTACAAAATCCGAGGCTGAACAACGGCTCTCCCCCAGTCTTCGCGCACTTCGTGTCGCTTCGCCAACCCCCTTCCGGGGGCAACACCAGCGGCCCGGCAAAGCCGGTTCCGCGGTGTTCCCCGATAAATACCATTCCTTCGATGACCGCTGACGAACTTCAGGCCCTGATCCAGTCCCACCTCCCCTGCGAGCACATCTCGCTGGAGGGCGACGGCCGACATTGGTACGCCACCATCGTCTCGGCCGAATTCGAGGGCAAGCGCGCCATCCAGCGCCACCAGCGGGTCTACGCCACCCTCGGTGCGAAAATGCACACCGACGAAGTGCATGCGCTCTCGATGAAAACCTACACGCCGGCCGAATGGGCGGCGGTGGAAAAGTAACTTTCCGGCCCCCGGGCCACCCCATTTCGCTGGATCCTCGATGGACAAACTTCTGATTCGCGGCGGGCGCCAGCTTCGCGGCGAGGTACTCATTTCCGGCGCCAAGAACGCCGCGCTGCCCGAGCTGTGCGCGGCCCTCCTGACCGACCAGCCCGTGACGCTGCACAACGTGCCCCGCCTGCAGGACGTGTCGACCATGCTCAAGCTGGTGCGCAACATGGGCGTGACGGCCGAGCGCGACCAGACCGGGAAGGACAGCGGCACCGTACAGCTGAACGCCAGCGACCTCACCAACCCCGAGGCCCCCTACGAGTTGGTGAAGACCATGCGCGCCTCCGTGCTGGCCCTGGGCCCGCTGCTCGCACGCTTCGGCCACGCCAAGGTGTCTCTGCCGGGCGGCTGCGCCATCGGCTCGCGCCCTGTCGACCAGCACATCAAGGGCCTGCAGGCCATGGGCGCCGAGATCGTGGTCGAGCACGGCTACATGATCGCCAGCCTGCCGGCAGGCCGCACCCGCCTGAAGGGCGCGCGCATCCTGACCGACATGGTCACCGTCACCGGCACCGAGAACTTCCTCATGGCCGCCGCGCTGGCCGAGGGCGAGACGCTGCTCGAAAACGCCGCGCAGGAGCCCGAGATCGTCGACCTGGCCGAAATGCTGATCCGCATGGGCGCGAAGATCCAGGGCCACGGCACCAGCCACATCCGCATCCAGGGCGTCGAGAAGCTGCACGGCTGCGAGCACGCCGTGGTGGCCGACCGCATCGAAGCCGGCACCTTCCTGTGCGCCGTCGCGGCCACGGGCGGCGACGTGTTTCTGCGCCACGCGCGCGCCGAGCACATGGACGCGGTGATCGACAAGCTGCGCGACGCCGGATGCACGGTCACGCCGGAAGAGGGCGGCGTGCGCATCAGTTCCAAGGCGCCGGCCAGCGGACACCTCAAGGCGCAGAGCTTCAGCACCACTGAATACCCCGGTTTCCCGACCGACATGCAGGCCCAGTTCATGGCCCTGAACGTGATCGCGCGCGGCGCCTCGATGGTCACCGAAACCATCTTCGAGAACCGCTTCATGCATGTGAACGAGATGGTGCGCCTGGGCGCCACCATCCACGTCGAGGGCAAGGTCGCGATGGTCGAGGGCGTGCCCCAGCTCTCGGGCGCCACCGTGATGGCCACCGACCTGCGCGCCTCGGCCAGCCTGGTGATCGCCGGCCTCGTGGCCGACGGCGAGACGCTGGTCGACCGCATCTATCACCTGGACCGCGGCTACGACCGCATGGAAGCCAAGCTGCGCGGCCTCGGTGCCGACATCGAGCGTGTGACTGGAGCCGCCGCATGATCACGCTTGCTCTGTCCAAAGGCCGCATCTTCGAAGAGACGATGCCCCTGCTGGCCGCCGCCGGCATCGAGGTCACCGAAGACCCCGAGAAATCGCGCAAGCTCATCCTGGCCACCACCCGCCCCGATGTGCGCGTGGTGCTGGTGCGCGCCTCCGACGTGCCCACCTACGTGCAGTACGGCGGCGCCGACCTCGGCGTGACCGGCTCCGACGTGCTGCTCGAGCACGGCAACCAGGGCCTCTACCAGCCGCTGGACCTGCGCATCGCAGCCTGCCGCCTGAGCGTGGCCGTGCGCGCCGACTACGACTACGCCTCGGCCGTGCGACAGGGCTCGCGCCTGCGTGTGGCGACCAAGTACGTGGGCCTTGCGCGCGACTTCTTCGCGAGCAAGGGCGTGCACGTGGACCTGATCAAGCTCTACGGCAGCATGGAGCTCGCGCCGCTCACCGGCCTGGCCGACGCCATCGTCGACCTGGTCTCCACCGGCAACACGCTCAAGGCCAACCACCTCGTCGAGGTGGAACGCATCATGGACATCAGCGCCCGCCTGGTCGTCAACCAGGCCGCGCTCAAGCTCAAGCGCGAACCCATCCGCCGCATCATCGACGCGTTTGCGTCGGCCATTCCTCAGGTCTGAGGTGGCCATGTCAGAAGAGAGCAAGAAGGGCTTTTTCTCCCGACTCGACAGCCACTACGCGGCTCTCGAGATGGTCAAGGACACCGCGAAGGCCTTGTACTTCGTTGCTGGCGCACAGGCGGTGTCTGCGCTCATCGTTGACAAGGCTGGCTTGGTCGATGCACTCATCAACGCGGCGTGCGCCTTCGGCATCGGCAGGTATCGCAGTCGCATTGCATCTGGCGCAGCGCTCTTGCTCGCTGTGGTGACGCTGCTCATGGTCATGTTTCGGCTGACAAGCGGTGGCGCCGTGAGCGGAATCGCATGTCTTTTTGCACTGCTCGCCGCTTGGGCAGGAGCCCGTGCGCTCGAAGCGACGATCAAGCTCCGGGGCAGGCTGGCGAATTCGCCCTCGCTGGCTCAAGACAATATCGAGTGAGTGCGCCCAAGCACCGTCAAAGACATTCCATTCCTTTCAAACGCAATGAACCTGAAAGCAGCCCCCGCCCGTCTCTCCACGGCTTCAGCCAGCTTCGATGCTGAATTCAAGGCGCGGCTGCATTGGTCCGCGGATGCGGACGCAGTCATCGAGAAGGTGGTGGCCGACATCCTGGCCGATGTGCAGAAGCGCGGCGACGAGGCGGTGCTGGAATACACCCGCCGCTTCGATGGCCTGGGCGCTGCCGCCGTTTCCGAGCTCGAACTGACGCAGGCCGACTTCAAGGAAGCCTTCGACTCGCTGCCCGAAGACCAGCGCGTCGCGCTGCAAGCCGCGGCGCAGCGCGTGCGCAGCTATCACGAGGCGCAGAAGAAGGCCAGCGGCGAAAGCTGGAGCTATCGCGATGCCGACGGCACGCTGCTCGGCCAGAAGGTCACGCCGCTGGACCGCGTCGGCATCTACGTGCCCGGCGGCAAGGCCGCCTATCCGTCCAGCTTGCTGATGAACGCGATTCCGGCGCATGTGGCCGGCGTCGGCGAAATCATCATGGTCGTGCCGACGCCGGTGAAGGGCAGTGTCGCCACCGGTGGCGTCGGCGGGGCATCGTCGACGAAGGGCGAGCGCAATGTGCTGGTGCTTGCCGCCGCCTACGTGGCGGGCGTCACGCGCGCCTTCACCATCGGCGGCGCGCAGGCCGTGGCCGCGCTCGCCTACGGCACCGCCACCATCCCAGCGGTCGACAAGATCACCGGCCCCGGCAACGCCTACGTGGCGGCCGCCAAGCGCCGCGTGTTCGGCACCGTGGGCATCGACATGATCGCGGGCCCCAGCGAAATCCTCGTGCTGGCCGACGGCAGCACGCCGCCCGACTGGGTGGCGATGGACCTGTTCAGCCAGGCCGAGCACGACGAGCTGGCGCAGAGCATCCTGCTGTGCCCCGACGCCGCCTACATCGACCGCGTGCAGGCCGAGATCGATCGGCTCCTGCCCACCATGCCGCGTGCCGAGATCATCGCGGCCTCGCTCAATGGCCGCGGCGCGCTGATCCACACGAAGAGCATGGAAGAAGCCTGCGAGATCAGCAACCGCATCGCGCCCGAGCATCTGGAAGTCAGCAGCAGCGAGCCGAACCGCTGGGAGCCGCTGCTGCGCCACGCGGGCGCGATCTTCCTCGGTGCTTTCACCAGCGAGAGCCTGGGCGACTACTGCGCAGGACCGAACCACGTGCTGCCCACCAGCGGCACGGCGCGCTTCTCGAGCCCGCTGGGCGTGTACGACTTCCAGAAGCGTTCGAGCCTGATCGAGGTGAGCGAAGCCGGTGCGCAGGTGCTCGGCCCGATCGCCGTCACGCTGGCCGAGGGAGAAGGGCTGCAGGCGCACGCGGAAGCCGCCCGCATGCGGCTGCGTAAGATCTGAGGCCCTGTCAAACCCGCTTCCGGGAGGAGCCCTCAAGATGATTCAGCGTCTCTGTCGTTCGCGATTCTTCAAGTTCGCCACGGGCCTCATCGCGGGCGCAGCCCTGCTGGCCGCCTGCACCCAGATACCGCAATTGCCGCGTGAGTCGGCCGCCATGGCCGCAACGCCGAGCGCCCCGCCAGCGGCAGCACCCGCACCGGCACAACTGGGCACGCAGTGGGGCGAGGGCATCGAATCGAAGTCCCGCGCCATCGTCACCAAACGGCTGAGCCCCGACCAGCCCGATGAAGTGGCCATGCTGGGCTACAACGAAGCCTCCGCCGTGCGCCGCGATGCGGGCAGCAATCCGGAGCGCCGGCTCAACCTGCAACTGGCGCAGGGCGATGTCGAATGGTCGGTGATCGACGAAAGCAACCGCCCCTTGCCGCTGCAGCGGGCACGCCGCAGCAACGACATGTTCCGCCTGGCCGGTACCGAGGGCGCGCGCTACACGCTGCGTTTTCGCAACCTCAGCGACCGCAGCTACGAAGTGATCGCCACGGTCGACGGCCTGGACGTGCTGAACGGCAAGCCCGGCAGCCTGCGCAACGGCGGCTACGTGCTGCGCCCGCAGCAGACCCTCGACATCGAAGGCTTCCGCAAGAGCCAGAGCGAAGTCGCGGCCTTCCGTTTCGCCGCGCCGGGCCGTGCCTACGCGGCGAACACCGAAGCCGGCGACGTGCGCAACATCGGCGTGATCGGTGCCGCATTGTTCGAACTGGAGCAACCCGAAGCGCCGCGCCGTCCGCGCCGCGATGCCACGCCGCCGCAGCCCAGCGCCTTCCCGGCCGATGGCGCCTACGCGCCGCCGCCGCGCTACCGCAAGTAAATGCCATGAAGCGCGCCGTTTCCCTGTTGTTGCTGCCGCTGCTCGCCCTCGGGGCTGCCGCCGGTGCGCAGGCCATGAGCATCCGCGAGTTCCACACGCTCGAGGCCCAAGAAAAGAAAGAGGGCAAGGCCTACGCCAGCTACTACCTGGTGGGCGTGCTCGAAGGCCTGCGCGAAGCCAGCGACACGGCGCGGCGTGCGGGCCAGAAGCCGCTGTTCTGCGTCGACGGCCGCCGGCTCGAACCCTCGATGGCGCGTTCGCTGTTCCAGGCCGAGCTCAAGCGCAATGCCGAGGTCTACGAGGCCGACATGCCGGTGCAGCTGGTGCTCTCGAATGCGTTACAGAACGGCTTCCGGTGTTCGTCCTGATCCCACGATGTTCAACAGACTGAAGAAGGCCTTCGGGGGCAGCACCGCAGGCACGACGCCCACCCGGGCGCAGCTGCGCCTGCAGGCCATGCTCGACGGTCTGGCGAGCGAACCCGAGCAGACTTTCCTCGACAGCGCCGACGCAGAGCATCGCGTCGACATCCACGCCTTCCGCCGCAACTTCGCCAAGTACAGCGAATTGGCCGACGACGAAGGCTACGTACTCGTCACCAACGGCATGAGCGACCGTCTTATGCCCGCTCCGCCCGGTGGCGTTCCCGAAGGCATGACGCGTGCGGCCGAGCTGATTTGGTACGTGCGCGACCTGAACCCCGAATACATCTCCAACCTGCGCTGGCTGGCCAAGCTGCCGGCTTTCGACAGCTTCTTCCTGGCCAGCGGCCATCGCGTGCCGATGCCCGAGCCGCCGTTGTCGTATTGCGGATTCCAGACGTTCTTCTTCCTGACGCCGATCTACCGCCTCGACGCGCGCATGCTCTCCGGCGTGACGGTGGATGAGGACGAGGCCATCGCCCCGTTGGCCGTCAACCTCATCTCCGAAGCCGAATACGCTCTGGTCAAGCGCGAAGGCGGCTTCGGCGAACTGCTCGACCTGTTCGACGCCAACGACCACCCGATGGTCTTCGACCCCCAGCGAACCTCCTATGTCTGACTCTCTCCCCGCGCTCCAGCGCATCCGCGCCGACGTGCGCGCCATGCACGCCTACGCCGTGCAGGACGCGCGCGGCTTCATCAAGCTCGACGCGATGGAAAACCCCTTCGGCCTGCCGCCCGCGCTGCAGGCCGAACTCGGCGCCCGGCTCGGCGCGCTGGCGCTCAACCGCTACCCGGGCGACCGCGGCGCCGACCTGCAGCGCGCGCTGGCCACCCATGCGCAGATGCCCGAAGGCTTCAGCCTGATGCTGGGCAACGGCTCGGACGAGCTGATTTCGCTCCTGGCCATCGCCTGCGACCAGCCCGGCGCCTCCGTGCTCGCGCCCGTGCCCGGCTTCGTGATGTACGCCATGAGCGCCCAGCTGCAGGGCCTGCGTTTTGTGGGCGTGCCGCTCACGTCCGACTTCGAGCTCGACGAGGCCGCCATGCTGGCCGCCATCGCGCTGGAGAAGCCCGCCATCGTCTACCTCGCCTACCCGAACAACCCGACGGCCAACCTCTGGGACGATGCGGTCGTCGAGAAGATCGTCGAAGCCCAGAGCGCGCAGGGCGGGCTGGTGGTGATCGACGAGGCCTACCAGCCCTTTGCCGCGCGCAGCTACATCGACCGGCTCGCCAGGCACGGCCATGTGCTGCTGATGCGCACCCTCAGCAAATTCGGCCTGGCCGGCATCCGCCTGGGCTACCTCATGGGTCCGGCGGCGCTGGTCGCGGAGATCGACAAGGTGCGCCCGCCGTACAACATCAGCGTGCTCAACTGCGAGTGCGCGCTGTTCGCGCTGGAGCACGCGGAGGTGTTCGAGGCGCAGGCCAGTCAGATCCGCGAGGAGCGCCATCGCCTGATGATGGGCCTGGGCCGGCTGCGGGGCGTCACGGTCTGGCCGAGCGACGCGAACATGATTCTTTTGCGTGTTCCCGATGCCACCAAGACTTTCGAGGGCATGAAGGCCCACGGGGTTCTGGTGAAGAACGTTTCTAAAATGCACGAACTGCTGGCAAATTGCCTTCGCCTCACCGTCGGAACGGCCGACGAAAATGCGCGAATGCTCGCCGCACTCGAAGCCTCACTATGACCACCCCACAGAGCACCGACCGCACCGCGTCGGTCACCCGCAACACCGCCGAGACCAAGATCACCGTCAGCGTGAACCTCGACGGCACCGGCAAGGCGAAGCTGGCCACCGGCATCGGCTTCTTCGACCACATGCTCGACCAGATCGCCCGCCACGGGCTGATCGACCTGGACATCGACTGCCAGGGCGACCTGCACATCGACGGCCACCACACGGTGGAAGACGTGGGCATCACGCTCGGGCAGGCCGTGGCCCAGGCCATCGGCGACAAGAAGGGCATTCGCCGCTACGGCCACGCCTACGTGCCGCTGGACGAAGCGCTGAGCCGCGTGGTCATCGACTTCTCGGGCCGCCCCGGCCTGGTGATGCATGTGCCCTTCACCAGCGGAATGATCGGCACCTTCGACAGCCAGCTCACCTACGAGTTCTTTCAGGGCTTCGTGAACCACGCCTTCGTCACGCTGCACATCGACAACCTCAAGGGCGTGAACGCGCACCACCAGTGCGAGACCGTGTTCAAGGCCTTCGCCCGTGCCATGCGCGGCGCGCTGGAGCTCGATCCGCGCTCCGTCGGCGTCATTCCATCGACCAAGGGGTCGCTCTGAAATCCGCCAGCGAACAGCTATGAAGTCTGCAGCAAATACCGTCGCCGTCGTCGACTACGGCATGGGCAACCTGCACTCCGTGTCGCAGGCCGTGCGCCATGCGGCCGACCAGGTGGGCGTGGAAGTGTTCGTCACCTCCGACCCGGACGTGGTGCGCAAGGCCACCCGCGTGGTGCTGCCGGGGCAGGGCGCCATGCCCGACTGCATGCGCGAGCTGCGCGACTCCGGTTTGCAGGAATCGGTGCTCGAGGCAGCGGCGAACAAGCCGCTTTTCGGCGTGTGCGTGGGCATGCAGATGCTGCTGTCGCGCAGCGACGAAGGCCCGACCGACGGTCTTGGCCTCATACCGGGTGAGGTCATCAAGTTCGAACTGGCCGGCCGGCTGCAGGCCGACGGCAGCCGCTTCAAGGTGCCCCAGATGGGCTGGAACCAGGTGCGCCAGGCCCAGCCGCACGCGGTGTGGGCGGGCATTCCGGACCTGAGCTATTTCTACTTCGTGCACAGCTTCTATGCGCGGCCGGCCGATGCCCGGCACAGCGTGGGCGAGGCGGATTACGGGTCATGCTTTACCGCAGCCATCGCACGCGATAACATTTTTGCCACCCAGTTCCATCCCGAGAAGAGTGCGGACCACGGGTTGCAGCTGTACCGAAACTTCCTCCACTGGAATCCCTGAACCATTTTTTTCGCCCGGGCCGAACCCCTTCGAGCCCGGACTCCGCACACTCGCGTCACTTCCATGCTCCTCATTCCCGCCATTGATCTCAAGGACGGCCACTGCGTTCGCCTCAAACAGGGCGACATGGACCAGTCCACCGTCTTCAGCGAAGACCCCGCCGCCATGGCCCGCAAATGGGTCGAGGCCGGCGCACGGCGGCTGCACCTGGTCGACCTGAACGGCGCCTTCGCGGGCAAGCCGCAGAACCATGCGGCCATCAAGGCGATCCTCAAGGAAGTCGGCGAGGACATCCCGGTGCAGCTGGGAGGCGGCATTCGCGACCTGGACACCATCGAGCGCTACATCGACGACGGCCTGCGCTACGTGATCATCGGCACCGCCGCGGTCAAGAACCCGGGTTTCCTGAAGGACGCCTGCAGCGCCTTCGGCGGCCACATCATCGTGGGCCTGGACGCCAAGGACGGCAAGGTCGCCACCGACGGCTGGAGCAAGCTCACCGGCCACGAGGTGGCGGACCTCGGCAAGAAGTTCGAGGACTACGGCGTCGAGTCGATCATCTACACCGACATCGGCCGCGACGGCATGCTCTCGGGCATCAACATCGAAGCCACCGTCAAGCTCGCGCAGGCGCTGACCATCCCGGTGATCGCCTCGGGCGGGCTGTCGAACATGGCCGACATCGACCAGCTCTGCGCGGTCGAGTTCGAGGGCGTCGAGGGCGTGATCTGCGGGCGCGCCATCTACTCGGGCGACCTCGACTTCGCCGCCGCCCAGGCGCGCGCGGACGAACTGGCCGGCGCCTGACGCCTTAGCCGTCGCAGCGCGTGCTCTCCGCGCTCGCCATTGCCAACTACCGCTCGCTGCGCCAGCTGACGGTGCCGCTCGGCCGCCTCACGGTGGTGACCGGCGCCAACGGCAGCGGCAAGTCGAGCGTGTACCGCGCGATGCGGCTCCTGGCCGACATCGCCAACGGCGGGGTAATCCGTTCGCTGGTGCGCGAAGGCGGGCTGTCTTCCACGCTGTGGGCCGGGCCCGAGCGCTTTTCGGCGGCCATGCTGCGCGGCGAGGTGCCGGTACAGGGCACCACGCGCAGCGAACCTGTCGCACTGAAGCTGGGGTTTGCCGGTGCCGAGTCGGAAGACTTCGGCTACGCCATCGACATCGGCCTGCCGCCGCCGATGCCATCGACCGCGTTCTCGCGCGATCCGCAGATCAAGCACGAGGCCATCTGGAGCGGCCCGCTGCTGCGGCCCTCCACGCAACTGGTCGACCGCAAGGGCGGGGCGCTGCGCTTGCGCGACGGCAAGGGCTGGCAGGCCGTGGGCCGGCCCATCCCCGCCTTCGCCAGCATGATGACCGAGCACGCCGACCCGCGCGACGCGCCCGAGATGCTCACGCTGCGCGAGCAGATGCGCTCCTGGCGCTTCTACGATCACTTCCGTTCCGACGCCGACGCGCCCGCGCGCCAGCCTCAGTTGGGCACCTACACGCCCGTGCTTGCCAACGACGGCACCGACCTGGCGGCCGCCCTGCAGACCATCCGCGAGATCGGCGACGGGCAAGCGCTGGCCCGCGCGGTGGACGATGCTTTCCCGGGGGCGCGCGTCGAAGTCCGGGCCGAGGGCGACCGCTTCCAGACGCTGATGTACCAGCATGGCCTGCTGCGGCCCCTGACGGCTGCGGAACTGTCGGACGGCACCCTGCGCTACCTGTTGTGGATCGCGGCGCTCCTGACGCCCCGTCCGCCGGCGCTGCTGGTGCTCAACGAGCCTGAAACCAGCCTGCATCCCGATCTGTTGCCGGCCCTCGGCCGCCTCGTCGCGCAGGCCGCGCGGCAGTCGCAGGTGATCGTGGTCTCGCACGCCGCGCGCCTGATCGCCGCGCTGGACGACAGCGAAGGCGTCCAGCACGTGGTGCTCGAAAAGCAGTTCGGCGAAACCCGTATCGCCAACCTCGACATGAGCGAGATTCCCCGCTGGGAGTGGCCGGCGCGCTGACCGGAGCGCGGCGGCCTGGGGCCAAGGCGCTGTTACCGCACAGGGGCTGCCTACAATTCTTCAGATGCAAATCACCCCGATCGACTTTCGCGGCCAGCCCGCGGTCCGTGCCACCGGCGCCGACGGCAGCACGCTGACCGTCGCCCTGCACGGGGCGCATGTGCTCTCGTGGACCACGGCCGACAGCGTGGAGAGGTTCTACCTCAGCCCGCGCGCGGTGTTCGACGGCAAGACCGCGATCCGTGGCGGCGTGCCCCTCTGCTGCCCTCAGTTCAACCAGCGCGGCGCGTTGCCCAAGCACGGCTTCATGCGCAATCTGCCTTGGGAATCGGAGGGCTCCGGTGCCGAGGCCGGCACGCTGGCGTTCCGGCTGCGCGACAACGAGGCCACCCGGGCGATCTGGCCGCATGCCTTCGAGGCGCGCCTCGCAGCCACGCTGGCGCCGGGCCGGCTGCGCATCGCGCTCACGCTGACCAACATCGACAGCGCGCCCTGGGCCTTTGCCGCGGCGCTGCACTCCTACCTGCGCGTCGACGACATCGCCCAGGTGCGTCTCGAAGGCCTCGAGGGAGCCAACCGCTGGGATTCGTTGCGCGACGACCGCCATGTGGAGACGGCTGCCGCATTGCGGTTCGATGCCGAGTTCGACAGCGTCTACGCCGCCCCCGCCGAACCGCTGCGCCTCGTGCAACCGGGCGGCACGCTCGCGGTTGCCCAGAGTGCTAGCTGCACCGAAACCGTGGTGTGGAACCCCGGCGCGGAACTCTGCGCCAAGCTGTCCGACATGCCCGCCGACGGTTACCGAAATATGCTTTGCGTCGAGGCGGCCCGCATCGACGAGCAAGTGACGCTGGCGCCCGGCGCCCAATGGCAGGGCTGGCAACAGCTCACCGTTCTCTGATTTCCTTCCGGTTCAAATTCCCATGCTCGCCAAACGCATCATTCCCTGCCTCGACGTCACCGGCGGCCGCGTCGTCAAGGGCGTCAACTTCCTCGAACTGCGCGATGCCGGCGATCCGGTCGAAATTGCCGCGCGCTACAACGCGCAGGGCGCCGACGAACTCACCTTCCTGGACATCACGGCCACCAGCGACGGGCGCGACCTGATCCTGCCGATCATCGAGGCGGTGGCTTCGCAGGTCTTCATTCCGCTCACCGTGGGCGGCGGGGTACGCACCGTGGCCGACGTGCGCCGGCTTCTCAACGCGGGCGCGGACAAGACCAGCTTCAACTCGGCGGCCATCGCCGATCCGCAGGTGATCAACGACGCATCGCAGAAATACGGCTCGCAGTGCATCGTGGTGGCCATCGACGCCAAGCGCCGCACGCCCGAAGAAGCCGCCACGCGCGGCCCGGGCTGGGACGTGTACAGCCATGGCGGCCGCAAGAACACCGGGCTGGACGCCGTGGAATGGGCCACCGAAATGGCGCGCCGCGGCGCGGGCGAGATCCTGCTCACCAGCATGGACCGCGACGGCACCAAGAGCGGCTTCGACCTGGAACTGACCCGCGCGGTGAGCGACGCGGTCAGCGTGCCCGTCATCGCCTCGGGCGGTGTGGGCAATCTGGACGACCTGGCCGACGGCATCCAGACCGGCGGTGCCGACGCGGTGCTGGCGGCCAGCATCTTTCACTACGGCGAGCACACCGTGGGCGAGGCGAAAGCCCGCATGGCGGCGCGGGGCATCCCCGTGCGAATCGACCGCTGAATTGACTATCAAGGGGTCTTTGCCCCATCCCCGACAATACCCCGATGAATTGGCTTGATGAAGTGAAGTGGGACGCGAACGGCCTGGTGCCCGTGATCGCGCAGGAACAAGGCAGCAACGACGTGCTGATGTTCGCCTGGATGAACCGTGAGGCGCTCGAGAAGACCGCCGAGCTGGGGCGCGCCGTGTATTTCAGCCGCTCGCGCAACAGGCTGTGGTTCAAGGGCGAGGAGTCGGGCCACGTGCAGACCGTGCATGAGATCCGCCTGGATTGCGACAACGACGTGGTGCTGCTCAAGGTCACCCAGCTTGGCCACGAGCCCGGCATCGCCTGCCACACCGGCCGCCACAGCTGCTTCTTCAGCAAGTACGACAACGGCCAGTGGACTGTGGTCGAGCCGGTCTTGAAAGACCCGGAGTCGATCTACAAATGACCGGCACTGTGAACAGCACCCCCAACGCCTCCAATACTTCCGACGGCCTCGCACGCCTGGCCGCGGTGATCGAGACCCGGCTGCCCGCCAACGGCGGCGACCCCGAGACGAGCTATGTCGCGCGCTTGCTGCACAAGGGCCCCGACGCCTTCCTCAAGAAGATCGGCGAGGAAGCCACCGAGGTCGTGATGGCCGCCAAGGATGCCGACCACGGCGGCGACCGCTCGAAAATAGTGAACGAAGTGGCCGATCTGTGGTTCCACACCATGGTGGCGCTGGCGCACTATGGCTTGTCGCCGGCCGAGGTGGTTGCGGAGCTGGAGCGCCGCGAAGGCACCAGCGGCATCGAGGAAAAGGCCCTGCGCAAGGTGCAGGCGCGCGAGGCAGGCAAGGATTGAAAGGACATCCCATGGCCAACGACATCGTGAACATGAAACCTGACGACTCGCTCAAGACCTGGGGCTGGGTCAGCTACATCCTGCATCTGATCGTGGCGATCGGCGCGGTCGTGCCGGGGGCGCAGGCCTCCGTGCTGCTGCTGATCGTGGCCCTGGTGATCGACTTCGTCAAACGCGACGACGCGGCGGGCACCTGGCAGGCCACGCACTTCAGCTGGCGCATCCGCTCGGTGCTATGGGCCGGTCTGCTCTACATCGTGACCTCGTGGCTCTGGCTGCTGCTTTTTGTGCCGGGCTGGATCGCCTGGAGCCTGATTTCGCTGTGGTTCCTCTACCGGATCGTGAAGGGCATGATCCGCATGAACGACAACCGCTCGATGGAACCCCAAGATGTCATCTGATCCGAACTGCATTTTCTGCAAGATCGTCGAAGGCAAGATTCCGTCGCGCAAGGTCTACGAGGACGACGAAGTCTTCGGTTTCCATGACATCTCGCCCTGGGCGCCGGTGCATTTCATGCTCGTGCCCAAGAAGCACATCGCCTCCATGGCGCAGCTCACGTCCGACGATGCCGCCCTGATGGGCAAGATCATGACCCTGGCGCCCCGACTGGCGCTGGAGCAGGGCTGCAGGCCCTATCCGGACGGCGGCTACCGCGTCGTCGTCAACACCGGCACCGAGGGTGGGCAGGAGGTTCATCATCTCCATGTCCATGTCATGGGCGGTCCTCGTCCGTGGCTTCGTGGCTGACTTTCATTAAGCCAAACTGTCACATTCCGCCCGACTAAAATCGGACACATTCTTAGGAGTCTTCCATGGGTTCTTTTTCTATCTGGCACTGGCTGATCGTGCTGCTCGTCGTGGTCATGATCTTCGGCACCAAGAAGCTGCGGAACATGGGTTCGGACCTTGGTGGCGCCGTCAAGGGCTTCAAGGACGGCATGAAGGATGCCAACGGCAATCCCACCACCGACGCATCGGCGGCCGCCGCCCCTGCCGCGCAAGTGACCGGCCAGCCGGCCAACAGCGACAAGACGATCGACGTCGAAGCGCGTCAGAAGTCCTGAGCGCGGACCGCACGTGCTGGACCTCGGCATTGAGAAGCTGGCGCTGATCGGCGTCGTGGCGCTGATCGTCATCGGGCCGGAAAAGCTGCCGCGCGTGGCCCGGACGGTGGGCACCTTGCTGGGCAAGGCGCAGCGCTATGTCAACGACGTCAAGGCCGAAGTCAACCGATCGATGGAGCTCGACGAGCTCCGCAAGATGAAGACCACGGTCGAGGACGCCGCGCGCGACGTGGAGCACAGCATCCACACCGGCGCGAGCGAGTTCGAGAAGCAATTCTCCGAATCGGGCCAGACGCTTTCCGCTCTGGCGGAGCCCGAAGCCGCGGTGCCGGAGTACAAGCACCCCCGCAAGAACTGGCGCCTGAAACAGGGCGCCACGCCGCAGTGGTACAAGGCGCGCAACGGTGTGCGCACCAAGGCGCTGTCGGGTGCGGCGCGGGTGGCGCGCTTTCGCCCCCACAAGATCAACTAGCGCTTCAACACCCCCGCGTTCCTCGCTTGCCGCACGCCGGCCGAAGCCACGCTTTTTCCTTTCCCAATGGCCGATTCCGACGACAAGAACAAAGACAAAGACGACGAGCTGGCGGGCACCGAGCAGCCGTTCGTGCAGCACCTGGTCGAGCTTCGCGACCGCTTGCTCTATTGCGTCTACGGCCTGGTGATCGCGGGCATCCTGCTTTCGATCTGGCCCGGTCCGGGCGGCCTGATCGACCTGATTGCAATGCCGATCCGCGCGCACATGCCGCCGGACGCCAAGCTCATTGCCATCGGCGTGTTCTCGCCGTTCTTCGTGCCACTCAAGGTGCTGATGATGACGGCGGTGCTGCTGGCGCTGCCTTGGCTCATGTACCAGGCCTGGATGTTCGTGGCGCCCGGCCTCTACAGCCACGAAAAGCGCTTTGCGCTGCCGCTGATCTTCTTCGGAAGCCTGCTGGCCTATACCGGCATCGGGTTCGTGCAGTTCTTCGTGCTGGACAAGATGTTCAGCTTCATCCAGAAGTTCACACCCGCCGCGGTGGCGGCCACACCCGACATCTCGTCGTACGTGGAGGCCATCCTCTCGCTCTATATCGCGTTCGGCGTCGCCTTCCAGGTGCCGATCGTCGTGATGCTGCTGGTGCGCTTCGAGATGGTGACCATCGAGAAGCTGAAGTCGTTCCGCGGCTACTTCATCGTCGTCGCGTTCATCGTGGCGGCGGTGCTCACGCCGCCCGATGTGGTCTCGCAACTCGCGCTGGCGGTGCCGATGTGCATCCTGTACGAGGTGGGCATCATCGGCGCGCGCTACTTTGCCCAGAGCGGCAAGAAGCCCGACGAGGAAGCGGACAAAGAAAACGCCGATTCCTCGGCGTCTTCCTGACCGGACTTATTCCGGTTGCTGCTGGTTCGGGAGCTGCTGCCGAACCGGGCTCCTGGGCCTCAGCCCCGGCATCACGTCCAGTTCCATCTTGTCGCTGCCGCGCTGCAACGCAAAGCGTGCAGTGCTGCCCGGCTTGAGGCCGGCCACCGCGGTCAGCAGGCCCTGCACGTTGTCGGTTTTCTTTTCGCCCACCGAGGTGATCACGTCGCCCGGCCGAATGCCGGCCTTGGCAGCGGGGCCGTTCTGCAGCACGCCGGTGATGATCACGCCGGCATCGGCCTTCACGCCGAAGGTCTCGGCCAGTTCGGGCGACAGGTCGCTCGGTTCGACGCCGATCCAGCCGCGGCGGACCTGGCCTTCC
Source organism: Variovorax boronicumulans (assembly GCF_040544675.1). Classification (GTDB taxonomy): domain Bacteria; phylum Pseudomonadota; class Gammaproteobacteria; order Burkholderiales; family Burkholderiaceae_C; genus Variovorax; species Variovorax boronicumulans_D. The sequence goes on from NZ_JBEPKK010000012.1 coordinate 156,707, forward strand.
TTCACGATCCCTTCCAGCACGATCTTGGCCATCGACACCGGAATGGCGAAGCCGATGCCCATGCTGCCGCCCGAGCGCGAGTAGATCGCGGTGTTGATGCCCTGCAGGTTGCCGTTGACGTCGATCAGCGCGCCGCCCGAGTTGCCCGGGTTGATGGCCGCATCGGTCTGGATGAAGTTCTCGAAGTTGTTGATGCCCAGCTGGTTGCGGCCCAGTGCGGAGACGATGCCGCTGGTCACGGTCTGGCCCACGCCGAAGGGGTTGCCGATGGCCAGCACCTGATCGCCCACCAGCAGCTCGTCGGAGTTGCCCAGAACGATCACCGGCAGCTTGTCGAGCTCGATCTTGAGCACGGCCAGGTCGGTGTCGGGGTCGGTGCCGATCACCTTGCCGCGCGCGTGGCGGCTGTCGTTCAGCGTGACTTCGATCTCATCGGCACCCTCGACCACGTGGTTGTTGGTGAGGATGTAGCCGTCGGGGCTCACGATCACGCCGCTGCCCAGGCCCACCTGGGGCTGGTCGGCCTGGTCGCCGAAGAAGAAGCGGAACCAGGGGTCGTTGCTGCGCGGATGGCGCGCGGCCTTGCTGGTGTTGATGCTCACCACCGCGGGCGAGGCCTTCTTGGCCGGCACGCTCAGGCTCCCGGGCGCGGCGACGGCGGGGCCGCCCGAGGGCGCCTCCACGATCGAGACCACGCCGCCCAGCGACGTCGAGCGCTTGTTGAGCCATTCGGGCTTGAGCGTCGCAACGACGAAATAGGCCGCCAGCAGGACGGTCACGGCTTGGGCAAAGAGCAGCCAGGTGCGTTTCATGAAAACTCGGTGAAAAGACGTTCGAAGGCCCCATGGAGCGGGGCGTTGCGTGTCATTGTCTCTCAATGGTGAATGCGATAGACCGTTCGGGCGGGGCGGGATTGGTGCACGTTGAAACTGTGAATAAGGGATAACCCTTGGGTCGAAGGCGCAGCCGTACCCGGCCTCCCTCGAGCATCCCTTCATCCCGGAGCGCACTCGCCGCGCGCGGCGCGACAATGGCGCGATGAGCACCACACGCCACGAACTGCTGCACGCATTCGACCTGTTGCTGGCCCCCGGGCGCTTCAAGGACTACGCACCCAACGGCCTGCAGGTCGAAGGCCGCACCGTGGTTCGCAAGCTGGTCTCGGGCGTGACCGCCAGCCGCGCGCTGATCGAAGCCGCGATCCACGCCGAGGCCGACGCCATCTTCGTGCACCACGGCCTGTTCTGGCGTGGCCAGGACGGCCGCGTCACCGGCTGGATGAAGCAGCGCCTGGGCCTTTTGCTGGGTGACGACGTCAACCTCTTCGCCTATCACCTGCCGCTCGATGCGCACCCTGAACTGGGCAACAACGCTCAGCTCGGCCTGCAACTGGGGCTGGTGGCCCATGGCGGGTCGGCCGGGCGCTTCGGCGAGCAGGAACTCGGTTTTCTGGGCGCACGCGAGAACGGCGAAAACTTCGCCAGCGCCAAGGCCCTGGCCACGCATGCAGAAAAAGTGCTCCAGCGGCCGGTGACCCTGGTCGACACGGCGCACCGCCCCATCCGGAACATCGCCTGGTGCACGGGCGGCGCCCAAGGGTACTTCGAAGCCGCCATCGCAGCCGGCGCCGATGCCTTCATCACAGGCGAGATCTCGGAGCCGCAGGCCCACTACGCGCGCGAGATGGGCGTGGCCTACCTGGCCTGCGGGCACCATGCGACCGAACGCTACGGCGCGCAGGCCGTGGCCGCGCATGTGGCGGCGCAGCTCGGCTTGAAGCACGAGTTCATCGACATCGACAACCCGGCATGAGCGGCACGAGCGTGGCGATTGCCATCACCATGGGCGATCCGGCGGGCATTGGCCCGGAGATCGTCGTCAAGGCGTTTCGCGATGCCCCCGATGCGACCCGCGGCGCCTTCGTGGCCGGCGACGTGGCGACCTTGCGGCGCGCCTCTCAGGCGTTGGCCGGGCCTGGAGAGCCTGCATGGCCCGTGGCGGAAATCGCGAGTGCGGCCGAGGTCGCAGCCGTTCCGCCGCGCTGCGTCCCGGTCCTTCAGGTGATCGCGCCGCCGCAAAACATCGTGCCGGGCCAGATCAGCGCAGAGGCCGGGCGCGCCGCCGGCGACTGCGTGGTCTGGGCCGCGCGTGCGGCTTTGCGCGGTGAAATCGCCGCCATCGTGACCGCCCCCCTTCACAAGGAGGCGCTGTCCGCCGCCGGCTTCCCGTACCCCGGCCACACCGAGCTGCTGCAGGCCGAAGCCGCAGCGCACCTGGGCTGCGGCGTGGCCGAGGTGCCGGTGCGCATGATGCTGGCCAATGACGAGTTGCGCACCGTGCTCGTGAGCATCCACATGTCGCTGCGCCACGCCATCGAGGCGGTGCAATTCGACGGCGTGCTCCAGACATTGCGCATCACCCACCATGCGTTGTCCCGGGTGCTGGGCCGTGCGCCGCGCATCGGCGTGGCGGGCCTCAATCCTCATGCGGGAGAGGGCGGCCTTTTTGGCTTGGAGGAGCGCGAGATCATCGCCCCTGCCATCGCCGCCGCGCGCGCCGAAGGCATCGCTGCCGACGGACCGCATGCGCCCGACACCGTCTTCATGCGCGCCCGCGACAAGCATGGCGTGCAGGGCAGCGGCGAGTTCGACGTGGTGGTTGCGATGTACCACGACCAGGGCCTGATTCCGGTCAAGTACCTCGGGGTGGAGAAGGGCGTGAATGTGACGCTGGGATTGCCGCTGGTGCGCACCAGCCCCGATCACGGCACCGCGTTCGATATCGCGGGCATGGGCCTTGCCGATGCGTCCAGCCTCGTCGAGGCGCTTCGCATGGCAAGAACGCTGGGCAGTGCTTAGGAGCGCTTCAGGCTGTCGCGAATCTCGCGCAGCAGCGTGATGTCTTCCGGCGTCGCAGCTGGTGCGGCGGGCGCCACGTCTTCGGTCTTGCGCAGCTTGTTGATCTGCTTGACCATCATGAAGATGATGAAGGCGAGGATCACGAAGTTGACCGCCACGGTAATGAAGTTGCCGTAGGCCAGCACCGGCACACCGGCCTTCTTCAGGTCGGCCAGCGTGTTCGCCACGCCCGCGGGGGCCGTACCCAGGACCACGTAGAGGTTCGAGAAGTCGAGCTTGCCGAACACCATCCCCACCAGCGGCATGATGATGTCGGCCACCAGCGAGTCGACGATCTTGCCGAACGCCGCGCCGATGATCACACCGACCGCGAGGTCGATCACATTGCCCTTGACGGCAAATTCCTTGAATTCACTGAGGATGCTCATGATTCAAATGGCTGCTGGAGCTGTGCTGTTGAAGGAGTGCCGAGTATGCCCCGCGAGCACTCAGTTCTCCAGCGGATGCAGCGCAACGCTGACGTGCTCGGACGCAAGTCCTTCACGGTTGCGCGCGGCGATCTGCCGGAAGCCGTCTTCCAGGTGCCGCACGAAGCGCGGCGTGTCGAAGTAGCCGCGGCGTGCCTCCTTTGCCGCGGCCAGCCGGCTGCGCAGCTCGGCCAGTTCCCCGGGGTGCGTGGCGTAGTGCACCGCCTTCTCGACATAGTCGTCGTGGCTGGTGGCCACCAGCTCGGGCAGGCCGATGGCACCCAGCAGGCTGCCCGCCATGCGCGAGACCATCGTCGTGCCCGCGAGCGCCAGCAGCGGCACGCCGGCCCACAGCACGTCGTTCGCGGTGGCGCCGCTGCTGTAGGGGAAGGTGTCGATGAACAGGTCGCCCAGGCCGATGCGGGCCAGGTGCTGGTCGATGGGCATGCGCGGCGAGACGATAAGGCGCTCGGGCGGCAGGCCCGCGGCCAGCCAGTGCGCGCGCAGGTTGGGCTCGAAACCGTTGGGGCCTTGCGCGAGCCAGAGCACCGCATTTGGAATGCGCTGCACGATGCGCACCCAGGCCGCGAACATCTCCGGCTGGATCTTGAAGGACTGCGAGAAGTTGCACAGCACGAAGGCGTCGTCGGGCAGACCGTGGTCGGCGCGCGTGGCCCGGATGCTGCTGGTGGGGCGCTGCGAATCGATGACCTGGAAGGTCTCGGGCAGGCGCAGCAGCTTCTCTGAATAGCAGTCTTCGGTGCCCGGCGGCGAGAGGAAGTTGTCGGACACCAGGTAGTCGTAGTTCGGCGTGCCGCTGGTGCCCATGTAGCCCAGCCACATCAACTGCGCCGGGGCCGCGTGGTAGGCCATGACCTGCGGCTTGGCGCCGCGCGTGTCGCCCGAGAGGTCGACCAGGATATCGACGTCGTCCTCGCGGATGCGCTCGGCCATCTGCTGGATCGACTGGCCCTGCATGTCGACGAAGTGCTCGACCGATGCGGCGATGCGCGCGCGCGCCGGGTGGCCGTCGTCCGGGCCGTAGGAGTACGCGAAGACCTCGAAGTCCTTCCTGTCGTGCCGCGCAAAGAGTTCGGCCGTCAGGTGCGCGACCGGGTGATTGCGGAAGTCGAACGAGTAGTAGCCCACGCGGATGCGGGGCGAGGTGCGGCGCGCGGCTGCGTCGGCGAAAGGCTTGATGCCCGCATTCCTGTCGGCCAGCCTGGCCGAGCGCTGCGTCCAGGTCATCAGCTTGCGCGCGTCGTCGTAGTTCGACATCAGGATGAACGACGACACCGTCTGGTCGTTGCCCGGTGTGTCGAGATGGGCTGCGATCTTCTCGCGCAGTTCGGGCACGCCGAGCCAGTCGGCAATGTGGGCTTTTTCGCCCAGCATCCAGACCATGGCGGGCATGAAGTTCGGGTCGTCGCGCAGGCACTGCTCGAACTCCGCGATGGCCGCTTCGGACTGGCCAGCCATCACGTAGGTCACGCCCAGGTTGCATCGCGCGAGCACCTGTTTCGGATGCACCGCGAGCGCCTTCTTGAGCACCTCGATGGCGGTGTCGAAATGGCCCAGCCGGAAGTTCACCGTGCCCAGGTTGTTGAGCAGCAACTCGTGCTCTGGCAGGCTTTCGAGCGCCAGCTTGTAAAGCTCCGCCGATTCCCCGAAGCGCATCGACACGCCCTCCAGCGCGCCGCACACGCCGTAGAGCGCCGCCACGCCTTCGGGGTCCGACAGCGCCTTGTGGCGCTCCTCGGCGGGCCAGTTGCGCATGGCGTGCTGCATCGGCGCGATGGCTTCTTCAGTGCGGCCGGCGTTCAGCAGCGCCCTGGCAAGCAGGTACGAGGCTTCGAAGTCGCGCGGGTCCGCCGCGGCCTTCTCGAGTGAGGCCAGGGCGCCCGCCCAGTCCTTCTGGTGCGCGCGGATCTTGCCGATGTTCTTGTGCGCGCTGGTGTAGCCGGGGTCCAGCTTGAGCGCCTGTTCGAACTGCGCGACGGCTTCGTCGAAGCGGTCCTGCTCCATGTCGATGGCGCCGGCGTTGTTCCATGCAGCGGGCGCGTCGGGCGCGAGCCGTGTCGCGTCGGCCGCGGCCTCTCGCGCCTGCCTGAACTTCTTCTGCTGGCGGTAGACCGCCGACAGGTTGATGTAGGCCGCGGGGTAGTTCGGCAATGCCTTGATCGCGCGCTTCAAGTCTTGCTGGGCTTCGGCCAGAAGGCCCATGTGCATGAAGATAGTTGCACGGGTATTGAAATAGAAGTGATGCGCCGACAGTGCGATCGCGCGGTTCACGTAGTTGAGCGCCAGCTTCGGGCGGCCTTGCCGGTAGAGCGCCTCGCCCGTCAGGTGCAGTGCGTCGGCGTGTTGGGGAAAGCGGGAGAGCAGGTTCTCGTACACCTGCAGCGCCTGCGCAAACTGGCCCTGGCGGTGCAGCACGAGGCCTTGCTCCAGCATGCGAGGTGCGTCGTCCCCCGAAGTGGCGGGCGCTGGCGCAATGGAAGAAGAGGTCATGAGGTCGTGTGATGGACGGGTCGCGGGGGCACCGAAAAACACAGGCCACGACCCTTTGCTGCAACGAAAAAGACCGGCCACCCAGTATAGGTGCCGGCCTTCGATTTCATCCTGTCGGAGCGGCCGTTGCGCGCAAGGCGCAGCGGCTGCTCCGATGTGGATTACCAGGACCAGGAGGCGCCGATGCCGCCGCCGACCTTGCCGTTGTTGCCACTGCCGAAGTTGACCTTGATCTGGGCCGATTCGCTCAGGCGGAAGCTCGCCGCGGCGGCGACCGCCGAGCGGCCGTCGTAGGAGCCCACGCCCACACCGATGCCGAAGTTCTTGCCCGCTTCGAGCGCCGGCACCGAGGCTGCGGCCAGGGCGATGGCCGCACCGGTGCTGGCCGTCTTGCGCATGTCCTGCACTTCGCTGCGAACCTGGTTCAACTGCGACATGTTGGCTGCGTCCGTCGGCAGCACGCCCGGCGCCACGTTCTGGATGCGCCCATTGGCGACCATGCCGTTGCCCGCCGTGATGGTGCCGCCAGCCGTGACGTTGCCGGTGACGTTCACCGTGCCTGCGTTCAAGGTGGTGACGTTGCCGGTCACCGCGTTGATCGTGGTGATGTTGCCGGTCTGCGTGTTCAGCACCGTGATGTTGCCGTTGGCTGCCGTCAGCGTCTGGAAGTTGCCGGTGGTGGCGTTCACGGTGCTGGCGTTCACCGTGCTGGCGTTGACCGTGTTGGCATTCACCGTGGTTGCGGCCACCGTGTTGGCGGTGAGCGCATTGATGGTTGCGCTGGCTGCCGACAGGTTGTTGATGGTGCCGTTGGCGGCTGTCAGGCTGGTGGTTGCCAGGTTGGTGATCGTGCCCGCAGCGGCTGTCAGATTCGTGGTTGCCAGATCGGTGATCGTGCCAGCGGCGGCGGTCAGGTTCGTGGTTGCCAGATCGGTGATCGTGCCAGCGGCGGCGGTCAGGTTTGTGGTTGCCAGATCGGTGATCGTGCCAGCGGCGGCGGTCAGGTTTGTGGTTGCCAGGTCGGTGATCGTGCCAGCGGCAGCGGTCAGGTTGGTGGTTGCCAGGTCGGTGATGGTGCCAGCGGCAGCGGTCAGGTTCGTGGTTGCCAGATCTGTGATCGTGCCAGCGGCGGCTGTCAGGTTCGTGGTTGCCAGGTCGGTGATCGTGCCTGCTGCGGCGGTGACGTTGGTCGTCGCCAAGTCGGTGATCGTGCCTGCAGCGGCGGTGACATTGGTCGTCGCCAGGTCGGTGATCGTGCCTGCAGCGGCGGTGACGTTGGTGGTTGCCAGGTCGGTGATCGTGCCTGCAGCGGCGGTGACATTGGTCGTCGCCAGATCGGTGATCGTGCCTGCGGCAGCAGTGACGTTCGTGGTTGCCAAATCGGTGATCGTGCCTGCAGCAGCGGTGACGTTGGTGGTCGCCAGGTCGGTGATCGTGCCTGCGGCAGCGGTGACGTTGGTGGTTGCCAGGTCGGTGATCGTGCCTGCGGCGGCGGTGACGTTGGTGGTCGCCAAGTCAGTGATCGTGCCTGCAGCAGCGGTGACGTTGTCTGCGTTGACCGTGCTGGCGTTGACGGTCGTCGCCGTCAGGTCAGTGGCTGTAAGGTTGGGCGTGGAAATTCCACCGTCGGCGGTCAGTACTCCGCTGTTGTTGCTCGTGATGTTCAGAATGCCGAGGCCCGGGGGATCGACAACAACCGAAACACCGCCAATGGCGACTTGTGCATGCGCAACCGGCAACGTCATGACAAAGCCCGCACCCACCAACACGGAAGCGAGGACGCGGCTTACACCGGTGTAGCGTGTAACGCTGATGGTGCGGACAGAATTGGCGCGCTTGGCAGTAGTCATTTGGACTGTTTTCCTAGAGGGAGTTGAGACAACTTTCCGAGCCGAATAAGCCCTCGCAGCGCGGAAGTAGGGTTGGGTTTCATTGAGTTACCCAATGCAACGGATGCTAGGAATCGATGTCCTCGGTGAACATCACCGGTATCCGTAGTTCTGTGCGTATGTCGTTCGGGAGATACGCCTCGCGCGAATCGGCGCATCGCGCGCAAAGCCACTGTTCATGCGGCTTTGCGGGCATCCCATGAACAGGGGATGTCGCGCCGCGACCTTGCTTTTTGGCGTGTTCCGCGTGGCCCGTTGCTACGTAACACGTGCAGTAACCCGCACGTAACAACGACGCCAGAACGGCCTCCGAATGTGCGGTTCAAGAAAGCGCCGCAGCGCGCTTTTTGAACTGATTTCCCAATGAAATCAAAGTACTAAGCGTCATCAGCCCCCGGCTTCGCACGACACGTCTTCACGCGGGCATCGTTCCTGCGGTATCTGAAACGAAAGTCAACATTTGGAAGCTACTTCAGGTAGTCAAGGGGCGTGTGCGTGGCCATCAATATTTCCAGTCACCCTTCGCGATCGGCGTCCATGGGGTCGGCGTCGCAGCTGTCATACATCAGCACCTTTCACGGTGCGCTGATCGTCGAAGACGATCCCGCAGTGGCCGATCGGATGCGTCGCATCCTGGGTGAGCTCGCACCCGGCCGCCGGGTCGTGGTGTCGTCCAGCTGCGAGGAAGCCCGCAGCCTGCTGGCATCGCTGCCCTACGACCTCGTGCTCGTGGACATGCGCCTGCCGTGCAGCGACGGCGTCTCGCTGATCGCGCACATCCGCCAGACCTACCAGCACATCGAGACCATCGCCATGTCGGCGTCGGACGATCACGAACTGGTGAATGCCGCCATCTCCGCCGGTGCCGTCGGCTACCTGCTGACCGAAGCGGACGACGCCGAGCTTTCTTTCCTGCTGCGTTCGATCGAGCGCGGCGGCGCGCCGATGGACTCGCGCGTCGCGCGCCGCATCCTCGGCCTGATCGCCGCATCGGCCAGGACATCGAGCATGCTCGCGATCGAGCCGATCCGCACCAGCGAGCCCGCGCCTCTGTCGCGGCCGGCGCCCGTGTCGCTGTCGCCGCGCGAACTCAAGGTGCTGCGACTCATCGCGCAGGGATGGAGCAACCGGCAGATCGCCGAGGCGGTCTACCTCTCGATCAACACGATCGAGTTCCACGCCAAGAGCATCTATCGCAAGCTGGCGGTCAAGTCGAGGACCCAGGCGGTTCACGAAGCGACGCAGCACGGGCTTCTGAACTGAAGCCCGGGCGGCGGGGCCTTGCTGCCCTTGCCGTGCTTGCTGCCGTATGGCCGGCACGCCCCGGTGCGCGCCGCGCCCACCCCTGGCCGCCGGCCACGCGCATGGCGACCATTGAATATCCCTTCTGCGGCCCGCTACAATCGCGGGTTGACCCCTGCTCCAGCGAAGAAGACAAGAGGATCCCCATGAGTGACATGATCTCCGGCTCGCCCCGGATCGACACAAGCAAGCGGACGTGGTTGATCGCATCCAGCTGTGCCGGCGTAGCGGGCGGCGTGGCCACCGCAATTCCCTTTGTGAGCACTTTCCAGCCTTCCGAGAAGGCCAAGGCCGCCGGTGCCGCTGTCGAAGTCGACATCTCGGCCCTCAAGGTCGGCGAAAAAATCACCGTCGAATGGCGCGGCAAGCCGGTCTGGATCCTCAAGCGTACGCCCGAGCAGGTCGCAGAACTCCCCAAGCTGGACGGCCAGCTCGCCGATCCGCTCTCCAAGCGTCACCCTGACGAATTCACGCCCAAGTACGCGCAGAACGAGCACCGCTCGATCAAGCCCGACGTGCTGGTGGTGGTCGGAATCTGCACCCACCTGGGCTGCTCGCCGGTGGATCGCCTGCAGGCCGGACCGCAGCCCTCGCTGCCCAGCGACTGGGAAGGCGGCTTCCTCTGCCCCTGCCACGGCTCCACGTTCGACCTGGCCGGCCGCGTCTTCAAGAACAAGCCCGCGCCCGACAACCTGCCTGTGCCCCCGCACATGTACCTGTCGGACACCAAGCTCCTGATCGGTGAAGACTCCACGAAGGCCTGAGGCAGAAGAACGACATGGCTGAATTCCACGAAATTTCCCCCAACGCGCCCGCCGGCGCGAAGCTGCTCAACTGGGTCGACAACCGCTTCCCGCTGACCAAGCTCTGGAACGACCAGTGGGGCAAGTACTACGCGCCCAAGAACTTCAACTTCTGGTACATCTTCGGCTCGCTGGCGATGCTGGTGCTGGTCATCCAGATCGTCACCGGCATCTTCCTGGTGATGCACTACAAGCCCGACGCGAACCAGGCGTTCGCATCGGTCGAGTACATCATGCGCGACGTGCCCTGGGGCTGGCTCATCCGCTACATCCACTCGACGGGCGCCTCCGCGTTCTTCATCGTGGTGTATCTGCACATGTTCCGCGGCCTCATGTACGGCAGCTACCGCAAGCCGCGCGAGTTGATCTGGGTGTTCGGCTGCGCGATTTTCCTGTGCCTCATGGCCGAAGCCTTCATGGGCTACCTGCTGCCCTGGGGCCAGATGAGCTACTGGGGCGCCCAGGTGATCGTGAACCTGTTCGCCGCCATTCCGTTCATCGGCCCTGACCTGGCCCTGCTGATCCGCGGCGACTACGTGGTGAGCGACGCCACGCTCAATCGCTTCTTCAGCTTCCACGTGATTGCCGTGCCGCTGGTGCTGCTCGGACTGGTGGTGGCCCACCTGATTGCGCTGCATGAAGTGGGTTCCAACAACCCCGACGGCATCGAGATCAAGGCCAACCGCGGCCCCGACGGCCATCCGGTCGACGGCATTCCGTCGCACCCGTACTACACGGTGCACGACATCTTCGGCGTGGTGGTGTTCCTCACGATCTTCTCGGCCGTGATCTTCTTCGCGCCCGAAGCCGGTGGGTACTTCCTGGAGTACAACAACTTCATCCCGGCCGATTCGCTGAAGACGCCCAACCACATCGCGCCGGTCTGGTACTTCACGCCGTTCTATTCGATGCTGCGTGCGACCACCGACGACATGGTCAACGTGTTCGCCCTCATCATCGGCGCCGCGGCCATCCTGAACTTCGTCAAGGGCAAGTCGGGCACCGCGCTCAAGATCGCGATCGTTGTCGTGGCGGCCGTGGCCATCTTCCTGCTCAAGGCCTTCGACGCCAAGTTCTGGGGCGTGGTCGTCATGGGCGGCTCGGTCATCATCCTGTTCTTCCTGCCGTGGCTGGACCACAGCGAAGTCAAGTCGATCCGCTACCGCCCGAGCTGGCACAAGTATGTCTACGGCGTGTTCGTCTTCCTGTTCCTGATCCTGGGCTACCTGGGCATCCAGGCGCCGGGCGTCTGGGGCAACCTGGTCATCGGCTCCTTCGCTCTGGACATCGCCCAGACCATCTCGCAGATCGGCACGCTTTTCTACTTCGGCTTCTTCCTGCTGATGCCGTGGTGGAGCCGCAAGGGCCAGTTCAAGCCCGTGCCCGACCGCGTGGTCTTCGCGGCCCACTGAGACCCCAAGTGCAAGAGCTTGAGAGAAACACGATGAAGAAAAGAATTTCCGGCTGGCTCGCGGTCATGGGCCTTGCACTGGGCCTGACCTTCTCCGCCACCGCATCGGCCGAGTCCGGCGGCCTGGCATGGGACAAGGCGCCCAACAAGACGACCGACGTCGCGGCCCTGCAAAACGGCGCCAAGCTGTTCGTCAACTACTGCCTGAACTGCCACTCGGCGGCCTTCATGCGCTACAACCGCCTGCAGGACATTGGCATCACCGAGCAGCAGATCAAGGACAACCTTCTGTTCACGACCGACAAGGTCGGCGAAACCATGAAGGCCAACATCGACGCCCGCCAGGCCAAGGAATGGTTCGGCACCACGCCGCCCGACCTCACGCTGGTCGCGCGTTCGCGTGCCGGCCATGGCGGCACGGGCAGCGACTATCTCTACACCTTCCTTCGCACCTTCTACCGCGACGACACCAAGGCCACTGGCTGGAACAACCTCGCGTTCCCGGCCGTCGCCATGCCCAACCCCCTGTGGGAACTGCAGGGCGAGCGCCGCCCGGTCTACACCGAGGTCGAGCAGCACGGCCACAAGACCGAAGTGTTCACCGGCAAGTGGGAGCAGGTCACCCCCGGCACCCTCAGCTCGGTGCAATACGACAATGCCGTCGGCGACCTGGTCAGCTACCTGCAGTGGATGGCCGAGCCGGCGCAGAACACGCGCATCCGTATCGGCGTCTGGGTCTTGCTCTTCCTGGGCATGTCGGTGGTTTTCGTGTGGCGACTGAACGCCTCGTACTGGAAAGACGTCAAGTAATTCCGTCCACGCCGACCGGAGGCCCCGTGCATCCGGTCCCACAGAGTGGGTTGCCAGCGCGACCCACTCTTTTTGATTTTTAGGAGTCTCCCGCCATGATGGTCTTGTATTCAGGAACGACCTGCCCGTTTTCCCACCGCTGCCGCTTCGTCCTGTTCGAAAAGGGCATGGACTTCGAGATCCGCGACGTCGATCTCTACAACAAGCCCGAAGACATCGGCGTGATGAACCCGTACGGCCAGGTGCCGATCCTGGTCGAGCGCGACCTCATCCTGTACGAGTCGAACATCATCAACGAGTACATCGACGAGCGCTTCCCGCATCCGCAGCTGATGCCCGGCGACCCGGTCGACCGCGCCCGCGTGCGCCTGTTCCTGCTCAACTTCGAGAAGGAACTGTTCGTGCACGTCTCCACGCTGGAGAACCGCACCACCAAGGGCAACGAGAAGGCCATCGAAAAGGCGCGCTCGCACATTCGCGACCGCCTGACGCAGCTGGCCCCCGTGTTCCTCAAGAACAAGTACATGCTGGGCGACAACTTCTCGATGCTCGACGTGGCCATCGCGCCGCTGCTCTGGCGCCTGGACTACTACGGCATCGACCTGAGCAAGAATGCCGCACCGCTGCTGAAGTACGCCGAGCGCATCTTCTCGCGCCCGGCTTATATCGAAGCGCTCACGCCCTCCGAAAAGGTCATGCGCAAATAAATGGGCTCGCCCCCAGGCTTCGCGCACTTTGTGTCGCTTCGCCAACCCCCTTCCGGGGGCAACACCTGCGGCCCGGCAAAGCCGGTTCCGCGGTGTTCTGCGAAAAAGTCCGAAGTTCGCGATTGCATGGTTGCACGGTAGAAAATTTTCATGATCAACGCGCTCGAGTCGTCCTCCACCCGCCCGTACCTCATCCGTGCGCTGTACGAATGGTGCACGGACAACGGGTTCACGCCCTATGTCGCTGTGCAGGTCGACGATTCCGTCCAGGTGCCGCGCGAGTACGTGAAGAACGGCGAGATCGTGCTCAACATCAGCTTCGATGCGACCAGTTCGCTCAAGCTGGGCAACGATTTCATCGAGTTCAAGGCTCGCTTCGCGGGCAGCGCGCGTGAAATCAGCGTGCCTGTGGGGCGCGTGATCGCGATCTACGCGCGTGAAAACGGCCAGGGCATGGCGTTTCCGGCGCCGGCTCCGGCCAGCACCGAAGGCGGTGAACCGGCCTCGCCCACGGCCACCGGCCCCGCCCGCATGCCCCTGCGCGATGCATCGCGCGGCACCGAGGGCGATGCGGGCAAGGTCGTGCACCTTGTGACGGGCGAAGAGGGCGGCAGCATGGGCGACGCAGCCGATGTCGGCACGCCGACCGAAGACCCGGTCGACGAGCCGCCGCGGCCGCCGGCCGGAGGCGGTTCACGCCCGTCACTCAAGCGCGTCAAGTGAACGCCTGGCCGGTTCAACGCCACTAGAATCACACGCCGAAGAAATTCAGCCGCTTTAGCTCAATTGGTAGAGCACCCGCCTTGTAAGCGGAAGGTCGTCAGTTCGATTCCGACAAGCGGCACCAAATCAAAGCCCGGTAGCGTCCACAGACGTCCGGGCTTTTTCTTTTCCTCCTCGACGAAGCCCTCTCTTGCCCGTGATGACCGTTCGAAGTCGTCCGGAAAAGTATGCCTGAATCCGGGGGCATATGGGGGCATGTTTGGGGGCAGCGAGCCAGGTGGTGGGGGCACAACTCGGCATTTAGCTGTCGCGACCAAGCCGCACGTAACTACGAGGGATTCTGTCCTGGCTACTTTCGGTTCTGACCATCGCCGAGATTCAGCAGAATACGGGGCCATGAACACTGAAGAACCGCTTGTGGACTGGGCTGAAGGATTGCCCTATACCTTTGGAGCGACCTCTGAGCATGTATTTACCAACTTGGCGCGTGAGTACATCACTGCTCATCCAGATAAAACGATTCAGCACTTTCTGAACACGATGGTGATGCCTCTGGAGCAGCGAGAAACAATCACCGGGCTGGATGCGCTTCGTGAGCTGAAGTGGGCATACGAAGCAGGCGTCGAAGCCAACTTTGATTTCATGCCATTCGTTGTTTCGCTTGCCTTTTGGCTGCAGGCTCGCAATTGGTATCGAAGGGGCTACAAGGAGCAGGGGTGGTCATTTATGACCGAGGCGATGTACTGGTTTTCGAGCGCGCTGTCGAAGAACGATGTGCAGGATTTGGCACTGAATGCCCTTCTCAAGCTGGAGACCGATAAAGCGCGTAGCGGTGGAGATGCGCGAAATCAGAAGTACTACGCGCCAATCAAAAAAAGAATCGAGGAGCTCCTTGAGGAACATCGCCCTCCCAAAGGCTGGCAATCGGCCAAGAGCGCAGCAGATGCTGTGCTGACAGATGAGATCAGAGAAATGGCCAAGAATGCAGGAATGAGTGAAAACCGGCTCGACAAGACGGTAGCGGACGACTGGTTGCCCAAGATGCCAGCATTCACCGACTTTCGTCGCCCCCCACGAGGGGAATAAACGCGCCTTGATCAGGAAAGGCGCGCTGTCGTATTTTTGATTCGCACACCCTCGCCGGCATTTGACGCCCCCGGATGCCGGTAGCCGGGCGCTGTTTTGGAAGTACTTTCCCCGGATGCCGGTACGCGGGTGGTCTTAAAAAAGGGTTGGCGAAATGATCGGTTCCTCACTTCAAAGGAGGAACAAAAGTGATCAACCCCCGGGTGACCGATCCCTACAAGATGGGATCCACACACGCAGAAATTCTGCGCATTGCCATGGTTTGCAAGAGAACCGGGCTCAGCCGTACGACGGTCTACGAAAAGATCAATCCACGGTCTCGCAGTTTTGATGAGACGTTTCCGCGCCCCGTGGCCCTTGGCGCTCGCGCAGTCGGCTGGCTCAGCACCGCGCTGGACGTGTGGGTAGCCACTCGTTCGCCTCGCATGATCTCAGGGGGCTCCAATGGCATGGGTCAATAAGAACATGGCAGCAGACCTCTTGCACGCTACGCGTGGGGTCAAGTCAGTCTGGATGCAGCCGGCTTCGACTATTCAGGCTATGGGGATTGGCTGGCTCTGGCCAGGGTACTTGGCCTGCGACAAGTTCCATATCCTCGCCGGCTTGGCCGGCACCGGAAAGACCACGCTTGCAGCCGCAGTGGCCGCAACCATTACCCGGGGCGGCCGGTGGCCCGATGACACGTTGGCCCCGACCGGAAATGTCGTCTTCTGGACTGGGGAAGATGGCGTTGAAGACACCCTTGTGCCTCGTCTCCTTGCATCTGGCGCGGACATGAGCTGCGTTCACATCCTGCGCGGTACGTACGAGGCAACGGGAAAAGCGCGCCCGTTCTCCTTCGAAACGGATATTCCGCAGTTGAGCACGGCCCTTGGTCGCATTGGCAAGGTCAGGCTGATCATCATTGATCCAATCGTGCAGGCAGTGTCGGGCGATGCCAACAAGAACGCGGATGTGCGGCGCGGGTTGGCGCCGCTGTTGGAGTTGGCTGAAGCACATGGTGCGGCGATCCTGGGAATCACGCACGTGAACAAGGGATCAGCCAAGAAGGAGCCGATTGACCGCGTTAACGGGAGCTTGGCGTTCGCAGCTGTCGCACGCATCGTACTCATGACCGCGAGATGTGCCTTGCAACTGGATGATGCAGGCAACGCGATTTCGCGTGCTGTGCTCGTGCGCGCGAAGTCCAACATTTCTGCCGATGACGGCGGGTACGAATACGGTATCCAGCCAACTTCGGTCGGCAGTAGCGTCTATCCGATCGCGACGACGGCGCTCGTCTGGGGAGAGCACATCAAGGGTTCGGCCAAGGAGATTCTGGCGTTGGCCACGGAGCCGACTGATTTTTCGGGGGCATTGGGGGACGCGGTAGCTTTTTTGCAGGACGTGCTGGCGATTGGCCCCATGACGGTGCCGGAAATCGAGGCCCAAGCGAAAGATGCGGGAATCTCTTCTTCTGCCCTCAAGAGGGCAAAGAAGGAATTGCGCATCAAGTCCGAGAAGGCTACGGGCCAGGGGCAATTCAGCCCTTATCTTTGGCGGTTGCCAACCGCAGCCGATGGAGACGGACTAGGTTGGGGCGATTCAGCGTCGGCCAATTTTTCCACCTTCATGCCTAGTCCTGCATCGATGCCAGGCCGGGGATTGTTCCAGCCGGCCACGCCCAGCATGCCTTTCGCGGGCACGACTCCGGTGCCGCACCGCGATGAGTTCGCCCTCTTTGGGATGCCGGTGGAAACTGACGACGGCATCGGTAGGGGACAGATGCGCTCGGTTGAACCACTTGAACCAGTTGAACCACTTGAACCACTTGAACCACTTGAACCAGTTGAACCACTTGAACCAGTTGAACCAGTTGAGCCACTTGAACCACTTGAACCACTTGAACCGTGCTACGCTGAAGTGATCGTTGCCAAGGGGGTGTTGGACATGCTGCTCGGCGAATGCAGAGCTATGTGGGCTCGCGGCATCCACGCTGATGAGGCGAGCGACGACCGGATTCGGCGCATAAATCAGAGGGCGATTGACATTCTGTTGTCCGAATTTTCCGACGACGAAATCACTGTCTACACGCGTGTTCTGGATCAGACCAATTGGTGGGTGTAATTGGCTTCGCAGTATTTTTTTACTGCAAGGTACATGCTATGTCAGGCGCCGGGAGGTAGCCAGGCATCCAGCATACAAAGTGCGGGAGCCCCTACCCCCGGTTTATATTGTTAATACTAGGGAGTCAGCATGACTCCCTCTGACTAGAAAGAGAGAGGTGTCTCCACACCTCTCTCTTTTCACTTCCGGTGAGGCTCAAAGCCTCACTCTGACTGAAGCTCTCAGAGAGGTTCACCTCTCTGCACTTTCAAAAAGAAAAGAGAGAAAGAAGACCAGAGACCCTCAAGGTCTCTGGGATTTTTCTTTCATTCAAGCGAAGCAGAAAAAGTCAAAGCTTCCTGGGTCCACAGCCGTCAGGTACGTCTGGACCACAGACGATCGGGAAATTGAGGCTGTACTCATCAGGCACCCGGTAGGTTAGTTGGTTCTTGATTTGCATGTCTGCAACCTCCTCCAGGCGTTTGGGATTGAGGAACACCGCAGCCAGGACGATCGGATCGACGCCGATCTTCAGCGCAACGCCGTTCTGGAACCAGTCAGCATTGAGAGGCTGAACCGCCCCCTTGTTCTGAACCAGGAACTGAATTCGAAGCTCCAGGTTTCGCTTGCTGTCGTCCTTGTAGAAGTTTTCCATCTTGGCGTGTTCGGACGCAATCGTTTCATCGACCGCAGCCTCATACCTTGCCTTCCATCCTTCGATTTGCGCGATGAGTTGGCTGTAGCGGTCCACGGACAGGTAGCTGCGCTTGCGCATGTATTCAGCGAGGTCTTCGTCCGCCTTGGCTGTCTTCTCTGCGATCTGCCTTTCCAGCCCAGCAATGAGGCTCGCCGATCCTGAAATGGGGTTGGTCTGCAAGTCTGTGATCTGCCTGCGCAAGTTGGTGAGGATGTCCGCCTGGTACGCCTTGTAATCGTCGATGTACTTGTTCGAGGCGATCTGGTTCTTCTTCAACTGCTCAACCATGTCGAGGCGATACCCAGTCAGGCGATTTTTCAGGGCCAGGAGAGATGTCTCGGACTCCTGCTTGAGTGCGGTCACCTTGTCATCGGTTGCGGCGAGGGTGCAGGAATAGAGGACGACGGGCCGTCCATTGCTATCGGCCTCACGGGCCCAAGACGTTTTCTGGCAGCCCTTGGAATTGTCCAGCGCTTGCTCATAGGTGAAGTCGCCCGAACGCGGCGACGCGTTCTTGACTGCATTGATGGCCGAGTCTGTGCAGCCGGCAATGCAGAACATTGCCACGAAGGCGGAGGTGATTCGTTGCATGTGTCTTTTTCTTCGAAATAAGTAAGAGCGAGGCGATGAGAGGCCGTCCGATCGTTCTTCGGGGTATGGGTGAAAGCCACGGTGGAGGTCGACTTCGGCTGTTGATCTGCTTGGCCAAGCTGAAAAATTCTACGTTAAACGTAGAGACGAGAGCGTGTCTTGTTACGAATATCGTAAGGTGCCGTCTTTCAAACCAGCCCGTTCTATCTTTGGAGCACGCTTGCGCATGGCGAGGCAAGCTGCGGGCCTGCCTCAAGATCGACTGGGTGTGCAGGCGGGGCTCGATGAAGGAACCGCAAGTGCGCGGATCTCACGCTACGAGAGTGGGATTCACGAGCCCAACATGGCCTTTGCCCAGCGGTTGGCTTATGAGCTCAACGTGCCCGTCGCATATTTCTACGCACCGGACGATGACCTAGCCAGACTGATCCTGTGGTTCGGACGGCTGAATCCGAAGCAACGAAAGACGCTGGTGACGTTCGCAAGCGAACTCTCAGAGGCACGGTGAGCTTTCTCGATTGAGCATTTTTCTCGGCTCAGCTTCAGCCATGTTTATCTCTGAAGCGGCCTTGCGCTTCAGTTTGGCTGCCAATCCGATCTGTAGCGCTGCGTAGATGGGGGCATTGGTGTGCCCAATGAAGGGCGGCGTCAGGGCCAGTTCTTTGAGCGTGTTGTTCTCCCTTAAAAAATCATTGGATGGGAGGCGAGGTTGCGTGTGTAGGCTGGCACCGTCTCGTGCCGCTCGAAATGGATTTTCATGCGGGTGACTCCAGATGTGGAAGCAGCGTGGCGCTGCCGAGTTGTCGGGATTTCATGCGGAAGGCCTGGCCGTCGCTTTCGCGCGCGACGTCCCACCCTCGGCGGCCAAGGCAACGCCGCAACACGTAGACCTGAGCGTCGTACGAAATGCGCACACCCGGCCGGATCGCTACACGCTTTGCAGACTGGCTCGCGTGAAACGCGCGAACCATCTCGCGCCAGGGACCCGCGTGGGGCCCCGTGGGCGCATCGGCTTGCGCGAGGAAGGACAGCGGACAGTCGTAGTAACAAGGCCCGCAGGTCTCGTCCATGCTCTTGACCGCAACCTCGCCATTCCTGCAATCGATGAGCGTCAGCCCGATCCATTTGCGCCCGGCGTTTTCACCGACACGGGTCTGGGCGAGGAACCACAGGCGCTTGCCGATCGCACGGTGCGCCAGGACCGAGGCGTATGCGCCGACGCTGGCCAGTTCATCGTGAATGGCTTGGTCCTTGGTGGCGCGATAGACGATGCTTCCCATGTCAGGCCTCCGCAATGAACGAACGAATGGATGAAGCACTCGCGCGAGGCCCGTGAGAAGACGGGCCCGGGACGATGGCGAAGGACGAATCGGTCAGAGGAAAGTGGTTTTGTTGCGCATGGAGCAGGCGTAAAAAAACCCGCGCAAGGCGGGCTGGGTCTGGGTTCAAGGGGTGTTGACTTCGCATGGGCGGGACTTCGATTCAGGGCCACGCAAAGACCACGAAGTCCAGGACGCCTGGCAACGCCGGGTTGTCGCCGGCCAGCTCCAGGGCCTCGCATTGGTAGGTCTGCGCGAGTCGGAGCAATCGGCGCAGTTCATGCCATGCCAGCGACTGGGCTGCTGCAATGTTGTCGGCGGTGACATCGAGGCGCCAGCTGAAATCGTCGAGTTCGAGAATGCGCAAGCCGGCGTGATTGGACTGAGGGGCCTTGTCGCCTTCCTCGGTCTGATGTTCAGCGTGGATCTGTCGCGCGATCTCCCAGGGCAAATGGCATGCACTGACTCGCAGCGTTCGGGCGATGTAGCGATGAAGGCCTGCCGGCAACGCAGAGGGCTCGTGAGCCACTGGACCGTGAGGAGTTGGATCGTTGTTCATGGCTCTGTTTGGAAAGAAGATGAGAAACAAAGAAAGAGGAGAAAAAGAAAGCGCCTGCAGCGCGCGCACGGGATGTCCTCGGGGCGGCGTCAGGACACTTGTCAAGAGATGTCGGCCGAGGCGGCACAATGCCCGCATGACGACGAAGCAAGAGCTCCCCGATGAGGTGCTGAGTGCAATGGCCGTCGAGTGGCGCAGGAAGGCCCTCGAGGGAGACCTTCATGCGCGCGGCATCGCCCACGAACTCGAGACGGAGCTGCGCCGACGTGCCGGTGCACCGTTCGCGCGTTACGACACCCTGGACATGCGCCCCCTCGGGATGAGAACGGCGCGGCGCCCATGGTGGAAGCTCTGGCGAGCACACTGAGAAGAACGAGCGAGAGCCGCTCGAGCCACGCCCGATTCACCGTGACACCCATGCATCACAGCATCTGCCCGTCGAAGTCGTGCGCAGGCGGCGCCTTGTCGAGCGCGACACATCGCCAGAACGCCTGCTCCTGCCGGATGAGCCGCGCGATCTCGGCTTCGTTGCGTTCGATTCGGTAGATCTGCAGGTGCTGCCCGCCCCGCAGCACGATCACATCGGCTGCCTTCGCTCCTGTGACCGCAAGCTGGTGCAGCACTCGCAGGCGCATGTGCTCGGGGACACCCTGAGCCCAGAGGTGGGCGAAGTTCATGCCAACGGAAGAGCATTCGAGGAGTTGGACATCGGATGAGGCCACGACTTCGCGGGTGACCGTGGCGCGCATCCACGGGTGCCGCGGGTGCTGCAGCGCTGTGTTGACGCGCCGGACCTTGCGCCCGGTCCTGAGCGTGTAGTGCGCCGCCACGATCGGTTCCAGCAACCGACTCCAGTACGCGAGGGCGTCGTCCTGAATCTGCGTCGGGTGCAACAGGTCCTGCCGACCGGTCTTCTCCATCCACAAGCGGACTTGGGACTTGAAGGGATCTCGGTCAAGGGCGGCCGCGGCGTCGAGGTTTCCGATCCCGGGCTCGCCCATGTCGGGCCATCGATCACAGGCCGGGCCTTGCGTCTGCGGCGACTGGACCAACTGAAGCTGCGATCGCCCTGTCGGGCGCGGCGTCCGCAGACGCTCAGCGCGTGTATTCACCATGTTTTTTTCTCCTTGGGAG
Organism: Variovorax boronicumulans; assembly: GCF_040544675.1. Classification (GTDB taxonomy): domain Bacteria; phylum Pseudomonadota; class Gammaproteobacteria; order Burkholderiales; family Burkholderiaceae_C; genus Variovorax; species Variovorax boronicumulans_D. Next base: position 177,659 of record NZ_JBEPKK010000012.1, read on the forward strand.
GTTCTGATGTCCACACGGCAAAAAGCCTCTCTCCTGTGAAGGAGAGAGGCCTCTTTGCAGGGGACGGGGGGGTGTAAAAGCCCTTCTGGAGGGCTTCAAGACGTGAGCTGAAGTGCGCGATCAAGAGCTCGCTGCTTCAATGCAGCGCCCTGACCAAACCAGGCGCTGTCGAGCCGGTATTCGCGGCTGCGAGCTCGGCGCTCGTGGTCAACGAATTCGGTCATCGCACTCAGCAGTCCCCATGCCGTTCCTTTGGCCGCGGCGAGCTCGGCGCCACGGCCCTGACCTTCGAAAAGTGCCAGCACTTTCTTCAGGGCACGGTCATGGGGCGGGCCCGGCTGTTCAGTGCCGTGCTTTTCGCGAACTGCTTCGCCGGCATGGGGTCCGCACAGCACCTGGAGAAAGTAGTCGGCCGCCTCCTTGCTCTTGACCTTGCGCTCCGACAAGGCCTTCATGCGGTGCATGAAGTTGTCCCATTGCGACACTGCAATCCCCAACTGGCGCTTGATGGCGTCGGCGTCGAAGCGGGTGTTGTGGGGCACGCGGATGGCGTTGCTTGTTCCATCGAGCGCGATCGACAGTGTGTTGTTGCAGACGACCCGGACCGTCGTCGGAGTCACGGTGGTGGCCAGGGTGCCATCGCAGGAGGTGGCCAGCAGCAGGTAGCCGTCGACGACATCCGAGCCCTTGAGCACGACCTGCTTGCCGGTGCGCGCCAGTGCCCAGAATTTGCGCCCTGCCTTGAGCACACCAGCGGTCTCCATCTCGTAGCCACCGATCTCGGTGAGGTCCCGGTAGAACTCAAGTACAGCCCTGGGCTGGACCACTTGGTAGCGGCTGCTGACGACGGACAGGGGCGCGCGGGTGTCGCTGCGGTAGAGCACCTTTTGCTCGGCGAAGGTCTCCAGGGTCTGCAGCGGTTGGATGGCTTCGGGCGCGTCGAGGTCCTCGGTCATGTAGCGCACCGGAGTTTCTCGGATGGTCCAGTCCATGCCGGCGGTCCTAGCCCAGACTTCGATAGGTTGCTTGGGAGGTAACTGGTGTCCCAGCAGGTGCCAGGGCGTGTCGCCGGCGTAGGCCATTGTTTCGATGAGATGTGCCATGAGATTGCTTTCGTGGAAGTGACGTGCGCTGCGAGGCGTCCTGCGCGCTATGCGGCAGGAAAGCGCTGAGGCGCGGACGTGCGAGAGGGGGAGAGGACGCGAGCTGAAAGCTCTTGGGGAAACGAGCGATACCGGAGTGGAGAGCGGTATCGATGCGCGCAGGCGCAGCGGAGCAAGCTAGTCGAAATCGGGATCGTGGTCGTCGTCGAAGGCATTGGCCTCGGGTCCCATGCCCGATGGCGATTCAGACGCTGTCGAGTGCATCGGCGACGTTGGCGAGAACGGAGCCTCAGAAGCACCGCGTCGACCGCTGAACGCGTGACCACAGGCCACGCAGCGGCAGTTGTTCAGGACACGGTCGTCGACTACGCGCCCGAAGATAGCGCCGACCTCGGTGCCAAGAGCGCCACCGCCCAAGCCTCCGAGGATCACCCCGATCACGGTGCCGACGCCGCTGCCGACCGGGCCCGCGGCCATGCCGACGGTGAAGCCGGCGCGCCCTCCGCGCAGCGCGCCAGCGATACCGCCGGCGGCGCCGGCAAGACCGCCCAAGGTGCCGCCCGTTCGCTGGGCGACGTCTCGTTGTTCGATGCGGTCCGAGCCGCATTTAGGACATTGAAGGTAAGACAAGGGGGAAGATCCTTTGTAAACAGGTGGATGGGAACGAACTAAACAAACAGACGACAAAAAGCCCGGCCGACCGCGTGGTCGTGCCGGGCTTTTTGGGGAGTAAAGAGATTCAGTCGACGATGCGGCCTGCGAGCCGCGCCAGGCGCGCGTACGTACTGAGAGGCTTGTTCGCCTTCCAATACAGGTCACGCTCGATGCCCAGGGTGCCGCGCATCAATCGGATGGACGTCAGTTCGCGAATCGACACGTGGCCGAGCTCGGGGCTGCCCATTCCGAGATCACCCAGCCCATAGTCGGTGTCTTGGTCATTGGGATCCAGCTCGGTGATGAGCCAGGTGGCGGCGCCACAAGGGCCGAACCACTTGGCCGCGGGATATGGATCGAAGTGAGGGGCGTCGCGCGAGGCTTTGCCGTTTGCCAGCAACTGCAGGCGCAACTCAGGGGTGATGAGATCCAAGGGAGCTCCAGGGCGAGTGGTTGCTGAAACGGGCTGAGGCAGCTGGATGTCGAGGAAGGATTGGAGGGGTGCTGCCCTTGGATGGGAAAGCGGCATGCCGCTTGGGCTGCGCCAAGCGGCTCATGGAGCGACGGACATAAAAAAGCCCCATGAGGGGGCTTCGAATCGGGTAGATGTGCCCTTCGAAGGGATCGTTGCTACGAACGCGCCCACATCTGAAGGCGGTTTGCTGCGCAGGAAGAACCAGGCGATCCTGAACAAGCCGGCAAAGCCTGCGCGCAAACCCTCGCGCAGGAGTTGAATTCTCCTACGTACTCACTTCAGTCATATAGGGCTGAAAATTTCTGCAATACAACTTCCACGAAGGTTAGAGGCTCGAATGGTGGCCAGTTGCGGGTTCTAGGCCCCGAGCCAAAGGCACTTTTGGCCCAAGCAAAGACACAATGGGGCGATGGGCACCCCAAATCGTCCTTATCAATCCTTCTTCGTGATCGAGCATGCGGGTCACGGCTCGGCTGCGATCGAGGATCAACGCCATGGTGGTCAGCACTACAGGTTCCTGAACGTGACGGGTCGTTGGTCCGCCAGAGGCACCCATGCGGTTCCGTTGCTTACCTGGAAAGACCGACAGGAGGCTGAAGCAGCCGCGACCATTGCCAGCAAGGCACGCGATCGCGTGATCAAGGTGTCGTCACTGGGAGGGGACAGCCTGGTTGCGGATCGGTTCGCAGCCTTCGGTGAACGCCATGCCGATGCGCTGCTCGGCTATCTTCCCTATGCCACGGCCGCAGCCATGAAACTAGAGGAACGGCGTGTGAAGACCATCGACTGCGCCGGCGCGGTGTTGCGTGTGCATCGCGCCATGGACGAAGAAAGAACGCGGATACTCAAGGACGAAGGCGGCCTGCTGCAGCAAGCCTATCGCATCACGGTCTTTTCCGCCGCACAGTTTCTGACCGGCAAGAAGGCCGACGAGGTCATCACTATGCTCGAGGCGGGTGAGCTCGATACGGAAGGGAAGCTTTCGGTCCAAGAGCTGCGCGACGCCGTCCAACTGGCAAAGAGCTACTGCTGACGGGCCTAAGAACGGCGAGGAAACAGAGGATGCGGAGATGATGTCCCATGGATGGCGCGTGGAGATGAGGGGCTCGACCGGCACCGGTGCGAGCGATGGAATTTCAGTACCGCTGAAGTGGGCCCGTGATGAAGAGACAGGGGTGGCCCGCTACATTCATGATGCGGAGATCCAGCTTCGGGGCCCAGAAGCCACGGACCATTAATCAATTTCTCGCGCTGGGTGGCGACCACATTGGTGTGTCGATACAGCCAGCGACTTCGTTTCGTGGCCCAGTGTCCAACTTCTACGACCAATACTTCCGACAACGGTTGACTGCGCGGGCTTCCTTGTATGCCGCAGCAGAAGCAACGGCCAGCGCATATCTGGATGGGAAGCCCAGGCTTCGTGGCAAGTACAAGGTCACGTCTGCAGAGCGCGACGCTGATTTCTGGTCGAGTCAGTTTCTGGGGGAACTTCCCTCAGAGGCCTGGAGGTCGGGCCTGATGGTGTTGGCATTGGCACGGTACTTTGCGCAGGAGCGCGTTGCCGTTGTGGATCTCCTGGCGCGCATTGCCACAGATTCTCCTGGCGTCTTGTGCAACGCGGTGCGCCACGCCGGACTGGTCCTTTGCCAGCATTCCCCCCGCCGGACGGATTTGGACCAGATCGCGGGAGTCCATCCCGAGGTTGCCGAGCTTTGCAAGGTTCTTGATGTCTTCGAGTTGGCGCATCGTGAACGGCTCACGGCGGTGGAGCACGCGATGAGCGCATTGAGGGCGCTGACGCCATTCGATCTCCTGATCCACGCCAGCCTGCATGTCTTCGAACACATGCTGCCCCACAGCCTCGCGCCGTCGCCGCGGTCGGACGGTGCGGCCTCCGCCGATGAGGTCACCTGGCACGCTATCAACGACATCCTGTTGTGGAAGCTCGCCACCGCGCCCGAGAGCACACTGAAACTGCACGAGGCAGATATCGGCCGCTCGCTGGGCGAGCACCTCGCCCCGCTCCTGTCGCCGTCTTCGGAAGCCCAATCAGTTGTCGCGCATGAAATGCGAGTCGCGTTCGGTGCGCTCCTGGAAGCGCAGATCGAACTGAACGAATTTGTCTCCCGGTCCGCCGATGCGTTCAGCTATGACGACGGCATCCGGTTTGTCCGGAACGGAACAACGTTGGAGATCGAGGAGCTAGACCCTGTGGCACGCGCCGCATGGTTGCGGGACAGCCGCAAGCTGGCGCGATTGCACGAGTATTGGTTCTACAGGGCCTTGGACGAGTTCGCCGGCTCGGAGATCGCGATGCGCACGATCGGACGACCGGAGAACCACGAGGCGAACCGGTTGGCCTACATCCGCGCGATGCGCACCCGGCTACAGCTGGTGGACGTCTACGGCGTGGCAGACACCGTGACCACGGATGCGGGCGATCCGGTCGACTTGTTCCAGGCGCTGCTCTCGCTGGAGCTGATGTCGGCATTCTTCCTTCGCGATTTCATCGGCGAGTACGTCAAACACCTTCAGGACTCGGCGGATTGGGTGACCGCGCTCGAAAAGCTCATCGTCGGCGGCCTCGGTCAGACCTTGGAGAACCGCCTGCCGCTCACGTGGTCGGATCGTGAAGCCAAGATCTCGCGCATCACCGGGTGGACGGTGAGTCCCCAGACGCCGCAAGGCAGTCCTCGAATGGCGGCCCGCATTCTGGATTTCTGGACGAGCGACTGGATTTCGCTGGCAGCGCAGGTCCGCAACTCGCAGGCCGGCTTGCGCCCCGAACTGTTCGAGCGACCGATCTTGAAGTTCGGGCAATGCCTGGTCCAGCTGCCTTGGCTCGTCGGCATGCAAAACAACAGCACCGCTGCGATCAACAACCTGCGCCGGCTTGGCGCGCGAAGGGGTGAGGCGCGAGAAGAGACGCAGCGCATCGAAGCGCGCCTTGGGAAGGCGTTGGAGGCACGCGGTTTCAGGGTGATGTTGAACTGGCAGCCGCCAACGGAAACGCATGGGACCGCCGGCGAGGTCGACCTGATCTGCGCCAGAGACGGCATCGCTTTCGTAATCGAGGTGAAGTCCACGTTCGTGCGCAAGTCGCAGCGCGACGCGTGGCTTCACGCCACCACGACACTGAGGCGTGCGGGGCAGCAGTTGCAGCGCAAAGTGGCAGCCGTGCTTGAGGCGTGTGTGCAGGGGAGCGAGTTGGCGAACTGCCTTGGCCTGGAATTGTCTGGAGGCGCGCCGCCGATTCATGGCTGGATCGTTGACACCTCGATTGAACGGGATCACGAGAGATTCTCGGGATTTCTCAAGTTGTCGCTGGAGGAGCTTTTGATCGCACTGCGCGATGACCGAGGCTTGCTGGGTGACCCGAATGGCATATTCTCCGACGCTGAGGTCAAGTGCGCATCTCCGGGAAGTAGGGCGGCTGACGCCCTTTCGCTGTATCCATCAGGTTTTACTAGCGATCGGTTGATCGCCGTGATCGAAACCGAGGCTGTTTGGACTCAAGCTGAGATTGACGCGGCGACTAGCTCGTGCAGGAGCTAGCAGACAAGATGCGTTTCCTCGGCCCAGTTCGGACGCAACAGCTGATGAAGAACCCCGCGCAGACGCAAATGGCGGTAAGCGGAGAATGCGCCTCCTCAGCTCGCACTTCAGCTGGAAAACTTCTGCGCGATGACAGCGATTGACTCCGGAAGTGCTGTGGGTTCTTTGCCTTCACGTAGACAATGCCATCTGCCCTCGGAGTAGCTGATCGTGTAGTCGGCATCCGTGTGAACTTGAATCGACGGCCACGCGTCGTCATACACGTAGGCGTAGCTGATTCTTTTTATGTCCAGCAGCGCGCCGGCCGCTCTCAACCGGGCGAGCTCGTTGTGCAACGCCAAGCTTCGCAGCTCCGCGTAGTACCCGGTCTTTCTTGTCTTCGACAACAACAGCACATCGGCACCCTCCCTGCGGATCAGGCGCAATGCGCAATAGGTGATCAGGGTCGGATCGCCGATGACGTGCGCGCGCCAATCGTTCGCGCTGCTGGCGGCGATGAGTTGCTCAAGGGATCGTGCCGCGTCCTCCTCGATAAGGTCGAGCAGTCCGGCGAAGCGGACGTCCTCGAAGACCGGCAACCAGTTCTCCTGCCGGTCGCGCACGGCTGTTGCATTCGGAATGCAGAAGGTGTGGTTGTTTCCACCGGCACCACGCAGGTAGTCGTACAGAGACAGCAACGCCCGCTGCAGCAGGAATTTCGAAGAGCCGAGAATCTGCTGCGTCACGACCCTTTGTATCGCCACGGTGTACGTCTTGAATCGGACCTTGTCGGGTTCCGCTGCCTGGCCCGTACTGAAGTTGAGAAGGAAGCCCACGCGGCCCTGCAAATACGAGTGCGACTCCGCCGCGCGCAACAGCGGCTCCCAAGCAGGATCCTGCAAGATCAAGGCGGCCTTGCGGCACTCCTCCGCCGTCTGCTCCCGCGAGAAACCGATGGCCGCGGGGACCTTTTCCACCAGGGATTCATACAGCCTTGACGCATCGGCGGCAAGAGCCGTCAGGCCCTTGATCGCCGCAGTCGCAGTGGCGTGATCGTCAGTGCGGGTGTTGCGTATGAGATTCGAGGTCACCCTCAGCCAGCGTCCCAAGCACTGTTCGAACTGCTCCTCGTTGAGCGTGGAAACAGCTGGCGAGCGAACGAACGCCCCGACGGCATGGAGCCGGAGCAGGTCGTCGTAATCAGCCTTCGGCGACAGCGCACGCTGAAGGGTCGGCAGGCAAGCCGCACCCTGCGGGCCACTGAGGAAGTCCAACAGTTTCATGACGCCGCCAAGTTCAGGTCCGCGAAGTGCGTGATGCTTGTCGAAGTCTCGAAGTGCCAAGTGGCCTCGTGCATCCCGCAAGAGGGTGAGCCAGCTTCGGGTCAACTGAGGACCGGCCCAGTAGCCCTTGTCGAAACTGAGGCAGGCTTCGAAGTATGCATCGGCATAGAAGAACCGCAGGAACAGTTCGTCGTGGTCCGGCTGCTCCTTGACGCTCGCACTCGCTCCGGATCCGTCAGCGCGTCCCGACAAGGTCCAGAAGAAGTCCGCCCATTGCTGATCGAGCTTCCATGCGAAGTCCTGGGCCCAAGGCTGCGATGACACTCGTTCGACAAGCCATGCCTTAAAGTTCTCAAACGGCGTGAGGGCCTTTCCACGCGCGTTCATCTTGATGTAAAGGTCGTCGGACAGACCGAAGTCGCGCAGGTCCAGATAGTGGAAGGTCACCCGGTTTTCCTGTACAAGGGTCCGGTACATGCCTCGCTCCGTTGCGAACATGCGATGTATTGCATCCAGCATTCCCAGGCAGGCATTGACGGTCGGGTCTTGGCGCCATGCATCGAAGAACCATTTTGCGTCCCGCAGGGCGTGCGACAGGGAGGAAACGCAGCCTGGCTCCGGCACGGCGATAGTGCATCTCGCAAGGGCCTGAAAGAACTCCGTAGCGCTGGGCCGGGTGGCATAGCTGAATCGTGATCGCGCATCGTTGGGAGTCACCCATCGCCGCCGGAAGTCTTCTGTCTCGCCATCGAGGGCGGCAAGATACCAGTGCAGCAAAAACAGCGTGGTGAGGCGTTGCTGGCCGTCCAGGACAGACAGCGTCCGCGCGCCTTCGCGCTGGACACCGCCATAGACAAAGTCCAGGTTGAGAGCCGCGCCGCCCGGTAACAGGGATTTGTGCAACGCCGAAAGAAAACTGTCGCGAACGGCCGCGGCCTGGGCTCGGCCCTGGGCGTAGTCACGCTGGATGATCGGAATCTCGATGAAATCGACATCGTCCAGCATGTTTGCGAAGGTGTGCACTTGACGCGGGTTCATGCTCCAGCCTCCTCGGCAAAGAAAACGCTCAGCCGGTCGCAGACCGCCGCGGCGTGCGCTTCGGCGTCCACTCGCCCCCACACCAGCATGCGGTCTATGCTCTTGCTGTAGTACTTGAGAAAGACGTTCTTTGTGCAGAGGGGTACGAACCGGCCAACCTTGTCGAGAGCGATGATGGTGCTGCGCTTGATCGGGAAGATCGCGTTGCCGTATCCGCGGTTCGTGGCAGCATCGAGCAGGGTCAGGTTTCCGAGACCGTTGTCGACCTCAAAGTCCTGGTCCGGGTCGTAAAGTTGCTGCACCTTCAGGAAGAAGTTTTGAAATTCCTGCTCGTCGAATTTCACGGCGTCTTGCAAGGCCCTCGCGGCCTCGCGTAGAAACTGGCGCTGCGACAGGTCGCCCATCGCCACCGACTGCACGGGCGCACCCTCCTCGCAGCCAAGGTAGTCCACGACGTTGCTCAGCCACCGCTTTTGATCGTCGGGTCGCTTCGGCATGCGGGACTGCACGGAACGAATGTGCTCGATGTCCCATTGCTGCGTCTTGAACGCACCGAAGGGAAACCGGACATATGCGTGACTTTCGATCAGCGTTGCCAGGTTGAAAAGCAGCAGCACGTTGCGTATGGCCGCCTTGTCAGAGACATAGTCAAGCGCGCTGATCTCGCTACGCAGCAACTCGCGCAGCGCGTCGGCGGGCCGGTCCGTTGCGCTTCCCCTGCCCCGGAAAAGCCGGATGAAGATTTCGTCTTTTAGACGTCGTCGGAACGCCCGCTTGCTGGGGGCCTCCTCGGCCCATCGGGCCACCCTGGCGATCGCCGCATGTGGCTCCCCGGTCTCTTGGCTGGCGAGGAATCCGACAAGATGGTGCAGTGTGTCGTCCCTGAACCACTCCTCCATGGAGAGGAACAGCCGCTTTACCTCTGCCCATTGCGTCCAGGCGTTCGTATCCGGCTTATCGAGCTGCTGGACAAAGACATGAAAAATGTCTGCCTCGCCGCCTGCGGCACCTTCAACCTGCTTGATCCGGTCCGCGCATAAGCGCAGGACAAACTCGATGCGGTTAGCCTCCTGCGGCATGTTGGTGAGGAAGTACCAGAAGTCGTCTTCCTGAAGCCGGCGCTCGATCGAATCCCACTCATGGGCGATCTGCAATTGCCGCAACTGCAGAAGTCGCGTGCCTTCGCCCTCGAAGTTTGATGAGCGCAGAAACAGTGCCTTTACAAGTTCGGCGTCGGTAAGTGCAATCTTGCCAATATTCAGACGCTGGAAAACTTCCATCGGCTTGGTTTCTGGCCCGATCTCGTACCAAATGATCTTGACGTCATTCAGAAAGGCCGACTCGATCTCGTTCACATTGCTCGATTTGTCTTCGAACCATTCGAGGATGGCCGCATACGCCCTTGCCATGTGGAAAAAGTCGATGTTTTCGTTTTCTCGTTCGGGCTTTGGATCAAGCAGAAACCCCGCGCTGGCGGGCCGAGTCCGGTAGTCGATCGGAAAAATCCGCCTGCGATGCTTCTCGGTGAGGCGCTCATTGAAGAAGGAAAGGATTAACGAGAGCGTGGTGAGTCGCTGCTGACCGTCGACTACTTCCCAGGCGCCATCCTCGTAAGGCGCGACCACGACAGGCTGAAGGCAGTAGAACTCGCCCTTGACCTTTGCACCAGAGCGGGCGAAATCCCAAACGTCCTGGAGCAACTCGACGACCTGCCTTCGCGTCCAACGATATCCGCGCTGATACGCTGGCACGTGGAACGATTCGCTGCGCAGTTCGTCGATCGGCCTGAGTTTGAGTTGGTTCACGGTCATGCGTTGACTCCTGCGGTGTGCGGCGACAAACCGGCGCGGGGGCGGCTGCGGCTGCGGCCGGTGGATCGGGGGGCGTTCATTTTGGATCGTCCGCTTAAGGCGATGCGACATGGCTAGGCGGCCATTGTCGAGACTCAAGCGTACAATGACTGTTGCCCGCTCAGCGGGTCCCTGGCGAGAGTTCAACCGCGCTCGCACCGCGCCCCGTCGCAGACCGTATTTCGATTTTGCAACTAGGCCATAAAAGGACCCGCCATGACTTCACAGAATCACAATCTGATCGCCGCTGACGACGAGAGCGAAGACCTCATGCCTGGCTTCGATCCCAACGAGTATCAGGCCCAGCGTGAAGCTGCAGCCGCAGACCCCGAGTCGGATGCACACGCACGCGAGCGGGCTCAAGACGAGAAGACTGCCCAGTTGGGGTGATCTTTCGTGTTGGTTTGGGGGCGGCTCTGGGCCCCGAGCCACACCTAGTGTGACCGGTCCGCTTGCTTAAGCCAGTCGTGCTCAAGGCCAAGTGTTCTGCCTGATTCGACAGGCATGTACTTCTGGGGGCAATGCGCCGATCGGCGCTCGCATTGGGACTAGCCGAACAGAAGTTTCACTCTGGGTAAAGCTAGGACGTCAGCGGGCAGCATACGTGCGAATTGGACTCCCGGCCTGAAGCAGCTCACCAGGGATACAACGAGCTCGTTCAAAGTGGCCCCCAGGGCCTGGGCCACCACTCGGGAGAACGATGCTGAGTCACAGTCATGTTGACGAGGGAAGACTGGCGGCAGTGGTCGATATGGCTCAAGCTTCCGCAGATCAAGATATCGGAATGCGCCATAGACCGCATTGGGTGTTTACGCGGCCGTACATCTGGAAGCCTCTTGGACGGGACGTTTCGTCGTCGCATACCGGCTGGCAGCGTTGTGGCGAGCACTGAACTGCCCGCGGTTCCCGAGCCGCTTTGGCCGAACTTCGTCACGCAACTGCGCATGACGGAGATTCCCGCTGTCTATCGACGTTTCGCCAGTGTCATTGGCAAGGACCGCTGGGAGCGCCGCGTGGCGCAGATGGATACGGCGATCAGGAACAGTCCGCTGCTCAACAACCACCTGCACAGCGAGAACGCCGTCGCCTATGCGTTGCTGCGCTGCGGTGAACTCATCGAAGAGCGGGGGTCGTTGCCCGACGCCGTACCCGCATCGCTCGAACTCTATCAGGCCATCGCCTTCGCCCGCCAGGTACTCTGGATGATGGACGCTGCGACGCCCGTGGAGGCCGAGCGGATGCGCAGTCGGGCTCGGGACGCGCTTGAGAATCCGGACGCCATGCGTGGCCTGCGGCTGGAACTTACCCTCGCAACCCATTTCGCCCGGCGCGGCCTGCAACTGCAGTGGCCGGAGATGGTGGGCGGCGGAACCTTTGACCTGCTCATCCCGCAGTACGGCGAGAGGGGGCTTGAGATCGAGTGCAAGTCCATTTCGAACGACAAAGGGCGCAGCATCCACAGGCATGAGGCGATTGCAGTCCTGCAGTTGCTCGTTCGCCTTCTTGAACCCATTTCGGCTTCATTGCGAGTCGGTCTGCGCGTAGTGCTGACGGTCCCGCGGCGGCTGCCGACCCGTCACGAGCACAGAGTCGCATTGGCGCAACGTATCCTGCAACAGGTTCTGATTGGCACCAGCGCCCAACTGCCTGATGGCTCCGACATTCGCATCGGCGAATTCGACCCGGTGGCATCCGGCAACGCCTCAAAAGACGGATTCATGTCAAGCGCGGATCTCGTGACCGCCGCGGGGAGCGGCAATCGTGAGACGATTGTTATCGTTGGAGGGCAGGGCGGAGCACTGGTGGTCATACTGCAAAGCTTCCTTGGGGACGATGTCGTCAAGGCGACGTTCGCCACCTTGCATGACGCGGCCAAGCGTCAGTTGACGGCGAAGCGGCCGGGGTTGCTTGCGGTCGGATTCGATGGCTTGACGCCGGCACAGCTGAGGTCGATTGCCGAACAGGATAATGATCCGGCGCAGCCGCCAACCGCCTTGAGACGCCCCGTCTCTAGGCTTCTGTCCGCGCCCCACCGCAACCATCTGATTGGTGTCGCACTACTTAGCCGTGGCGAAATGCAGCCTCCGGCGGCCGACTTCGTCGACAGCGCTGGCGCAAGTTACTATTTTCCCAACCGAACAAGTCGCTTTTGGCATGCTGACTTCAGTGGCTTGTTTCATCCGCTCCGTCCCCTGTACCAGCCTGCACCTATTGACGGCGGAAGTCGGCTGAGCTGCGGCAGCTCTATCGAATGATGGCGCCCCCATCAAGCTACGTGGGTTCCGTGGTCATCTATCGGTGGCCAGCTATCGTTCGCGGTACGATCAACCTACTCGAGTAAATTGCTCGAGGTTGAAGGGGGACTTGAAGTTGCGCTGTGCTGGGTTGTTTGCTGGTATAGGTGGGATCGAGCTTGGCCTGAGTCGAGCTGGGATCGAGGCGGAGATGCTCTGCGAAATATCGCCGGCGGCGCGGGACGTACTCAGCGCCCGTTTCCCCGATGCCCGTATTGAACATGACGTTCGCGAAATCAAGGCCCTTCCGAGTGTCGACATCGTGGCGGCGGGTTTTCCTTGTCAAGACCTTAGCCAAGCAGGTCAAACGAAAGGCATCTCCGGTCTGAACTCAGGGTTGGTCAACGAGATGTTTCGGCTCATCTCCACCGCGAAGAAGAAGCCCACTTGGTTGCTCTTCGAGAACGTTCCATTCATGCTCGCTCTGCAAAAGGGCCAAGCGATGCGGCATCTCGTCACCTCGATTGAAGCTTTGGGCTACCGATGGGCGTATCGCGTGGTTGATGCTCGCTCCTTCGGTGTACCTCAGCGACGCCGGCGAGTTATCTTGCTTGCCTCTCGCTCCAAGCGACCGGAGGATGTCCTCTTGGTCGACGATGTTGGCGACCCGAACCTGACTGGAAATCGACGCACGGCTAGAGGCTTCTATTGGACTGAAGGACGCACTGGCCTCGGATGGGCCGTTGGCGCTATACCGACGTTGAAGGGTGGATCGTCAATAGGGATTCCATCCCCGCCTGCCATCTGGTTTCCTGCGCGTCGCACTCTCGAACTGCCCGGTATTCGCGATGCGGAGCGCCTGCAGGGATTTGAAGCGGGGTGGACCGGGGCGGCGGAGGCCCAATCGCGGCTCGGACGAAATGCCCGCTGGAAATTGGTCGGCAATGCGGTTTGTGTTCCGATGATGGAGTGGGTCGGCCACCGGCTCGTGCAGCCTGGTAAGTATGCGGGCCGGTCTGATGGCATGTGGGACGGTGCGAGCGCATGGCCCAATGCAGCTTGGGGAAGCAATGGCCGCGTGCACGTTTCATCGGCTTCCAGTTGGCCTAGCGCTACAACGCTACCTTCGTTGAGCGCGTTCCTCAAGCACAAGACTAAGCCGCTTTCCGCCCGCGCGACTCGAGGATTCCTTGCGAGAGCACGCTCAAGTGGGCTCAACTTTGAAGACGGATTCCTTGACGATGTCGAACACCATCTATCGATGGTGGAGGCATCGGATTGAGGGTGGTCGATCAGCTGGTTATCTCGTCTTGCAGAAGCCTTTAACCGCTACCAGCAAGCGCATGGCTGCAACCCGATCACGGGACAATCCACGCGAAGTTGCCGTTCGCTCCGCATTGCATCGGATAGGGCTTCGGTATCGAATCCATCGCCGGTTGATACCTCGCTCAAATCGCACTGTCGATATCGTATTTGTGCGTGCCAAAGTCGCTGTTTTTCTGGACGGCTGCTTCTGGCATGGCTGCCCTTTGCATGGAACGTCGCCGAAGACCAATAGCGAATGGTGGCGCGAGAAGATCGCGGCGAATCGGGCAAGGGACAGCGACACGGACAGCAAACTTAAGCAGCAAGGGTGGAGTGTCGTTCGGATTTGGGAGCATGTGCCGATCGAGGATGCCGTCGCTCTGATCGTGGGATACGCTCAACGCGAAGAACGGCGAACCTAGCGCGGCCCCACGAGGCTGCTAGCCTTTCGACTCTGAATCGCCCTTGCTTGCTCCGCCTTCCCCTCGGGCTGTCATCAAGCGGCACTGGAACGAAAGCGGGACAAGTTCAAAGTCGATCACGTTCCATGGTCGACGCTTTGTCAAAATACCACCTTCGGCGACAGCAATCCCGTTCCTTAGCTTGAGATCAATTCTGGCGACGACATACAGCGCGACGTGCGGATGATGCTCGCGCGCATGTAGAACTTCGTTGCGGGTCAGCACGATTGTTGCGCCATCGCTTGTAGTGCCCTTCACCTCGACGCGTAGCTCAGCGTTGCCTGACCGACACAGCACATCGAAGGACTCCGTTGCGGAGACATCGGCAACATGATCCCACTCCGTTCTGAGGTCCTCGATTGCGACATGCATCGCTCGCATCTCAACCGCCTTGCGTGCAGCGGTATCCTGCATGTAGTTTGGGCGTAGACCCGCCGACCGTGGCCGGGCAGCTGCTAGAACAGCCCCAACATCCAGGGCACCTGCAGGTGCAATCAATTGCTCTTCCAACCATAGGGGCGGTCGCGAGGCTAGGAGGTCCACCGAGAACCGGATCTGGACTCGCTTGGCCCTGTTTCCCGGCCCGGTTGCTCCTTCGCGCCGTCCAACCTCAGCAGCTCCGCGACGGAGCATGCGCGCGAGCCCAACGCCATCTAGGCTCGAAGCCAAATGAAAGGGATATGTCTTGCCGGGTACAAAAAATCGCCGTTGCTCTTCATTGAGATTGCGTGTATTCCAACTAGCGACGACAGAATCGATCAGAGTCGCAGACATCTTCACCAGACGAGAAATCACCAAGTCGTGCGCCTTGATGTAGCTCATGTTGCGACCACCACCTTGCGACTCGAACGTGATGGATGCGATTCCGTTGGCGTCGGATGTCAAGGAGACGGAGGCATCCAGGAAGTTTCCGCTGTCATCTGCGACTTGCATGATCGGCCCCATCAATCGAACGAGCCAGCCTCGCGTCCGAGGGGCTCTCCCGACGCGATCGCAATGACGTTTGTGTCGACCAAGGAGCGCAGGTGCATCTCGAGCAACCTCGGGATCGAGCCACCTGTAACCAGAACGCCTGCCTCCATATTTCGGTCCATTGCGTACCCGGTCAGATTCGCGCTGGTGATGAAACACATAGTCTCGTCGGCCACTGCGACCTTTGCATGCACTCGGCCGTTCGAAAATGGATCAACCTTGTTGTGCCACGCATAAAGTCGCGCGGCCGGCACTAGTGATCTCATCTTTCCTATCCCATCTATGGAGACACTGCCGCCGTGATCTTGCGAAGATTCGAGCAACATTGAGACGACCACTCCGCGGGCGTTCGCAGCATTCAGAGCCTTCACGATAGAAGAAACGTCGTAGGCCACGAAACTCGTGAGAAAAAGTGTTGCGTTGGCGGCGTTGATGACTTGTAGAAGCGCCTGTTCCGTCCTGCGCGCGGCAACAAAGGGCGTCGTCGGGCCGGTCCAGACAAGCTCGGCGGACTGGTCGGCCATAGCTTTGGAAAGAACATGACGTGCGGCGAGCAGCATCGATGCGAGCTCGGCGGCACTGACGGTCGTCGCCCGCCAAGCCTCGATCAATTGATCGATTGCGCCTGTGGCAATTGGAGTACCGACCACGCCGTTGAGTGCTGTGGCCGCTTTGTAGGCATTCGTACCGCGCACTCGTGATGCGATAGCTTGGATTTTTTCAGGAGACACCAAGTAGACCAAGCCTGCGACCGCGTCCAACAGCTTGTCCACTTCACATGCCCTGGAAGAAGGCTGCACCAGTGCGCTCAAGCGTCGGCACTAACAACGATCGGTCCAAGTAGCGATTGCCTCGTTCGCATGAAGTTTCTGCGACCAAACTACACGCATGGCAGGAGGCACCGTGAAGCGAGCGGTCTTTCTCGGGATCGTGCTCGGAGCAGAGCGGATCCGAAGAACAGATCTTCGATCGACTGAGTGCTTGCTTAAACAGTCTACCGAGATTCTCTGGCTTTCCTAGATCGACGAGGCCGCCGAGCGTTCCATCAGAGTCGGCCGCCGCCGTATAGATCAGAATGCCAGCCTGCTGACGTTCGGCAGAAGTGTCAGCATAAATGCGCTCGCGGATGCTCGCAGCGTTGTATCCACATTCGAGCGCCAACTCCCGAATCAGCAAGTGCGAAAGCGTGTGGAGCATTGCGTATCGAATTCCCGGGTATCCCTCCTTGGGATCGAGGCGACGTGAGTTGCGCCATCCCTTGTGCCCGCCTTGCAGCATCCGATCGACTTGCTGAACGGCGGCCAGCCCTTCCCATTTGACAATCGCCTTTTCATCGAACTGGATGAAAATACCCTCTCCATGAACTTGATTCGCGGGCACCCAATCGGGCTTGGCTCGCGAGAGGCTGGCCATCTGCGGCCGTTCATTGGGATCGCCCGTTTCTTCGGGAGCCTCGACCCGGGTGAAGCCAAGTAGCGCATTGACCTCGCGCAGTCGCTCAAGCAGTAGGACTCGGTGGATGCGTGAGTGCAAGCCTGGCGGCGTGCCGACCTTCTTGCTCATGAAATGTGGGTAATCGGTCGGCGGATTGGCCTCAGTCAGGACGTCCCATTCCGGGCCCTTGATATCAGCTTCGTTGACGGTTTTCTGTCCTCCTTTTTCTCGATGCGCTTCAATCGCAGCCCAGATAGACGACATAGCGTACTTGTCGATTCCCGGCAGCGCACCAGCCTTCTTCAATGCCTTGATCGTGACGGAAACTTCTCCTTCAGATTCAAGTTCTTCAAAAAATGTCCAGCCTTCTTGGATCAATTGGCTGAGAGGGTCTTTCGCCTGTGGAATTGCGAGAGCCGAGAGCGTAATTGGAAACCAGCTATTCGTGGCACCCAGCAGAACTGCTCGGGCCTCTTCATCGCATTCGGTATCGAAGTGGTCCAAGTGAGGATGGCGTCCGCGGCAGGACGGCAAGTTCTCCTTTCCGATCTTTCCGAAGGCGTTGGCCATACTCCTCGACGCGCCGCATGCGTCGCACTTCGCCCAAAGGTTCTCCGTCTGCAGAGATGCACCGCTCTCGAAAAAGCGCAGCGTTCCCTTGCAGGAACTGCTGCCTCCATGGACGAAGTAGTGCCAAGGGAAGTCATCAAGGTGGCCGTCACGGCAAGCCAACAGGAAGCGTGCTGGCACCGCATCCGCATCCTTGGCGGGCTTGTCGCCGCTCGAACCGCGACAGCCCTTGTGGACGAAACGAGTTCTTTCAGGTCTGAAGCGGTTTTCCTTGATTTCAAATAGGCCCGCATCGAAAGGTGAGAGCAGGCCGCATTTCACGCACCGCATCCATCGCGGAAACGGACGGACCGGAACGCCGATGTTGGCCTCTGCCGACCAGACGTCGACCAGCTCGCTCTTCTGGAACGGTGGCATGCGCAAGCTTTCCACTTGCGGTCCCAGTACCTTCCTGACTGCCGCAATCAGTCGCGCCTCTTGGATCGGCTGGCAGCGATCCTTCTCCCATCGATCGATGCCAAGCGTCACCACCGACAGGCTAGGGAGGTCGATCAAAGCTCCTGGGCCGTAGGTCCAGAGCAACTGACTGGGTCGTACTTCGCCGACGGGAGTCTTGTTGTTGATGATCATGGTCAATCCTCATCCTTCGCTGCGGGACGAGGCTTCCAATCGTGATCGTCCGTGATATGGCTGGTATTCATGATCAAGCGCACCCCGGGCTCCACTTCACGCATCGACATTGGGACAGTCCAGTTGTCCCAGGCTTGGACGCCTGGAGACTTGATCAGCGCAACGGTTTTGTCTTTATCGGGTCCACGCTTCTCATAGGCCAAGATGCGGCCGCCTTTGCCGACCTCTTTGGCCCACTCGTCTGCACGTTCCTTGAGTTCCTGCTCGGCCAGGCTCTTGGTGCTTAAGAGCTCGCTGACATTCCATGCCCGGTTGACGAGTACACCGATGGCATCGGTGATCTCCGTCTGGTCCGATTTATCGAGCTGGCCAGCGCCATCGTTGGGGCTGAATGCGTCATTCTCAAGACGCATCAGACTCAGCAACGAGCCGGTTAGCCCACGATCCATCGCTCTCGGGGAGAAGGGCGTTACCGATTGCGCTTCAACATGCTTATAGAAGGTGGCGTGGTAGTGCTCGAAGGTCTCGTAGTGCGACAGGTCGCGTGGTCGCGCCCAAGTCAGCACGGTGCAGACCAATCCGGGGAAAGAGCGGCCGACTCGACTGGTGGCTTGGATGTATTCCGCCGTGCCCTTGGGTTGGCCGTTCACAGCCATCAAGCCCAGTCGATTGACGTCGACACCGACCGACAGCATGTTGGTCGCGAGCACCACGTCGATCGCGCGCGTATCGCCTTCCTGCCACCTAGTCACGTACTTGGAGGAGGCAGCGTCGTATTCGGCTTTGAACTTGATTTCAAGCTGATCGAGGTACTTCGGGATGTCTTGGCTGGACACTCGGGAGGTCAGCTCGCGAATGTTGCTGATGCCACGTTGTGCGAGCGCAGGCCGCTCGACCATGCTCATTTGTACACGGTAAGAACGCGTCTGCACATCATCCTCGGCTAAGCGCTTCATCCCGCCCAACTCGCGCAGTGAGTTGAAGTAGCCGACCATGGTCATATACGGGTCTGCAGGCTCGCCGAAACGATCGAACAGTGCCTGCGCAGCTGTCAGGAAAGCCGTATAGACCCGGATCAACATCGCAGGTCGGGAACTGCCGGGAGAACAAATCCCGAGGTAGCGTCGCCCCGGCTTGTCTTCAATCGGTCGCTGTACCGAAAAGTAGTTGTCTTCCACGTCTAGTCCATGCGGTGGGAATACCGACACTTGCCGCATGAAGACGTGGTTCACTTGCTCTCGGGCTTTACGCACCGTGGCTGTCGACGCGATGATCTTCGGCTTGACCGTATGTTTTCCAAGTGTCCAGCTGCACAGCTCATCCACGGCGGTTTCGTACAACCCCACCATCGTGCCCAGCGGCCCGCTGATCAGGTGGAACTCATCCTGAATGATCAGATCCGGGGGGCGAATCGGGCTGATGCTTTTGACTTTGGTCGCACTGAGTCCCCTTCCTGCCGGGTGATTGCCGTTGCAGTCTGCCCCCCGCCATAGCAGGCCGTGCCGCTCGCATTCCTGGCCCACCCGACCGAACAGCGTTCGCACCTGGCCCCGCCAAGCCATCATCGCAAACTTGTCTACCGTGGCGATCATCATGGTCGGTGGACGGTGGTAGATCTCCTCGTCCACGACAAGCACTGGAATGCCCGCGTGAGGGAGATTGCTCGACTTGCCCTTTGAGAATTCACATCGACCCTTCTTGTCCCCGCAGTAGACGAAGGTCTGCCCACGCCCCTTGTCGACCTCGACGTCGCGACCTGGGGCGACTTCCGAGCCACACCAGGGGCAGCTGGTCAGCTGCGCGGGAGACGCCGCCCCCGCGTTGTACTTTCCGGGGTTGCGAATGTCCTCGATCGCCCGGTGACTATCCTCGGTGGAGCCAGGGGTCACCTTGTTGCCCACCCATAGGCCGATGGTGAAGGGTTCTGTGCCGAGGGCCCCATCGCCCTTGGCCAGCGCCTCGCGCCGGAGAACCTCCATCGCGCAGATCAAAGCCGTGGCGCGCTGGAACTGTTGCAGGGTCAGCAGGCGCAAGGTGTAACGCATGATCACTGTAAGACCGCGTGAGCTGTCGTAGCCGCCCAGCTTGCCCTGCATGCGCCGAACGGCCATCGTAAAGGCGGCGACACCTAGGTAGGCCTCGGTCTTGCCGCCGCCCGTGGGAAACCAGAGCAAGTCGGCATAGGCTTCGACCGGTTGCACGCGATCCGGATGCGTTGGATCGGCCAGCGAAGGGATCGACAGCAGCAGGAACGCCAACTGGAACGGGCGCCAGCTGCGGTTCTTCAGCACATCGAACTGGTCGACGGTAACGTCCTTGCCGCGCCGGATTTCGAGTGCGTATTGGCTGCGCACGCGCTGCGTGGCCATCGCGCGATTGGCGAACCGGAAAGCCGCCAAAGCGTTCTCGTCACTCTTCAGCGTATCGATACCCTGTTGCAGACGCGTTCGGATCTCCTGGCATCGATCCATCGCCTGCTGCGACTGTGCATCGTAGCCAAGCACGTCGACGCCGACTCGACCGCGCTGCTCATCGATCCACGCGGCGTAGTCCTTGGTCAGCAGATTCAGGGCATCGACCAGTGGATCGATGTCCAGGTTGGCGAGTCGCTGCATATCGAGCAGGCCACTACCTACCATTTCCTTCATCGCCGATCGGTCTGCGGAGTCCAAACCCGGTGTCTCTGTCACCTGAACTTCGTATTGCGGCATCACGGTGGTGCGTACCTCCGTGGCCAGCGTCACGTTCTCCGCGGTTTCAGCATGGACAGCGACGCCATGCCCCACCGCGAACTCCACCCTGTTGCGGTAGATCATCTCCAACGACTCACGCTCTGGATCCATGCCGTCGGCTTCCAGCACGGGTCGGCGGCGGAAGATGGGGCGCTTGGTTGCCTCCGCTTCGGCGCGAACGATCAGCTCCGGCTGGAACAGCCAAGCCGTATCGCGGTTGGTCTCGGGTTCCTCCTGCGCATTGACTAAGAACAGTGTCACCAAGCGATCGCCGTTCGCGGTCTTGGCACGCACCGAGCCTTGCATGCGCACTTCTGGATAGGTCTTGTCCGGTGCCTGATGAGGGATCACGCCTTCGGTGAGCGGCACCACCAGTTTGCCGCCACAAGGTATGCGCTGCCACACTTTGGCCTTTTGGCCATTCGGCCTCAGCAGTTCGTGATCTTCGTTGGAGACGCGCTCATAGCGTCCCCAGCGCAACTCCACTTCAATGCACTTGGCATCGCCATCTACGCAGAAGGTCATGCCGAGGCTGCTCGGCACCAGTGATTGATTGCTGGCCGCGTCGATCTCATCGGTGGCGTCGGATTCGGGTTCAACACGGCCCGTTGTTGTTCCGAATTCCGCACCGGGTTCGTGCAGACCGGGGGGCTCGGGGTCGGTGGGTTCCTCGATGTCGTCGTTTGCCAATGGGCCTGCGAGCCCTTCGATGCCACCCTGCCCCGCCTCGCGCGGGGCGAGCTTTCCGACCAGATAGCGATCGCGCACGCCCATGTCCACGATGCGCTCGTGAGGACCGCCAGCCGGGCCGAGCAGGTCGTCCATCACGGCCAGTTGTAGCAGTTCACGGATGTAGGCGAGTTCCTGTTGATATCGGGGCGAGCGAGCGTCGGATCCAACTGTTGGCACGTCGGCGATGGTCTTGTGCAGCACCTTCGGCAGTGCTTCGACGAAATCGGTCCACTGGACGCGACCGACGCTTCCCGAAGCCGGAGGTGTGAGCGAAGTGACGGCGACGGAGGCGGACTCCCTCACCGCGAGCGCCTGATCGAAATAGAGCGTGGTGGTGTCCAGGTCGGAACGAACCCGCAACACGCGCCCCACACGAGTGACGTTCCCATCGGGGCTCAGAATCAGGACCCAGTCGTCATCCGCGATGGCTTGATGCAGAGAGCGTGCCCCCTTCAAGACCAGGATATAGGGTGCAAGCCTCGGGTCGGTAGGGAGGCCGTGATCGAATGCGATCCAGGCATTAGTGGTCTTCGTCATAACTTGCGTACCTCAAATCTTGTCCACGACCTTCTCAAGTTTGTCTTTCGCCAACTATGCTGCCGGGAGCAAAAACTACCTCAAGGTTGGTGCTGGAATCGTCATCTCGCTTGAACACCAGCACCTGGAAGCGTATGGGCTCCACGGTCTAGCCTCTGCTTAGTTTTGTCATTGTGCTGATCTCCCAGGAATGACCTTCCGCATCGAAGCGGCGTCGGCCGCCGGCTAGTGTCCTGTCCCGTTAATTCGTAGGCACGAGAACTGCTTGTGGTGAGGCATCCTTGGAGATGCTGCCATGCCCAACGCCCACGTACGC
>NZ_JBEPKK010000013.1:0-171116 GCF_040544675.1 Variovorax boronicumulans
TGTTTCAGCGCAGCCTTCGATTATGCACCGTTTTTTGCAATCCGGTCAACTTCGAAGGAAGTTTTTTCAACCAACCCGTTCAAGCAATCAGCCCCTGAGGACACATCACCTGAACCACGCATCGCTGCGTTGTCAGTCGAGCCCACGAGTATATGACAAATTTTGAGCGCCGCAAGATGCCGGCCAACAAAATCGAGAGCCTCCTCCGATAATCCGTGCCACATGGCACTCATCACACTCCTCGACGCCCAACTGGCGTTCGGTCACGTCCCGCTGCTGGATCATGCGGACTTCTCTCTTCTCGAATCGGAGCGCATCGGGCTGATCGGCCGCAACGGCGCTGGCAAGTCCTCGATGCTCAAGATACTGGGGGGCCTGGAGAAAACAGACGACGGCACCTTGCAATTGCAGCAGAACCTGCGCGTCGCGTACGTTGCGCAGGAACCCGTGCTCGATATGAACGCGGACGTATTCACCGCCGCCAGCCAGGGCCTGGGAAGCGTCATCGCCGTGCGAGACCTCTATCTATCAGGCGCGGAGGGCCTGGACCTGGACGCCCTGCAGTCGCAGATCGAAGCCTACGACGCCTGGAACTGGGAGCAGCGCGTCGAAGAGACGCTGCACCGCCTCCACCTGGACCGCAACGCCCTCGTCGGCTCCCTCTCCGGCGGCACACGCAAGCGTGTCGCCCTGGCCCAGGCCCTGGTGGCCGCCCCCGACGTCCTTCTATTGGACGAGCCCACCAACCACCTGGACCTGGACTCCATCGAGTGGCTCGAACAGCTGCTGATCGACTTCAAGGGCAGCGTTGTCACCATCACCCATGACCGCAGCTTCCTGAACCGCGTCGCCACCCGCATCGTCGAGCTGGACCGCGGCAAGCTGGGCTCCTACCCCGGCAACTTCGAGCAGTACCTCCTACAGAAGGAAGAGCAGCTTGCCCAGGAGGCCGTCATCAGCGCCAAGGCCGACAAGCTGCTCGCCCAAGAAGAGATCTGGATCCGCAAGGGTGTCGAAGCGCGCCGCACCCGCAGCCAGAGCCGCATCACCCGCCTGCAAGAGCTGCGCGCCAGCCGCGTCTCCCGCCGCGAGGTGCAGGGCAGCGTCAACATGGACGTCGCCTCCGGCCAGTCCAGCGGCAAGATCGTGGCCGAGCTCACCGAAGCCACCAAGTCCTTCGGCGAGAAGACCGTCATTCGCAACTTCAGTGGCACCATCCTGCGCGGCGACAAGATCGGCCTGCTCGGCCCCAACGGCGCGGGCAAGACCACCCTGCTGAAGCTGATCCTGGGCGAACTCGAACCCGACAGCGGCAAGATCCGCCGCGGCACCAACCTGCAGGTGGCTTACTTCGACCAGATGCGCGACAAGCTCGACCTGGACGCCACGCTGGAAGACTTCATCAGTCCCGGCAGCGAGTGGATCGAAATCGGCAACCAGCGCAAGCACGTGAAGAGCTACCTGGCCGACTTCCTCTTCTCCCCCGCGCGCGCCAACTCCCCCGTGCGATCCCTCAGCGGCGGCGAACGCAACCGCCTCCTGCTGGCCCGCCTGTTCGCCCGCCCCGCCAACGTGCTGGTGCTCGACGAGCCGACCAACGACCTGGACATCGACACCCTGGAGCTGCTCGAAAACCTGCTGCAGGACTACGACGGCACCGTGTTCCTCGTGAGCCACGACCGCACCTTCCTGGACAACGTGGTCACCAGCACCATCGCCTTCGAGGGCGACGGCCGCTGGCGCGAGTACGAAGGCAGCGTGCAGGACTGGCTGATCCAGTCCAAGCGCGCGCGCGAAATCGCCGAGCAACGCCTGGCCGCGGCACCGCCGCCATCGGCCGCGCCGGCGCCCGCTGCGCCCGCCGAAGCCGCAGCCCCCAAGGCATCGGCCACGCCGCCCCGAAAGAAGCTCTCCTACAAGGAGCAGCGCGAACTCGACGGACTTCCCGCCCAGATCGAAGCCCTCGAAGCAGAGCAGAAGCGCATCGCCGAGATGCTCGCGCTCGACGGCGGCGCCATCTACGCCTCGGACGCCTCGCGCGCCCTGGAGTTGAGCGAGCGCCACGCCAGGATCGACGACGAACTGCTCGCCGCGCTCGAACGCCAGGAAGAACTGGGCGTCGCGCGCTGAATCCAGTCGGCGCCCGCCGCCGCGCGTCCGCCCGTCCGACGCGGGGCAGCCGCCGACTGCGCTATACATGCGGCACCGAATCCTGCCCCTTGGAAATTGCCGCATGCCTTCACCTTTCGCGCTCTTCGGTCGATACGCCGTGCTCACCGCGGCACTGCTGCTGGGCGCTTGCGCCCAACTGCCCAAGGACGTCGACCGCCCCGTCACGACCGCGCTCGCCTCGCCCAACGACACCCCGCTGGGCGCGCTGGTCCAGCAGCGCCGCCAGGCCGACAAGGCCCGCTTCGAATCGGGCTTCATGCTTCTGGGCGGTCCGCCGGCGGCGTACGGCAGCCGGCTCGCGCTGATCGAAGGCGCGCAGAAGACGCTGGACCTGCAGTACTACGCCATCCACGCCGATGCCAGCACCGGCCGCCTGCTGCGCGGGCTCAAGGAGGCGGCTGAGCGCGGCGTGCGGGTGCGCATCCTGCTCGACGACTTCCACAGCACCGGCCGCGACGCCCTGGTGCTCGGCCTGGCCTTCGTTCCCAACATCGAGATGCGCCTTTTCAACCCGCTCGCGGGCGCGCGCGACTCCACGTTCAGCCGTCTCTTCAACTCGATAGGCGACGCCTCCCGCATCCAGCAGCGGATGCACAACAAGCTGTTCCTGGCCGACAACGTGCTCGGCGTGGCCGGCGGGCGCAACCTGGGCGACGCCTATTTCGGCAATGCCGCCACCGGCAACTTCATCGACGTGGACATTCTTGCGGCCGGCCCGATCGTCAAGGACCTCTCGCGCAGCTTCGACAGCTACTGGAACAACGAGCGCGCCTTCCCGGTGCAATCGATGGTCTCGCGCGAGGAGTACCAGCAAATCCGCGACCGCGCGCGCAAGGCCGACACGCCTTCGGACGACGAAGCCGGCCAGCCAAGAACAGGCGCCGCCGACGCGCGGCCCACCCCCGAGCAACGCGCGCGCGCCTGGGACGAGAAACCGCTGGACCTGCGCACCGCCACCTTCGTCTGGGCGCCCGCCGTGATGCTGGCGGACCAGCCCG
Organism: Variovorax boronicumulans; assembly: GCF_040544675.1. GTDB lineage: Bacteria > Pseudomonadota > Gammaproteobacteria > Burkholderiales > Burkholderiaceae_C > Variovorax > Variovorax boronicumulans_D. The sequence goes on from NZ_JBEPKK010000013.1 coordinate 3,171, forward strand.
GCAAGATCCCTGCCGACACCGGCCCCGGCGCCACCCGCGACCCCGGCCTCGTCGTGAGCCAGCCCGGCGATGCGGCCCGCGGCTCACGCGGTGCCGCGTCGCTGGAAGCCGCCTCCGACCTGGCCGCTGGCGGCGACACCGTGGTCGAAGGACTGCTGCAACTCATCGGCCAAGCGCGCTCCGACCTGCTCATCATCTCGCCCTACTTCGTGCCGGGCCAGGACATGAAGCAGGCCTTTGCCGCGGCGCGTGCCCGGGGCGTGCGCATCCGGGTGCTGACGAATTCGCTGGCCTCGAACGACGCGCCGGTGGCGCACGTGGGGTACGCGCGCCACCGCGAAGAACTGCTGAAGATGGGCGTCGAGCTCTACGAGCTGCGCAGCGAACAGACGAACTTCGGCAACGTCTTCGGCTCATCGGGCGCCGGCAGCAGCGCCACCGGCGAATCGCGCGCGATGCTGCATTCCAAGGTGCTGGTGATGGACGGACGGCTGCTGGTCGTCGGCTCCATGAACCTGGACCTGCGCTCGCAGTTGCAGAACACCGAGATCGCGCTGCTGGTCCGCAGCGCCGAGCTCTCGCGCGTGGCCGCCGAACAGATCGAACGCGGCATGCGCGAGCGCTCCTGGCACGTCGAAGCGGTCGACGGTGCGCTGGTGTGGCACGCCCCCGAAGGCAGCGGCCTGCAGGACACCACCACCGAGCCGGACGCCAGCGCCACCCTGCGCCTGATGCTCAAGCTCTTCGGCCCGCTCGCGCCCGACGAGCTGCTGTAGCCGACGGAAGCGCTCAGTGCTTGTGCTGGTGGGCTGCGCCCGCATCGGCACCCTCAGGCGCGCCCACGGGCAGCGTCAGGTCGAGCGCGGTCTTCACGCCCTTGGCGTCCTCGAACTTCAGCGTGACCGGCACGGTGGCGCCCTTGGTGAACGCGCCTTTCAGGTCCATCATCATCACGTGGTAGCCGCCGGGCGTGAGCTCGACGGTCTGGCCCGCGGGCAAGTCCAGGCCGGCGGGCAGCTCGCGCATCTTCATGACGTCGCCGTCCATCTTCATCTCGTGAACCTCGGCCGTGCCGGCGGCCGGCGTCGAAATGCCGACCAGCCGGGTGCCCGTGGGCGAAGTGAGCTTCATGAAGGCGCCCGTGCCGCTCTGGCCCGGCACCGACTGGCGCACCCAGCCATCGCGCACATCGACCGTGGCCACGCCCTGTGCCACCACGTTGAGCTTCGCGGCCGGCGCCTTGAGCCCCGCGGTCGAGTTGCCCGACGCGGGCACCTCGGCCCAGTCGGCAACGCCGACATCGCAGGTCTGCAGCACCTTGAACCACAGCGTGCCGGGCGTTGGCGGCACCTTGCCGCGCAGCACGAACTCGGCGCGCTCCTTGCCCGGCAGCGCGTCTTGCGGCGTTTCGGCGGTCCAGCGCACTTCGCCGTCGCCGCTCTTGCTCACATCGAGCTTCCAGCCCTTGCGGGCCTGGGCATCGCTCAGCACGAAGCCCTTGGGCAGGCGCACCGCCAGGCCGGTGGTGGCCTTGGCGCCTTCGCAGGCATGGCCCACGCGGAAGGCGGCGTTGTAGTCGCTGCCGACCGTGGCGCCGCCCGGCGGCAATGTCACGTGGGCCAGCGCGGCGGCGGCGCCGGTCAGCATGGCGCAGGCGGCCAGGGTCTTGAGGGTGAGGTGGGAGGCGTTCATGAAGTCATGTCCTTGCAGAAGATGATCGAGAGAGTCAAAGGTCGAACTTGAGCTCGGCCACGTAAGTGCGTTGCGGGTACGGGTGGAAGGCCCAGTACTTGTTGTTGTTCAGGTTGTCGATGCCGACGGCGGCGCTCCACTGCCGGTCGATCCGGTAGCGGACGCGCGCATCGACCACGAAGAACTTCGAGAAGCCCATGTAGGCGGCGCCGTTGGTGTCGCTGTTGTCCAGCGCGCCGTACTGCCTGCCGCTGTAGCGCGCACCGACCGTGTAGCTCCAGTTGGCATCGGGCCGGTAGGTGGCAAGCAGCGCGGCACGCACCTTGGGCACGCGCGGCTGCTCGCGGCCGACGCTGGCCGGAAAGCCGCTGTTGGCGGTGATCTTCGAATTCGTCAGCGTGAGGCTGCCGCTCAGGTCGAAGCCCTTCACGCCCACGTCGACCGCATTCATCGCCACTTCGAGGCCGCGGGTGCGGATCGCATCGACGTTCTGCACCGTGCTCACCAGGTTGTTGAGCGCCTGGCTGTAGAGCGCGTCTTTCGTGTTCTCGAAGAAGAGCGTGGTGCGCAGCATGCCGTCCAGGCCCCAGCGCTTGAGGTCGCGCTCGGCGGTGAGCTCGGTGGTCCACGAGCGCTCGGGGCGCAGGTTCGGGTTGGTGTTGACGATGCGGTTGCCGTCGATCGATCCCTGGTAGAGCTCGCTCACCGTGGGCATGCGCACCGCGCGGCCGGTCGAGGCCTTGAAGAGCCAGTCGGGCGTGGCCTGCCAGGCGATGGCGGCCTTGGGCGAGTCGTAGCTGTTCTTGCGCGGCGCAAAGTCGAGCAGCCGCGTCGCGTTGCCCAGCTGCCCGCCGTAGGCTTCCCAGCGTTCGTGGCGCAAGCCCAGCGTGGTCTTCCAGTCCTTCGCGAAGCGCCAGGTGTCCTGCACGTAGAGCGACTGCAGCCGGGTGTTGCCGTTGAAGGCGGAGAACGGCGTCACGGCCGGGCCGCCGATCCAGTCGAGCGTGTTGCCGACGCTGGTGCGCAGGCGCGCCGTGTCCTGCTGGAAGCCGAAGTCGACCACGTGCGCGCCCACGCCTTCGGCCGAGCCGGTGGGCCGCCAGGTGCCCGCGGCCTTGAAGGTGTTCCAGCCTGAGCCGCCCATGTCGGTGGTGCGCCCCGGACCGCCGTTGAAGGCGCCGGGCAGCGGCGTGGTCGGCGTGCGCGAGGTGTCGCTCGAATAGTCGAACAGGCTCGCCGCCACCTCCCAGTCGAACACGCCGCCGGTGTGGCTCTTGACCGAAAGGCCGTGCATGTAGTGGGTGAGCGCGGTCTCGGTCGGCGCCAGCGCGGCGCTCGGTGAATCGAGGTTGTAGGTGCGCCCCGCGATGTTCACCCGCCCGCCGTACACCGGCTGGCCCAGCGCATTGCGCAGGTAGGTGTCGACGCTGCCGTGCGTGGTGTTGTTCCAGGCGCCCAGCGTGTAGGTGGCGCGGACGGTGGGCGAGAAGTCGTAGGCCACCTTGAGCTTGGCCTGCTCCTGCGTGGTGTCGTAGATGGTGGCGCCGCCCACCAGCCACCAAGGCTGGTTCGACGGGTTGAGACCGAGCACCGCGCCGGTGACCGGCGTGCCCGCATTGCCCACCGTGCCGGCGCTCAGGAGCCGGTTGCCGAACACCAGCGCCTGCCCCTTGCTGTGGGTGCGCGAGGCGCTGAGCCACCACGACCAGTCGCCGCTGCGGCTGCCCAGCGACATGTCCAGCTGCTGGCCGGCGGGTGACGAATGGCTGTTGTACAGATCGAAGTTCGAGGCAAAGCCGCTGAGCTTGACGTGCGCCTCCAGCTGCGTGGGCATGCGCGTCACGTAGTCGACCACCGCGCCCACCGAGTTGCCCGGGTACGCGGCCGAGAACGGCCCGTAGAGCACATCGACCCGCTCGATTTCTTCGGGCGACACCATGCCCCAGCGCGGCGCATAGGTGGCGCCGTTGCCCAGCGGGTTCGACAGCATGATGCCGTCGGCAAACACCATCGAGCGCGCGCTGTTGCCCGTGCCCGAGGCGCGGGTGGCGAGCACCGCATGGTTGAAGTCGCCGATGTAGCGCTTGCGTACCACCAGGCTCGGCAGGTACTTGAGGGCGTCTTCGCTGTCGGTCGCGTTGACGGTCTCGGCGATCTGCTCGTGCGTCACGCCTTCGATGGTGGTGGGGATCTGCGCCGGCAGCGAGGTCGGACGGCCGCCGCTCACGGTGACGGTGCTCAAGGCGTGGCCGGTGCCGACTTCAGGCGACTCGGTCGCTGCTTGCTGCTGCGCCCAGACGGGCGCGCTGAGGGGAAATGCCATGGCGATCGCCAAGGCGCGGGAATGTTTTTTCACGGAGAACCTGCTTCACGAACTTCAACACGGACAGACCGCAGACACCCGTTCCATCGGGCACATGCGGCGAGGGTTTGAAAGATTCAGGAGCGGTTCGGGGGCCCGCGCGCCGGCAACGGCGCCGCGGTGGCCGCGGCAAGGCGCGCGGCGGGAATAGGCTGGACCACGCGGCCCAGCGGGAGGGGAAGGTCGAAAGAGGCCGCTGCCATGGCCGGCGGCGGTGCGCCGGTCAGCACGCACAGCGGGCAGTCCATGTGCGAGGCGCCCATTTCCTGCGCGCCGTCTTCGGTGTGCACCACCACCTTGATGGACCCGGCGCTGGAACACACCAGCTCCATCGCCTGCGGATGCACGAGGGGCGACGCCACCGCCACGCCCAGCGACAGCATGAACCACAGCAGCACCCAACGGCCGACAAGGCCGATGAAGCGGGAGTGGGGACGCTGCAGGTGCATGGCGGGCGCGATTATCGGCGCACTTTGTTCTTGGCGGCGGGCGCGGCGGCGCGAGCCCCGGCGCCGCTGCGGGGCGCGGCCTTGGCCGGCGCAGACCTGGAGGACTTCGCGCTCTTCGCACCCTTCGCGGCAGTCGCACCCTTCGTTGCAGTCGCGCCCTTCTGCGTCTTCTGGACCTTCTGCCCCTTCTGCCCCTTGACCGCCTTGCCCCCGCGCACCGCCCGTGGCGCCGGCTCGGGCGCCGAGAGCGCCGGCATGACCACCGCGGTCTGCGCCTGCGCGCTGGTGAGCACCGGCGTCACGGTGAAGCCGCGCGCGGCCATCAGCGCCGGCAGCCCCTGCGCGCCGATCATGTGCAGCGCACCGACCGCGGCGAACACGCCCTTGCCGCTCGCATGCAGGCGCTCGATGCCGTCGGCCAGGCCCGGATTGCGATCGTCGAGCAGGCGCTTCATCAGCCGCTGTTCAGCGGGCGTGCGAAGGCAGTCGCACCAGTCGGCGTAGCGGGCCAGCTTGTCGGCATCGCTGCGCGCCCAGACCTCGGCCATTTCCTTCATCTGACCGCGCAGCTTGCCCGACTCCAGCTCGTCGAGCGCCGCGTCGATCTGTTCGGCTTCTTCGGCCTCGGAGTCGCCGGCCAGCGCCTTGAGCTGATCGGCCGCGTTCTCCAGCGAGACGATCGGCTTGTTGCTGTTGCGGGCGGACACGGCCAGCGTCTCGTCGACGCCGAATTCCGGGTACAGCCCGTCGGCGCGCGCCACCAGCCCGGCCAGCGACGTGACCTGCAGGATCGGCTGCAGCCTGGCGGTGGAACCCGCCGGCACGCAGGCCTCTGCGTTCTGGCGTTCCAAGCGCCGCGCGCGCTCGCCGCTGAGCACCCGCTGCAACAAGCCCGGATCGGCCGGCTGCGACAGCGCGCGGGTGGCGGCTTCGTCGCGCGTGTCGATCTCCAGCGCCAGCACGTCGCTCTGCCCGAGCGCCTTCTGCACGGTGGGGCCGGGCCGCACCCACTCGGCGCGGCCGATGTGAATGGTGCCGTAGAGCCACGAGGTGCGCCCGTCGCGCTCGATGCGCCAAAGCATGCCGCGGTCGACGCCGTGACGCACGCCGCCGCCCAGCTTGGCGAGGCTTGCAATGGCGGTGGGGGGGCAGTCGGCCGCATGGGCAGGTACGGCGAAGACGCCCAGGGCACAGAGTGCGCCGGCCGCGATCCGCCAAGGCAGCGGCGCCGCCGGACGCAGGGGCGCCATTGAATCGAGAGTGCGCTTCAGCGCAGCGAGGATCCGGAGTATCCGCAAGGCCCGCTCCATGATGAAAGAAAGAAAGTCCGGCATTCTCACAGCACCGCTGCCCATAATCCGAAACCATGCAGAGCATCTTCCATCTGGCCTTTCATGTGCGCGACCTGGACGGTGCGCGCCGCTTCTACGGCGACGTGCTCGGCTGCGCCGAAGGCCGCAGCACCGACACCTGGGTCGATTTCGACTTCTTCGGCCACCAGGTCTCGCTGCACCTGGGCGAGCCCTTCGCCACCGCGCGCACCGGTCGCGTCGGCGACACGATGGTGCCGATGCCGCACTTCGGCCTCGCGCTGGCCCTGCCCGACTGGCAGGCGCTGGCCGAGCGGCTCCAAGCCGCGAACACCGACTTCGTGCTGCCGCCCCAGGTGCGCTTCGAAGGCCAGCCGGGCGAGCAATGGACGATGTTCTTCTGCGATCCCTTCGGCAACCCGATCGAGGTCAAGGGCTTCCGCTCGCTGGCCACGGTCTACGACAAGTAAGAGCCACGTGGGATATACCTTCGCATCGGCCACCGTGTTGCTGCTGCTGATCACCGATCCGCTGGGCAACATCCCGATCTTCGCCAACGCGCTCAAGGGCGTGGCGCCCGAGCGGCGCACCTGGGTCATCATGCGCGAGGTGCTGATCGCCTTCGCGCTGCTCCTGGTCTTCATGTTCGTGGGCGACGGCTTCTTGCGGGTGATGGGTCTGTCGGGCCTGTCGCTGCAGATTGCGGGCGGCGTGGTCATGTTCCTGATCGCGCTGCGCATGATCTTTCCGCCCGAGCACGGCCCGGCGCCTGTCGACCCGAACGCCGCGCCGGCCCAGGAGCCGCTGATCGTGCCGCTTGCCGTGCCCGCGCTGGCCGGCCCCTCTGCGTTGGCCACGGTGATGCTGCTGGTGTCGCAGGCGCCCGAGCGGCGTCTCGAATGGGTGGCAGCGCTCAGCGTCACCATGGCCGTGTGCGCCGTCGTGCTGGTGCTGGCCGAACGCATCCAGCGGCTGGTCGGCGAGCGCCTGGTGCTGGCCTTCGAGCGGCTGATGGGGCTGATCCTGGTGGCCGTGGCGGTCGAGATGATGATCCGCGGCGTCAAGCTGCTGGCCTCAGAAATGGGGAGGTAGCCGTCCAGATGCCGTTCTTCGCAGCGCCCTCCTCCATGGCCGCCCGGTTCTTCCGGGTCACATTGACCACCCTGCTCCCGCTGCCGTTTTTCCTGGGCGCGAGCGCAGCCCGGGCGGCGCAGGTCTGCGAACTCAACGGCCAGAGCGTGAGCCCCTCCAACGGCAGCACCACGGCCGGCAAGACCGGCCTCATGCGTTGCAAGGACACGGCGAGCGGCGAGATCCAGCGCGAGCAGCAGGTGCAGAACGGCGTGTTCATGGGCCTCGTGCGCTTCTACGAAAAAGGCAAGCTCGCGCGGGAGCACAGCCTGAACGCCAAAGGCAACATCCAGGGGCGCGCGCGTGAGTTCTCGCCCACCGGCCAGGTGCTGCGCGAGGCCGTCTACGACGACGGCCAGGAGCGCGGACTGGTGCGCAGCTTCTACCCCGGCGGGCAATTGCGGCGCGCCACCTTCTACACCGGCACCGGCAAGGACCGCGCCTTCGTCGAGTTCACCGAGCGCGGCCAGATGGCCATGCTGCGCTGCGGCGAAACCCCGGTGCTGGCGCCGGTGGCCGACGACGCCAGGCTGTGCGGCTTCGTGGGCGGCAGCTCGCAGGTCGAGCTGTTCGATGCGCGCGGCACGCTGCGCTCGCGAGTGTCGTATGCCTCGGGCAAGCGCGTGCGCAGCCAGGAGTTCTACGACAACGGCAAGCCCTCCACGCTCGACGAAACCGCGGGCAACCGGCGCACCGAGCGTAGTTTTTCGTCCGAAGGCATCAAGCGCCGCGAGACCGAATGGCTGCTCGTGGAGCGCACCGCGGTCCGCCAGCGCGAGCAGGAGTTCTCCGAAAAGGGCGTGCTGGTGCGTGACCAGCGCTGGACCCCGGCGGGCGATCCGATACGCGACGACAGCTTCCACCTGAACGGCCAGCCGCGGAGCAGGTCGGTGTACAGCGGCGCGGGCTCTGCGCGCATGGTGGAGGTCACCGAGTTCTACGACAGCGGCCAGCGCGCCGCGAGTGGCCGCTATCTTGCGCCGGGGCGCGGCCGGCAGGTGCCGGTGGGCACGCACCAGCGCTTCGACGAGAAGGGGACGCTGATCGCCGAATCCAGCTTCGATGCCCAGGGCCGCGTGACGCGCGAGCGCGCCTGGAACGAGAGCGGCGAGCTGCAGCGCGACGACGAAGTTTTTGAAGACGGCTCGCGCAAAGCCTTCACGCAATAGGCGAGGCCTTCGTGGCGAGCGTCAGTCCAGCTTGATGCCGGCCTGCTTGATGATCGGCCCCCAGCGCTTGGATTCCGCGCGCGACAGCGCCGCGAACTGCGCCGGCGTGCCGGGCATCGCTTCCATCCCGAAATCCTCGAAGCGCTTCTGGACGGCCGGCGCACCGAAGGCCTTGTTCAGGTCGGCGTTGAGCTTGCTCACCACCGCAGCCGGCAGGCCGGCCGGGCCCAGGATGCCCTGGAACGCGAACACCTCGGTGTTGGGCACGCCCACTTCGGCCAGCGTCGGCACATTGGGCAGCAGCCTGGAGCGCGCGCCCGAGCCGATGGCCAGCACGCGCACCTTGTTGCTCTGCATGATCGACAGGCCCGACGCCAGGTCCAGGAACATGCAGGGCACCTGCCCACCCATCACGTCGGCCATCGCGGGCGCGGCGCCGCGGTACGGAATGTGGGTGATGAAGGTGCCGGTACGCACCTTGAACATTTCCATCGCCAGGTGGTGCGGCGAACCGTTGCCGGGCGAGGCGTAGTTGACCTTGCCGGGGTTGGCCTTCACGTAGGCCAGGAACTCCTTGAAGTTCTTCGCCGGAAAGTCCGGGTGCACCACCAGTGCCAGCGGGAACTTGCCGATGGCGCCGATGTAGGTGAAGTCTTTTTCCGGGTTGAACGGCAGCTTGCCGAACAGGTGCTCGTTGAAGGCCAGCACCGCGTTGTCGGCCGAGAGGATGGTGTAGCCGTCGGGCTTGCTCTTGGCCACGAGGTCGGCGCCGATGTTGGTCGAGGCACCGGGGCGGTTGTCCACCACGATCTGCTGGCCCAGCGTCTGGCGCATGGCCTCGGCCAGCACGCGGGCAATCACGTCGGTGCCGCCGCCAGCCGGGTACGGCACGACCCACTTGATGAGCTGCGCGGGGTACTCCTGCGCATGGGCGAAGGGCGAGGCGGCCACGGCGGCGCCGGAGGCGAGCGTGGCGAGAAGGGTGCGGCGATCCATGGATCAGTCTCCAGTTTGTAGTTCGGTTGCGGAAAGCGATGGTACGGGCAGCGCGTGCAGTGCGTCGGCCAGCGCGGCGCGGCAGCGCGCCTCGTCGCCGACCTGCTCGAACAGCAGCAGCGCCAGGCGCGCAAGGAACAGCGATTCGCGCTCCGCGCCCGCTTCGGTGATGGCGCGCGCGCACTCGGCATAAAGCCGGTCGCGGGCGTCGGGATGAAGAAGCGTGGTGTGGCTCATGCGAGTACGGGCTCCAGTGAAACGGCTGCGCGGGCCAGTGCGTGTTGCAACGCGCCGGGCGGCAAGCGGTGCCAGCGCGCAGCCACGTGGCCGTCGGGGCGCAGCAGGTAAACGGACCCGCCGCGCGCGCCGAGCGCTTCGAAGACGGCGGGGCTCGCATGCGCATCGGCACCGTCGATGCCCTGGGCGGCGATGGTGCGGATGGCGAAGGGCAAGTCGCCTTGCTGCGCCTGCTTCACATCGTCTTCGGGCAACGGCGCCGCATCGGCATTCGGCCGCAGCACCAGCAGCGTGAAGACCGGCGCGATCAAATCGGTGAGGTGGCCTTGGTCGAGTCGCTGCTCCGGCATCACCTCGCCCGGCAACGGGCCTGCGGACAGCGCATCGCACTCGCTCGACAACGGCGACGCCGCATAGCGCACCGCCTGCGTCTGCCGCGGATTGATCAGCTGCGCGATGCCTCGGTGCGCCTCCGACAGCGACAGCGCCGCCTCGCGCAACAGATCGAAACCGCGCGAAGGCGGCGACATGAATTCGGTGCTGCGCATCGCGTTCTCCGCATTCACATGGAAGGCGGCGATGCGCTCCTGCGAGTACGAATCCAGCAGCGCCGCATCCGACACGCCGCGCGCGACCAGCGCCAGCTTCCACGCGAGGTTGTCCGCATCGTCGAAGCCCGAGTTGAGCCCGCGCACGCCGAAGATCGGCATCGCATGCGCCGCGTTGCCCGCGAACACGACGCGGCCGTGGCGGTAACTGTCGAGCGTCATCGCGCCGGCGCGGTACACGGACGTCCACACCGTCTTCCATGGCAGGTGGCCCTCGCCGATCGCATCGAGATGGCGCTGCACGAACTCGGCCACCGCCGCGGGCTGCAGCGCTTCTTCGGTGCTCTGGCCCGCGCGCAACTGGTAGTCGATGCGCCAGATGTCGTCGGGCTGGCGGTGCATCAGCACGGTGGAACCGGGGTTCCACGGCGGATCGAACCAGGCGCGGCGCTCGGTCGGGTGGCCGCTGTGCAGCTCGATGTCGATGATCACGTAGCGGCCTTCGTAGCCCGTGCCTTCCAGCGCGAGCCCCAAGGCCTTGCGCACGAAGCTCTGGCCGCCATCGCAGGCCGCCAGCCACTGGCCGTGCAGGCGGTAGCTGCCTTCGGCGTTGCGCACGTCCAGCGTCACGCCGTCGTCGTCCTGCGCAAGGCCGGTGAGCTCGGTGCCCCAGCGGATGTCGATGAGCCCCGGCGTCGCCTCGTTGCGGCGGAAGATTTCTTCGAGCAGGTAGTGCTCGGCGTAGTACTGCTCCAGGTTGATCATCGGCGGCAGCTTTTGCTGCGCATCGTGCGGCATCTCGAAGCGGAACACCTCGGCCGTCTTGTAGTAGCTGCGCCCGCCGGTCCACGGCAGGCCCTTGGCCATGAACGACGCGCGCACGCCCAGCCGCTCCATGATCTCCAGGCTGCGGCGCGAAATGCAGGCCGCGCGGCTGCCAACGCACACCGTGTCGTCGGCTTCGAGGATCACGCAGCGCACGCCGTGGTTGGCGAGCCCCAGCGCGAGCGCCATGCCCACCGGCCCGCCGCCCGCGATCACCACCGGATGGCGGCCGGGTTCGGTGCCGCCGGCTTCGAGCGGCGGCGTCCAGGCCTTGTAGCGCGTGTAGTGGAAGGCGCCGACCGAGGGCGGCAACTCGGTCGCACTGGGGGTCGGCGGCACGGGGCCGCTCGCGGCGTCGGCGGCAACAACAACGGAGGGGTTCGTCATGCAACGGGATTGTCCGGATGCACGGCGGCCGCCAATGTCATAACTTCGTACGAAGTATTTACCCTCAATTCATCGGAACGCATGAGACGCTGGCGCCTGCCCCCCACCGATGCCGCCCTGGCCGCGGCCGTCGTCGGCGACGTGCTCTCCGGCGTGGGCACTGCCCATCTGGCGGCCAGCTATCTGAAGGCAATGCAGCGCGTGATGCCGGTCACCTTCTGCACCGTGTTCGCGGTCGGCGCCACCGGCCGCATCGAAGCGGTGTCGGCCGCCAGCAGCTACGGCAGCACGGCCGAGCGCACGAGCGAGCGTTATGTCGAACAGCGCTTCGACCTGCTCGATCCCAACATGGCCTGGCTCGCGGCGCGCAAGCTGCCCCAGCGCGCACAGCTCTGGCTGGGCCATCAGCGCGCCGACGAAGTGGCCGACCCCGCCTACCGCGCCGCCTGCTACGGCGACGTCGGCATCCGCGAGCGGGCCTCGGTGCTGTTGCTGCTGCCCACCGGCCAGCGCGTGGCGGTGAGCTTCTATCGAAGCCTCGCTCAGCCGGAGTTCGATGCGGGCGACTTCGCGCTGATCGAGGCGCACGCCACGCTGCTGGCCGATGCCACCGCAGCACATGGCCGCAGTGCCGTGGCCGCGCGGGAGTCCGTGGCGCCCGCCCTGGCCTCGCGGTTATTGACGTTGAGCCTGCGCGAACGCGAAGTCATCGGCCATCTGATGGCGGGCAAGACGGCGAAGGAAGCGGCACGGGAAATCGGCGTGGAGCTGACGACGGTGCGCACGCATCAGTACCGGGCGTTCCGGCGGTTGGGGATCAGGACGCAGAAGGAGCTGCTGCGCGGCGCCGGGCCGCGCTGAACTTCAAGGGCCAGCCTCAGTCTTCCGCGGCTTCTTCCTGCGCTTCTGCGGCCGGCTTCACCAACGACACCGGCGCCTCTTTCGGCCTCCCGCTCGTCGACACGATCTCCTGCTCGATCGCCCCGAACAGCGACCGCCCGTCCAGCCCCTTCATCTCGATGCGGATCGTGTCGCCGAACTTCATGAACTCGGTGACCGGCGCGCCGGTCTGGATGGTTTCGATGCAGCGCTTCTCGGCAATGCACGAGTAGCCCTTCGGCCAATCGGTCTGGCCGTCCTTCTTCTCGACGCCCTTGTTGCTCACCGTGCCGCTGCCGACGATGCTGCCGGCGCGCACGTTGCGCGTCTTGGCGATGTGGGCGATGAGCTGGCCGAAGTGGAAGGTCATCTCCGGCCCCGCATCGCACATGCCGACCTTGCGGCCGTTCCAGCTGCTTTGCAGCGTGAGGTGCACGCGGCCAGCCTGCCACGCTTCGCCGATCTCGTCGAGCGTCACGGCCACGGGGCTGAAGGCGGTGGCGGGCTTGCTCTGGAAGAAGCCGAAGCCCTTGGCCAGTTCGGCGGGGATCAGGTTGCGCAGGCTCACGTCGTTGGCCAGCATCACCAGGCGGATGCCGTCCAGCGCCTGGTCGGGCGTGGCACCCATCTTCACGTCGCCGGTGATCACGGCGATCTCGGCCTCGAAGTCGATGCCCATGGCTTCGCTGGGCACGACCACGTCGTCGACCGGACCGAGAAAGTCGTCGCTGCCGCCCTGGTACATCAGCGGGTCGGTGTAGAAGCTCTCGGGCACCTCGGCGCCGCGGGCCTTGCGCACCAGTTCGACGTGGTTCAGGTAGGCCGAGCCGTCGGCCCACTGGTAGGCGCGCGGCAGGGGCGCCATGCACATCGCGGGATCGAACGGGAACGAATGGCGCGCGCGGCCGGTGTTGACGGCGTCGTACAGGTCCTGCAGCTGCGGGCTCATGAATCCCCAGTCGTCCAGCACCTGCTGCAGCCGGCTCGCGATGCCGGTGGCGTAGTGGGCGAGCGTGAGGTCGCGCGAGACGACGACGAGCTGGCCGTCGCGCGAGCCGTCTTTCAGGGTGGCGAGTTTCATGATGCGGTGCGTGATGAAGGACGCGGCGCGAACACGAAGGCCGGGCGCCGCTCCCACTAAACTGGTTGAACGGGCGGCAGTGTACCGAGACGGTCTTGCCGAACCTCCGCGCATTCGCCCACTCCACACCTGATGCCGACGCTCGTCGCCCCCTCTTCGCCTTCTTCGCTGCCTGCCGGCCTGCCCGGGCGCCCGTCCTGGCGGGTGATGGCCGGGTTGACGCTGGCGGTGGCGCTGGTCCACCTGCTGGTGCTGGGCGTGGCGCCGATGGCCGTCGGGCCGGAGCCCTCGCCGCTGGCGAACAAGTTCAGCACCCGCACGATCGTGATCGCGCCGCCCGCGGCGGAGGCTCCCGCGCCCGCACCCGCCGCCGCACCTGTGGAAGCCAGGCCGGCGGCGCCGGTCAAGCCCCGGCGTCCTCGCGCGCCGTCTGTGCCCAGGCCGAAGCCGGTGGTGGAACCGGCGCCCGTTCCCGAGGCCCCGGCACAAACGCCCGCCGAATCGCCCGCCGAAACACCGGACCAGACAGCGCAGGCCGCGACCGATTCAGGCGCAACACCCCCCGAAGCAGCCGCCAGCGCGCCGGCCGCCGCAACGGCCGCGGCGGGCACCGGGAGCGGCGCATCGGCCGGTAGCGAAGCCTCGGGCACCATCGCCGGCACCCAGGCGCTGCGCATTCCGGGCTCGGTCACCCTCGATTTCGAAGCCACGGGACAGACCGGCGCCTCCCCTCAGCGCGGCGTGTTCGGCGAGCTGGTCTGGCTGCAGGACGGCAGCCGCTACGACGGGCGGCTCACGCTCAAGGCGGTGTTCTTCACGCTGCTGAACTGGCACAGCACCGGCCGCATCGGCCCCTCGGGCCTGGAGCCCGAGCGCTACTCGGAGAGCCGAAAGTCCGAGGTGGCCTCGCATTTCGTGCGCGACACGGGGCAGATCGTGTTCAGCAACAACGCCCCCAGCGTGCCCTTGCTGGCCGGCGCGCAGGACCGCATGAGCGTGATGATGCAGCTGGGCGGGCTGATGGCGGCCAGTCCGGACCGCTATCCCGCGGGCACGCGGATCTCGATCCAGACCGTGGGCGTGCGGGACGGCGACGTCTGGGTCTTCGTGGTCGGCGACGAGGAACAGCTCAGCCTCCCGGCCGGCGAGTTCACCGCGCGCAAGCTCACCCGCACGCCGCGCAAGGACTTCGACCGGAAACTGGAGCTCTGGCTGGCGCCGCAGTACGGTTATTTGCCCGTGCGCATCAAGCAGACGGAGGCCAACGGCGACTTCGCTGACGCCCAATTGCGCAAACCCCTACCTGCGCCGGCCGCGAACTGAGGCAAAAAAGAGGCTCGGATCGACGCTCATCGGACAACTCTTCTTGAAACTGGCGCGTTGATTGCTATCTAACCCGTTATGAACGCCATCGACATCCTCACCGGGCCCGCCATGAACATGCTTTACGACTCGGAGTCCTTCGTCGTCGTGCACGTGCAGTCGAATGAAGGCGACGAGCCCGCGAAGCCCAATGTGCCTGTGCTGGAGCGCCACGGCTTTGAAATCGTGGACAAACGCTCGGGCAAGGAGGTCTACCTCGACGGTTCCTGGGCCGAGCTGTTCCAGCAGCAAATTGCCGCCTGGCAGCTCAACACGCCCACGCAGGAAGAAGTCGAGGACACCCTCGAGGGTTACGCCGAGCTGGCCCACACGCCCGTGCTGGTGCACTGAGCCCACCGGCCTCCGCCCGCCAAAAGCGCCCGCCGGGCGCTTTTTTCATGGGCGCGCGGTCTTGCGCAGGTAGACCCACCGGAACATCGGCCCGACCAGCAACAGCACCGCCACCAGCCGGCACACCTGGAACGCGGTGACCACCGGCACCCCGAGCTGCAGCACCTTCGCCGTGATCGCCATCTCGGCGATGCCGCCCGGCGAGGTGCTCAGCAGCATCGTGGCCGGATGCAGACCGGTCGCCCGGGCCAGCAGCCAGGCCACCCCGCCGCACAGCACCAGCATGGCGCAGGTGCCCAGCGCCACCGAACCCAGCCAGCGCGGCGCCGTGTGCAGGAACTCCCGGCTGAAGCGCACGCCCAGGCTCACCGCGATCACCAGCTGGGCGGCGTTCGACATCCAGGCCGGCACCGCCGACAGCGACTGCCCCGCGATGGTGAAACCCATCGCCACAAGCAACGGGCCGATGAACCACGGGTTGGCGCGGCCCAGCGCCCACATCGCCAGCCCGCCGGCCGCCGTGGCCAGCGCCAGCAGCGCGAGCCCGCCCAGGTTCACTTCTCGCACGCCCGGCGGGTTGATCTCCAGGCCGTGCAGCCCGCTCCATTGCATCGCGAAGGGGATGGTGATCGTCACCACCACCAGCCGCAGGCTGTGCGCGGCGGCGACAAGGTCGGTGCGCGCGCCGGCCGATTCGGCCAGCAGCGTCATCTCCGAGGCGCCGCCGATGGCACCTGCGAAGTAAGTCGTGGCTCTCATGGATTTCGCCGGCACATGGGGCATGCGCGCGGCGTGCAACCCGTGCAGCCAGCGTCCGAACCCCCATCCCAGCAGCAGCGCCCACGCGATGGCCAGCGCAATCGCCCACCAGACGCCAGCCACCAGCGACACCACCTGCGGCGTGAAATAAAGCCCCAGCGCGGCACCGATGGTCCACTGCCCTGCGTTGCGCAGCGGCGTGGAACTGGCGGTGGGCGCCCCTGCCATGGACGCCAGCGACACCGCCAGCAGCGGTCCGATCATCCAGGGCAGCGGCGTGCGCAGGGCGAGACAGGCGCCCGCCGCGGCGAGCGCCAGCAGCAGCGTGGCGAGCACGCGAACGAGAAAACGGGGATGCACGGACGGAAGACGGGCAGAAAAAAGCGGAAATGGATGGCACGGTGCCGGGGCAGCGCCGGCATAGTATGGCCCGATGCTCTTCCAACGCCGACCCGCACGGGCTCCCCTTTTCCTCTTCCCGCTGCTCGCCGCCGCCATGCTTACGGCCTGCTCGCTGCTGCCACCGGGCGCCGATGCGCCGGTTGCGCGCCGCGTCTCCGCCCTGCTGCCGGTCGACGCGTTGCTGCTCGGCGAGCAGCACGATGCCCCCGAGCACCACGCGATCGAGCGCGAGACCGTCGAGGCCCTGGTCGCGAATGGACGACTGGCCGCGCTGGCCCTCGAAATGGCCGAGGAAGGCCGCAGCACCGCTCATGTCGCGGCCACCGCGAGCGAAGCCCAGGTGCAGGCGGCCCTCGGCTGGAACGACAAGGCCTGGCCCTGGGCAAGCTACGGCCCCGCCGTGATGGCCGCCGTGCGCGCCGGCGTGCCGGTGGTCGGCGCCAACCTGCCGCGCGCCCGCATGAAGGACGCCATGGCCGACGTGTCGCTGGACGTGCAGCTCAACGGCGAGGCCTACACCGCCCAGCAGGACGCCGTGCGCGAAGGCCACTGCAAGCTGCTGCCCGAGTCGCAGATCATTCCGATGACGCGCATCCAGGTGGGCCGCGACCGCGCCATGGCGCAGGCCATCGTCAAGGCAAGGCAGCCGGGCAAGACCGTGCTGCTCATCGCCGGCGCCGGACACACGGTGCGCACCCTGGGCGTGCCGCAGCACCTGCCGGACGACATCAAGGTGGCCTCGGTGCGACTGCTCGCTTCATCGACGAACGACGCGGTGCCCGGCGAATACGACCGCACCTGGCAGACCCCGCCGCTGCCCGAGAAGGACTATTGCGCCCAGCTCCGGCGCCCCACCAAGGCGCCGGCCGCCTCCTGAGACACCGGGCAGCAAGCGCGCGCAGCAGGCACCGCAGGCTCAGGGCGCCGCCGCCTCAGGCGTTCTTCTTGATCGAATCCGCCAGCGTGTTCACCAGCGTGTCGATGTGCGACTTCTCCACGATGTACGGCGGCGCGATCACCAGCACGTCGCCCGCGGCACGCACCAGCGCGCCCTTGTGGAAGCAGTCCAGGAAGATGTCGTAGGCGCGCTTGCCCGGCAGGCCCGCGATCGGCGCGAGCTCCACCGCTGCCGCCAGGCCCAGGCTGCGGATGCTGACGACGTTCGGCAAACCCTTGAAGGTGCTGTGGAAGGCATCGCCCAGCACCTTGCCCATCTCGCCGGCGCGCGCGAACAGGTTTTCTTCCTTGAAGAGATCGAGCGTCGCGATGGCCGCGGCGCAGGCCACCGGGTGGCCCGAGTAGGTGTAGCCATGGAAGAACTCGACCACGTGCTCGGGCGCGTCGGTCTTCATCATCGCGTCGTAGAGCTTGTCGCGGCAGATCACGCCGCCCAGCGGAATCACGCCGTTGGTCACGCACTTGGCGAAGTTCAGCATGTCGGGCACCACGCCGAAATAGTCCGATGCGAAGTTGGTGCCCATGCGGCCGAAGCCGGTGATGACCTCGTCGAAGATCAGGAGGATGCCGTGCTTGTCGCAGATCTCGCGCAGGCGCTTCAGGTAGCCCTTGGGCGGCAGGTACCAGCCAGCCGAACCGGCCACAGGCTCCACGATGATCGCGGCCACGTTGCTCGGATCGTGCAGCGGCAGGATGCGCGTCTCCAGCTCCACCAGCGGGTCTTCGGCCCACACCGGCTCCTCGTTGTGGATGTAGGCGTGGTTCACCGGATCGTGGATGAAGCGCATGTGGTCCACGCGCGGCAGAAAGGCCGAGCCGAACACCTTGCGGTTGCCCGGAATGCCGCCCACCGACATGCCGCCGAAGCCCACGCCGTGGTAGCCCTTCTCGCGGCCGATGAACACGTTGCGGTGACCCTCGCCGCGTGCGCGGTGATAGGCCAGCGCCACCTTCATCGAGGTGTCGGCCGCCTCGCTGCCCGAATTGCAGAACAGCACCTTGTTGAGGTCGCCGGGCGCCAGCGAGGCGATCATCTCGGCGGCCTTGAAGGCCTTGTCGTTGCTGACCTGGAAGGCGGTGGCGTAGTCGAGCGTGTCCAGCTGCTTCTTGATCGCTTCGTTGATGGGCTTCCTGTTGTGGCCCGCGCCCACGCACCAGAGGGAAGAGATGCCGTCGATCACCTTCCTGCCGTCGTGCGTGGTGAACGCCATGCCATCGGCCGCCACGAAGACGCGCGGATCTTTCTGGAAATGGCGGTTGGGGGTGAAAGGCAACCACTGGTTGCCCATGTTGAAGTCCTGGTAAGCCATGTCTCGCTCCTGCTGTGGTGTGTGCGGGGGATACGGGGGGAGGAAAATCGCGATTCTGGCACCCCTGCGACAATTCCGCCCCTCATGACGACCCAAACGCCCCCCTCGGCCGCCCGGCCCGCCTACATCCTGAACCTCTCGTGCCCCGACCGCACGGGCATCGTGCACGCCGTCTCGGGCTTCCTGCTCGAACGCGGCGCCAACATCGAAGAGGCCGCCCAATACAACGACCACGGCACCGGTCTGTTCTTCATGCGGGTGCGCTTCGCCTGCGGCGAGCACAGCGAAGCCGCGTTGCGCGACGAGCTGAAGGCCTTCGCCACCGGCTTCGGCATGAACCTGCAGCTGCACGCCGCCGCCGAGCCGATGAAGACGGTGATCCTGGTGAGCAAGGAAGGCCACTGCCTCAACGACCTGCTGTTCCGCTGGAAGAGCGGCCTGCTGGCCATCGACGTGCGCGCGATCGTCTCGAACCACCGCGACTTCTACCAGCTGGCCGCCAGCTACAACGTGCCCTTCCACCACATCCCGGTGACGGCCGCGACCAAGGCGCAGGCCGAGGCGAAGCAACTGGAAATCATCGAGGCCGAAGGCGCCGAGCTCGTGGTGCTCGCGCGCTACATGCAGATCCTGAGCAACGACCTGTGCCGCAACCTGGCCGGCCGCGCCATCAACATCCACCACTCGTTCCTGCCCAGCTTCAAGGGCGCCAAGCCCTACTACCAGGCGCACGACCGCGGCGTGAAGCTGATCGGCGCCACCGCCCACTACGTGACCGCCGACCTCGACGAAGGCCCGATCATCGAGCAGGACGTGGCCCGCGCCGACCACACCGACACCGTCGAAGACCTCACGGCCCGCGGCCGCGACACCGAGAGCCAGGTGCTGGCCCGCGCGGTGAAGTGGCACAGCGAGCATCGCGTGCTGCTCAACGGGCATCGCACGGTCGTCTTCCGCTGAAAAAAAAGCCCCCGCCATTGCGGGCGGAGGCTCGGCCCGGCATCGCCGCCGGGCGCTCAGCCGGTTAGTTGCGGTACGGGTTGTTCGGATTGCGGTCGCGGCGGTTCGGCACGCCGTCGCCGTCGCGGTCCCAGCGGCCGCGGTTGTATTCCCAGCGGCCGTTGTTCTCACGCCATTGCGGGGCGCGGTACGCATAGCCCGGACGTGCGCGCACGAACTCGCCGCGAACCCACACGTGGCGGCCGCGCTTCCATTCGTAGTGACCCGGCGCCCACACATAGCCGCGGCGCGGCGGCGGCACGCGCTCCGCACGCGGCGGCGGCGGTGCGACCTGGATGACCAGCGGCTGCGCCTGCGCGGTCGTGGGAACGGTCATGGCGGCGCCCATCGACAGAAAGGTGGCGGCGCCGATGGAAAGGGAAATTGCGAGTTTTTTCATGGGGGTCTCCTCATGAGTGGTTGGAGACTTCATCCTGATCGGCGCTTGTGAAGCCCCTGTAAGCCTTACGCGAAATCTTGTGTAAAGCTGTATCGCTGCTTTTTCGCCGCTTTTCCGCGGTTTCATCGCTGGCTTGAAAGCCCCGCGCCCGGCTCACTCCTTCAATTCCTTCAGATCGATGGCCGCCGCCATCGCCGCATGGCCGGCCTTGTTGGGGTGCAGGTGATCGCCGTTGTGCAGGCGCGGATCCAGCGCCTGCGGGTCCGCGGGGTCGCGCAGGGCCGCGTCGAAATCGATCACGCCGTCCACGTCCTGCCGGCTGCGAATCCAGCGGTTGACCGCGCTGCGCATCGCCTCGTTGCCCTCGTTCCAGTACGGCGTGCCCTTGAACGGCGGCACCGTGCCGATCAGCACCTTGATGCCCTTGGCGCGCGCCTGCTTCACCAGTTGATGCAGGCCGTCGGTGATGCGCTCGGCGGTGGGCGCATCGCGCGGCGTGTCCGGATTGCCGGGCGCGCCGATGAACGCGCGGCGGCCGATGTCGTTGGTGCCCAGCAGCACCAGGGTGTGCGTCACGCCGCTCTGCCCCAGCGCATCGCGCGCAAAACGCGAGAGCCCGTTCGGCCCGATGCCGTCCAGCAGCAGCCGGTTGCCCCCGATGCCCGCATTGAGCACCGCCACCCCGTGCTGCGCCTGCGGGCCGTCGCGCAGGCGCGTGGCCAGCATGTCGGGGTATGCGCCGTCGCCGGCCTCGCCGGCACCCGCGGTGATGGAGTCGCCGAACGCGACCACCATGCGCACGGACCTGGTGGTCAGCACGTCCAGGCCCGTCACGATGTGGTTCTGCGCAAGCGGCATGGCGCCCGGCAGCTTCGCCGCAGCCACCGCATTGCCGGGTGCGGCCCAGCTGGTGTCGATGTTCAGCAGGTGCACCGTGGCGTAGGGAGTCGCGCGGTCGAAGAACGCGCTGACCGCCACCGTCTGCCCCGCCTCTACAGCCAGATCGACACCGTCGCTCCAGGCTTCGGCGCCGGGCGCGATGGTGAGGCTGCCGCGCCCGCCGAAACGAAGCACGCGCAAGCTCGCGGGAGAGATCGCATCGGCCCCGGTGCTGCGCGCCACGCTCGCGGCTGCAATGCGCAATGGCGCCTTGCCGAAGCGGTTCGAAAAACGGATGCGGATGCGCTCGCCGCCGATGCTGGGCGCCAGTTGCTGGCGCAGCGTCTGCCCGCGGAACTGATCGCCACCGGGCGCGGGCTTGTGTGCCACGGCCGGGTTGGCCGCCAGCTCGCGAAAATCCAGCGGCGCGGCAGCCCAGCTGCCGACCCAGTGAGCCCGGGAGGGTTGGCGCGGGTGTGGGTCGGGCGTCGCCGCCTGCACACCCAACGCCAGCACTGCCAATACCGTCGCCATCGCGAAATGGAAAGCTGACACCCGGTGCGCCAAGGCTGTCTGGCGAAAGTGGCAAAGCCAGCGGACAAGCAGTTTCATGCGTGCAAAGCAGCCCAGTGTACGGAGCCACCTTGCCCTCTGGCGCGGCGGGGTTTAGCGCCCCCTTACCAGGTGTCTACGTACGGCGAGGCAGGCGCCGGTGGCCGCGTGGCCGAGGCCAGCCCTCGTGCGAGCCAGGTCCGCGTTTCGGCGGGATCGATGACCGCATCGATCTCCAGCGTCTGCGCCATGTGGATTGCTTCGCCGTTCGCGTACTGCTGTGCCACGAGTTGCTTGAAGAGCGCATCGCGCTCAGTGCCTTCAGGCACCGCCGCGAGCTCCTTGCGAAAGCCCAGCCGCACCGCACCTTCGAGGCCCATCGCGCCGAACTCGCCCGTGGGCCACGCCACGGTGAACACCGGCGCATCGAAGCCGCCGGCCGTCATCGCCTGCGCGCCGAGGCCGTAGCCCTTGCGCAGCACCACCGCGAAGAAGGGCACGCGCAGGTGCGAGGCCACCATGAACATGCGGCACACATGGCGCACCTGCGCCTGCGCCTCGATCTCGGGGCCGACCATGAAGCCGGGCGTATCGCACAACGACACGATGGGCAGCCCGTGCGCATTGCACAGTTGCATGAAGCGCGCGGACTTGTCGGCGGCCTCCACGTCGATGGCCCCGCCCAGGTGATGCGGGTTGTTGGCCAGGAGGCCGACGGGCTTGCCCTCGATGCGCGCGAGCGCGGTGACGATACCCGCGCCGAAGCCCGCGCGCAGCTCGAGCAGCGAGCCGGTGTCGGCCACGCCGCGCATCGCGGCGCGCACGTCGTACACGCGCAGTCGGTTTTCGGGCACCACGTGGCGCAGCGTGCGCGGGTCGGCGCACTGCCAGTCGGCGGTCGCCCCCTGGAAGTAGGAGAGGTATTGCTTTGCTGCGGCGACGGCGGCGGCTTCGTCTTCCACCAGGATGTCGATCACGCCGTTGCGCGACTGCACGCTGCTCGGTCCGATCTGCTCGGGCGCGAAGGTGCCGAGCCCGCCGCCTTCGATCATCGCGGGCCCGCTCATGCCGATGTTGCTGCCGCGCGTGGCGATGATCACGTCCGCGCAACCCAAGAGCGCCGCATTGCCCGCGAAGCAGCGGCCGTGCACGATGCCCACCACCGGCACCTTGCCCGAGAGCGCGGCGAACTGGCTGAAGGTGTGGTTGTTCAGGCCCGCGACGATGGGCATGTCGGTATCGCCCGGCCGCCCGCCGCCGCCTTCGGCGAACAGCACCACCGGCAGCTTCAGCTGGTGCGCCACCGCCAGCAGCCGGTCGGTCTTGTGGTGGTTGCGCATGCCCTGCGTGCCGGCCAGCACCGTGTAGTCGTAGGCCAACACGGCGCAGCGCGATTTCTCGGGGCCGAACTGCTTGGCGTTGATGCTGCCCAAGCCCGTCACCATGCCGTCGGCCGGCGTGTTGGCGATCAGGTCTTCGAGCGTGCGGCGGCGCGTTTGCGCGGCGATGGCGAGCGCGCCGTATTCGATGAAGTTGCCGGGATCGGCCGCCGTGTCGCACAGGTCCGCGATGTTCTCGCGCGCGGTGCGGCCGCCTTGTGCATGGCGCTTGTCGACGGCGGGCTTGCGGTTGGCGTCGAGCGTGGGTGCGTGGCGGTCGATGACCTTCTGCAGGTCGGGGCGGATCGCGTCGAGGTCATGCTCGGTGCGCGCTTCGGCTTCGACGGCTTGCGCATCGACCGCTTCCAGCCGTACCAGCGACTGGCCTTCGACGAGGTAGTCGCCGGGCTCGGCGAGCAGTGCGACCACGCGGCCCGCAAAAGGCGCATGCAACAGGTGCTCCATCTTCATGGCTTCGAGCACGCCGAGTTGTGCGCCGGCGGGGAGCACGTCGCCCACGGCCACTTCGAACTGCACCAGCTTCGCGGGCATTGGGGCTTTGACGGTGAGGTCGTCTGCTTCATCGCCTGCGGAGGTCAGAGCCTCTGCAGCGACAGGAGCGATCTGCTTCGCATGCTTTTCAAGCGATGCCGCAGCCGCCAGCAGATCGCCCAGATGCGCCTCGACGAAGCGCGTGTGCACCGCCTGCGTCGCGAACTCGGGCCGCGAGGCGATGGCGCGCAGCAGCGAGAGGTTGGTCGCGATGCCGTCGATGCGGCACTCGTCCAGCGCGCGCAGCGAGCGGCGCAGCGCATCGCCGAAGTTCGATGAAGGCGAATGCACGATCAGCTTGGCCAGCAGCGTGTCGTAGTGCGGCGATGGCGCGAGGCCCGCGTAGCCATGCGTATCGACGCGCACGCCGGGTCCGCTCGGCAGGTCGAAGCGCGCGAGCGTGCCGCCCGATGGCCGCGCGTTGCCCTGTGCATCGAGCGTCTCGGCATTGATGCGCCACTGCACCGCAAAGCCGCGCTGCGGTGCAGTGCGATCGGCCTCCACGCCCAATTCGCTCAGTGACTGCCCTGCCGCCACCGCGATCTGCAGCTGCACCAGGTCGAGCCCGGTGACGGCCTCGGTCACCGCGTGCTCGACCTGCAGCCGCGGATTCGCCTCGATGAAGACGAAGGGCAGCGTGGCCGATGCCGCATCGACAAGGAATTCGAAAGTGCCGAGCCCGCGATAGCCGACCGTCTTTGCCATGCGCAGCGCCGCCTGCGTGACTTGCGCCCGCAACGCTTCCGGCAGCGAAGGGCTGGGCGCGATCTCCACCAGCTTTTGAAAGCGCCGCTGCAAGGTGCACTCGCGCTCGCCGAGGCTCGCCACCGCCTGCCCGTCGCCCAGCACCTGCACCTCGATGTGCCGCGCATTACGCATCAACCGCTCGACATAAACGCCCTCGATGCCGAAGGCGGCCTTGGCCTCGGACATGCAGCGCGCGTGCGCTTCGGGCAGTTCCTCGGCATTCAGCACCGCGCGCATGCCGCGCCCGCCGCCGCCGCCGATGGCCTTGACCATCACGCCCGCGCCCTGCGCATGCTGCTCGGCGAAGAAGGCCTGCGCCTCTGCGAGCGTCACCGCGCCGGCGCTGCCGGGCATCACGGGCACATCGCATTGCGTGGCCAGCTCCCGTGCGCGCGCCTTGTCGCCGAAGAGGCCCAGCTGCTCGGGCGTCGGCCCGATGAAGACCAGGCCCGCATCCGCACAGGCCTGCGCGAAATCCGCACGCTCGCTCAGGAAGCCATAGCCGGGATGCACCGCATCGCAGCCCTTCGCCTTCGCGACGGCGATCAGCGCGGCAACGTCGAGGTACGCGGAGGGCCCGGTCGCATCGAGCGCGACCGTCACATCGGCCAGTTGCACATGAAGCGCGGACGCATCGTCACGCGCATGCACCGCCACGCTGGCAATGCCCAGGTCGCGCAGGGCGCGCACCAGGCGAACGGCGATCTCGCCGCGGTTGGCAATCAGAACTTTGGAGAACACGCAAAAACCTTTCAGGCCTTGTCTTTGAGCAACCGGCGCAGCACCTTGCCCGCGCCGGTGGTCGGCAACGCATCGATGAAGCTCACGGCGCGCGGCGCCTTGTAGCTGGCCATGTTGTCGCGCGACCAGGCGATGAGCGCGTCGGCATCGAGCTCGACATTCGGCTTGCGCACGATGAAGGCCTTCACGACTTCGCCCTTCTCGGCATCGGGCTGCGCGATCACTGCGGCCTGCGCCACGGCGGGATGCTTGATGAGAATGGTCTCGACCTCTTCCGGGAACACGCTGTAGCCCGAGACCTTGATCATTTCCTTGAAGCGGCCGATGAAGGTGAGGTACCCGTCGGCGTCGAGCTTGCCCATGTCGCCGGTATGCACCCACCCGTTGCGCAGCGTTGCGGCGGTGGCTTCGGGCTTGTTCCAGTAGCCCTTGAAGGAGCCCGGGCTGGTGAGCACGATCTCGCCCACCTCGCCGGTGGCCATGTCGGCGCCCGTGTCGGCGTCGACGATGCGGATCGTCACGCCCGGCACCGCAATGCCCTGCGTGCCCCAGCGCGGCGCATGGTGCGGCGTGTAGGTGTCGCAGGTGTGGGTCTCGCTCAGGCCGTAGGCCGCCTCGAACGATGTGCAGTTGCCGGCATGCGAGCGCCACTGGGCCGCCAGCGGCTCGGTGAAGGCGATGCCGAAGCTGGTCACCGGGTTCATCCGGAGGCTGGACAGATCGAAGCTTGCGATGTCGGGCACCTGCATGCAGGCCACGTTCATCGGCGCGATGCTGTACCACCAGCTGACCCTGTAGGTGGCGATGGCTTGCAGCACAGCCTTGGGGTCGAAGCGGTGCAACAGTACCGAGGTGGCGCCGCTGAGCACCGGCACGTTCACGCCCATCAGCATGCCGGCGATGTGATACAGCGGCGCAATGGACAGCAGCACGTCGCGCGGCCCCACGCCGTTGCAGTCGGCCGCGGCGCGCGTCTTGAAGAGCGCGTTGCCGTAGCTCAGCATCGCGCCCTTGGGCAGGCCCGTGGTGCCCGAGGTGTAGGTCATGAGCGCCACGTCGTCCATGTCGATGGCCACGGGCGCCGGCACGGCGCCGGATTTCATCACCGCGAGAAAGTCTTCGCAGTCCGCCGGCACGCTGCGTTCGGCCTTCTGCTCCGCGGCGAGCTCGGCCGGCAGGTCCAGCGATGCCGGTGCAGGCAGCAGGTCGGCGTAGTGCACGACGAACACGTGCGCGAGCGCGCTCCCGGGCTGCACCTTGCGCACCACCGGCAGCAGCGGCGCGGCCGCGACGATCACGCGCGCCTTCAGGTCGTTGACCTGGTAGGCCAGCTCGTGCTCCTTGTTGAGCGGTCCGCTCGGGCAGACGATGGCGCCGATCTTCTGGATGCCGAAGTGCGCGACCAGGTACTGCGGGCAATTGTTGAGAAACAGCACCACCGGCTCGCCCTTCGCAACGCCGACGGCCTGCAGGCGCGCCGCGAAAGCATCGCTCGCGCGGTCGAGTTCGGACCAGCTCATGGCCTGCCCGTACCAGATGCAGGCGGCGCTGTCGCCGCGCTCGCGCGCATGGGTGCGCAGGTAGTCGTGCAGCGGCTTCAGCGGGCGGTCGGGCAATGTCTCCATGGCGTCTCTTTCTCAGGGTTATCGATAGCCGCCTGCACCGGGCAGGCGCTTGCCAATAGTGCATCGTGCACGAACAATCCTACCCATGGGTATAACTTCCGCGACACGGCACAAACCCTCTGGGGCCGACAGGCAACCGACGGCCACCACGGCGCAGCCGCACCTGCCGCAGGGCACGGGACGCCAGCGCGCCGCGACGCAGAGCACCGACGCGCAGCGCGAGCGCATCCTGCAGGCGGCCGCGCAACTCTTCGCCGCGCAGGGCTACGCCAACACCACCATGGCGCAGATCGTTCGCGCGCTGGGCGTGACCAAGCCCTTCGTGTACTACTACTTCCGCGACAAGCAGGAGATCTTCGAAACGCTCTCGTGGCGCCCCGCCGTCGACTGCTTCACCGCGCTGGACTTCGCCGAGGGCGATCCGCGCCGCGCAAGCGAGAAGGTGCTCGAAGGCATCGAGCGGCTGATCCGCGCGACCATCGTGCATCACCCCTGCGCCTTCTTTCCGTACCGCGAGCCGCAGGTGTACCGGCCCGAGTACATCGCGGCGCAGAAGAAGCTCGCGCACCACTTCTACGACCTGCTGTGCCCGCTGCTCGAAGAGGCGCGGCGCGACGGCGACCTGGACTTTGCCGAGACCAAGATCACCGCGCTGGCGGCCTGCAGCCTGCCGGGCTTCCTGTACAGCTGGTACCGCCCCGGCGGTCGGCTCTCGCCCGACGAGGTGGTGGCCGAGCTCACGAAGCTCGCGAGCCGCGTGATCGGCCTGCGCGCCAAAGACTGACGAACAAAAAACCCTCCGGAGACAACCCATGAAGTTCAAGCACGCGCCCCTGGCGCCGATCGCGCTCGCATCCCTGCTGGCCCTTGCGGGTGCCGCACACGCGCAGCAGCCGACCTACAAGATCGCCTACATCGATCCACTTTCCGGCCCCTTCGCGAATGTCGGCGAGTTGATGCTGATGCACACGCAGTACGCCATCGAGGACATCAACGCCAAGGGCGGCGTGCTCGGCGGCACCAAGCTTCAGCTGCTGCAGTTCGACAGCAAGCTCTCGGCGCAAGAGAGCCAGAGCGCGCTGCAGGCGGCCATCGACCAGGGCGCGAAGGCCATCGTCACCGGCGGCTCGGGTTCGTCGGTGGTCGCGGCGCTGGTGCAATCGGTCACGCGCTGGAACCAGCGCAACCCGGGCAAGGAGTTGATCGTGCTGAATCACTCCTCCATCGACCCCGAGATGACAGGCAAGAACTGCAGCTTCTGGCACTTCCAGACCGAGGCCAACACCGCGATGAAGATGAAGGCGCTGGCCAACTACATCAAGAAGACGCCCGACGTGAAGAAGGTCTACCTTCTCAATCAGGACTACGCGCACGGCAAGCAGTGGGCGAGCTACGGCCGGCAGATGGTGGGCCTTGCGCGGCCCGATGTGCAGTTCGTGGGCGAGGCGCTGCACCCCATCGGCCGCGTGAAGGACTTCGCGCCCTACATTGCCAACATCCGCCAGAGCGGCGCCGACTCGGTCATCACCGGCAACTGGGGGCAGGACATGACGCTGCTGCTCAAGGCCGCGGGCGATGCGGGCTACAACCTGCGCTACTTCAACCACAGCGCGGGCTCGGTGCCCGGCACGGTCACCGCGGTGTCGCAAGCGAAGACGGGGCAGTTGACCTGGGTGGCTGAATGGCATCCGGGCCAGGCCGATACGCCGAAGGCCGACGCACTCGCCAAGGCCTACAAGGCCAAGACCGGCAAGGACTTCCTTGCGCCGCGCATCGACATGACGCCGCGCCTGCTGGCGCTGGCCATCAACAAGGCCGGCAGCGATGACACCGTGAAGGTGGCCCGCGCGCTCGAAGACCTGAGCTTCGATTCGGTGGTGGGCCCGGTGCGCATGCGTGCCGAAGACCATCAGCTGCTGCTGCCTCAGGTGGTGAACACCATCGCGCCGGTGGACGGCAAGGCGGTCAAGGTGGGCTGGGAAGGCACGAACTATGGTTTTCGCACCGATGCGGCGTACACCGGCAACGAGCTGGCGCAGGGGACCGAGTGCAAGATGGTTCGGCCCTGACCGGGCGCGAAGGTCGATGACGGCCACAGACAATTTCTAGGGGAAACCCCGTCCTGCCTGCCCCCTGTGCCGTCCGGATACTCCGGGTGGCACCTCACGGATTTCCGAAGCGGGTCCATTCCAAAAGGCACAACACCCCATGGCAGGCAAAAACTCGCTCTATCCGATCCCGCATCCCGCGAAGAAACCCTTCGTCGGCAACCTGCTGTCGATCGGCTCCGACTCCCCCGTGCTCGACATGTGGAAGATCGCGCAGGACCTGGGCGGCATCTACTGGCTCGACATGCCGGGCATGCCGGTCATCGTGGTGTCGTCGCCCGCGCTGGTGGACGAACTCTGCGAGGAAGCGCGCTTCGACAAGAGCACGCGCGGCGCATTGCGACGGCTGCGCGCCGCATCGCACGGCCTCTTCACCTCCGACACGCACGAGGAGACCTGGTCCAAGCCGCACAACATCCTGCTGGCCAACTTCAGCCAGCGCGCGATGCAGGCCTATCACCCGATGATGCTGGACATCGCGGGCCAGCTGGTCACCAAGTGGGAGCGGCTGAACTTCGACGAAGAGGTGGACGTGGTGCGCGACATGACCGCGCTCACGCTGGACACCATCGGCCTGTGCGGCTTCGGCTACCGCTTCAATTCGTTCTACCGCGAGGGCTTCCATCCTTTTGTCGATGCGATGGTGCGCACGCTGGAGACGGTGCAGAACCGCCGGGGCCTGCCGCTCGAGGAACTGATGCTGAAGAAGGAACTGACGCAGCAGCGCAAGGACATCCGCTTCATGCACAAGATGGTGGAAGACATCATCGAGGAGCGGCGCGCGAGCGGTGCCGACATCGCCACCAAGCCCGACCTGCTGAGCTACATGATCGCGGGCGTGGACAAGAAGAGCGGCGAGCAGCTCACCGACAAGATGATCCGCGACGAGTGCATCGAATTCCTCATCGCAGGGCATGAAACCACCAGCGGCCTGCTGTCGTTCGCGATCTACTTTCTGCTCAACAGCCCCGAGGCCATGGCCAAGGCGCAGGCCGAGGTCGACAGCGTATTCGGCGGCGACACCTCGCAGAAGCCCACCTATGCGCAGGTCAACCGCCTGCAGTACGTGATGCAGGTGCTCAAGGAGGCGCTGCGCCTGTATCCGACCGCGCCGGCCATCGCGATGCGCGCCAAGGAAGACACGACCATCGGCGGCCAGTACACGATCAAGAAGAAGAACATGGTCATCATGCATGCGCTTGCGCTGCATCGCGACAAGGGCGTGTGGGGCGAGGACGCCGATCAGTTCAACCCCGACCACTTCAGCCGCGAAGCCGAGCGCGAACGGCCGGTGAATGCCTTCAAGCCCTTCGGCAACGGGCAGCGCGCCTGCATCGGGCGGCAGTTTGCGCTGCAGGAGGCAGTGCTCACACTGGGCATGATCCTGCAGCGCTTCAACCTGGTCGATCACACGGGCTACAAGCTCAAGATCAAGGAAGCGCTGACGATCAAGCCGGAGAACTTCAAGATCAAGGCGCTCTTGCGCGACCCGGTTTCGCGACCGCGCGGCAACGGCGAAGCGAACGCCACGCCGGACGCACCCGCCAAACCCACCGCACGCAAGCCCCAGGCGGCGCGCCACGGCACCTCATTGCTGGTGCTGCAGGGCTCCAACCTCGGCACCGCCGAAGACCTCGCGCGCCAACTGGCCGAGGCGGGCGAGCTGCGCGGCTTTTCCACGCAGGTGGCCTCGCTCGACGACTACGCCGAGCGTCTGCCGGCCAACGGCGCGGTGGCCATCGTCTGCGCGTCTTACAACGGCGTGGCGCCCGACAACGCGGCCGAATTCCATCGCTGGCTCGACAAGGCCGACGACGCGCTCAACGGCGTGCGCTTCAGCGTGTTCGGCTGCGGCAACACCGACTGGGCCGCCACCTACCAGGCCGTGCCGCGCCGCATCGACGAGCGGCTCGAAACCCTGGGCGCTACCCGCGTGCATCCGCGCGGCGAAGGCGATGCGCGCGAGGACATGGACGGCGCCTTCCAGGACTGGAGCGATGCGCTCTGGCCGACGCTGGTGAAGGCCTTCGACATCAAGGCCGGCGCCGACACGCCCGCCGAGGCCGAGCCGCTCTACACGCTCGAAGAGCTGCCGCCGCCGCAGAAAAATGCGCTGGTCGATGCGCTGGGCGCCGTCGCATTGCGCGTCGTCGAGAACCGCGAACTGCAAAGTCCCGGCAGCGAAAGCGAAGGCAGCCGCTCCACGCGCCATGTGGAGCTGATGCTGCCCGAGGGCCTGAACTACGTGCCCGGCGACCACCTGAGCGTGGTGCCGCGCAACAGCCCGGCGCAGGTCGAGCGTGCGATGGCGCGCTTCGGCTTCGAGCGCGCGGCGCATGTGCGCCTTTCGGCCGTGCCGGGCCGCAAGGCCGCGCTGCCGGTGGAGCAGGTGATCGCGGTGGACCGGCTGCTGGGCGACTACGTCGAGCTGCAGGACGTGGCCACGCGCAAGCAGATCGCCACGCTCGCGGCGTACACCGAATGCCCGTTCACCAAGCCGAAGCTGGTGGCGCTGTCGGGCAGCGACGAAGCCTCGCAGGCCGCCTACAAGGCCGAGGTGCTGCACAAGCGCAAGTCGCTGCTCGAACTGCTCGAAGAACACCGCGCCTGCCAGGTGCCGTTCGCAGTTTTCCTGGAAATGCTGTCGCCGCTGTCGCCGCGCTACTACTCGATCTCCTCGTCGCCCTCGATGACGCCGGGCCGCTGCAGCGTCACCGTGGGCGTGGTGAGCGCGCCGGCGCTGTCGGGCAACGGCACCTTCGAGGGGGTGTGTTCCAACTACCTGGCGCGCGCCGAGGCGGGCGACACGGTGCACGGCGTGATCCGCGAGACCACGGCCGAGGGCTTCCGACTGCCGGAGGACGTGAAGCGCCCGCTGATCATGATCGGCCCCGGCACCGGCTTGGCGCCGTTCCGCGGCTTCCTGCAGGAGCGTGCGGCGCAGGTCGAGCGCGGCGGGGCCTTGGGCGACGCCATGCTGTTCTTCGGCTGCCGCCACCCCGAGCAGGACTTCATCTATGCCGAGGAGCTGCAGGCCTGGTCGCACCGCGGCCTGATGAAGCTGCACACCGCGTTCTCGCGTTCGGGCGAGCGCAAGGTCTATGTGCAGGACCTGATCCGCGAGCAGGCCGCGGCCGTTTGGAAGCTGCTGGAAGCCGGCGCGGTGGTCTACGTGTGCGGCGACGGCTCGCGCATGGAGCCCGACGTGCGGCGCACGCTGACCGACATCGCACGCGAGCACGGCCACGACAGCACCGCGTGGATGGACAAGATGATTGCCGACCAGCGCTATGTGCTGGACGTGTGGGCCGGCAGCTGACCACGCCAGAGAAAGTTGGAGCATTTGGACTAGCTTTCCCGCGCTTCTAGTTTTTTACGCCTAGGCCTCCCCGCAGAAGATCAACGGCATCGCGATTTCGAGACTTCGCGATTCGTTCAACTTCTGGAACCGGGGAGACTTGGAGCATGGTCAGGGCCGATGAACCGCTGCGCGTGGCTGTCGTGGACGGGGATGTGATTCAAAGGGCCGCGCTGCAGCGCCGGCTGACCGCCAGGGGCCATGCGCCCACACCGTTGCGCAACCCGGGCGACCTGCTGGCCGCATTGCGCAACGGCTGGCGCTTCGGCCTGTTGCTGCTGAACCCCTCGGACACCGTGCCCTGGAACGAACTGGCCGCCGCCTGCCGGCAACAAGGCCTGCCCATGCTGCTGCTGACCGACGATCCGCTCTGGCACGCCCCGCCCGAATTCGACGCCCTAAGCCGGAACCACGGCATCGTCGACTTCGCCGCGCTGCCCATGGCCGACCACGAACTGGAATGGCGCATGCGCACCCTGATCTCGCGGGCGCGTGGTCCCGTGCCGCACACCGCGCGCACCGACGACGTGGTGTGCGGCGACTACCGCCTGCTGGTGCAGCGCCGCACCGTCCTGCACCGGGGCCGGGAACTCAAGCTCGATCCGCGCGAGTTCGAGCTTGCTTGCATGCTATTCCGCAATCCCGATCATTTGCTGACGCGCGACTTCCTGTGGATCGCGCTGTGGAAGCAACTGCCGCGCAAGGGTGCACGCGCACTCGACATCGCCGCGGCGGGCGTGCGCAAGAAGCTGGACCTGCGCGAAGAAAACGGCGTGCTGCTGCGCGCCGCCTACAAGCGCGGCTACGAACTGCTCACCGTGGCGCCTCAGGAAGTCGCGCCGCGCTTCGCGTTCTCTTCGTCGTAGAGCTCTTTCTTCGAGAGCTTGCCGACGGCCGTCTTGGGCAACTCGGCGCGGATCTCCATGGCCTGCAGCATCTCGTGCTTGCCGAGCCGGTCCTTCAGGAAATTCTTCAGCTCGTCGAGCGTGAACGGCTGAGCGCCGTTCTTCAGCTTGATGAATGCCTTGGGCGACTGGCCGCGGTACTCGTCGTGGATTCCGATCACCGACACCTCCTCGACCGACGGATGCTCGTAGATCGCATCCTCGATGGTGCGCGGGTACACGTTGAAGCCGCCGCACAGCAGCATGTCCTTGGTGCGGTCGACGATGAAGACGAAGCCGTCCTCGTCCATGTAGGCCACGTCGCCGCTGCGAAAGAAACCGTCGGCGGTCATGCTGGCCCGCGTGGCGGCCTCGTTGTTCCAATAGCCCTTCATCACGTTCGGGCCGGCGATGCACAACTCGCCGCGCTGGCCGGTCGGCATCTCCACCTCGGGGTCGGCCAGGTCGCGCATGGACAGCGTGATGCCCGGCAGCGGCATGCCGCAGGAGCCGGCCTTGCGCCGTCCGCGCGCGGGCGTGAAGCTGCCGGTGGGCGATGTCTCGGTCATGCCCCAGCCTTCGCTGAGCTGGCAGCCGGTGAGTTCGAAGAACCTGTGCGCCACCTCGACCGGCAGCGGCGCACCGCCCGAGCCGCAGGAGCGCAGCGACCGCAGGTCCAGCTCGCTCACCTTCGGGTGGTTGATCATGGCCATGTACATGGTCGGCACGCCCGAGAAGATGGTGATCTTTCGCGCGTCGAAAGTCTTGATCACCGTGTCCAGGTCGAAACGGGTGTGCAGCACGATCTCGGCGCCAAGGCGTATGCCCATCAGCAGATTGGTCACCAGCGAATAGATGTGAAAGAGCGGCAGCACCGCGAGGATGCGCTCCTCGCCGAAGCGCACGATGGGTTCGTCGCCCGAGAGGCTTTCCACATACTGGGCGCAGGCGGCCGTGAGGTTGCCGTGCGTGAGCATCGCGCCTTTGGGGAGGCCGGTGGTGCCGCCGGTGTATTGCAGCGCGGCGATGGCATCGGCCGGGTCGGAGACCGGGCGATAGTGGTGACCGCCGTCGTTGTCCAGCAGTTGCGCAAAGCGCATGCGGTGTGCGTCGTCCGCCACTTCTGCAAGAAGGCCCGCGCCCTGCATGTGGGCGCGCGTGGGCCCGGGCGCCGCGGCGTACTCGTCGAGCGCACCGACGATCAGTTTCTTCAGCCGCGAATGCCCCATGAGCCGCGCCATCTGCGGATAGAGCGCGGCCAGGTCGAGCGTGACGAGGAAGTCGGTCTCGCTGTCCTGCACCTTGTGTTCGAGCACGCGCTCTGCATCGAGCGGCGAGTAATTGACCACCGTGCCGCCGGCGCGCAGCACGCCGAAGAAGGCGATCGGGTAGTGCGGCGAGTTGGGCAGGTACAGCCCCACGTGCACGCCGGGTCCGACGCCCAGCTTCTGGAAGCCGGCGGCTGCGCGGTCCACCAACGCACCGAACTCGCGGTAGCTGATCCTGCGCGCCATGAAGTCGAGAAAGGGCCGGTTGGGCCATTGCGCCACCGCCTCCTCGAGCAGGCGCGGCACGGGCGTCTGCGCCAGCGGCGCGTCCCATCGGACGCCGGCAGGGTACGAAGAGACCCACGGGTGGGCCTTGGCCATTGGGGTTGTGGTGGTCATGCGTGCGAGCTCCCTGGGTGTGTGACAACGGCAGGAGGCACGTTACGCCGTTGCCCCTGGTTCGTGGAGGCTCGCGGCACGCATTCGGATGCGGAGTTTCCCGGCGGGAATGTATGGGCCGGCGCGGTACCTGCGCGGGCATACAAAGCTGCCGGGTAAACACCGGCGCGCGCACTGCGTCAAAGCGCGTGCCGGTGGGAACAATCGCAGCTCCACCCCTGAGGCTTGCCCATCATGAAACACCTGAGCGGCGTCGACGCCACCTTCCTGCACTTCGAGACCACCGAGATGCCGATGCACGTGGGCTCGCTCAACGTGCTCGACCTGCCCGAGGGCTACCAGGGCGATTTCTACGAAGACGCCAAGGCCTGCCTCGCGGCGCGGCTGCACCTGGCCAACGTGTTCACCCGCAAGCTCGCGCTGATGCCCTTCGACATGTCCAACCCGGTGTGGGTGGAGGACGAGGACATCGACATCGACTACCACGTGCGCCACATCACACTGCCGCAGCCGGGCACCAACCGCCAGTTGCAGCAGTACGTGGCGCGCCTGCACTCGACGCTGCTGGACCGCAGCCGGCCGATGTGGGAGTTCTTCATCATCGACGGGCTCAAGAGCGGACAGGTCGCGCTCTACACCAAGATGCACCACGCGGGCATCGACGGGCAGGCCGGCATCGAGGTGGGCAAGGCCATCTTCGACATCGCACCCACGGGCCGCGTGGTGAAACCGCCGCGCCCGCGTGCGCGCCGCAGCAGCTACCAGCTGGGCGTGGCCGAGCTCTACGGCGCGGCGTTGCGCAACACGGCGGCGCAATACGTCAAGGTGGTGAAGCTGCTGCCCGCGCTGGGACGTGCAGCGCGCGGACTCGCGCAGCGCGGCGAGGCAACGCCCCAAGGCCCGCGCTCACTTGGCAGGCGTTTCAACCTGCTTGCGCCGCGTACGCCGTTCAACGTGTCGATCACCAACCAGCGCAGCTTTGCGGGCCGCACCATTTCGCTGGCAGAGACCAAGGGGCTGGCGCGGCACTTCGGCGTCTCGCTCAACGATGTGGTGATGGGCACCATCTCGGGCGCGCTGCGACGCTACCTCGCCGACAGCAACGAGTTGCCCGCGAAGTCGCTGGTGGCCGGCGTGCCGGTGAGCCTGCGTGAAGCCGGCGACAGCACCGCCAACAACCAGGTGACGGGAATGATCGTGAGCCTGGCCAGCGATGTGGCGGACCCGGTGGAGCGTCTCCGGCAGATCGCGCTGTCGTCGAACACTTCGAAGTCGGTGGTGAACCGCTTCAAGCCGCTGATCCTCGATGATTTCCCGAGCTTCGCCGCGCCGTGGTTCATGTCGGGCATGGCCTCGCTGGTCGGCCGCTCGGGGCTGGTGAACGTGCTGCCGCCGATGATCAACGTGGCCATCTCCAACGTGCAGGGCGCGCCCTTTCCGATGTACTTCGCGGGCGCGCTGGTGACCTGCAACTACCCGGTGTCGATCGCAGCGCACGGCACCGCGCTCAACGTGACGGTGCAAAGCTACAACGGCCGCATGGACTACGGCCTCATCGCCTGCCGGCGCGCGGTGCCGGACATCATCGAGATCGGCGACTACATGCTGCTGGAGCACAGGCTGCTGATGGAGCGGGCGTTGGAGACGCCGCCTGCGGTCAAGGCGGGCGAGGTTGCCGCGGCGCCGGTGAAGAGCACCGCGGTGAAGCCGCCGCCTGCACCGAAGAAGAAAAGCAGGGCGCTAACATCCGGCCACCCGCCTCTTCGTGCGAAGGCCAGCAGACGCGGGCAGACCTGAAAACCAAGGGAGTACCTGCATGCATCTGGAGCGCATCGCGCCCGCCGCGCTGCTCGCAATCGCAGCGGTAGCGGCCGCCGCATTGACAGCCTGCGACAAGACAACGAGCACACCGGCCACGGCCAGGACAGGCACATCGTCCGCACCGTCGCAGCCTTTGCCGGCCGCATTCGACAGCGCCGCGCGCGTCATTTCCGCGCAGGGCTACAAGCTGGCCGAATGCGTGGCCATCGCCGACGACAAGGAGAAGCTGGCCTGCTATGCGGCGCTGGGTTTCAAGAGCGCTTCGGATGTCGCCGGCATCGAGGCGATGGGTGGCGCGATGGACGTGATGGCCGGCAAGCGCTGGCAGGTCACAGCGCCCAGCGCGGGCAACGGCAGCAGCTTCCAGGGCGCGGCCTACCTGAGCTTCGCTGGCCTGAAGAACGAAGGGCCGATGGCCTTCCGCAATACGCGCATCCGCCTGCAATGCCCTGCCGCCTGGGGTGGCCCGAGCAACCAGAAATGGGCGGCGTCGGTGGAGCTTCCGTTCGATGCGGCCTACGACTCGAACAGCAAGGCGCGCGGCACCATGGTGGTCGAAGTCGATGGCAAGACCTTCGATGCGAAGCAGTTTTCTCGCAGCACCTTCAATGTGGCGGCAGACAGTGCCGTGGCACTGCGCGATGCGCTGGTGGTCGGAAAGTCCGTGACATTCAGCGTCTCGACGGTGGACGGCAAGACCGGCTCGGTCAAGGCGGCGTTGCCCGAGGGCGGCGATTCGCTGAAGGCGTATTTCGACAAGTTTTGCCCTTGAATCCAGCCTGCCTCAACGTTCATGAACCTTCGACTCGCACTCTACGAATTGGCCCGCGCCCATCGACTGCCGGCGACGCGGATGCAGACGCTGTTTGCGCTCGCAGAACTCGATGCGCAGCCGTCGCACCTGCCGCAACGTTTCTGGCGCACCGTCGCGCTGCTTGCCGCCGGGCTCGGCGGCTTCGGCCTGGTGATGTGGGTTGCCGCCAACTGGGGCGCCCTGGGCCGCACCGGACAGTTCGCATTGCTGCAGGGCTGGGTGCTGCTGACCGCGCTGGCAGCATGGCGCAGCCCAGCCTTGCGGACACCGATGGGCCTGCTGTGCCTGCTGGGCACGGGCGCACTGTTTGCCTACTACGGCCAGACCTACCAGACAGGCGCCGATGCGTGGCAGCTTTTCGCGCTGTGGGCGCTGCTCACCCTGCCGTTGTGCCTGGGCGTACGCAGCGACGTGCTGTGGTTTCCGTGGGTGATGGTGACTTGCAGCGCGATCAGCCTCTGGGCCTATGCACACACGGGACACCGCTGGCTGGCCGACAACCGCGATCTGCCGATTCACTTGGCGAGTTGGGGGCTGGGCGCAATGCTAGTGCTCGCGTTGAGCCCGTGGGCGCAACGCTGGGTGGGAACGACACACTGGTCGCGCCGGCTGGCCCTGCTGGCCATGGCCGTGAGCGTGACGCTGGCCGCGCTGGCGGGCCTGTTCCTTCGCTCCGCAGTCGCGCTCCACTACTTTCTGGGGCTCGTGCTGATGGCCGGCTCCAGCGGCCTGCTGATGCAGCGGCGATGGTTCGACATCGTGGGCCTGAGCACGGCGGTGCTGTGTCTGGACACCTTGCTGGTTGCCGGCCTGGCGCACTTTCTTTTCAAGAACAGCGGCGGTGACACGATGGGCCTGCTGCTTGTGATCGGGCTCCTGGCTGCGGGGATCCTGGCGGGTTCGGTGGCGTGGGTTATGCGGCGCCAGAACACCGTGCTGGCTGCTGTGCAGCAAGACGGAGCAGCCGCATGACCACCCCGTCTCGACTCATGCAACACGCGATCGACCAGGGCCTGTTGCCGCCGGACGCGCAATGGCCGCAGGACGAATCCCGCCCCTGGCCCGTGCTGCTGTTGACCGCGCTGGGCGCCTGGCTCGCCGTGCTGCCACTGCTGGGCGCCATGGCCATGGCCTTCGGCAACGCGTTGCTGAAACAAGGCCCCGCCCTGTATGTCCTCGGCCTTGGCCTGCTGGCGGTCAGCGTGCTCATCCTGTGCCAGCGCGGCCTGGCCCTGTTCGTCGAACAGCTCTGCTTGCCGGCCATGGCGCTGGGCCTGTGCTGCCTGGGCTGGGCGCTGTTCCGCGACAGTTCGATTTTCAACGGCGCGCTGGGCATGTGTATCGTCAGCCTGGTGCTGGCGTGGCTCACGCCGTTGCACTGGCTGCGCACCTTGCTCGGCGTGATGCTGGGCGTGTTCCTGACAATCGCCGCCATGGCCTGGTCGAACGGCGACAGGGCCTTCTGGGATCTGTTCTGGCTTGAGCGCTTCCGCTGGACGTGGTGGCTCTATTCCCACCTCGGCCTGGCAGTGTGGTTGCTGGTGCTTTACCTGCTGCCGCGGCTACCGGGCGCGCGCACCGGCAGTCTGCTGACAAGCCTGGCCGACGGCTGGTGCGTGCAGCTCCTGCTGACACTGGCGCTGCTGTCGGGCGCCACTTTCATGCTCGGCGGCATGGCCCCGGGCAGCGACATGGGCCGAGAACTCGTCGGCGTCGGTGCCGTAGCCGGCATTGCGGCCAAGCTC
Organism: Variovorax boronicumulans; assembly: GCF_040544675.1. Taxonomy (GTDB): domain Bacteria; phylum Pseudomonadota; class Gammaproteobacteria; order Burkholderiales; family Burkholderiaceae_C; genus Variovorax; species Variovorax boronicumulans_D. Next base: position 41,649 of record NZ_JBEPKK010000013.1, read on the forward strand.
CAGAACCTGGTGTCGGTGCTGTGCGCGGCAGGTGCGGCCGTGCTGCTGGGCCGTTGCTGGCCAGCACTGCGCCAAGCCCCCGCGCTGGGCTTGGGTGTGGCCCTTCTGCTGGCGGCGTTGTGCGGATTTGTGCCCAGCCTCGGCGCAGCCTGCCTTTGCACTGCCGCCCTTGCCACCACGGGGCGCTGGCGTCTTGCCGCTCTGGGCTGCGCGGCGGCGTTGTGGATCGTGGGCAGCTTCTACTATCAGCTGACGTGGCCGCTGGCCGACAAGGCGCTGCTCCTGGTCTTGATAGGCACCGCGCTGGGCGCGCTGGTCTGGCTGGCGTCGCGCAACACATCATCCGCCGATGCAATCACCGCTGCCCCCGTCGACCCGGCCAGTGGCAACTGGCGGAAGAACAAGCGGCTCGCGGGCATGGTGCTGACAGGCGTGGGCACACTGCTGGTTGCCAACGGGGCGATCTTCGAGAAAGAGAACATCATCCGAAACGGTCAGCCCGTGTTCGTGCAGCTGGCACCGGTCGATCCGCGTTCGCTCATGCAGGGCGACTACATGCGGCTGAACTTTGCGCTGCCCGACCGATGGAGCCGGAGCGACAGCCCGGAGGGTGGCCGTCGACCAACCGTGCTGGTGCGGCCCGATCCGCGCCTACCCTCGACCTACACGCTGCACCTGCCTTCGGCCGGCGAACCACGGCAGAACGGCGACCTCGAAGTCCCGCTCAGCGCGAAGGACGGCAGTTGGGTCTTCGTCACCGATGCGTGGTTCTTCAAGGAAGGTGATGCAGAGAGGTTCACGCATGCGCGCTACGGTGAGTTCCGCATCCTGCCCAATGGCTCGGCCCTGCTGGTCGGCATGGCGGACGAACAGCTGCGGCCAATTCGCTAGCTAGCGTTCTACGCAGCCCTGCGGGGCTTCCTTTGTTTTGCGGGCGCATCAGTGAGGTCAGAAGAGGGACAACACGCAACTCGTCATCAAACCAATTGCGACTTGATCAAACGCTTCCGGGATCAATGCGCGAGCCATGAAAAAAGCCGGCGAGTGCCGGCCTTTTGCATGGTGCGCAATTCAAAGATTCACATGTCCCGGTCGGGATCCGGATAAACCAGCGGCCCCAGCAAGCCCCGGTTGAAGGGCTTCCATTCACCCTCGGCCTGCGCCAGCCGGTCGGCCACCGCATAGAGCACGGCGGGGTGCGCGCCCAACCCCAGGTGGCTCGCCACCACTTCGATGTTTTCCGACTGCGGGCCGGTCTTCTCGATGCTGCAGCGCCAGGCGACCACGCCGTCGGTACGGCTAAAGATCGAGGTCGTCGGTACGGGCGGCGTGGGCTGCACGTACTTCATGCGGCGCGGGTCGTGCGAGCTCTGGCCGCTCACGCCTTCGTACACGCGCCAAGCGTTGGTCGCGCGCGGGCTGCCGGAGAACGGGCTGCCCAGGGTGATGACGTTGCGAATGAGGTCGGGCTGCGCGGTCGCCAGCAGGCGCGCATACACGCCGCCCAGGCTCCAGCCGATCACGCTGACCTTCTGGCCGCTCGTCTCGTTGAGGCTCTGCAGCAGCTGCACCATGCCGGCTTCCACGCCCTGGCGCGGACCGAGGTTGCGGCCCAGGCCCCAGCCGTGGGCGTCGTAGCCGCGGCTGCGCAGGTAGCGGCGCAGCAGCAGCGTGGAACCGTCGCCCGCCACGAGGCCCGGCAGCACGAGCACCGGGTGCCCGTCGCCGCGCGGCGTGAGTTGCAGCAGCGGCCACATGGCGATGCCGGCCCCTGTTTCCCAGAGGGCGCGCGCTTCGGCCAGCAGCAGCAGGCGCGAAGGCGGTGCGATGTGATCGTGGGTGGCGGTGGTCATGGATGCGGCTTTCTTTGGCGTTTTTGCATGTGCAGGACGAGCATGAGGGGCCATGGTTGCACTCTCCCGTCGGACGACATCGTCATTTATCCGAGGTATTTGCCCCTCAGGTAATCGAGGTAAGCCCTCGATTCGCTGGAAACATACGGGGAAACCAGCGTGAGCGTGTAGAACGCCGCCAGTCCGGGGTCTGCCTGCGCCAGCGCGTCGCGCCCCGGCACCAGGCGTTCGAAAGACAGCCAGCAGGTGGTGGTGAACACCATCTGCAGCGCCAGGATGCGCGCCTGCTCGGCGCTGGTCTCGATGACGCCCGAACTCACCAGCCCTTCGCACAGCGACTGGGCCGCCAGCAGGTTCTGCGCGGTGAGCGCCTGCGCGCGCTGCCCGAGCACCGGGTATTCGGCGGCCAGGAAGGCCATGTCGCGGTAGATAAAACGGTATTCGTCGATGGCCTCGAAGCGCAGGTGCAGCGCGAGCCAGAGATCGTCGATGGCGGCAATCGATGCCGAAGAGCCGTTGAGCGCCTCCATGCGCTGCTCGAAGCGCCGGAACAGCCATTCGACGATCAGCTGCTTGGCCTTGAAGTGGTAGTGCAGGTTGCCCGGGCTCATGCCGAGCTCGGCGGCGATCTTGTGCGTGGACACGGCCGCCAGTCCCTCGGCGTTGAACAGCGCGAGGCTGGCCTGCAGGATGCGATCGCGCGTGGTGTTGGAGCTGGCCACAACCGGCTGGGCTTGTGCCGTCGCTCAGCGCTTGCGGCCGATGGTGCCGGTGCCGCCTTGCGGCGCGGCGCTGCTCTCGAGTTGCGCGATGCGTTCGCGCAGTTGCGCCACCTCGTCGCGCAGCGCCTGCACTTCGTCGGCGCCGGGCATGCCCAGGCGCTGCAGGGCGGTGGCCACGCGCTGGTCGAACACGTCCTCGAACTTGCGGATGCCGAAGCTGTCGAGGCTGGGGAAGCCGCGGGTGAGCACCGCCTTGGCGCCGGTGGTGGCGTCGGCCTTGCCCTGCCCGATGCCGAGCAGGCCTTCGATCACGTTGGCCTGGCGCTTGGCGACGTCGTTGCGCACGTTGTCCAGCGCCTTCAGGCCGGCACGCAGCAGGCCTTCGGCCTTGCCGGGGGCGGGGGTGGCACGGGCGGTCTTCTTCGCTGCGGGCGCCGCCTTGCGGGGCGCCGCGGCCTTCTTCGCCGGGGCTCTTTTCGCCGGAGCTTTCTTCGCAGGCGTCGCCTTCTTCTTCAACTTTGCAGTTTCGTCAGTGCGGGTCGCCATTCAGTGATGCTCCAGGTACCAAAAAGAAAAAGAGGCGCCAGGCGCCTCGCGGGGGTCAGGCGGCCTTGCGGGCAGCAGCGCGGCGAACCGGCTTCTTGGCCGCAGCAACCTTGGCCTTGACGGTGCGCACGGTCTTGGCAACCACGGCTTCGCCGCCGACGCGGGTTTCGATCTGCTTGGCACCGGCGGCGATCTTGTCGGCGATCTGCACCGAGACGGTGGCGATCGGCTGGTTGACGGCGTGCAGGGTGTTCAGCACCGAGGTGACGACCGGCGATTCGACGCGGGCCACGCGGCTGGCCACGGTTTCGATGCCGCTGGTGGTGCCGGCGGCGACGCGGTCCATCACCGAGACGATGCGGCTGGTGTCGATGTCCAGGCGGTTGGCCAGGAAGCCGTTGACCTTTTCTTGCGCGCCGATCAGGTTGGCCTTGATCTGCTCGCTCACCATCGGGATCTGGCGGTTGCCCAGGAAGTTGCTGTAGCGCGAAGCGGCGCCGCCCAGGAGGCGATGCATGCCGGTGCGGTAGGCGCTGACCAGGGTCTTGCCGGCGTCGTTGTACTGGCCGACGACGTGGATGGCTGCGGAGGCGATGGTGGTTTGCGTGGTCATGAGGATTTCCTTGAAGTTGAGTGGGTCGCTTTTTTGCGATGGGCTCATCTTCTTCCGGAGGGCCTAGGCCTGGAAAACTAGAACGGTGGGAAATCTAGTCCAACTGCCCCAATTTTCTTCAGGCCACGGCCGCCCGCCGGTCATCAGGCCGCGGCGGCACGCGAGCCGCCGGAGCGCCTGGCCGGCGCGGCCTTGCGGGCTGGGGGCTTGACGGCGGCTGTGGTGGTCTTGATGGCGGCCTTTGCCGCCTTCCTGGCGGGGGTCTTGGCCGGGGCGGCCTTGGCGACAGCCTTCTTGACCGCGACCGGCTTGGCAACGACTTTCTTGGCGGCCGCCTTCTTCACCACCGCAGCCTTCGCCGGCATCTTGACCGGCGCCTTCTTGCGTGCGGCCGGTTTTTTCGCGGCCGGCGGCGCGGCAGGCTCGGCCGTCTTGGCCGGCTCCACCGTCGATGCGGTCGCCGCGGCCGGCTTGGTGGCCGCGGTGCCGGCCGTCGCGCCGGCGGCCGAGGGGTGCTTGTGCGTCAGCTCCATCAGGAGCTTGTGCTCGGCCAGCATGTAGTCGCCGATCTCGGTGATGTCGGGCACGGCTCGCCGGCAGGCGATGAGGCCGTAGTCCATGCGGCCGTTGTAGCTCTGCACCGTGACGTTGAGCGCGGTGCCATGGCTGGCGATGGACACCGGGTAGTAGCAGGTCACCAGCGCGCCCGCAAAGTACATCGGAAAGGGCGCGCCCGCCACGTTGGAGATGGCCACGTTGGCCGCCGGCGGCAGCAGGTTGACCAGGCCCGAGCGGCCCACCATCGAGGCGATGCCCGACACCAGCCAGGGCGCCGCGAAGGTCGGAAAGTCGTCCAGGATCACCGCCTTGAAGCGGTTCATGGTCGACTTGGAGCTGTTGGACGAGGCATTGATCGCCTTCAGCCGCTGCACGGGGTCGGTGATGTCGGTCGCCAGGCTCACCAGGATCATGCTGGCCTGGTTGTTGGCGGTGTCGTCGCCCGCTTCGCGCAGGCTCACCGGCACGCCGGCCACCAGCGGCTTGGCGGGCAGCTCGTTGTTGTCGGCCAGGTAGTGGCGCAGCGCGCCGGCCACGGTGGCCATGACCACGTCGTTGAGCGACACGCCGAAGTGCTTGGCGATGTACTTCGTCTCCGCCAGCGAGATCGTGCGGCCGGCAAAGGTGCGCTGGTTGGTGATCGACACGTTCAGCGAGGTGCGCGGCGCGAAGAGGTTGAACTTCTTCGCCGCGGTGGCCGTGGCCTTCTCGGCCGCCTTCTCGTCGGGCTTGGCCAGTCCGCCGATGGCGCGTGCGATGGCCGGCGCCATCTTGAAGAGCTTGACGTACTGCTGCGCCGTGTTGCGCAGCGCCGCCGTGGCGAGTTCGGCCATGCCCAGCTGATAGCCGTTGCCGCGCGGGCGCGAGCGCGGCGGCTTCACCACGCGGCCGGTGGCTTCGAGGTCGAAGATGGCCTTGCCCACTTCCACGCCGGCCTGCCCGTCGATGCCCGCATGGTGCACCTTGGTGTAGAGCGCCACCTGGCCGCTCTGCAGGCCGTCGATGATGAAGAACTCCCACATCGGCCGGCTGCGGTCGATGAGCGTGGAATGCAGGCGCGCCACGTACTGCTGCAGCTGGCGGTTGGTGCCGGGCTTGGGCAGCGTGATGTGGCGCACGTGGTAATCGATGTCGATGTCCTCGTCGTCCACCCACACCGGGTTGGACATGTCGAATGGCATCAGCGCGAGCTTGCGGGTGAACACATCGGCCAGGTGGATGCGGCTGGCCATGAAGGCCTTGGCGTCCTCGTAGAAGTCGCCCGTGTAGCCCTCGGGCAGGTCCAGCACGTTGAGCGAGCCCACGTGCATGGGCATCTCGGGCGTCTCCAGGTGCAGGAAGGTGGCATCAAGACCGCTCAGGTGTTTCATGTGTTGTGTCTCCTTGGTGGGGCATGCGCCGTCCGGCAGGATACCCCTGGCGCGCCGTTCCCGGGCACCGCCTGCTTCAGTGTTTCCACCGGGGGAGGCACCGGGGTTTGCCCCAAGTAATGAAAAAGCGTCCGCTGCCGCACCATGCCCTCGCGGTGCCGTTTTCACAAGGGCTCCGTACACTGAGGCCATGACATCCAGCCTCCAACCAAAGCCCGCCGCACAGGCGCTCGATACGCCGCCGGACGATCACCTCTGGCTCGAAGACATCGACGGCAAAGCCCAGCTGGACTGGGCCCGCCGGGAGAACGCGAAGACCGTCGAGGCCTATGCGCAATCGCCCGCCTTCAAGGCGCTCGAAGCGGGCATCCTCGAAGTGCTCGACTCGGACGACCGCATCCCGATGGTCCGCAAGATCGGTGCGAACTTCTACAACTTCTGGCGCGACAAGGACCACCCCAAGGGCCTCTGGCGCCGCACCACGCTGGCCGAGTACCGCAAGCCGCAGCCGGCATGGGAAACCGTGATCGACATCGACGCGCTGGCCGCGGCAGACAAGGAAAACTGGGTGTGGCACGGCGCCGACTGCCTGGAGCCCGACTACCGGCGCTGCCTGGTTTCGCTCTCGCGCGGCGGTGCCGATGCCGACGTGGTGCGCGAGTTCGACCTGCACACCAGGCAGTTCGTCGAAGGCGGCTTCACCTTGCCCGAGGCGAAGAACCACGTGGCCTGGAAAGACATCGACCACCTCTACGTGGCCACCGACTTCGGCCCGGGCTCGATGACCAGCTCCAGCTATCCGCGCATCGTGAAGGAGTGGAAGCGCGGCACGCCGCTGTCCAGCGCCATGACGGTGTACGAAGGCGCGCACGAGGACATGTCGGTGAGCGCCTATCGCGACAACACGCCGGGCTTCGAGCGCGACTTCGTCTCGCGCCAGATCGACTTCTACGAAAGCGAAACCTGGCTGCGCGCCGCCGACGGCGCGCTCGTGAAGATCGACGTGCCCGACGACTCCAACACCGACATCACCCGCGAGTGGATGCTGATCGAGCCGCGCGAGGACTGGACCGTGGGCGGCACCACCTACCGCTCGGGCTCGCTGCTGGCCGCGAAGTTCGACGACTACATGGCGGGCAAGCGCGAGCTCACCGTGCTGTTCGAGCCCGACGACACCACCGCGCTGGACGACCATTCGTGGACGCGCCATCACCTGATCCTCAACGTGATGCACGACGTGGTGAACAAGCTGGAGGTGCTCACGCCGCCGCCCGCCGGCTCGGGCGCATCGATCGCATGGAAGCGCGAGAGCCTGGGCGGCGCGCCCGCGCTCTCGACCATTGCGGCCGCCGGCATCGACGAGGACGAGGGCGACGACTACTTCCTCACCGTGAGCGGCTTCCTGCAGCCGACCACGCTCTACATCGGCACCATCGGACAGGGCGAGCCCGAGGTGCTGAAGATCAGCCCCGGCTTCTTCGACGCCTCGCGCTACGCCGTGAGCCAGCACTTTGCGGTGTCCAGGGACGGCACGCGCGTGCCCTACTTCGAGATCGCCGCCAAGGACCTCAAGGCCGACGGCCGCAACCCCGTGCTGCAGTACGCCTACGGCGGTTTCGAGATTTCGCTGCAGCCCAGCTACAGCGGCAGCATCGGCCGCGCATGGCTGGAGAAGGGCGGCGTGTACGTCATCGCCAACATCCGCGGCGGCGGCGAGTATGGGCCGCGCTGGCACCAGGCCGCATTGCAGGAGAAACGGCTGCGCACCTGCGAAGACTTTGCGGCGGTGTCCGAGGACCTCATCGCGCGCAACATCACCTCGCCCGCGCACCTGGGCGCCATGGGCGGCAGCAACGGCGGCCTGCTGATGGGCAACATGCTCACGCTGTACCCGCAGCTCTACGGCGCCATCGTGAGCGAGGTGGCGCTGCTGGACATGCGGCGCTACACGCAGCTGTCGGCCGGCGCCTCGTGGATCGCGGAGTACGGCGACCCCGAGCAGCCCGACGAGTGGGAATTCATCAAGACCTTCTCACCCTACGAAAACGCGAAGCCGGGCCAGGCCTATCCGCCCGCGCTCTTCACCACCTCGACCCGCGACGACCGCGTGGGCCCGGTGCATGCGCGCAAGATGCACGCGAAGCTGGCCGCGCAGGGCCATGCCACCAGCTTCTACGAGAACCTGGAAGGCGGCCACAGCGCGGCCTCGGACAACAAGGAATCCGCGTTCATGGATGCCCTGGGTTATGCGTACCTGTGGCAGCACATCGGAAGGCCGGCGGCATGAGCATTTCCACTGCATCCACCCTCGCGCTGATCGGCGCGCCGACCGACATCGGCGCCAGCGTTCGCGGCGCGGGCATGGGCCCCGACGCGCTGCGCGTGGCGGGCCTGCCGGAGGCGCTCGCGCGGCAGGGCTTTGCCGTCATCGACCGTGGCAACCTCGCCGGCCCCGCCACGCCGTGGACCGCGCCCGCGAACGGCCTGCGCCACCTGGACGAAGTGGTCGCCTGGAACCGCTCGGTGTACGACGCCGTCGACAGCGCGCTGGGCGCGGGCCATGTGCCGCTGATGCTGGGCGGCGACCACTGCCTGGCCATCGGCTCGATCAGCGCGGTGGCCTGGCATGCGCGCAAGCGCGGCAAGAAGCTGCGCGTGCTGTGGCTGGATGCGCACTCCGATGTGAACACCGAAACCACCAGCCCCAGCGGCAACCTGCACGGCATGCCGGTGTCCTGCCTGCTGGGCCACGGGCCCGCGGTGCTCACCGGCTGGAGCGGGGAGCCCGCGGCGCTGGCGCACGAGTCCATTCGCTTCATCGGCATCCGGAGCGTGGACGCCGACGAGAAGGAAGCCATTCGCACGCTGGGCCTGAGCGTGTTCGACATGCGCCACATCGACGAGCACGGCATGCGCACCACCATGACCGAGGCGCTGCAGGACGTGGACGACGACACCCACCTGCATGTGAGCTTCGACCTGGACTGCCTGGACCCGAACATCGCGCCCGGCGTGGGCACCGGCGTGCGCGGCGGGCCGACCTACCGCGAGATGCAGCTGTGCATGGAAATGATCGCCGACACCGGCCGGCTGGGCTCCGTCGACGTGGTGGAGCTCAACCCCGCGCTCGATGTGCGCAACCAGACCGCCGAAGTGGCGGTCGAGCTCATCGAGAGCCTGTTCGGCAAGTCGACGCTGGTGCGCTGACGGCGCCCTAGGATCAGGGCCGCTCGACCTGCGCGTCGCGGGCCTTGTTCACATAGCCCTGGTAGGCCGGCAGCGCGATCGCCGCGACGATGCCCAGCCCCACGATGATCGGCAGGAGCCATGCGCCGATGTTGACGCTCAGGGTGTTCGGCGGCGGCGGCGCGCCGAAGCGGTTGCTGCCCTTGGTGCCCGGCTTGAAGACCCAGATGAGCGCGACGAAGGGAATGAGCGCCAGAAAGAGCATCCAGCCCGACCAGTCCATGTCGTGCGAGCGCTGGATGCCGATCAGCACGTAGAACACCAGGTACGGAATGGCGATCACCATGGTGACCAGCGTGACGGCGCCTTCCGATTTGCCGACGCCGGCAAGCCCGATCACCACGCCCAGCGCGATGGCCGCCATGATGAAGATCAGGTACGAATAGAACGAATACGCCAGAAAGCGCACCCGCCCGATCCGGCCCTTGGCGGACCACAACTTGACGGGCTGCACGCGCGCCTCGTCGTACATATCGGCCACCGCCGCATTGGGGGCGGCATAGGGGTTGGAACTCAGCATCTCTGACATGGCCTTCTCCTCTGTTGTTGGAATGGACATTGTGGTCAGGGAGGCCTACAGAAGGCCAGCCCTTTTGACGGCGTGGTAGCGATTCACCAACGCCACGGCAAGCTCCGACGGCTCGACATCGACCGACAGCGGATCGTTGCCGACCACGCGGGCGAAGGCGTCGCGCCGCGATTGCTCGAACAGGTGCGCCGCCGCCACATCGACCGCATCGCGCGCCTGCGCCATCGGCTGCCCGGCGATGCGCGCGAGCACCCGCTCGCGCAGGCTCGCGACCAGCACCAGGTGCTTGCGGCGCAAAAGCTTGATCGCGGGGCGCAGCTCGGCGGCATCCTCGTCGCGGAAGTTGGTCAGCACGATGACCAGCGCGCGCCGCCGCTGCACGCCCAGCAGCGTCTGCGCGGCCAGGAGGTAGTCCGAATGCGTGGCGCCGGGCTGGATGTCGTGCAGCCGGTTCATCAGCGCATTGAGCGTGGCCGTGCCCTTGCGCGGGGCGAAGTCGCGCCGCTCCTCGGGCGGGCTGCCGAAAGTCATGGCGCCCACTTCGTCGCCTTCTTTCAGCGCCACGTAGCTCAGGAGCATCAGCGCGTTGAGGGCCTCGTCGAAATGGCTGCCGGCCTGCTGCGCGGCGCCGCCCTCGTCGGCGCGCATGCGGCGGCCGCAGTCGAGCAGGAAGAACACGCACTGGTCTCGGTCGTCCTGGAACTCGCGCACGATCGGGCGGCGGTGCCGCATCGTGGCCTTCCAGTCGATGTGGCGCAGCGAATCGCCGGTCTTGTAGTCGGCCAGTTGCCGGAAGTCGGTGCCCAGCCCGCGTTGCGCATAGGTCTTGATGCCGATCTGCGCCAGCCGCCGGTCTCCCGAGAGCCACGCATAGCGCGCGAGCGCCGCAAAGTTGGGATACACCCGCACCCGCCGCGGCTCGCCCAGCGTCTGGCGCACCTCGAAGCTCCCCGCCCGCGTGCGCCAGCGCAACTGCGTGGCCCCGAACTGCGCCACCCCGCGCTGCGTGGCCGTTGCCGTGTAGCGCAGCTCGACCCGCGAGGCCGGCGGCACCGTCACCGCCTGCGGCAACCCCTCGAACGCGAAGTGCGCATCGAGCTCGTCGAACACCGCCACCTGCCAGCCCTGCGCGCCTTCGTTGACCAACGACAGCGTCAGCACCGTCGGCACGCCCAGAGAGAAAGCGCCCGGCAACGTGCGCTCGATGCGCAGCGGCGCGGCGCGCCACAGCCGCCAGCTGCGCCAGACATCGAAGCCCACACCCACGAAGCCCAGCAGAAGCAGCACGCCAAGCACGGCCGCGACGCGATTGACCGGCACCCCGAAAAGCAGCACCACAGCGGCCACTACGGCCACGCCCGCCAATGCCAGCACCAGCGCCCGCGAAGGAACAGCAACCACGCGCCTCACCGCCGCCTTGCCCCCTTCGTGGACCACGGTGGAGCCGGCTTTGCCGGGCCACCCGTGGTGCCCCCGGTAGGGGGTTGGCGAAGCGACACGAAGTGCGCGCAGCCTGGGGGCGAGTCCAAGTACCGCCTGGGGGAGGTCATAAGCGCGGTGCTTCCACGCTGTCGCGCGCGGCGCGCAGCAGGTCGTCGACGCCCACGCCTTCCAGCTGCGCATCGGGCGAAATCATCACCCGGTGCCGGAGCGCCGGCAGCGCCTGGCGCGCCACGTCGTCGGGCGTGACGAAATCGCGCCCGCCCATCAACGCGGCGGCACGCGCCGCGCGCACCAGCGCCATCGTGCCGCGCGGCCCCGCGCCCGACGACAGGCCCGGCCAGTCGCGCGTGGCCCGCGCGATGCGCACCGCATAGTCGATCACCCGCTCGTCGGCCTGCACCAGGCAGGCCAGGCGCTGCAGCTCGATCACCTGCGCTTCGTCCAGGCAGGGTCCCACCGCCTCCAGGGGGAACTGGTTGCCTGCCCGCTGCAGCGTGGTGAGCTGCACGATGGCGTTTTCTTCGGCGTGGCTCGGAAAGCCGATGTCGATCTTCAACAGAAACCGGTCCAGCTGCGCCTCGGGCAAGGGATAGGTGCCCTCGGTGTCGATGGGGTTCTGCGTGGCCATCACCATGAAGGGCTTGGGCAGCGGCATGGCCTTGCCTTCGAGCGTGACCTGGTACTCCTGCATCACTTCGAGCAATGCGCTCTGTGTCTTGGCCGGCGCGCGGTTGATTTCGTCGGCCAGCAGGAGGTTGGTGAACACCGGCCCCTGGTGCACGCGCAGCGTGCCGATGCCGCCGTCGCCGCGCACCGAGGGGTCGAGCACCGAATGGCCGGTGATGTCCGAGGGCATCAGATCGGGCGTGAACTGCACCCGCGCATAGCGCAAGGTCATCGCCTGCGCCAGCGCGCGCGCGAGCAGGGTCTTGCCCAGCCCCGGCACGCCTTCGATCAGCACGTGGCCGGAGGCGACCAGCGCCACCAGCGTCTGGTCGACGGCTTCGAGCTGACCGACCACGGCCCGGCCGACTTCGGCGCGGAGGGTTTGCAGCCACTGGGACGCACGCGTCAGTTCTTCGGGGGAGATGGCTTGCATGGAGGTCTCTGGTTTCAGAAGGAGGTGGTGGTGGAGGGTGAGGAAGGCAAAACAGATGAAGGCTGGCGCGGCCCGTTGGCCTCGAGCCGGCGGCGCGCGGTTTCGAGCACCTCCAGGTCGACCGCCATGGCTTCGGGGGCGCGGGCGCGCGCGGACATCGCGCGTGTGAGCATGGCCGCCGCGAGCCCCGTGGCCTGTGCGATCGCGGCCGCGCGCGCAGGCGGCGCCAGATCGCGGTAGCGGCGCAGGTGGCGGCCGGCGGATTCGTTGAGCGCGCGCAGTTGCGCCTCGTGCAGCGCGCCGCTGCCGTGCATGTGCAGGAAGCCGGCGGTGCCGCGCACCTGCTCGGCCATGGAGCGGCGGTGCGTGCCGGCCGAAAGCGCCAGCGGCCCGAAGCGCACCGCCGCGCGCCAGAGCGCCACGGCGAGCGCGAGCAGGCCGACGACCATGGCCGCCCAGCCATGGCGCCAGATCCATTTCAGGAAGGGCTCGCGCGCCTCCTCCATGACAAACCAGACCTCGCTGCCGGCCCGGGCCTGGAACGCGGCCGTGGCGAACAGCGCGTTGTCCGCGCGCAGCAGGCTGGTGTTGTGCAGCAGGCCCCAGGGCATCACGGTGACGGTGCCGCGGCCCACGCCCACGCGAACCGCCTCGGTGCCGCTGGGCCCCTCGGCCGCCCACAGCGCCGGCTTCTCGTCGGACGGCAGGTATTGCGTGCCCGACCATGCGGCACAGAGCCTGAAGCGGCGGCCGCCGGCGAAGCTGGCGGGCACGGTGTCGGGCTCGACCACCGAATGGCAGTCTTCGTCTTTCGCGTCCTTCTCGGCCTGGTCGCGCGACTTCTTTTTGGACGGCGGCGTCGGTATCGGCGTGTCCTTCTTGACGACCGGCTTGTCTTCTTCTTCCACCAGCGGCACCCAGTCTTCCAGCATGTCCTCGCCGACGAGGTAGCTGGGCATCACCAGGTGGCCGCCCTGCTCGACCCACGCGCGCAGGCGCTGGCCGCGCTCGGGAAACAGGTCCCAGTGGTTGGAGGCGAGCACCAGCCGCGCCCCGGCGGGCGGCATGGCATCGAGGCTGTCGCGCTTGACCACCTTGGCGCCCAGTTCGCGCAGCAGCGCCTGCGTGGCGTACAGCGAATTGGTCCTGGCCTCGCCCTTGGCGGGTGTGGGCACCTCGGCGTCGGCCCATTCGGTGGCCGAGACCAGCCACGCACCGAGCAGCACCAGCGCGAGCACCGACGCGATGCGGACCAGCCAGACGTTCATGCGGGCACCTCGCCTGGCGTGCCTGCCGGACTGCCCGCCGCAGCGCCTGTAGCCGCGGCCACGGAAAGATGCGCGTCGAACTCGGCGCACACGGCCAGCACCTGCGCGGTGGCGGGCAGCCGGCCCCCGTAGGCCGCGAGCTGCCATGCATCGACCAGCCGCACGAAGAAGGCCTGCGGCGCCGGGGCGAGCCGCGTGGCCGAGAGCGCCACGCATTCGCCTTCGGTGCTCGCCGCGCGCACCGGCACGCCATGCAGATGCACCAGGCGCGACAGCGCCCCGCGGTACAGGAGCGACAGCGCCTGGCGTTGCTGGCCGCGCTGCCACAGCGCGGCGGCTGCCTGGCCGATGTCGTCGGGGAGGGTCTCGGGGCGGATGTCCAGGCTGCCGACATGGCTGGGCAGCGCCTCCTTGCCAGGCCTGGCGCCCACGGCGCGCACCTTCACCCAGCGATGGATGCGCACCGCGAGCCACGCCAGCGCCAGGGCGCCCAGCGCCCACACCAGCCAGCGTGCGCCGTCGGCGATCGAGCGCACGAAATCGCGCAGCCAGTCGAGGCTGTCGGTTTTCTTCTCGGGCTCGTCTTCTTCCTCGTCGCGGTCCTTGAAGCGCAGCTTCTTCTCGGTCTTGGTGCCGGGCATGTTCGGATCGGCGCGCACGCGCTCGGCGGCGGCGTTCACCTGCTCGCGCGTGACCGCCTGGGCCGGCGAGGCCGGTGCCGCGGACGCGGGCGTCCATGCGGCCGGCGCGCCGGCTGCGAACAGCACGGCCAGCGCCCAGGCCAGCAGCCGTGGCCGGGTGTCAGCGAAAGCCACGCCGGAACTCCTGTTCGATGTCCCAGGCCTCGAGCTCGACCCGGCGATTGAGATACATCGCAAAACCGGCCGCCACGTAGAACGGCTCCAGCACCCCGACGACCAGCGCGTAGGCCGCCGCGGCCAGCAGGCTCTCGCCCGTGCTGCTGGAGATGAGCCAGGTCATGACCTCCTTCGCATCGCCTTCGGGCGCGAACCAGACCAGCAGCGACAGGAGGCCGACATTGAGCGCCATCTCCACATTGGCAAAGATCAGCTGCATGCCGGTGGCTGCACCGCGCCGCGCGCGCAGCAGTTGGGTGCGGCGCTTGCGGCGCGCGCCGCCGCGCTGGCCTTCGAGCTGCTCGATGGCCTGCGTGAACGAACGCCAGGGCGAAAAGCGCCGCCACGCCAGCGTGCGCAGCCATTGGCCGCCCCAGACCGCGCGGCGCTGCGCCCACAGATCGGCCCAGCGCGTGTCCTGTCCGAACACCGCGCGCGACAGGATGAACAGCAGGCTGCGGTCCAGCCAGGGTTTGAGCCAGAAGATCACGAGGGTCGGCAGCCAGCCGGCGATCTCGACCGTGCAGAACGCGAGCGCCACCACCACCAGATACACCGGCAGGAAGGTGAACCACACCGAGCGCGCGTGGTGGCGCACCAGCGTGGCGCCCAGGTCCGCCGCCTCGGCCATCGGCCGGGGGCGCAGCACGATCGCGAGGCCGTCAACCTGCATGGCCGGCCTTGGTCGTTGTTGCGGTCGCGGTGGCCGCTGCGGCCGTTCCATTGGAGGCCGCCGCGCGCGGCCGGCCCTGCCAGCCCAGGTAGGCGAGCACCAGCACCCAGCAGGCACCGCCCACGCCGTACTTCACGGCCGGTGCCACCCAGCGCGCGGAGGACCAGAAAGCCTCGACCGCCGCCGCCACCAGCAGCAGCCCGATGACGCCGTAGATCACCACCACCGCGTGGCGCGAAGCCAGCCGCAGCGCCTCGAGCCGGGTGTGCCGGCCGGGCGCGATCCACGAATAGCCCAGCCGCAGGCCCGCGGCGCCCGCCAGCACGATGGCCGTGAGCTCGAAGGCCGAATGCGTGACGATGAAAGAAAGGAAATTCTGGGCATGCCCAGCGCCGATCAGGTAGCCGCCGACCGCGCCGATCTGCGTGCCGTTGAACACCAGCACCACCGCGCTGCCCACGCCCGCGAAGATGCCCGCCGCGAAGCAGCGGAAGCCGATGCCGATGTTGTTCATGATGTAGTAGCCGAACATCTGCCAGTCGTCGCCGCCGCTGCGCGTGCGGCCCAGCGCGCCGGCGCGGTCGCCGTACATGGCGTCGAACTGCTGCACGTCGCCGGCGTCCAGCAGGTGCAGGATGAAGCCGGGGTCGCGCCAGGCCGCCCAGCCCGCCACGAGCAAAGGCCCGAAGAACATCAGCGCGGCCACCAGCATGTAGGCGCGGTGCGCGCGCACCGCTTCGGGAAAGTCGACCAGCGCGAGGCGGCCGAAGCGCGCGAGGCCATAGTCGTGCTGGCGGTAGATGAGCCGGTGCGCGCTTTGCGTGAGCGTTTCGAGCCGCTGCGTCAGGTGGATCGGATAGGCGCGTGCCTGCGCCAGCGCCAGGTGCTCGCAGACGCGGCGGTACAACGTGGCGAGCCGGGCGCCGTCGAACTTGCGTTTGGTTTCCGCCAAGGCGATGACGGCTTCGAGTTCGGCCCAGAGGGGCGCGTAGGCGGTTTCGAAATCGAGCGGGGTCATCGGCCTGCTCCTCCGCCGCCGGCGCCCGGCCGGAGCTCGGCGCCGGCTCTGCGGCCCAGCACCCATTGCGCCACGCCCAGGAGGCGCTGCGAGGCGGTGGCGCCGGCGCTGTCGGGGCCCAGCACGGGCTCCGCCACGCGGGCCAGTTCGTCGAAGCGCTCGGGCGTGAGCCGGCTCGCGCGCCCGGCCCACGAGACCACCGCCAGTTGCTCGCGCGCCGAAAGCGGCCGCGCCGGTGCCTGCGGCTCGGCCTTGGGCACTTCGCCATGCAGGCTCACCTGGTCGCTGAACACCACCAGCGTGCCCGCGGCCAAGTCGCCCAGCCGCTTGCTGTCGCCGCGCCACAGCATCGACACGATGCCGGCGGCATAGAAGGACGGCACGAAGTCGGCCGCGCGCAGCAGGTTGCGGATGAGCGAGGCGGCGGGCGTGACCGGCAGGCCCGAGTCCATCACCACGCGCAGCCCCATCACCCGCTTGCCCGGCGTGGCGGCGGCCCGCGTGAGCTCGAAGATCACCGGGTACAGCCACTCCAGGCAGAAATAGCTGATGAGCAGGATCCCCACGCCCATCTTGCCCAGCAGGCCGACCGTGATGGAAATGCCGACGAAGATGCCCAGGCGGATCGCGAAGTCGATCAGGTAGGCCAGGCCTCGCGCCACCAGGCCGGCAGGGCGCAGCGAGAGCGCGATGCCCTCGGGTGTTTCGGCGGTGTGGAGCGTGTCGAGGCGCACGGGGCGGCGGCCGGCGCTCAGGCCTGGACCACGATGGTGTCGGCGATCTGGTCGTGCAGGCAGCGGCGCGATGCACGGAAGATGAAGAGGCAGTCGATGAACAGGAAGATCTGGCCGGCCATCGGGATCACGCCGGCCACGAACATCAGGCTCTCGCGCAATCCCAGGATGCGGCCGATCGAGGGCTTCGATCCGTCGGGACGGACGATGCGGATCTTCAACAGCAGCTTGCCGATGGTCTGGCCGCGGGTGGCCAGCAGGTAGCCGTGCATGGCGAGGTAGAGCAGAAAACCGATGGCGGCGCTCTCGACCTGCGGCTCCCAGAGGCTCTGGCCTTCGTCGTCCCAGATGTTGATGGGGGTGAGCACCGACAGCAGCCACATGACTGCGACGGCGATGCCCCCGTCGAGCATGGCGGCGAAGAAGCGCTTGCCGCGCGATGCGAGCGCGCCGGGCTGTGTGCCGCCCGGCTCCACCACGTCTTCGACGTGCGATTGCGGCGGCGCATAGCGCGCGTCCTGCGATTGCCCTTCCATGCCCTCTCCTCCCCGAAACGACTGGTTTCGGGGATTCTAGTGGGTGACTTTTTCAAGGCGGCCTGTTTCGGCGGCCGCCGCGTCAGCCTCGGTTGGGCGAAGGCGTCACGGGGAAGGTGGTGGCGGGCGCGGGGTTGGGCTGAGGCTCGCGCGACGCGGCCGGCATGTCGGGCGGTGCGTCGGCGCCGCCGCCTTCGAGGAAGCGGTCGAGCAGCGTGAAGAAGCGGTCGTAGAAGCGCTCGTCGGTGAGGGTTTCGCTGGCCACCTTGACCATCGCGTCGTCGCTGCCGCCGAAGGGCAGCGACAGCGAGCCGATCGCACCCACGCCCACGCTGGCGGAGTTGTTGACCTTCTTGATGCCGTAGCGGTCCTGCAGCGCGGTCGCGAAGGCCACGGTGCTCTGTGCGCCCGACTTGCCGCCCTCGCGCGCGCAGACGACGCGGAACTCGACCTCCACATGCACCTCGACGGCGGGCTGGAAGCTCTTGCGCCCGGTCACCAGGTCGGCGTTGGCCGCCGTGATCATGTAGCCCTGGCTCAGGAGCGCGCGTCGGGCGGCCTCGCAGGTTCGGGCCTCGCTGGCGGCGTAGTTGCGCGTGTGGGTGGTGGTGGAGTCGAAGTCCTCCGGCTCGTAGGCCACGCGCCGCGTGCTGCTGCCGCAACCGGCGAGAACGAGAGCCGACAAGAGGCCGAGGACCAGCGCCGGAGCGCGAAGAGAAGAAAGAGTCATGGCGTCACGAAAGAGGGCCGGCATGGCGCGGCGGAAGCGAACCTGCGGTGCAAGCCGGCGGCATGCGAAGCCGCGCCGGCAAGGCTTCGAGCATGGCCGCGCGCTGTCGTTCCCATGCCGTGCATGGATTTTCAGGACCAGTGCAGCACGTGGTGGGCGCGTGCCCGGGTCGCCGCGATCAGCCGCGCGTTGGGCGCGTCGGTGCTCGCCACCCAGTCGCGCGCGGCCTCGGCGCTGCGGCCGAACTGCCGGTGGCGCTGCATCAGGCGCTCTTCGCGCACCGCATCGTCGATGTCCACGTACCAGACCTCGTCGAGCATTGCCGCCGCGCCCGCCCAGGGGCCGGCGTCGTGCAGCAGGTAGTTGCCTTCGGTGATGACGAGCTGCGTCGAGGGCAGCACTGCGATGGCACCGGCAACCGGCTCCTCGATCTCGCGGCGGAATTCGGGGGCGTAGACGATGTCGCCATCGGGCCGCTGATTGCGCAGGCGCTGCAGCAGGGCCACGTAGCCGGCGCTGTCGAAGGTGTCGGGCGCGCCCTTGCGATCGGCGCGGCCGAGGCGTTGGAGCTCGACGTTGGCGAGGTGGAAGCCGTCCATGGGGACGACTTGGGCGCGGTCGGCACCCACTGCCTGGCGCATTGCCAGCGCCAGTGTGGACTTGCCGGCACCCGGCGCACCGACCAGCCCCAGCAGCTTTCGCTGCCCGCTGGCCATGAGGGCCTGCAGACGGGCAAGGCCGCCGGCGGGAATGGGAGGGACGTTTTGCTGGGGGATGGTGGTCATCCCCCGAGCGTATCGCCCCTCGCCTTCAATGGCCGGTACTCAGGGGTACAGGCCGCGCTCCTGGCGCGCCATCAGGATGCGCTCGCAAGCCACCGCGTAGGTGGCCGTGCGCAGCGTGATCTTGTGCTTGTCGGCCGTGTCCCAGATCTGGTTGAGCGCGTTCATCATGATGCGGTCCAGGCGCACGTTGATCTCGTCCTCGTCCCAGAAGAAGGACGAGAAGTCCTGCACCCATTCGAAGTAGCTCACCGTCACGCCGCCGGCGTTGCAGATCACGTCGGGCACCACCAGCACGCCGCGCTCGGCGAGGATGTCGTCCGCCGTGGGCACCGTGGGGCCGTTGGCGCCTTCGAGCACCAGCTTGGCGGTGGTTTTCTGTGCGCGCTCGGCGGTGATCTGGCCTTCGAGGGCGGCCGGGATCAGGATGTCGCAGGCGGTGTCCCAGAAGGCTTCGTTGGGCACCACGTCGCCGCCCTTGAAGGCGATGACGCCGTCCTTGTTGGCAATGGGAATCAGCGTCGCCAGGTCCAGGCCGTTGGTGTTGACGATGGTGCCGGTGTGGTCCTGCACCGCCACGATCTTGGCGCCCGCTTCGGCAAAGAGTTCGGCCGCGACCGAGCCCACGTTGCCGAAGCCCTGCACCGCGATGCGCGCGCCGCGCAGGTCCATGCCCAGACGGCGGGCCGCTTCACGGCCGGTGACGAACACGCCGCGGCCGGTGGCCTTGACGCGGCCCAGCGAGCCGCCAAGGTGCAGCGGCTTGCCGGTGACCACGCCGGTGGCGGTGCCGCCGACGTTCATGGAATAGGTGTCCATCATCCACGCCATGATCTGGCCGTTGGTGTTGACGTCGGGCGCGGGGATGTCGGTGTGCGGGCCGATGATGATGCCGATCTCGCTGGTGTAGCGGCGGGTGATCTTCTCGAGCTCCTGCAGCGAGAGCTTCTTCGGGTCGACGCGGATGCCGCCCTTGGCGCCGCCGTACGGCAGGTTCACGGCGGCGGTCTTGATGGTCATCCAGGCCGACAGGGCCATCACTTCTTCGAGCGTGACGTCGGGGTGGAAGCGCACGCCGCCCTTGCCCGGGCCGCGGCTCATGTTGTGCTGCACGCGGTAGCCCTCGAAGTGGGCGATGGTGCCGTCGTCCATTTCGATGGGCACGTCGACGATCAGCGCGCGCTTGGGGCGCTTCAGGGTTTCGACCCAGCGGGCCAGCGGGCCGAGGTACGGCACGACACGATCGACCTGGGACAGGTACGTTCCCCACGGGCTGTTGGCGGTGGGGGAGACGAAGGAGAGCTTTTCACTCATGACAGAACCCTTGGGTTGGAACAGGTGGCCGCAACGATAGACCTCTACTCGCCGCAGCGCCATGGCTTATGCGCGCCGCGCTGACGGTTATGCAAGAGAGGTTGGACGGCGTTGTCCGGGCGCAGATGACCGAACTGTCATCGGCGGGTTATCGGCGGCACGGCTGCGCTTCATAGAGTTGGACGCATCCATCCACCACCTCAAGGAGTCAACGAATGAAGCCCTCTTCCACCACCCGCATCCTGGGCGCCGCCACCGTTGCCGCGCTGCTGGCCATCGCCTCGGCGCCCAGCTTTGCCGGCAACTACGCCGAAGGCGATCCGCGTCCCGTGCCCTTCGCCTCGGCCACGACGCGCGCCGCCGTGACGGCCGATGCGCAGCAATGGCGCAAGGACGCGCCCACGCAGGGCTACACGGACGGCATCTCGCAGCACGCAACCGTGGTTTCCGCGAACACCCGCGCGGCCGTGGCCGCCGACACGCGGCTGTGGATCCAGTCGGGCCTGGCCGCGCAGCAGGGCGGCGAAGCCGGTGCCGACACCACCCGCCCCGCCTACCGGCAGGCCGTGGCCGAATACCAGAAGCTGCGCGCGAGCCCCGCCTATGGCGCGCTGGTGGAGCAGCTCGCCACCCGGCAGGCGACCGCACAGCCGCAGACCAACCTTCGCTGACGGGCGGGCGGGCTGGTTGGCCAGCCGCTTGCCCATGCCGGCGCGTACCCAGGGTAGGCCACAGGGCATTTCCTTGGCTCTATCTCCTATGGCCAGGGCCTCCAGGCCGCATCTTCTGCAACGAATGGATGCACGCGCCGGATAATCCACCGATGCTCGACCTGGACCGCATCGACCTGCGCCTCTTGAAGATCCTTCAGGAAGACGGACGCATCACCAACCTCAAGTTGGCCGAGGCGGTGGCGCTCTCGCCCACCGCGGTGCTGGCGCGCGTGCAGCGGCTCACGCGCGATGGGTTCATCCTGGGCTACGAAGCCCGGCTCGATCCGCACAAGCTGGGCCGCGGCTTCACCGTGTTCGTCGAGGTGCTGCTGGACCGCACCACCCCCAATGTGTTCGACCAGTTCAAGGCCGCGGTACAGGTGCGCGAGGAGATCATGGAATGCCACATGGTCGCGGGCGGCTTCGACTACCTGCTCAAGACCCGCATGGCCGACATGGCCGCCTACCGCGAGTTCGCGGGCACGGTGCTGTGGCAGTTGCCCGGGGTGCGCGAGACGCGGACCTATGCGGTGATGGAAGAAGTGAAAAGCAGCGCGCGGCTGCTGCTGGGAATTTAATTCAGGAAAAAAACAATAGAGGGTCGCTCAACTGTCAGGGCATCCTGCCAAGACAAACGCGATTTTCTTATAAGAGCACTTATAAATGAATATTGTGCCCGTGCGTTTTTTCTCAGCTACACAGCGGCGCAACTGAGGATTTCGTGAAAAATGTATTTTGTAGAGTGCTCTACGCGCCGTCTCGTGCTCAAGCTCTATCCACGTTTTCCGCTTTTTAGAGAGTTTTCTATTAATGAGCGAAGCCCTTCAAACCCTAGAGAAGTCGGCTTAATAATCGCCACCTTCACTTCCGGATCTACGCCAATTTTTGCAGCCTCCGTGACACCAATAGTTAATTTATTAAATGCCTGTTGAAGCGTCTGCTTAGGCGCACCTTGATCTCTGGCCTGCGTTAAGTGATCTTTCAAGTCAGCGGAGATTTCCGAATTCAAACGCAAAGACCTTCCAATAGTTGCGACAGCGTATCGAGCGTCTCGGAAAATAGAATTATTATATTTAGAGTAAAGCTGCCCAAAAGCAACCCCCATCCCAGTCAACGCAAATGCGGCGTTATCATTATCCACCTGTGGCGCTGAAATTTCGTCGTTAAGAGAATATGCCGCAAGCATCACATTTTCAGAAAAATTACCCCACTCCCCCTCCGCGACAGCCCACTCAAAGAAATACGATCTTTCACGATGGATACCTCCTTCAGCCGAACGAAATAACTTCGCGGCACGGTCAGGCTTTTTCGCACGCCGATATAAATTTGCAAGATGCGTTCTCGTAATAGAATTGCTTGGCTCAACAGAAAGAACAGCCGTAGCAATTTTGATTGCCAAATCGGTTCGACCAGAATTAAAAAAGTGATTCGAGATATCAAACCGCCATCTTGCAGGATTTTCGGGGAGAAAATGATCATCATTAATTTCCTGCACAGCGGCCACAGCCAACCCCACAAATATCTCACCTATATCTTCACTAAAATCTCGCTCCAACATTGCAACTATGGTGCTTGCAATTTTTCGATGTCGCGTGAAAACAAATGAGGAAGTAGATGTTGCTGCCGCTTCTTGCCCCAATGGCACGAGCACATTTCTATGCAATCGGTCCACGGGGAAATCGAGCTTTTTTGCAAGAACTCTTTTAGATAGAAATTCCAAACCCTCACTATGCATCGCAGCGATTAAGGCTAATGCATCCTTTAAAGTTGCGCCTCCTTTAATAATTTCCCGTTGCTGCAATCGCTCCAACATCACCCGCGCGTGCAACTCCAAATCAGCCCCACTTCTTGCGGTAAGCAGTGCGCCAAAAAAGGCACCATCGGCCGTTTTTGCTTCGAATTTTGCTTGGCTCTCTAGAATTGAGGCACGCCGAACCTCGGGAGTATTCTTCAGATTTCCCAGCCCTTCGTCGCCAAAGCTTTACCATGCTGAAACGATAGATTGCGCATCTGCTATGTCAAGTCCAGATAGACGCTCTGACCTTAAACTGACACCGACTCTCCAATTTAAATTCTCAGCCCCCGAAGCCCGCCAATCTGAATCTCGGCAAGCGAGCAGACAATGAACACGCCCTTGCAATTCGTCCGGCAAGTTTTGAAAAAAGGATAACAATTGATGCACGCAATTGTCGGCTTCATCAATCAAAATTAGCCAGCTGAAATCTCCAGTCATTACCGATAAGAGTTCATGACCTAAAAACTCCTGACTTTCATCGCGTCGTTGAAGAATGCACCATTTCCCGCGCTTGCCTATTTCATAGGCAGCTTGCAAAATCGCAGTCGTCTTTCCTTCACAGCCAGCAGCCAGAAGCAATCCAACAATCGGCACCCCAGATGTGCCGGCTGATTCAAAAAAATTAACCAGCCGATTAACAACTTTTCTTCTCGGAATCGATATGGAAAGTGCAGTGCTCCAATCAGGAACCGCTCCGTCAAAAAACCTGATCGCCGACTCAATTGCAAGAGGTCCTACAAACTTTTTAAGCCCGGCGGGCTCAGCCATAGACCACCCCTTCGGGGGATTTTTTGGAGGGGCTAGCCGGCTAGGCAATGAATTTGAAGCGCGCCCCGGAAAAGGGTAAGATCACCAATCTCCGGTTTTCATGTTATCGGGAAATGCATCTGAAACAATCGCCCAAGACTGGTGATCGGCGATCCAATTCATTGGTTGAAGCTTTATTTCGCTTGTCGAAACATCCGCTTCCCCCCACAAGAGTCCGTTTTTCCAGCGCTCTCCTTCTCGCGCTTGAAAACACGAACCCGCCTGAATCGCGAGATACATGTTTCCACCTCCGTATGTGGGTTCAGCCCAAGCATCATGAAGATGGCCATGGAGATAAATTGATCCATGCAATCCGAGAAGGCTTTTAAGCATTTTCTGCTCATGCTTAAAAAACCAGTCGATTGGATGATGACCAAGCACAAACTTTATTTGCTCATTTTTTACAGCATCTAATGCATTCTCCAGCAATGTTTTTCCCGGAGTAAGACGTCCTTCATCATCATCTCCCTTGGTGAGCCAAGCCGTATTAATTCCAACGATCCCCACCTTTATTCCGCGAACATCAAATCCAGTAAAAAATGCACCTTTCTCTCCGAATATCTGAACACCGCAGGCAGTCAAATCTGCTTGCTGATACGCCGCGAATCTTGGCTCGAAGATTTTTCTTAACTTTCCTCCGTTCGGCGTCGAATCAAAGTATTGACTTTTGGGGCCAACCATTTCATCGCGGCTAAAAGCAGGGTTTTCTCTTCGGTCAACATCGTGATTTCCGGGGACAGCAAAAGTCAATCTCTTGATGTCCCCTCCTATTATTTCCTGTAGCGGCGTTACAAATTCGAGCCAGAAAATTTCATACTCTTTATCCGCACCTTTGTTGGCAATATCGCCGGTTATAAACAAAAAATCCGGACTGAATCCGGCTACCTTTTTGCTTTTAACGTGCTCCAAAATGTAGGAAAACATCTTCCTTGTTGCGTATTCGTCTTTACCCACATGAAAATCGGATACATGGAGCCATCGCACGATTTTTTCCAAATTTCCCAAAAATTGCTCTCCTATTTTTAATTAATCAAATAAATCTGACACGTCGCTTCAGTTCGATTTTTGTCATCATTTTTGCTACAGCTTCTATCGCTTGCCAAAAATCGCGGTGCCGACCCGCACCATCGTGCTGCCGGCGCTGACCGCCGCTTCGAGGTCGGCACTCATCCCCAGCGACAGCGTGTCGATGTCGATGCCCGCTTCGCGGATCGCGTTGAAAACCGCCTGCGCGCGCAGGCACAGCGCGCGTTGCGCCGCGAAATCGGGCGCCGGTTCGGGGATCGCCATCAGCCCGCGCAGCCGAAGTTGTGGCAAAGCCGCCACAGCGCGGGCGAGCGCCAATGCCTCTTCCGGCGGCACGCCGGACTTGTTGGCACCGCCGTCCACGTTGACCTGAAGGCACACCTGCAACGGCGGCAGATGCGCCGGCCGCTGGGCCGAAAGTCGCTCGGCGATCTTCAGCCGGTCGATGCTGTGGACCCAGTCGAAGTGCTCGGCCACGGGCCGCGTCTTGTTGCTTTGCAGAGGGCCGATGCAGTGCCATTCGAGGGTGGCGCGCAGATCGGCGAGCGCTTCGATCTTGTCCAGCCCCTCCTGCACATAGTTCTCGCCGAAGGCCGACTGGCCCGCCGCATGCGCCTCGCGCACCGCCTCGGGACCGAAGGTCTTGGACACCGCCAGCAGCCGCACCCCGGCCGGGTCGCGGCCGGCCGTTACACATGCCGCCGCGATCCGCGTCCTTACTTGCTGGAGGTCGTCGCCAATCATCGTCATAATCGTCCAAAATCGTATCAAAACGTCACCGAACTCGATCCGAGGAGCCCCGTGGACATCACCCAACTGCTGGCATTCAGCGTCAAGAACAAAGCCTCCGACCTGCACCTGTCGGCCGGGCTCCCGCCCATGATCCGCGTCAACGGCGACGTGCGCCGCATCAACGTGGATGCGCTGGACCACAAGGGCGTGCACGCCATGGTGTACGACATCATGAGCGACACGCACCGCAAGCACTACGAAGAGTTCCTTGAGGTCGACTTCTCCTTCGAAATCGACGGCCTCGCGCGCTTCCGCGTGAACGCCT
The DNA here is from genome assembly GCF_040544675.1 of Variovorax boronicumulans. Lineage (GTDB taxonomy): Bacteria > Pseudomonadota > Gammaproteobacteria > Burkholderiales > Burkholderiaceae_C > Variovorax > Variovorax boronicumulans_D. The sequence goes on from NZ_JBEPKK010000013.1 coordinate 66,938, forward strand.
TCAACCAGGCACGCGGCGCGGCCGCCGTGTTCCGGACCATTCCTTCGAAGATCCTCACGCTCGAGCAGCTGAACGCGCCGAAGATTTTCGGCGAACTGGCGCTCAAGCCGCGCGGGCTGGTGCTGGTGACGGGCCCCACGGGCTCGGGCAAATCGACCACGCTGGCGGCGATGGTGAACTACCTCAACGAAAACGAGTACGGCCACATCCTCACGGTGGAAGACCCGATCGAATTCGTGCACGAATCCAAGAAGTGCCTGATCAACCAGCGCGAAGTGGGGCCGATGACGCTGTCGTTCTCGAACGCGCTGCGCTCCGCACTGCGCGAAGACCCCGACGCCATTCTGGTGGGCGAGCTGCGCGACCTGGAAACCATTCGCCTCGCGATGACCGCGGCCGAAACGGGCCACCTGGTGTTCGGCACGCTGCACACCTCGTCGGCCGCCAAGACCATCGACCGGATCATCGACGTGTTCCCGGGCGAAGAAAAAGAAATGATCCGCGCGATGCTGTCGGAGTCTTTGCAGGCGGTGATTTCGCAGACGCTGTGCAAGACCAAGGACGGCCAGAGCCGCGTGGCGGCGCACGAGATCATGCTGGGCACGCCGGCCATCCGGAACCTGATCCGCGAGGCCAAGGTGGCGCAGATGTACTCCACGATCCAGACCGGCCAGGGCTCGGGCATGCAGACGCTGGACCAGAACCTGATGGAGCTGGTGCGCCGCAACACGATTTCCGCTGCCGAAGCGCGCGGAAAAGCGAAGATCCCCGAGAATTTCCCCGGCTGATCCACAGCCCACCGGAGCACCGACATCATGGAACGCGATCAAGCCAGCCAGTTCATCAACGACCTGCTCAAGCTCATGGTGAGCCGCAACGGCAGCGACCTGTTCATCACCGCCGACTTTCCGCCGGCCATCAAGGTGGACGGCAAGGTCACCAAGGTGTCGCAGCAGGCGCTGGGCGCACAGCACACGCTGGCGCTCACGCGCTCGGTCATGAACGACCGGCAGGTGGCCGACTTCGAGCGCACCAAGGAGTGCAACTTCGCGATCTCGCCGACCGGGATCGGGCGCTTTCGCGTCAACGCCTTCGTGCAGCAGGGCAAGGTCGGCATGGTGCTGCGGACCATTCCGGCCAAGCTGCCGACCATCGACGGCCTGGGCATGCCGCAGATCCTGAAGGACGTGTCGATGACCAAGCGCGGCCTCACCATCATGGTGGGCGCCACCGGCTCGGGCAAGTCGACCACGCTGGCCGCCATGATCGACTGGCGCAACGAAAACTCCTACGGCCACATCGTCACGGTGGAAGACCCGGTCGAATTCGTGCACCCGCACAAGAACTGCGTGATCACGCAGCGCGAAGTGGGCATCGACACCGACAGCTGGGAAGCGGCGCTCAAGAACACGCTGCGCCAGGCGCCCGACGTGATTTTGATGGGCGAAATCCGCGACCGCGAAACCATGGAGCACGCCGTGGCCTTCGCCGAAACCGGCCACCTCTGCATGGCCACGCTGCACGCCAACAGCGCCAACCAGGCGCTGGACCGGATCATCAACTTCTTTCCCGAAGAGCGCCGCGCGCAGCTCCTGATGGACCTGTCGCTGAACCTGCGCTCGCTGGTGTCGCAGCGCCTGGTGCCCACCGAGGACGGCCAGGGCCGCGTGGCCGCCGTCGAGGTGCTGCTGAACACGCCGCTGATTTCCGACCTGATCTTCAAGGGCGAAGTGGGCGAGATCAAGGAGATCATGCGCAAGAGCCGCAACCTGGGCATGCAGACCTTCGACCAAGCGCTGTTCGACCTGTTCGAGAGCCACTCGATCAGCTTCGAGGACGCGATCCGCAACGCCGACTCGGCCAACGACCTGCGGCTGCAGATCAAGCTCAACAGCCAGCGTGCGCGCAGCACCGACCTGGCGGCGGGCACGGAGCACTTCGCGATCGTCTGATCCCGGGTCGTCCCGGCACATCCCAAAAGAAGGGGACGGCGCCGGGGCCCGCTGCGCCCCGTCGCCGAATGGCTTTAAGCTGTTGCCCCATGAGCAGCATCAACACCCGCACCTACGAATCCATCCCCGCGCAGACGGTGGCCTTTCTCGGCCTCGGCGTCATGGGCGGGCCGATGGCCGGTCACCTGGCCAAAGCCGGCCACAACGTGACGGTCTACAACCGCACACCTGCCAAGGCAGAGGCCTGGGCCGCCGAGTTCGGCCCGCCGGGCCGCCATGCAGCCACCCCGCGCGAAGCGGCGGCCGGCGCCGACATCGTGTTCTGCTGCGTCGGCAACGACGACGATCTGCGCTCGGTGGTGCTGGGCGACGACGGTGCCTTCGCCGGCATGAAGAAGGGCGCGGTGCTCGTGGACCACACGACCGCTTCGGCCGACGTGGCGCGCGAACTCTCGAAGAAGGCGCAGGCGCTGGGCCTGCAATTCATCGATGCGCCCGTGTCCGGCGGCCAGGCCGGCGCGCAGAACGGCGCGCTCACCGTGATGTGCGGCGGCGACGCGGCCGCCTTCGAGCGCATCAAGCCGGTGGCAGCCGCGTTTGCACGCGCCGTCACGCTGCTGGGAGAAAGCGGCGCCGGCCAGCTCGCAAAGATGGTGAACCAGATCGCCATCGCGGGCCTGGTGCAGGGCCTGTCGGAAGCCATCGCCTTCGGCCAGCGCGCGGGGCTCGACATGGAAGCCGTGCTCGGCGTCATCGGCAAGGGCGCGGCCCAGAGCTGGCAGATGGACAACCGCGGCAAGACCATGATCGAAGGCAAGTTCGACTACGGCTTCGCCGTCGACTGGATGCGCAAGGACCTGGGCCTGGTGCTCGACGAAGCCAAGCGCAACGGCGCGCGCGTGCCGGTGACGGCGCTGGTGGACCAGTTCTATGCCGACGTGCAGCAGGCCGGCGGCAAGCGCTGGGACACCTCGAGCCTGATCATCCGGCTCAAATGAACAAAGCCCGCGGACGCATGCGTCGCGGGCTTTGTTTGTTGTGTCAGCGGACCGGTGAGGTCGTGACCGCCGGTTGACCCGGCGCCGCGCCCGACCCGGGCAGCGGCTCCATCGGCGGCAGCGGCACCCGCGAACCTGACGATGATGGCGAGGGCGACGACGGCGTGGCCGAGGTCACCGGCGCGGGGCCCGTGCCGCCGCGCTGGGCCGCCGACTGGTTGGCGGCCTGGCTCGCCGCAAGGTCGGCTTCGCTCACCACCTCGACCACGCGCACCACCTTCACCACGCCGGTCACGCCGCGCGTGATTTCGGTCGCACGGTCGGTTTCGCGCCGCGTGGCGATGCCCATCAGGTAGACCACGCCGCGCTCGGTCACCACCTTGAACGAGTTGGCGAAGATGTCCTTGGCGTCCAGCAGCGAGGCCTTCACCTTGCCGGTGATGTAGAGATCGTTCGAGCGTTCCTGGAAGGTGCTGGAGGCACCGACCGTGAGCTCGTTCACCACGGAGCGCACGTTGACGATGCGCCCCACTTCGTCCTCGACGCGGCGGCGGTCGGCCTCGCTGCCCACCGCGCCGATCAGCAGCACCTGGCGGTTGTAGCTGACGACGGTCACATTCATCTGGTCGTTGGCGATGTCGCGCACGCGGGCCGAGGCACGCAGCTCGATGCCCTGGTCGTCCAGCTGGGCGCCGGAGCTGCGGCGGTCGGTCGCCACCATGCCCACGCCCACCACTGCCGCCCCGCCCACCACGAGCGGCACGCAGGCGGAAAGACCGGCGACCAGTGCGGCACCCAGGGTGAGTGCGAAGGCGAAACGCTGGGTCGGTGTCGTCATGGTCATGAGGAAGTTTCCTGTTCTCCGAGTAACTGGGCGTCCACGCCGTCGCACAGGCAATGCAGCGCGAGCAGGTGGACTTCGTGAATGCGCGCCGCACGCTCGTGCGGCACGCTGATCTGGACATCGGTTTCGCGCAGCGCGCGGCCGATGACGCCGCCGGTGCCGCTGCTGCCCGCGCCCGGCGCCGAAGGCGGCCCCGAGACGGCGTTGCCGAGCAGCGCCACCACCGTCATGTCTCGCTCATGCGCGGCCAGCACAGCCGCCAGCACTGCGGCCGACTGCCCGCTGGCGCTCAGCGCAAGCAGCACGTCGCCGGCCTGGCCCAGCGCGCGCACCTGGCGTGCGAAGCGGTCGGCATCCATGGCCTGGGCGCTGTCGGCCTGGGGGTCGGTGGTGTCGCCGGGCAGCGCGATGGCACCCAGTTCGGGCCGTTCGCGTTCGAAGCGGCCGACGAACTGCGCAGCGAACTGCGCCGCCAGCAGGCCCGACACACCGGCACCGCAAGCCAGCACCTTGCCGCCGCTGGTCACGCAGGCCAGGATGGCCTGCATCGCTTGAGAGATGGGTTTGCTGAGGACCGGTCCGGTCTGGTATTTGAGGTCGGCACTGTCGATGAAGTGCTGCTGAATACGTTGCTCGAGCATGGGGCGGGATGATAACTGGGGCCTGTGAAACAAGAAGTTCGTGTGGTGGAGCCGTCAGCCGGGGCTTCGGTTCCCACGATGGGCGCATCAGCCCGCATCGAAAGCGGCCTTGAGCCAGGTGATTTTCTCCTCGACCAGCACCACGTCGAAACGGCACGGCGGCAGCGTGCGCAGCCGGCTCAGGTAGTGCTGCGCGGCGAATACGATGCGCCGCTGCTTCAGCCCGGTGATGCTGCCGCCCGCGCCGCCGTGCGTTCCGGTGGTGCGATGGCGGACCTCGACGAACACCAGCGTCCCGTCGCGCGGATCGCGCATGATCAGGTCGATCTCGCCGCCGCCGCGGCCGGGCGTTCGATAATTGCGCGCGACCGGCACCAGGCCGGCGTCCTGCAGATGCTCGAGCGCGGCGTCTTCCGCCGCATCGCCGCGATGCTTCGTTGTGGTGGTCTTCATGGCTCCCTGCCGTTTTCTCTTTTTTGTCGTTCGCTCTCACGGAGAAACCTCTTGGCTTCACTCGCCCCTGCTTCTTTCGGCGCCGCCCTTGCGGCCGCGCACGACGCCGCGGGTGCGCAACATTATCCGCAGGCCACGCTGTATGTGGTCGCCACGCCGATCGGCAACCTGGCCGACATCACGCTGCGCGCGCTGCATGTGCTGCAGCTGGTGGACGTGATCGCCTGCGAGGACACGCGCCATACCCAGAGCCTGCTGCGCGCCTACGGCATCGACCGCCCCGGCGCCCGGCTGCTCGCGGTGCACCAGCACAACGAGGCCGAGGCCGCGCAGACCGTGGTCGCGCGGCTCGCGCAGGGCGAGCGCATCGCCTACGTGAGCGACGCCGGCACGCCCGGCGTGAGCGACCCCGGCGCACGGCTCGCGGCCGCGGTGCGCGCGGCGGGCCAGCGCGTGCTGCCGCTGCCCGGCGCCAGCAGCGTCACCACGCTGATCGGCGCGGCCGGGCTCGTGGCGGACGGCGCGGATGGCAACGCCAGCAGCGCCTTCGTCTTCGCGGGCTTCCTGCCCAGCAAGGCGGGTGAGCGCGACACCGCCGTGCAGGCGCTGTCGCAGGAGCCGCGCGCGGTGGTGCTGCTGGAAGCGCCGCACCGCATCGAGAGCCTGGCGCGCGCGCTGGCCGTGCTGGGCGAACGCCGCATCACCGTGGGCCGCGAACTCACCAAGCAGTTCGAGGAAATCGCGACCGTGGCGGCCGTCGCCCTGCCCGACTGGTTCGGCGCGGACCGAGACCGCATCCGCGGCGAGTTCGCGCTGGTGCTGCACCCCGTGGCGGTGAGCGGTGACGGCGGCGCGGAAGGCGAACGCGTGCTGCGCCTGCTGCTGGCCGAACTGCCGGTGAAGACCGCGGTGAAGCTGGCCGCCGAGATCAGCGGCTCGCCGCGCAATGCGCTGTATGAGGCGGCGCTGCGCATTCGCAAAGACGGCAACGGCGAAGCGGATGACTAGCCATCCAGCTCCGCATAGCGCCTGAAGATCCCATCCTCGTTGAAAGCGATGCGGCGCGGGCTCTGAAGATAGTCGTGCACGCGCTGGCGGCGCTTGATGTTCGCGTGCAGCTTCTCGACGGCCGGCGTGCGGGCCAGCGCCCGCGCGGTGGCCTTTGGAAACGCATAGCGGAGTCCGTCCACCAGCTGGAACAGCGAGAGATCGGCATAGGTCAGCACGTCGCCGACCAGGTGAAGGTCACCGGCGGGATTGCGCTGCAGCACCTGCTCGAACCAGTTGAAGAACTTGGGAATGCGCTCTTCGCGGAAGGCCCTCGCGCGCTGCATGGCGGCATCGCGCTGGTCTTCGTAATAGGCGCCGGTCGAGATCGGATGGTGCGTGTCGTGCGCTTCGGCCACTGCATCGGCAATGGTGAGCTGCAGCTGGTGCGTCCACAGCCCGTCGGATTCGCCCACACCCGAGAGCCCGAGCCGCGGGCCGAGGTACAGCAGGATCGCCGCGGTCTGGCCGACCACCACATCGCCGTCGACAAGGAAGGGCGGCGCAAAGGCGGCACGCGGGTTGTCGGGATCGCCGAGCCGCTGGCCCAGCGCGGATTCGCCGCCGCCTTCGGCCTCGGGCAGGCGCGCCACATCGAGATAGTCGGCGCCGGCCGCCTCGAGCGCGAGCCGCACGAATTCACCGCGGCCCTGGATCGTGGGCCAGTAATGGAGTTGATAAGGCATGCGGCCATGGTGTCAGGGTCGGCAAGACCCTGCAACTGGCCCGGCGCTTCACACGCCCTGCGAACGCAGCAGTGTCACCAGAACTTCCACCAGGGCCGCGGCGCCTGGCGCAGTGCTTGCGGACGGGTGTCGAGGTCGAGGTTCTGGCTGACCGTGTCGCCGGAGCGGCGGCGCATCTCGGTTTCGAGGGCATGGGCAATGCCCCGCGCCTGCTTCTCGCCGCGCAAGGCGCGCCTGCGCCACTCCGCGGCATGTTCTGCCAGGCTGGCCTCGTCCAGATCAGTCAACTCCGTCATGGGTGGAAATCTTGCATGTGCACGGTGGCGATGCCAGCGCGCGGTGAATGGTTGCGGGGAGAACGCGGGAGGAGAAAGAAAAAAACCGGAAGCCCTCGGGAGGTTTCCGGTCTTGTATTGGGTCGCCGCCAGGCGGCCTGACCTCATGCCTCCAAGCCGCATGACTGCTTGCTATTCTGGAGTGCAATCTTTGCGCCTCGCCCCGAATACCCCGGCCTCGGAGAGGTCTGGATTATGCCTCTGTCCGACGCCGAGTCTGCAATCTCACCACGCCGGTCGCCATGCCGACGGAGAAGGTCCGTACCTCCAGTCGCGCCGAACAATGGCCGGGACTGGCGCATGAGAAAAAAACGCGAACAACAGGAGTCCACGAAATGATCGATCACCTCGACCACCTGGTGCTGACCACCGCCGACGAGGCTGCATGCGTGCACTTCTACGTCGAGCACCTCGGCATGACGCTCGAGAGTTTCGGCGCTGGCCGCAAGGCATTCAGGTTCGGCAATCAGAAGATCAACCTGCACGTCAAATGGCACGAGTTCGAACCCAAGGCGCACACCCCTGTGCCCGGTGCGCTGGACCTTTGCTTCATCGCAAGTGTTCCGCTCGACGAGGTGATCGCAACCTTGAAAGAGAAGCGTGTTCCGATCGTTGAAGGACCGGTGGAGCGCACCGGCGCCACTGCGCGAATCCGTTCCGTTTATCTGAGAGATCCCGATCTCAACCTGATCGAGATTTCGGAGTTGCTTGCTTGAGGGTCGCAGTGCTCGATGCCACCCCCGTGACCCGCACCTTCAAAGCATCGCCTTGTGCCCTGGCGCTTGGGCGCGCACCACGCGCTGCTGGATAACGCCGAACGGCCCCTCCCGCCCATCGTCGTATCTGGCGAACAAACGCACCTGATCGCCGAATCGCATGAAGCCCGTGCGGATTTCTCCCGAATCGATCTTTTCGATCACGCGCCGCTCGGCGATGCACGCGGAGCCCGCCGACCTTGCCTTGTTCGAGACAGTGCCCGAGCCAACGATGGTGCCTGCCGTCAGGCATCGGGTGCGCGCGGCATGTGCGACAAGCTGGCCGAACGAGAAATTCATTTCGCCGCCATGCGGCTCGCCGAAGCGTTCTCCGTTCCACTCGGTGTGCAACCGCATCTGCACGCGCCCATCGCGCCAGGCATCACCCAGTTCGTCCGGTGTCACGGCAATGGGCGCGAACGAGGTCGAGGGTTTGGCCTGCAGGAAACCGAACCCGGTGTGCATCTCGTGCGGCCCCAGCGCTCGCAGGCTCCAGTCATTGATTTGCACCAGCAGGCGCACCGCTTCCAGCCCTTGCTCGGGCGTGGCAGCCATCGGTACGGGGCCCAGCACGACACCGAACTCCCCCTCGAAGTCGATGCCGTCGGCTTCGCTGGGCAGCGGCACGTCCTGGTACGGGCCCAGAAAATCGTCGCTCGCGCCCTGGTACATGACCGGCACGGTGTCGAACTGGGGAATGGGCGGCGTGTTGAAGGCTTGCTCCATCAACCGCCCGTGGTTCAGAAAGGCCGAACCGTCCAGCCACTGGGGACTGCGCGGCAGCGGGGCCGTGCAGGCACGGGGGTCGAAGGGCACCTCGCCCTGCGCTTCACCTGCGTTCAGCGCGCGGTACAGGCTCTCCAGAGGCTCACGTACGGAATCCCAGCGGCGCAAGGCGTCGACCAGGCTGTGCGAGATGTGAGGGACGGGCAAGGCGTGCCGGGCATCGCGCGAAACGATCACGAGAGCGCCGTCCAGCGTCCCGTCCTTGAGGGTGGCGAACTTCATGCTTCAGGTCTCCTGTAGAGATTCAACGGTCGGCCCGCGGCCTTGCGAAGCTTTGAATCGGGCTACGCGTTGTCATCGAAGATCGCCACAGCCCGTGTCCAGCCCGCGCTGGCGCCGCGGATCTTGTGCGGGAAGCAGCTGATGGTGAAGCCGTGCGCGGGCAGTGCTTCGAGGTTGTGCAGCTTCTCCAAGTGGCAGTAACCGATGTCTCGGCCCGCCTTGTGGCCTTCCCAGATCAGCGCCTTGTTGCCGGTTTCGGCCACCCTCTGCGCGGTGTACGAAAACGGCGCGTCCCAGCTCCACGCATCGGTGCCGGTCAGGCGCACGCCACGCTCCAGCAGGTACATGGTCGCTTCATAGCCCATGCCGCAGCCTGCGCTCAGGTAGTCGGCATGGCCGTAGCGTTCGCCTGCGCGCGTGTTCACGACCACGATGTCCAGCGGCTCCAGCGCGTGTCCGATGCGCGCAAGCTCGGCCTGCACGTCGGCGGCCGTGGCCACATGGCCGTCCGGAAAGTGGCGAAAGTCCAGCTTCACGCCGCGCTGGAAGCACCATTCCAGCGGCACCTGGTCGATGGTGATCGAGGGCCGCACACCGCCGTTCAGGGCGTCCTGCGTGGAATGGAAATGCCAGGGCGCATCCAGATGCGTGCCGTTGTGCGTGGTCAGGGTGACCCACTCGGCGGCAGCGGCTTCGCCGTCCGGATAGTCCTGCGGCTGCGTGCCCGGCAGCATGGCCATGAACTCCGGCAAGGTGTCGGCGTGCTTCTGGTAGGTGATCCTGGGCGCCAGCGGCGGCGGATCGGAAAGCACGTCGTTCTCCAGATAGATCGACAGATCGACGAAACGATATTTGGGTTTGTTCATGCGAGGGTCTCCTTTGGCTGCACGGCGGCATGGACGGGAAGGCGCGAGAAGCACAGCACGGCGATGGCGGCGATGACCAGCGCTACCGGCCCCAGGCTGGCGTAACCCCAGGTCTTGACCAGCGTGCCGCCCAGCAGCGGGCCGATGGCGGCGCCGGCCATCAGCATGGCGGGGGTGGCCGCCATGGCGCGGCCGCTGCGATCCAGCCGCGCCATCAGGCCGAAGGCGAAGGTGTGCGTGAAGATCATCACGGCGGCGAACACCGAGGCCGCCGCGGCATAGGGCGCGAACTGCGGCGAGGACATGATCACCACCACCAGCAGCGCCTGGATCACCGGGCCGACCAGCAGCACGCTTCTGGCAAGAACGCGCTTTTCCAGCAGTGCGGCCAGCGGTGCGGGCACCAGGTTGACGAAGCCCAGCGCGATCAGCACGCCGGTGACGGCCTCCACGCCGAAGCCGCGGTCGCTGCCCGCGCGTTCCAGAAAGCTGAAGGTCATCGATTGCACCAGGCCCATGCACGCGATGCCCGCGATCCCGCACCAGACTGCCCGCGGGATGGCTTGCCTTGGCATGTGCTGCGGACGTGCTTCATCCGCGTCCGGCCGGGGAAAGGCCAGCGCGCAAGCGAGCGCACCGAGCGCCATCACCCCGGCGAAGATCTGGAATAGCGCGGCCCCGCCGAACCTGGCCACGAGCTGCGGCGCGCCGCCCAGGAAGACGATGGCAAACACGCCCAGCGCCATGCCGACGACAGCGAACATGCGATGCGGGTTGGCGGTGCGCGCGATGGTGCCATGCGTGGCGCTCAGGGCCGCGCCCGCCGCCACGCCGCAAAGGGCATGCAGCGCGGCCAGCAGCGCAAAGCTGGTGGTCAAGCACGCAAGGCCGAAGAGCACTGCCGCAACGCCGAAGCCCAGCGCAGCCTCCAGCCTGGCCGTGTCCGGAAGAAAGCGCGGGGCCAGCCCTGCGCTGGCCAGCACCGCACCGCTGAGAAACAACGAGGCCAGCAGGCCCGCCTGCTGCGGATCGAAGTGGTAGTGCGCGACCAGGGTGCCCACCCACACAGGCAGTGCCACCAGGTCGATCATGCCGGCGCAGTGCGCCACCATCAGCGCGATGCGTCCGCGCCTGGAGTTTGTCGTGATCATTTTTCTTGTCTCCTGTCGTGGGCATCGGCTTCAGATGGGCTGGGCCAGCGCGGCGTGCGACTCGCGCATGATTCGGGCGTGCTCTTCCTTGTCGCCGCCACCGATCTCGATGTCGCCCAGGCGCATCGAGTTTTCGACCACCATGCGGCAGCGCTCCCAGCGGCGCGCCTCGAAAGCCGCCAGCGCGGCCGCCACGTTGTCGTCTTCGCGCGCCAGCTCTTGCGCCAGCACCAGCGCATCCTCGATACCGATGCACGCGCCGGAGGCCAGGTGCGGCGTGGTGGCGTGCACCGTGTCGCCGATCAGCACGATGCGCCCCTGAGACCAGGGGCGTGGCACCAGCAGGCCTTCGAGCGGACGGAAGATGATCTGCGACCGCTCGTCGAGCTGCGCGCGAATGGCTTGCAGCGCGGGAGCGCTGAAGTCGGCCAGCAGGGCGCGCAGGCATTCGACGAAGGTGGACGGATCGACGTGGTCGTTGGCGGGACGCGGCTCGGTGACGAACAGGTACATCTCGGCCTTGGACACCGGGTTCACGCCGGGCTTGACACGCGGCCCCAGCCACATCACCGCCGTCTCGATCTCGGGTGGGCGCGGCAGCACGGCGCGCCACACGGCCTGTCCGCTGTAGCGCGGCTGGGGGGCGTCGGGAAAGAGCGCGGCGCGCACCTTGGAGTACAGGCCGTCCGCGCCGATGACCAGGTCGTAGCGGCTGTGGCGGCCATCGGTGAAGCGGACATCCACCCCCTCGCTGTCCTGCTGGAACGCGGCGAAGGTGCACCCCAGGTACACATGGGCGCCGGATGCGCGGGTGGCATCGGCCAGGATGCGCGCCAGCACGGGCCGCAGCATGGCGCCGCCGCCGGGCACGTCGGGACCGGCGATGCGCGGTGTCGGGATCTCAGCCACCTGCGGACCGTGCGGCAGGCACAGGCGTACCCCATCGGCCGCACTGCCCTCGCGCAGGAAGGCGTCCAACACCCCCAACTGGCGCAAGGCGCGCAGCGTGGCACCGCCCAGGCTGATGCCTGCGCCATAGTTGCGCCAGCCGGGGTCGATTTCCACCAGGTCGACCTCCGCGCCGCGCCGGCGCAGGTCGATGGCGGCGGACATGCCCGAAAATCCGCCGCCGATGATGAGGATGCGTCGAGCCGCGAGTGTCATGCGAGTGTCTCCTTCGAATTGTTTTCGTCGGCCAGATGAAGGCCACCATCGGAATGAATGTGCAGTGGCACCGGCGTCAGCGCATCGCCCAGGCAGGGCCCGAGCGTGCAGATGCCGGTGAGTGGGTCGAACAGCGCGCCGTGCGCTGCGCAGACCACGTGTTCGCCCGAAGGGTCGAGGTAGGCATCCTTGCGCCAGGGCAGCGGCGTGCCGTGGTGCGGACAAGCGTCCTGCCATGCCCGCACCTGCGTGCCGCGCCGCACGACGAAGACGGTCACATGGCCTGCCGCGTGAGGGTCGAAACCACGCGCGCCGCCGTCAGGCACGTCGAGCAGATGGCACAGCCGCATGGCGCACCACCTCGCTCAGCGCGGTGCGCCCGGCGGAGGCGGCCCGCCGGGAGCCCACTTCTCGCGGTACTGGAACAGAAAGAGCTGTGAGGCATCCGCTCCCATGGGCGCTTCGCGCGCGCACCAGGCCTCGTCATGCACGTCCATGTCGGCGTCGTACTCCACGTGGCAGCCCAACGGCGAATTGAAGTACCAGAACCAGTTGCTGCCGAAGCGGTGGCGGCCGGGCCCCCAGAAGCTCTGGTAGCCCTTTTCAACGAAGCGCGAACCCGCCAGCAGAACCTCCGTCGGGCCGCCCATGTGGAAGGTGAAGTGCTCGCAGCCCTTCATGAACGGGGGCGTCTGGATCATGAACAGCGTGTGGTGGTCCTGCGTTCCGGCAGGACGCAGGAACGGCCCGACGCCGCTGAAGCGGTCCGTGCAGACGAAGCCCAGGCGCTGGTAGAACGCCTCGGCCTTGGCCGCGTCGGGCACGAAGTACACGACGTGCGACAGCGAGCGAGGCAGCGCGGGCATCTCGGACGGAAGGCCCAGTTCGTTCACGCCGCGCTGCGCTGCGGCGCCCGGCGCATTGATGCGCTCGGGAGCAAGATCCAGCGGCCTGCGCGCCGTGACCTGGAAGGCCAGCGCGAAGCCCATGTCGTCGATGCAGCGCAGCACGCCGTGCTCGCGCGTCACTTCGCGGTCGCGCCGCAATTCGGCCTCGATCGCATCGAGCGTGCGCGCATCGGCGACACCGTAGACCGTTTCGCGCAACAGGCTGGCCGTGCCCATCGGCGCGGGCAATGCGGGGTCGTCTTTCGCGCGCAGCACGACGGCCGTGCCGTCCAGCGCTTCGAAGCGTCCATCGCCCACGTCCTTCAGGCCATAGTCGATCAGGTACTGGCTGCAGCCCGGCAGATCGTCCACGCCGAAGACCAGCGCATCGGGTCCGATGATGTTCATGGAGGAGGTTCTTTTCATGCGGTGCGGCCACCGAGGGTTTCGGCCACCCAGTCGGCGATGAAGTGGCCGGCGTTGATGGAGTTGTCGAAGCTGGCGTGCTGCGCGCCGCCCTCGCGGTCGGTAAAGATCTTCAGCTCGCGCTTGGGACTGTGGATGAGTTGCTCGTAGGTGCGGTGCGCCCACTTGAGCGGAATCTGCGAATCCTTCTCGCCGTGCGTGACAAGGAACGGCACGCGGATCTTTTCGACCACGCCGTCCAGATGCACGTCTTCGGCAATGCGCATGAAGTCGTCGATGTCCTTTGCGCCCCAGACCCAGCACACGTGCTGCCAGTAGTGCGGCACAGGGAAGTCACCTTCCTTTTCCAGCCGGCGCTTCTGCACATCGCGCCAGTCGTGGTTGGCGCCCCAGGCCACGCCGCAGGCAAAGCGCGGTTCCATGGCCACGGCGCGCGGGCAGTAGTAGCCGCCCAGCGACACGCCCTCGCAGCCGATGCGCGCAGGGTCCACGTCCTCGCGCGTTTCCAGCCAATCGACCACGCGGCTGGCCCAGTGCTCGGCGTCGTAGCGCGCCGTCATGCCGTGCAGGCGCAGGGCCTCGCCAGTGCCCGGCTGGTCGATCACCAACGATGAGACACCGCGCTCGGCCAGCCAACCTGGCAGGCCGACGAAGTACTTCATCTCCTTCGTCGAATCCAGCCCGTTGAGCTGGACGAGGATGGGCGCGCGGCCCTGCACGCCCTTGGCGCGCACCAGCAGGCCGGCGATGACCTTGCCCTCATAAGGAATCTCCACGCGCTCCCAGTTGTCCCTGGCCAGTGCGATGCCGCGCGCGAAGATGTCCAGGAAGCGCCGGTACAGCTCTGTCCGGCCCGAGGCGCCGTGTGCCTGGAGGCGCTCGCAGGTCAGCAGGTAGCTGGCCGCCCGCTTGTACTTCTCGCCGGCGGAGAGCTTGCGGCCAAGGGCCTCGTCCTCTTCGGCCAAGGCACACAGCTTGTCCGCCATGTCCGACCAGGTGGCGCGGAAGGCTTGCGTGCCCGCCGCATCGGGCTGCCTCGCGGCTTCTTGCAAGGGCGCACACATGGCCTCGATTTCGCCGATGCGCGCGCCCATCTCGATGGCCAGGTCGACGGAGAGATTCCAGACGTAGTTCGTCGGAAAGTAACGGAACATGCCAGTTCGTCCTTTTGCGGTAGTTGGTTGTTCAGAGGCCTTGCTTCACCCACAAAGGGATGGCGAGGTTGACCCAGAGCGCATTGCTCTTGGCCGTGTTGACTGCGTAGATGCCTTGCTGGTAATTGACGCTGATGCTGAAGGGGCCGGCGTTGTAGGCAATGGACGGCCCGACGGCGAAACTTCGCGTCCTGTTGCCGTTGACCACCGCGCCGTTCTGCCTGTCATCGCTGAACTGATTCAGGTAGGCCCCCACCACACCCACCTTCCACTTGCCGAAGTTCCACCCTGCGGTGAAGTCGGCGACATAGGCGCTGCCGGAACGGTAGTTCGTGTCGCTGTTCTTCTGGTTGAGCAGCAGACGATTCGAGATGCCTGCGTCGAAGCCGTTGGGTTCGTTGTAGCGGTAGGCGACCACAGGCTGCCACGAGGTGTAGCCCACTGCCACACTGGACCGGTTGGGGCTGTACGAGCCCGAGGGCAGCGCGATATCGAGGCCGGTGGTGACGTTCGCGTACGGCGACAGGGCCCATCGCAGCATGACCGGCGTGACGGTGATGTTGGACATGCCGCGGTGCGTTTCGCTGTGCCCCGCAACGTCCGTGTGCAGCGAGACTGCCGGAAGTACAAGCTGCGAGTACACGTTGGCACCCCACACCGTGGTGGGGTAGGAGGCCAGCAGGCGCGTGGTGGCCGAGTACACCGACGAACTGAACGGAATCGGCCGCTTGTTGCCGTTGTTGTCGTACAGGCCGTTGGACGAGCTGTAGTTGAATTGCTCCACCGCAAACAGCCCGGGAATGGGCGGCAGCGCGGCGATGTATTCGCCGGTCGACCCCGCAGGGAAAGGCGAAATCCCGCCTTCGAACGCACAGGCGCTTTGCGCGCCCAGCACGGCAAGCGCCGTCAAACCCACCGCCGCGGCGGTCAGCGTCAATCTCTTGCTCACTTTGTCTCCTTGTCTTCTGTTTTTCCTGGGCATCCGTACGACGCCCATTGGCTTTTTTTGAGGCTGGAACAACGCGCGTGCTCCACCCACCGCATCCCCAGTGCCCGGGCCTGATGTGGCCGCGTACCGGGGACAGGCGGCAGATTAAGATTCGCCGATCTATTGATCAAATGGATTGTTTTGATTCATGCTATGGATGACATCCATACATGACGCACGCGCCAAGGGTGAGGTTTCACCGGCGGGCGACGGCGTGGAAGGACCACTGAAGGGAGACAGCAAGGATGCGTTTCAACAAGCTCGACCTCAACCTCCTCGTCGCGCTGGATGCGCTGCTGACGGAACTCAGCATCAGCCGGGCGGCGGAGAAAACGAACCTGAGTCAGTCGGCCATGAGCAACGCGCTCGGCCGGCTGCGTGACTACTTCGACGACGAGCTGCTGGTTCAGGTCGGGCGGCGCATGGAACCCACCCCGCGCGCCGAGGTGCTCAAGGACGCGGTGCACGATGTGCTGCGCCGCATCGAAGGCTCCATCGAAGCCAAGCCGGAGTTCTCTGCGGCCACATCAGATCGCGAGTTCCGCATTTCGATCTCGGACTTCACGCTGGCGACGTTGATGCCTCATGTGTTGGCGCGAGCCTATGCGCAGGGGCCGGGCATCCGCTTCGCGCTGCTTCCACAGGTGCAAAGCCCGACCCGCGCACTCGACCGCGCGGAAGTCGACCTGCTGGTGCTGCCAAGAGAGTTCTGCACGCCGGATCACCCATCCGCCGAGTTGTTCCAGGAGCGGCATGTGTGCGCGCTATGGCGCGACAGCCCGCTCGCGCAGGGGGAGCTGACGGTCGAACGCTACATGAGCGCCGGCCATGTCGTCATGGTCCCGACCGGGGCCAATGCCTCGTCCGTGGAGGCGTGGATGGCGAACCGGCTTGGTTTCGCGCGACGGGTGGAAGTCACCAGTTTCAGCTTTGCATCCACCCTGGCCTTGGTACTCGGAACGGACCGGATTGCGACAGTTCACGATCGGCTGGCTCAGCTGGCGGTGCGCCACCTCCCGATCGTTTTGCGTGACAGTCCGCTTCCCCTGACCGAGATGCACCAGATGATGCAGTGGCATCGCTACCGCACACGCGACCCCGGGATCCAATGGCTGCTGCAGATTTTTCATGCGGCCGTGCGGGACATGGATGCGGCGGACTCTCTGCTGCAAATTGCCTGAGGGCTGCCTGCGGCCTGTGACTGGTTGCAAGAGCAGCCTTATGCCTGAGCACTGCGGTGCGGCCTTGCCTCGGCACGCGCTGCCACGTTCTTGTCATGCCTGCGCTGCGCGGCAAGGATGCCTTCGATAGGGTTGCCCAACCACTGCACCAGCCCCCCCCCAGTTGTCGGGCCAGATTTTCGCCCAGCGGGGTGAGTTCGTAGCTGACCTGGGGCGGCATGGTCGACATGACACGCGACCGCCTGCCGCGCGCCGGCGAGCGCAACGGCCTCTTCTATTCGATGGGCTACAGCGGGCACGGCACCCACATGTCGACCTACATGGGCGCGATCACGGCGGAGGTGCTGGACGGCCGCGCCGACCTGAATCCGTGGAAGGATTTCGACTGGCCGGCGATCCCGGGCCACTTCGGCAAGCCATGGTTTCTTCCCATCGTCGGCGCCTACTACCGCTTTCAGGATCTGATGCGCTGAAGCACCGGGCGCGATCTTGCTTGACGGGCACCTTGCGCATGCAAGGCGTGAGAGAACGCCGTAACTCCACCGAAAAATGAGTGAGTGCATCTCGATTTTCGATGCACTCAAGAGACAAGGATGAAGTCTAGGATGGCCCTGCTTCGTCGATCGCTGCATCGTGAATGGAGCGCCTTGTCATGCGCAAGTGTTAGTTCAGGTTCGGCCTGATGCGCCCGTATTTCCTTTTTTGTCAGACGCCACTTGAGAGCTGGCCATAACTTGTCGCATGGTGCGTCCGAAGCGACGCTTCGCGTCACTTGCCGCGAGCAATTGGCGTGTTCTTCGCCGGTGGGGAACCGAGGCATGAATCGTGCGGATCATGGCGTGCCCGGCGAATGGATCCGGGTCCGCGCCTGCGACGTGCCGTTGGCCTTGGCCATGCACGACGACAGCAATCCCCGCATGCGAAGTACGCAACGCGTGCGGCGGCTGGTTTTCTTCCAATTCTGAAAAATCATTCCCATGATCGTGTTTCCCCGAGGATGCGTTTTCGCATTGATGCTTTCGGTGCTCCTGTCTGGCTGCGGTGGCGGAAATACCGGATTTACCGAGTCGGGAGGCACCCCGGAGACCCCCGTTGTCGCGGGGAGCACCCCGGAGGTCCCTGCTGTCGTGGGAGCGCCCCCCGAGATTCCCGCCGACACGGGAGTCACTCCGGAACCCCCCGCTGCCCCGGGAGACAACCCGGTGCCCCGCGTCATCAAGCATCCAGGCGCCGGGGTCACCCTCTCGGATCTCGCGACGCTCAAGGCAAACATCGACCAAGGCAGGGAGCCGTGGAAGTCCGGCTACAACCAATTGGCGAACAGTCCCAACTCCAGGCTCAGCTACCGAGGGCGTGGTGGCCCGTTCGCGAAGGTGAGCCGCGCCCCCGACGAGAATCTCAATGCTTGGCGCTCCGATATGGTCGCGATCTCGAATCTCTCGCGGATGTGGTACTTCACCGGGAACGAGCAATACGCGGAGATTGCAAAGTGGCTGCTGCTGGGATGGGCTACCACCCACACGGAGTTCTCGGGTCGCGAGTCGATGCTCGATTTGGGCGACTACGCGCTCGATTTCGTGGGCGGCGCGGAAATCCTGCGCGCCACATGGCCGGGCTGGAAGGAGGCCGACACGGCGATCGTCAAGAAGTACTTCAAGGACGTGCTGATGCCGGCGGCGAACCCCTATGGCGAAAGCATGTTCGGCGCCGCCAACAAGGGCGCACTGTCCCTCACCGCGCTTGGGCTGATGGCGATCTACAACGACGACATCGAGACATTGGACAGGGTCGTCTATCAGACGCGCACGCTGGCCCACATTGGGCTGCGGAATTCCAACGACATCGGCATGCTCGGCGACTACCTCCGCGACCAGGGGCACGCCTATGGGCAGCTCAAGTCACTGGCCGTGCTCGCCGAGGCGCTCTGGAGCCAAGGCATCGACATCTATTCCGATTTCGACAACCGCTTGCTGGCGGCGGGTGAGTATTTCGCGAGAGTGAACGAGCTCGTCCCAACGACAGCCCTTCCTTTCGGCACCACCGATCGCTACTACCTCACCGACGTCACCAATCGCGGCTGGGACGGCGCCAATCGCGGGAGCACGGCGCTGACCCAGATCTATAACGCCTACGTCCTGCGCAAGGGTCTCCAGGCACCCTTCATCTCGCAGAGGCTCTTCGGGACATCGGTGGACGGCACCAGCTTCATGTTCCTCAGGGAGTCCGACACCTCCAAGGCGACGCCGCCGCCGCCGCTGCCCATTCCCTCGGCGACCTCGATCACCTCGGGGTTCAGCAGTGTGGACATCGGGGGGGCCAGCGCGGCCGGCGCGGCCACATACGCCGACGGCAAATGGAACGTGGCTGGGTCAGGCTGGGGTATCTGGACCGCACTCGACAGTTCCCACTTCGTCTACAAGGCCCTCACCGGCAACAGCGCCATCATCGCGAAAGTCGAGTCGCTCGAGAACACCCACCCGTCCGCACTGGCGGGCGTGATGATGCGCACAAGTCTGGAACCAGGCGCTCCGCGCGCCTGGATGGCAATGAACTACAAGAGTGAAGTCTTGCAGAACATGACGAAACTGGCGGTGTATGGCGGCTCGAACTACGCGAACAAGGGTGTGAGCTCCGGGCCTACTCACTGGGTGAAGCTCGAGCGCATCGGGAACATCATCACCGGCTACGTTTCTCCCGACGGCACCAATTGGGCCGCCACCGATGTCGGCCGCATCGTCGCCCCCGTTCCCGATACGGTCTATGTCGGATTGGTGGTCACGTCGGTCACTAGCAAGCTGAACAACAGCGTCTTCAGCAACGTCCAGATCACCGGCGGCGACGGTGGTGCGCCGAGCGTCATCCCCGCGGCGCCCGCCATGCTGCTGGCCTCGCCGGGCGATGGCGCCGTCCCGCTGCGCTGGCAGGCATCCTTCGGGGCCACAGACTACACGGTCAACCGCTCCGAGTTCAGCGGCGGGCCCTACGAGCCCATCGCGTCGGGCGTCACGGGCAGCAGCTACACGGACACCTCCGTGACCAACGGCACCACCTACTACTACACCGTCACGGCCACCAACTCCGCTGGAACGAGCGGTAATTCTCCTGCGGACAGTGCCACGCCGATTCCTTCGCGGTGAACGTCACGACCGGCGGCACAGCAACCGACAGTACAGGCAACGCCACCAACGCCATACGCGCCTTCGACCTGAACGCGCCGAGTTGAAGAGCTACGCGGTCGCGAGTCCGGGCTCCTATCGCTACTACCGGCTGAACATCACAGCCAGCAACGGCGACAGCGCCTTCACGGCTCTTTCCGAATTCGCGCTGTTCGCTTCCAAGCCGTAGTGGGCTCGATGCGCGATTGATGTCGAGGCCGGGCGCACTTGCGCCCTGGCAGAGAGGCCGGCGGAAGGAAGCCGCCGCGCTTGGCACGGCCATCGCGCACGCCGCTTCCAGTCCGCCGTCGAGAGTGGGAGGGGCCTGTCTTCGTGCCCTGCCAGCGCGAGGGCAGCGCCGAAAATTATGTGCACTATATTTCCGAACAGTGGTGACGAGAAAGATCGGATCTGATGTGCTTTGGTGAGCACCTTCACTCACATCTACTGCACGGCGTATTCCCTAGCGGCGGGATAACCCGTACGAGTGAAGCTTTTGGTAGATGCCTAATAGTTCATATTGCATGCCAGTGCCGGAGAAAAGGTGCACTTTCTTGCAGCATCTACCATTTGAAGGAGACATATGAAAACCCATCAGCCTTTGGCAGTTTCCGCGATCGTTGCAGCCGTTCTCGCCAGTGGATGCGGCGGCGGCAGCAACAACAACACACTTCCTTTCATCGGATTCGGCAATCCTCCTGTCGCCACGGTGCCACCCCCGTCGGGCCCCGCGGCGCTGACGTGCGATGACACGCTCAAGGCGAACTTCAAGCCGGACGCCAGTACGAGCGTCGTTGCGGTCAAGTCATTCAAGAAGGGAGACGCTCTTCTCCTGGGTGGCGCGGCGACGGCTGCAACGCCGGTGGCTGCCAACGACGTCTGCATGGTCAAGCTCAATGTGGGTCCCGGAAACCCCGGACCCGAGGGCGCGCCTTCGACGTCGCCCGGCATCGGCATCGAGATCTGGCTGCCATCGAAAGCCGCCTGGAATTCGCGCGTTCATGCATTGGGAGGCGGCGGTTGGCAAGGAGGCGCCGCCGGAAGTGCAACTGCGATTGCGAGTGCCCAAGCGGCCGACGTGGCGGGCAACGAGGGCGCCGTCTCGTCGACCACGGATACCGGCCATTCTTCGCTCGCGGGCGGGTCGTTCGCGATGAATCCGGACGGCACCATCAACAAGACCTTGTGGACCGACTTTGCCAGCCGAGGCATTCATGAACAGGCCGTGAAGACGAAAGCGCTGGCAGCGGCCTACTACGGAACGCCAGCCAAGTTCGCCTACTGGGACGGCGGCTCGACGGGTGGACGCCAGGGCCTGAACCTGGCACAGAACAACCCCACCGACTTCGACGGCATCATCGCCAACTATCCCGCCATCAACTGGACGAGGTTCATCACCGCGGAGCTGTATCCGCAGATTGTCTTCCAGCGCGACCTGGGTGGTGTTGCACCGACCCAGGCCCAGCAGGATCTGGTTTCCAACGCAGCCATTGCCGCATGCGATGTGGTGGGCGGCCAGCACCTGGGCTATGTGCTCGACCCCGCGTCTTGTACGTACGACCCGACGACCGATCTCACGGTTCTCTGCGCATCCGACGGTGGGACGAACGCCACGAGCGCGTGCGTCACGAAAGCACAAGCCACGGCCATCAACAAGGTCTGGTACGGCATGACCGCCGATGGCTCGGCGCCATCGCCGGCGACCGACAACGGCTGGTCCGCGGCATCGTCCTCCACGCTGCTTGGCTCCGCAAACCAGCGCTGGTACGGACAGAGCCGCGGCACTTCGCTGTACGGCGCCATGTTCGCTGCCTTTGGTTTGAACGGCCTGACCAGCCCGAACGGTGCATTCCCCATTGCGTCCGATCAGGTGGCGCTCGAGCTGCAGAACTCGACCATCGGCGACCCTTCGTTCGTGAATGCAACCGGCAACGGTCAATCGCTGTGGAAGCAACTGAGCTACGCGCAGTTGAGCAATGCTTACGACCGCGGCGTGACGCTGCAGCCGCAGTTTGGAAACATCAACACGGACAACCCGGATCTCTCCGCGTTCAAGAACCGCGGGGGCAAGATGCTGACCTGGCACGGCTTGGCCGACGAGCTCATCATGGCGCAGGGGACGGTCAACTACTACAACAGCGTGGCCGCCAGGAACGGCGGGTTGAGCGATGTCCAAGGCTTCTATCGGCTCTATCTGGTGCCAGGTGCCGGCCATGGCAATCCAAACGGAACGTCCAACCCGACGGCGGAAGTTCCCTACTTCACGCCGACCCAGTTCTACGATGCGCTGACGGCGTGGGTGGAAAAAGGCACCGCTCCGGATGCCCTGACCCTGCAGACCCTTGGCGGTGCCACATCGAAAACTCGTCCCGTTTGCGTGTACCCGAAGAAGATCACCTACACGAGTGGCGACATCGGCTCAGCGGCGAGCTACACCTGCTCGTAGTTGCGGCCGCTGTGAGAACTCGTGGTGTGGCGTCAGGCGACTGAACTGCGCTTGCAGCCGCTCTGCGGGTTCGAACGCCGCGCCTGGCAGTTCATTCGATCCCAACCATAGGTATTTGGTCCCGCCGCCAGGAATCGAACCTGGATCTCAGCCTTCGGAGGGCCGAATTCTATCCGTTGAAATACAGCGAGAGGATAGGGTCCGGCAAACACCGGAGCCGCAGATTATCGCCTATCAGGCCGCGGCCGTTTCCGCCTCGCGCACAACAACATTCGGCCGCACGAAACCGAGCCCCGCAAGGTAGACGCGGAAGGTCCGCCTGCCGGCAGGAACCAGATCGAAGGCTTCGGGATCGAGCAGCCAGTTCTGAATGAGGCCGCTGATCAGCGCGTGCATGCCCTGCGCCGCGACGTGCCCGGGCACCGGCAGCTTGATGCACGCACGGCGTGCAGCCAGGCGCAGTGCTTTTTCGAAGTCGGCCACGCAGGCGTTGCGCGCATCGAGGTGGCGCTGCTGCACCGAGGCCATGTCGTGCGTGTACTCGACCTTGTGGGTGGCCACGTCGAACACGCGGCGCACTTGCGGGTCGGTGGTCATGAGGGTGAGCGCGTGGACCATGCCTTCCTCGATCTCGACCAGGGGATCGTCGCTGGCAGCGGCAGCCTCGCTCCTGGGCGCGGCCTCCAGCGGCAGGATGACGCGCTCCATCATTGCGTTGAACAGGTCGGCCTTGTCCTTGAAGTGCCAATAGATGGCACCGCGCGTGGCGCCGGCCTTCTGCGCGATCTGCTGCAGCGAGGTTTGCGAGACGCCTTGCGCCTGAAACAGCAACTCCGCGGCGTCGAGCAATCGATGCCGCGTGGCCAGTGCCTCTTCCTTCGTACGACGTGCCACCAAGTCTCCAGATTTGTAAAGCGAACGCCCCTTGTGCATCGTGGGGCCATTGGACGCTGCCACTATACATCCATGAATGTATGTAAACTACCGGGCTTCCCCGATGGCCCGGCTGTTTATGCTGTCTTGCTGTTCGCCTCGCGAACACGCCATCTCCCGTCTTCGCTTCAAAGGAATCGCATGCCTCTCCTGCATGTCTCGCGCCCGTCGTCCTTTTCGCCGCGTCTCGCGACCGTGGCCGCCGTTGTCCTGCTGGTCCTTGCGGGCTGCGGCAAGGGCGATGCGCCCGCCGGTCCGGGCGGCGCGGGAGGCGGCGGCCATCCGCCGGCCCCCGAAGTGGGTGTGGTCGTCGCCACGCCGACCGATGTGGGCCTGGTCACCGAACTGCCGGGCCGGCTGGAAGCCTCGCGCATCGCGCAGGTTCGCGCCCGGGCCTCGGGCATCCTGCTCAAGCGCGAATTCCGCGAAGGCAGCGACGTGAAGGCCGGTCAGATCCTGTTCCGCATCGATCCGGCACCGCTGGATGCCGCTTCGCAGAACGCGCAGGCCACGCTGGCCCGCGCCCAAGCCAACGCCGTGCAGGCCAAGGCCCTGGCCGACCGCTACAAGCCGCTGGTCGAAGCCAATGCGGTGAGCAAGCAGGAGTACGCCAACGCCGTGGCCTCGCAGAAGACCGCGGAGGCCGACGTGGCCGCCGGCCGCGCCGCCGTGACCACGGCCAAGATCAACCTCGGCTACGCCACCGTGACCTCGCCCATCGCGGGCCGCATCGGCCGCGCCCTCGTGACCGAAGGCGCGCTGGTGGGCCAGGGCGACGCCACCGAGCTGGCCGTGGTGCAGCAGATCAACCCCATGTACGTGAATTTCACGCAGTCGGCCTCCGACGTGCTGAAGCTGCGCCGCGCGCTGGCCGCCGGCCAGTACAAGCGCGCCAACGGCGAAGAGGCCGCCAGCGTGAGCGTGGTGCTGGAAGACGGCACCGACTACCCCCTGCCCGGCAAGCTGCTGTTCTCCGACCTCACGGTCGATTCGACCACCGGCCAGATCACGCTGCGCGCCGAAGTGCCCAACCCCAAGGGCGAACTGCTGCCGGGTCTTTATGTGCGCGTGAAGCTCGAGCAGGCCCAGGCCACCAACGCGATCACGCTGCCGCAGCAGGCCGTGACCCGCACCCAGCAGGGCGACACCGTCTCGGTGGTGAGCGCCGACGGCAAGATCAGCCAGCGCACCGTGAAGATCAGCGCCGCCAAGGACAACCAGTGGGTGGTGCTCGACGGCCTGAAGGCCGGCGAACAGGTGATGGTCGACGGCTTCCAGAAGCTGCAGATGATGCCGCCCGGCACGCCCGTGAAGGCGGTGCCGTGGAAGAAGCCGGACCCGAACGCGGCGCCGGCGCCCGCGGCAGCCGCCTCCGGTGCCGCCCCCGCGGCGAACGGCCAGGCTTCGGCCCCGGCCGAGAAGAAGTAATCAGGAGCGCGCCCGCATGGCCAAATTCTTTATCGACCGCCCGATCTTTGCCTGGGTGATCGCGCTGTTCGTCCTCGTGATGGGCGGCGTGGCAATCACCCAGCTGCCGATCTCGCAGTACCCGCCCGTGGCTCCTCCGGCCATCGTGATCAATGTCGCCTACCCCGGCGCCTCGGCCCAGACGCTGGAGGACAGCGTGCTGTCCGTCATCGAGCGTGAAATGAACGGCTCGCCGGGCCTGATCTACATGGAATCGGTGGCCCAGGCCGACGGCACCGGCACCATCACGATCAGCTTCGAGGCCGGCACCAACGACGACCTCGCGCAGGTGGACGTGCAGAACCGCCTCTCCCGCGCCACGCCGCGCCTGCCGGCGGCCGTGACCCAGCAGGGCGTGCGCGTGGACAAGTCGCGCAACAACTTCCTGCTGTTCGCGATGCTGTCTTCGGACAACCCCGATTTCGACCCGGTGGCGCTGGGCGACTACGCCTCGCGCAACATCGTGCCCGAGCTGCAGCGCATCGTGGGCGTGGGCCAGGCCCAGCTGTTCGGCACCGAGAACGCGATGCGCGTGTGGGTCGATCCGGCCAAGCTGCAGGGCTTCAACCTGTCGGCCACCGACGTGAACAACGCGATCCGCGCACAGAACGCGCAGGTGTCCTCCGGCTCCATCGGCGACCTGCCGAACGTTCCCGGCCAGGCCATCGCGGCCACCGTGGTGGTCAACGGCCAGCTGGCCAGCGTGGAGCAGTTCCAGAACATCGTGCTGCGCGCCAACACCGACGGCTCGACCGTGCGGCTGAAGGACGTCGCACGCGTCGAACTCGGCGGCCAGTCGTATGCCACCTCGGCCCGCCTGAACGGCGTGCCCGCGGTCGGCATCGGCGTTCAGCCCACGCCCAACGGCAACGCGCTGCAATCGGCCAAGGCCGTGCGCGCCAAGATGACCGAGCTCGAACGCTTCTTCCCGCCGGGCGTGAAGTGGAACATTCCGTACGACAGCTCGCGCTTCGTGCAGATCTCCATCACCGAAGTGGTCAAGACGCTGCTGGAAGCCGTGGCGCTGGTGTTCGTGGTGATGTTCCTATTCCTGCAGAACTGGCGCTACACGATCATCCCGACCATCGTGGTGCCCATCGCGCTGCTGGGCACCTTCGCTTCGCTGCTCGCGCTGGGCTTCTCGATCAACGTGCTGACCATGTTCGGCATGGTGCTGGTGATCGGCATCGTGGTGGACGACGCCATCGTGGTGGTGGAGAACGTCGAGCGCATCATGAGCGAGGAGGGGCTGTCGCCGCTCGAAGCCACGCGCAAGGCCATGAAGCAGATTTCGGGCGCCATCATCGGCGTGACCGTGGTGCTGATCTCGGTGTTCGTGCCGCTGGCGTTCTTCGCGGGCTCCACCGGCAACATCTACCGCCAGTTCTCGGCGGTGATGGTGACCTCGATCGCCTTCTCGGCCTTCATGGCGCTGTCGCTCACGCCGGCGCTGTGCGCCACGCTGCTCAAGCCCGTGGAAGCCGGCCACCATGCCGACAAGCGCGGCTTCTTCGGCTGGTTCAACCGGGGCTTCACGCGCACCGCCAAGGGCTATGAGAGCCTGGTGGCGCGCATCCTGCGCCGCGCCGGCCGCTACCTCATCATCTACGCCGCGATCGTCGGCGCGGTGGCGTACACCTACATCAACCTGCCCAGCTCGTTCCTGCCGGAAGAAGACCAGGGCAACATCATCGTGAACGTGCAGCTGCCCCCGGGCGCAACGCAAGAGCGCGCACTCGCGGTCATGCAGCAGGTCGAGGGCTTCATCCTGAAGCAACCCGAAGTGCAGAGCATGGTCGGCGTGATGGGCTTCAGCTTCTCGGGCCAGGGCCAGAACGCCGGCCTCGCCTTCGTGACGCTGAAAGACTGGGACGAGCGCAAGGACCCGGCCAATTCGGCCAGCGCGCTGGCCGGCCGTGCCTTCGGTGCACTGTCGGGCATCCGCGACGCCTTCATCTACCCGCTGAGCCCGCCACCCATTCCCGAACTGGGCAATGCCAGCGGCTTCAGCTTCCGGCTGCAGGACCGCTCGGGCGCAGGCCATGACGCGCTGATCAACGCACGCAACCAGCTCCTGGGCATGGCCGGGCAGAGCAAGATCCTGTCGCAGGTGCGCCCGGACGGCCTGGAAGACGCGCCGCAGCTGCAGATCGACATCGACCGCGACAAGGCCAGCGCCCTGGGCGTGACCTTCGACGCGATCAATGCCACGTTGTCGACGGGCCTGGGTTCGAGCTACATCAACGACTTCCCGAACCGCGGCCGCCTCCAGCGCGTGGTGGTGCAGGCCGATGCGCCGGCCCGCATGCAGCCCGACGACCTGCTCAAGCTGAACGCCAGCAACACGCAAGGCCAGCCGGTGCCGATGTCGGCCTTCGCGACCACCAAGTGGGTCACGGGCGCCACGCAGACGGTGCGCTACAACGGCTATCCCGCGGTCCGCATCAGCGGCTCCGCCGCCGCGGGCTTCAGCACGGGCGCCGCGATGGCCGAGATGGAAAAGCTCGCCGCGCAGCTGCCGCAAGGCTTCGGCTTCGAGTGGACGGGCCAGTCGCGTGAAGAAAAGCTCGCGGGCTCGCAGGCCATCATCCTGTACGGCTTCGCGATCCTGGCGGTGTTCCTGTGCCTGGCCGCGCTGTACGAGAGCTGGTCGATCCCGATGGCGGTGATCCTGGTGGTGCCGCTGGGCGTGCTGGGCGTGCTGCTGGCGACGATGCTGCGCGCCTATTCGAACGACGTGTACTTCCAGGTGGGGCTGATCACGATCATCGGCCTCTCGGCGAAGAACGCGATTCTGATCATCGAGTTCGCCAAGGACCTGCAGGCGCAGGGCAAGGGCATCGTCGAATCGGCGCTGGCCGCGGCCCACCTGCGTTTCCGCCCGATCGTGATGACCTCGCTGGCCTTCGGCCTGGGCGTGGTGCCGCTGGTGATCGCCTCGGGCGCGGGCTCGGCCAGCCAGCGCGCCATCGGCACCGGCGTGCTCGGCGGCATGGTGACGGGTACGGTGCTCGCAGTGATCTTCGTGCCGGTGTTCTTCGTGGTCGTGCGCACGCTGTTCAAGGGCAGCGCGCGCCAGCGCGAGGCCGACAAGCGGCACGCAGAAGCCGCCGGCATCCTGGAGGAACCGAAACATGACTAAGAAACTGATTCCCACAGCCCTGGCCGCAGCGATGCTGCTGGCCGGCTGCTCGCTGATCCCGACCTACGAGCGCCCCGCCGCGCCGGTGCCGACCACCTTCCCGGGTGACCCCGCGCAACCGGCCGGCCAGGCAGCCGCATCCTTGCCATGGCAGGACTTCTTCACCGACCCGCGCCTGGCGGGCCTGATCCGCACGGCGCTGGCCAACAACCGCGACCTGCGCGTGTCGGTGCTCAACATCGAGCAGGCGCGCGCGCAGTTCCAGGTCGAGCGCTCGGCGCTGTTTCCGGCGCTGGGCCTCACGGGCAGCGGCTCGCGCTCCAGCCCCAATTCGCTGCAGGCCTTCGACAGCAGCGCGGGCAGCGTGGCGTCGCAGTACAGCGTCAACTTCGGCTTCACCGCCTGGGAGCTCGACTTCTTCGGCCGCATCCGCGCGCTGAAGGACCAGGCGCTCGCTCAGTACCTCGCCACCGAGGAAGCACGCAAGGCCGCACAGATCAGCCTGATCGCCTCGGTCGCCACGGGCTGGCTCACGGTGATGGCCGACAACGAGCTGCTCGAGATCACGCGCCAGACCCTGGGCACGCAGGAAGAATCGCTGCGCCTGGCCAAGCTGCGCTTTGACAACGGCGTGTCGTCCGAACTCGACTTTCAGGCCGCCAATTCGGCGCTGGAAACCGCACGCGCCGCCTACGCGCAGCAGCAGCGCGCACGCATGCAGGACGAGAACGCCCTGGCCCTGCTGCTGGGTGCGCCGGTGCCCGCCGATGCGGTGGCCAGCGGCCCCAAGGGGCTGGACAGCATCCAACCGATTCCGGACGTGCCGGCCGGCCTGCCCTCCGACCTGCTGGCCGAGCGGCCCGACATCCGCCAGGCCGAGCAGCAGCTGATTGCGGCCAATGCCAACATCGGCGCGGCGCGCGCGAACTTCTTCCCGCGCGTGTCGCTCACCAGCGGCATCGGCACCGCGAGCACAGAGTTCTCGGGACTGTTCGACCGGGGTTCCAAGGCATGGTCGTTCGCGCCCACCGTGACGCTGCCGATCTTCGACGCGGGCCGCAACATCGCGGGACTCAATTCGGCAAAGGCCGGGCGCGACATCGCGGTGGCGCAGTACGAAAAATCGATCCAGACCGCGTTCCGCGAAGTGGCCGATGCCCTGGCCGGCCGCGCCACGCTGGGCGAGCAGGTGCGCGCGCAGCGTGCGCAGGCCGACGCCGAAGGGGTGCGGTTCAAGCTCTCCGACCTGCGCTACCGCAACGGCATCGCGAGCGCGCTGGACCTGCTGGACGCGCAGCGTTCGCTGTTCACGGCGCAGCAACTGGCGGTCAATGTGCGGCTGCTGCAACTGCAGAACCAGGTCACGCTGTACCGCACGCTGGGTGGCGGCTGGGCCACACGCGAGCAAGGCTGAGGGGCGCGGGCGCCCGATATCGGAAGGCCAATCGCCCGGCTGGGCGAGGGGCCTCTCTATAATCGCCGGTTGATTAGAAAAAGCCCCCCGACGAGCCCCCGTTTTTGAGGACGCCATGAGCGCAGACCCGCACTACCAGGCCGCAGAAGAAGCCCACACCGGCCCGATCAAGAACCCGAAGCAACTGCTGCTCGCGGTATTTTTCTCCTTCATTGTGCCGATCCTGATCATCTTTGGTCTGGTCGCCTACGTCGTTTCGGACACCAAGCCCGCCGGCGTTGCCGAAGGCGAGAACATGGCGCTCTACGGGGTTTCCAAGGAATCGCGCGACCGTGAAGTGGCCGAGCGTCTCAAGAAGATCGGCGCCATCGAGATCCGCGACGCCAACCGCCCCCTCGCGGCCGGCGAGGCGGTGTTCAAGGCCCAGTGCGTGGCCTGCCACGGCGCACCGGGCATTCCGGGCGCACCTCACCTGAACGACGCTGCCGCCTGGGGCCCCCGCATCGGCCAAGGCTATGCGGTGCTGCTGGAGCATGCGCTCAAGGGCAAGGGCGCCATGCCTCCACAGGGCGGCGGCGACTTCGAAGACCTCGAAATCGGCCGCGCGGTGGTCTACCTGGCCAATTCCGGCGGCTCCAAGTTCCCGGTGCCCGACCGTCCGGCCGCCGCGGTACCCGCGGAAGCAGCCTCGGGTGCGGCGCCCGCCGCTTCGGCTGCTGCGCCAGCACCGGCCAAGTAATTCGGCCCCGGCACAAGCAAAAGAAAGCCGCCTGATGAGGCGGCTTTTTTGTGGGCGATCGGTGGATGGTGGCTCGACCGACGAGCTATTGCTTCGCTGGCGCCGCAGACGCCGCGGCCTGATCGGCGTGGCGCGCCGCCGGACTCATCACATGGCCGAAGCGTTGCGGCAGTTCGCCGGCCCGCGCCGCCTCGGGCGTCCACAGGCCGCGCTCGACGGCTTCGGCCGCAATGCCGACATCCTGCGTATGCACCAGCCCGAGCCCGAGGGGCGCAGCCAGATAGAGCCGCCCTGATTCATCGAGCAGGCAGTCCGAAACCTCCACCGCCTGGCCGGTGTGCGAGGTGACCGTGAAGCCCTCGCCCTCCTCGGCCACGCGCCAGACCATGGGCGCGGCCTCCAGTTCGACATAGACGCGCTGCGGCCCGTTCTGGAAGAACCACTGGCCCTCGTCGTCATGCTCGTAGTTGCGATGGATGAAGTCGATCAGCTTGTCGTGCCTGAGCATCGAGCCCTTGGCGGCCGGGAACGCGCCTTCGGCCTGGGTGCGGTCGTCGCGCATGTACCAGTTGCCGCGCGCATCCAGGCCCAGCCAGCCGTAGCAATGCGGCACGTTGGGCCATTTGGCGAGCGCCTGTTTGACGATGTCGTCCATCGATTCATTCTCCTGCCGGCTGGGCGACGCGGACGTCAGCCAAGGCGCCGCCATGCGCTTGCAGCCAGGCGCCCACGCGCTCCGGCATGCCGCGCACATGCCCGGGCGGCAGCCCCATCGGAAAGCCCACATGCCCGCCATGCGCCGGCTGCCACAGCGTGACGTGCCGCCCCACGTCGCCCGGCCCGGGCAGGCTGCGCGCCGGAATGAACGGGTCGTTGAGCGCATTCACCACCAGCGTGGGCACGCGGATCTGGCTCAGGTGCGGCTTGGAGGAGCCGCGCGCCCAGTAGTCGTCGGCGTTGCGAAAGCCGTGCAGCGGCGCGGTGAACACATCGTCGAAGGTGTAGAGGTCGCGCGCGGCCAGCAGCCGCTCGCGGTCGAAGAGCCCCGGGAACTGCGCGAGCTTGGCCATGGCCTTGGGCTTCATGGTCGAGAGGAACATGCGCGTGTAGACCAGCCGGTTGAAACCCTGGCCGATGGCCTGGCCGCCGGCCGCAAGGTCGAGCGGCGCACACACCGAGGCCACCGCGCTCACCGAGGCGCGGGCGGTGTCCCCGGCCTCGCAGGCCCAGCGAAGCAACGCGTTGCCGCCCAATGACACGCCAACGGCCAGCACCGGGCCGCCCCCGCCGTCATTGCGCAGTGAATGCTGGTCGTGCATGCGCCGCAGGATCCAGCCGATCTCTTCGTAGTCCCCCGAGTGGTAGGCGCGCGGCGCCAGGTTCATCTCGCCGCTGCAGCCCCTGAAATGCGGCACGGCAAAAGCCATGCCCTGCTCGGCGGCGAATGCCGCGAAGGCCTCTGCATAGTGGCTGCGCGACGAGCCCTCCAGCCCGTGGAACAGCACCAGCAGCGGCCGCGGGCCCGGCAACGGCGCATCGACGAAATCGACGTCGACGAAATCCCCGTCGGGCGCATTCCACCGCTCGCGGCGATACACCGGCGCCTTCCCTTCGAAGCGGCGTGCGTAGAGCGCCGCCCAGATGGTCTGCAGGTTGCCACCGGGCAGCCAGCGAGGCGCCGCATAGTCCATCGACGAACGAGGAGAGGAAAAAGCAGAAGAAGAGGAAGAAGCGGCGGAAGGCATCAATGCAGGGTCTGGGGCGGATCGTTCACGTCGTCGGGTTCGCGCGCGCTGCCCGGGCTCGCATGGTGCGCCACCAGGCGCCAGCCCTGGGCGGTCTTGTGATAGACGTTGGTGGCCAGCACGAACGCATGGCGCGGGCCTTCGGCGGTGAGCACCTCGATGCGCTCCAGCACGTTGTGCACCGCGCTTGCGAGCGACTCGATCTTGCGCACCCGCGCCGGCTGCGCATGGATCGCGCCGTTGCCGAACATCTGCTCGAAGGCCGCGCGAATCGCGACGTTGCCCACCAGCCGCGGGCCGCCGGGGTGCACGCAGAACACCTCGTCCTCGTCGGCCCAGCAGGCCATCAACGCGTCGATGTCGCCGCGCTGCAGCGCTTCATAGAAAGCCGCCTCTACATCGTCGGCGGTGCCGCCGATGGCCGCGGCGGTGCGGTGTGGGGTCTTGGGCATGGCGTGATTTTGCCGCGAGCTTCGTGACGCCGGCGCTGCACCGCTTTGGTCCGGTGCGCACCGCGCGGCTGCGGATTTTTCACTTCGTCTGCTCCACTTTGGACCACATGGTCAAAACCAAAGCTCCGAAAACACATAACTCTTTGATTTAAAACAGATTATTCGACTGGCACGCCGCATGCATAGGCTTTTGCAAACCGCAACAGGAGCCCTTCATGAACGTCGGCATCTTCATTCCCATCGGCAACAACGGCTGGCTGCTTTCCGAGAACGCGCCGCAATACAAGCCCAGTTTCGCGCTCAACAAAGAGATCACGCTCAAGGCCGAGCACTACGGCGTCGACTTCGCGCTGTCGATGATCAAGCTGCGCGGCTTCGGCGGCAAGACCGAGTTCTGGGACCACAACCTGGAGTCCTTCACGCTCATGGCCGGGCTCGCCGCGGTCACCACGAAGATCAAGCTCTTCGCCACCGCCGCATCGCTGGTGATGCCACCGGCCATCGTGGCGCGCATGTCGGCCACCATCGACTCCATTTCCGGCGGCCGCTTCGGCCTGAACCTGGTCACCGGCTGGCAGCGCCCCGAATACTCGCAAATGGGCATGTGGCCCGGCGACCAGTTCTTCGGCACGCGCTACGCCTACCTCTCCGAATACATCCAGGTGCTGCGCGACCTCTGGGGCAAGGGCCAGTCCGACTTCAAGGGCGACCACTTCCAGATGGACGACTGCCGCCTGAGCCCGCAACCGCAGGCCGACATGAAGGTGATCTGCGCCGGCCAGAGCGATGCAGGCATGGAGTTCTCGGCCAAGTACGCCGACTACAACTTCTGCTTCGGCAAGGGCGTGAACACCCCCAAGGCCTTCGCGCCCGCCGCGCAGAAGCTGATCGAAGCCACCGCCAGGACGGGCCGACACGTCACCACCTACGTGCTGATGATGGTGATCGCCGACGAGACCGACGAGGCCGCGCGCGCCAAGTGGGAGCACTACAAGGCCGGCGCCGACCACGAAGCCATCGCCTGGCTCGGCCAGCAGGGCGCGGCCGACACCAAGTCCGGCGCCGACACCAATGTGCGCCAGATGGCCGACCCGACCTCGGCGGTGAACATCAACATGGGCACGCTGGTCGGCTCCTACGCAACCGTCGCGCGCCTGCTCGACGAAGTGGCCGAGGTGCCGGGCACCGAAGGCGTGCTGCTGACCTTCGACGATTTCGTGCAGGGCGTGGAAGCCTTCGGCGAGCGCATCCAGCCGCTGATGAAGAGTCGCGCGCATGTGCAGAGCCCCGTGCCTTCGCAGGTCGAGCCCGAGCGCCTGGCGGCCTGAAGAGGAGACGCGCATGACCACGCCCAGGAACACCACGCTCACCTCGACCACGCCCGTCGGCGCGCCACGCCTGCCCGGTGCGCCCGCGCCGCTCGTGCTGCCCGCGCGCCCCGAGCCGCTCGCGCTGCACGCCAGCGATTCCGCGCTCATCGTCGTCGACATGCAGAACGCCTACGCCTCCATCGGCGGCTATGTGGATTCGGCCGGCTTCGACATCTCGGGCGCGCAAGGCACCATTGCCAACATCGCGCGCACCATCACGGCCGCGCGCGCGGCCGGCATGCTGGTCGTGTTCCTGCAGAACGGCTGGGATGCGGCGTATGTGGAAGCAGGCGGCCCCGGCTCGCCCAACTGGCACAAGTCGAACGCGCTCAAGACCATGCGCGCCAAGCCCGAGCTGCAGGGCAAGTTCCTCGCCAAGGGCGGGTGGGACTACGAGCTCATCGACACGATGAAGCCGCAACCCGGCGACATCGTGGTGCCCAAGACGCGCTACAGCGGCTTCTTCAACAGCACGCTCGACAGCACCTTGCGCGCACGCGGCATTCGCCACCTGGTGTTCACCGGCATCGCCACCAACGTGTGCGTCGAATCCACGCTGCGCGACGCCTTTCACCTCGAGTACTTCGCGGTGATGCTGGAAGACGCCACGCACGAACTCGGCGGCGCGGCCATCCAGAAAGCCTCTGTCTACAACGTCGAGACCTTCTTCGGATGGGTCTCCACGGTGGACCAGTTCTGCAGCACCTTCGCACCGCAAATTGCCGTCCGACCCGCAGCGGTCGAACCGGCCATCGCCTGATTCATTGTCAAAGGAGTTCCCGAATGCCCAAGCAAGCCATCATCCCGCCCGGCACCGGCGTGCCGCTCGCGCCCTACGTTCCCGGCGCGCTCGCCGACGGCGTGCTCTACGTCTCGGGCACGCTGCCCTTCGACAAGGACAACAACGTCGTCCACGTCGGCGATGCCAGCGCGCAAGCGCGCCACGTGCTCACCACCATCCAGGGCGTGGTCGAGGCCGCGGGCGGCACCATGGACGACGTGACCTTCAACCAGATCATGCTCAAGGACTGGGCCGACTACGCCAAGATCAACGCGGTGTACGCCGAGTTCTTTCCCGGCACCAAGCCCGCGCGCTACTGCATCCAGTGCGGCCTGGTGAAACCCGACGCGCTGATCGAGATCGCCTCGATCGCGCACATCGGCAACAAGGCCTGAACCGCATGAGCGCCAAGGGTGCATCAATGACCGCGCTGCACCACGAAGTGCACGGGCCATCGGATGCGGCGGCCACCGTGCTGCTGTCCTCGGGCCTGGGCGGCTCGGCCAGCTTCTGGCAGCCGCAGCTCGGCACGCTGGTCGAGGCCGGCCACCGCGTCATCGTGTACGACCAGCGCGGCACGGGCCGCAGCCCTGCCGCGCTGCCCGCCGACTACGCCATCGCCGACATGGCACGGGACGTCATCGAGATCCTCGATGCCACGGACACCGCGCAGTGCCACTTCGCGGGCCACGCGCTCGGCGGACTGGTCGGCCTGCAGTTGGCGCTCGACGCGCCCGAACGCGTGGCGAGCCTCGTGCTCGTCAATGCGTGGTCCAGACCGAATCCGCATTCGGCGCGCTGCTTCGATGCGCGGCTTGCACTGCTAAGCGCACTCGGCCCCCGTGCCTACGTGGAAGCCCAACCGATCTTCCTGTACCCCGCAGCGTGGTGCGCCGAGCATGCGCAACAGGTGGCCGACGAGGTCGATCACGCGTTCACGCATTTCCCGGGCGAAGCCAACATGCGCGCGCGCATCGCCGCCCTGCGCGCCTTCGACATCGATGCGCGCCTCGCCGACATCACCGTGCCCACGCTCATTGCAGCCGCCAAGGACGACGTGCTCGTCCCCTGGACCTGCTCGCAGCGGCTGGCCGATGGCCTGCACGATGTGACGCTCGACTTCGTATCGCACGGCGGCCACGCACACAGCGTGACCGAAGCGCCCGCCTTCAACCGCAGCCTGCTCGACTTTCTCGCGCGGGTCAGCACACCCGCCGTTCCCGCATGACCGACATACAGACCCTCGACGACGCCGCGCTGTCGCTTCTCTTCACCGGCGCGCGCAGCCACAACGGCTGGACCGATGCACCCGTTTCCGACGCGCAGCTCCAGCAGATCTACGCGCTCGCCAGCCTCGGCCCGACCTCGGCCAACTGCTCGCCCGCGCGCTTCGTCTTCGTGCGCACGCCCGAGGGCAAGCAGCGCCTTGCGCCCGCGCTCTCCAAAGGCAACCTCGAGAAGACCATGACGGCACCCGTCACCGTCATCGCCGCATGGGACCGCAAGTTCTACGACAAGCTGCCCACGCTGTTTCCGCATGCCGATGCGCGCAGCTGGTTCACCGGCAGCCCCGAGGCCGCGCACGAGACGGCCTTCCGCAATGCGAGCCTGCAGGCCGGCTACCTGCTGCTTGCCGCGCGCGCGGTGGGGCTCGATGCCGGCCCGATGTCGGGCTTCGACAAGGCGAAGGTCGATGCCGCGTTCTTCGAGGGCACCGACTGGACCGCCAACTTCCTTATCAACCTCGGCCACGGCGACGTGTCGAAAGTGTTCGGCCGCCTGCCGCGCCTGCCTTTCGACGAAGCCTGCTCGCTGGCCTGAAGCCGACCGGAGTTCTCCATGCTCAACGCCATTGCATCCCACGTTCCGTCCACCGGCCTGTTGCCGCCGCTGCCCAAGGCCGACTACCGCAACGCGATGGCGCGCCTCGGTGCGGCGGTGAACATCATCACGACCGACGGCCCCGCAGGCCGCGCCGGCTTCACCGCATCGGCCGTGTGCAGCGTGACCGACGAGCCGCCGATGCTGCTGGTGTGCCTGAACCGCTCGGCCTCGGTGTACCCGGCATTCACCGCCAACGGCGTGCTGTGCGTGAACGTGCTGGCCGCGGGGCACCAGACGCTGTCGGGCCTGTTCGGCGGCAAGACGCCGATGGACGAACGCTTCGCCGCCGGCCGCTGGAGCCGCAAGGCGACGGGCTCGCCGGTGCTCGAAGACGCTGCGGCGTCCTTCGACTGCCGCGTGGTGAGCGCCACCAGTGCAGGCACGCATGACGTGCTGTTCTGCGAAGCCGTGGCGATCGCCATCGGCGGCGCGGCGCAGAGCCTCATCTACTTCGATCGCAAGTACCACGAGATCGCGGCGCCGCCGCAGCACTGACTCTTCTTGCCTTCTCGCTTGGATGGCCCCTTCCCCCTCTGGGGGAAGGTTGGGATGGGGGCGGGCAGAGCGCCCAATGGGTACGCCGCCTGCCCCCACCCCTGCCCTCCCCCGGAAGGGGAGGGAGCAAAACCTAGCGGACAGTGATGCCCTGCAGAACGATGCGCTGCACGTTCTCCACCGTCTGCTCGAAGAACGCCGCATCGTCCAGCGTGTGCCCCGACAGCGCATGCACCTGCACCCCGAAATCCGCGTAGTGCTGCGTGATCGCCCACAGCGCGAAGATCAAGTGATGCGGATCCACCGGCGCGAGCTTGCCGGCCTCGACCCAGGCGCGAATCACTTCGGACTTGCGCTCCACCAGCGTGCGCAACTCGCGGTCGAGTTCATCCCGCAACAGCGGCGCGCCCTGGATCATTTCAAGACAGAACAGGCGCGATGCATCCGGCCTGTCGCGCGAGATCACCAGTTTGCGTCGGATGTAGTCGCCGATCGCTTCACTCGGGTCCTGCTCGGCGCTGAAACCGCGCAGCGGCTCCAGCCACAGCGCGAGCAGGTCGCGCAGCACGTTGACGTACAGCTCCTCCTTGTTCGCGAAGTAATAAAGCAGGTTGCTCTTGGACACATCGGCGCGCGCCGCCACCTGGTCGATGGAAGTCCCATGCAGCCCGAAGCGCGAGAACAAACCCAGCGCCGCGCCGAGTATGGCGCTGCGCTTGTCCTCGATCTGGCGCAGGCGCCGGCTCACGGCCGAGGCGCTGCGCACCGCGGGTTTGGCGCGCTTGCGCGCCGGGTTCTTGTCGGTGCTGCTGCTGGCTGCGGCCAGCGCCTTGGTCTTCGGCATCTTCCCTCGCTCTTTGTGTACGGATTTGCAGGTTCTCTGAACGGCGCACCACTGTAAGGCCACGGTGCATCGCGTTGCGCCACGACGGCCTTCCAGCCCTCGTGGCGCGCACCATGCTGACGCGACAAATGCGTTTTGTCCATTTGGTCCAACTGGCACAGACGTTGCATGGCGAAAGGCATGCCAAGCATGAGGACCTACCCATGACCCTGTTGTCCGTACCGATCATCGATCTCGCGCCCTACTTCGCCGGCACGCCCGAAGGCAAGGCGCAGATCGCAAGGCAAGTCGACGAAGCCTGCTGCAGCATCGGCTTCCTGGTCATCACCAACCACGGCATTCCGGCCGAACTGGTGTCGCGCGTGTCGTCGCTCTCTCGCGAGTTCTTCAACATGCCGCTCGCGGAAAAGCGCAAGGTCGACCGCCCGCGCGAAGACGCGGTGCGCGGCTACAGCGCGGTGGGCGAAGAAGGCCTTTCCTACAGCCTCGAAGAAGCGGCGCCCGGCGACCTGAAGGAGTCGTTCTCCATCGGCCCGTCGAACGTGCCCGACGACGACTACCACCACGGCCCCGCTGCCGGCCCGCACTTCGAGCCCAACAGCTGGCCACCCATCGACGGTTTCCGCGAAACCTACGAAAGTTACTTCGAAGCGATGAGCGATCTCTCGCGTTCGCTGATGCGCATCTTCGCGCTCGGCCTCGAACTGCCCGAGACTTTCTTCGACGACAAGATCGACAAGCACATCAGCATGTTCCGCGTGCTGAGCTATCCGCCGCAGCGCGAAGCGCCGCTGCCGGGCCAGTTGCGCGCGGGCGCCCACAGCGACTACGGCAGCCTCACCATCGTGCTGCCCGACGACAAGGGCCTGCAGGTCTTCAACAAGGCGGGCCAGTGGGTCGACGTGCCGCAGGTCGAGGGTGGCATGGTCGTCAACATCGCCGACCTGATGATGCAGTGGACCAACGACCTGTGGGTGTCCACGCTGCACCGCGTGGTCAACCCGCCCTTCGAAGTGGCGAGCACCAACCGCAGGCAGTCGCTGGTGTTCTTTCACCAGCCGAACTACGACGCAATGGTCGAGTGCTTGCCCAGTTGCCTCGCACCGGGCGAGACGCCGAAGTACGCGCCCATTTCGTCGGGCGACCATCTCACTTCGAAGTTCGTCAAGCAGACGACCTTCGGCGGCACCAAGGCGACGGCCTAGGCTGAAGACGCGACATGGCCCACCTCTCCTACGTCAACGTCTTCGCGAAGGACGTGGTCGCACTCAGCGGCTTCTACCAGCGCGTGTTCGGCTTCGCGGAGATCGAGGCGATCCGCTCGCCGATCTTTCGCGGCCTGGACACCGGCAAGTCGAGCCTGGGTTTCAACGCGCTCGATGCCTACGAGCTGCTGCACCTGTCCGACTACGCAGACACGCGCGGCGTGAAGTTCCTGCTGAACATCGATGTCGACAGCCACGCCGATGTCGACCGCATGGTGCCCGTCGCGCTCGAAGCCGGCGCCACGCTGATCAAGCCGCCCTACGTCACTTACTACAACTGGTACCAGTCGGTGCTGCTAGACCCCGAAGGCAACGTGTTCCGCATCAACTTCATGATGTGACGCGCGCGGCCTCTCTTCTTTTTTTCTTCCGTCACTTCCCATGCTTCCCACGAAAGGTTGCTCCATGCTGCGCACACCCACCACCGGCTTCCTCAGCCTTGCACTGACGCTCGCGGCCGGCGGCGCGTTCTTCGTGACGCTGCCCGCCACCGCGGCCGACGGCTTCACGCTCAAGGACAAGCCGAAGATCGCGATGCTCTACTTCGGCCCGAAGAACGACGGCGGCTGGACGCAGGCCTTCGACGAAGCCCGCATCAAGATCGAAAAGGAAATCGGCCAGAAGATCCAGTTCGTCGAAAACGTGCCCGAGGACGCCTCGGCTATCAAGCCCGCAGCCGAAAAATTCATCCAGCGCGGCGCCAACATCGTGATCGGCACCGCCTTCGGCTATTCCGACAGCTTCAAGGACCTGGCCGCCAAGTACCCCGACGTGGCCTTCCTCAACGGCTCGGGCACCACCAACGGCACCAACCTCGAATCGTTCTACGGCCGCACCTACGAAAGCCAGTACCTCTGCGGCATGGCCGCGGGCGCGGCTTCCAAGACTGGCAAGCTCGGCTTCGTCGCGGCCAACCCCTTCGGCGTGGTGAACTGGACCATCAACGCCTTCGCGCTCGGTGCGCAGAAGATGAACCCCAAGGCCACGGTCAACGTGATCTACACCGGCGCATGGAACGACCCGGTGAAAGAGCGCGCCGCCGCGGCAGCCCTCATCGACCAGGGCGCCGACGTCATCGGCCAGCACGTCGACAGCCCGACGCCGCAGATCGTCGCGCAGGAGCGCGGCGTGTACGGCACAGGCCACCACCGCGACCTGCGCCAGTTCGCGCCCAAGGCCACGCTGTGCTCGTCGGTGTGGGTGTGGGACAAGTTCCTCGTGCCGGAGTTGAAGAAGGTGATGGCCGGCGGCTGGAAGCCCGCGCCCTACGGCGCCTTCATCGAGATGAAGGACGGCGGCACCGACATCGCAGGCTTCGGCCCCGCGGTGCCCAAGGACAAGGCCGCGCAGATCACCGCCGAGCGCGACGCCATCCTCAAGGGCAAGCAGATCTACGCCGGCCCGCTCGCCGACCGCGACGGCAAGGAGCGCGTGGCCAAGGGCGCGGTGCTGTCGGACGCGGACCTCTGGAAGATGGACTGGTTCGTCAAGGGCGTGGTGACGCAGAAGTAAGCACAGAGCGAGACCGACATGCCCAACGCGCTGGAGCTCACCGGCATCCGCAAGACCTTCGACGGTTTCGCGGCCCTCACCGACGCGCACTTCACCGCCCGCTGGGGCGAGGTGCATGCGCTGCTCGGCGAGAACGGCGCGGGCAAGTCGTCGCTGATGAACATCGCGGCCGGGCTCTACGCGCCCGAGGCGGGCCAACTGCTGGTCGACGACAACCTGGTGCGCCTGGCCGGCCCGCGCGATGCAGCGAAGCACCGC
This sequence comes from Variovorax boronicumulans, assembly GCF_040544675.1. Classification (GTDB taxonomy): domain Bacteria; phylum Pseudomonadota; class Gammaproteobacteria; order Burkholderiales; family Burkholderiaceae_C; genus Variovorax; species Variovorax boronicumulans_D. Next base: position 107,376 of record NZ_JBEPKK010000013.1, read on the forward strand.
ATCGGCATGGTCCACCAGCATTTCAAGCTGGTGCGGCCGTTCACGGTGGCGCAGAACATCCTGCTCACCGCGCCACCGTCGGCCGGATTCCAAAGCCACGGCGAACGGCTGCGCGAGATCTCGCGCGACATCCGCAACAAGGCGTCGGAGCTGGGCTTCGACATCGATCCTTCGAAGCGCATCGACGCGCTTTCGATCGCCGAGCAGCAGCGCGTCGAGATTCTCAAGGTGCTGCTCGCGGGGGCGCGCATCCTGATCCTCGATGAACCCACTGCGGTGCTGACCGACCAGGAGGCCGCGCGCCTCTTGCAAACGGTGCAGGGGCTCGCGCGCAGCGGCTCCGCCGTGGTGCTGGTCACGCACAAGATGGCAGACGTGAAGACGTACGCCGACCGCGTGACGGTAATGCGCGGCGGCCGCACCGTGGCAACGCTGGCGCCCGGTGACACGTCGGTGAGCGAACTCGTGAAGCTCACGGTGGGTGAATCCATTGCCGCGCCTTCGTCGCAACCGGCCAAGGCGCCGCGCGGGCCTGTGCGCCTGTCGGTGCGGGGACTGCGTTCGGCGGCATCGCCGCAGGGCCTGCGGGTGCTCGACGGTGTGAACCTCGAACTGCATGCCGGCGAAATCTACGGCCTGGCCGGCGTCGGCGGCAACGGCCAGAGCGAACTGGCCGGCGCCATCATGGGCCTGCCCGATGCCGGCGGTGGCCTCGAAGGCGAGATGCATCTCGAAGGCCATGGCGACCTCAAGACCATGACCGCGCCCGCGCGCCGCAACGTCGGCATCGCCGCGATCCCGGCCGATCGCTACGGGCTCGCACTCGCGGGCAGCCTGTCGGTTGCCGAGAACTACGCCATCGGCCGCGTGCACAGCGGGCGCTACGGCCCCGTATGGCATCTGCGCCGCAACCGCATCCAGAGCGATACGCAGGAAGCCGTGCGCGCCTTCGACGTGCAGGGTGTTCGCTCGGTCGCGCAGAAGGCCGCGCTGCTCTCGGGCGGCAATGCGCAGAAGCTGGTGCTCGCGCGCGAGTTCGGCAAGTCGCCCACGCTGGTGCTTGCGCACAGCCCGAGCCGCGGGCTCGACGTGCGCGCCAGCGCCGAGGTGCATGCGCGCCTGCGCGCCGCGCGCGACGGCGGCGCCGCGGTGCTGCTGATCAGCGAAGACCTCGACGAGGTGCTGCAACTCGCCGACCGCGTGGGCGTGATGACGCGCGGACGCATCGCCGGCGAGTTCGCACAACCGGCCGACCGGCAAGCCATCGGACAGGCGATGGTGGACCATGGCTGACGCATCGCTCGCCGCCATGGCGCATCCCTCGAAGACCGACATGCAAACGACCGAGCCGGTGCGCGCGCACCAACCTCTGGCCAGCCGCCGCTACGCGCTGGAGATCCGCCAGCACATGGCCTGGCGCTGGCAGGCGCTGATCCTCGCGATCGCGCTGCTGGTGGGCTTGGCGATCTCCGCCGCGATCCTCGTGGCGGCAGGGGTGCCCGCCGACGAACTCGCCAATGAGTTCGTGATGCAGACCTTCTTCGACGGACAGAATTTCCGCGCCGTGCTGTTCCAGGCCGCGCCGATGATCCTGGTCGGGCTCGCGGGCGCCATGGCCTTTCGCGCGCGCTTCTGGAACCTGGGCCTGGAAGGCCAGATGATCTGGGGCGCCATCGGCGCCACCACCGTCTCGATGTGGCAGGTCGGTCCCGAGAACCTGCGCCTGCCGCTGATGTTCGTCGCCGCCGTCGGCTGCGGGCTGCTGTGGGTGCTGGGCCCGGCGTGGCTCAAGCTGAAGCTCGGCGTGAACGAAATCATCTCCACGCTGATGCTCAACTACATGGCGGCCAACTTCCTGCTGCACCTGGTGTACGGCAGCTGGAAAGACCCGAAGGACAACTTCCCCTACTCGCCGCAGTTCCGCGCCTTCGAGCGGCTGCCCGAACTGGGTGCGGGCGTGGGCAGCGCGATCCTGCTCGCGGGCATCGTCGCGCTGCTGGCGTGGTGGCTGGTGGGCGTGAGCCGCGCGGGGCTCTACCTGCGCTTTGTCGATGCGAACCCGCGCGTGGCGCACGCGGCCGGTGTGCCGGTGCGGCGCACCATCTACGGGGCCGTGTTGCTGTCGGGCGCGATGGCGGGGCTTGCGGGCTTCGCGGTGGTCGCGGGGCAGGAGGGGCGGCTCACGCAGGCTTTCTACCAAGGCTACGGCTTCTCGGGCATCCTCATCGCCTTTCTTGCGCGCAACAACCCGCTGGCGGCCACGGTGGTGGCGCTGCTGGTGGCGGCGCTGTTCGTCACGGGGCGCAGCCTGCAGGTGTTCTACCAGGTGCCGTTCTCGATGGTGCAGCTGATCCAGGCGGTGATCGTGGTGTGCGTGGCCTCCAGCGACTTCTTCATCCGCCACCGCATCCGGCGCGTGGGCGCGGAGGCTGTGTGATGGACGGCAGCATCGTCCTGAACTGGCTCGCGAGCACACCGGACTTCGCAGTGCCCTACGCACTGGCCGCGCTGGGCCTGATCATCTGCGAGCGCGCGGGCGTGCTCTCGCTGGGCGCCGAGGGGCTGATGCTGGTCGGCGCGCTGGCCGGCATCGGCGCGCAGATCGCCATCGGCCAGCCAGTGGTGTCGCTGGTGCTGGCCATGCTCGCGGCCAGCGTGGTGTCCATGCTGTTCGCGGTGATGGTGATCTGGCTGCGCGTGAACCAGGTGATCGCCGGCCTCGCGCTGGTGTTCTTCTGCCAGGGGCTCACCGCGCTGGTTGGCTCGATGGCCGAATGGACCAACCACGCCACCCAAGGCATCGGGCCGATGGCGCTGTGGCCCTTGTCGATGCTGCCCGGCGTGGGCAAGCTGTTCGAGCAGAACGCGATGGTGTGGCTCACGCTGCCGATCTTCGGCGCGGTGGCGTGGTTCTTCGCGCGCACCTCCACGGGCCTGCGCCTGCGCGCCGTGGGCGAGAACCCGCAGGCGGCCGATGCGGCCGGCATCCGCGTGACTGCATGGCGCTTCGTCGCGGTGCTCGCGGGCTCGGCGCTGGTGGGGCTGGCGGGCGCATACATCTCGGTGGTCAGCACCAAGCTGTGGATCGCGGGCATGACCGGCGGGCGCGGCTGGATCGCGGTGGGCCTGGTGATCTTCGCGCGCTGGTCGCCATGGAAGGCGCTGGTGGGCGCGCTGCTGTTCGGCTGCATCGAGGCGCTGATTCCGCAACTGGCGGCAGCCGGCGTGCAGCTGCCGCAGTACTTCGTGATGATGACGCCGTATGCCGTCACGCTCGGCGTGATGATCTGGGTCGCGCTCGGCAAGCGCAGCGGCGACGACGAACCCGGTGCGCTGGGCCAACCCTATGTGAGAGAAGAACGCCGATGAAGGTCTGGGTCTACAACGAGGGGCGCGAGCTTGACGCGGCGCAGTTCGCCGACTACCTGAACCCCGCGACCACCGCGGTCGTCTCCATCGACATGCACCGCGGCCATCTGGATGACAGCCCCGACTGCCCCTGCCCCGCGCCGCGTGCGCGCGACGTGGTGGCACCCATCGACAGCTTTCATGACGATGTGCGCGCACTCGGCGTGCGCATCGTGCACATCAAGTCGGTGCTGCGGCCGGGCGGCGAAGACGACATCCACGGCATCCCGTCCGCCTGGCGGCGCACCTTTCCGCTGCATGTGGGCGAGATTCCGAATGCCAACGCGCACGCCATCGAAGGCTCGCGCTGGACCGAATGGGTCACGCGCGTGGAACCCGGCGACATGCGCGTGGACACCAAGCGCCGGCTCTCGGCCTTCTATCCGACCGACCTCGATTTTTTGCTGCGCAACCAGCGCATCGAGACGGTGGTGCTCAACGGCGGCTTCACCGATTGCTGCGTGCTCAACACCGCCTTCGATGCCAACAACCGCAACTACCGCGTGATCGTGCTGCGCGACCTGGTGCGCGGCACCGATGCGCATCTGGAGAACGCGGCGCTCGCCATGGTGTCGCTGCACTTGGGCCTGGTGCTCGATTCGGCGGAGCTGCTGCGCCAATGGCGCGGATGACAAGCTAGGGCCCCAGCCAGCGCCGCACCACGTCCTGCATCTGCTGGGGCTGCGCGGCCTGCCACACCGTCTCGGGCGCAGCGACGTGCACGCCGGGCGGTGCGATGCGCAGCGCGACATCGACCAGCTCGGCCACCTTGGAGGCACGCACCGGCTGCTCGCTTGCCGGCACCATGAGGCGCAGGGTCGACAGCATCCAGGCTGCCAACCGTTCGGCGGGGTTGGCGAAGCCGGCGTTCTGCGGCTTGCGCGCCGAGCGCACCAGGATCACGCGCTCGAAACCGCAGGCGACCACCGCCTGCTCGTCCAGGCTCGCAATGCCGCGCTTGAGTGCTTCGGGTAAGCGGCCCTGGTCGTGCGGCTGCACGATGGCCAGCGTGCGAACGCCGCAGGCCCGCAGCCAGCGAGAGAGTTCGGGCAGGTCGGAGGGCTTGGGCACCCACAGCGCGCGCTCGCGGCCGTGGTAGAGCCGCGGCGGGTCGAAGGCGACGACCGCGGTGTCGGCCGAGGTCAGCGGCCATTGCGCGATCGGCAGGTCGGGGCCGAGGAAGGTTTCGACGCCGCGCACCCCGTCGTGCATCGGCTCGCGCGACAGCACGCGTGCATGGGCGAAGCGGTGGCTGCCGGCCAGCCTTCGCAACAACTCCTGCCCGAGCGCGCCGGTGGCGCCCGCGACAAGGAGCGTGCCGACGCTCGCCGCGGTGGCGGGCGATACCCGGCGGTTGGCCGCCTGGAGTGCCTGTAGGGGATCGAGGGACATGAGCCGCCTATGCTACCGTCCGGCTCTTCTGGGATGTTCTGCGGAGGTAATGCAAATGAAGACGACGACGATGATGATGATGAAGCGCTGGCTGCTGGCGGTCGCGGCGGTCCTGTCCCTCTCCGGATGCGGCTACAACGAGTTCCAGTCTCTCGACGAAGCCAGCAAGTCGGCCTGGAGCGAGGTGCTCAACCAGTACCAGCGGCGCGCTGACCTCGTGCCCAACATCGTGGCCACCGTCAAGGGCGAGGCCAGCTTCGAGCAGGACACGCTCACCCAGGTGATCGAGGCGCGCGCCAAGGCCACCTCCATCCAGGTGACGCCCGAGACGCTCAACAACCCCGAGGCCTTCAACAAGTTCCAGCAGGCGCAGGGCGAACTCTCCTCGGCGCTGTCGCGGCTGATGGTGGTGTCGGAGCGCTACCCCGAGCTCAAGGCCAACCAGGCCTTCCGCGACCTGCGCGTGACGCTCGAAGGCACCGAGAACCGCATCACCGTGGCACGCAACCGCTACATCGAGACGGTGCAGGAGTACAACGTGCTCGCGCGCAGCTTCCCGACCAACATCACGGCCAAGATCTTCAGCTACGCGCCCAAGCCCAACTTCTCCGTGCAGAACGAAGCGCAGATCTCGACGCCTCCGACCGTCGACTTCAGCGCACCCAAGAAGTAAGAAGACGCGCCGATGGTTGCAGCCCTGATCCGCCGCGCGCTGGCTGCAGTCTTCGTCGCAGCGCTGGCGTGGGCCTGCTTGCCCGTGCTGGCGCAAAGCCTGCTGCCCGTGCCCGCGCTCACCGCGCGCGTCATCGACCAGACCGGCACGCTCGACAGCGCGCAGCGCACCGGGCTCGACACCAAGCTGGCGGCCTTCGAGCAACGCAAGGGCTCGCAGATCGTCGTGCTGATGGTTCCGACCACGCAGCCCGAGGACATCGAAAGCTATGCCCAGCGCGTGGGCGACGCCTGGAAGATCGGCCGCAAGGACGTGGGCGACGGCCTCCTCGTGATCGTGGCCAAGGACGATCGCAAGATGCGCATCGCCACCGCCAAGGCGCTCGAAGGCGCGGTGCCCGACCTGGCGGCGGTGCGCATCATCGACGAGGAGATGAAGCCGCGCTTTCGCAACAACGACTTTGCGGGCGGGCTGAATGCGGCGGTGGACCGGCTCATCGGCCTGGTCGACGGCGAGCCGCTGCCCGAGCCTTCGCGCAGCAGCGGCAATGGCGATTCAGGCGGCGACTTCGACTGGGAGAACCTCGCGATCTTCCTGTTCGTCGGTGTCTTCGTCGGCGCGCCGATCGTGCGCGCCATGATGGGCAAGACGCTGGGCTCGGTGGTCATGGGTGGGGGCATCGGCGTGGTCGCGTTCTTTCTCACGACCAGCTTCGTGATCGCGGTGATCGCCGGGATGGTCGCACTCATGGTCTCGCTGTTCGCGGGCCTTGCCGGGTTCGGTGGTGGACGCGGCGGCGGCGGTGGGAGCGGCGGCGGCTGGAGCAGCGGCGGTGGCGGCGGATGGAGCGGAGGCAGCAGCGGGGGTGGGGGCGGCGGCTTCAGCTCCGGTGGCGGTGGCAATTTCGGCGGCGGCGGCGCCTCGGGAGACTGGTGAACATGGCAACTGCAGAACCCACGCTCTTCTCGAAGCTAGGCCGCATCTGGCGCCACCGGTGGACCGATGAAAGCGCGGTGCGCCGCGTGCTGCCAGCCGACGCGATGCAGCGGCTCGCAAGCCGGGTGGCCGCGAGCGAGCGGCGCCACAGCGGCGAGGTGCGCATCTGCGTCGAGGCCGGCCTGCCGATGTCGTATCTCTGGCGCCATGCGCCGGCCCGTGAGCGCGCCGTCACCCTGTTCGGCAAGCTGCGTGTGTGGGACACCGAGCACAACAACGGCGTGCTGATCTACCTGCTGCTGGCCGAGCACGCGATCGAGATCGTGGCCGACCGCGGCATCGACTCGCGCGTGGACGATGCCGAGTGGGCCGCGATGGCGCAACGCATGGGCACCGCGTTTCGCGAAGGCCGCTTCGAGGATGGGCTCACGCAGGCGCTGGAAGAGATGTCGGCCCTGCTGGTCGCGCACTTTCCGTTGGCCGAGGACGAGGCCGATACGAACGAGTTGCCGGACGAGCCGGTCGTGCTCTGAGTTTTCTTTCTCCCTCCCCTTCCGGGGGAGGGCCGGGGTGGGGGCAAGCGGCTTTCGCGCACGCGCAGCCTTTTCAAGCGCCGCGAGCCCCCATCCCAACCTTCCCCCGGAAGGGGAAGGAGCAAAACCATCAGTCAGCCGGCGGCAGCGCCCACACGGTCTCGCCGCCCACCGCATGGAAGCGCCGCCCGGGCGCCTTCTCCATCAACCACCCGCCCGTGAATTCGCCGAAAGCGGGCAGCACCGCCTGCTGCGCATCGCTCACGAAACAGGGCAGCCGCACGCTGTCGCGCCCCGGGCCGTAGAGCCGGCACACCGGATGCAGATGCCCCGCGAGCACGAAGTGCGTCGCATGCGATTGCGGGTGGTGGCAGCAGGCGAAGGGGCCGAGCAGGAAGGGCTCGTCGACCACCTCGATGCGCAGCGCCGCCGGTGGACCGCCCGCGCGGCTGTCGTGGTTGCCGCGCACCAGCGTCATCGCGATGGCCGTGTGCGTGTCGCGCCACGCCGCGAGCGCGGCCAGCACCTGCGGCGTGCGGGCCTGCACCGCATGCAGGAAATCGCCCAGAAAAACGATGTGCAGAGGCGCATGCCTCACGATCAACGCATCGAGCCGCGACAGGTTCTCCTGCGTCGTGCCGCCCGGTACCGGCTGCCCCAGCGCGCGGTAGGTCGCCGCCTTGCCGATGTGCAGGTCGGCGATGAACAGCACGCGCTCGCCGGGCCACCATAGCGCGCGCTCGGGCAGCAGTTGCAAGGGCTCGCCTGCCCATTGGACATCGAGCGTCGAAGCGCTAAGGTGCGGGGAAGTCACGGTCGCCGAGTGTCGCAAACCGCGCACGCGCCCGCTGCCGCCTTGCAATTCACCCGCGCCAACCCCAGCTCTTTGGCATGACCGAATCGCCCAAGCTGCACATCGTCTGCCCGCACTGCCACACGACCAACCGCGTGCAGGCTGCGCAGTTGCAAGACGCGCCCGACTGCGGCAGTTGCCACAAGGCGCTGTTCGCCGGCCATTCGACCGCGCTGCCCGACGAAAAGACATTCGACCGCCACATCACGCGCAACGAGATCCCGGTGCTGGTCGATTTCTGGGCGCCATGGTGCGGCCCCTGCCGCCAGATGGCACCGGGCTACGAACAAGCCGCGGCCCAGCTCGAACCTCATGTGCGCCTGGCCAAGGTCGACACCGAAGCCGTGCCCGCGCTCGGCGCGCGCTTCAACATCCGCAGCATCCCGACGCTGGCCCTCTTCCGCGGCGGGCGCGAGGTGGCACGGCAGGCCGGTGCGATGAGCGCGTCGGACATCGTGCGCTGGGTGAAGGCGCACGGCGCCTGACGGGCTCACAGCGGCGGCAACGGCCGTGACGGCCGCCTGCGCTCGCGCCGCGGCGCGGGCGGCTTGCCCGCCCCCTCCTGCCCGAACGCCATGGTGCGCTTCACGCGCTCCACACCGCCAGCCGTGACCACGCCGCCCGCGGCTTTCTCCAGCTGCTCGACCATGCGCGCGATGCGGTCGGCCACGTTCTCGTTCGACAGCTTCTCGCGGAACAGCTCGACCATCAGCGGGAAAGAAAATGGCGTCGGCCGCGCGATCGGCTTGAGCACCAGTTGCTGCGTGGCGATGCGCTCCAGGCTCGCGCGCAGGCGCCCGATTTCGAGCTCCTGCGCCAGCAGTTCCTGCTCGGCCTGCTGCAGCAGCTTGTTCTGCGGGTCGTATTTGCGGAACACCTCCCAGAACAGCGACGACGACGCCTGCAGCTGCTTGCTGCTGCGCTTCTCGCCCGGATAGCCCTGGAAGATCAGCCCCGAGACGCGTGCGATTTCCCTGAAGCGCCGTTGCGCCAGTTCACCGGCGTTGAGCGAGGCCAGCACTTCGTGCAGCAGCACGGTGCGCGCATCGGTGTCGCCGTCGCCTTGCGGCAGGCGCAGCACCTCTGGCAACAGCGCGGGCCAGTCGACCTCGGTCGCGCTCAGCAGTTCGAAGCCGTAATCGTTGACTGCAATGGAGAAAGTGCGCGCCTCGTGCTGCGCCACGCGCCAGGCCAGCAGGCTCGCAAGGCCCAGATGCACATGACGGCCCGCGAAGGGATAGAGGAAGAGATGCGAGCCTTCGCGCGTGGTGAGCGTTTCGGCCAGCAGCGTCTGCGGCGTGGGCAGTGCGGACCACTGCTGCTGTATCTCCAGCAGCGGGCGCACGCAGCGCAGCTCGGGCGAGTCGTAGTGCGACCCGCCGGCCAGCGCAAGCTGCTCCACCACCGCGTCGGCCAGCGTGTTCGACAGCGGCATGCGCCCGCCGTTCCAGCGCGGCACCGCGGCGCGCTTGCCGCTGGCACGCCGCACCCAGGCGGTCATGTCGTGGATACGCACGAGTTCGAGCAGCCGGCCGCCGAACAGGAAGCAGTCGCCCGGCTTCATGCGCGCGACAAAGCCTTCTTCGACACTGCCGATCTTTCCGCCGCCCAGGTACTGCACCGACATGCTCGCATCGCTCACGATGGTGCCGATGTTCATGCGGTGGCGGCGCGCGAGCCGTGCATCGGGCACGCGCCACACGCCGTGCGCATCGGGCACCGCGCGCTTGTAGTCGGGGTAGGCGGCAAGAGACTGGCCGCCTTGCGACACGAAATCGAGGCACCACTGCCAGCTCTCTCGCGAGAGCGCCGCATAGGCCGCGGTGCCGCGCACTTCGTCATACAGGTCATCGGGCACGAAGCCGCCGCCCAGCGCCACCGTCACCAGGTGCTGGACGAGCACGTCGAGCGGCTGGTCGGGCGACTGGCGCGCCTCGATGTGGCCCTCCGCGATCGCCGCGCGCGCGGCTGCGCCCTCCACCATCTCGATGCTGTGCGTGGGCACCAGCGTGATGCGCGACGGCCGCCCCGGCGCATGGCCCGAGCGGCCCGCGCGCTGCAGCAGCCGTGCGACGCCCTTGGGCGAGCCGATCTGCAGCACGCGCTCGACCGGCAGGAAGTCCACGCCCAGGTCCAGGCTCGAGGTGCAGACCACCGCCTTGAGCTCGCCGCTCTTGAGCCCCAGCTCGACCCACTCGCGCACCGCCCGGTCCAGCGAGCCGTGATGCAGCGCGATGGTGCCGGCCCACTCGGGCTTGGCTTCGAGCATCGCCTGGTACCAGATCTCGGCCTGCGAACGGGTGTTGGTGAAGACCAGCGTGGTGCTGCTCGCGGCGATCTCCTCGATCACCTGCGGCAGCATCGTGAGGCCCAGGTGCCCGCCCCAGGGAAAGCGTTCGGCGCGGCCGGGCAGCAGCGAATCGATGACGAGCTTCTTGGGCACCTGGCCCTGCACGAGCACGCCGTCTTCGTGGCCCAGCAGCGCGTGCATCGCCTCTTGCAGATTGCCGAGCGTGGCCGACATGCCCCAGACCGCGAGGCCCGCATTCCATCGCTTGAGGCGCGCGAGCGCAAGCTGCACCTGCACGCCGCGCTTGTTGCCGAGCAGCTCATGCCATTCGTCCACGACCACCATCCTGACGCGGCCCAGCACCTCGCTCGCATCGGCGCGTGCGAGCAGCAGCGACAGGCTTTCGGGCGTGGTGACGAGCACGGTCGGCAGCCGCGTGTTCTGCGCGCTGCGCTCGGCCGAGGAGGTGTCGCCGCTGCGCGCGCCGCTGCTCCACGGACGCACTTCGGCGCCCAGGGCTTCGAGCGGTTGCTTCAGCGCGCGCAGCGTGTCGGCCGCGAGGGCGCGCATCGGCGTGAGCCACAGCACGGTGAGCGGCGGCGCGGCGGGCCTCGCCGTTTCCTTGCGGGCTTGAGAGAAGGCCATGAGCGCGCCGAGCCACACCGCATAGGTCTTGCCCGCGCCGGTGGTCGCATGCAGCATGCCGGACCTGCCTTCGGCGATGGCCTTCCACACCTCGCGTTGAAACTTGAACGGCTTCCACCCGCGCGAGACGAACCACGCATCGAGCGCCGCCTTGACGTCGGTCTTGCTCCTTCCCCTCCCGGGGGAAGGCTGGGATGGGGGCACGCGGCCTTCGACAAGCAGCTGGTCCTTGATGCGCCGCGTGCCCCCACCCCCGCCCTCCCCCGGTAGGGGAGGGAGAAATGCGGGGTCCATCACCCGATCGGCATCGGCTGCCTTGCTCCTTCCCCTTCCTGGGGAAGGCTGGGATGGGGGCACGCGGCCTTCGACAAGCGGCTGGTCCTTGATGCGCCGCTGGCCCCCACCCCTGCCCTCCCCCGGGAGGGGAGGGAGAAATGCGGGGTCCATCACCCGATCGGCATCGGCTGCCTTGCTCCTTCCCCTTCCGGGGGAAGGCTGGGATGGGGGCGCGCGGCCTTCGACAAGTGGCTGATCCTTGATACGCCGCTGGCCCCCACCCCTGCCCTCCCCCGGAAGGGGAGGGAGAAATGCGGGGTCCATCCCCCGATCGGCATCGGCTGCGTTGCTCCTTCCCCTCCCGGGGGAGGGCTGGGATGGGGGCACGCGGCCTTCGATGGGCGGCTGATCCTTGACGCGCCGCGTGCCCCCACCCCTGCCCTCCCCCGGGAGGGGAGGGAGAAATGCGGGGTCCATCACCCGATCGGCATCGGCCGCCTTGCTCCTTCCCCTCCCGGGGGAAGGCTGGGATGGGGGCGCGCGGCCTTCGACAAGCGGCCGATCCTTGATACGCCGCTTGCCCCCACCCCTGCCCTCCCCCGGAAGGGGAGGGAGAAATGCGGGGTCTGTCGGGTCGGTCATGACGGCAGCAGCGCAGCCAGCGTCTGCAGCGTGTCGGCCTCGGCCGCCGGCTTGTCCTCCCGCCATCGCAGCATGCGCGGAAAGCGCACCGCGATGCCGCTCTTGTGCCGCGTGCTGCGCGCGATGCCTTCGAAGCCCAGCTCGAACACCAGCGTCGGCTTGACGCTCTTGACCGGCCCGAAGGTCTCGACCGTGGTCTTGCGGATGATCGCGTCCACGCGTCCCATTTCGGCATCGGTGAGTCCCGAGTAAGCCTTGGCGAAAGGCACGAGCTTGCGGTCTGCCTGCTCGGGCGGGCCGTCCCACACCGCGAAGGTGTAATCGCTGTAGATGCTCGCGCGGCGCCCATGCCCGCGCTGCGCGTAGATGAGCACGGCGTCGATGCTGAGCGGCTCGATCTTCCACTTCCACCACACGCCCACGTCCTTGGTGCGGCCCACGCCGTACTGCGCGTCGCGGCGCTTGAGCATCATTCCTTCCACGCCCATGGTGCGCGCGGCCTCGCGCTGCTGGGCGAGGTCGGCCCAGTCGACGCCTGTGAGCATCGGGCTGGGCCGCAGCGACGGGTGCTGCATGCGCGCGACCAGTTCGTCCAGCAGCGTGCGTCGCTCCGACTGCGGCAACGTGCGCAGGTCGCGGCCCTCCCATTCGAGGAGGTCGTAGGCGAGCAGCACCACGGGAATCTCGCGCAGCAGTTTCGGGCCCAGCGTCTTGCGGCCCAGGCGCCGTTGCAGCTCGGCAAAGGGCTGTACCTTGCCTTCGCCGTCAGGCGAGATTTCAGGATTGCGCCATACCGCGATCTCGCCGTCGAGCACCGTGCCGTCGGGCAGCGCTTCGCCGAGCACCGCAAGTTCGGGGAAGCGCTCGGTCACCAGCTCTTCCCCGCCCGACCACACCCACACGACACCGGCGCGCTTGACCAGCTGCGCGCGGATGCCGTCCCACTTCCACTCCACGATCCAATCGGCCGGCGGGCCCAGCACCGCATCGAACTGCGCGAGCGGGATGTTGAAGGGATGCGCAAGGAAGAAGGGGTAAGGCTGCCCGCTGGTCTTCTGCACCTGCTCGGCATCGGACTCCGGCGCGATCAGCACCGCATAGTCGGCCGGTTGCGGACGCGCGCCGATGTGCGTGTAGCCCATCAGCCGCTGCGCCACGCGCTTGGCATCGATGCCGCCCACCGCCGCAAGGGCCTGCGTGACCTGCAGCTTGGACACCCCGACGCGAAAAGCACCGGTGATGAGCTTGAAGTACACCAGCCGTTCGTCGGCCGCGAGCTGTCGCCATTGCGCGCGCAGGCGGTCCGGCAGTTGATCGGGCGCGGTCTTCGCGGCTTCGCGCAGCGGCAGCAGGTGCTGCTCGACCCACTGCGCAAGTCCGAGATCGTGCACTTTGTCCGGCGGCGGCAACAGCAGCGCGATGGTCTCGGCCAGGTCACCGACGGCGTCGTAGCTTTCGTCGAACAGCCATTCGGGCAGGCCCGCCGACTCGCGCGCGAGCAGCCGCAGCAGCTTGGTGGGCACCAGCTGGCGCGGCTTGCCGCCCGCGAGAAAGTACACGGCCCATGCGGCGTCGGCCGCGTCGGCGTCGCGCAGGTAGCGCTGCAGCGCGGCCTGCTTGGCGAGGTTCGATGTGCTCGCATCGAGTTCGCGGTAGAGCGCAGCAAAGTCTTTCATGTCTGCGCCCCTTCCCCCTCCGGGGGAAGGCTGGGATGGGGGCTGGCAGCGTCCCCATCGATCGCCGCTTGCCCCCTCTCCTGCCCTCCCACGGAGGGGGAGGGGGTTTCCTGGTCGTCTTCATCGCCGTACTCGGTCTTGAAGCCCTGCGCCTGCAACCCGTTCTCAGTGAGCCACCGCACCATCACCTGGACGCTGCCATGCGTGACGAACACGCGCTCGGCCCCGGTGCCGGCAATCGCCTGCTGCAGGCCGGGCCAGTCGGCGTGGTCCGACATCACGAAGCCGCGGTCCACGCCACGACGCCGGCGCGTGCCGCGCAGCTGCATCCATCCGCTCGCGAACGCATCGGCGTAGTTGCCGAAGCGCTTCATCCACGGCGTGCCCTGCGCCGAAGGCGGCGCCAGCACCAGGGCGCGTTTCAGGAGCGCCGCATCGACGCCCTCGTCGCTCACGCGAAAGGTGTGCGGCAACGCCACGCCCGCCGCGCGATACACCGCATTCAGCGGCTCGACCGCCCCGTGAACCACGATGGGCCCGATCGACGCATCCACCCCGTGCAGGATGCGCTGCGCCTTGCCGAAGGCATAGCAGAACAGCACCGACGCGCGGCCCGCTTCCGCATTGGCGCGCCACCAGGCATCGATCTCCGAGAACAGCACCGCCTGCGTCGGCCAACGGTAGATCGGCAGCCCGAAGGTGGACTCGGTGATGAAGGTGTCGCAAGGCACGGGCTCGAAGGGCGGGCAGGTGCCGTCGGGCTCGGTCTTGTAGTCGCCCGAGGCGACCCACACGCGACCGCCGTGTTCAAGCCGCACCTGCGCCGAGCCCAGCACATGGCCCGCCGGGTGCAGCGACACGCGCACGCCGTGGTGCACGATGGCTTCGCCGTACGGCAGCGACTGCAGGTTGATGTCGGCCCCGAGCCGGGTACGCAGCGTGCCTTCGCTGTCGGTGTGCGCCAGATAGCGCGCGTGGCCGATGCGGGCGTGATCGGAATGCGCATGCGTGATGATGGCGCGATCCACCGGCCGCCACGGGTCGATGTAGAAATCGCCGGGTGGGCAGTACAGGCCTTCGGGCCGGGCGATGACGAGATCTTCCTTCGCGGGCATAGCGCGCCATCGTAGGCGGTGCCGCGCCTTCCCGCCGCCGAACGGCAGCCGCAAAGCGCTGTGGGCCGGCGCCTACTTCGCCTGGCTACTTCTTGCCGCGCCCGCCCATCATGTCGAGCACGTTCATCGTCATGCCGTTGGACATCACCATGTCGCCCGGCTTCTGGCCCGGTTTGCAGGGGCCGACCCACCTGGCCTCCATGACGCTGCTGCCTTCGGTGCGGCCCATCAGCGGCGGGTTGTAGGTCGAGGTGCTCTCCATGCGGTAGCTCGCGCTGAAGTCGCCCGTCATCACGGCGCGCGAGGTGGCGGTGGTGGTGCCGATCTTGCAGACCGAGTCCATGACCAGCTTGCCGCCCTCGGTGCGCAGGTCCTGCCTGGCGCACATGTCCTTGCCCATGCCCTGCCCCATGTCGCGCAGCGCCTTGTCGCTGGCCGCATCGATGCATTGCTGGATGGTCTGGCCGGCCGCCTTGCCGGCGGTGCCGTCGCCGGTCTTGATTTCCCAGAGGCCGGGCTTGCGCGGCGGGTAATCGGTGGCAAAGGCGGAACCGGCGGCGATGGTGCAGGCGGCCATGCAGGCCACGGCAATGGACGAACGGATCTTCATGGCGGGCTCCGCAGTCGGTGGACGACGATGCCGCTTTGTACCGCCCGCACCGGCACAGCGGAATACCGCAATCGGTCTACGCCGTGCGCGCCCGCGGTGGTTGCGCCACGGCGCCGCGCTCGCGCGAGACGAATCCGAGCGCAAGGCCCAGCGCCAGCCCGCCGAGCACATCGATCAGCACATGCTGGCGCACCGCCATCGTCGAATACACGATGGCCACGGCCCACACCACGTTGAAGAGGCGCAGCCAGGCCGGCGCGCCCACGTCGCGCAACTGCCGCGCCAGCGCGATGCAGGCGAACACCGAGAACGACACATGCAGGGACGGGAATGCGTTGCCCGCCGAGTCGACGCTCTTCAGCAAATGCAGCGAGGTGCCGGGCGTGGCGTCGATGCTGAAGTTGGGTATGGCCGTGGGCATGAACCAGAACACGACCAGCGCCAGCGCCGTCATCGCCGCGCAGCCGATGGAAAAGCTCCAGAGCTCGCGCTTGTCCTTGGCCAGCAGCACGGGCAACGCGATGTAGCCCCAGAGCGAAAGATAGATGGGCAGCACCGCCGGCCAGAACGCAATCAGCCGGTCGAAGGCGGTGAGCGGCAACACCCAGGCCTCGCCCGCGTTCTTCATGATCCAGAAGTACAGCGGAAAGAAACCGATGGTGGCGACGGTGTTGCCGACCAGCTTCAGCGGCCACAGCGTGGTGCAGCGCAGCCACAGGGCGCGCGGCCATCGCGTCGAAGAAGAAGAAGAAGAAGAAGAGGAATCGGCGGAAGAAGAATGCGTCATGGATGCCGGCAGCAATGCGGGATGGCCTCGCGGGTGCGAGGCCGGCGCATCACCAGGGCGTCCACTTTAATTCGCTTTGCGCCGAGGTCACCGTGCGCTCGATGAAGCGCACGCCGCGCGCGCCGTCTTCCACGCGCGGATAGTCCGCCGCGAGCGGATCGGCCGGCTGCCCCGCGAGCCGCGCGCGGATGTCCGCCGCCAAGCCCGCGTAGATGTTGGCGAAGGCCTCGATGAAACCTTCGGGGTGGCCCGCAGGCAGGCGGCTCGCGCGCCGCGCCGATTCGCACAGCCACGATGCGCCGCGCGTGAGGATGCGCTTGGGCCCGTCGTGCGGCAGGTGCACCAGTTGGCTCGGCTGCTCCTGGTGCCATTCGAGCGTGCCCAGCGCGCCCGAGATGCGCAGGCGCAGGTCGTTCTCCAGGCCCGTGCTGATCTGCGAGGCGATCAGCACACCGCGCGCGCCGCCCTTGAAGCGCAACAACAGGCTGCCGTCGTCGTCGAGCATGCGGCCCGGCACGTGCGCGGTGAGGTCGGCGCACAGGCTTTCGATTTCAAGGCCGGTGATGCTCGCGACCAGGTTCTCGGCATGCGACCCGATGTCGCCGATGGCGCCGGCCGCGCCGCTGCGCGCGGGGTCGGTGCGCCAGTCGGCCTGCTTGTTGCTGCCGCTGGCTTCGACGTGGCTCGCGAGCCAGCCCTGGTTGTATTCGACGACGACCTTGCGGATGTCGCCCAGCTGGCCCGAGCGCACCATCTCGCGCGCCTGCCGCACCATCGGATAGCCGGTGTAGTTGTAGGTGACGCCGAACACCGTGCCCTGCTTCGCGACGGTGGCGACCAATGCATCGGCCTGGTCGCGCGTGTGCACCAGCGGTTTGTCGCAGACCACGTGGAAGCCCGCGTCGGCGAAAGCCTGCGCGACGGGGAAATGCACGTGATTGGGCGTGACGATGGAGACGAAGTCGATGCGCTGGTCCGCCGGGCGTTGCAGCTCGTCGGCCAGCAGCGTCTGCCAGTCGCCGTGGTTGCGGTCGTCGGCCAGTCCCAGGTCGCGGCCCGAGGCGCGCGCCTTGTCTGGGCTGGACGAGAGCGCGCCCGCGACGAATTCGATCTGGCCGTCCAGCGCCATGGCCTTGCGGTGCACGGCGCCGATGAAGGCGTCGCGGCCGCCGCCGACCATGGCGTAGCGGAGCTTGCGGGGAGGTGTATCGGTCATATCGAACGTTCCTGGAAACTGTTCCCTCTCCCCAAGGGGAGAGGGAGTGAAGCGATCGGCCACGCGGCCGATGGCATTCAGAACGGCGAGTTCGGGTGGTAGAAATCTTTTGCGTTTTCCTTGGTGATCAGCACCGAAGGAATGATCGTCGTCGCCGGCAGCTTCTCGCCCTTCAGTCGCGCTTCGGCGGTGAGCTTGATCGCGTCGTAGATGAACTTGGGCGAGTAGCTCACGTCGGCGCCGATGCGTTTGTCCTTGCCGTCCATGATGGTCTTGACCATGTCCTTGGCGCCCGCGCCGCCGAACACGATCTTGATGTCGTCGCGCTTGGCTTGCGCAATCGCCTTGAGCACGCCCACGGCCATGTCGTCGTCGGCCGCCCAGATGGCGTCGATCTGCTTGAAGCGCGTGAGGTAGTCCTGCGTGACCTTGAAGGCGTCGTCGCGGTTCCAGTTGGCGTACTTGGCGTCGAGCAGCTTGATGTCGGGGCTGCCCTTGAGCACGGCGTTGAAGGCGTCCATGCGCTCGTTGTCCAGCGTGGTCGCAATGCCGCGCAGCGCAACCACGTTGCCCTTGCCGCCGAGCTGCTTGACGATGTATTCGGCGGGGATCTTGCCGAAGGCGGTGTTGTCTCCGGCCACATACGCGTCCTGCGCGCTGGTGTCGGTGAGGCCGCGATCGACCACGGTGACGTAGGCGCCCTTGGCCTTGACCTGCGCGACCGGCTTGGTGAGCGCGGCGGATTCGAACGGGAACACGACGAGCGCATTGATCTTGGTGACCGTCGACAAGTCCTGCAGCTGGTTGGCCTGCTCGGGCGCGTTGGCTGCGGTCTTGATCGTGATCTTCAGGTCCTTGTGTTCCTTCTCCAGGTCCTTCTTCGCCTGGTTGGCCCAGTAGTTGATGCCGCCCATGAAGCTGTGCGTGGCCGCGGGAATCGAAACGCCGAGGTTGACCTTTTCGGCGGCGAGCGCGGGCAGGCTTGCAAGCGCTGCTGCGGCGACGGCCGTGAGTGCGATGCGGCGGGTGAAAGTTGTCATGCTGGATGTCTCCTGAGTTGAAAAACGACTGACACGAAACGTGGGGACGGCACCCCTACCGTTCACGCTGAGCTTGTCGAAGCGCTGCGCGAGGCTTCGACAAGCTCAGCCCGAACGGTCGTGGGGGTTGGGCCCGCACGGTTCAACGGCGGCCCCTTTGCAGGAACGCGACGATGATGATCACAAAGCCCTGCACCGCAGCGTTCAGGTACACGCTGATGATGCTGGTGAGGTTCAGGATGTTGCTGATGACCGAGAGCAGGATCGCGCCCACCACCGTGCCGGTGATGCTGCCCGCGCCGCCCTTGAGCGCGGTGCCGCCGACGATCACCGCGGCGATCGCTTCAAGCTCCCACAAGAGGCCCGTGGTCGGCGAGGCCGAGCCCAGGCGCGGCACGTACAGCAGCGTGGCAATGCCCACGCATACGCCGAGCAGCACGTAGGTCATGATCTTCACGCGGTCCACGTCCACCGCCGCATAGCGCGCCACCTGCTCGTTGGAGCCGATGGCCTGCACATAGCGCCCATAGGCCGTGCGGTTCAGGATGACGCCGCCGATGATCGCGACGATCACGAACACCCACACCGGCACCGGAATGCCCGCAAGGCTCGCGTAGTACACCGGCGCATAGAGGTCCGACAGGTCGTTGTCGAGCGTGAGCGCGCCGCCGTCCGCAAAGTAGGTGAGGTACGCGCGGAAGATGCCCAACGTGCCCAGCGTCACGATGAAGGGCTCGATGCGCCCCTTGGTGATCAGGAGGCCGTGCGCGAGGCCGAACACCGCGCCGAGCACGATGGCCAGCACCGCGCCCATCACCACCGCGAGCATCGGCGAACCGGAGGCGGGCCCCGCCCAGTTGATGAACATGATCACGCTGCCCGCGATGAGCGCAGCCATCGAGCCCACCGACAGGTCGATGCCGCCCGAGATGATCACGAAGCACATGCCCACCGCGATGATGCCGATGAAGGCGGTGCGCGTGAGCACGTTCATCGCGTTGTCGACGGTGGCGAAGTCGCCGTTGAGCGCCGTGCCCGCAATGCACAGCAGCACCAGGCCGATGACAGGGCCGAGGCCGTGCAGGCGCTCGGTCCAGCGCGGCTTGGCTTCGCTGCGGTGCGCGGCGGCCGCGGCGTCAGGCGGCTGAGGCTGCGATTGGGGAGTTGGCTGTTCCGGTGGCATGAGCGATGAGCTCCTCTTCAGTCAAATGGTCTGCATCCAGGGTGGCAACCAGCTTGCCCGCGCGCATCACCGCAACGCGGTGGCACAGGCCGATCAGTTCCATCAGCTCCGACGAGACGACGATCACCGCGAGCCCTTCGCGGGCGAGTCGCTGGATCAGGAAATAGATGTCGCGCTTGGCGCCCACGTCCACGCCGCGCGTGGGCTCGTCGAGCACCACCACCTTCGGTTGCGGCTGCAGCACCTTGGCGAGTGCGAGCTTCTGCTGGTTGCCGCCCGAGAGCGATGAAGCCTTGACGTCGAGCGAACCGGTGCGGATGCCGTAGTCCTTCACCGCCTCGGCCAGCGCGCCGCGTTCGGCGTCGGGCTGCAGCCAGGGCTGGGCGTAGCGCTCCAGCGCCATCAGCGTGAGGTTCTGGCGAAGGCCAAAGTTGACGTGCAGGCCCTTGCCCTTGCGGTCTTCGCTCAGGTACGTGAGGCCGTGCTTGGCGGCATCGCGCGGATTGCGCCAGCCCTTGTTGTGAGGCACGGGCTTGCCGAGCATCTCGACGCTGCCGCTCGCGGGGCGCAGGCCGAGCAGGCCCTCGAAGAGTTCGGTGCGGCCGGCGCCGACCAGGCCCGCGAAACCGAGGATCTCGCCGGGGCGCACCTCGAAGCTCGCGTCCTGCGCCCAGCCGGGCACGTTGAAGTTGCGCACGCGCATCGCCGGGGCATCGGCCGCCACGACGAGGTCGCGCGGCGGGTAGAGGTCGGACAGTTCGCGGCCCACCATCAGGTTGGCCATCTGGTGGCGCGTGACTTCGGGCGTCAGCGCGCGGGCGACGAAGCGGCCGTCGCGCATCACGATCACCTCGTCGGTCACCTGCTCCACCTCGTCGAGCTTGTGAGAGATGTAGACGATGGTCACGCCGTCTGCGCGCAACTGAGCAATGAGCTTGAAGAGCCGCTCGGTCTCGCCGGGCGTGAGCGTGGCGGTGGGCTCGTCCATGATGAGCAGGCGCGCGCGGCGGGCGATGGCCTTGGCGATTTCGACGAGCTGCTTCTCGGCGACGATGAGTTTGCGCACCTTGGTGCGTGGATCGACCTGCAAGCCCACGGCTGCGAGCGCGGCGGCGGCATCGCGCTCCATCGATGCGTCGTCGAGCAGCCAGCCCTTCTTCTTTTCGTGGCCCAGGAAGATGTTCTGCGCCACGCTCAGGTCTTCGGCGAGGTTGAATTCCTGGTGGATCAGCACGATGCCCAGCGCCTCGGCATCGCGCGAGCTGGTGAACTGCTGCGGCTGGCCGTTGATGCGCAGCGCGCCGCCGGTGAGCTGTTCGTAGCCCGCGAGGATCTTCATCAGCGTGGATTTGCCCGCGCCGTTTTCGCCGAGGAGACCGTACACACGGCCCGGTGCGAGCGCGAAGCTCACGCCGTGCAGCACCTGCACGGGACCGAAAGCCTTGACCACGCCGTCGAACTCGACGGCGACGCTGCCTTTGGTTTCGCTGTTCATGGCGCCACTCCGCGAACTTTGAGGGTCTCATGCATCGCGAGCACGCCCGCGCCGACGAGGCCGCCCTGCGAGCCGAGCGGCGTGTACTGGATCTCCAGGTGCCGGGTGGAGAGCGCCAGCGAGCGCTGGTACACGCTTTGCCGCACCGCCGCGAGAAACAACGGCCCGATGCGCGTGATGCCGCCGCCGATGAACACATGCGACGGGTTGAAGAAATTGACGACCGAGGCGAGCATCTGCCCGATCAGGTTGCCCGCGCGCTGGATGATGCCGTTGGCCGCGGTGTCGCCGCCTCGGCTGGCCTGGCCCACGTCGATCGCGTCGATGCGGCCGTGCACGCGCAGGCACTCGGCCAGCACCTCGCTCTCGCCCGCCTCGGCTGCCTGCATCGCCATGCGCGTGATCGCGGGACCCGCCGCCATCGCCTCGACGCAGCCGAGGTTGCCGCAATGGCAGCGCGGGCCTTCCTGGTCCACGCAGATGTGGCCCACGTCGCCGGCGGAGCCCGCGGCGCCGCGGTACACCTCGCCGTGGCAGACGATGCCGCAGCCGATGCCGGTGCCGATCTTGATCACGAGGAAATTGCTGAGCGAGCGCTTCAGGCGCCACAGTTCACCCAGCGCCATCAGGTTCACGTCGTTGTCGACGAAGACGGGCGCGGCGTAGTCTTCGCGCAGGTACTCGCGGATCGAGAAGCTGTCCCAGGCCGGCATCAGCGGCGGGTTCACGAGCTGGCCGATCTCGAAGTTGACGGGGCCCGGCACGCCGATGCCGATGCCGAGAACGCTCTTGGCGCTGTGGCCGCAGCGCGCAAGCAGTTCGCGCATCAGCGTGCGCACGCGGGCCAGCACAACCGCGGGGCCGTCGCGCACGTCGGCGGGTTCGTCGTGCTGGGCGAGTACGGTGAGATCGGGACGCAGCACCGCCACGTCGAGGCTGGTGGCGCCGATGTCGATGCCGATGAGCACGCCGAGGTCGGCATGCAGCTGGAGGTTTTCGGCGCGGCGGCCGCCGGATGAGCGTTGGAGGCCGGCTTCGGCCAAAAGGCCCTGGTCGACGAGGCCGGCGATCAGCGCATTGGCCTTGCTCTTGGAAAAGCCGAGTTGTTCGGCCATGGCATGGCGCGAGCCGCCGGCCGACCAGAAGGTCGTTTCCAGCAACCGCATCTCATGAGCAGTGATGCCACTCCAGGGTGCCACGCGCTTGTCTCCGTGTTCTTTTGCTTTGCCATCCCGCAGCCTTGGGCAGTCGGGCGAACGCGAATACTAGGGGCATGGCTTCAGCCGGACAAGGCCGAACTTCGACCAGTTTCAGATCGAAGATGCCTGCTGGCCGTGTCGAAGCTGAGCACAGACGTGAAAAAGCCGCCTCGAAGGCGGCTTTCTCTGAAGAGCAAAAGCGCGGGCTCTTGCTTGCTTGCTTAATTACTTCTTCTGGCGGTACTTGCGCAGCGCAGCGATCTGAGCAGCCATCACGGCCAGTTCGGATTGCGCCATCGCGATGTCGATGTCGCTCTTCGCATTCTTGAGCGCTTCCTCGGCCGCGGCCTTGGCCACGTTCGCCTTTTCGTCATCCAGGTCCTTGCCGCGAATCGCGGTGTCGGACAGCACGGTGACGGCGTTGGGCTGCACTTCGAGAATGCCACCGGCCACGAAGACGAACTCTTCACCGCCGTCGGCCGTTTCGATGCGCACGGCACCGGGGCGGATGCGCGTGATCAGCGGCGTGTGACGCGGATAGATGCCGAGCTCACCGGCTTCACCGGGCAGCGCGACGAACTTGGCCTCGCCCGAGAAGATCGACTCTTCCGCGCTGACCACGTCGACGTGAATGGTGTTTGCCATCTGAGTTCCTCTATGGCCTTAGGCCATCTTCTTGGCTTTTTCGAACGCCTCGTCGATGCCGCCCACCATGTAGAACGCTTGTTCCGGCAGGTGGTCGGCTTCGCCGTTCACGATCATCTTGAAGCCGCGGATGGTTTCCGACAACGGCACGTACTTGCCCGGCGAACCCGTGAACACTTCGGCCACGTGGAACGGCTGTGACAGGAAACGCTGGATCTTGCGGGCGCGGGCCACGGCGAGCTTGTCGTCGGGAGCCAGTTCGTCCATGCCCAGAATCGCGATGATGTCGCGCAGTTCCTTGTAGCGCTGCAGCGTGCCTTGCACGGCGCGCGCCACGTTGTAGTGCTCTTCGCCGACCACGTTCGGGTCGAGCTGGCGCGAGGTCGAGTCCAGCGGGTCCACGGCGGGGTAGATACCGAGCGAAGCGATGTCGCGCGACAGCACCACGGTCGAGTCCAGGTGGGCGAAGGTGGTGGCGGGCGACGGGTCGGTCAAGTCATCCGCCGGCACGTACACGGCCTGGATCGAGGTGATCGAGCCGACCTTGGTCGAGGTGATCCGCTCTTGCAGGCGGCCCATTTCCTCGGCCAGGGTGGGCTGGTAGCCCACGGCGGAAGGCATGCGGCCCAGCAGCGCCGACACTTCGGTACCGGCCAGCGTGTAGCGGTAGATGTTGTCAACGAAGAACAGAACGTCACGGCCTTCGTCGCGGAACGACTCGGCGATGGTCAGGCCGGTCAGCGCCACGCGCAGACGGTTGCCCGGGGGTTCGTTCATCTGGCCGTAGACCATGGCGACCTTCGAGTCCTCGAGCTTCTCGAGGTTCACGACGCCGGAGTCGGCCATCTCGTGATAGAAGTCGTTGCCTTCGCGGGTACGTTCACCCACACCGGCGAAAACCGACAGACCCGAGTGAGCCTTGGCGATGTTGTTGATGAGTTCCATCATGTTCACGGTCTTGCCCACGCCGGCACCGCCGAACAGGCCCACCTTGCCGCCCTTGGCGAACGGGCACACCAGGTCGATCACCTTGATGCCGGTTTCCAGCAGGTCCTGCGAAGGCGACAGTTCGTCGTACGCGGGGGCCTTGCGGTGGATGGAAGCGGTGAGCTCCTGGCCCACTTCGCCGCGCTCGTCGATCGGACGGCCGAGCACGTCCATGATGCGGCCGAGCGTGGCCTTGCCGACCGGCACCGTGATGGGCGCGCCGGTGTTGGTGACGACGAGGCCGCGACGCAGGCCGTCGGACGAGCCCAGCGCAATGGTGCGCACGATGCCGTCGCCCAGCTGCTGCTGAACTTCGAGGGTCAGTCCGCCGCCTTCGAATTTCAAGGCGTCGTACACCTTGGGCATCTGGTCACGCGGGAACTCCACGTCGACCACGGCGCCGATACATTGGACAATTTTTCCTTCAGCCATGGCGTTTCCTTCTGGATGGATCTCTATAAATTTGCGACAGGTTCTTGCAGAAGCGTCCTGATGCCACAACGGGCCGCTTTTGCAAGAATGCCGGACGGGCCGGCACCCTTGAACTACTTCGTCAGATCAGCACTTCATGGCCGTCGCTTGAGCAGCGAAAGCGTCAGAAGCTGCCTTGCAGGCCTGGCCGAGGGCAGCCTTGTCGGCGCTCATCGAAGCCCAGGTGGCCTTGGTCTGGTCGAGGCTGGCCTTCATCGCGTCGGCGGCAGCACCGCTCTGTGCGCCCACGCAGGTCTGGACCTTCGTCAGGTAGTCGTTGCACTCTTGCGGCAGGTCGGCGGCCGATGCCGTCGGAGCTGCAGCAGGCGCTGGGGCGGGCGTCGGTTCGGCCGGAGCTGCCGGTGCGGCGGCAGGCGCCGGCGCGGCAACAGGCGCTTCTTCTTTCTTGGAGCAAGCCGTCAGAGCGGCAGCAACAGCCACCAGAACGAGAAGTTTCTTCATGTGCGCAGATTCCCTAAAAAGTAGGCCTTTGTTATCGGACTCGCAGAGCGCGTCCGTTCGGCAATGTGGCCTGTTGCATCGCCTCGATCATCAAACGCCGGCGGCCGCTGCCGCACCCGACACGATTTCCGACAGTTCCTTGGTGATACCGGCCTGGCGGGTCTTGTTGTAGACCAGCTTCAGTTCGCTGATCACGTTGCCCGCGTTGTCGGTGGCAGCCTTCATGGCAACCATCCGCGCCGAATGCTCGGACGCCATGTTTTCGGCAACCGCCTGGTAGACCAGCGATTCCGCATAGCGCACCAGTAGCTCGTCGATCACGCTCGGCGCATCGGGCTCGTAGATGTAGTCCCACGAATGCTGGCCTTCCTCGACTTGCAGCGAGTCTGCGGCCAGCGGCAGCAGCTGCTCCACGAGCGGCTCCTGCTTGATCGTGTTGATGAACTTCGTGTAGCACAGGTACACGGCCGAGAGCTTGCCTTCGGCGTAAGCGTCCAGCAGCGTCTTGACCGGGCCGATGAGCTTGTCCAGGTGGGGCGTGTCACCCAGGTGGGTGACGTGCGCGACCACGCGGGCGCCGATGCGGTTCAGAAAGCCCAGTCCCTTGCTGCCGATGGCGACCGACTCGATGGCGACGCCGGCAGCCTGCGCTTCCCGCATCCTCACGGTCACGGCGCGCAGCAGGTTGGTGTTCAGGCCACCGCACAGTCCCTTGTCGCTCGTCACGATGATGAAGCCGATGGCCTTGGCCTCGTTCTTCTTCATGAAGGCGTGCGTGTACTCGGGGTTGGCCTTGCCAAGGTTCGCAGCGATGTTGCGGATCTTCTCGCTGTAGGGGCGGGCGGCACGCATGCGCTCTTGCGCCTTGCGCATCTTGGAAACCGAGACCATTTCCATGGCCTTGGTGATCTTCTTGGTGTTCTCCACCGATTTGATCTTGCCGCGGATTTCCTTACCAGCTGCCATAAGAGCTCCTTGTCGCTTCGATCAGGCGAACGACTTCTTGAACGTAGTGGCGGCGGCCAGCAGTTCGGCTTCGGCGTCCTGGCAAACCTTCTTGAAGGCCTGCTTTTCGGCGCTGTCGTCCGGCTTGGCGGGCTTGACGTCCCACTTGGCGCCGTGCTTTTCCATGGTCTCGAGCAGGGCGGCGTGGCTGGTCTTGAGCAGCTGATGGAAGCCGTGTTCGAACGACAGCACCTTCTTGACGTCGATGTCGTCCATGAAGCCCTTGTTCACTGCGAACAGCGTGGCGTTCATGAGCGAGATCGGCAGCGGGCTGTACTGGGTCTGCTTGAGCAGTTCCGTCACGCGCGCACCGCGGTCGAGTTGCTTGCGGGTCGCTTCATCGAGGTCGGAAGCGAACTGCGCGAACGCGGCCAGTTCACGGTACTGGGCCAGGTCGGTACGGATACCGCCCGACTGGTTCTTGATCAGGTTGGTCTGCGCCGACGAACCCACGCGCGACACCGAGATACCGGCGTTGATGGCGGGGCGGATGCCGGCGTTGAACAGGCTGGTTTCCAGGAAGATCTGGCCGTCGGTGATCGAGATCACGTTGGTCGGAACGAAGGCGGACACGTCGCCGGCTTGCGTTTCGATGATCGGCAGGGCCGTCAGCGAACCGGTCTTGCCCTTGACTTCACCCTTGGTGAAGGCTTCGACGTAGTCGGCGTTCACGCGGGCGGCGCGCTCGAGCAGGCGGCTGTGGAGATAGAACACGTCGCCGGGGTAGGCTTCGCGGCCTGGCGGGCGGCGCAGCAGCAGCGAAACCTGGCGGTAGGCCACGGCTTGCTTGGACAGGTCGTCATAGACGATCAGCGCGTCCTGGCCGCGGTCGCGGAAGTATTCGCCCATCGTGCAGCCCGAGTAGGCCGACACGTACTGCATGGCAGCCGATTCAGAGGCCGATGCGGCCACCACGATGGTGTAGTCCATCGCGCCGGCTTGTTCCAGCGAGCGCACCACGTTCTTGATCGACGAAGCCTTCTGGCCGATCGCAACGTAGACGCAGGTCATGTTCTGACCCTTCTGGTTGATGATCGCGTCGATCGCCACGGCGGTCTTGCCGGTCTGGCGGTCGCCGATGATCAGCTCGCGCTGACCACGGCCGATCGGCACCATCGAGTCGATGGACTTCAGGCCGGTCTGCATGGGTTGATCCACCGACTTGCGGGCGATCACGCCGGGCGCGACCTTTTCGATCACGTCGGTCATGGCGGCGTTGATCGGGCCCTTGCCGTCGATCGGCTGGCCGAGCGCATTGACCACGCGCCCGATGAGTTCGGGACCCACGGGCACTTCCAGGATGCGGCCGGTGCACTTGACCGTGTCGCCTTCGGAGATGTGTTCGTATTCACCCAGAATCACGGCGCCGACAGAGTCGCGCTCCAGGTTCAGCGCCAGGCCGAACGAGGGCGTGCCATCGGCGCTCGGCGGGAATTCCAGCATTTCACCCTGCATCGCGTCGGACAGGCCGTGCACGCGCACGATGCCGTCCGTCACGGACACCACGGTGCCTTCGTTGCGAATGTTGGCGCTGACGCCGAGTCCTTCGATACGGCTCTTGATCAGCTCGGAAATCTCTGCGGGATTGAGTTGCATGACTCTTTCCTTCTTTCTTTAAATGGGGCCAACCGGCTGCAGTCCGCCCTCAGGCGGTGAGCGCCGCTTTCATTTGATCCAGGCGTGCACGCACGGACGTGTCGAGCACCTCGTCGCCGACCACGGCACGAATGCCGCCGATGAGGGTTTCATCGATTTCCAGACGCAGCTTCAGCTTGCGCCCGAAACGCTTCTCGAGGGCTGCGCCCACGTCCTTCAGCGCTGCATCGTCGATGGGAAAGGCGCTGTAGACCACGGCGTCGAACGCTCCGGCACGCGCGTTGCAAAGAAGGCGGAACTGGGCCGCCACCTCGGGCAATGCGGTCAGCCGGCCGTTTTCGATGATCGCGCGCAGGAAATTGCGCCCCGCCTCGGGAAGCGGTTGAGGCACAAGGCCTGCCGTCAGGTCGATGACCTGATCGTCGGGAACCTTCGGATTGGCCGCGAATGCGAGCAACTGGTCATTGGCCGCGATGGCCGCCAGCTGGTCCAACCAGCCGGCCGCGCCTTCAAGGTCCTTCGAAGAGGCCTTGAAGAGCGCTTCCGCATAAGGACGGGCGATGGTCGCTAGTTCGGCCATGTCGTCCTCAGAGCTCGGTCTTCAGGCGCTGGAGCAGATCGGCATGGACGCCAGCGTCGACTTCCTTGCGGAGAATCTGCTCGGCACCCTTGACGGCCAGCGCGGCCACCTGCTCGCGCAGGGCCTCGCGGGCATGTACGGACTGCTGTTCGGCTTCGGCGTGCGCGGCGGCCACGATCTTGTTGGCCTCCTCGGTTGCACGGCCCTTGGCCTCTTCGACGATTTGCTGGGCGCGGCGCTCGGCATCGGCCAGGCGATTGGTGGTCTCGTTACGAGATTGCACCAATTCCTGCTCGACGCGCTGGTTGGCGGAAGCGAGTTCAGCCTTGGCCTTCTCGGCGGCCGCCAGGCCCGCGGCGATCTTTTGTGCACGTTCGTCCAGCGCCTTGGCGATGGGCGGCCACACGAATTTCATCGTGAACAGCACCAGCAACAAGAAGACGATGGCCTGAACGAACAGGGTCGCGTTGATACTCACGGCAACACCTTTCTGGAGTGGCGTTGAACGGGCTTACTTGGGCAGGTTGGCCAGGAAGGTCGCGGCGAACGGATTGGCGAACGCGAACAGCAGAGCGATGGCCACGCCGATCAGGAATGCGGCGTCGATCAGACCGGCCAAGATGAACATCTTGGTTTGCAGGTCGTTCATGAGTTCGGGTTGACGGGCCGACGATTCCAGGAACTTGCCACCCATCAGGGCGATGCCGATGGACGCACCGATGGCGCCAAGACCGACGATCAGACCACAAGCGAGAGCGACGAGACCGAGAATGTTTTCCATGATGACTCCTTAGGACAGATTGAAAGCGAACGAAAAGAAAAAGGGGAACTCAATGCGCCTCATGCGCCTGGCCCAGATAAATCAGGGTCAGCATCATGAAGATGAACGCCTGCAGCGTGATCACCAGAATATGGAAGATCGCCCAGACGAGCCCGGCAATCACGTGCCCGACGGGCAGCAGGACACCGGAGAACGAGGCCGCCATGGCGCCGCCCATGAGAGCGATGAGCATGAAGACCAGCTCGCCTGCATACATGTTGCCGAACAACCGCATGCCGTGCGAAACCGTCTTGGCCAAGTACTCGATGACCTGCATCAGCAGGTTGATGGGCCACAACACGGGATGGGCACCGAAAGGAGCAGTGATCAGCTCGTGGCCCCAGCCGCCCAGGCCCTTGACCTTGATGCTGTAGAAGAGGCACAGGAGCAGCACGGAAGTCGACAGACCGAGCGTGGTCGAGAGATCCGCCGTGGGCACGACGCGCATGTACGCGTGGTGCGGGTCGTGGCCCATGGCCTGGAACGCCGCAGCCCAGATGGAGGGCAGCAGGTCGACAGGCAGCATGTCCATCGCATTCAGGAGGAAGATCCAGACGAACACCGTGAGTGCGAGGGGCGCAATGAACTTGCGGCTCTGCGCGTTGTGGATGTTCGACTTGGCCTGGTTGTCGACCATTTCGACCAGCATCTCGACGGCAGCCTGGAAGCGGCCCGGCACGCCGGGCGTGGCCTTGCGCGCCGCAAGCCACAACACGAAACAGCCCAGCACGCCGCAAAGCAGCGCATAGAGGACCGAGTCGAGGTTGATGACGTTGAAGTCAACAATGGCGGTCTGGACCACGGGCTTGAAGCTCCAGTCCACTTGCCAGTGCTGGAGGTGGTGAACGATGTATTCACTCGCGGTCGGGGCGTGTCCTTCAGCGGCCATCTTTCAGCTTCTCTTTTCCAAACAGTCCATTCCGTTTCAACCAACCGGGCCGCACCATGAGTGCCACCCAGTACATTTTCATGGCGATCACCACGCCAGCCAGCAGCGCCAGCCATACGAGACCCCCGATCAGCCACGGTGCGGCCGCAAGCAGGGCCACAGTCAACGCGATCTTGATCGACTCCCATACAAAGAACCTCAACATGGCAGCTTGCGTTGCCATGCCCGGCCTTTGACGAACCCCGCGTGCAAACAATGCCGCAGGAATCGCCACCGCCATCGCCCCGTAAAAGGCCGACACGGCAGCCACTGGCCGCCCAACCCATATCCAAGCCACACATGCGACAAGCAAACCCGCAGCCACCTGGGCACCAATGACCCACCAGGGCGACATCTCGGGGTTTTGCTTGCGCAACTGCGCGGCTTCTTCAGCCGTCAGCAGCTTGAAATCGATTTCTTCGGCATCAGTTGCGGGAACGTGGGCGTTTGTTGTCATTTGAATTGCCGTCCACGCCGTCTCCGCAGAATTTCACAAAGCCATTGATTATAAGTAAAAACCCAGGCGATCCCAGCATCGCGGGGCACGCCGTGTGCGTCAGGCGCCGAAAGTTCGCGCCGTCCATAATTTGCGGATGGACTATATCTCCCCCGCGCTGCCCGATTCGCAGTGCTATCTCGACGGCAATTTCGTCCCGTTGCGGGACGCCAAGGTCAGCGTGCTGGACCGCGGCTTCATCTTCGGCGACGGCATCTACGAGGTGATTCCCGTCTACGGCGGCCAGCCCTTCTGCTTCGAGGAGCACATGGCACGCCTCGATCGCTCGCTCGCCGAGTTGCAGATCGTCAATCCGCTCTACCTCGCGCAATGGCGCGACATCGTGATGCGCTTGATCGCGCCGGGCGGCGCCGCGCCCCAGGCCGTCTACTTCCAGATCACCCGCGGCGTGGCACCGCGCGACCACGCCATGATCAAGGGCCTCGCGCCCACGGTTTTCGTGATGGTGAACCCGCTCCCGCCCGTGTCCGAAGCGGTGCGCGACAAGGGCGTGGCCTGCGTCAGCGCGGACGACTTTCGCTGGGAAAAGGCCCACATCAAGAGCACCAGCCTGCTGGGCGCGGTGCTCTCGCGGCAGATCAGCGTGGAGGCCGGCGCGGCCGACACCGTCATGTTCCGCGGCGAGTGGCTCAGCGAAGCTTCTTCGAGCAATGTGTGGATCGTGAAGGACGGCGTTCTCATCGGCCCGCCCAAGGACAACCTCGTGCTCACCGGCATCCGCTACGGCCTGCTCGAGCGTCTGTGCCGCGATGGCGGCATTCCCTTCGCCCTGCGCCGCGTTTCGCGCGACGAAGTGTTCGCCGCCGACGAGCTCATGCTCTCCTCGGCCAGCAAGGAAGTGCTGCCTGTCGTGACGCTGGACGGCATGCCCATTGGCAACGGCCGACCCGGCCCCATCTACAAGAGCTTGTATGCGGCCTACCAGGAGGCCAAGCAACGCAACGCCGAGACGCAAGAAGGAGCCACGACATGACCGAGAACACGAACACCGCCGACGAAATCAACACGCCGATTCCCGATCCGCGCAAGGAATCGCTGATCGAGTACCCCTCGCAGTTCCCGATCAAGGTGATGGGCGCCAAGACCGACGGCCTGGTGCACGCCATCACGCAGATCGCTGAGCAGTTCGATCCGACCTTCGACGCCACCACCGTCGAGCTGCGCGACAGCAAGGCGGGCAACTACCTGGGCGTGACGATCACCGTCACCGCGACCAGCCGCGAGCAGCTCGACGACCTCTATCGCGCGCTGTCGGGGCATCCGTCGGTCAAGGTCGTGCTCTGAGGCATCGACGATGACGACGGTCGCCGAACGCCAGCCGGGCACCGCCATCGCGCTGCAATGGCTGGGGCGCGCCGACTACGCCGGCACCTACGCCGCCATGAAGCAGTTCACGCTGGAGCGAACCCCGGACATGCCGGATGCGCTCTGGATCTGCGAGCACGCACCGGTCTTCACGCAGGGCATCGCCGGCAAGCAGGACCATGTGCTCAACCCCGGCGAGATTCCCATCGTGCAAACAGACCGCGGCGGCCAGGTCACCTTCCACGGCCCGGGCCAGGTGGTGGCGTACCCGCTGATCGACCTGCGCCGCGCCGGCTACTTCGTCAAGGAATACGTCTACCGCATCGAAGAGTCGGTGCTGCGCACGCTGGCCCACTTCGGCGTGACCGGCCACCGCGTGCCGGGCGCGCCGGGCATCTACGTGCGGCTGGACGATCCGTTCTCGCACGCCGCGCTCACTGGCCCGCTGCCCGCCAGCGACCCGTTCCGGGGCCTCGGCAAGATCGCCGCATTGGGCATCAAGGTGAGCCGCCACGCCACCTACCACGGCGTGGCGCTCAACGTCGACATGGACCTCGAACCCTTCTCGCGCATCAACCCTTGCGGCTACGCGGGGCTGCAGACGGTCGACCTTTCTACAATCGGCATCCACACCACATGGGAAGAAGCTGCCCGGGTCCTGAGCCGCAAACTCACCACCTACCTGGCGCCCTAGCAATCCAATGAGCACCACCGAAGTCGTCCGCGACGCGCAAAGCGCCGAAAACTACAACCCGCTGGCCAAGCAGAAGGCCGCGGCCAAGCTCTCGCGCATCCCCGTCAAGGTGGTGCAGACCGGCGAAGTGCTCAAGAAGCCGGAGTGGATCCGCGTGAAGGCGGGCAGCCCCACCACGCGCTTCTACGAAATCAAGCAGATCCTGCGCGAGAGCAACCTGCACACCGTCTGCGAAGAAGCCTCGTGCCCGAACATCGGCGAATGCTTCGGCAACGGCACGGCCACCTTCATGATCATGGGCGACAAGTGCACCCGCCGCTGCCCGTTCTGCGACGTGGGCCACGGCCGCCCCGACCCGCTGGACAAGGACGAGCCGCTCAACCTCGCCAAGACCATCGCCAAGCTGCGCCTGAAGTACGTGGTGATCACCAGCGTGGACCGCGACGACCTGCGCGACGGCGGCAGCCGGCACTTCGTGGATTGCATCACCCACATCCGCGAGCTCTCGCCGATGACGCAGATCGAAATTCTGGTGCCCGACTTCCGCGGCCGCGACGACCGCGCCCTCGAAATCCTCAAGGCCGCGCCGCCGGACGTGATGAACCACAACCTGGAAACCGCGCCGCGCCTCTACAAGGAAGCGCGCCCCGGCAGCGACTACCAGTTCAGCCTCAACCTGCTCAAGAAGTTCAAGGCGCTGCATCCGAAGGTGCCGACCAAGAGCGGCATCATGGTGGGCCTGGGCGAAACCGACGAAGAGATCCTGCAGGTCATGCGCGACATGCGCGCGCATGACATCGACATGCTGACCATCGGCCAGTACCTGTCGCCGTCGGGTTCGCATCTGCCGGTGCGCCGCTACGTGCATCCCGACACCTTCAAGATGTTCGAGGAAGAGGCCTACAAGATGGGCTTCAGCCATGCGGCCGTGGGCGCCATGGTGCGATCGAGCTACCACGCCGACCAGCAGGCCCACTCGGCCCAGCAGGCGCAGGCCGCGGGCGGCTGAGCGAGCCCCCGATCAAGCAAAGCAAGAAGGCCCGTCGAGGGCCTTTTTGCTTTGCGACTTAGGACCGGCACATCGCGTTGGCCAGCCATGCCGAGGTGTAGCCGGAGGTTCCGCACGCCGAGAGCGTCGCCAAGGTGCTGGCTGGAAGCGAGGGCTCCGCTATCCTGCCGGCTGCCAAAGACGAAGGACCGACGCCCTCATGAACCCCGCCTTTCAAGCCGCCATGGCACGCGAATTCGGCGCCATCGCCGACCTGGTTCGCCTGCACGCCCAGCACACCCCCGGCCACGCCGCGCTGGCCGATGCGCAGCACACGCTGACCTACGGCGCGCTCGACGCGCTGATGGACCGCATCGCGGCCAGCCTGCAGCGCGACGGCCTCCGAGCCGGCGATGCCGTCGCGGTCTGCGCGTCGTCGTCGGTGAACTACGCGGCGGTATTCCTGGGCGCCTTGCGCGCGGGCGTGGCCGTGGCACCGCTGGCGCCCGGCTCCACGCCGGCCAGCCTGGCCCGCATGATCGAAGACGCCGACGCGCGCATCCTTTTCACCGATGCATCGGCGGCCGAGGTGATCGGCCCCGCCAGGGACGGCGGCATCCCGCGGGTCGCGCTCGATGGCTCCGCGGTCGGCGGCAGCCTGGCGCACTGGCTCGCACCGGCCGGCGCGCAGCCCACGCCTGTCGACACGCAGCCGTCGTGGCCCTTCAACATCATCTATTCGTCGGGCACCACCGGCGAGCCCAAGGGCATCGTGCAAGGGCACGGCATGCGCTGGGCCCACGTGCAGCGCGGCGCCAAGTACGAATACAGCGCCGACACCGTCGCGCTGCTGTCCACGCCGCTCTACTCCAACACCACGCTGGTGGTGTTCTTCCCGACCATCGCCTTCGGCGGCTGCGTGGTGCTCATGCCCAAGTTCGATGCCGGCGGCTACCTGCAGCTGGCCGAGCAGCGCCGCGTGACGCACACGATGCTGGTGCCGGTGCAATACCAGCGGCTGATGGCGCACCCGCGCTTCGACGCGCACGACCTCTCGTCGTTCCGCTTCAAGTTCAGCACCAGCGCGCCCTTCAACGCGGCGCTCAAGGCCGATGTGCTCCAGCGCTGGCCCGGGGGCCTGATCGAGTTCTACGGCATGACCGAGGGCGGCGGCACCTGCATCCTGGAGGCGCACCTGCATCCGACCAAGCTGCACACCGTGGGCCAGCCGGCCGAGGGCAGCGACATCCGCCTGATCGACGAGGAGGGCCACGAGCTCCCGCGCCACGACACCGAGACGGCCGGCGAGGTGGTGGGCCATTCGGCCGGCATGATGACCGGCTACCACCGCCAGCCCGCCAAGACGCGCGAGGCCGAATGGTTCGACGCCGCCGGCAAGCGCTTCATCCGCACCGGCGACGTGGGCCGCTTCGATGCCGACGGCTTCCTCACGCTGTTCGACCGCAAGAAGGACATGATCATCAGCGGCGGCTTCAACATCTACCCGAGCGACCTGGAAGCCGTGCTGCGCGGCCATGCGGCGGTGGCGGACGTGGCCGTGGTCGGCGTGCCCTCCGAGCAATGGGGCGAGACGCCGGTGGCCTTCGTGGTGCGCCGTGAAGGCGACGCCACCACCGAAGACGCGGTGCTGCAATGGACCAACGACCAGCTCGGCAAGACCCAGCGGCTGGCGCGCCTTCACTTCATCGCCGAGCTGCCGCGCAGCGCGATCGGCAAGGTGCTCAAGCGCGAGCTGCGGGAACAGGTGCTGCGAGAACGCGCCTCCGGCTGACGCGGCACGGCCTGAACCATGAGGCGCAGGGCGTGCTGGCATTGTTCGCGGCGGCAATGCCCGAAACTCGCCGTCATGGCCGCCCGCCAGCCGGCGAGCCGGCCGCCTCCGTACTGACCTCCGCCGCTTCATGACCAAAGACACCGCGCCCGCCCTGCCCGCTTCTTCATCCGACGACGCATCCTCCCCGCACGAAGGCGGCGGCAACGGCCTCTTGTGGGTGCTGGTCGCCGTGGCCGTCGCGTTCGCCTTCCTGCGCCCGCGCGCCCCCATGGACTGGCTCCGGCTGGTCGACTGGCAGACCGTGGGCGCGCTCGCCGGCCTGCTGGCGATCACGCAGGGCGTGGAAAAAAGCGGCATGCTGCAGGCCACCGCCCAGCGCCTGCTCGCGCGCACGCACGACCAGCGCAGCCTGGCCCTGCTGCTGACGGCGAGCGCGGCGCTGCTGTCGGCGCTGGTCACCAACGACGTGAGCCTGTTCCTGCTGGTGCCGCTCACCCGGGTGCTGGCCAACCAGGCGCACCTGCCGCTCGCGCGGCTGGTGGTGTTGCAGGCGCTGGCGGTCAACGCGGGCTCCGCGCTCACGCCCATCGGCAATCCGCAGAACCTGTACCTCTGGCACCGCTCCGGCGAGAGCTTCTTCGGCTTCATGGGAATGATGGGGCCGACGGTGGCGGTGATGCTGTTCTGGCTTTTCGTGGCGGTGTGGCTGCTGGTGCCGCGCACGCCCATCGCGCTCAAGCCCGCGAGCGAAGCGGCGGCGGTGCAGCCGCGCCTGCTGGCGCTGGCGGGCGTGCTGTTCGTGGGCTTCGTCGTCGCGCTCGACCGGCACTGGCTGCTGGCGGGCCTGGGCGTGGTGTTCGGCGTGTTCCTGGTGACGTACCCGCGCGTGCTGCGCGGCATCGACTGGGCGCTGCTCGCGATCATCGCGCTGATGTTCGTGGACCTGCGGCAGCTGGCCGAGCTGCCCGCCGTCACCGCGCTGCTCGGCCACTGGCCGATCACCGAGGGATGGCGCGCCTACCTCGCGGCCATCGTCACTTCGCAGTTCATCAGCAACGTGCCGGCGGCGATTCTGCTGGACAGCCATGTGCGCGACCTGCCCGCGCTGGCGGCCGGGGTGAGCGTGGGCGGCTTCGGCTGCGTGCTGGGCTCGCTGGCCAACCTGATCGCGCTGCGCCTGGCGAAGCTGCCCAACGGGCTGCGCGAATTCCATCGCATCAGCATTCCCTTTCTGCTCGTGTGCGCGGCGTCCGCAGTGCTGCTGCGGCTCGGCTGATTGCTGTCTCCCCCGCTCCATAACCACTCTCACAAAGGAACTCCCTCATGCCGCATCCCCAGGAAACCATCGACATCTGGTCCGTCGAAGGCCGCTTCCAGCACCTCGTCTACAGCCCGAAGGGCGGTATCGAGGGCGTGCTCATCGACACCGACGGCATCGCCACGCAGTTCGTGTTCGACCGCCACGACGAGGCCGCGGCCGCCGCCTTCGCCGGCCTGCGCCCGGGCCAGGCGCTGGTGATCGAAGGGGCCGAACAGGGTCCTTCGCCGAAGGGCACCGATCGCGACGCGGCGCACACCGTCTACCAGTTCGAACGGCTGGTGTCGGTCGATGGCCTGGCACCGGCGGATACGCCGGCAGGCCAGCAGATCGCCGGCACCGTGGTGCGCCTGAACTACGCGCGGCACGGCGAAGCCAACGGCGTGGTGCTGGACACCGGCGACTTCGTCCACACGAAGCCGGACGGCTTCGTACGCCTGGGGCTGAAGGTCGGCGACAAAGTGCTTGCCGAGGGCCGCACCCAGGCGCTGTCGACCGGCGGCGGGCGCGTGGTCGAGGCGGTCCGGGTCAATGGCCGGCGCGTCGAGGAGCGCCAAGAGGCCTGATTCAGCGACGCGCGCGGCTTGCGGCCTGGCGCGGGCAGCGCGGACAATCCCCGGCAGCCATGCCCATCACCCCCGCCCTTTCGCTGCGCGACTACGGCCCTTCGCGCGGCAGCCATGCGCACGACCACTTCCAGGTGCTGATCGGCCTGCGCGGCAGGCTCGACATCGAAGTGGAGGGCCGCGGTGCCGGCATCGGCGTCGGGCAGGCGCAGGTGGTCGCGCCGGGCGACCGGCATGACTTCGAGGCGCGCGGCCAGGGCAGCCTGTGCCTGGTGCTGGACACCGCACACGCGCCGTGGGCCCGCTGTGCCGAGCGCGCAGCGGCCGACGCGCCGCAACTGCATGCGCTGGCGCGGTATCTGGCGCATTGCATCGGGCAGCCGCAGCAATCCGCGCTCGCGCTCCGGCAGGGCCCCGCGCTGCTGCTGGAGGCATGGCGCCCGGCGCCTTCATCGGCGGAGGCGCGCCGTCGCCGCATCGACTGGCAGGCGCTGGAAGCATGGGCGCGGGCGCGGTGGCACGAGCCCCTGGCCGTCGCCGATCTGGCCGAGGTGGCCTGCCTGAGCGCGAGCCAGTTCGCGCAGCGCTGCCGCGAGGAGCAAGGTGTGAGCGCGATGCACTGGCTTCGCACGCTGCGGCTTGCGCATGCGCGCGAGCTGCGGCTGGGCGGCCTGAGCGTGGCGGAGACGGCGCGGCGCACGGGCTACCGCTCGCCGTCGGCGCTGACCGCGGCGCTGCGGCGCTGACTTTGTTCTTCTCCCTCCCCCGCTGGGGGAGGGTGGGGTGGGGGCACGCGGCGCCTCGAACAAGCGCAGCACTCCATCGAAGGCCTGCCCCCATCCCCGCCTTCCCCCAGCGGGGGAAGGAGCAACGCCAAGACCGGCGGCTTGCGACGACGCACCGGCATTGCGCGACGACGGGCTGGCTTAGGCTCGAGCGCCATGTCCTCCACCGTCTACGCCCTTGTCGCCATCGCGCTCTGGGCCACGCTCGCCTCGCTGGGCACCGCCCTTTCGCACCTGCCGCCCTTTCTGCTGACCGGCCTGGCACTGATCATCGGCAGCGTGCCCAGCTGGCCGCTGGTGCTGCGCGACCGCGCGGCCTGGAAGGTGCCGCCGCGCACGCTGGCGCTCGGCGTGTACGGCCTGTTCGGCTTTCACTTTCTGCTGTTCATTGCGCTGCGGCACGCACCGCCGGTCGAGGCCAATCTCGTCAACTACCTCTGGCCACTCTTCATGGTGGTACTGGCGCCGGTGCTGCTGCCGGGGGTGTCGCTGCGGCCGTTGCATGTGATCGCGGCGCTGCTGGGGTTCGCGGGCGCGGCCATGGCGATCCTGGGCGCGCGCGGCGGCGCGGCGCCGTCCGCGGACACGTCCACCCCATCCACCGCATTCATGGCGTACTGGGGCTTCCTGCCGGCGCTGGGCTCGGCTTTCATCTGGGCAAGTTACTCGCTGTGGACGAAGCGGGTGCCGGCATTTCCGACCTCGGCCATCGGGCTCTTCGGGCTGGTGTCGGGCGCGCTGTCGCTGGTCTGCCATGCGCTGTTGGAGCCTTCGACGGCGCTGGGCGCGCGCGACTGGCTGCTGGTCGCGTTGTGCGGCCTCGGTCCGCTGGGCGCGGCCTTCTTCGTCTGGGACATGGCGCTCAAGCGCGGAGATGCGCGGCAGATCGGCATCCTGAGCTACATCACGCCGCTGGCATCGACCGCGCTGCTGCTGCTCGTCACCGGCCGGCCGCTGACCTGGACCATCGTGCTCGCGGCCTTGCTCATCATCTCGGCCGCCGTCATGGGCTCGCGTGCACGATGAATCAGGCGGTATCCGACGAGCCCGGCGACTTTTTGTGGCTAGAGTGGAGCCTCAGGAAAAAAAGGAGCCACATCCATGCACGACAAGAACAAGAACGAGGATTTCGAGATCACACCCAAGCTGGTGTTCGACCTGAACCTGGCGCTGTATCTCGACCTGGTGGCCGCGCTGGAAAGCGCGGGCGCCCTCACCTATCGCCAGATGGCGGCACGGGTGCTCAATGTCAGCATGGACGCGCGCGCCGACGGCGAGGTCGGCCTGTCGACGGTACTCGAAGGCGTCGCCAAGGGCTTTGCGGGCCAGAGCGACGGCCTGTCGATCGAACTGCTGAAGGCGGCACGCGGCCTGCGGGAGGATGACGCGATGGGCGATATTCCGATGCGGCCGGCCGACTGACTCCCCCTATTTGTAGTCGAGCGTGAAGGTGGCCTTGCCGTCGGCGCGGCCTGCCTTTATTTCGTCGCTGGTCTGGTAATAGCGCGCGGTGTAGGGCAGCACGTAGTCGCCGTCCTTCGACGGGCCCACCTCAACCTCGTCACCAAACCTGACCGGCTCTTTCTTGCCGTCGATCCTCCGGGTCACCTGGATGCCGACGCCGCCTGCAGTGGCCGTACCGGCCTGCGTGATCCGCAGAACGCCTTGCTCGTTCGATGGGTCCGGCGTCGCATCCATACGCAGGTAGACGGTATTGCGCACGCCTATGCCGGCCTTGCACTTGAGCGTGATATTGAAATCGCGCTCGGCCGTCACGGTGCCGCGACCCTTGAAATTGCTCTTCGGGACTTTCCCGAACTGCACTGGGATATTGCGCGAGCCCGTGTCCACCGTGCAGGAGGGCGTGATGATGGTGATCGCATTGGCGCTCAGGAAAGTGGTCAGGACCGACATACCGTCTTCGATCAGGTACTCTGTGTAAGTACCCTCGGCCAACGCTCCGCTGCCCGTGACGGCGGCCGTTTTGTACACCTCCACCCGGAATGCGGCCATCGGGTCGAAATCGCTATCGCTCTCGAGCGTCAAGACATGCGGATAGTAGGTTTTTTCCCACTCGCTGATGGTGCGAAGCAGCCGGATACCGATACCGGGTACGTTGGTGGAATACAGCTTCTCAAGGCCCGGGAAGTTCAGATCTTGCCCCTGTTTCATCACGCCGCGAGCAACGCCGCCGTAGGGGCATTTCACAGCGGACAGAGGCCCTCCCGTGGTGTTGATCTTGAAGTCTTTCTCACGCAGCTTTTGACCAACGACGGCGTCATGGGGCACGAGGATCGATCCCATGACCATGTTGATCGTGATGGGGGAAAAACCCGGCCACAGTGTGCAAATGGCCCACGCGTCCTGTGCACAGAACAAGAGCGCGGCGGCGGGGAACAGCCAACGCATCGCATTTCTTTTCATTGATCGACTCCCATGATGATTGGCCGCGTTCTTCCGGATCGCGCCGCGTCCAAGGTATTCGCCGCAGGCGCCGGCGCCAGTGCGGACGTCGAGCACCGACCCGTCAACTCGCGGATCGGTGGCGGATTCTTTTCATCGGGCAGGCTGTAGGGCACGACGCACTGGTCGGCCGTGTCCTGACCCCACCGCACCGTGAGCTGTCCGCTGTCGGCCGCGCCGCTCACGAAAGCCTGACCGTCGGGACCGACGATACCGACCTCCTGACCCGCCTCGTTCTCGATCTTCGAACCCAGCGGCAGCGCCCGCCCCTTGCCGTCGGTCAACACCATCAGCAGGCGAAAGCCCACCGAAGTCTCGAACTTCGCGACCACGACGGCGCCACGCGTGGGCACCAGCTCGGTGGCGGCATTCTTTACTTCGACCGTGTCCCCCAGGTCGCCGGTGCGCAGCGCCAGGCGATTCAGGCGGTAAGGCGTGAGATTGGGAATGACCGCGTTGCCAGCCCAGTCGGTCGCCACGCCGGGCTGCGACTCAAAGCCCACGCCTGAGGCCTTGGGCGCCTGCACCAGCGCAACGGTTTCGCCGAGCGCCTGGGACATCGTGATGCCGTCGGCGTGCATCAGCACGCCTCCCGACATGCCGAAGGTGCTCTGGCCGTAGCCGCGGCCCTTCGAATGGCCGATGTCGAAGCGACCGACCGGCGACAGGTAACTGGCGCTTGCGCTGCCGCTGCTGCCGCCGTTCTGGTTGGCAGCGCCGGCCGTCATGTTGTAGGTCAGGCGGCTGTCGTCGAAGGCCGAGCCGTAGACGCTGGCCTGCTGGTTGATGCGACCCATGTCGTCGCGGTTGAGCGAGTACATCGCGCTGGCGCGTGTGTCGCCCAGCGGAATGCTCAGCGTGAACATCACCTGCCGCACGGCCGATCGACTCAGGCTGGAGGAGTGGTTGTAGAAGACGCTGTAGCCGAGTTGCTTGTAGCTGCCCGAGTAACCCAGCTGCACCAGCCGGTCCTTCGCACCGGTGCCCCAGTAGCTTTGCTGGCGTGCGGACGCGAACACCGTGCCCAGGTCGCCGATCTGCTGCGAAACCTCGAAGCGCACTTCGTTGCGGCGGCTGTTGAACGACTCGAAGGGCCGCAGGTCCTGCATTTGCACCGCTTCCTGGAAGGTGCGGTAGCCACTGGTCGAGTAACGGTAGCCCGCCACGCGGAAGTTGGTGCCGGAGGCGATGAACGACTTCGAATAGAGAAAGCGCACCGACTGGCCGTCGTAGGTGTTCACGCTGTTGGCCGGCGTACGGTCCGTCGTGCGCGCGCTCGACAAGTCGAACGACACGGCACCGAAGTCGCGCAGGTTCTTGCCCATGCCCACGAGGAGCGACTGGTACATGTTCGCCATCAGCACACCGCCGTAAAGCGAGAACTCGCTGCCGAGCCCGCGCGCGAGCGTTGCCTGCATGAAGGCGGGTTGCGAGAGCGACGACCGGATGCCGAGCACGCTGCCGCCGTCGTGGTCGTTTCGGTACTTGCCGACCGTGGCCGAATAGCGCCAGGAGCCTTCGCGCAGCAGTGTGGGCACGGCCGAGAAGGCCTGCGTGTACCTGGTCTGGCGGCCATCGGCTTCGGCAATGGTCACCTCGATGTCGCCGCTCGACGAGGTGGGATACAGGTCGTCGATGATGAACGGCCCGGGCGCCACGAAGGTGCTGTAGATGACGTAGCCGTTCTGGCGCACGGTGACGCGCGCGTTGGTCTGCGCCACGCCGCGGATGGTGGGTGCGTAGCCCTGCTGACTGTCCGGCAGCATCGCGTCATCGGACGAGAGCTGCACGCCGCGAAACGGCAGGCTGTCGAAGAAGCTGCCCGGCGTGTTGCCGTCACCGATCAGGAGTTGGCCGTTGATCGAAGCCAGATCGCGCTGCGCGTAAGTATTGATGCCCTGCCAGCGGCTCTTGCCGTCGATGCCGCGGTTGTAGGTTGAGAAGTGGCGAAAGCGCCAGTCGCCGTAATTGAAACCGGCGCGCAGGCCCGCGAACAGGGTGTTGCGCTGCAGGCGCCTGTCGCGCTCGGCAAAAGGGTTGCCGTCGAACACGTTCTGCGGGGACGCGAACGTGTTCACGTCGTTGCGATAGTTATTGCCGCTGTAGCGCGCGAAGTTGACCTGGTAGTCCAGCATGCCGGCGGTGATGCCCTTGTCCCATTTCTCGGGACCGACCGCGCCCCGCGCCGAGCGCTTGAGCGCCGCCTGCGGAATGCTCACGAACAGGCGCTGCTTGCCGGCGTCGTAGGTCACGGCCGCATCGGGGATGACCTGGGTCAGCTCGATGCAGGCCTCCTCCGCGGCACCCGACAGTTCAGGAAACACCGTCACGTTGACGCCCCATGCATCGAGCATGCCGCGCGTGAGGCAGGGTTCGGCATCGTTCTTGCCGTCTTTGGCGGCGAAGCGGATCTCGGCCTGCCCCGCGCCGCGCTCGTTGAGCGACACGTCGACCATGTACTTGCCCGCGAGCACGCGGTTGCCGAAGGAAAAGAGCGAGAGGTCCGCATGCGGCTGGTCGCCGCCGATGCTCAGGAATTCCTCGTTGAAGCTGGAGCCGGCCGACGGCTGCGGCTTCTCCTGCGCGTGGCCGGGCGCGCCGAGCGCACCCAGCAGGGCCGCGCACACGGTCAGCCGGAACGGCGCGCGAAGAGCGGATGAACGGCGCATGGCGATTCGTCTCTTGCGTCTCAGCGCCTGGCGCCGTCGATGGAAGGCGCGGGCGGAACCAGCTCGGCCTTCACAGCCACCGGTTCGGCGCCTGCGGGAACCTGCACCCGCTCTTCGGGCGTCTCTCCGCCGTAGTCGTTGATCGTGGTGTAGTTGACCTGGATCGCCTGCGGCGTCTTGACCGCGTCCAGTGGGTAGTTTGTTTCGCCGAACGGCGGCAGCATGTCGGCGTTGATCAGCTGCTGGCCGCTGTTGATGTTCAGCGCAGTGAAGGTCACGTGATAGGGCGTCGGGTTGCTCACCTTCAGCAGCGCGCCCTGCCCTTCGGCGCCCGCGCTCACCGCCCACTTGAGCCGGCCACGCGCTTCATCGGACTTGCCCGCCAGCTTCGAAGGCCGGTAGAAAAGCTTGATGCGGCTGCGCACTGCAATCTGCAAAACGTTCTCTTCCTTCGACTTCTCCGGGATTTCCTTGACGTTGAGCCAGAACACCGACTCGCGGTCGGCCGGCAGCTCGCCGGCCACGCGCATGATGCGCAGGATGTTTTCCATGCCCGGGTCGAGCCGCGACAAAGGCGGCGTGACGAGCAGCGGTGTTTTGTTCTTGCCTTCACCGGCATCGATCCAGGCCTGAACCACGTAAGGCGAGGTGCCGCCGTTCTTGATCGGAATAGAGGCTTCGCGATCCCTCTCGCCGAGGATCACGCGTGTACCGCCAAGCGATACGCCCGCAACGGCCGGCCATTGAAGACCCAGCATCAGCAGGATGGCGAAAGCCCAACAGAAGCGATGGTTGCTGCACATAGAAAAGTCCTCATGGCGGGTCAGACGCAAGAAAGAACATGCGCACCCGCCACTCGGCGCCCCGAGAGGCACCGTAAAAAAAAGGCGAAAGAAGAAAAGCCGGTGCCGGCGGGACGCGGAGGTCCGGGCACGGCACAGGCCTGAATGGCATCCGGCCCACACGAAGCGGTGAGCGCTTCACGCTGGCCGAGGAAATGCCGGGGGCGCTACTTACTTGTAGGCAATCGTGAATTGAGCGATCGCGTTGGCCGGGCCGACCGTCACTTTGTCCTTGGTGGCGACGTACGCCGCCTGGAATTTCAGCGAGTTGTCACCCTCGCTCAGTGCGTAGTCCTTGGATGGCGATCCCAAGTCGATCTTTGTGCCGCTCGAATCGCCGAGTTCGATGGCGACGCCGGTGGCGAAGCCGCCGCTCACCTCACCCGCGCCAACGCGCAGGGCGGTCTTCACATCGGCATCGGCCGCGCCGTCGAACTTGACCTTCGCGTTCTTGATGGTGGTGGTGTCACAGCCCAGCAGATCGATGCTGAACTTGGCGGGGGTGGACTTCTTGCCGACCTGGGCCTTTCCGCCGACGGTGCCTTCGAACCATTTGCTCGCGACCTTGCCGAGCGGCACGATCAGGTTCTGGCTGTTGGGCGACACGGAGCAAGCGTCCGCAGTGATTTCACCGTTGAAATTGATGGTCCCGTCAGCGGCGAAAGCGCCTTGCGACACGGCGCCGGCCACGGCCAGTGCTGCGAACTTGACGAGTACAGACTTCTTCATTTTTTGCGTTCCCTAGGAATTGAATGAACTGAGATTGCGACTGCCTGAATGCAGGGCGGCCGCAGTTTAGTTATTCAAAGACGCAAGAAGATGTTGCTTTATCGCCAGTTAACAGTAGTTGACATTGTTATTGGGTCGATTGTGAAATACGCCCAAATGCAAAAAAGCATACCTATTCGGCGACCTGCAGCACGAGCTTGCCGAAGTTTTCACCGCTGAACAGCCGATTGAGCGCTTCAGGAAAGGTATCGAGCCCTGAAACCACGTCTTCCTTGCTCTTCATGCGGCCATCCTTCAGGTATCCGGCGAGTTCTGCGATGGCGATGGGGTATCGGTCGGCGTAGTCGAACACCACGATGCCTTCCATGCGCGCACGGTTGACCAGCAGGCTCAGGTAGTTGCGCGGACCGGCGCCCGGCATGCTGTT
The DNA here is from genome assembly GCF_040544675.1 of Variovorax boronicumulans. Classification (GTDB taxonomy): domain Bacteria; phylum Pseudomonadota; class Gammaproteobacteria; order Burkholderiales; family Burkholderiaceae_C; genus Variovorax; species Variovorax boronicumulans_D. The sequence continues at coordinate 151,937 of NZ_JBEPKK010000013.1, forward strand.
GGCGTTGTTGTACTGGCTGATGGCGCCGCAGATGATGATGCGGGCCTTGCGCGCCAGCTTGGCCAGCACCTGGTCGAGGATTTCACCGCCCACGTTGTCGAAGTAGATGTCCACGCCCTTGGGGCAGTGTTCCTTCAGGCCCGCGCGCACCGCGCCCTCGCCGGCCTTGTAGTCGATGCAGGCGTCGAAGCCCAGCTCCTTGACCACCCATTCGCACTTGGCCGCGCCGCCGGCGATGCCGACCACGCGGCAGCCCTTGAGCTTGGCCAGCTGGCCCACCGTTTGCCCCACGGCGCCGGCCGCGCCCGACACCACCACGGTTTCGCCGGCCTTGGGCTGGCCCACGTCCATGAGGCCGAAGTAGCCGGTCATGCCCGGCATGCCGAGCACGTTGAGCCATTGGCCGATGGTGCCGACGTTCAGGTCGATCTTGACCAGGCCGTTGCGCTTGAGCTGGTCCTCGGGGATCAGGATGTATTCCTGCACGCCCAGCGTGCCGTAGACGGTGTCGCCCACCGCGAACTGCGGGTTCTTCGAGGCGATGACGCGGCCGACGCCGCCTGCCCGCATCACCTCGTCGATGGCCACGGGCGCGATGTAGCTCTTGGCGTCGTTGAGCCAGCCGCGCATCGCGGGGTCCAGCGACAGCGACAGCGTCTTGACCAGCACGCCGCCCTCGGCCGGCTCGCCGACCGGCTCGGTGGTGAACTTCCAGTTCTCGCGGGTGGCCGTGCCCTCGGGGCGCTTGGCGAGGCGGACCTGGTGGTTGGTGAGTGGGCTGCTCATGGGGAGTCTCCTTGATTGACTGGCGCTGGCCGGGCCGGCCGACTGGCTGGAGGCGCATCGTAGCCGCGCACCCCGAGCGCCCTGGTAGCGCAGGCGACAGCGCCCCACACCCCGCCGCAAGGCGCGGAAACGCCCCTACATCCGCACGACGATCTGCAGGCCCGGGTGCGCGTTGCGCACCGTCAAGCTGCCGCCGTGCGCCTCGGCGATCAGCCGGCACAGGTACATGCCCAGGCCGACGCCGCCGGTGGCGCGCGCCCGGGCGCCGTCGGTGCGATAGAAGGGCTCGGTCAGCCGTTCGAGCTGCGCCTCGTCGACGCCCGGGCCGTGGTCGCGCACTTCGATCTCGATGCCCTGCACCTGGCCGTCCAGCACGGCGCGCAGCGACACGCAGGGCGGCCGGGGCGCCTCGGCGCTGTAGCGCAGGGCGTTGTCCAGCAGGTTGCGCGCCAGGAGGCGGATGCGCATGCGATCGACCGCATGCGGCGGCAGGCCCTCGGCCAGGTCGAGGTGCACATCGTCGGCGCCGGGCATCTCGGCCACGATCTCGCGCACCAGCTGGGCCAGGTCGACCGGCTCGCGCTGCAGCGCCACATGCGGGCTGGCCAGGCGTTCGCTTTCCAGCAGGTCGCTGATGAGGTCGCGCATCTCGTTGAGGTCGCGCAGCAGGGCCTCGCGTTCGGCCTGGCCCTCGGGCGTGGCGGGCAGCAGTTCGGCGTTGAGCCGGGCGCGGGTGAGCGGCGAGCGCAACTCGTGGCTGAGGGCGAGCAGCAGGCCGCGCTTGGCATCGAGCATGGCCTGGATGTCGTCGGCCATGGTGTTGATGCGCTCCGCAAGGTCGCCCAGGTCGTCGTTGCGCCGCACCGGAATCGGCTGCGTGAACTCGCCACGGCCGAATCGCTGCGCGCCTTCGCGGATGTCGATCAGCGGCCGCAGGAGCCGGCTCACATAGGCATAGCCCAGCAGCACGCACGACAGAAGAATGGCAAGCGTGGCCCAGCCCGCGGCGCGCGGCGCCAGCTGCCAGATCTTGGGCGCCCAGCCGAAGATCACGCGGTGGCCGTCGGCCGTGGGGCGAATGAACCACTTGTCGTTCCAGGTGCCCTCGTCGCGGTCGTGCATCCAGCCGCCGGGGCTGGCGGCGCCGCCCGGGTTGGAGTCCCAGTTGACCGCGGGGCCCACGATGCGAATGGTGATCGGCAGCCGCGCCACCAGCGCCTGCGCGCGGCCCACGTCGGGCGGCGTGCCGATCTCGGCGACCAGCCGGTCGGCGTAGTCCACCAGCATGGGCCTGGCGGCCTCGGCCCAGCCGGCGGAGAAGGACTTCTTCATGCCGCCCATGAACACCGCCGTCATCACCAGCGCGAGCAGCACGAACATCATGACCAGGCGGATGCGCAGCGAGCGGCGCCATCGGCGCTTGCCCTGCACCTTCTCGTGCCACTGGGCGTGCAGTTCGCGGCGCATTTCCGCGCGGCGGCAGGCCATCTGGCGCCACGCTTCGCGGTGGTCTTTGGTGCCGAACCTCATGCAGGCTCGCTGCGTGCGACGGCCAGCGCGTAGCCGGCATTGCGCAGCGTCTTGATGCAGTCCAGCGGCTCCAGCTTCTTGCGCAGGCGGCTCACCACGATGTCGACCGCGCGGGTGTAGAGCTCGGCCTCGTGGCCGCGCAGGCGGTTCAGGATGTCGTCGCGGCTGAACACCTTGCCGGGCTCGGCCGCCAGCAGCGCGAGCAGTTCGAACTCGGTGCCGGTGAGTTCGACGCGCTCGCCCTGGCGCAGCACCTGCCGCCGGTCCAGGTCGATGGAGAGGCCGTCGAACACGCGGTGCTGCGTGCCGTTGCCATTGTTGCTTCCGTTCCCGGCGGCGTTGGCGGCGGCCGTGGTGCTGCGCTGGCGCCGCAGGATGGTCTGCACCCGCGCCACCAGCTCGCGCGGCTCGAAGGGCTTGGGCACGTAGTCGTCGGCGCCGAGTTCGAGGCCGACCACGCGGTCCATCACCTCGCCGCGCGCGGTGAGCATGACGATGGGAATGTCGCTCTCCTTGCGGATCTCGCGGCACAGCGCAAAGCCGTCCATCTCGGGGAGCATCACGTCGAGGATGGCCGCGTCGTACGTGCCGGCGCGCAGCATGGCAAGGCCCTGGCTCGGACGCACGGCGCTCTCGAGCGTGCAGCCGAAGCGTGCGAAGTAGGTGGTCAGCGGCGCGGCGAGGTGTTCGTCGTCGTCGATCAGCAGGATGCGCGGCATGGCGGGATTGTGCCTCCTGGCAAACATGTGGCGGATGACCTCGCTCACCATCAGACCGGGCGGCATCGCACCGCCATCGTGTGGATCGGGGTCGCCATGGACAGGGCCGGGTTCACCATGGATCGGTGCGGCCGATGCGGCCCAGGTGCGTGAAGCCGAAGCCCGCGCCGTACTTGAGCCCGTAGCCCAGCGCGCGGTCCATGCCGATGTGCGCGCACCAGATCAGCCCGCCCGCCACCGCCCACGGCATCGCGGCGAGCACGCCGAGCAGGAGCAATGCGACGGGGCCGACATACGAGTGCGCCGCGTTGTACAGCGCCGCGCCCACGCGCGGTCCGGCGAGGTAGCCCAGCCATGACAGATCGGGCGCGAGCAGCCACAGCGCGAACACGCCCCAGCCCAGGCCGAACTGCGTGTAGGCGGCCAACGCCGCGGCCAGCACGAAAGCACCTTCGAGCCGCAGCAGGGTGCGGACGCCGCCCACGACTGCCTGTTCGTGAGACACCGTGGAGCCGGCTTTGCCGGGCCACAGGTGTCGCCCCCTCGAAGGGGGTTGGCGCAGCGACACGAAGTGCGCGAAGCCTGGGGGTGAGTCAAGTTCAGCCACGGTGGCTCCAGCGGCGGCCGCCCCGCTCCATGAACTCGCGCACCTTCTGCTGTTGCGCGGCGTTCAGGTTGTCGTAGAAGTCGGCGGCGGCCGCGATGATCTCGGGGCTGCCGCTGCGCACGGCGGCGGTCTTCTCGTCGACCAGCTTCGCGGCGCCGGCCTGGTCGAGCTTGTTGCCCGCGAACAGGGCCTTGAACTGCGAGCGCGGGTCGCCTGCACCGCCTGCGCCGCGCATCGCTTCACGCTGCGCCTGCAGCTTCTCGGCCAGCACAGTGAGCTTCTGCTTCTGCGAGGCATCGAGCTCCAGCTTGCTGCCCACGCGCTCGACCATCTTGCTGCGGAACTCGGCGCTGTCGCCGCTCCAGCCGTGGCGTTGGCCTGCACAGCCGGCGATGCTGCCGGCCACCACTGCCGCGCCGGCGAAACCGAAGAGGGTGCGTTTGATCCAGTGCTTCATGAGAAATCCTTGTGTGGTCTTGAATGGAGGAAGTTCGATGGTGCGATTTGCTCGCTCCGGCGTCTTCTCAGCGCGGTTTCGGTGTGTTGCGTTTTATTGCGAGGGGCAAGACAGCAGCACGGGCGTTGGGGTTCAGAGCTTGCTGCTGTTACCGCGCGCAGCTTCGGCGCGTGCGTCGACGGGGTTCTGCATCGTCGAGACGACCTTGCTGTTGACGCGCGAGCCCGACGAGACGTTCTGGTCGGGCGCGGCGGCGGTGCGCACGGCTTCGGCCACCACGCGCGCGCGGTCGGTGGAGACCGCCATGGTTTCGGCGCCGCGCGAGCCGCGCACGACGTTCTGGTTGGGGGCCGATGCGGTGCGCACGGCTTCCGCGCTGACCTCGGCGCGGCTCTTGGCCGACACGGCGGCCTGCACGCCTTCGTAGCTTTCGGCCTTCGCGCCGGCAGCGGCGAGCATGGCGAAGGAGCTGACGGCGAGGATCTGGGTCAGCGAGGCGGAGATGGAGAGGAACTTCATGATGCAAGCCTTTCAGGGGGTGTTGAGGAGCCCTGATCGTGCTTGCGCAGGCGCGGCAAGTCCTTTCACCGCGGTTTCGGCGTGTTTCGTTTTATGTCGCTCGCCCCCTGCCGGGGGCAACACCTGAGGCCGGGCGAAGCCGGTTCCTCGGTGTTTCGCGAAGGGCGAACGCGGCGTACCGCCGCGCTCAGCCCGCGAGCGCGGCCGCGGGGTCGTCCGACTCGAGCACGCTGCGAGCCCAGGGCTCCAGCTTGCTGGTGTCCGCGCGCAGCACTTCCTGCTTCACGGCAAGGATGCGCGAGGGATGCATCGAGAAACTGCGCAGGCCCAGGCCGAGCAGCAGGCGGGTGAAGGCCACGTCGCCCGCCATTTCGCCGCACACCGCCACGCCCTTGCCCTGGCGGCGGCACTCGGCGATGGTGTCGGCCACCAGCTTGAGCACCGCGGGGTGCGCGGGATCGTAGAGATGCGCCACCGCCTCGTCGGCCCGGTCGATGGCCAGCGTGTACTGGATCAGGTCGTTGGTGCCGATCGACAGGAAGTCGAAGTGCTTCAGGAAGAGCTTGAGCGTGAGCGCGGCGGCCGGGATCTCGATCATGGCGCCGAGCTTCACGGGGCCGTACACCGCGCCGCGGTTGTCGAGCTCGGCACGCGCGAAATCGATCAGCGAGAGCGTCTGGCGGATCTCGCTCGCGTGCGCGAGCATGGGAATCAGCAGGTGGATCTCGCCGTGCGCCGCGGCACGCAGGATGGCGCGAAGCTGCGTGAGGAACATCGCCGGATCGGCCAGGCTCCAGCGGATGGCACGCAGGCCGAGCGCCGGGTTCAGATGCTCCTGCTTGCTGGTCGACTTGCCTTCGAGCTGCTTGTCGGCGCCCACGTCGATGGTGCGGATGGTGACCGGCATGCCCTGCATGCCCTCGACCGCGCGCTTGTAGGCCTGGTACTGCTCTTCTTCGTCGGGCAGCCGGGTCTGGCGCGCCGACGACTCGCGGCCCATGAAGAGAAATTCGCTGCGGAACAGACCCACGCCCACCGCGCCGGCCTTGACGGCGCCGACGGTGTCTTCGGGCATCTCGATGTTCGCGAGCAGCTCGACGCGCTGGCCGTCGAGCGTGACGGCGGGCTTGTGGCGCAGCCGCGCGAGCCGCCCGCGTTCGAGGTCGCCCTGGCGCTGCTTGAAGCCGTACTCGGCCAGGATGATCGGCGAGGGGTCGATGATCATCACGCCGGCATCGCCGTCGATGATGACCCAGTCGTCCTGGCGCACCAGCTGGCTCGCGGTGCGCGCGCCCACGATGGCCGGAATGTCCATGCTGCGCGCGACGATGGCGGTGTGCGACGTGCGCCCGCCCACGTCGGTCACGAAGCCCGCGAACACGCTCTTCTTGAACTGGAGCATGTCGGCCGGCGAGAGGTCGTGCGCGATCAGCACCAGCGGCACGTCGATGCCGTCGCCCGCGGTGGGGTCGTCGTCCTCGTCGTGGGTGGCGGCGCGCTTGCGGCGCGGCGGGCTGGGCGCGAGCACCGCAGCCGTGCCCTTCATGCGGTGCAGGATGCGCTCGACCACCTGCTCGAGGTCGGCCTTGCGCTCGCGCAGGTACTCGTCCTCCATCTCGTCGAACTGGCGCGCGATGATCTCCAGCTGCGTGGTCAGCGCCCACTCGGCGTTGTAGAGCCGCTCGGTGATCCAGTGCTTGACGCCGCCGGTGAGGGCCTCGTCCTGCAGCAGCATCTGGTGCACCTCGAGCAGCGCGGCGAGCTCGTGCGGCGCGTCGTTCGGGCCCATCTGCGCGACGCTGGTCTGCAGCTTGGCGAGTTCGTCGGCGACGGCGTTGCGCGCAGTGCGCACGCGGTCGATCTCGGTCTCTATCTCTTCGGGCTTGATGAAGTAGTGGGCGACGTCGATGCGGCTGGACACCACCAGCACCGCCCGGCCGATGGCAATGCCACGGGCGACAGGGAGGCCGTGGACTGCGAAGGTCATGGCGTTGCCCTTATTCGCCTTCGCCGAACTTGTCGTCCATGAGCTGGACGATGGCGTTCATCGCTTCTTCTTCCTGCGGGCCGTTGGTTTCGAGCTCGACGGTGGAACCCAGCCCGGCGGCCAGCATCATGACGCCCATGATGCTCTTGGCATTGATGCGGCGGTCGCCGCGCGAGAGCCACACCTCGCACGGGTAGCTGCCTGCAAGCTTGGTCAGCTTGGCCGATGCGCGCGCATGCAGGCCCAGCTTATTGCTGATGGTCACGGATTTCTTGATCACTGTGCTTTCTTTTTGCCTGGTTCTGGGGAGCCGCCACCGCCACCTGCATGACGCCGGCGGTGCCACCCGCGATGGCGCGCTGCACCAGCGTGTCCAGCGGTTCGTGGCGGTAGGTGACGGCGCGCAGCAGCATCGGCAGGTTGACCCCCGCCACCAGCCGCGAATGAACGCCGTCCACCAGCTTCTGCGCCACGTTGCAGGGCGTGGCGCCGAACACGTCGGCCAGCACCAGCACCTGCGAGCGCGGCGCATGCAGTTGCTGCTGGAGCGTGATGCGCGCGGCGGCCAGCGTTTCCTCGGGCGACACGTTGGGCAACACGTCCAGCGCGACAACGGCCTGCTCGCAGTCGGGAAACACATGCAGCGCGCACTGCCGCAGCGCCTGCGCGAACGGGGAGTGGGCAATGATGAGGATGCTGTTCATGCGGCTCGGAGGACGACGCGTCGATTATGCGGGGGCGCCCGGCGTAAGTAGAGATATGGCACAACGCGGCAGCCCCGGAAAACAGACAATGCGGCGCGAGATGCACAGGCACTGTCCGTTGCCGGGCCCGCAATGGCGGCGGTGGCGGGCCATCTCAGCGCTCATGGCAGGCGCAGGCCATCGAAGAAGGTCTTCGCAGCCTCGGGCGAGGACGGCGCGCCGAGCACGGTCGCCTGGTAGAGCGCCACGGTGCCGTCTTTTTGCGACTGGGCGAACCAGAGCACCTGAACGGGTGCGGCGCCTTGCGGCGCGTCGAGGCGCAACGGCGCGGGCGAGACGCTCGCGCGCTGAAGGGTGGCCGGCGCTTCCGTCGCCTGCGGCCCCAACTGGCTGCGGGTGGCCGCGCGCCACGCCTGCAGCCAGGCATCGGCCTGCACAGGGCTGTTGGCCGAGGCATGGGCCACCGCGAAGGTCGCGCCGCCGGCCTCGCAGCCGCTCATGCCGACCTGGACGGATTCGGCGCCCAGCGGCATCGCGCGCGTCGCGTGGTCGGCCTTGCAGGGCAGCATCGCCATCAGGCCGGCCCCGGCGATCGGCACTTCGCGCCAGTTGAAGGTGGGGCTGCAGGCGGCGAGCAGCGCGGCTGCGGCTGTGAGCAGCACGAGCCTGGAGCGGGAAAGGAGCGACGACGGCATGGGGGAGCGATTATCGAGCCGCGCCGGAGCTGCGGGCATACGCCAGCACGATCCGGCGTGCGGACCTAAAATCGCGCCGCCCTCCGCTCCTTCTTTCCAGCTGCCATGAAAAAATACATCGCTGCCGCCGCCGTCGCTCTTGCATTGGCCGTTGGCGTGGGCGTGTACCTCGGCTCCGGCAGCACGGCCGCACCGGCTTCCACCTTCGTGCTGCTCGACGGCAGCCAGAAGACCACCGCCGACATGAAGGGCAAGGTCACGCTGGTCAACTTCTGGGCCACCAGCTGCGTGACCTGCGTTGCCGAGATGCCCAAGGTCATCGCCACCTACGACAAGTACAAGGCCCAGGGCTACGACACGCTGGCCGTTGCCATGAGCTACGACCCGCCGAGCTACGTGGTCAACTTCGCCGAAACCCGCAAGCTGCCGTTCAAGGTGGCGATCGACAACACCGGCAGCGTCGCGCAGGCCTGGGGCGACGTGAAGCTCACGCCGACCACCTACCTGGTCAACAAGCGCGGCGAGATCGTGAAACGCTATGTGGGCGAACCCGATTTCGCCGAGTTGCACAAGCTGATCGAGAAGCTGCTCGCGGAGGCCTGAAGCCCTCGCCCCCTGCTGTATTCCTCGCGTACCCCAACGAAAAGGCGCTCCTTGCAGAGCGCCTTTTGTTTTTTGCAGCCGCCGCTTGCTTGCTTACTGGTTGCGGAAGCTGTCGTGACAGGCCTTGCAGCTGGCGCCGGTCGGGCCGAACTGGGCCTTGAGCGCGTCGATGTTCCCGGCCTTGGCCGCGACCAGCAGCTTGCCGGTTTCCTCGACGAGCTTCTGCTGGCGCTCCTTGAACTTGGCGTCTTCCTTCCAGATTTCGGGCTTGGCCTTGCCGCCTTCGGTGCCGGGACCGAAGGCCGCCCAGGGCAGCTTCGCCATCTCGGCCACGACTTCCGCATTGGCCGTCGCGGCCGCCGCGTCGTAGGGAACCCGGCCGTTGGCCATGGCACCCAGGCGGCTGAAGTGCTGGCCCATCACGAACAACGCGCTCTGGCGGTACTTGATGGCGTCCTCGGGCTTGGCGAACTGGGCCGCGGCCGGGACGGAAACGGCAGCGCAGGCGGCTGCAAGTGCGAACAAGGCAAGTCGGATCATCGTGGGTCCTTTTGGGTGGGGGCACCGTCGAACGCAGTGCTGCGGCGCAGTGTAGGGGCTGGACATGTCCGCGGCATAGCAACAACCCGAAGCAGCCTTGGGCCGGGATTTTGCTAATCTGCGCCTTCCGCAGCCTCGCGCCCCCGCGCCCCTCCGATGACCGACACCTCTGTGGCCGCCCTCCAGGCCGCCTCCGGCCCTGCGTCGCGCACGCGCGTCTGGGACCTGCCGACACGTCTCTTTCACTGGGCGCTGGCCGTCGCCGTTCTCGGCCTGATCGGCACCGGTTTGACCGGCATCATGGAATGGCACTTTCGCCTGGGGTACACGGTGCTGTCGCTGCTGCTGTTCCGGCTGCTCTGGGGCTTCGTGGGCGGGCGCTGGTCCCGGTTTGCGGCCTTCCTCTATGCACCGGGCTCCGTCGTGGCCTATTTGCGCGGGCGGGCGCATCCGGACCATCTGATCGGGCACACGCCGCTGGGCGCGCTGTCGGTGTTCGCGGTGCTGGGGATCCTGGCGTTCCAGGTCGCCACGGGGCTGATGGCCGACGACGAGATCTCCGCTTCAGGGCCGCTCACCCGCTTCGTGTCCGGTGCGGTGGTGAGCTTTGCCACGGGCTGGCACAAGGCGCAGGGCAAGTGGATCGTGATCGCGCTCGTGAGCCTGCATGTGCTCGCGGTGCTGTTCTATGTGCTGGTGAAGCGCCACCGACTGGTGCGGCCGATGGTGTCGGGCGACAAGCTGCTTGCCGACGCGAGCGGCCGGGTGGCCCCGAGCCGCGACGATGCGGCATCGCGCGCACTGGCGCTGGTGCTGTTCGCGCTGTGCGCCGGCGTGGCGAACTGGATTGCGTCGCTGCGCATATGAGCTCTCCAGTTTCACGCCCGCTGCCGCTGGCAGACACGCCGGTCGTCATGCTGCTCACGCCCGGTGAAGCCCACGAGATCGAAGCCACGCGCGCGGTGTTCAGCGACTACGCCAGCTCGCTGAAGATCGACCTCTGCTTTCAGGATTTCGATGCCGAACTGGCCGGGTTGCCCGGCGAATACGTGGAACCCCGGGGCGCGCTTTTGCTGGCGCTGGTGGACCCGGCAAACATCAGGGAAGACGCGGGCCGGCAGAGCCCGACGCTGCAACGTGCCGACGGCTCGCTGGTACATGTCGCCGGTTGCTGTGCCCTGCGTCCGCTCGACAACGCGGACTATGCGAATGCGGCGGAAATGAAGCGCCTCTATGTGCGCCCCGGCTTCCGCGGGCTGGGCCTGGGCCGGCAGCTGGCCGAGGCGATCCTCGATGCAGCACGCGGCGCGGGCTACGCGTGCGTGCTGCTCGATACGCTCGACGAGATGGAATCGGCGCGGGCACTCTACGAAGACCTGGGTTTCGTGGAGGTGCCGCCCTACTATCACAACCCCATTGCCGGGGCCCACTACCTCAAAGTGGAGCTCTGAGCCTCGGAGCCAGATCAGCCGCGAGCTTGCGCCAGCAGCGTGTCCGCGTCGCTGACTTCGAACTTGCCGGGTGCCTCGACATTGAGCGTGGCGACCTTGCCGTCTTTCACCAGCATCGAGTAGCGGTTGCTGCGCAGGCCCATGCCGCGGCCGGTCAGATCGAGCGTGAGCCCGGTGGCCTTGGCGAAATCGGCACTGCCGTCGGCCAGCATGCGCACTTTGGCGCCGGTCTTCTGGTCGCGCGCCCATGCGCCCATCACGAAGGCGTCGTTCACGCTCACGCACCAGATTTCGTCCACGCCGGCGGCCTTGAAGTCGTCGAAGTGCTGCACATAGCCCGGCACGTGCTTGGCCGAGCAGGTGGGCGTGAAGGCGCCGGGCAGGGCGAACAGCGCGATCGTCTTGCCGGCCGAAGCCTTGCTCACGTCCACGGCGTTCGGGCCGATGCTGCAACCTTCGCCTTCGACCTCGGAATATTCCTGCAGGGTGGCCGAAGGAAGGGTGTCGCCGATTTTGATCATGTAGATGCTCCGGAAAAAGAAAAACGGCCCACATTGTGGGCCGTTTTTGGAGGAGTCGTTCGAGACTCGGCGATCAGACCAGAACGGCCTTCTCGACCAAGCGGGTCACAACCCAGTTCTTGGTCTTGGAGATCGGACGGCTTTCCGTGATCTCGATGGTGTCGCCCATCTTGTACACGCCATTTTCGTCATGGGCGTGGTACTTGCTCGTCTTGGCCACGATCTTGCCGTAGAGCTCGTGCTTCACACGGCGCTCGACCAGCACGGTCACGGTCTTGGCACGCTTGTCGCTGACCACCTTGCCGATCAAGGTGCGCTTGAGGGATTTTTTAGCTTCCGTCATGTTCACTCCTTACTTGGCGGCTTGGGCTTCTTGCTGCTTCTGCGCAAGAATGGTCTTGGCGCGCGCGATGTCGCGGCGCGTCACGCGCAGCGTCGAGGTGTTCGACAGCTGTTGCGTGGCTTTCTGCATGCGCAGGCCGAAATGGGCCTTTTGCAGGTCTTTGACTTCGGCTTGCAGCGCTGCGACATCTTTCGTGCGCAGGGTTGCAGCCTTGGTCACCTTGGCCGGAGCCACGGTTTCTTTTTTCTTACGGGTTGCCATGGGTGTTCTCCTCTCAGGCGCCGAGCTGGCGAGCGACGAAGGTCGTACGCAGCGGAAGCTTGGCGGCGGCCAGGCGGAAAGCTTCGCGGGCGAGTTCTTCGGGCACGCCGACGATCTCGAACACGATCTTGCCAGGCTGGATTTCAGCGACGTAGTACTCGGGGTTGCCCTTGCCGTTACCCATCCGAACTTCGGCGGGCTTGGTCGAGATGGGCTTGTCCGGGAACACGCGGATCCAGATCCGGCCACCGCGCTTCACGTGACGCGAAATGGCGCGGCGAGCGGCTTCGATCTGGCGCGCCGTGAGGCGGCCGCGGTCGGTGCATTTGAGACCGAAATCACCGAAGGCAACCGAGTTACCCCGGGTTGCGATGCCGGTGTTGCGGCCCTTTTGTTCCTTGCGGAACTTTCTGCGTGCAGGTTGCAGCATTTTTAATACTCCGTAGTTCTAAGACCGATCACTCGGTCTTGGCACCGTCAGCTGCTGCAGCTGGCGCGGCTTTGCGGACGCGCTTAACGGCGGGTTTCGAGTCTGCACCCGGTGCAGCAGGCGCTGCACCAGTGGCTTCTGCGGGCTTGTCGCTGCCATCGGCCGGAGCGGTGTTACCACCGATCGGGCCGCGGCCGCCGGCGCGGGGGCCGGGACCACGACGGTCGCCACCCGGACGGTCGCCAGGGCGACCATCACGGCGGGGACCACGCGGGCGACGCTCTTCGTCGGGACGCGGCGTTTCGACGGCCGGCAGGTCGTTGCGACCCAGCGTGTCGCCCTTGTAGACCCAGACCTTGACGCCGATGACGCCGTACGTGGTCTTGGCTTCCGAGGTGCCGTAGTCGATGTCGGCGCGCAGGGTGTGAAGCGGCACGCGGCCTTCGCGGTACCACTCGCAACGAGCGATTTCGATGCCGTTCAGGCGGCCCGACGACATGATCTTGATGCCCAGGGCACCCAGACGCATGGCGTTCTGCATGGCGCGCTTCATGGCACGGCGGAACATGATCCGCTTCTCGAGCTGCTGCGTGATGCTGTCGGCGATCAGCTGCGCATCGATTTCGGGCTTGCGCACTTCCTCGATGTTGACCGCAACCGGCACGCCGAGCTGCTTGCCCAGTTCGCGCTTGAGGTTTTCGATGTCTTCGCCCTTCTTGCCGATCACGACGCCCGGACGAGCCGAGTAGATCGTGATGCGTGCGTTCTTGGCGGGACGCTCGATCATGACGCGCGAGACCGAAGCGTTCTTCAGCTTCTTCTTCAGGTATTCGCGAACCTTGATGTCTTCGGCCAGCATGCCCGCGAAATCGCGGTCGCTTGCGTACCAGCGGCTGGACCAGTTACGGGTGACCGCAAGGCGGAACCCGGTTGGGTGGATTTTCTGTCCCATATTTCTTCCAGGCCTTCTTAGTTGCCAACCGTCACGTACACATGGCACGTGGGCTTGCTGATGCGATTGCCGCGACCCTTGGCCCGCGCCGTGAAGCGCTTGAGCGTTGCACCTTGCTCGACGTAGATGGTCTTGACCTTCAGCTCGTCGATGTCGGCACCGTCGTTGTGCTCGGCGTTGGCGATAGCCGACTCGAGCACCTTCTTGATGATCACAGCGGCCTTTTTCTGCGTGAATTGCAGAACGTTGAGCGCTTGATCGACCTTCTTGCCGCGGATCAGGTCAGCGACCAGACGGCCCTTGTCGACCGAGAGGCGGACACCGCGGAGGACTGCACGTGTTTCAGACATGGTCGTTCCTTACTTCTTCTGGACTTTTTTGTCCGCGGGGTGCCCCTTGAACGTGCGCGTGAGCGCAAATTCGCCGAGCTTGTGGCCGACCATCTGGTCGGTGATGTACACGGGCACGTGTTGCTTGCCGTTGTGCACAGCGATGGTCAGACCGATGAATTCGGGCAGAACCATCGAGCGGCGCGACCAGGTCTTGATCGGCTTCTTGTCCTTGGTCGTCACGGCCTTGTCGGCCTTGGCCACCAGGTGGTGGTCGACGAAAGGACCCTTTTTGAGAGAGCGAGTCATTGGCTATCCCTTACTTCTTGCGACGCGACACGATGAAGACCTGCGTGCGCTTGTTGTTACGGGTGCGATAGCCCTTGGTCAGATTGCCCCATGGGTCGACAGGATGGCGGCCTTCGCCAGTCTTGCCTTCGCCGCCACCGTGCGGGTGGTCGACCGGGTTCATCACGACGCCGCGAACGGTCGGGCGAATGCCCTTCCAGCGCTTGGCGCCTGCCTTGCCGAGCTGGCGCAGGCTGTGTTCTTCGTTGGCCACTTCGCCGATGGTTGCGCGGCATTCGATGTGGATGCGACGCACCTCACCCGAACGCATGCGGACCTGGGCGTAGACGCCTTCGCGAGCCAGCAGCGTTGCCGACGTACCGGCCGAACGCGCGATCTGCGCGCCCTTGCCGGGTTGCAGTTCGATGCAGTGGATCGTCGAGCCGACCGGGATGTTGCGGATCGGCAGGGTGTTGCCGGCGCGGATCGGGGCTTCGGCGCCCGACAGCAGCGTTGCACCGGCTTCAAGACCGCGCGGGGCGATGATGTAGCGGCGCTCGCCGTCGGCGTAGCAGACCAGAGCGATGTGGGCGGTGCGGTTCGGGTCGTACTCGATGCGTTCGACCTTGGCCGGGATGCCGTCCTTGTTGCGCACGAAATCGACAACGCGGTAGTGGTGCTTGGAACCACCGCCACGGTGACGGATCGTGATGTGACCGTTGTTGTTACGGCCGGCCTTCTGGAACTGGGGTTCCAGCAGGGCTGCGTGAGGAGCACCCTTGAACAGGTGATCACGCGAAATCTTCACCGCGCCGCGTTGGCCCGGCGAAGTGGGTTTCATCTTGATGACGGCCATGATTAAGCGCCTTCCCCGACGAGGTTGAGCTCTTGACCCGGCTTCAGCGTCACATAGGCCTTGCGAACGTTGTCGCGGCGGCCGATGGACTTGCCAAAGCGCTTGGTCTTGCCCTTGGTGTTGAGCACCGACACGCCCTGGACTTCGACCTTGAACATCAGTTCGACAGCGGCCTTGATCTCGGGCTTGGTGGCGTCTTGCAGCACCTTGAAAGTGACAGCGTTCGACTTCTCGCCGACCATCGTGGCCTTTTCGGACACGATCGGGGCGACCAGCACCGCCATCAGGCGGCCTTCTTCGAACGTACGTTCAGCGGCGGTAGGGTTCACGCGGCTCATGCGAACATCTCCTTGAGCTTGTCGACGGCACCCTTGGTGACCAGCACCTTCTTGTAGTGAACCAGCGACACCGGATCGGCGTAACGGGGTTCGACCACGAGGATGTTGACCAGATTGCGCGAGGCAAGGTACAGGTTTTCGTCGACTTCTTCGGCGATCACGAGCACGGACTCGAGATTCATCGCCTTGAAACGGGCTGCCAGCGGCTTCGTCTTGGGCGAATCCACGGTCAGCGAATCCACCACGGCCAGACGGCCTTCGCGAGCGAGCTGCGAGAAGATGGCGGCCATGCCGGCGCGGTACATCTTCTTGTTGATCTTCTGCGAGAAGTTTTCGTCAGGCATGTTCGGGAAGATCCGGCCACCCCCGCGCCACAGCGGCGAGGACGTCATACCGGCACGGGCGCGGCCCGTTCCCTTTTGCTTGAAAGGCTTCTTGGTCGAGTGCTTGACCTGCTCGCGGTCCTTCTGGGCGCGCGTGCCTTGGCGGGCGTTGGCCTGGAATGCAACGACGATCTGGTGAACCAGGTCTTCGTTGTAGTCACGGCCGAACACGGTCTCGGGGGCGTCGTACTTCGACGCGGCCTGGCCTTGTTCGTTCAGGAGTTCGAGTTGCATTACTTCGCTCCTTCAGCCGCTTGCGGCTTGGCCTTGATGGCGGGACGCACGGTGACGAAGCCACCCTTCGAACCCGGGATCGCGCCCTTGATGAGCAGCAGTTGACGCGCTTCGTCGATGCGGAACACATCGAGGTTTTGCGTGGTCTTGGTCACATCGCCGAGGTGACCCGTCATGCGCTTGCCGGGGAACACGCGACCGGGGTCTTGTGCCATGCCGATCGAGCCGGGAACGTTGTGCGAACGGCTGTTACCGTGCGACGCGCGTTGCGAGCTCATGTTGTGGCGCTTGATCGTGCCTGCGAAGCCCTTGCCGATGGAAGTGCCTTGCACGTCCACCTTCTGGCCCACGGAAAACACGCTGCTCGCGGTGATGACGCCGCCAGCCTTGTGCTGACCTGCGGTATCTGCGGTAACGCGGAATTCCTGGATGATTTCACCGGCTTCGACACCCGCCTTGGCGAGGTGGCCGGCCTCAGGCTTGGTCACGCGCGATGCTTTGCGCGAACCGAACGTCACCTGCAGGGCGACGTAGCCATCGGTCTCTTGGGACTTGATCTGGGTCACACGGTTGTTGGACACATCCACCACCGTGACAGGAACTGCGTCCCCGTCATCGGTGAAGAGACGCATCATCCCCACCTTGCGGCCCAGCAACCCGAGGGAGTTGCTCAGACTCATTTGTTTTCTCCAAAAATGGAAACTCCCCTCGCCGCTGCCACTTCAATTGGCGACAGCGTTTGGCCAGTTTCCCGGCCTGCGAAAGAAGGTTGATAAATCTCTGCTCGAACTGCACCCCTACGGACGCACCAAGGGCAGAGCCAGCGATTATAGCCCGCTATGCGGGCGCCGTGCAAGCGGTGCTGAGGGCCGGGATTCCTAGGGGCGATCCGGCCGTTTCGCTTGGTTTCCTGCCTTTTTCTGCCTATTTGGCAGGCATCGTGATGATGTTTTCCCCGTCCGGCGTGGGCTTCAGCTCGCCGGAAGACTTCATGACCGGAACGGCCGTCCCGGTCTGAACAGGGATGGAGATGGCGCTCATGGCGCCCTTCTGCGTGATGAAAACGTTGAGATACGCCAGACCTTCGCGGTCGCTCACCACGGTCACGGTTGCCGTGGTGCGCTTGGCCACCGGCAAGGTCAGCGAGTCGCTCCCCGAAATCGCGAGGCCGGCGTCCGCGCTCAGCCGCACGGTCGCACCCGCGGGATCGGTGACGCCGTCGAACTGCAGGACGACGGCGATGGCGCGTCCCACTTGAGGCACGCCGTCGAGCCTGAACTGCAAGCTCACGCCGGAGTCGTTCGCTTTGCGCGCTGCGGTCGTCATGGGCGCCGCACGGTGCGAAGCGGACTTGGCATGGCGCTCGCCCGGCACGCCGTCGGCCTGGGCTGGCAACACAGCGGCTGCGGCCAGTGCAAGCGAGGCCACGGAGAACATCGAAGTCGTTCGGATGGTCATGACGGCCCTCCCTATTGAATGCTGACGGTAAAGCATGTCTGCTGACCGGAATTGTTGAGATCGCGAACCGCCAGAACGTAGTCGCCGGCGCCGAGGCTGACCTTGTTGCTCGTTCGGGCGATCAACCCGCCGCGGTAGATGTCGAAGTCGGCATTGGCACCCGCCGGGGCGCCCACGACGAACTGGTAGTCGCGGTTGGTGGGCGCGGAAAAGCGAAGGTAGGTGGAGTTGCCGAGCTTGTTGTTGTTACCCGCAACGTTGGAAACGCATGCTTGGACCGACAGGCCTCCCGGCACCACATCGCGGTACATCGGCAGCACGACACCGGCGGGGATCGTGGGCATGCCGCCCCCGTTTGTCTCGTTCTCCCCGTAGGGGTCATTGGCCGAGGCGTTGATGCCCTGCCCCGTCAAGAGGCCAGCCAGCGCCGATGCGCTGCCGGGCGCGGTGGCGTTGAACGCCGCGGCGAAGGGATGGATCGACGTGACGGGCGCGCCGCTCCTGAACAGGATTCCGGTCATCGCATCGTGGATGGGCTGAAAGCCGACTTGCTGGTTGAGGTTCCAGAAAATCGACTGGATCGAAGCCTCCCGATACCAACCCGGATTGGTCGCAGGCCCGACCGACAGGTCCAGGTTGCCGCCCGCGGCCTGCCGCGACCCCACCGAGTCCACGTAGTTCTTCCGGTTGAGCGCGATGCCCGACCAGGCATTGCCCCATCCTTCGGAGAAGGCCAGCCGACGATCGACGAGGTCGTCTTGTCCGTGGTCACCGCCCTGGGAATCGTCGCGGCTGAAGGCCGACTGGTAGTAGTGACCCCACTCGTGCGCAATCACCGGCGCATCGAATTCATCGGTGTCCACGTTTTCCTTGCCGAGGACGTAGATTTCACGACCGATGCTCCTGTTGATGAAGAAGGTGGTCCCGATCTGCCCCGTCGAAGGGTTGATGGCGCCCGACGAAGGCGCGTTGTTCGGACTCCAGAACACCCGAAGCACCGGAAACGAGGTGCCGGGCGCGACTGTCAGCACCTTCTGCATCGCCGTATAGACCGTGTCGAGCACGGCGAAGGGCGCGGCCACGCGCTGGCCTGAGTAGCTCGAACCGCCCCAGCCGGTGGCGGCGCGCAGGTCGCGTGTCGTTGCAGCAACCCCGGTTGCAAAGGATGCGGACTGCATCGAGTAAAGCGCGTTGGATTGGGTGTTGTCGCGCACGGTCACATCCCAGTTGGGCAACGCACCGCTTCGGGTCAGTTGCGCCCGCACGCGCACGACGACCGTGGTGTTCGCGGGCACGGTGACCGCGTAGGCGCCGCTGTCGTCGGTGGTGGTGGTTGCCAGCTGCGCGGATGTGGCCGCATCGAGCACCTCGACCATGGCACCGCGCACAGGTTTGACGGACGTGCTGCCGTAAACAAGGCCGCCGCTCGGATTCGGAACCGATTCGTAGGTGGCCGTGCCGCTCAGGGCGACCGGATTGCCCGCGACAGGCGGCAGGATGGGGAACCCGCCGCCACCACCGCCCCCTCCACCCCCGCCGCCGCAGCCAGCGAGCAACACAGCGGCAATACATGCCGCGCCCAACGCCAAAGAAAACTTGTGAGTCATAGCTTGTGCTTGCTGCCCTCGTTTCAGCCACGGCCGATGCTTGAAGAATTACCGCTGCGAGAGGATGCCATAGCCGCAAGAAAAAAAACAAAGCCCGCCTGCATTTCTGCAGGCGGGCTTTGTCAAAACGCGAAGCGAGGAAGTCTTACTGTTTACTGCAGCTTGATCTCGACGTCCACGCCGGCGGGCAGGTCGAGCTTCATCAGCGCGTCCACGGTCTTGTCGGTCGGATCGACGATGTCCATCAGGCGCTGGTGCGTGCGAATTTCCAGCTGGTCGCGCGACGTCTTGTTGACGTGCGGCGAACGCAGGATGTCGAAACGCTTCATGCGGGTCGGCAGGGGCACGGGGCCCTTGACGATCGCGCCTGTGCGCTTGGCGGTGTCAACGATCTCGGCAGCCGATTGATCGATCAGCTTGTAGTCGAACGCCTTCAGGCGGATGCGGATTTTTTGCTTGGTAGCCATGGTGTTTCCTTTGCGTGCGACTTAGATGTCGAGGATCTTTGCCACGACGCCCGAACCCACGGTGCGGCCGCCTTCACGGATGGCGAAGCGCAGGCCTTCTTCCATCGCGATCGGG
>NZ_JBEPKK010000014.1:0-163023 GCF_040544675.1 Variovorax boronicumulans
CCCCGCCCTGGATCCTCCTGGGCACTTCCCCGCCTCGCACTCTCCCCGCGCCCCCCCCCCCCCCCCCCCCCCCACACCCCCCACCCCCCACCCCCCCCCCCCCCCCCCCCCCCCCCCGCGGGGGGGGGCCCCCCCCCCCCCCCCCCCCCGGGCCTTTCCATCGCTGAGACCGTATCCACCGCCCCGTGCCCCCACCCCAACCCTCCCCCAGCGGGGGAGGGAGCAACTGCCGGATTCGGAGGCCAACCCATGAGACGCACACGCAGCGCCAAGATCGTCGCCACGCTCGGCCCGGCCTCGCCAGACGAGCAAGCCATTCGCGCGCTGTTCGAGTGCGGCGTGGATGTGTTCCGGCTGAACTTCAGCCACGGTTCGCAGCATGACCATGCGCGCCGGCTGGAGGCGATCCGGCGGCTTGAAAAGGAGTTCGGCCGGCCCATCGGCGTGCTGCTCGACCTGCAGGGCCCGAAGCTTCGGCTGGGCACTTTCGAGGGCGGGCGCGCGCAGCTGGAGGCGGGCCGGCGCTTTCGCCTCGACATGGACACCAAGACCCACGGCGACTACCGCCGCGCGCCGCTGCCGCACCCCGAGATCTTCGCGGCGCTGCAGGCCGGTACCGACCTGCTGCTGGATGACGGCAAGCTGCGCTTGCGCGTGGAGAGCCACGGCGCCGACTTTGCCGAAACCACCGTCGTCGTCGGCGGGCCGATCTCCGACCGCAAGGGTGTGAACGTGCCGAGCGTGCTGCTGCCGATTTCGCCGCTCACGCCCAAGGACCGCGACGACCTGGACTTCGGGCTCTCGATGGGCGTGGACTGGGTCGCGCTCTCGTTCGTGCAAAGGCCCGAAGACATCACCGAGGCGCGCGAAATCATCGGCAAGCGCGCATGGATCATGGCCAAGCTGGAGAAGCCCGCGGCCATCGAGCACCTGGACGGCATCGTCGCGCTTGCCGACGGCGTGATGGTCGCGCGCGGCGACCTGGGCGTGGAGCTGCCGCCCGAGCAGGTGCCCGAGCTGCAGCGCCGCATCGTGCGCGCCTGCCGCCAGCACGGCAAGCCCGTGGTGGTGGCCACGCAGATGCTCGAGTCGATGATCGCCGCGCCGGTGCCCACGCGCGCCGAAGTGTCCGACGTGGCGACCGCCATCTACGACGGCGTGGACGCGGTGATGCTCTCGGCCGAATCGGCCTCGGGCAAATACCCGCTCGAAGCGGTCGGCATGATGGACCGCATCGTCGCCCGCGTGGAGGCCGACCCGTCCTATCGCACCGGCATCGATGCGACGCACGATGCCGCGCTGTCGACCACGGCCGACGCGGTGTGTGCGTCGATGCGGCAGGTGGCTGCGCTGCTCGCGCCGGCCGCGACCGTCACTTACACCTCGTCGGGCTTCACCAGCTTGCGCGCCGCGCGGGAGCGGCCTGCGGTGCCGATCCTGAGCCTCACGCCCGACATCGCCGCCGCGCGCCGCATGGCGATGGTCTGGGGCGTGCACGCGGCGCTGGTGGACGATGTGCACGACGTGGCCGAGATGATCGAGTGCGCCCTTCGCACCGCGCAGGCCGAGGGCTTTGCGAAGGCGGGAGACGATGTGGTCGTGGTCGCGGGGCTGCCGTTCGGGTTGTCGGGGACGACGAACCTGTTGCATGTGGCGCGGATACCGAACTGATGTCGATCAGGTGGAAGCCCCACCGACCGTTCACGCTGAGCCTGTCGAAGCGCCGCGCAAGGCTTCGACAAGCTCAGCCCGAACGGCTTTTTGAACCAACCCCATGAAGCACGCCACCCTGCGCCAGTTGAAGGTCTTCGAAGCCGTCGCGCGGCTCCTGAGTTTTTCGCGCGCGGCCGAGGAGCTTCACCTCACGCAACCCGCCGTCTCCATCCAGATCGCCAAGCTCGAGGAGCATGCCGGCAACGTGCTCTTCGAGCAGTTCGGCAAGAAGATCTTTCTCACGCCCGCGGGCGCCGAGCTGCTGCAGATCAGCCGCGCGATCATCCAGCAGTTCGAGGCCGCCGAGAACGCGATGATGCAGTTCAAGGGCGTCTCGGGCGGCAAATTGAATGTGGGTGTGATCAGCGCGGGCGATTACTTCTTTCCGCGCCTCCTGGTGGAGTTCGCAAGCCGCCATCGCGGCGTGACGCTGAACTTCACCGTGCACAACCGCGAAGGCCTGCTCACCCACATCGCCGACAACCTCACCGACCTCGCGATCATGGTGCGCCCGCCGACCGACCTGGACACCGCGAACCAGGCCTTTGCGCCGCACCCTTATGTGATCGTCGTGGCGCCCACGCATCCGCTCGTCGGTGTGCCGGGCATTCCGCTCAAGCGCCTGATGCGCGAGCCCTTCGTGGTGCGCGAGAAGGCATCCGACACCTGGCACTCGATGGAAGACGGCTTCGGCCGCGAGCTGGAACACATCAACATCGCGATGGAGATCCGCAGCACCGAGACCATCAAGCAGGCCGTCATCGCGGGCATGGGCGTGAGCTTTGTGTCGGCCCACACCATCAGCCAGGAGCTGAAGGCCGGCAGCTTGTGCGTGCTCGATGTGGAGGGCTTTCCGCTGATGCTCAACTGGTACGTGGTGCACCGCCGCACCAAGCGCCTGCCGCCGGTGGCGCAGGCCTTCAAGGACTTTCTGCTGAGCGACGGCGCATCGCTGATCTCGCAGATCGTGCCGTTCAAACCACTTGCAGCGCCGGCATCGCACCCCTGAAAAACAAAAGAGCGCATGAAGCGCTCCTTGTTGCGTGGGCCGGGGCCACCGGCGATTGGCGATCAGCGGGTCAGTGCGCTGCGAATGCTCTTGCGGTGCTGCACGAGCGCCGCGCGCGCTGCCTTGTACATGATGACGATCGGCATGGCGGCGGCCAGCTCTTGCAGTGCGCTGTCGTGGGCGGTGGAAGGGGTTGCGTTGCGGATTGCGGGGGCATCGAGTGCGGTGTTGCTCATGGGTGTGCTCCGAATGGTTTGAATCAAAAAGACTGAGGGGAATACCCGCAATTTTCGGGTTAACCCTAGCTCGATGCAAACACTGATTTCCGGTTTCTTGACCTGGGTCAATTTTTTCTTTTGGTCGATGTGGGTTTTTGCGTGTGTGGAGATGCTGCTGTTCAGGGCGGGTGCACAGATCACCGGGTACTCCCCTCCGCGAATGTCCCCCGGGCTTCGCCCTCCTCCTTGATTTCGCTGCGAGGAGCACCCTGTGCTCTGTGCACTTGGACACGCTGCGAGTGCATCGCTGATCAATGACCGCTCTGAAAACGACCGCGCCGATGGTGTGCTCCCCGCAGCGAAATCAAGGAGGAGGCCCGCAGGGCCGGGGGACATTCGCGGAGGGGAGTACACCGTCGGCGCGGTCGTCACCTCGAACAACAGCAGCGCCAAACCCCAACACCGCAAGCAACCCGCTATTCGTGTGAACTTGACTGCGGTCAAGAGTTTTTGAGTCGTGCCGTCCGACAGTCATCGTCGCGCAAAAACAAGTGATCGATCTCCGGGTCTTCGCTTGGCTGACTGCGTCGTTTCCCCGAGACCGTCTGCTCATCAAAACATTAAGGACAACGCCATGACTCGGCCTACTCACACCATTGCGGGCTCCAGCCCAGCGATGTATCCCCCCACGGATTCCAGCTACGGCACCACCACCCCCGCCGCCGCCACAGTCAAACGATCCGAGGCCTACCGATGGGGCCAGCTGCTCATCGGCATCGTCTGCATGGCGATGATCGCCAACCTCCAGTACGGTTGGACCCTCTTCGTCAATCCCATCGCCGAAAAACACGGTTGGAGCCGCGCCGCGATCCAGGTCGCCTTCACCATCTTCGTGCTCACCGAAACCTGGCTCGTGCCCATCGAAGGCTATCTGGTCGACCGCTTCGGCCCGCGCCCCGTGGTGCTCGTGGGCGGCGTGCTCTGCGGCCTGGGCTGGGTGATGAACTCTTTTGCCGCGTCGCTGCCGATGCTCTACCTGGCAGCGGCGGTCGGCGGCATCGGCGCGGGCGCGGTGTACGGCACCTGCGTGGGCAATGCGCTCAAGTGGTTCCCCGACCGGCGGGGCCTGGCGGCGGGCATGACCGCCGCGGGCTTCGGCGCGGGCTCGGCGCTCACGATCATCCCCATCTCCGTGATGATCAAGAACAGCGGCTACGAGTCGGCCTTTCTGTATTTCGGCATCGGCCAGGGCGTGATCGTCTTCGCCCTGGCCTGGCTGCTCACGCGCGCGCCCGACCATGCGAAGGCCTCGAACAGCCGCAACGTGCAGCAGTCGCAGCGCGACTACGCGCCTTCCGAGGTGTTGCGATCGCCGATCTTCTGGGTGATGTACGCGATGTTCGTCATGGTGGCCGCGGGCGGCCTCATGGCCACCGCGCAGCTCGCGCCCATTGCACAGGACTTCAAGATCATGGACGTGCCGGTCAACATCATGGGCCTGGTGCTGCCCGCGCTGACCTTCGCGCTGGCCATCGACCGTGTGCTCAACGGATTGACGCGGCCGTTCTTCGGCTGGGTGTCGGACAAGATCGGCCGCGAACAGACGATGTTCATCGCCTTCGCGATCGAGTCGGTCGGCATCCTGGCGCTGTACCACTACGGCCAGAACCCCGTGCTCTTCGTGGTGCTGACCGGCATGGTGTTCTTTGCCTGGGGCGAGATCTACAGCCTCTTCCCTTCGACTTGCGCCGACACCTTCGGCTCCAGGTTCGCCGCGTCCAACGCCGGCATGCTCTACACCGCCAAGGGCACGGCGTCGCTGCTGGTGCCGCTGTCCAGCGTGCTCGCCGCATCCACCGGCAGCTGGCACGCGGTGTTCATCGTTGCGAGCGCGGTCAATGCCATCGCGGCGCTGATGGCCTGGTTCGTGTTGCGGCCGATGCGCCGCAAGCACATCGAGCGGAGCCGGCTGGCGCAGTGATTCCGGCGCGCTCCCGCCGCGCGGTGGAGGGCGAAGCGGATGGCCGCCGCGACAGGCCTTCGTTTCCCGGAAATTGACCTGCGTCAAGGCCGCGCGCGCCGTATTCCCCGACAGTGCTTCCAGGGCGCGAGCAGCCCTGTTTCCTAGGGCAATCGGCAGTGTCTGCGAGCGTGTTTCGGTCGTAGGATGAAAAAGCCGGGAGAACAGAACCCACGATGAATGACAACCCGGTAAGGAGCGCCGCATGAACGAAGTGGGATTACACGCCACGATGAGCGAATCCGATGAACTGGCCGCAGTGCGGCAAGTGCTGCTGCAGCGCGCCGAAGAACCGGGTGCGTTGCTCCCGATCCTTCACGACGTGCAGGACGCGCTGGGCTATATCCCGCCGCACACCGTGACCACGATCGCCGAGGGCGTGAACCTCTCGCGCGCCGAGGTGCACGGCGTCATCACCTACTACCACCACTTTCGCTCCGCGCCCGCAGCGCGCCACGTGATCCAGATCTGCCGGGCCGAGGCTTGCCAGGCCATGGGTGCCGATGCACTGCTGGCCCACGCGGAACTGCGCCTGGGCTGCAGCGCGCACGGCCACTCGAAAGACGGCAACTTCACGCTGGAGCCCGCCTTCTGCCTGGGTCTCTGCGCCTCGTCGCCCGCGATGACGATCAACGAAGAACCGCACGCGCGCATGACGCCGCGTTCGTTCGATGCGCTGGTGGCGCACTACGGAGACTGCGCATGAGCATCACGATTTACGTGCCGCGCGATTCGGCCGCACTCGCGGTCGGCGCAGAACGCGTGGCCGAACGCATCGCGCAGGAAGCTGCGGTGCGGGGCATCTCGTTCGGCATGGTGCGCAACGGCTCGCGCGGCCTGTTCTGGCTGGAACCGATGGTCGAGGTGAGCACACCCGCAGGCCGCGTGGCCTACGGCCCGGTGACCATCGACGATGTGGCCGACCTGTTCGATGCCCGCTTCGCCGAAGGCGCGCAGACGCATCCGCTGTCGCTCGGCCTCGTCGAAGAAATTCCCTACCTGAAGAAGCAGGAGCGCCTGACCTTCGCGCGCATGGGCATCACCGACCCGGTGTCCGTCGCCGACTACGAAGCGCACGAAGGCTATGCGGGCCTGCGCCGCGCGCTGGGCCTCAAGCCCGAGGAAGTGGTGCAGCAGGTGCTCGACTCGGGCCTGCGCGGCCGCGGCGGCGCGGCCTTCCCGGCCGGCATCAAGTGGAAGACCGTGATGGCCACGCCGGCCGCGCAGAAGTACATCGTCTGCAATGCCGACGAAGGCGACTCGGGCACCTTCTCCGACCGCATGACGATGGAGGGCGATCCGCTCATGCTGATCGAAGGCATGACCATTGCGGGCATCGCCACCGGCGCGACCAAGGGCTACGTCTACATCCGTTCCGAATATCCGCACGCCATCGCGACGATGAACGAGGCGATCCGCGCGGCCGAAGCCGCGGGCTTCCTGGGCGAGAACATCCTCGGGTCGGGCCAGACCTTCTGGCTCGAAGTGCGCAAGGGCGCCGGCTCGTACGTGTGCGGTGAAGAAACCGCGCTGCTCGAAAGCCTGGAAGGCAAGCGCGGCATCGTGCGCGCCAAGCCGCCGCTGCCGGCCATCACCGGTCTCTTCGGGCAGCCGACGCTGATCAACAACGTGATCACGCTGGCGAGCGTGCCGCTGATCCTCGCGCGCGGCGCCGAGTTCTATCGCGACTTCGGCGTCGGTCGTTCGCGCGGCACGCTGCCGATGCAGCTGGCCGGCAACATCAAGCACGGCGGCCTGGTCGAGAAGGCCTTCGGCGTCACGCTGCGCGAGTTGCTGTACGACTACGGCGGCGGCTCCGCCTCGGGCCGGCCGATCAAGGCGGTGCAGGTCGGCGGGCCGCTGGGCGCCTACCTGCCCGAATCGCAATGGGACCTGCCGCTGGACTACGAGGCCTACGCGGCCGTGGGCGGCACGGTGGGCCACGGCGGGATCGTGGTGCACGACGACACGGCCGATTTGTCGAAGCTCGCGCGCTATGCGATGGAGTTCTGCGCCATCGAGTCGTGCGGCAAGTGCACGCCGTGCCGCATCGGCTCGACCCGCGGCGTGGAGGTGATCGACAAGATCCGCGCGGACAACAAGCGCGTGGAACACGTCATCCTGCTGCGCGACCTGTGCAACACCATGGTCCACGGCTCGCTGTGCGCCATGGGCGGCATGACGCCGTTCCCGGTGCTGTCCGCACTCGACCACTTTCCGGAGGATTTCGGTCTTGTGGTGCCCGATCGCAAGGCTGCCTGAAATGCTTGCCTGCTTTCTGGTTTCACGCAGCTGGGGGCATTCAGGGCGCGATCACGCCGACGGGGTGCATTGCTCCGCGAATGTCCCCCGGCCAGCGGCCTCCTCCTTGATTTCGCTGCGCAAGGCACCCCATCGGCGTGATCGTTGTGCGGAGCGGTTGCGGCTCAGCGAAGCACCCGCAGCGTGCCCAGGTGCACAGAGCACTGGGTGCTCCCCGCAGCGAAATCAAGGAGGAGGGCGAAGCCCGGGGGACATTCGCGGAGGGGAGTACCCGGTGATCTGTGCACGCGCCCTGAACTGCAACGGCAACCGCAACGGAAGCAAGCACACGCCCAGCCGCAACGAGAGAAAGAACGAGACATGTTGAACCATCTGAAAGAACTCGACTACGGCACCCCCAAGCGCGAATCCACGCGCGAAGTGACGCTGGAGATCGACGGCAACGAAGTCACCGTGCCCGCGGGCACCTCGCTGATGCGCGCGGCCGTGGACGCCGGCATCAACGTGCCCAAGCTCTGCGCCACCGACAGCCTGGAGCCTTTCGGCTCGTGCCGCCTGTGCCTCGTCGAGATCGAGGGCCGCAAAGGCTTTCCGGCCTCGTGCACCACGCCGGCCGAAGCCGGCATGAAGGTGCGCACGCAAACGCCCAAGCTGCAGGACCTGCGCAAGGGCGTGATGGAGATCTACATCTCCGACCATCCGCTCGATTGCCTCACCTGCTCGGCCAACGGCAACTGCGAACTTCAGGACATGGCGGGCGTCACCGGCCTGCGCAACGTGCGCTACGGCTTCGACGGCGCCAACCACCTGAAGGACCAGAAGGACGAGTCGAACCCGTACTTCAGCTACGACCCGTCGAAGTGCATCGTCTGCAATCGCTGCGTGCGTGCCTGCGAGGAAACGCAGGGCACCTTCGCGCTGACCATCAGCGGCCGCGGCTTCGAGTCGCGCGTGTCGCCGGGGCAGGACGAAGCCTTCATGGAATCGGAATGCGTGAGCTGCGGCGCCTGCGTCGATGCCTGCCCCACCGCCACGCTGCAAGAAAAATCGGTGATCTGGCTCGGCCAGCCGGAGCACAGCGTCATCACCACCTGCGCCTACTGCGGCGTGGGTTGCGCCTTCAAGGCCGAGATGAAGGGCAACGAGGTCGTGCGCATGACGCCGTGGAAAGACGGCAAGGCCAACGAAGGCCATTCGTGCGTGAAGGGCCGCTTCGCCTGGGGCTATGCCACGCACCAGGACCGCATGCTCAAGCCGATGATCCGAAAGAGCATTACCGACCCGTGGCAGGAGGTGAGCTGGGACACCGCGCTCAACTACGCCGCCGGCGAGTTCAAGCGCCTGCAGGCCAAGTACGGCAAGGACTCCATCGGCGGCATCACCTCCTCGCGTTGCACCAACGAGGAAACCTACCTCGTGCAGAAGCTGGTGCGCGCGGCCTTCGGCAACAACAACGTCGATACCTGCGCCCGCGTGTGCCACTCGCCCACGGGCTACGGCCTGAAGCAGACGCTGGGCGAATCGGCCGGCACGCAGACCTTCAAGTCGGTGGAAAAGGCCGACGTGATCATGGTGATCGGCGCCAACCCGACCGACGGCCACCCGGTGTTCGCCTCGCGCATGAAGAAGCGCCTGCGCCAGGGCGCCCAGCTGATCGTGGTCGACCCGCGCCGCATCGACATCGTGAAGTCGCCGCACGTGAAGGCGGCGCACCACTTGCAGTTGAAGCCCGGCACCAACGTGGCAGTGGTCACGGCGCTCGCGCACGTCATCGTGACCGAAGGGCTCACGGCCGACGCCTTCATCGCCGAGCGTTGCGATACCGCCTCGTTCGCCGCATGGAAGGACTTCGTGGCGCAGCCCGAGCAATCGCCCGAGGCCACCGAAAAAGCCACCGGCGTGCCGGCCGCCGAGATGCGTGCCGCCGCACGCCTGTTCGCGAGCGCCGCCAACGGCGCGATCTTCTACGGCCTGGGCGTGACCGAGCACAGCCAGGGCTCGACCGCCGTGATGGGCATCGCCAATCTCGCGATGGCCACCGGCAACGTCGGCCGCGAAGGCGTGGGTGTGAACCCGCTGCGCGGCCAGAACAACGTGCAGGGCGCCTGCGACATGGGCTCGTTCCCGCACGAGCTGCCGGGCTACCGCCATGTGTCGGACAGCACGACGCGCGCTTCCTTCGAAGCCGCATGGGGCGTGACCATCGATCCGGAGCCGGGCCTGCGCATTCCCAACATGTTCGAGGCGGCCATCGGCGGCGGCTTCAAGGGCCTGTATTGCGAGGGCGAGGACATCGTGCAGTCCGACCCCAACACGCAGCACGTGGCGGCGGCCATGATGGCGATGGAATGCGTGGTGGTGCAGGACATGTTCCTCAACGAAACCGCCAAGTACGCCCACGTGTTCCTGCCGGGCTCGTCGTTCCTCGAGAAGGACGGCACCTTCACCAACGCCGAGCGCCGCATCTCGCGCGTTCGCAAGGTGATGCCGCCGAAGGCGGGCCTGGCCGACTGGGAGATCACGGTGAAGCTCGCGCAGGCGCTGGGCTATCCGATGGACTACAAGAGCCCCGAGGACATCATGGCCGAGATCGCCTCGCTCACGCCGACCTTCAGCGGCGTGAGCTACAAGCGCCTGGCCGAACTCGGCAGCATCCAGTGGCCCTGCAACGACGGTGCGCCCGAGGGCACGCCGACGATGCACATCGACACCTTCGTGCGCGGCAAGGGCCGCTTCATCGTCACGCAGTACGTGGCGACCGACGAGAAGGTCACGCGCAAGTTCCCGCTGCTCTTGACCACCGGGCGCATCCTCTCGCAGTACAACGTGGGCGCGCAGACGCGCCGCACCGACAACAACCAGTGGCACGGCGAAGACCGGCTGGAGATCCATCCGCACGACGCCGAGGAACGCGGCGTGAAGGACGACGACTGGGTGGGCATCCAGAGCCGCGCGGGCGAGACGGTGCTGCGCGCCACGGTGTCCGAGCGCATGCAGCCGGGCGTGGTCTACACCACCTTCCACTTCCCCGAGTCGGGCGCCAACGTCATCACCACCGACAACTCCGACTGGGCCACCAACTGCCCCGAGTACAAGGTGACGGCCGTGCAGGTGATGCCGGTGATGCAGCCCTCGACCTGGCAGCAGGAGTACAGCCGCTTCAACAAGACGCAGATCGACCTGGCGACCGCCGGCGCGCTGCCACAGGAAAAGCGGCACGACACGGTGCCGGCCAAGTAGGCCATCCATGCACATCGCCACCTTGCCGGCCGCCGATGGCGCCGACACCTTCTGCGAAGGCGCGCTGCTGCTGCCGGTGCACGGCGTGCGCGACGGCCAGGCCTACGCGGTGCAGGACTGGGTGGCCGAGGAAGTGCCGGTGTCGCTGGAGTTCAACGGCGTCTCGCATGCGGTGATGCTCGCGACGCCGCTGGACCTGGAAGACCTCGCGCTCGGCTTTGCGCTGGGCGAAGGCATCCTGGACGCGGCGCACGAGCTCTATTCGGTGCAGACGGTGCCGTCCGGGCGCGGCATCACGGTTCGGATGGAGGTAGCGAGCGCTGCCTTTGCGCGGCTCGAGCACCGGCGCCGCACGCTCTCGGGCCGCACCGAAAGCCTGGCGCAGGTGTCGCGCGAACTGCCGGTGCTGGCCGACCCCGCGCCCTTCGATTGCCAGGCCATTGCGCGTGGCATGTTGCAACTGCAATCGCTGCAGACCTTGCAGCAGGCCACCGGCGCGGTGCATGCGGCCGCATGGTGCTCGGCCCAGGGCGAGGCGATGTGGCTGCGCGAGGACGTGGGCCGCCACAACGCGCTCGACAAACTCATCGGTGCGCTTGCGAACAACGAAGTCGATGCATCGACGGGCTTCATCGCCGTCACCGGCCGCGCGAGTTTCGAGATGGTGCACAAGGCCGCGATGGCGGGCGTGCCGCTGTTGGCCACGATGTCGGCGCCGACCTCGTTCGCGGTGGCCACGGCCGAGCGCGCGCGGCTCACGCTGGTGGGCCTTGCGCGCAAGGACGACCTGGCGGCCTACAGCCATCCGGAGCGCGTGGAAGCGGATGGACAGCCGCTCACGACAACGGCTCGCCGCACGCATTGATGCGGGCGACCGGCATTTACCCCTACCTCAAAGGCAGTGCATGCAAGACCACGATCCGACGGCGCAACTGGTGAAGATGGCCAACCAGATCGGCACCTTCTTCCAGGCCCAGTCGCCCGACAACGCGACGCTGGCGACCGATGCGATCGCGGCGCATCTCAAATCGTTCTGGGCGCCGAGCATGCGCGTGCAGCTGATCCGCGCGCTGGAAGGCGGCACCGCAACGCATCTGTTGCCCATCGTCGCGTCGGCGGTGCGCAGCCATCGCGCGAACCTGCTGCCGGGCGGGCCGCGCGAGCCTGCCGACAGGAAGGAGCAGTTTCCGCAGGGCGGGGGAGACGCGGGTTAGGTGGGGCTGGTGCGCCTCATTTGCTGCTGCTCTGTGTATGACTTCAGCAGCGCCTCGTAGCAAAGGCACAGCGGCATCGCGATGAACACCATGCCCGCGACGTAGATCACCAGGCTCAGAACGGGGAAGTTGTCGCTGCCCCAATGCGGGATCGAGGTGGCCAGCGCGGCGAGGGCGATGACCGCGATCACCGCATGCAGCGCGCTGCGCACGAGGGTGATCCGTGGCGATGCCGGCGCGTCATGCGTCTGACGGTCGTGCACGGGGCTGTGGTCGCCCTTGTCTCCATCATTTGTCATCGTCACTCCTCGGTGAAGGCGTTGACGATTGTTAACTCCGGGTTCGGCCCGGTCAAGATCGAAGTCCCTTGGTTTTCAGCGCGCGGCCGGCTCAGTCGTACTTCACCGTGTAGATCAGATCGAGGCCGCTGGTCTGCCCCGCCTGTCCGCGCAGCGTGAGCCGCTGCGTGAGGTCGTAGAAGATGAAGAGGGTGCCGAGGGTGCCGCCCAGGCTGCGCTCGTAGGTGACGTAGAAATCCTTGGACAGCCGCTTGCCCAGCGTGACCGCCGATTCGCGCACGTCGCCGCCGCTGCCCGGGCCCTTGAAGCCGAGTTCGTCCAGGCCGAAGCGGCCGGCCAGGCCGCCACCGCTGCCGCTCTTGCCGATCTTGCCCAGCACCGCGAGCGCGGCCTGCTGCAGCAGCGCCGATTCGCCGCCGCTGGTGGCCGAGGCGCGGCCCAGGATCACCCACGACAGCGTCTCCGCATCGGACAGCGCGGGCTCCGAGTAGAGCTTGACGCGCGGCGACTGCGCGCTGCCGGTGATCTGCACGCCCGCGCGCTGCGAGATGTTGGGCCGCAGCGCGAGGATGTCCAGTTGCGGGTTGTCGAAGGGCCCGTTGAAGCGCGCCACGCCGGTTTCCACGTCCATCTGCTGGCCGTAGGCGCGGTACTGGCCCTTGACGGTCTTCACCTCGCCGGTGATGCGCGGCGGCGCGTTGAGCTTGGTGCTGCGGATCTCGAGCTCGCCTTCGAGCCGGGTGGTGATGCCGCGGCCCTGCACGGCGAAGTCGTCGCCCAGGTCGAAGGTCACGACGATGTCGGGCGGCTTGGCGGTCTGCGGCCTGGCGGCCTGCGCGTCGGTGCGGGCCGATTCGCGCTGCGCCGCTTCGGCGGCCTCGCGGTCCTTGGCGGCCGAGCGCACGACCACGTCGCTGCCCAGGCTGGGCGCGGTTTCGTCGGGCAGGATGATGACGGCGCGGTCGGTCTTGAGCTTGCCGCGCACGCTGAACTGGCCGTTGTCCAGCCGTGCCTGCAGGTCGCCCGAGAGCGTGACCTGGCGGTCGGTGCGCACGAGCACTCGCAGCGCGCGCAGCTCGCCCTGCATGGCCATGCGGATGGCGGGACCCTGCGCACCGGCTGCACCCCAGCTCATCTCGCCGCGTGCCGACAGCGATCCGCCGTCGTTGTTGGCCTCGCTCGCCGCGGTGCTGCGGTTGCCGCTCTGGCCGCCGATGCGGGCCGAACTGCCGGCGCCGCCCTTGAGCGAGAACTCGTTGATCTCGATGCGTTCGCCGGTGAGCGTGGCGCGCAGGCGGCCGTCGCGCAGGTCCAGGCCTTCGACCGGGGCGCGCAGCGCGAGCTTGTCGGCGCCCAGCGTGCCGTTCCAGCGCGGCGCGGCGCGGTTGCCCGAGAGCGCGGCGTTGGCGTCCAGCGTGCCGGCGATGCGCCAGCCCGGCGGCGCGAGCATCGACCACACGCCCAGGTTGGGCAGCGCGGCCCTGATGCTGCCGCCCAGCGGCGCATCGGGCGCCCACTGCCAGCCGCCGGCGCGTTGCGTCACGCGGGTGTTGATGTCGGCGTCGATCTTGCCGGCGCGCTCGCTGTCCCAGACAAGAAAGGCGCGCACCGCATCGCCTTCGGCATCGAGCCGCAGCTCGGCCTGGCGCAGGCCCGCGGGGGTGCTGGGGGCTTGCACGCCGGCGGTGGCGGTGGACGAGGCGGAGTTCATCGTGCGCTCGCTCGCGGTGCCGGTTCCGGTGCTGGTGATGCGGGTGACCAGCGCGGCCTCGCCGGCCTGCACGCGGATGTCGCCGCTCTGGCGCGCGATGCGGGCCTTGGCGCGCAGCGTGTCACCGGCGTCGATGTCCCAGTCGCCGTCGAACATCAGGTCGCCGCTGATGCCCAGGTCGCTCAGCGTCGAACTCGCACCGAAGGCGCCGGCCCAGGCCATCGGCAGGCCCTGCATGCGGCCCTTGGACTGCAGGCGGAACACCTTGTTGGGCGCGGCACCGCTCTGGCTGAAGCGCAGCGGCTGCCAGTCGATGCGCACGGTGCCGGGCACGGGGCCGCGCAGCGTGGCGGCGGCGGCGGAGGCTTCGACCTCGACCGTGCCGGCCTTGCCGCCGGCGCGGATCGTGGCGGTGACTTCGCGGCTCAGCTCCACCAGCCACGGGTTGCCGGGGCGGGCGCTGTCCTGCGCCTGCAGGCGCAGGCTGGCGAGGGCCGCGCGCCATTGGTTGGTGCCCGAGATGCCGCCGCTGGCGCGGGTGTCCAGCGTGAGCTTCTGGGTGCCGGTGGCGGCTTCGCCCTTGAGGGTGAGCGTGGCCTGCGCGAGGCTGCCGGCCAGGTCGGCCTGCAGGTCGCGCAGTTGCACCGCGGTGGCGGTGCCGCCCGGCTGCGCGGCGGGCATCGTGAGGTCGAGGCGGGGCGCGGCGAGCTGGGCCTTGAGCGTGGGCTCGGCGATGCCGCGCTGCGCGGGGGCGTTGGCGTTTTCGATGCGGCGCTGGATGGTGCGCCAACCGCCTTGCCAGCTCGCATCGAGCCGCACCGCACCCTTGGCGCTGGTGCCCGCGAACACGCCCGAGAGGCCCGGCAGGCCCTCGACCCAGCGCTGCAGCGTGTCGGCGTCGTCGATGCGCGCCTTGATGTCGCCGGCGCCCGCGTCGGGTGCGATGCGGCCTTCGAGGGTCGCGCCGCCGCCGGGCAGCACGAGGTTCAGCTTGCCGCTCGCGGCCTGCTCGGCCACGCGCACCTGCAGCTTGCCGTCGACGCTGGCGCGCTGGGCTTCGATGCGCAGCGTGCGCAGGTCGAGCACCTGGTCTTTCCACTGGCCCTGGGCCAGCGCGCGGTCCAGCGCGAAGCCGGGCAGGGCCTTGCTGCTTGCACCGCCTTCGGCCTTGAGCGCGGCGTCGAAGCTGATGGTGTCTTCGCGCTGCTGTGCGGTGAGCTGGCCGCTGACGGGCGCGCCCGCAAGTTCGCTGTGCAGCGCACCGGGCCGCACGCTGCGCACCGTCGCGCGAATCTGCCAGGGCGCGGGCGCGGGGCTCCAGCGGCCTTCGGCGTCGATGCGGCCGCCGCCAGCGCGCACCGTGGCTTCGGGAATGGTCCAGTTCGTGCCGTCGAAGCCCACGCGGCCCTGCACCTGTTCGACCGGCAGCCTGGCCTTGTCCCACGGGCCGGGCACGGCGTTGCGGATGTCGGCCGAGGCCTTCCAGGCGGACGGGCCCGCGTCCGCATCGGGCTCGACGGCGACGCTGCCGGTGAGCTGCGTCTCGGGCGCGCCCGGCCACAGGCTGGCGGCGTCGACGTTGCGAAGGTCTGCCTTGGCGTCGATCACCGGCTGCGGGAGCCAGGGCGCGATCTGCGCCTGCAGCTTGGCTTCCATCGGCGCTTCGGTGTTCTCCTCGGCCGGCTTGAGTTCGGCGGCGACCTGCAGCCGCGCCGCCGTGCCCGCGAGCGTGCCCTTGATCGTGGCCTGCGCCAGCACGTCGATGCTGCGGCCTTCGGCCAGCGGCGCCTTCACGCGGCCGTCCAGCGCGGCGTCGATGGCCATCGGCGCGGGGCCTTGCAGCTTGACGCGCGCGCTGTAGTGGCCGTCGGCAATGTCGACGCCCTTCACCTCCAGCGCATGCTCCGCATTCTTGTAGACGTAGCTGCCGTTGAGATTCAGGGCCTGCAGCGCGGGCGGGCCGGCCCAGCGCAGTTCGTCGATGCGAAAGGGCACGTCGACGTCAACGGGCAGCACCAGCTTTTCGAGCGGCTCGGCGGGCTTGTCGCTGGGCGCTCCGCGCTTCTCGATCAGCACCTGCTTCGCATGCACCTCGCCCAGCTGCACCTTGCGCTGGAAGAGGGGCGCAAACTGCCAGCCGATGGTGGCGTCGTTCACCTCGACGGCGATGCTCTCGCTCTGGTACTTGAGCCAGCCGATGTGCCCGCCGGTGCGCAGCGAACCGCTCACGTCGCGGCTCTCCAGCGTCTGGCCCGCGGGCAGCCGCTGCGCCGCCTGCGCGAGCGCGAAGGCCAGCGAGGTGTTCGAGCCCAGCCACCACCACGCGCCTGCGACCAGCAGCGCCACGACCAGGAAGAAGCCCGCCACCGTCCAGGCCAGCGCGCGCAACGCTCGGCGCGCACGCGAGCGCTTCACGGCCGGCGGCGTGGGGACAGGTGCGTTGGCGGCATCGTTCGACATCGAAAAAGGCAGGGTCAGAAGTTGAAGCCGAGGCGAAAGTGCAGGCGGAATTTTTTCGTGTCCACGCCGTAGGCCAGATCGGCCTGCACCGGCCCGACCGGGCTGCGCCAGCGCGCGCCCACGCCCACGCCCACCTTGGGCTTGAGCTCGCCCGGCTTGTCCGCCACGGCGCCGGCGTCCACGAACACCACGCTTTCCCATTCGGTGAGCTTGTCGTTGTAGACAAAGGGCCGTTGCCACTCGACGCTGGCCACGCCCAGGTAGCGCCCGGCAACGATCTGGCCGTCGGCGCGCACGGTGCCGATCTGCTTGTAGCTGTAGCCGCGCACGGTGGTGTCGCCGCCGGTCAGGAACATCAGCGTGGACGGGATCTGCGCAATGTCCTTGGCCGCGACCGCACCGGCCTCCACGCGCAGTTGCAGGCGGCTGCGGCGCGCGCGGGTTTCGGTGTCTTCCGCAAAGCCCACAGGCACCACGCCGAGCCAGCGCGCATAGGTGCGGGTAAAGGGCAGTTGCTGGCCGGTGAGCGTGTAGCCCGCCGCCACTTCGAGTGCCAGGCCGTAGCCGCGCGTGGGGGCCGCGTTGTTGTCGAAGTAGCGCCCGGTCCAGCCCCAGTTGGCGGTCACGGCGGAGGCCGAGGGCGGCGCATCGATGCCGCGGTTCTGCGTGTAGTCGTACTGCAGGAAATAGCTGCGGTCGATGTGGTCGCCGGCCTTGTTGCGGCCGCCGCGCAGGCGCCCGCTGTCCACGATGTAGCTGCCCGATTCCTCGCGCTTGAGTTCGCCGCCGGCGAACCAGCGCCAGCCGCGGTCGTCGGGGATGGCGTTCCACTCGGTGCCCAGCGACTGGATGTCGTTGTCCACCGACAGCCGCGAGACCGCGCGCCAGCCGAGCAGCGGAATCTGGTTGTGGATGTGGTCTATCGACAGGCGCGGGCCGTTGTCGGTGGTGAAGCCGGCGCCCAGCACCACCTTCTGCAGCGGTGCCTCGCGCAGCTGCGCGATGACGGGCGCGGCCAGCGGGTTGCCGCTGTCGGTGTCCAGCGTGAGGAACACCGAGTCGTAGTAGCCGCTGCTGGCCAGGCGCTGCTGGGCGTCGAGCAGCTTCTGCTGGTCGTAGTCGGTGCCCGAAGGCAGGCGCGCGATGCGGCGTGCGCCGTCGGGGTCGTAGCGCTGCATGCCGCGCAGCACGAGCGGGCCGAACTTGTACGCCGGACCCGACTGGTAGGTGACGCTCAGGCGGGCTTCGCTGCGGTCGGCGTCCACTTCGGCGCGGCTCACTTCGATGTTGCCGGTGGGAAAACGCTTGGCGGTCAGGTTGCGCAGCGCGGTGGTCTTGGCATCGTCCCAGGCCTGCTGGGTGAAGGGCAGGCCGGCGCGCAGGGCCCAGCCGGTGCGTATCGAATCGCGCTGCGACTCGGCGGCGATGTCGTCGGCGATGGGGCCGGCATAGCTGATCTGCACGTTGCTCACCTTGGTGGCTTCGCCGGGCGAGACATTGATGACGATCTCGCGCGGGGCCTTGGTGCTCGCCGGTGTTTCGTTGAGCTCCAGCGTCAGCGTGGGGGTGAAGTAGCCGAGGGTGCCCAGCAGTTCGCGCGCATTGGTTTCGGCGGCCACCATGAGGCGGGAGATTTCGGTGGCACCGAGGTCGTCGAGCTCGCGGTAGCGCTGGATTTCCAGGTGCAGCGCCAGGTAGTCGCGCACCGCAGTGGGCCCGCGCACGTCGACGGTGAAGGCATCGCGCTTGTCGGCTTTTTTCTCGTCCTTGCCGTCCTTGTCCGGCGTGCCGCCGGTGTCGGTGTCGGCATTGCCGCTGCGCACCAGGCCCGCCACGGGCTTGCCTTCGGTCGCTTCTTTTTTAGGCAGCAGGCTGCAGCCTTGCAAAAGCAGGACGCCAGAAAAAAGCAATGCCGGCCACCACGCCGGCGAAGAAACGGAAACCACCCTGAGCATGGGCGAATTCTGACAGCAAGACCCGCGGCTTCCTGAAGCTTCCGGATACAGGTGGCGCCGTCCTACTTGGGCGCGGGCTTGGGCTCCCTACTTGGAGAGCATGCGCATCGCGTCTTCCAGGCCGCGCAGCGTGAGCGGGTACATGCGGTTGGACATCAGCTGCTGCATCACCGCGATGCTCTGGCGGTATTGCCACACGCCCTGGGGCTCGGGGTTGATCCACGCGAACTTGGGGAAGGTGTGCGTCAGGCGCTGAATCCACTCGGCGCCGGCTTCTTCGTTGTTGTATTCGACACTGCCGCCGGGTTGCAATATTTCGTAAGGGCTCATGGTCGCGTCGCCGACGAAGATGAGCTTGTAGTCCTTGTTGTACTTGCGCAGGATGTCCCAGGTGGCGAACTTCTCGGAGAAGCGGCGCTTGTTGTTCTTCCACATGAAGTCGTAGACGCAGTTGTGGAAGTAATAGAACTCCAGGTGCTTGAACTCGGTCTTGACGGCCGAGAACAGTTCTTCGACGCGCTGGATGTGCTCGTCCATCGTGCCGCCCACGTCCATGAGCAGCAGCACCTTGACGTTGTTGTGGCGCTCGGGCCGCATCTTGATGTCCAGGTAGCCGGCATTGGCCGCGGTCGAGTGGATGGTGTGGTCCAGGTCCAGCTCTTCCTCGTGGCCTTCGCGCGCGAACTTGCGAAGGCGCCGCAGCGCCACCTTGATGTTGCGCGTGCCCAGCTCCTGGGTGTCGTCGTAGTCCTTGTAGGCGCGCTGGTCCCAGACCTTCACCGCGCTCTTGTTCTTGCCCGCGCCGCCGATGCGGATGCCCTGCGGGTTGTAGCCGCCGTTGCCGAACGGCGAGGTGCCGCCGGTGCCGATCCACTTGCTGCCGCCCTCGTGGCGCTCCTTCTGCTCCTCGAAGCGCTTCTTGAGCGTTTCCATGAGCTCGTCCCAGCCCATCTTCTCGATCTTGGCTTTTTCCTCGGCGGTGAACTCGCGCTCGAGCGTCTTCTTGAGCCAGTCGAGCGGCACTTCCTTGGTGAAGTCGGTGAGCATCTCCACGCCCTTGAAATAGGCGGCGAAGGCGCGGTCGAACTTGTCGTAGTGCTTCTCGTCCTTCACGAGCGCGGTGCGCGAGAGGTAGTAGAAGTCGTCGATCCCGTAGGCGCCGTCGGAGTTGGGCCCCACCACGTCGGCCTTCAGGGCTTCGAGCAGCGTGAGGTATTCCTTGACGGACACCGGCAGCTTGGCCGAGCGCAGGGTGTAGAAGAAGTCGATGAGCATGGCGTGCTCCTTGTTGGGCCCGGCGGTTGTCAGCCGCGCGGCTTGTCGAGCAGGTAGAGCAGCTGCGCCTTGACTTCAGGCCACTCGCCCGCGCGCAGGCTGTACATGACGGTGTCGCGGATGGTGCCGTCGCGGCGCATCACGTGGCCGCGAATGACGCCGTCTTTCTTGGCGCCCAGCCGCTCGATGGCGCGCTGCGAGGCAAAGTTGAAGTTGTCGGTGCGCCAGCCCACCACGTTGCAGCCCAGCGCATCGAACGCGTGCCCGAGCATCAGCAGCTTGCAGGTGGTGTTGACGTGGGTGCGCTGGCAGCGCGCGGCGTACCAGGTGTAGCCAATTTCCACACGCTTCACGCCCGGCAGGATGTCGTGAAAGCTGGTGCTGCCCAGCACGGTACCGGTTGCGGCTTCGGTCACCGCGAAGGCGAAGCGGTCGGGCATCTTGAGCGCGGTCTCGATGTAGGCGCGGGTGTCCTGCGGCTCGGGCACCGAGGTGACGCGCAGCTTCCAGAGTTCGCCGTCGGCGGCCGCGGCACGCAGGCCCTCTTCGTGGTCCAGCGACAGCGGCACCAGGGCCAGGTCGCGGGCCCTCAACGTGACAGGTTCGACGAACGCCATTTCAAAACACTCCGTGAATATCGATGTCAGCTTCTGGGGTTGCCGTACTTGCGCACGTACCAAGCGCGTGCAATCTGCAGGCCGCCGCCGCCGCCCAGGCCGATCAGCAGGATGCCGAAGATCTCCTTGTTGCCGTAGCCTCCGGGGCCGAAGGCGTCCAGGCCCAGCATCAGCCCGATCCAGCGGCCGAGCAGCGCGCCCAGCACGAACAGAACGGCCTGGGCAATGCCCAGCTTGAGCAGCTGCCGCGTGGGGTGCGGCCGGGGTGATTCGCTCATCGGTTGTTGCGCTGCATGAAGACCAGCTTCTCGAAGAGCGTCACGTCCTGTTCGTTCTTGAGCAGCGCGCCCACCAGCGGCGGCACGGCGACCTTGTCTTCCTTGCTCTGCAGCGCTTCGAGCGGAATGTCTTCGGCCACCAGCAGCTTGAGCCAGTCGAGCAATTCGGAGGTGGAGGGCTTCTTCTTCAGGCCCGGCAGGTTGCGCACGTCATAGAAGGTCTTCATCGCGGCGGTGAGCAGCTCCTGCTTCAAGCCCGGGAAGTGCACGGCCACGATGTGCTTCATCGTCTCGGCATCGGGGAACTTGATGTAGTGGAAGAAGCAGCGGCGAAGGAAGGCGTCGGGCAGCTCCTTCTCGTTGTTGGAGGTGATGAACACCACCGGCCGGTGCTTGGCGCGGATGAGCTCGCGCGTTTCGTAGCAGTAGAACTCCATGCGGTCGATTTCGCGCAGCAGGTCGTTCGGGAATTCGATGTCGGCCTTGTCGATCTCGTCGATGAGCAGCGCCACCGGCTGGTCGGCGGTGAAGGCCTGCCAGAGCACGCCCTTCACGATGTAGTTGTTGATGTCCTTGACGCGCTCCCCGCCCTCCACGCCCGAGAGCTGCGAGTCGCGCAGGCGGCTCACCGCGTCGTATTCGTACAGCCCCTGCTGCGCCTTGGTGGTCGACTTGATATGCCACTGCAGGAGCGGCAGCTCGAGCGCCTCGGCCACTTCCTCGGCCAGCATGGTCTTGCCCGTGCCGGGTTCGCCCTTGACGAGCAGCGGACGCTTGAGCGTGATGGCGGCGTTGACCGCCAGCATCAGGTCCTGAGTGGCGACGTAGTTGTCTGAGCCCTTGAATTTCATGAGTGACGCGAGCGAGGTGGTGAAGAAGGCGGGGTGGAGAAAAGAACACACTCGATTCGCATTGGCGGCCTCTTGGGCGGCCTCCGCGGGGTTCCCGCGGGACCCCTGCATATAATCGAATGTTGATTCGAAAAACTGTATCTCCACGAGATTGTGCGCGCAAAATGAACAAGCTGTTGACCACGATGTTTGCCCTTGCTGTCGCTTGCGTGACGCTCTCGGCACAAGCCCAGCAGGTGACGGGCAAGCCCCTGGACGGAGCCAAGAAGGTTCAGATGTGCGTGGGCTGCCACGGCATCATCGGCTACCAGGCCAGCTTTCCCGAGATCCACAAGGTACCGATGATCGCTGGCCAGAGCGCCACCTACATCGCCGCTGCGCTCACGCAGTACAAGGGCGGCGATCGCAAGCACCCCACCATGCGCGCCATTGCCGATTCGCTCTCCGAGCAGGACATCGCCGACATCTCCGCCTACTACAGCCAGCTGGGCGTGAAGCAGGGCGATGCACCGGCGGCGGCCCCCGCCAAGGCCATGCCCGACAACATCACCGCGCTGGTCGGCCGCAACGGTCCCGACAACAGCTGCACCAAGTGCCACGGCGCCAACTTCAACACCCCGAACGACGGCACCGTGCCCAAGCTGGCTGGCCAGCATGCCGACTACCTCTTCGTGGCGCTCAAGTCGTACCGCATCAAGAACAACAGCCATCTGGGCCGCTCCAACGCGGTGATGGTCGGCCAGGTCGAACCCAAGAAGTTCACCAACGCCGAACTCAAGACGCTGGCCAACTACATCGCCTCGGTGCCCGGCGAACTCAAGACGGTGCCCGAGTCGCGCATTCATCACGCGGCGCAGTAAGCGCTCCGAGCTCCCATAAAAAAACCCGCGCGATGCGGGTTTTTTTATGTCCGGGATTTCCCTGAGGTCAGACGTCGAAGAAGGCCGTCTCGTCCGCGCCCTGCATGCGGATGTCGAAGCGGTAGCTCACCGCGCCGCCTTGCACCACGCGCTCGGCAATCAGCGTGTGGCGGCGTTCGGCGGGCACGCTCTGCAGCACCGCGTCCTTGGCGTTGGCTTCGGCCTCGTCGCTGAAGTACACGCGCGTGAACGCATGCAGCAGCAGGCCGCGCATCAGCACGATCACGTTGATGTGCGGTGCCTCGCCGGGCGATTGCGCGCCGGGCTTGACGGTGTGGAACACGAAGCGGTTCTGCGCATCCGTGCCCACGCGGCCGAAGGCGCGAAAGCCCAGTGCGCGCGCTTCTTCGGGCGTCTGCGGATAGCGGCCCTCGCCGTCGGGCTGGCTGATCTCGACCATGGCATCGCCGATGGCGTTGCCGTCGCCGTCGATCACCCGGCCTTCGAGGCGGATGCGCTCGCCGGCGGCGTTGTCCAGCGCCACCACGGCGTCGAAGGGCTGGTCGAAGTCGTAGCCGTACTGCGTGGCGGTGAGGCCGTAGGCGAAGTAGGGGCCCACGGTTTGCGAGGGGGTCTGGCCGAAGTCGGCGTCCTGTGCGGTCATCAATGGCATGGGGAATTCCTTTCAGCGGTTCTCGAACGGCGTCTCGTCCGCACCGCGCAACACGATGTCGAACTGGTAGCCCAGCGCGTAGCCCTCTTCGGTGATGTCCAGGCTGAAGTCGGCGATCAGCCGGTTGCGGTAGCGCTCGGGCGTGCCGGTGACCATCGGGTCGTACTGCAGCAGCGGGTCGCCGGGGAAATACATCTGCGTGACCAGGCGGCTCGCGAAGCTCTGGCCGAACAGCGACAGGTGGATGTGCTGGGGGCGCCAGGCGTTCGGATGATTGCCCCACGGATAGGCCCCGGGCTTGATGGTCAGGAAGCGATAGCGGCCTTCGCTGTCGGTCAGGCAACGGCCCGCGCCCAGGAAGTTCGGGTCCAGCGGCGCGTCGTGCTGGTCGACCTTGTGCACATAGCGGCCCGAGGCGTTGGCCTGCCACAGCTC
Source organism: Variovorax boronicumulans (assembly GCF_040544675.1). Taxonomy (GTDB): domain Bacteria; phylum Pseudomonadota; class Gammaproteobacteria; order Burkholderiales; family Burkholderiaceae_C; genus Variovorax; species Variovorax boronicumulans_D. Next base: position 23,091 of record NZ_JBEPKK010000014.1, read on the forward strand.
GACCAGCGTGTTGGCCACCGGGCGGCGGCGCTCGTCCAGCACCTGGCCGGTGAGGATCATGCGTTCGCCCAGCGGCTCGCCGTTGCGGCGCGCGTTGCGCGTGAGGTCGTGGTCGAGCGCGCCGATGCTGTCGTGGCCGTACACCGGCTGCTGCAGCTCGCCCAGCGAAGCCTTCAGCGGGATCAGCGGCTTCTGCGGGCCGCGCTTGGCGGTGGACTTGTAGCCGGGGTAGATGTAGCTGGGGTGGGCTTCCCAGTCGCGCGGCGTGAGGGTGGGCTGGGGCCCTGGGGTCTTGGTCAACATGTGCGTTGTCTCCTGTCGTGGGACGAATCCGGAACCCGCCACTGTAGAAGCGCCGTTCAATGATGTAAATTGAAGATTGATCCAGTTTTCATAACCATCAGTCATTGAAAAATCCCGCCGACCTTCGCCAGGATTTCTTGCGCAACGTGCAGTTGCGGCACCTGCGCACCTTCGTGGCCGTGGCGCAGGAACGCCATCTGGCGCGCGCTGCGGCGCGCCTGGCATTGAGCCAGCCGGCGGTGTCCAAGACGCTCTCCGAGCTGGAAGCCATCGTGGGCACGCGGCTGGTCGATCGCAGCCAGGCCGGCCGCCGCGGCGTGCAGGGGCTCACCGCGGCCGGCGAGCAACTGCTGGCGCATGCGCTGCGCGTGCTCGAGGCCCTCGAAGCCAGCGCCGAGGCGGTGGCGCCGACGGCCGGCGGACGCATCGAGCGCCTGCGCATCGGCGCGCTGCCCAGCGTGGCGCCCGCGTTGCTGCCGCTGGCGCTCGCGGGCCTTCGCGACCACTGGCCATCCGCTCAGATCACGGTCAAGAGCGCCGCCAACGCGGTGCTGCTCGACGAGCTGCGTGCCGGCGAGCTCGACCTCGCGGTCGGCCGCATGAGCGATCCGCGCCTGATGGGCGGGCTGAGCTTCGAGCTGCTCTACACCGAGCCGCTGGTGTTCGCGGTGCGCGCCGGGCATCCGCTCGCGCTCAAGGCCGCGCCGGTGCAGGCGGTGCTCGGCTACCCGCTGGTCGTGTACGGCGAGGGCACCATCCCGCGCCACAACACCGAAAGCTTCCTGTCGGCGCGCGGCCTTGCGCTGCCGGCCCACACGCTGCAGACGCTCGACGTGGCGGTGGCGTGCGCGCTGGTGGCGGTGTCCGATGCGGTCTGGATCACGCCGCTGGGTGCCGCGCGCGGCGCGCTGGCCGCCGGCCGCCTCGTGCGCCTGCGCATCGACACCGCGGGGACGGAAGAGCCGGTCGGGTTGCTGTTGCGCAGCGATGCCGAGGCTTCGGCGTTGCGCGGCGCCATGGCCGCGCTGCTGCGCGAAGGCGCCAAGCAGCAAGGGGCGTTGCCCCGACGGGCTGCAAAAAAAACCCGTCTTCCTTCGTGAAACACCGCGGAACCGGCTTCGCCGGGCCGCTGGTGTTGCCCCCTGTAGGGGGAAGGAGAAGCGACACGAAGTGCGCGAAGCCTGGGGGCGAGCTAATCCTTCGTCGCGCGGCGCTGCACGCAAGCCACATAGCCGTCGCCATCGGGCGGCCGCCCCGCGCGCTGGCTCTCCCACATCATCTGGCCGAGGCAATCCATCGCCTCGTGATGCGCATGCAGCAGCGAGCCGCGGCGCGCTGCCAGCAACTCCACGGCCTGGCGGATGCCGCGCGGCTGGTCGATGGAGCACTGCTCGCTGATCGACAGATGCATCGACAGATGAAGGAACGGGTTCTCGCGGCCGTTCGATCCGTCGTACACCCGCGCCACCGCCGCATCGGCGTCGGCCAGGTCCTCGTGGTACTCGGGGTGTTCGTCGATCCAGCCGGCGGCGATGGTCTCGAGCGCTTCCATCGGAAGGCCCTGCCGATGCTTGGCGTACACGTCGCAGAAGAAGCGGCGCACGTCTTCCTGGGAGGGGTTGAACATATATAGAGACAGAAAGAGAAGCAGAAGAAAAAACAAGAGAGCGAATGGCTTGAACAGCGTTTCAGGCCACCCGCGACCGGCCCCCGAAGCACCCGGGAACACGCGCGGCGTTCCGGGTACAGGGCGTTACATCGTTACGTAACGAATCGCGAAATGGCCTCCTTACGCGCTGTTTCCATGGCGGTCGCCGCAAGCGGTTTTCAGAAAAATATTCATACAAATCAATGGCTTGGGCCGTTGGCGGAGGGTCATTGGCACGCCGGCAAAAAACCGGCACGCATGTTGCCCCTGTAGATGCATCTTTTGTCACAGAGGCTGCCATGACCGCTCAACAAGCATCGACCCAATCGTCCGACGGATCTGCCGCTAGCGGCATGGCTCCCGTTGTCCTCGCGCAAGCCACCGTCACCCCGCTAGGCGTCCCCGCCAGCATGGGATCGGAGGCGCCCGCTGTCCCCTCGGGGCCTGCAAGCATCGGCACATTGTCCAATGCTACGCCCGGCACTGCCGTGATGCGCGACGGTGTCCGCATTCCGGTGGACGGCAATCAGACGCTGATCGCCGGTGACCGCGTGCTCGTTCCGCAGGACGGCAGCGCCAACGTGCTCTTCCCCGGTTCCGCCAGCAACAAGGCGCCGCTGTCCGGCGTCTTCACCGGCGGCACCGACGCCACCATCGGCTCGACCAAGCTGCCCGGCGGCCTCGAACAAGTGAATGTGGATGTCGCCTCGGGCGACCTGCAAGTGACCCCGCCAGACAGCGATGCAGACGCAGCCGCCCTGGCCGTGACCAAGAAGCTCGCCGCCGGCAGCGGCATCGGCCTGGGCGAATTCGCCCTGGGCGCGCTGGGTGCCGCGGTCCTGGGCGCAGCGCTCAGCGGCGGTGGCGGCGGCGGAAGCAGCGGCTTCCCGTTGTTCGTGGGCGGCGTTGGCGAGACCGATGCGGATGCCGATGCGGACGCTGATGCGGATGCAGACGCCGACGGTGACGCCGATGCTGACGCCGATGCCGATGCCGATGCCGATGCTGACGCCGATGCCGATGCCGATGCTGACGCCGATGCCGATGCCGATGCTGACGCCGATGCCGATGCCGATGCTGACGCCGATGCCGATGCCGATGCCGATGCTGACGCCGATGCCGATGCCGATGCCGATGCCGATGCTGACGCCGATGCTGATGCCGATGCCGATGCCGATGCCGATGCCGACGCCGACGCCGATGCCGATGCCGACGCTGACGCTGACGCCGATGCCGATGCCGATGCCGATGCTGATGCTGATGCCGACGCTGATGCCGACGCTGATGCTGATGCTGATGCTGATGCTGATGCTGATGCTGATGCTGATGCTGATGCCGATGCCGATGCCGATGCCGATGCCGACGCAGATGCAGATGCAGACGCAGACGCAGACGCCGACGCCGATGCAGACGCAGATGCCGATGCAGACGCAGATGCCGATGCAGACGCAGATGCCGATGCCGATGCCGACGCCGACGCCGACGCCGATGCCGATGCCGATGCGGACGCTGATGCCGACGCCGATGCGGACGCTGATGCCGACGCCGACGCCGATGCGGACGCTGATGCAGACGCCGACCAGCTCCTCGACCCCAGCGACAACCTCGTGCACGGCGTCGTCGATGCCCTCGACGACACCCTCGGCCTGGGCGGCGTGCTCGCTCCCGTGGTCCCGCTGGTCGATGGCGTCACCGACATCGTCGACGGCGCGCTGGCTCCGCTGCTCGGTTCCGAATTCACGCCGAACGACCCCAACGCGTTCGACCCGGTCGACGACCTCGTCGGCAACGTGCTCGACCCGGTGGGCGATACGCTCAGCCCCGTCGTGGACGGCCTGCTCGGCGACGGCGTGACCGACGCGCTGCTGGGTTCACTGCTCGGCCAGGTCGACTACGTGACCGACGGCCTGAACAACCTGCTCGCCGGTGAAGGCCCGCTCGGCGGCCTGACCGCCGGCCTCGGCCTGGACGGCTTGCTGGGTGAAGACGGCATCATCGGCGGCCTGCTCGACGGCGTGCTGGGTGAAGACGGCATCGTCGGCGGCCTGCTCGGCGACGACGGACTCGTGGGCGGCCTGCTCGGCGACGACAGCCTGCTGGGCGGCCTCCTGGGTGACGACGGCGCGCTCGGCGGCCTGCTCGGCAACCTGCTGGGTGACGACGGCGCCCTGGGCGGCCTGCTCGGTGAAGACGGTGCCCTCGGTGGCGTGCTCGGCGGCCTGCTCGGCGCCGACGGCCTCCTGGGCGGCCTGATCGGCGAAGGCAGCGCCCTCGGTGGCCTGCTGGGTGAAGACGGCGCCCTGGGCAGCCTGCTCGGCGAAGACGGCGTGCTCGGCGGCCTCCTGGGTGAAGACGGCCTGACCGGCGGCCTGCTCGGCGGCGATGGCCTCCTGGGCGGACTGCTCGGCGAAGACGGCATCGTCGGCGGCCTCTTGGGTGACGACGGCCTGCTGGGCGGCGTCCTCGGCGGCGAAGGCGGCCTCCTGGGTGGCGTGCTGGGTGAAGACGGCCTCGTCGGCGGCTTGCTCGGCGACGACGGTCTGGTGGGTGGCCTGCTCGGTGAAGACGGTCTGGTCGGCGGCCTGCTGGGCGACGACGGCATCGTCGGCGGCCTCCTTGGCGGCGACGGCCTGGTGGGTGGCCTGCTCGGCGACGACGGCCTCCTGGGCGGCGTGCTGGGTGACGACGGCATCGTCGGCGGTCTGCTCGGCAACGACGGCCTGGTCGGCGGCCTCCTGGGCGATGACGGCCTTGTCGGCGGTCTGCTCGGCGGCGACGGCCTGGTCGGTGGCCTGCTGGGCGACGACGGTCTCGTCGGCGGCTTGCTCGGCGACGACGGCCTGGTCGGCGGCCTCCTGGGCGAAGACGGCATCGTCGGCGGCCTGGTCGGTCCGGACGGTCTGGTGGGCGGCCTGCTCTCCGAAGACGGCGTGGTCGGCGGCCTGCTGGGTGAAGACGGCCTCGTGGGCGGTCTGCTCGGTGGCGTGCTCGGCGGCATCGGCGGTGGCGGCACCACGCCGCCCACCGGCGCGGCCCTGCTCGATCCGGTCGACAGCATCGTCGGCGGCCTGACGACCAGCCTGGACAGCGGCCTGCTCGGCGAACTCGGCGTGGGCGACCTGCTCGCCCCGGTGGCCGGCATCGCGGACGACCTGACCGACACGGTCGACGGCCTCCTCGGCCCGGTGCTCGGCACCACCTTCACCCCGAACAACCCCAACGCCCTCGACCCGGTCGACGGCCTGGTGGACCAGGTGACGGACGGCGCGGGCAGCCTGCTCAGCCCGATCGCCGATCAACTGCTCGGCGCCGGCACGACGAACGCGCTGCTCGATGCGGTCGACACGCAAGTGGACTACCTCACCGATGGCGTGGCGAATCTCCTGAACGGCGATCTGCTCGGCGGCGTGCTGGGTGAAGACGGCCTTGTCGGCGGCTTGCTCGGCGGGGATCTGCTGGGTGGCGATCTGCTCGGCGGTGTCCTCGGTGAAGACGGCATCGTTGGCGGCTTGCTGGGTGGTGATCTGCTCGGCGGCGTCCTCGGAGAAGACGGCATCGTCGGCGGCTTGCTGGGTGGTGATCTGCTCGGCGGCGTCCTCGGAGAAGACGGCATCGTCGGCGGCCTGCTTGGCGGTGATCTGCTCGGCGGCGTCCTCGGAGAAGACGGCATCGTCGGCGGCCTGCTTGGCGGTGATCTGCTGGGTGGCGTCCTCGGAGAAGACGGCATCGTCGGCGGCCTGCTTGGCGGTGATCTGCTGGGTGGCGTCCTCGGAGAAGACGGCATCGTCGGTGGCCTGCTGGGTGGTGATCTGCTGGGTGGCGTCCTCGGTGAAGACGGCATCGTCGGCGGCTTGCTCGGTGGCGATCTGCTCGGCGGCGTGCTCGGCGAAGACGGCATCGTCGGCGGCCTGCTCGGTGGCGATCTGCTCGGCGGCGTCCTCGGCGAAGACGGCATCGTTGGCGGCTTGCTCGGTGGCGATCTGCTCGGCGGCGTGCTCGGCGAAGACGGCATCGTTGGCGGCTTGCTCGGCGGCGATTTGCTCGGCGGCGTGCTGGGTGAAGACGGCATCGTTGGCGGCCTGCTCGGTGGTGATCTGCTGGGTGGCGTGCTGGGCGAAGACGGCCTCGTTGGCGGCTTGCTCGGCGGTGATCTGCTCGGCGGCGTGCTGGGTGAAGACGGCATCGTCGGCGGCCTGCTGGGCGGTGATCTGCTCGGCGGCGTGCTGGGCGAAGACGGCATCGTCGGCGGCCTGCTCGGCGGCGACCTGCTCGGCGGTGTCCTGGGTGACAACGGCCTCGTAGGCGGCTTGCTCGGCGGAGATCTCCTTGGCGGCGTCCTCGGTGAAGACGGCATCGTCGGTGGCTTGCTCGGTGGCGATCTGCTCGGCGGCGTGCTGGGCGAAGACGGCATCGTTGGTGGCCTGCTCGGCGGTGATCTGCTCGGCGGCGTCCTCGGTGAAGACGGCATCGTCGGTGGCCTGCTCGGCGGTGATCTGCTCGGTGGCGTCCTCGGTGAAGACGGCATCGTCGGTGGCCTGCTCGGTGGCGATCTGCTCGGCGGCGTCCTCGGTGAAGACGGCATCGTGGGCGGCCTGCTGGGCGGTGATCTGCTCGGCGGCGTGCTGGGCGAAGACGGCATCGTCGGTGGCCTGCTCGGTGGTGATCTGCTCGGCGGTGTCCTCGGCGAAGACGGCATCGTCGGCGGCTTGCTCGGCGGCGATCTGCTGGGTGGCGTCCTCGGCGAAGACGGCATCGTCGGTGGCCTGCTCGGTGGTGATCTGCTCGGCGGTGTCCTCGGCGAAGACGGCATCGTTGGCGGCCTGCTGGGCGACGACGGCCTCGTCGGCAGCCTGCTCGGCCAGGACGGCCTGGTGGGCAGCCTGCTCGGCGGCGTGCTCGGCAGCGACGGTCCGGTCGCCAACATCCTGGAGCCGGTCTCCGGCCTGGCTGGCGGCCTGACGGACACCATCGCCCCGATCGTCGAGACCGTGGCAGGTGCCGCCTCCGGCGCACTGGAACCGGTGACCGACATCCTGGCCGGCGCGGCGACAACGGTGGCTCCGGTGGTCGACACGGTGGTGAACACCGTCGAGAACGCCGTCACCCCGCTGGTGACCGAGATCGTGACCCCGATCACCAGCGTGGTCGAGCACACGCTCACGCCGGTGACCAACATCCTGCATGGCCTGCTGGGTTGAGGAACACAAAAGAACGACAGAGGAGAAGAGGAAACCGCAGCACCAGGGACAGGCCGGCCTCCGGCCTGTCCCGCGAAAGGATCGATATGAAAAAGAACTTCCGGATACTGGCCATCGTGGCACTCGGGGCCAGCCTCGTTGCCTGCGGTACGGGGCCGAAAAGCGGGCGCGACGACGCGACCTACTACTACTCGAACAAGGACGCCACCGCCGTCGCCAGGGTGCAGCCTGCACCCCCGGCACCGGTGCAGAACGGCCCGGCCGGCGTGCCGAAGATCGTCTACTTCGACTACGACAAATACAACATCCGCCCGCAGGACCGCAACATCGTGGAAGCGCATGCGAGCTTCCTGAAGAACCGGCCGGCCAGCCGTGTGGTCATCGAAGGCCACACCGACTCGCGCGGCGGCCGCGAATACAACCTGGCACTGGGGCAACGGCGTGCGGAATCGGTGCAGCGCGCGCTCGCGCAGCTGGGTGTGCCGGCCGAACGCGTGGAAGCCATCAGCTGGGGCATCGAGAAGCCCGCGTCCATGGAAACCACCGAGGAGGGCTACCAGCTCAATCGCCGCGCCGAGTTCAGCTACCGCTGACACGAGGAACCCAGCGATGACGTCCAGGGCAGTTTCCGGTTCGCAGCAAACCCGTCGAAGCGAGAGCAGATGACGGGCGCGACCGGTTTCCCGCCTTCGTCCGGGGCCGAATGATGTCCTTCCCAGACCAGCTCCACGCCTGCCACGAACGCCTTGCGTCGGTGTGCGCGGCGCTGCCCGCGCCGTACCCGGCCTTCACGCTGTTCTTCTCGGTGAGCGACGGTTCCCAGCGTGCGCATGTGGTGCATGCGCGGGCCGCCGAATTCGAGACCGCATGGCGCGAAGGCAGCGAGCTGGTCGAGCGCTGGGTGCAGGCGCACGGCGTGGTCTCGCCCTGGCTGCGCATCGACTGGGTCGAGGGCGCGAGCCCGATGGACTGGGTGCAGTTCAAGACCCAGCTCACGGCCGTCAAGCGCAACTACTTCAGGCTCGGCCTGGCCTTCGACCAGGGCTTCGAGATCGCCTTCACCGAGCAGGAGCTCAACGCCAACGCCATGCTGAGCGGCGACTCGACCATTGCGCACTCGGTGGTGAACCCGCGCAACTTCGAGGTCTACGGCCAGGCGCGTTTCTCGCGAAAGCTCGCGCTGGACATTCCCACCGACCAGCCGGTGTACCTGCTGGCCACCGTGGGCGTGTTCTGCCAGCCCGACGGCGTGGTGCACAAGATCGTCGGCACGGGGCTCGACGCCGGACGCCGGCAGCTGCCGGCGCTCAACCCGCAATCCACGCTGGACCTGGTGCGCAGCGGCTCGGCCTACCTGGCGCGCCAGGTGCAGAGCGACGGCCTCTTCGTGTACGGCTACTTCCCGTGCTTCGACCGCCGCATTCCGACCTACGACGCCATGCGCCATGCGAGCGCGCTCTTCGCGATGCTCGAAGCCTGGGAGCTCACGCGCGACGAAACCCTGCGCGCGGCCATCGACCGCGCGCTCGACCACCTGGTGAACTGGCTGATCCGCGACTACAAGCTCGCCGACGGCAGCGAGGTGGCATTCCTGGTGGACACCGGCGGCGAGATCAAGCTGGGCGGCAACGCGGCCTGCGTGCTCGCGCTGGTGAAGTACTGCGAGCTCATGGATTCGCGCCGCTGGCTGCCGCTCCTGGAGAAGCTCGCGCTGGGCATCGTGTCGCTGCAGGATGCGGCCACCGGCCGCTTCAACCATGTGCTGCATGCCGCCGACCTCACGCTCAAGCAGGCCTCGCGCATCATCTACTACGACGGCGAGGCCGCCTTCGGGCTCATGCGGCTGTACGGCCTCACGCGCGACGCGCGCTGGCTGGCCGCGGTCGAGAAAGCCTTCGACCATTTCATTGCCAGCCAGCACTGGCAGGCGCACGACCACTGGTTGAGCTGCTGCGTCAACGAGCTCACGCACTGGAGCCCGCAGGAGAAGTACTTCCGCTTCGGGCTGCAGAACGTGGCCGGCTACCTGGACTTCGTGCTCGACCGCAAGACCACCTTTCCGACCCTGCTCGAACTCATGCTGGCCGCCCAGCAGATGCTGCAGCGCCTCGAAGGCATGCCCGCCATGCGGCACCTGCTGGACGAGCTGGACACCGAGAAGTTCTACCGCGCGCTCGACTACCGCGCCCACTACCTGCTCAACGGCTTCTTCTGGCCCGAGATGGCGATGTACTTCCGGCGCCCCTCCACCGTGGTCGGCGCCTTCTTCATTCGCCATCACTCGTTCCGCGTGCGCATCGACGACGTGGAGCAGTACGTCTCGGGCTTCGCGGGCTACCACCGCTACCTGCTGGAGCGCCGCGTTCCGCAGGCGGTGAGCAACGTGCTGGGCGCCGCCGGTGCGCGCGACGACGGCGCCGCGTGGACATCGACCGAGATGGCCCGCGTGACCGGCGGCGAATGGGTGGTGCGGCCCGAAGACGGCTGGCGCGCCAGCGGCGTGACGCAGCGCTCCTTCATGCGCAAGGGCCGCGTGGTGTTCGAGAACCAGACGCGGCCGTCGAAGACACCGCTGGCGGCCGTCACGCTCAAGGGCGTGCTGCAACCGGCCGCCGCCGTGCTGTGCACCGACCCCAAGCCGCACCTGGACAAGCGCGTGCCCGTGCTCAAGGTGCCCAACGTGCTGCAGGCCGTGCTGCAGCTGGGCGAGCATGCGCGCACCGAGTTTTCCGGGCGCGTCTGCGCCGTGCTGGGCAGCGGCCCCGCCTCCAGCGCGGTGACCGCCATGCTGGCCGGCGCCCTCACCGTGTGGGGCGAGGTCGCCCAGCCCGAAGGCAACATCAGCCTGCCGTCGGGCATTGCCTGGAACCTCACCTGCATGCCGCGGCACGCCGCCTACTGGGTGCTGGAGATGGGCACCTCGCACATGCCGGCGTCCTCGCAACTGGTGCGGCCTTCGCTGGTGGTGATCACCGGGCTGTCGGCCGCCTCGCAAAAGCACCGCGGCCCGCCCGAAGCGGCGGCGCGCATGGACGCCCGCATCTTCGAAGGCATGGCCGCCGGCGACAGCGTGGTGCTGAACCGCGACATGCCCGAGTTCCCGACCTTCGCCGAAGCGGCGGCGGCGCACCAGCTGCAGGTGGTGACCTACGGCGAGCATGAAGACGCCGACGTGCGCCTGCTCGCCTTCGACCACGGCGAGGTGCAGGCGCAGGTGGCGGGCGAGCCCTTCCAGTTGCGGCTCAATGCGCCGGGGCGCCACATGGGCGCGAGCGCCGTCGGCGCGCTGGGCGCGTTGCAGGCGCTGCGCCTGCCGCTGGCCGCGGCGGTCGAGCCTTTCGCGCACTTCGAGCCGCCGGGCGGACGCGGTGCGCTGCACACCATTCACATCGGCGGCGGAAGCTTCAAGCTGATCGATGAAACCTATGACGCCAACCCGAGTTCGATGCGGGCGGCGCTTGAGTTGCTGTCACAAGCCCCATGCGAGCCTGCACGTCGCGTGGCCATCCTCGGCGACATGCAGGAGTTGGGCCCTGCCGCGCAACGTCATCACCTCGACCTGGAGACCGAGTTGCTGGCGTCGCAACCAGATCGCGTGCTGTTGTGCGGTCCCTTGATGCGGGCGCTGCATGCGCGCATCCGCACCAAGGTGCGATCGCACTGGTTCGTCGATGTATCGGATCTCTCGACCGCGCTGGGCGGTCTGCTGCAACCGGGCGACTGGGTGCTGGCGAAGAGCTCCGCGGGTGTCGGTCTGTCCCGGCTTGCCCGGGTTTTGAAAGCACTGCCATGAGATGGAACGCCTTGATTCACATGCCCTACGAACGCGAGCCGGAGGCGCCGCGACGATGGTGGCTGGGCTGGCTGCAGTTGCTCTTTGCATGGGTGGTCTGCATGCTGTTGTGCGCCAACATCGCATTGGTGCTGGCCGAGGGTTTGCCCGCGGTCAAAGGGGCGCCCACGGTCGATCGGCAGGCCGGCTGCACGGCCGCCGAAAGCACCTGGAAGCGCGACGCAAGGAACGACCGCCAGGCCGATGCGGCAAAGGCGCGAAACCCCCGATGCTGAGGTGCGCGGACCGCGATTTTTTGCTTTGTAATCTTGGGTAACAGTCGATAATGATTCGAGCGTCATTGCTCGACGGATCGGCCCTTTCTCATGATCAAGTTCCTCTTGCCCAGCCAGCTGGTGGCAGATACGCCGGACGTGCCGGGTGCCAGTCCTTTTGCGGGGGCGCTGAACAAGGCGTTCCGCGATGCCTACCCGCTGGTCAAGAGCGCGGCCTGGCGCTCGCTCCCCATCAGCCTGTTCGGGCTGCTGCCTTCCATCTTTTTGTTGCAGGTGTACGACCGCGTGCTCTCGCGCAGCGGCACCTCCACGCTGGCCGCGCTGGTCAGCGGCATCTTCTTTTTCCTGTGCATCGAGTTCTGGCTGCGCACGCGGCGCTCGCGCATGCTGCGCAATGCGGGCGCGATCATCGACCATGGCGTCTCGGGCGCGTTGCTGCAATCTATGCTGGCCCGCCCGCTGCGCGCGCTCGAAGCGCGGCCGGCGTCGGTGTGGCAGCAGTACTTTCGCGACGTGGGCTCGGTGCGCGGCACCGTCACCGGCGGCCTGGCGCAATCCATCTTCGATCTGCCCATGGCGGTGTTCGCGCTGGTGGTGATCGGCATCGTCGCCTTGCCGGTGCTGCCGGTGGTGGCCGCGTTCCTGGCGATCATGTCCTTCCTGGCGTGGTGGTGGGCCGACGAAGTGCGCGCCGGCCGGGTCGAGGAAGTGCAGCGCGGCCGGGGCCTGGACCGCATGACCTCCGAGATCTGCCATGCGCGCGAAACGTTGAAGACGCAGGCCAACGACGGCCCCATCGCCGACATGTGGCGCCAGACCTACAACGCCTGGCTCAGCGAGAGCTTCAGCAAGAACGGCCAGATCGAGACCGCGCGCGACGGCACCACGGTGCTGCTCACCGTCTTCTCGGTCATCGTGGTGTCGGTGGGCGCGGTGTCGGTCATGGAGCAGTGGATGACGGTGGGCGGCCTGGTCGCCTCCAACATGCTGGCGCTCAAGGCGCTGCAGCCGGTGGCCGGGCTGGTGTCCAACTGGCGCGCGCTGGCCACCGCCAAGGAAGCCGCCAAGCGCCTGGAGACCGTGCTGCGCGAGCCGGTCGAAAAGCCGCCCACCGGCATGACGCTGCCCCAGCCGCTGGGCCGCATCACGCTCAAGGACGTGAGCTTCAGCTTCACCGAGAACTCGCAGCAGCCGGTGCTGGAAAACGTCGACCTGGACATCGGCCCCGGCGGCCTGCATGTGATCGTCGGGCGCAACGGCGCGGGCAAGTCGACCATGGTCAAGCTGATCTCGGGGCTCTATGCGCCCACGCGCGGGATCATCAGCATCGGCGAGTACGACCTGTCGCAGTTCGGCCGCGAAGAGCTCTCGCGCTGGATCAGCTACCTCTCGCAAGAGGTCTACTGGTTCGGCGGCACGCTCATCGACACCATGCGCCGCGCGGCGCCGGGCCAGAGCGACGAGCAGATCGTCGCGGCCTGCAAGCTCTCGGGCGCGCACGACTTCATCTCGCGCACGCCCGACGGCTACCGCACCATGGTGGGCGAGGGCGGCACCGGCGTGTCGGTGGGCGAGCGCCGCAAGCTCGCGCTGGCCATGAGCTTCCTGCGCAAGCCCTCGGTGCTGGTGCTCGACGAGCCCAGCAACGACCTCGATTTCCAGAGCGAGCGCACATTGCTCGCCACGCTGCTGGCGGTGGCCAAGGTGCGCACCGTGGTGGTGGTCACGCATTCGCTGCGCATCGTCTCGGCCGCCACGGCGGTCTACCACGTGACGGGGCAGGGCGACGTCGAAGTGGGCACCGCCGCGGTCATGGTGCCCAAGCTCTTCGGCGTGAAGAAGCCGCTGGTGGCGGTGGGCGACGAAGACGGCGCGGCGGCCACGGCCTCGCGCTCCATGGCGTGATGCTGCCTGTGACCCTTGACGAGTGATTGGGGACCGTGAACTTGAAATCAGATTTGCCGCAGATTCTTCAGGACGAAGACCAGCAGCGCGCGGCGCGGACCTCGCCCCAGGGGCGTCGACGCCAGTGGATCATCGGCGGCGCCGTCGCGGTGCTGGCCGTGGTCGGCCTGGGCTTTCCGATGGAAACGGTGGTCGTCGCGCCGGGCCGGGTGATCCCGTCGGACCGCGTCAAGTCCATCCAGCATCTGGAAGGCGGCATCGTCAGCGCCGTGCTGGTGAAGGACGGCGAAAGGGTCAAGCAGGGCCAGTCGCTGGTCGAGATCGACCTGGGCGGCAGCGGCCTCAACCTCGAAGAGCTCTCGGCCCGCTATGCGGCCACGCAGGCCACCCGCGTGCGCCTCCTGGCCGAAAGCCGCGGCCAGCCGCTCAGCCGCCAGTCCTTTGCCGCCGACATCGACGAGAGCGTGTTCGAAGGCGAGCTGGGCGCCTACCAGGCGCGCGCGCTGGAGCAGCGCGGCGTCATGGCCGGTGCCGTCTCGGGACTGGAGCAGGCGCGCAGCAAGCAGCTGGAGCAGCAGGCCAAGGTCAAGGGCCTGGGCGACCGCTTCGCGCTGATGCAGAAGGAGCTTGAAATCTCCGAGCAGCTGCTCTCCGAAAAACTGGTCGGCCAGGTCGAGGTGCTCGAGAAGCGCCGGCAGGCCGAAGGCGTGCGCAGCGAACTCGCGATCGCGCGCCAGGGCGTCATTTCGGCCAACGCCGCCATCACCGAGGCGCAGGCCAAGATGGCCGAGGCCGAAGGCCGCTACCGCCGCCGCGCATCGGACGAGCTGGCCACCGTGGAGCGCCAGTTCGCCAGCCTGAGCGAAGACCTGGCGCGCGCCCGCACCCAGCGTTCGCGCACCGAAGTGAAGGCGCCCTCGGACGGCATCGTCAAGGGCCTGCGCAACTCCAGCCCCGGCTGGGTGGTCAAGCCCGGCGAAGCCATCCTCGAAGTGGTGCCCGACAAGGACGAGATCGTGGTCGAGGCCCGGCTCAACCCCAACGACCGCGGCTTCGTGGAAATCGGGCAGTCCGCGCGCGTGAAGATCACCGCCTACGACTACCTGCGCTACGGCGCCGTCGAAGGCCAGGTGATGCTGGTGGCGGCCGACGCCGACCGCGACGCGGCCATTGCCCAGGGCGCGCCTTACTACCGGCTGCTCATCAGCATGTCGCAGTCGCACGTGGGCCGCGTCGAGAACCGCGTCACCGCCGGCATGGAGGCCGAAGTGGACCTGCGCGTGGGCACCGATCCGTTCATCTGGTACATCCTGCGCCCGGTGCTCAAGTTGCGGCGCGAAGCCTTCCGCGAGCCATGAAGGCCCCCACCTTTGCAGGACGGCGCCGCAGCCCGGGCACCGCGGTGCTTTGCGCGGCGCTGTGCGCCAGCTTTGCGCTGCCGCCCGTCGCCTTTGCGCAGGAAGAACCTGCCGCCCCGTCGCTCTCGCTCGCCCGCCGCCTCACCGCTCCGTCGCTGGGCGCCGCGAGCTACGCGCAGCGCGTGAAGCAATCGCTCATCACTCTCTCTACCGACTACCCCGAAGTGCAGTCGGCCCAGGCGGCCGCCAACACCAGCAGCTTCGGCGTGGACCAGGCGCGCAAGGCCCGCTATCCGCGCTTCAGGGTCGGTACGTCTTCGGGCACCTACAACAGCGGCGCGGACAACGCGAAAAGCCAGAACTACACCGTGCTCACCGCCGAAGCGCGCATGAGCCTGATCGACGGCGGCGCCATTGACGCCTCGGTGCGGGCCGCCGAGGCCGGCAACATGGCCGACGACGAAGCCGTGGTCACCACTTCGCAGAAGGTGGTGCTGGATGCGCTCACCGCCTACCTGCAGGTGCAGCGCTTCGACCTGAAGAAGCAGATCGCGCGCAAGGCCACCGAGGTGGTGGCCGAGCTCTCCAAGGCCGAGGCCCGCCGTGTGGCGCTGGGCGTCTCGGGCGACAACGACCTGAACATGGCCGCGTCCCGCCGCGCGCTGGTGGCGGCCCGCGAATCCGATTTCGAAGCGCAGCGCGACGAGGCGCTCGCCAAGTTCCGCAACTACTTCAAGTTCACGCCCAACACCGAGGCGCTGCCCGTGCTGGCCGCGCCGCTGCAGTGGCGCATCGGCACGCAGGAAGAAGCGCTGCGCCGCGCCGAGGCCCGCAGCACCGAGATCGCCGAAGCCCAGGGCCGCGTCGACCGCGCCCGCGCGCTGGTCGACCAGCAGGAAGCCAGCCTCTACCCCACGCTGGATGCCGTGGTCGTCAAGAGCAAGGACCCGCGCGGCGTGTCGCCGCAAGACCCGACGCGCGCGGCCTTCGAACTCAACTGGAATTTCGGCAACGGCTTCGACCGGCAACTGCGCCTGCGCACCGCGCTGGCCGAAGTCGCCAACCAGGAGGCCAAGCTCGAAGGCGTGAAGAACAACCTGTTCGAACTCACCTCGGCCTCGTGGGCGCGCACCGTCTCGGGCCGCGAGCGTGAGCGGCAACTGATGGAAGCCGTCAGCACCTCGGGCCAGGCCTTTCGCGGCCGGCGCCGCTTGATGGAGTTCGGGCGCGAGACCTTGCCCAAGGTGCTCGATGCGCAGCTGGACTACTACACGCTGCTGTTCGACTATGTCGACGGCGTCTTCGACCTGCGCATTTCGGAACTGCGCCTCGCACGCACCACGGGCGAATTGCGCATCGACCCCGCGGCGCCCAACAACTGGCTGGACAGCCTCTTCGGTCCGCCGAACCGCTCGGTGATCACCGAAGACGGTTTGCTGTCGGCGCTTTGCCTGTCGAGCAACACCGCGTGCCCGAGCGAGCCGATCGTGGAGCGCTCGCCGGCGGCGGCGCTGTCGAACCCGCCGCTGCGGCGCACGCCGCGCCTGTCCAACCCCTGACAACAAGAAGGCCCGCTGAGCGGGCCTTCTTGTTCTTGTTCAGGCGTCTTCGGGAATGCCCGGTTCGCCGTCGAGGATCTGGTATTTGCGCATCTTTTCCCACAGCACCTTGCGGCTGATGCCCAGGTGCTGCGCGGTGTCCTGGCGCTTCCAGTCGTTGATCTCCAGCGCCGCGATGATGCGGTTGCGCTCGCCGCTGTTCCAGCCCTTGCGGTCGCCGTTGCTGTCGAGCGCGACACCACCACCACCGCCGCCGCCACCCCCACCAGAACCGTTGCGGTCCGCCGTCACCGCCGGCGCCGGCGTGCCGCGCGTGAGTGCAATGGCGCGCTGGATCAGGTTCTGGTCCCAGCCGTGCAGTTGCCGTGCGATCACGCCCACGCGTTCGGCCAGGTTGCGCAACTGCCGCACATTGCCCGGAAAGTAGGTCTCGGCCACCGCGTCGCTGAGCCAGTGAGGCGTCTCGCCCAGCGTCTCGAGTTCGTCGCCGAGCACGTTCGCCAGCAGCGCCTTGAAGATCGCGATCTTGTCGACCTCGCCGCGCTCCTCCAGGCTGGGCACATGCAGCTCGATCACCGCGAGCCGGTAGAACAGGTCGGCGCGAAACTCGCCGCTCGCCACCATCTCGCGCAGGTTGCGGTTGGTGGCCGCCACCAGCCGGAAGTCCACCCGCACCGGCGCCGTGGCACCCAGCCGCGTGACCGTGTTGTCTTCGAGCACCCGCAAGAGCTTGACCTGCTGGTAGCGCGGCAGGTCGCCGATTTCGTCCAGGAACAGCGTGCCCCCCGTGGCCTGCTCGAAGTAGCCGCGGTGCGCATGCACGGCGCCGGTGAACGAGCCCTTGGTGTGGCCGAAGAACAGCGATTCGAACAGTCCGTCGGGAATGGCGCCGCAGTTCACCGCCACGAACGCACCCTTGCCGTACGACTGGTGCCCCAGGTGCAACTGCTGCGCGATGCGTTCCTTGCCCACGCCGGTTTCGCCGCGCACCAGCACCGGATGGTTGCAGTCGGCAAATGCGCCCACTTCGGCCAGCAGCGCCTTCATGGCGTCGGAGTGCGCCACCAGCACATCGGGCGCCTGCGGCGCGACATCGCGCGCGCGCAACTGCCGCACCAGCTTGGCGACCATCGTGCGCAACTCGGCGCAGGTGAAGTCGTAGGGCAGCACATGCAGGTACTCGGGCGGATAGGTGCGCGAGTCGCGCTCGCGCGAACCCGCCGCCACCCAGATCACCGGCATGCCCTGCAAAAACTCGGTGGCGTGCGCCAGGCCGCCGCTGTCGATGACCGTGACGCTGATGATCGCCACCGAAGGCCGCAACGCGGCGCCGCGCTCCTGCTGCGGCGGCGGCAACCCGTCGGCCCGCGTGACCTCCACGTCGAAGCTCGCCATGCACCGCGCGATGCGGTCGAGGATGTCGGCTTTGCCTTCCCAGACAAAGAGGTCGAGTTCGTCGAAATTGGCTGCGGGGGAATTCATCTATGTTTGCAGTCTCTGTGCGCCGGGTTTCGTGCGGGCACCTTGTCTCAGTACACCAGCATGGGCAGGGCCTTGCAGTCGAGCGACCTCAGGTTCACGTCGACTTGGCCGAGGTTGATGCCGAGGACGTTTTGCAACAGGGGCGTGAGGACCGACGAGCCGATGGCGTCGAGAAGGGGTTTGAGCAGGCCGGTCAGTACGGACAGCGCGTTGGAGACGGCGCCGCCGGAACTGTTGCTGGTGCTAGATAGCGTGTCCTTAATCATGTTCTTGCACCCTTGCTCGCCGATGCTGAACAAGCCGGTGCATTGATTCAGAAGACCACCAACGAGACCGAGTACTCCATCGAGAATTCCCGTCAGCAGGCCACTCTGGCCCGCATTCTGGCGGATGGTGTTGATTGCGCTGTTGTAGCGCTGTCCCCAACAAAACGTATTGCTGGCCGTGCAAATGCTCGCGGTGTCATCCCACAGTTTCGTGGTCAGGTCGTTGAGTTGCTGCCCCGTAGGCGGCGTTCCTGGGGGCTGTGCACCGAACAGCAAGTTGGTCAACTGCCCCACCAAGTCCGACACCAGCGTCCCCAGTTGCAGGTTGTTGACCGGTGTCGTGCCGGTCTCCCCTGCTGCAAGTGTCAGTGACGCGGGCGGACCGCTCAGGGCTCCGAGGTCCAGGTGGCTGGTCGTCTTCAACAGTCCCAGCACGTTGACCAGTTCCATGTCTTTCAGCGTCGAGGGGTAGTCGCAGACATCGAATTTCGAAAACAGATCCGCCGTCGCAATTTGTCCCACGCACACATTTGCGATGGTGCTGGTCACGTCAAACCTCGCGCGGTCCTTGCCGGTCACTGGGTCCTGAAGCTCAGGCGTGCACATTTCGACCACCGTGCCGACGCCCGTCACGGCATCGACCACGATGGGCAGATCCAGCTTGATCAGCGGTGCGAGCAGCGCACCGAGCAGGCCCGCATCCGTCGTCACGTGAATGAAGGTGCGCACCTGCGCGTTGTAGGCCTTGGCACCGACGCCGCCGATGGCAATCGATGGTGGCTCTATCACCGTGACCTTGGTCGTCACCTTGGCCAGCGACAGCAGGTTGATGTTGAGCCCCGCGTCCACCGCGTGTTTTGATGTGGCCACGCCGATGGAGGTGTAGAGCAGGTCCAGCGCCCCCACGTCCACGTTGAGCGCGCCGCCGCCGCTGCCCCCGGGCGCGATGATCTCCGCGAACAGGCCGCGTGCCCCTCCGGCGACGGAGCCCAACTGCACCATGAGGTTTTCGATTCCGAGCTTGGTCTGGATGGCCTGCAGCAGCGCGATGTTGCTGGCGAGCAGGCTGTTTTGGCCCGCCACTGTCACGATGGCATCCAGCAGATCGCCCAGCGCCACCGATCGCCCGGCCAGCAGCGTGTTGAGTTCGCCGACGCCGATGTCGGCGGCGACCGGAATGCCCAGTTCCGCCAGCAGCCCGCCCGGGGTGATCTTGGCTTGGGCCAATCCGTCGTACGTGACCAGCGAGGTGCCGGCCAGATCGAGCCCGATGCCTTTGAGCAGCCGGCCGAGGGTGGAGTCGCCGCTGACGGTGATCAGCTTGCTGCCCACTGAGAATTCGGCGAGCGGTGCGCTCAGCGCCGCCACGGCGGTGACGCTGATGTTGCGGTTGCCCGCGAAGAATGCGAGCAGCGTCGGTGAAGGCCGCTGGAAGCTCACGCGCACCGCGTTGATGGCGCCGGTCACTGCGGGAAACTGGAAGCTTGTGGTCCGGTCCCAGTAGCCGCACTGGATTTCACCAGCCGCACCCAGCGGCAGCGCGCTGGCGGGCATGTTGCGGCCTTCGCCGCCGGCTGCGCCGTTGGCGTTCAACTGCGCGGCCGCCGTCGCCGCGGGGCAGCCGCCGCGCACCTGTTGCGCGCCGGCGAGGGCGGCAAGGTCGGCGGTCTTCTGGAATTCACGCTTCATGAAGTACATGAAGCCGATCTCGGTGCCGATCAGCGTGATAACGACCAGGCTCAATGCAATGGCGGTGTTGATGATGATCGACCCGCGTTGGCGTCGGTGCATCGTTGTCTGTCGTGTTTGGTTCATGGCACTGGCCCTTCGTCAGGACGAACGAAGCGCGGCGGTCGTCCGGCTTCGAAGTTCGTCGGGCATCCACCGGCTGGCGTCCAGAAACGGCATCGTGGGCAGCAGGCGGTTCGCGCTGTACGGATAGGTCACGGTGACGACGTAGTTGATGTAGGCGCCCGGCGCGCTGGGAGTGCTTTTGTCCACCTGCACGTTCACGTTCGTGACGATCCAGCTGCGCCGGGTCGCGACGCTGGCATTGGCCGACACCGGAACCACCAGCGAATTGGCCAACGCGTCGTACACCGCGTTTTTGACCTCGGGATCGTTCGCCGTCGGCTCGGAATCGAGCAAGCCCACAGCCCGTGCCCCTTCTTCGGACGCGCGTGTCACGGTTTGCTGGATGTAGAGCACGGCACCGAAGGTTGCGAGCGCGTACAGCACGCCGAAAAGCAAGACGAAGACAAGCGCAAACTCGATGGCCGCGACGCCGCGCTGCCGGGCCGGGCTGGGTTGAAGTCCTGCGTGGCTGGCGTGGGCAAGCGCCTTGCTCATGGCGCTCTCCCGTCCAGCAGCATGCTGGCCTTGCCAACGATTTGGTTCGGCATTGCGAAGCTTGGCAGCGGCGGCAGCAGGCGTTGCATATCGCTCGCGGTCACGGTCACCACCACCTGGCAGCGCTCCTCCCACTTGGGGCTGCAGATGGGCGCATCGCAAACGTTGCCTGCCACGCCACAGACCGTGGCGGTCGCGTTGCGTGTCACCACAGCTGGCAGCCAACTGATGCGCTGGGTGGCGGTCGCCTGCGCCAGAGTCGTTCTGGCCGCAAGCGTCGGCTGATACCGCAGCGCCGCACGCGCCCCGTCTTCCGCCGCGTTCTGCACCCCAAGGCGAAATGCGAACAGCAGCCCGTAGCAAATGATTCCGTAGAGCACCGCAAAGAAGATCAGAAACACAAACGCAAACTCGATCGCGTACGCGCCGCGTTGGCGGCGTGCTGCGGGTCGGGTGTCTTGCGTTTTCATGGCGATGCGCGTTCGTGTCTGCTTGGGCGCTGGCTACTTGGCGGCGGTGGCGCCCGAGCCCGACGACGACTTGACCGACGAACTCATCCGCTCCGGAATCGGAAACTCGAAGCTCTTGAGGTACCGCTCGTAGCTGCGGTTGGCGACATTGCCGGCAATGGGGCGCGGCGTGGGCGAGGCGAGTTCGCCGCTGCGCTGCCAGGCGAGCAGGCCCTGCGTGGCGTCGCCCACTTGCAGGGGTTCGTACGCGATCTCTTCTTCTTCGGCCTCGGCCATCTCCGCGGTGTCCGGCGCCATGGTGTCGGGGTTCGGCGCCGCGGCCTGTGCCGGCTGAGCCGGTTGAGCCGCAGCCGCAGGCTGAACCACCTGCTGCGCCAGCACCGCAGGCGCGCCGAACATCAGCGCAGCCCCCATGCCGAATGCGGACCACAGGGCGGCGAGGCGAAGAGCGTGTTCTTTTGTCATGGGGTCACTCGTGCGGTGGTCGGGTTGGGTGAGCTTGCGGCGTCCGCGGTGGACGGGTTCAGCTGGCTGGCGGTGCGCACGCCGCCCATGCCGGCCCAGCGCGATGCCTTCAGCGCCAGGGGCGGGGGCGCGATGTTGTCGTCCCGCGCCAGCGTCGTGCCGCTGCTCAGCGGGCGAACGGCCAAGGGGGCAACGCCGGCCGCGCCCAGCGGGGCTGCGTCGGTTGCCGCCAGCGGCGCGCCGCCGGTGCGCAACTGCTGCGCGGCATCCCGCACGGCGGCGCGGGTGGCCGCTGGCATGCGGTTGGCGTCCATCAGCTTGTTGGCCTGCTCGCTCTGGCCGGTGGCTTCGAAGTAGAGCGCCAGGTTGGCCTGGGCCTGTGTGTTGTCCGGCCGCAGTTGCAGCGCCTGCATCAGCGGCAGTCGGGCTTCGGCGATCTGCCCCGCGCGCAGGCTCGCGTAGCCCAGGTCGCTGAGCAGCAAGGCATCGGTCGGGGTCTGGCGCTGGGCCTGCTTGAGCAGCTGCACCGCTTCGGGGTAGTTGCCGCGCGCACCGGCCACCAGGCCCAGGCCGCGATAGCCGGCGCTTTCCAGCGGCGTGCCCATCAGGCGCTTGTAGGCGGCTTCGCTCAATGCGGCCTGGCCGGTCTGGCGCAGGGCATCGGCGCGCGCGCGCGTGGATTCGGGCGACACGCCCCAACGCTGCTCCAGCGCGTCGATGTGCGCCAGCGATGCGAACCACAGGCCTTCGGTCTGCATCTGCTCGACCAGCCGCAGATAGGTGGCCTTGGTGTCGATGGCGGCGCCGGCGCGCGTGTCGGCCGATGCTTCGGCGGTGGCGCGCTGCTGCGCGTCGGCGCTGGCCGCGTACTGGTCCTTGACGGTGCCGCAGCCGCTCAGTGAAAGGACCACCAGCACCGCCAGCGTCGCAAGTGCGGTGGCGGTGCAGGCCCGCATGCGGTCGGCATGGCGATGCCGCATGGCAATGGCGAGGGTTTTCATTTGGTGACGGCTCCCAGTGAACGGAATATCGCGATGAACCCCGGCCCCGCGGTCACGATGACCAGGGCCGGCAGCAGCGTGGTCACCATCACCCCGGTCATCTTCACGGTGATCTTGCCGATGCGCTCCTTCATCTCCGAGCGCCGGTGCTCGCGCAGCCGGTCGCTGAAGATGCGCAGCGGCTCCTGCACCGCGCCGCCGTGCCGGTCGACCTGCACCAGCAGCGACACCAGGCCGCGCAGGTTTTCGTTCTTGTGCAGGGTGGCCAGGCGCTGCAGCGAATGCTCGCGGGTGCGGCCGCGGCTGTACTGGTTGTTGGCCAGCGTGAGCTCGTGGCCCAGCACCTTCAGCACATGCTGGAAGTCGCTGGCCATGATCTGCAGGCTCTGGTCCAGGCTCAGGCCCACGCCCTGCAGCAGCCGCAACAGGTCGATGAACAGCGGCAGCTCCTGCGCCGCGCGCTCGCGCCGTCCGGCGGCGATGCGGCCCAGCACCCACTTGGGCGCCATGAAGCCGACGACGAAGCTGGCCGCCAGCACGAAGACCACCGTGCGCTGCTGCGGATGCCCTTCGCCCCAGACCACATAGGCCATGAACGGGAGCAGCAGCGCCAGCAGGATGCGCGTGACCAGAAACACCAGCTGCGTGCGCTTGGAGGGCAGGCCGCACTGGTCGATGAGGTTCCTGTCCTCGTCGGCCACCAGCGCGCGGCCCAGCCGCGAATCGAGCCAGTGAAAGGGCAGCTCGACGTCGGCTTGCGCGGGGGTGGCGGCGTCGGGCACGGTTTCGGGACCGGCCCTGTCGTCTGCATCGCTCCTGGCGCTGCCCCTGGCATCCGGCGGCACGGTGCCGGCCTGGCGAATGGCCCGGCCGATGACCTGCCCGCTGCGCGTGCGCCGCAGCTCGGCCGCCAGCAGCGCGCCAGCGCCCACCATCAGGCCCACGGCCAGCAGCACCAGGGCAAAGACGGCCAGCTGATTGGGCGTGAACGTCATGCCAGCCTCGCCAGGCGGTAGAGCAGCGCCGCGCCCGTCAACTGCAGTCCCAGCGCCGAAAAGATGAGGATGCGGCCCGTGCCGTCGGCCCACATGCCCATGAAGTAGCCGGGGTTCGTCATGATGAGGAAGGCGCCCACGCCCACCGGCAGCAGGCCCAGAATCCACGCCGACAGCCGCGTCTCGGCGGACATCGCGACGAGCTCATGCTCGGCCTGTTCGCGGTCGCGCATGAAGTTGGCCACGCGCTCCAGCAGCAGGTCGGCGCGGCCGCCGTAGCGCACGCCCAGGCCCAGGATGGAGGCCAGCAGAAACAGCTCTTCCACGCGCACGTTCGAGGCGGTCTGGTGCAGCGCGCGGTCCAGGTCCACGCCCGCGCGCACCAGCGCGGCCGAGCGTTCCAGGTGCCCGCGCAGCGGTGCTTCGGTGGTCGAAATCGCCAGCTGAAAAGCCGCCTGCGTCGAGTTGCCGATGGTGATCAGCCGCACCATCGCGTCGATGTAGGCGGGCAACTGGCTCACCAGCTTGCGGCGAAACTTCTGCACCTGGAGCCACAGCACGAAGGTGGCCACCAGCAGCAGCAACAGCAGCACGCCAATGGCCGCCAGCCAGCCGCCGATGGCGCCGGCCAGCGCGCAGAGCAGCGCAATGCCGGCCATGCCCAGCACCACGGTGCGCGGCTTCACCACGCCCACCAGCCAGCCGGGCAAGAGCTTGTCGAAGAGGCCGGTGGGCACCGGGGCCTTGGCCGTTGTCTCGGTTTCCAGCCAGGGGTCGGTGGTCAGGCCCGAGGGCAGTTCGCTCGCGGGCATGTCCCGCGTCGGCATGGGCACCGGCATGGCGGGCGCGTTGCTCGCAAGAATCTGCTGGCGCAGATGCCGCTCCGCCGCCTGCCGCACCTGGCGCCTCTTGGCCCACTGCCACAGCAGCAGCCCCGCGGCCGCCGCGAGCAGCGCGATGACAGCCACGATGACCAGGCCTTTAGGCACGCGTGTCTCCTTGCGCCGCGCGCTGCATCGACTGGCGGAAGCGCGTGATCTTCGGCGAATGCGGCGCAATGCCCAGCGACACCCAGCGGTCGCGCTCCTCGCCGTCGGGCGAGACGATGGGCTCGTAGCGGTACAGCTCCTGCATCGCGACGATGTTGTCGTTGACGCCGGTGACCTCGCTCAGCGAAATGATGCGCCGCTGCCCGCCCGAGAGCCTGCCGATCTGCACGATGAAATCGATGGCGTTGGCAATCTGCCGGCGCAGGCTCACTTCGCTGCCCTGGTAGCCGGCGAAGCCCGCGAGCATCTCCAGCCGGTAGAGGCATTCGCGCGGCGAGCTCGCGTGGATGGTGCCCATCGAGCCTTCGTGGCCGGTGTTCATGGCCTGCATCATCTCGATGACTTCGGCGCCGCGCACCTCGCCCACGATGATCCGGTCGGGCCGCATGCGCAGGCTGTTGCGCAGCAGGTCGCGGATGGAAATGACGCCCGTGCCGTCGAAGCCGCCCGGCCGGCTTTCGAGCCGCACCACGTGGCTGGTGCCCAGCGAGAGTTCGGCCGTGTCCTCGATGGTGATCACGCGCTCGCGCGCCGGAATGTAGCTGGCCAGCGCATTGAGCAGCGAGGTCTTGCCAGAGCTGGTGCCGCCGCTCACCAGGATGTTGCAGCGCGCGCGCACCGCGATTTCCAGCAGCTGCGCCATGCCCGCATCGAAGGTGCCCAGCTTCACCAGGTCGGCCGGCGTGAGGGGTTCCTTGCGGAACTTGCGGATCGACACCGAGAGCCCGTCGATGGCCAGCGGCTCGATGATCACGTTGATGCGTCCGCCGTCCGGCAGGCGCGCATCGACCATGGGGTTGGATTCGTCCAGCCGCCGGCCCAGCGGCGCGAGGATGCGGCGCACGATGCGCATCACATGCTCGGCGTCGGCAAAGCGCACCGTCTCGCGCTCCAGCATGCCGTGGCGCGACACATACACGTTCTGGTAGCCGTTGATCAGGATGTCTTCCACCGCCGGGTCGTTCAGCAGGTCTTCCAGCGGACCGAAGCCCGCGAGTTCCTTGGTCAGCGCATCGGAGATGAGCTGCATCTCGCGGTCGTTGATGGGCACGCGGCGAAGGCGCACGAAGCTGTCCACCTCCAGCTCCACGAACTGCTGGATGGAAGCGCGCGACCAGCGGCCGAACTCCGCGCCCAGCTCTTCGATGCGGCTCAACAGGTGATCGTGCGTCCAGCTCTTGATGTCCTGGAACTGCTGGGAGCTGATGAACGCCTGGTCGTCGTCGGCAAATTCAATATCGTTGGACATGGGGCTCAACCTTCACTTGGGCTCTTGCGAAAGCGCGAAAGCAACGCGCTCCAGCGAGGATCTTTGGCCGGCGGCTGGCCCGTTGGAGATGCGAATTCCTGGTGCAGGCCGCGGGCCAGCCCCGCGATCGCCTGCGAATAGGGGTCGTTGCGCGCGGTGCGGACCAGCATCTCGCCACGGCTGGCAGCCGACAGCAGCGGTGCGCTGCGCGCGGGAATGACGTGATGCAACGGCAGCTCCAGGCGCTCGGCGATGTCCTTGGCGGTCAGGTCCACATGGTTGTCGAACCTGTTGACCACCAGCGAGAGGTGCGACATGTCCACCTCGCGGGTGCGCAGCTCCTTGAGCAGGTTGGCGGTGGACACGATGCCGCCGATGCTCTGGTCGCACACCACCCAGGTGCGCTGCGATTCCCGCACCGTCTGCGCCACGAAGTCGACGGTGGAAAAACCGCCCAGGTCGGCAATCTGGAAATCGAAGAAGTCGGTCAGCCGCTTGATGAGCGCCACCGAGTCGGCATGCGAGATCTCGCGCACCTGCGCCAGGCTCGCCGGCAGCGGCAACACCGCCACGCCGCTGCCGTGGTGCGCCAACGCGGTGTGCAGCAGGGTCTGGTCGAGCCGGCGCAGATTGCGCACGCCGTCCACGAAGCTGAAGCCGCTTTGGGTGTCCAGGTAGAGCAGGCCGTCGCGTGCCGGCAGCCCCAGGTCGAGCAGCGCCACGCCCTGGCGCGGCGCGCGCGCGGGGGCGCGCCCCGCCGCCTGTGCCTGCGCATGGGCCTGTGCGATGAGGTCGTTCAGCGTCAGCGCCAGGCTGGTGGCCAGCGTGGTCACGCCCAGGCCCGCGCGGGCACCCAGCAGCGCCAGCGTGCGGCCGCGTGCGCCCACCTGCTGCGCGCCGCGCCGTTCGATCAGCGTGCGCAGCGTGCTCACGGCATCCGTGGGGGCGGCCGACATGTCGATGAAGTCGTCCACGCCCGCGCGCAGCGCGGCGAGCATGGCGGCGGGCTCGGTCGACACGCCGGTGGCCAGCACCGGCAGCGCGGGCCAGTCGCGCTTCAGGCGCTGGTGCAGCGGGCCGGCCACCTCGCTCTGGTCGAGCGAGAAATCGATGAACACCGCCACCGGGCCGAGCAGCGCGATGCGCTCGTCCAGCGACTTGGTGTCCGGCCCGAGCACCACCACCGAACCCAGCCGCGCGAGCGCATCGGTCAGCCAGGTCACATGGCCCGGGTTGGCCGATGCGAACAGATAGGTCTCTGCGCCCACTTCAGGAATGTTGTCGCGAGGAGCGTTCATGGTGCTGGTCGACGGGGCATGGTCCGCCGTGGTCAACGCGAGAAACCGGGAGCGGGCGCCGTGCCGGCCGCATCGCCGAGGAAGTACGAGCGCCACACCGCGCCGTTGCGCTGCTCCGACGAGCCGGGCAGGTAGGGCGCGAGGTCGGTGCCGCGCGCAATGGGCTTGACCAGGTGCGGCGTGACCATGATCACCAGCTCCTTCTCGTTCATCTGGTACTTGTTCTGCTTGAAGAAGGCGCCCAGGATCGGCAGGTCGCCCAGGAGCGGCACCTTGTCGGCGTTGGAGGTGGTGGTGCGGCTTACCAGGCCGCCGATGATGAAGCTCTCGCCGTCGCCCAGCTCCACCGTGGTGTCCGCGCGGCGCGTGCTGATGGCCGGCACGGCAACGCCGTTGATGCTCAGCGAGTTGGTGTAGTCCAGGTCGCTGGCTTCGGGCGCCACCTTGAGCACGATGCGGTCGTTGGACAGCACCGTGGGCGTCAGCGTGAGGCCGATGCCGAAGGGCTTGTATTCGATGCTCGTGGTGCCCAGGCCCTGCGGCACCGGCACCGGCAGTTCGCCGCCCGACAGGAAGCTCGCGCTCTGGCCCGACATGGCCACCAGCGTGGGCTCGGCCAGCACGCGCGCCATGCCGTTGCCTTCGAGAAAACCGACGTTCAGCCCGATGCCCGCCTTGCTGAAGTTGAACAGCAGGCTGAAGGCCTCGGCCAGCGGATTGTTCTGCGTGGCGGCGATGGTGCCGTTCGATGCGAAGGTGGCCGATTGCAGCGACGCAGGCGTGAACACGCCGAAGCTGAAGCCGTTCGAATTGGTGCGGGTGCTGAAGATGTTCAGGCCCGCCTGCTTGAGCACGCTGCGGTTGAACTCCACCACCTTCACTTCGACCTGCACGGTGTTGCTGCGCACGTTGACCACCGAGCGGTCGACCAGCTCGGTCTTGTCGGCGGCGCTGGCCAGCGCGGTGTCGCGCGCCTGCTGGTGCGCCGGCATGCTGTCCATGCTGCCGGCCAGGGTGGAGACGCGGCGGCGCACTTCCAGCGTGTAGGTGGAGGCGGCGCTCTGGCCTTTTTCCCAGACCATGAGCGTGGTGCGGCCGGCGGCCTTGCCGGTCACGATGAGCCGCGCGGCCGGCGAGTTGGGCGTCTTGCGGGTGATGGTGACGGCGGCCACGGCTTCGTCGCCGATCGCCATGCGGTCGATGCCTTTTTCGATCAGCAGCTCCTGCTGCGTGCCGGCGCTGAGGACGAGCGTGCGTGGCAGTTGCTGTTGCTGTTGTTGCTGCAGCGGTTGCAGCGGCTGCTGGGGCGCCTTCATCGGGCGCTCCGCCTGCGCGCCGGCGGCCAGCGGCCACAGGGCTTGCGCCGTCGCGCACAGGGCGACCAGGGACGGCCGCAGGCGCCGCGATGAAACTTCCCCGGGGCTGCGAGTGGCGCTGGTCGACGGCTCGCTGGGCGTGTGGTGCATTTGTTGTTCCTGGATGGCGGGGTGTCGGCGTTGCACTGGCGGGCTCGGGCTGTCTTTTTGTCAGTAGTTCACGGTTTCGCTGCGCTCGCCGCGAATGACCTCGACCTGCAGGCCGGTGCGGGCAGGGCCTCCGGTGGCTGCCGTGCGCGGGGCGCCGCCGGTGGCGCGCACCGCGGCCACGGGCTGAACGGCGGGACCCCTGCCGCCGGTCACCAGGTCGACGGCGGTCAGGCCGGCCTGGGCGCGGTCCAGGCCTTCGAGCGGCGCGCGGCGCGGCTCGCCCGCCCTGGCCGGCGGCTGCAGGGCCGTCGGCAACTGCGCGAAGAGTTCGGGGTCGGGTTCCGACAGATCGGTCGGGTTGCGCAGGGCCAGCAGCAGCCGGCCGCTGGCATCGCCGATGGTCAGACGGTTGACTTCATCGACCGGCACCGCGAGCACCGCG
Organism: Variovorax boronicumulans; assembly: GCF_040544675.1. Classification (GTDB taxonomy): domain Bacteria; phylum Pseudomonadota; class Gammaproteobacteria; order Burkholderiales; family Burkholderiaceae_C; genus Variovorax; species Variovorax boronicumulans_D. Next base: position 51,662 of record NZ_JBEPKK010000014.1, read on the forward strand.
GTGCGTGCGGGCTCGGCGCGCTGGGCCTGCTGCGAGGCCTTGTCCGCCGACTTGGACGCCATGCCGTCGACCGACGCGTTGCCGTAGGCCAGCACCCGCTTGCGCGACAGCAGCAGGCGGGCCTGGCTGCGGTCCACGTCCTTGCCGTCGGACTTGAGCGTGATGAACACGTCCACGTAGTCGCCCGGCTGCAGCTTGTTGCCCACGCCCATCACCTCGTCGGCCTTGACCGCGATGGCGCGCTCGCCCTCGCCGATGCGCAGGGCCAGGCCCGAGACCAGCTGGTTTTCCATGACCGGCGTGCCTTCGGCCAGGTCCAGCACGGGGACGCGGCCGGCGGCCACGGCGACGTCCTGGAAGGCGCCGGCGGGGTTGATGGTCAGCCGTTCCACGCGCAGCGCATCGGCCGGAATCGCCAGGCCCGCGGGCAGCGGCTTGGCCGCCACCACCACCGGATAAACCAGCGCCTGCTGCGCCTTCGCCGACGCGACGGTGGGGCCGGTGGCCGCGGCGGCCGGCGGGGGCGCCTGCCGGCTCAGCATCCAGGCGTAGCCGCCCAGTGCGATGGCCAGGAGCACCAGGATGGCTGCGAGGATTTTGGTGAGATTGATCATGTGCGGCGGGCTGGAAAGGAGGGGCAAGCAATCATGGAAAGTGAGGAATGAAAGGCCTGCGGTGACAGAGGCAGGAAACTGCTAACTCTGTCGCCCCCAGACCATCCAGGCCGCCGTGGCCATGGCCAGATAGGCCGCGTAGGGAATGAAGCGAGCCCGGCGCGGCGTGGCGCTGCTGCCGTTGGCTGCGGAGGTCGGGCCCGACAGGATGAGCGCGAGCCGCGGAGAGAGGGGCCAGCGTTGCAGCAAGTACCACAACGCGCCGTGTGCGCCGGCCAGGAGGCTGGCGACGATCCAGATGGGGGCCAGGGCGCCAAGGCCGACCCAGAGTCCGAGGGCGCCTGCGAATTTCACGTCGCCTGCTCCCATGAGCCCGAAGGCATAGAAAACCAGCAGAAAACCGAAGCCGACGCCTGCGCCGAGGAGCGCCTGGGTCCAGCCGAATCCGAACGGCTGCATCCCGAGGCCGAGTGCGGCGAGAGCCACAGCGGCTCCGGCGAGCACCAGCCAATTCGGGACGCGGCGTTGGCGGAAGTCATAAATGGTGACAAGGAGTAGCCACAGCAGGAATCCCAATGCCACAGCGCGCTCTTTGTGCAGATCTCAGATATCTTCGAGAGCGCCGGTAATTTGGGTAAAGACTGCTGCGAGTCTGCCGCCCAAACCATCGTCTCCTTGCAGAACAGCCACGATCGCAATGGAAATAAGCCCCGCAATAATTCCATATTCAATTGCGGTTGCGCCTTCTTCGTCGCGCAGAAAACGAGTAATTGACTTGAGCATGATTTACCCCTTGAGGTGAGTTGAACAACGACTGGCGAAGTGAATGTTATACAGAGTAACTCCCTGTATCAACACCGGAAACCCGAGGAACTGAGGTCCTTGGTGTGCTATTGCGAATGCGTTAGCAGGATCGCGGCCAGCGTTCCGGGGCCGGATCGGGGGTTTTTCGGTCAGGTCACGTTAACAATCCGGTGACCTATCTTTCCCTCTGTAAACGCGGTTGCACCTCCCATGAAGATGGGAGGGAACGTTACGGTACCGGGAGCGCGCGAACGGGGCGTGTTACGGGAACAAAGCCGTTACGCGTTACGTAGCAAAGGGTGTTGGGGAGCGACTTGTAACGGCCAAAATAGCCGTAACGCGTGGGCAAAAAATCACGAAACGAGGGGGTGACCCCGTCGCCGACAGGGCCTCAACCCAGGATTTCTTCGTGAAAAAGCTTCCACTCGCTGCCTTGGCGCAGCCAGTACTGGCGCCGGGTGCGCCCGCTCTTCTCGCCTTCGAAAACTTCTCCGAAGGTGGCGACCATGGTGTCGTCGCCGTCGCGCCAGTGCAGGTACGACATGTCCTTGAACTGCACGCGCTTGCCTTGCGCGTATTCCACTTCGTCGTGGGGCGCGGTCATTCCGTTCACCGGCTTTTTGCTGTTGCGCTGGAAATCGGGCAAATAGAATTTCTTCAATTGCGCTTCATTTCCGCTGGCCCGTATATCTTTCCAGGCATTGATTGCGCTGGTAAATGTCTGGGCTTCTTTTTCAGCTTGCGGCGGTGAAATCCATTGCAGGCTGCGCGCGGTGACCACCGGCGTGGCGCCGATCTGCACCTTGCGCAGCAACTGCTTCAGGTCGGGGTTGGCCATGACGACGCAGCCGTCGCTGGCCAGCGGCGCCCGCGCAAACTGCTGGGGCGGCGTGCCGTGCAGCCAGATGCCGCTGCCCGTCTTGCCGCGCCGCACGTCGTACGGGTTGGGGTAGTTGATGGGCAGGGCGCCCGCCCCGTAGAAGTCTTTGAGCGACTTCGGGTCCAGGCTGCTGGTGATGTAGTACACGCCCAGCGGCGTGCGCGCATCGCCTTCCACCACCTTGTCGGTGCCCGACTTGCCCACCGAGATGTAGTAGTCGGCCACCAGCTTCAGGCCCTTGTCGGAGTTCTCCAGCAGGTACAGGCGCGAACGCGAGGCGTCCACCGCAATGGCGTAGCGGCTTTTGGTGGAGAGCGAAAGAAACTGCGATGGCACGGTGCCCGGCGGCGGCCGGTCGCGCAGGGCCTGCAGGCGCCGGCGCGATTCCTCGTGCAGTTCGGTCATGGCCGGGTTGCCGCGCAGCCGCGCGATGCCGGCCGAGTCGGGCATGGCGTTGGTGGGCGGCACCTGCGCGGCGAGCAGGTCGCCGTACACCAGTTGCGCGAGCTGGAAGTTCGGGTAGTCGCGCACCAGCTCGCGAGCCTTGGCCAGCGCGGGGCGGGCCTGTCCGCGGCCGAAGAGTTCGTAGACGGCAATCAGCCGCGCTTCGGCGCCGTTGGCCTCCTGGAGGGCGGCGGACTTGCGCGAAGGCTTGGAGGCGGCTGATGTCTTTGCTGCTGCTGCTGCTGCTGCTGCGGTCGCGATTCGGGCGGTGCTCGCCGGCTGCGCCTTGCGGCCCTTGGCCTGAAGCTGCTGCGACTTGCTGCCCTTGCCGTCCTTGAGGTCCCGGCGAGCGGCGCTCCCCTTGGCTTCCTTGGCGGACGACCTGCTGCTGGCGTTGGCGGCCTTGGCCCCCTTGGCCGTCTTGCCCGTGCCCTTGGCGCCGGCCGACTTGCTGCTGTTGTTGTTGCTGTTGCCCGAAGCGAAGGCCGCGCCCGGTGCCGCCAGCACCAGCGCCGATGCGGTCACCAGTGCTGCAAGCAAGTGACCGCTCCGGCGGAACGGAGGATTCTGGAGCCGGCCGGGCCGGACGATGTCTGTCACTAGCCGCCGACGCTTTCCTTGCGAATGTGCCACTGGTTGCCCGAGCGCTGCAGCTCCAGCGTCTTGCGGCTCGAAATGTTGAGGCTGTCCGCGCGGTAGATCTGGCGGAACCGGGCCGTGGCGTTCTGGCCGTCGACCTTGATCACCAGGTTCTCGATGTTCACGCTGATGCTGGACTTGCCCACGATGCGCGCGCGGCGGTCTTCTTCCCAGGACTTGCGGCTCTGGCCGCCGCCCGGTGTGAAGTCGGGGCCGTAGGCGGCCAGGTAGCGGTCCATGTCCTGCCCGGCCCAGGCCGCGGCCCAGCCGCGCACGGCGGATTCGATCTCGGCGGTGGAGGCCGACGTCGCCGCGGCGGGCGCTGCGGCTTCCGCCGATTTGGCCGGCGCGGCTTCAGCCGGCTTGGCCGGTGCCGCGGGAGCGGGTGCCGGCGCGGCGGCCACCTTGGGTGCCGGCGCAGGCGCGGGAGTTGGAGCAGGCGCGGGTACAGGTGCAGGCGCTGGCGCCGCCTTGGCCACAGGCGCCGGCCGCTCCGGCGCGGCGGACGCCACCAGCGCCGTCGGCTTGGCGCCCGGTGCCGTCGGCGTGAAGAGCGTGCGGATCACCGCCAGCTTGGGCTGCACCGCGGTGTTGTTCTGGTCCAGCTGCAGTGCCTTGCTGTAGGCCTGGCTGGCCAGCCGCGCATACACGTCGCCCAGGTTTTCCTGGGCGGTGGCGTAGCTGGGGTTGGTGCGAATGGCGCTTTCGAGCGCGCCGCGCGCCTTGTCGAACTGGTTCTGGCTGGCGTAGATCACGGCCAGGTTGTTGTACGGCTCGGGCAGCTCGGGTGTGTCTTGCGTGAGCTGCGTGAACGCGGCGATGGCCTCGGCGCGCTTGCCGGTGTCCAGCTGGATCACGCCCTTCAAGAAGCGCATCTGCGGATCGCGCGGCTTGTCCTTGAGGAAGGCGTCGGCCCGCGTCAGGGCCTCGTCCAGCTTGCCGGCCTGCATCAGGCGGTCGACCTCGTCGTGCTCGGGGGCTGCCAGTGCGGGCAGAGCCGCGCCGCAGGCCGCAACGGCCAGGACGAGGGCGCGCACGGCAGGAGAAAAACTGAAGCGGGCGCGAGGCAGGGGGCTCTTGGGCATTGCGGACAAGACCTCGTAGGGGTGAGAAAACACAGCTGGCAGCGGGGCAGGGATGGCGGCAGGCATTGTAAGTGGGCCGATTAACCTTCGGACACAGTGATGACGGCTTTCGTCGCGCCCGCAACGGCGCCTGAACGGCGGCCCTGAAACATCGAGCGCCCGCCGCTTCTGCCCTTAAAGCAAGCGCGACACCTGCCTGGCCGCATCGATCAGCGCCGGCAGCATCGTCTCCTGCATCACCTTGGCGCTGGTGCGATTGGCCTGCCCGCTGATATTGAGCGCCGCCACCATGCGCCCCTGCCGGTTGACGATGGGCGCTGCCACCGAGATGAGCCCCTCTTCGAGCTCCTGGTTCACCAGGCACCACTGCTGCTTGCGCGCCTGCGCCACCTTGGCCATGAGCGCGTCGATGTCGGTCACCGTGTGCTTGGTGAGCGGCTCGATGCTCGAGGCTTCGAGCCGGGCGCGCACCTCGTCGTCTTCCAGGTCGGCCAGCAGCAGCCGGCCGAGCGAGGTGCAATAAGCCGGCAGCCGCGAGCCCACGCCCAGGCTGATGTGCATGATCTTCTTGGTCGGCACGCGCAGCACATAGACGATGTCGGTTGCATCCAGCACCGCCGCGGAGCACGACTCCTGCACCTGCTGCACCAGCGCTTCCATCACCGGCTCGGCGCGGTTCCAGATGGGCATGGACGACAGGTACGCAAAGCCCAGGTCGAGGATGCGCGGCGTGAGCGTGAAGAGCTTGCCGTCGGTCACCACATAGCCCAGCGCCTGCAGTGTGAGCAGGATGCGCCGCGCCCCCGCCCGCGTGAGGCCGCTGCCCGCGGCCACTTCGCTCAGCGTCTGGCGCGGGGCGCTCTCGCTGAACGAACGGATCACCTGCAGGCCGCGCGCGAAGGACTGCACGTAGGTGTCGCCGGGGGCGGGTGTCTCAGGTGGGGTGGGTTTCGCGGGCCGGGTGGTCTGGGTTGCCATGGTGAGCGATCCTCTCTAAAATTCATTATACGAACATATGTTCTTTAGACGAACATTTTGTCTCGTTGTATTCAGCGTCGTTGGAACCCTTCTTCCTCACCCCGGAGACAAGCTTCATGATCAACAAGATCGCGCGCTCGGTCGCGGATGCCCTGGCAGGCATTCAAGACGGCGCCACGGTTCTCATCGGCGGCTTCGGCACCGCCGGCATTCCCGGCGAACTCATCGACGGCCTCGTCGAGCAGGGCGCCAAGGACCTCACCGTCGTCAACAACAACGCAGGCAACGGCGAGACCGGTCTGGCCGCGCTGCTCAAGGCCGGCCGCGTGCGCAAGATCATCTGCAGCTTTCCGCGCCAGGCCGACAGCCAGGTGTTCGACGGCCTCTACCGCAGCGGCAAGCTGGAGCTCGAACTCGTGCCCCAGGGCAACCTGGCCGAGCGCATTCGCGCCGCGGGCGCGGGCATCGGCGCCTTCTTCTGCCCCACCGGCTACGGCACCCAGCTGGCCGGCGACCGCGAAACCCGCGAGATCGACGGCAAGCAGTACGTGCTGGAGTACCCCATTCACGGCGACGTGGCGCTCATCAAGGCCGAGCGCGGCGACCGCTGGGGCAACCTGGTCTACCGCAAGGCTGCGCGCAACTTCGGCCCGGTGATGGCCATGGCCTCGAAGAAAACCATCGCCACCGTGCACGACATCGCAGAGCTCGGCACCCTGGACCCCGAGACCATCGTGACCCCGGGCATCTTCGTGCACCAGGTGGTGCGCATCGAACGCGTGGCCACCCAGGCCGGCGGTTTCAAGAAGGCAGCATGACCATGAGCACCACTTACCAACGCCGCACCAAGGACCAGCTCGCCGCCCGCGTGGCGCAGGACATCTTCGACGGCGCCGTCGTCAACCTGGGCATCGGCCAGCCCACGCTGGTGGCCAACCACCTGCCCAAGGGCCGCGAAGTCATCCTGCAGAGTGAGAACGGCATCCTCGGCATGGGCCCCGCGCCCGAGGCCGGCGAAGAAGACTACGACCTCATCAACGCCGGCAAGCAGCCCGTGACGCTGCTGGCGGGCGGCTCGTTCTTTCACCACGCCGACAGCTTCGCGATGATGCGCGGCGGCCACCTCGACATCTGCGTGCTCGGCGCGTTCCAGGTGTCGGCCACCGGCGACCTGGCCAACTGGCACACCGGCGAGAAAGACGCCATTCCCGCCGTCGGCGGCGCGATGGACCTGGCCATCGGCGCCAAGCAGACCTGGGTGATGATGGATCTGCTCACCAAGCAGGGCGCGAGCAAGCTGGTCAAAGAGTGCAGCTATCCGCTCACCGGCATCGGCTGCGTCAAGCGCGTGTACGCCGATCTCGCCACGCTCGAATGCACGCCGCAAGGCCTGAAGCTCGTCGACCTGGTCGAGGGCCTCAGCCGCGAAGAACTCGAGAAGCTGGTCGGCCTGCCGATCGCTGCGTAAAACCACCCAAGCAATCAAGAGACAAAGCACATGACCAACCAAGCCTTCATCTGCGACGCCGTTCGCACCCCCTTCGGCCGCTACGGCGGTTCACTCAGCAGCGTGCGCACCGACGACCTGGGCGCAGTGCCGCTCAAGGCGCTGATGGAACGCAACAAGAACGTCGACTGGCAGGCCGTGGGCGACGTGCTCTACGGCTGCGCCAACCAGGCCGGCGAAGACAACCGCAACGTCGCGCGCATGTCGTCGCTGCTCGCGGGCCTGCCGCTGGAACTGGGCGGCGCCACCATCAACCGCCTGTGCGGTTCGGGCCTCGATGCCGTGGGCACCGCAGCCCGCGCCATCCGCGCCGGTGAAGCCGGCTTGATGATTGCCGGCGGCGTGGAGAGCATGAGCCGCGCCCCCTTCGTCATGCCCAAGGCCGAGAGCGCCTTCAGCCGCAACAACGCGGTGTACGACACCACCATCGGCTGGCGCTTCGTCAACAAGCTCATGAAGGCGCAGTACGGCGTCGACTCGATGCCCGAGACGGCCGAGAACGTGGCCACCGACTACAAGATCGGCCGCGAAGCGCAAGACCTGATGGCGCTCAACTCGCAGCTGCGCGCCGTGGCCTCGCAGAAGTCCGGCTTCTTCGACGCCGAGATCGTGCCCGTGACCGTGCCGCAGAAAAAAGGCGACGCGATCATCGTCAACAAGGACGAGCATCCGCGCGAGACCAGCATCGAGTCGCTCGCCAAGCTCAAGGGCGTGGTGCGCCCCGACGGCACCGTGACCGCGGGCAATGCCAGCGGCGTGAACGACGGCGCCTGCGCGCTGCTGCTGGCCGACGAAGCCAGCGCCGCCAAGCATGGCCTGACGCCGCGCGCCCGCATCGTCGGCATGGCGACCGCCGGCGTGGCGCCGCGCGTCATGGGCATCGGCCCCGCGCCCGCCACGCAGAAGGTGCTGGCGCTCACGGGCCTGACCATCGACCAGATCGACGTCATCGAACTCAACGAAGCCTTTGCGGCGCAAGGCCTCGCTGTGCTGCGCCTCTTGGGCCTGCAGGACGACGACGCGCGCGTGAACATCAACGGCGGCGCCATCGCGCTCGGCCATCCGCTCGGCGCCAGCGGCGCACGCCTGGCCACCACCGCCGTCAACCAGCTGCACAAGGGCGGCGGCCGCTATGCGCTGTGCACCATGTGCATCGGCGTAGGGCAGGGCATTGCCGTGATCCTCGAACGCGTCTGACCGCGACACCGCACAGCTCAGCACAACAACCAATCAGAAGCAGAACCCAAGCCATCGGAAGCCGCGCACACAGCGGCCCGATGGCATTTTTTCAACCAAGAGGATCAGAAGAGAAATGAAGAGCACGAAAAAGACGACGACCACCACCAAGGCCGCGCGCCGCAGCATCGCACTGGCAGCACTCGCCGCGGTTTCGCTGGCCACCGCCGGCCTGCTGCCCGCCACCGCATCCGCGCAGGCAGCCTTTCCCACCAAGCCCGTGCGCATCATCACGCCGTTTCCGGTGGGTGGCGGCCCCGACGGCGTGGCCCGCCTGGTGGCCGACAAGCTCTCGCGTGCGTGGGGCCAGCCGGTGGTGGTCGAGAACCGCCCGGGCGGCAACGGCTTCATTGCCATCGACGCCTTCAAGCGCGGCGCGAAAGACGGCCACGACATCATCGTGCTCGACAACGTGCACCTGGCCGCGTACCCCGCGCTCTTCAAGAAGCTGCCCTACGACAGCGCCAAGGACTTCGACACGCTGCTGCCGCTGTTCAAGACGTATTTCTTCTTCACCGTTGCCACCAACAGCAAATACAAGACCGTGGGCGACCTGATTGCCGACGCCAAGGCCAACCCCGGCAAGCTCGACTACGGCTCGTGGTCCATCGGCAACCCGGTGCACCTGGGCTCCGAACTTTTCGAGTCGGCCACCGGCACGCAGATGGAGCACATCGTCTACAAGGAGACGACGCAGCTCTACACCTCGGTAGCCACCGGCGAACTCGCCTTTGCCCTGGGCAGCAGCGCCACCGCCGGCCCGCTGCAACGCGCGAACAAGCTGCGCTTCCTGGCCGTGGCCGCGCCTCAGCGCAACGCCGGCTTCCCCGACGTGCCCACCGTGGCCGAATCGGGCGGACCCAAGGGCTTCGAGGTGATCGGCTGGAACGCGATCGCCGTGCCCAAGGGCCTGCCCGCGTCGGTGACGGAAAAGATCAAGCGCGACATCGAGAAGGGGCTTGCGGAACCCGATGTGCTGGAGAAGTTCAAGAGCTTTGGCTACGAGCCCTTCCCCACGACGCGGCCGCAGTTCGATCAGTTTGTGGCGAGTGAGACGCAGCGGTTTGGGGATGTGATCAAGAAGGCGAATGTGTCGTTGGATTGATCGAGCCCGTCAGGGCTGTCAACCGTGGTGTAAAGTGTCAACCCGCCTGTCAAGTTATGGTCGAGGAGAAACACATGGGTAAAAAGCTGACCAACGCCCCGGTCTACTACACGGTTGCCCAGGTCCGATTCAACCCGGTCCTGGACTTGGATGGCTACATCGCGGCCATCCAGTCCAAGATGCGTGAGGCGCATTTCCCCGATTACAAGAAGGAAGTCTTTCAGCAGCTGGTGTTGCCCTTCGGTGGGGGAGAACAAGGGCAGATGGCCGCGCCCACGGTGACGCCGCAGGCGCGCTATCAATTCGGCGACATTGCCGGGCGCACTCTGTTCCTGCTGGAGACGAATGCGCTTTCGCTCCAGACCACGAACTACGAAACCTTCGAAACCTTCTCGGAGATCCTCCTGAAGGGGCTGAGCATGCTGCACGACGCCCTGCGCCTCGACTTTGTCGAGCGCATCGGCCTGCGGTACCTGGACGCGGTTCAGCCGTCGAAGGACGGCGAAACGCTGCGGGAATTCCTCGTGCCTGAAGTGCTGGGGCTTGCGCTGCGAGGAGAGGGGCAACTTCAGCACTCGGTCAGCGAGACTGTCGTGTCGATGGCCGCCGGGCAGCTTGTGTCGCGTGTTCTCATCCGCCATGGGCATGTTGGCCTTCCCCTGGAACTGGGCGGCTTTGCCCCCGCCATCGACCCTCGCTTTACCCAACGCGAGAGCCTGCATGCCATCGTCGACACAGACGCGTCCATCGGCCAGCGGGAGGCGTTCGACCTGTCCAAGGTGGAGGCACGCCTGACCGCGCTCCATGACGAAATCGTCAAGTCCTTCAACGCCACGGTGACCGACCATGCCCGGGCCTCCTGGGCCTAAGGGGGAAGCACCATGAACGCAGCAACGACCTACGGCGGCTGGGTTACCGACCGGCCGGCCGCAACCGGCGTCTCTTCCACCCTCGTTCGCTGGGTGGGGTGGATGACCGCTACCGCAGGTGCCGCATTGACCGGCATCGGCACCGGCGGCGAGCTTTCGCTGGAGCACCTGCAACGCAGTGCACAGCAGGCGCAGCACAGGGTGTCCGGGTTCGAGATTGCGCCGGTCGATCCAACGCGCACGCCTGCCGAAGACCTGTCGCGCATCCGCGAGGTGCTGAAGCCCGCCATCTCCGATCTTGCGACGACGTTCGGTGTGTCGCGGCAGTCTGTCTACAACTGGCTCAATGGCGAACCCGTTGCCAACGAGAACGCCGCGAAACTGCAGGACCTCGCCCTGGCCGCTGACGTGCTGGCGCACGGAGGCGCAAGCATCAATTCAACCTTGCTCAAGCGCAAGTTCGCCAACGGCCGCACTTTGATGCAGGTTGCGCAGGCGGGTGAGTCCGCCAGGGAGGCCGCCCTGATGCTGCTCCAGATTCAAAGGCGCGAGGCGGCGCAACGCGAACGCATGAATGCGCGGTTCGCGCATCGGGCGAAGACGCCGGCCAGCGCCGACTTCGACCTTCCCGCAGCCAACGACCTTACCTGAAGGTAAGACGTGGCGGAGTGGAATCGCGACACCCCATGGCGTCAGGGGCATCTGCTGGGCGAAGACGCGATCGAAGCCTTGGGGCTTCGACACGCTGCGGCGCCCGAGCAGACGCTCTTCATCGTCGCCACCCACGACTGCGACCTCGCCCAAGCCCCTGAAGGGGAGCCTGTCATCGAGGTGGTCGCCGGTCGTCCGGTCGCGGACAAAGACGGCAACTGCACCCACGCCAAAAATGCCCGCAAGCTCAATGTCGAATTTGGGGGCGCTGCGGTTTTCTGGGCCGAGTTCGAGGCGACCACCAAGGTCGGCATCGACAAGCTCGCATTGAACGAATTTGCGCCTCGCCCCGAAGCGCAGCTGACGCCGGAGAACCTCGCCGTCTTTCAGATGTGGCTGGCCAGCCGTTATCGCCGCTCGGCATTCCCCGATGAATTCGAGCGTCGACTGTCCGCGAAGGACTTCAAGCTGAACGAGAAAATTGCCAAGGCTGTGAAACCCCATGGGGAACTGATTGTTGGCGTCTTCTTCGATGTGGACGAAGGTGCCGAACTCACGCGCGAAGGCGCTGACGACACCTATACCCTCGACATCACCATCCTGCATTCGGCCGACCCCGACTTCGAAGCGGCAGAGAAGGCGGCGGAAGCGGCAGCCAAGGCCATCGAGAAGGCATTCAGGGACAAGCTGTTCGACCCGACCAAGAAGTGGCAGCACATCGAACTGCGCTCCTGCGAGCTGGTGTCGGAGTCGGTCCTGACCTACCAGCAGTTCAAGCAATTGAAGCGCTGGCGGCTGGAGCACATCAGCTTGGGAGCGGAGCCGCCGCAGGCTGTGCTGGCCGAATAAGGCTGCTGCCCAAGCGCGGCCCTGGACTCGCCGACGTGCCGAACGTGGCCGAATTGGGCGGACCGAAGGGCTTCGAGGTAATCGGCTGAAACGCGATTGCCGTGCCCAAGGACCAGCCCGCGTCGGTGACGGAAAGATCAAGCGCGACATCGAAAAGGGGCTGGCGGAACCCGATTTGCTGGAGAATTTCGAGAGCTTTGGGTACGAGCCCTTCCGGACGACGCGGCCGCAGTTTGATCAGTTTGTGGCGCGTGAGACGCAGTGGTTTGGGGTTGTGATCAAGAAGGCGAATGTTCGTTGGATTGATTGATTGGGTTGCGGGGTAGCCCGCGTCGATTGCCATGTGGCCCCACTTAAGTGCTGAGGCCGATTTTCTTGAGAAATCAGTTTCAAGAAATGAGCCTCAACGCACTTGGGTAGCGTTTGCGGTCGATGTTTCAGGCGCAACATCTGGTGGCTTCCGGATGAATCCTTGGAGAAGAAGTTGAGGAAAAAACTAAATATCGACACCGTGGGAAAACTAGTTGGACCCGTGGGGTTGCCGTTGGCGGTGCTCTATACATACTGCATGTTCGTTCACCCCTGGCTAGCGCGGCAAGGCAGTTGGGAATACGTCCAGAACGTCTGGGACCGGTGGCAGACTTTCAACGCAGCGGCACTCGCCTTCGCTGCCAGCGTGATTGTTTTGCAGGTTGCCCGCTACAAGGATGAGAAACAGCGGGGGCGCGATTTCAGAGCGACCAAGGCTTTTCTGCCTGCGGCCTTGAGCGAGCTGAGCGCCTACTTTAAGGGCAGCGCACAAACGCTTCACGAAGCGTGGTCCTTGCAAGGTCAATCCCAACATATCAAAGCACCCGCGGCGCCCATCCTTTACAAGGACGCTTTCAACGAGTGCATCAGACACGCCACGCCGCAGATCGGCGACTATTTCGCCAACGTGCTCGCAGATCTTCAGGTTCACGAAGCGCGCATTGGAGAACTCCACCAGGGAAACTACAGCAAGGACACTCTGCTCTACTATCTGCGCAGCTTGGGCCATCTTCAGGTTCGACTGAACAAGCAATTCGACTTCGCAAGAGGCGAGAAAGAATTCGACAACACGTCGCTTGAATGGGGTGATTTCAAAAACGCATATTCAACGTTTGGAATTGGATCGGCCAGCATTGGGAACTTCCATGACGACTTAGGAAATTCACTAGAGAGTGTGACGAAGAAGTTGATCAAAAAGCTGAATCATCAGGCCCAATGAGTTTGTCTGTCTAGGCACCCAAGCACTCGTAAACTCAGACCAAGAGCAGCAATAGTGATATGAAGATTCAATGCATTGAGCGCGACGTTCGCCAGATGTTGGAGTTAAGGGGTTACCTGATCCCTTGCTTGCAACGCCCCTACTCGTGGGACGCTTGCGAATTCGACCCGGTCATTAGATAGGCCGCGGCTGGAGATTTTGGTGAGCCTGAACCTTGATCAATTCGAAGCGGCCTCAGTTGGTAGCACCTTTGCGCGCGAAGTGGCCAGAATGGAGCAGGAGCGGGCTTCCTTGCGCGAAGCTTTTGCCCATAGTGTCGATGCCACCCAGCAGTTCAAAGAGCTTGCACGGGCAGGTTCTGTCTACTCGCAGATCGCCAAGGAACTCACCGAGTCTCGTTCAACTGCGGCCCTGACTGGACAGCGGTACAAGGACCTCTTGGCGGGTACATCACCCGCATCCAAGGCCGTCAAGGCCTGGCAAGAGTCCCAGCGCGATCAGCAAGAGCACATCCGGAAGATGCTCGAACCTCTGGCCGATATCCGCAAAAGCTTCATGCGCGATGAAGCCACCGGGCGGCTCATCAAGGAAGCCGCCTTGGGCACCACGATTCGCGATCAGTTCAAGGACGTGTTCTCTGGCCTTTCAGGTGTTGGGTCGGTGGCCAAGATGTGGGCCCAGCAGATGGAAGAAGCGCGCATTCAGACCCGCAGCGCCTTTGAGGGCGTGCGGCTTGGCAGTGCCATAGGCCCATACTTCAAAGACTTCGAGCAGATCAACAAGCAGTGGAGGGTGCCCTCTGAGCTGTTGGACGTTGTGGCCTCTCTCAAAGTGCTTCGAGGTCAGATCGGCAAGGTGGCCTTGCCCACCATCGATTGGAGCTCTGCTGCGGCTTTGGCAAAGCTCATGGGAGAAGAGGGCCTAGAAGAGCAACTGGCCCATCTTGGCATTAAGCCTGATGGCTCCCTGCAGGAGCAACGCGACGCGCCAGAAAAGGGACTGTTAAGCCGCAAGCAGTCTGATGCGGTGGCCCTAGTGGGCTTGCTGCTGGCAATCATTGGCATTTGGATGACGATCCAAATTTTCTTCTATCAAGAGAACGCCGGAAAAGCACAGCAGGCCACGCACGAGGAGCAAGCGGCCAAGCAACTGCGCCAACTAGAAAGCCTCAATCGCCTTGTTGAGAAGGCCCTCGAGCAAGCTGCCAAAGCGCAGGAAGAGCGCTTTGTCGTGCGCGAGCGCACAGCCACCATTCGCTCAAAACCTGAGCATGGATCGGCTGTAGAGGGGAAGCTCATGCCTAATGAAGTGGCGCGAGCCGTCGACCGCAAAGGCCGCTGGGTAGAGGTCGAGTATTACCACTGGCTGCACGAGGAGTACCGTACGGGGTGGGTCTTGAAACGCTACTTGGAGCGGGTGCCCTCCAACTATTCCAAGCCCAAGCCCAAGCCCAAGCTGTAAGCCCGATCGAGCCGTGGGACACCGCGATTGCACGAGGTTCATAACCACCAGCCACACCGTGTGATGAGCACTGCCGTCGCAACGCTCTTGGATTGGACTTGCCACGTCGTATTCAGGCGTCATCCACCCGCCGTCGCGTGAACGTGACCTTGAGTTCTTTGAAGTAAGCCATCTGCGGCTCCTCCCTTCTCGCGGAGCCCGAGTATTTATAGCTTGCAGGATGGTGATGTTCGCAACTTGCAGCCGACGCGCGCTGCTGCGTCGATATCGCTAAGCGCTCGCGTCCGCCTCCTCCCCGTTTTCGGGCAGCCTCCCCGCCCACCGAAGCATCTGTTACTTCCTGACATCCGCCAGGGGTACCCCATTTGCCCTTCGCAGCGCCCGACGCACAGGGCCCGCTTACACCCCTTACCCGGCCCATCCAGAGTACCCCCGCTGGGGTATAGGCGTAACCGCAACGCGTACTTACATTTTTAACTCGCGATCCGAAATCAACGTTGTGCGCAAAAGCAGTCAGTCAATGGCTGCTCTTGGGCGCGGGGCGCTCCGCCCGGTCAGGGACAGAAAAAACAAGTTGAGAAAAAAGCCATGAACAGAATCTTCCGAACCCTTTGGAATTCCACCGTCGGCACCTGGGTGGCCGCGCCGGAGATCTCGCGCGGCCGGTCGCGCTCGTCGTCCAGCAGCAGTAGCAACACCGCAGGCACCGTGCGCGCCGTGGCATCCGTCGCCGCAACCGCCGCCCTGCTGGTCGGCGCGGTGCCGCTGGTGCTCGCGGCCGGCGGCGCGGGCGGGGTGCCTGTGGGGCAGGCCACGATATTGAACGGCGGCGCTGGCGGCAGCGACGGCGCCGGGGGCGGCGGCGGGTTCAACGACAGCATGCTCAACGCATCGGGCGGCGCGGGCGGGGCGTCGACGGCGGGCGGCGTCACGGCGGGGGCCAGCGCCAACATCGGCAGCTTCGGCGGTGCCACGGCGGGCGCGGGTGGCGCGGCGGGGGCGGCGAGCGTGCCTGCGGGGCCGGGTGCGTTTCAGGGCGACGCCGGCAGCGCGGGCCAGGCGCAGACGGGCGGGCCGGGCGTGGGCGACGGTTATGGCGGTGGTGGCGGCGGCGGCTTTCAGGGCGCGTCGGTGGCCAACAACATCACCAGTTCATCCGACAACAACACGGGCGGCGCCGGTGGCGCGGGCGGCGACGGCTACTGGGCGGCGGGCGGCGGCGGCGCGGGCGGCTATGGCGCGATCCTCAACGGGCCGCTGGGCAGCTACACGGCCTCGGGCACTTCCACGGGCGGCGCGGGCGGGCAGGGCGGCAACGCTTTCTCGCAAGGCGGCGGCGGTGGCAGCGGGGGCGGCGGGTTTTATCTGAACGCGACGAACCCGGGGCTCGGCGTGACCAACACAGGCACGCTCGCGGGCGGGGCAGGCGGTGCGGGCGGGTCGGAGCTGCCGGGCGCGCGCCTGAACGACGCGGGCGGCGGCGGCGGGGCAGGGGGCATCGGCGCCACGCTGGCGGGCGCGGCGGTGTCGTTCGGCAACACGGGCTCCATCGTCGGCGGAGCCGGGGGCGCGGGCGGCGCGGCGGGCGGTGGCGTGGGCGGCACGGGCGCGCCGGGCAGCGGCGGCGACGGCGGGGCCGGGCTGGCATCCACTGGCGCGGGCACGGTCGTGACCAACACGGGCACCATCGCCGGCGGGGCGGGCGGTGTGGGCGGGGCCAACAGCAACGGCGGCGCTGTCGGCGCCAACGGGGTGGGCGGCGCGGGCGTCACGGGCGCCAACCTGGCGCTGGCCAACGGCGGAAGCATTTCTGGCGGGCTGGGCGGCGACGGTGTCACCCGGGCCGCGGCGGTGGCGTTCACGGGTGGGGCCAACAGCCTCACGGTGAATGCCGGTGCGTCGATGACGGGCGCCATCGACATCGGCACGGGCGCCACCGCGAGCGTGATCGCGGGCGCCGACGGCCTGGTCGTCAACAACGCGCTGCTGCTGGGCGGCACGGGCACCATCGACACCAACGGGCGCGACCTGGCCTGGACGGGCGCCATCTCGGGCGCCAGCGATCTGGTGAAGTCGGGCGCGGGCGTGCTCACGCTGAGCGGCGCCGACACGCATGCAGGCGCAACCACCGTGGCGGCGGGCACGCTGCGCGCGGGCGCTGCCAATGTGCTGAGCGCCGCGAGCGCCTTCAACGTGGCTTCGGGCGCGGTGCTGGACCTGGCGGGCAACAGCCAGGCGGTGGCGTCGGTGGCCAACAGCGGCACGGTGTCGCTGGTGGGCGCGGCGCCGGGCACCACGCTCACCGTCCACGGCCCGTGGGTGGGCAACGGCGGCACGCTGCGCCTGGGCACCGCGCTGGGCGGCAGCGCGAGCGCGAGCGACCGGCTCATCCTGAGCGGCCCCACGGCCGTCGCCAGCGGCAGCACCAGCGTGCAGATCGTCAACCTGGGCGGCCTGGGCGCGCTGACCACCGGCAACGGCATCGAGGTGATCAGCGCCATCAACGGCGCGACCACCACCGCGCAGACCACCCGCAGCGCCTTCACCCTGGCCGGCAGCCATGTGGACGCGGGTGCCTACGAGTACCGGCTGTATGCGGCCGACGCAAGCGGCGCCGGCGAAAACTGGTATCTGCGCTCGACCGCTGCCGCGGCCGGCGGCGGCGGCACGGGCGGCGGCCTGGTGCCCACCTACCGCGCCGAAGTGCCGCTGTACGCCGCGCTGCCCGAGCAGTTGCGCCAGTCGGGCCTGGCGATGCTGGGCAACATGCACCAGCGCACGGGCGACGACTTTGGCGCAAGCGCCAACACGGCCATGCCCGCGCAGGGCTACCGCCAGGCCTGGGGCCGCATCATCAGCACCGACCGCACCATCTCGCAGGGCGGCACGGTGAGCCCGACCAGCAAGGGGCGGCTCACGGGTTTTCAGGCGGGCACCGACCTCTGGGCGGACCCCAACTTCCGCGTGGGCGTGTACGTGGGCCAGCTCGACGGTGACATACGCGTGAACGGATTCGCCAGCGGCCTGGCGAACAGCGCGGTGGGCACCAACGATCTGAAGAGCCAGTACCTGGGCGTGTATTCGACCTGGAAGAACAACAGCGGCCTGTACATCGACGGCGTGCTGCAGGCCGGCCGCCAGCGCTACACGGCGTCGCCTGCGCTCGGTGTTTCCAGCGGCGGCAAGGGCAGCAGCCTGCTGGCGTCGGTAGAGGTGGGCCAGTCGTTCCCCATTGCCGAGCGCTGGACCATCGAGCCTCAACTGCAGCTGGTGCATCAGCGGGTGAGCCTGGACGACACCGGCATCGCCGGCGCACGCGTGCAGCAGGACAGCCACAACGGCCTGCTGGTGCGCGCCGGCGTGCGCGTCAAGGGCCAGATCGACACCGGCGCCGGCCTGCTGCAGCCCTATGTGCGGGCCAATGTGTACCGCGGCAGCAAAGGCACCGACGTGACCCGCTTCATCGGCCCCGCCGGCCTGACCGACATCGCCACTCGCACCGGCGGCACCAGCACCGAACTGGCGGCCGGCGCCACGCTGCAGGTGGCCGACAACGTGAGCGTGTACGGCGAGCTGGGCAAGCTGTGGGGCAGCAGCGGGGACGCGCGCGTGAAGAGCGGGGTGAATGCGAGCGTGGGGGTGAAGCTGCGGTGGTGACGTGGTGGTGATGTTGTTGTACGCCGCGAAGAGCGGCGCGCAGCACGCTACCGCCCCAGCGCCTGCACATGCCCCAGAAACGCCCGAAGGTGCGAGGGCCGCACCGGCTTCACGATGACCGGCAGGCCGGCCGCGCGCGCCGCGTCCAGGTAGTCGCCGCCCACGTCGCCGGTGACGATGAGCGCGGGCAGTTCGGCATCGTCCAGTGCCGAGCGCAAATCTTCGATGGCCTGGATGCCGCTCACCTGCGGCCCCAGCCGCAAGTCCACCACCAGCGTCTGCGGCCTGAAGCCGGTTTGCAGCACGCCCAGCGCGCCCTGCACGTCGCTCGCGGAGCGCACGTCCATGCCCCATGAACTGAGCAGCCCGCACAGCGCCTGCAGCGAGCGCTGGTCGTCATCGACCACCAGGATGCGCATCGCCAATGCGGGTGGCGTTGAAGAGGTGGATGCGCGCCCCGCATCGTCCGCGCGCTCGCTCGCGTTCGCGTCTGCGCTCGCATCGGCCAGCGGAAGCTGAAGTTCGAACACGCTGCCCTGACCGAGCACCGAGCGGGCCGCCACGCGCAGGTCGAGCAGCTCGCTCAAGCGCTTGACGGTGGCCAGCCCCAGGCCGTAGCCCAGGCGCCGGTCGCGCGCGGGGTTGTCGACCTGAAAGAACTCATCGAACACCTGCGACAAGTGTTCGGCCGCAATGCCGACGCCGGTGTCTTCGATGCACAGCAGCAGCCGGCCGTCGGCGATGCGGCTGGCAATGCGCACATGGCCCTCGCGCGTGTAGCGGATGGCGTTGGCCAGCAGGTTGGTGACCACCCGTGCGAGCAAGGCCCGGTCGCTGCGCACGGCCACATGGCCGGCGGCGATCTCGAAGCGCAGCCCCTTCGCGACGGCCACCGCCTGGTGCGGGCGGCAGCAGTCGGCCAGCAGCTCGTCGATGGCAAAGACCGACCACTGCGGGCTGAGCGATCCGGCGTCGGCGCGGGTGATGTCGAGCAGGTCGTCCACCACGTCGGTCATGCCGTCGGCGCAGGCCACCAGCTGCTCCGACATTTCCTTGACGTGGCGTTCGGTGCTCACGTTGTGCACGGTTTGCGCCAGCAGCGACATCGCATTGAGCGGCTGGCGCAGGTCGTGGTTGGCCGACGCGAAAAAACGCATGCGCGCGGCCACCGCTTCTTCGGCGGTGCGGCGGGCGGCGTTGGTGCGTTCGTTCTCGGCGCTCAACGCAATCACCAGTTCGGCATTGCGGCGGCGCTGCGCCTGGATTTCGTGCAGGGCGGACGAGAGCTCCCTGGAACTGAGCAGGGTGTAGATGCCGATGAGCGACACGATCAGCGCCAGCGCCAGGTGGTAGCTGCCGCCGAACCACACGTCGCGCAGCACCAGCGGCGCGAGGATGAGCGCCACGTAGACGATGGGCGCACGGCCCATGGTCGACAGGCGTATCGCCCCGCCCAGCGACACCGTGACCATGGTGATGTGAAGAATGGCCTCGGCCTGCGCGGGCCCGTCGCTGCGCAGCAGCACGCACAGCACGCCCAGCGAAAAGGCCATCAGCTGGTTGGTGGCCATGATGGGCAGCACCATCGCCGGCAGGTTGGCGCGCAGGGCCGGCCGCAACGCCCATGCGAGCCAGATGCCCATGCGGACGGCAACGATGAGGCAGTAGACGACGAACCATGCGCGCACCCGCGCGCCGTCCGCGCCGTCCGCATATTCGAGGTAGCACAGAAGGCCCGCCATGGCCGCCAGGATCCAGGCCCACGGCGTGGAGCGAATCATCTGCTCCAGCTGCTGGAACTGCAGCTCCGAAAAGGCCAGGCGCGAAGCGACCAAGCCGCTGAACCCGGTGGGGCGGCCGTGGCTTCGTTCGTGCGGCACTGGCGCAGGCGAGCTCATCGCAGATCCAGCATCAGCCCCGCGCGCCGCGCCTGCACCAGCAGGTGGGTGCGGTTGCGCGCATCCATCGCATCGAGCAGCGCCGTGATGTGCAGCTTGACGGTGCGCTCGGCAATGTTCAGTTCGGCGGCGATCTGCTTGTTCTGCCGGCCCTGGGCCACCAGCAGCAGCACTTCGAGCTGCCGCGGGGTGAGGCCCGAGGCCGGCAGGCTGGCGCGCGGCTGCAGCACGTCGAACGATTCGCCGCCGGCGGCCACTTCGTCGAGCGCGGCGGCAATGCGCGCCACCGGCTGCGACTTGCCGATGAAGCCGGCCGCCCCCGCGGCACGCGCGCGCGCGGCCAGGGCCGGTTCTTCGTCGCCGGAAATCAAGAGGCGCGACACCAAAGGGTGGCGGGCGCCGAACAGGCGCAGCCCCTCCAGGCCGTCTTCGCCGCCCAGGCGGTAGTCGATGAGCACGATGTCGGGCGGGCTCTGCGAGGCGCGCTCCACGCCCTGCCCGAGCGACAGGGCGGTCTCGACCTGGAAGTCGGGCCGGGCGTGCGTGAGCGCATGCGCAAAGCCGACACCGAACAGCGGGTGATCGTCGACAAGCAGGAGTTTCATGGGGCCGTGATCCTCGGCGCGGGCCCACGCGGGCGCGCCTTCTTCTCCTCGTTGGGCGCCATTGTCCACACGGGGCGGCGCGGCGCCAGCGGGTCGCGGCGGGGCCTGGCCCGGCGCTTCAGCAGCGGCCGGCGGCGCGCAGCAATGCGTTGCAGGCCTGGGTGGGCGCGGGTGCCGGGGCGGTGCCTGCGGCCGGCCGTGCGTTGCCGCCTCGGCGTGCGGAGGCGGGGGCGTCGGTCTGGCGCATCTCCTGGCACACGGCATCGCTCACCACGCGGCCCACCATCGAAACGGCGCCTTCCACATAGCAGTTGTAGGTGCGGCCGCCGTCGGTCTTGGCGATGAAGGTGGTCTGCACGCCGCTGTCGGCGCGGTTCGAGATGGTGAAGGCACTGGGCGGCAAGCCCAGCGCGCGCGAGGTGTTGGTGACGATGGCGTCGTCGGTCACCGCGGTGGAGGCGCACCCGCCGGCAAGCGCGGCGGCCATCAGCAATGCGGGCAGAAGAAGGCGTGGTGAATGTGTCATGCAACGGTGTGGAGTGGAGGGGCGCGAACGAGCCCGCGCCAGGACACCGAGCCTAGCCAGACCCCGCGCGCTGCGATACAGCACCTTCGGGCAGGTGCCCGATGGTGCTATGGCCCGCGCCCGGGCTCGTTCCTACGATCCGACGCTCTTGTCTTGAACAGCACAGAAGGCGCCGGGTCCCGGCGCCAGCGAACGAGGAATGGCAGATATGACCCCAAAGAACATCTTCAGGCGATGGACGGCGTGCGCATCGACCCTGGGCTTGGCAGCCTTGTTGTCGGCCTGCGGCGGTGGCAGCGGCGGCGGCTCCGGCGGCGCGATTTTTCCGCCCATCAACATCCCTCCGCCGGCGGGCACTGCGTTGCGGCTTGACGTGAGCATCACCGGCGCGGGCCGCGTGGCGTCGCAGCCCGCGGGCATCGACTGCGCGGACAGCTGCGGGGCCGATTTCGCGGCCGGCACGCAGGTCACGCTCACGGCCACGCCGACGGCGGGGCAGGTGCTGGGCAGTTGGGGCGGCGCGTGCAGCAGCAACGCATCCACCTGCAGCGTGCGCATGGACGCCGCGCGCACCGTGACGGCTGCGTTCGTCGCCGCGCCGCCCGTGGTGGGTTGGGGCGATGCGGTCACGCTGTCGGCCGGCGGTGCGAGCCAGCCGAAGGTGGTGGTCGATGCGCAAGGGCGCGCGCTGCTGGTGTGGCGCCAGCTCGAGGCCGGCCAGTTGATCGACAGGCTGTGGGGCAGCCTCTACCGCCCGGGCGACGGCTGGAGCGCGCCGCAGCGCCTGGAAGCCAACAGCGGCAGCGTGCGCGACATTCGCGTGGCCATCGACAAGAACAGCGGCCGTGCCGTGGTGGCGTGGACGCAACTGAGCTCGCCGGGCGCCTACGACATGTGGGCGCTGCAGGTCGACCCGGCCACCGGCTGGGGTGCACCGGCGCTGCTGGAAGCAGGCGCCGGCACGGTCGGCTTCGCGAGCACGGGCATCGACGCCAACGGCAACGCGGTGGCGGTGTGGTCGCAGATCGGCCCGGCCTCGCGCTTCAGCATCTATGCCAACCGCTACACGCCCTCGGGCGGCTGGGGCACGGCGGAACTGATCGAGACCGACGAGGTCTCGGGTGCGGTGAACGGCGATCCGGCCGTGGTGGTGGCGGGCTCGGGCGAAGCGCTGGCGGTGTGGAAGCGCTCCACCGGCATCAGCTCATCGCTGTGGACCAACCGCGCCAACGCGAGCGGCACCTGGGGCGCGGCGGCAGAGCTGGTGCCCGACGCCGGCACCTCGCAATCGATAGGTGCGCACGACCTGGCAATCGACGCCGGCGGCAATGCGCTGCTGGCCTGGGGCCAGGTCGACCTGCCCGGCGGCGGCAGCCAGTGGGAAAGCGCCGTGTGGTTCAAGCGCTTCTCGGGCGGCGCATGGCAGGGCGGCACGGCACGTGTGGGCGCGCCGTTCCTGTCGGCGCAGGCCTTCCTGAGCACGCCGGTGCTGCGCGTGAACGCGGCCGGCGCGGCGGTGGTGAGCTGGGGGCGGCAGGACAACGCGCTCATGGCCGCCACGGCGGCACCGGGCGCGGCCTTCGGCGCGGACACGGTGGTGCGTGCGGCGGCTTCGCAAGAGCTCACCAGCCTGCCCGGCCTGGGCGTGGACGACGCCAGCAACGCGATTGCCGCGTGGACGCAGGCCCCCGGCGACCTCTACACCTCCCGCCACACGCTGGCCGAAGGCTGGGGCACACCAGCCTTGCAAGAGAGCAGCGACGAAGCGGCGAACACGCCCGACGTCGGCATGAACGAGCTGGGGAATGCGGTGCTGGCTTGGCAGCAGTTCGACCCGGCGGTGGGAACGCGCATCTATACGCGGCACTACGGGTCGGGCAGGTAGCAACCGCCGACGCAGGCCCGGGCTTGAGCGTCCCTGGGCCTGTCCGTGGTGGGCCACGCGGCGACCGCCGTGCACAATCGGTCGCCCCACAGCCCACCACTTCGCCCAGGCGGCGCATGCGAATCCAAGAACTCAAACAACGCCTGCGCGACGCGGGCGCAGGCCCCAGCCACGAGCAGCGCATCCTGCGGCTGTGGTCCCATGCGCTCCCGCGCGACAGCGGCAGGCGCCTGCCGCACAGCTTTTTCCCGTCGTCGTTGATGGAGGCCCTGCCGGCCATCGAAGCCGAACTGGCGGGGCTTGCGCGCATCCACACCGTGCATGCCGGCGCCGACGGCTCCGAGCGGCTGCTCGTCGCCCTGGCGGACGGCCAGACGGTAGAGAGCGTGCTGCTGCCGCGCGACGGGCTGTGCGTGTCGTCGCAGGTCGGATGTGCCGTAGGGTGCCAGTTCTGCATGACGGGGCGCGATGGGCTGCTGCGCCAGGTGGGCAGCGCCGAAATCATTGCGCAGGTCGCGCTCGCGCGCACGCGCCGCAAGGTGCGCAAGGTGGTGTTCATGGGCATGGGCGAGCCGGCCCACAACCTGGACAACGTGATGGAGGCCATCGAGCTGCTGGGCACGGTGGGCAACATCGGCCACAAGAACATCGTGTTTTCCACCGTGGGCGATCCGCGTGCGTTCGAGCGGCTGCACCGCGAACGCGTGAAGCCTGCGCTGGCGCTGTCGTTGCACACCACCAAGGCTGGCCTGCGCAAGACGCTGCTGCCGCGCGCGCCGAACATGACGCCCGAAGAACTGGTCGGCGAAGGCGAGCGCTATGCGCGCGCCACCGGCTACCCGATTCAATACCAGTGGGCGCTGCTCGAAGGCGTGAACGACGGGCCGGATGAGATCGAAGGCATCGTCGGCTTGCTGTCGGGCAAGTACGGCGTGCTGAACCTGATTCCGTTCAACGCGGTGGACGGCGTGGCCTTCAGCCGCCCGTCGTGGGAGCGCTGCGAGGAGATGGCGCGCACGCTGCACAAGCGCGGCATCCTGACGAAGCTGCGCGATTCGGCCGGGCAGGATGTGGACGGTGGGTGCGGGCAGTTGAGGGCGCGGGCGGCGGGGGTGCCGGTGGTGGTGCGAAGGGCCGCCGCTCGCAGTGCCAGCGGCGCGAGCTGATCGGCGCCGCCATTCAGAAGGACTTTTCATGGCCCAGAACATCTACGACACCCCCGCCTTCTTCGAGGGCTACCAGCAACTGCCGCGCTCGGTGCTCGGCCTGGACGGCGCGCCCGAGTGGCCCGCCTTGCGTGCGCTCGTGCCGCGGCTGCAGGGCTTGCGGGTGGTCGACCTGGGCTGCGGCCTCGGCTGGTTCTGCCGATGGGCGCGCGCGCAGGGCGCGTCATCGGTGCTGGGGCTCGACGTGTCGCAGCGCATGCTGGAGAAGGCCGCAACGCTGGGCGTGGACAGCGGCATCGTCTACGAGCGCGCCGACCTGGAGGCGCTGGCGCTCTCGCCGCAGTCCATCGACTTTGCCTACAGCTCACTTGCCTTTCACTACATCGAAGATCTGGCCGCGCTGCTGGGCACGGTGCACCGTGCACTGATGCCGGGCGGGCGGCTGGTGTTTTCCATCGAGCACCCGATCTTCATGGCGCCACGCACGCCGGGCTGGCACGTGGACGCCCAAGGGCGCAAGTCATGGCCGCTGGACAGCTATCAGATGGAAGGGCCGCGCATCACGAACTGGCTGGCCGAAGGTGTGGTGAAGCAGCATCGCACGCTGGGCACCTTGCTCAACACGCTGGTGCAGACGGGTTTCAGCATTGCGCACGTTCAGGAGTGGGGGCCTACCGATGAACAGGTGGCCGCGGTGCCGTCGCTGGCTGAAGAGCGCGAGCGGCCGATGATGCTGCTGGTGAGCGCCAACCGGTAGGCGGCGGCGCCCGCGCTTGCTCAGCGAATCAGGCGTAGGCCTTGGAAGAAAGCTTCTGCAGCATCGTGTTCTGCCGCGCCTCTTCGGAATCGCGCAGGCTCTTGGCGGCGCGGGCGGCCACATAGGCCACGTACAGTGTCTCGATGGCCTTGGCCCAGTCGTGGGCTTTTTGCGAAATGCCCTCGGGTTTCACGGCGGCACCGGTGACGGCATGGGTCGATAGATCGTCGTCCGGACGCGCCGGCACGTCGAACCCCACCTTGCTGAGGATGCTGGCTTTCTGAAGGATGGTGAGCATGCGGGTTGCCTCTCTGTGTTCACACGCACTGGCAGGTTAGCGGGGGCCGGCAAGAAGCGGTATCCGTCGTATGACGTATGCACTTCTCGCCGCCCGGGTTCGGGGTCGATACAGGACTATCAAGTTTCATGCCATGCCTCGCGTCCCGGATCGATCAGCAGGTCGGGATGCGTTGCGCCTTCATCGATTGGGACTAACCCTGAAGCGGCGCGGACGGGCGATGGGGTCGGGCGCAGGTCCGCGTGGCGGCCAAAAGTTTTATTTAGCGTGTCAGGCGTACGCCCGGAAGCCATACGGCTGCAGCAGCACGCCCGACTGCTGCGCCTCTTCGGCGTCCCGCAGGCTCTTGGCGGCGCGGGCGCTGGCGTAGTCGACATACAGCGCGTCTACCACCCGGCTCCAGTTGGCCGCGTCCACGGCCGCCGTGTCGCCTTGCAGGTGAACCTGCGGCGCCTGGGAGGGCAGGTCGTAACCCGCCTTGCGGAGGATGTCGGCTTTGTGCGCGGTGCTGAGCATGGGTGGCCTTTGTGGATACGCAGAGAAGATAGCGCTGCACAAGCGGCGTGCCATCGCCGGCATGGCGTGTCCGTGTGTAGGCGAAAACCGCTCGGCGCTATGCCGTGTGCTGCTGCCACACCAGGGTGGCGGCTGTCAGGTCTTCGATCGCGCTGCCCACGGCCTTGAAGACGGTGCGCTCGGCATCGCTTGCGCGGCCCGGGCGTTCGCCGCGGCAGAGTTCGGCGAGCGTGCCCTGCACCTGGTCCGCGGCCAGGGTGCCGGCCGCCATCGCATCGAGCAGGTCGCCCGATTTCTGCAAGGCTTCGCCGGTGTCGATGAAGGTGCGCGCACCCGCAAAGCACTGCGCATCGGCCTCGCGCATGGCGGGCGTGAAGCTGCCGATCAGGTCCAGGTGCGAGCCCGGCGCGAGCCATTCGCCGCGCACCAGTGGTGCGGTGGCCAGCGTGGCGCAGCTCACGATGTCGGCGCGGCGCACGGCCGCCTCCAGGTCGGTGGCGGCCTGCGCATTCCAGCCTTCGGCGCGCAGCTGCGCGGCCAGCGCTTCGGCGCCTTCGGGCCGGTGGTTCCACACCGTGATTTCGTCGATGGGCCGCACGCTCGCGTGCGCGGCCGGCAGCATGCGCGCGATGCGGCCGGTGCCCAGCACCAGCAGCCGCCGCGCATCGCCGCGTGCAAGAAACGAAGCGCCCAGTGCCGACGCCGCGGCCGTGCGGCGCGCGGTGATCTCGTTGCCGTCCATCATCGCCAGCGGCACACCGGTGTGCGCGTCGTACAGCACGTAGGTTGCATGCAGGCCGGGCAGTCCGCGCGCGCTGTTGCCGGGAAAGATGTTGATGGTCTTGATGCCCAGAAAGCCCGCGTCGCTCCACGCCGGCATGATGAGCACGGTGCCCTTCTCGGCACCTGCCGTTTCGATGTTGTGAACGTGGCGCGGCGGCACCTGCGCCCCGGCCGCGAAGGCCGCGCGCAAGGCGGGCACCAGCCGCTCGAACTGCAGGGGCGCGCGGGTGGCGGCTTCGTCGAAGTGCTTCATGGTGTGGGTGTGCGCTGCCGCATCGAGGCGTCGAAGAAATCGGTCAGTGCCTGCTGGTAGGTGGTGCCGAAGCGCGCCGCCGCCATCGGCTCCAGGTGGCCGGCGCCCCGCACTTCGATGAGCCGCTTGGGCTCGCGCGCAACGGACAGCAGCCGCTGCGAATGGGCCAGCGGAATCACCGCGTCGGCCGTGCCGTGGATCAGCAGAAGCGGTATGGGCGCCATGGCCGCCACGTACTTCGAGGCCGCGTAGTCGTCGCCCACCAGGAGGCCCGCGCCGGTGAGCTTGTCGTGGGCAATGGACGAGTACGAATAGAAGGTCGACTCGATGGCCGCCGCCTTCACGCCGGCCCGGTTGCCCGAACCGACCACCGCGATCGCGTTGGTGCCGCCCAGGCTCTGACCGAACACGAAGAGCCGTTCGGCATCGACATCGCCGCGCGAGCGCACATGGTTCAAGGCCGCGTTCGAGTCCTCGAACACACCCTTGGGCTCGGGCTTGCCTTCGGATTCGCCGTAGCCGCGGTAGTCGAAGACGAACACGTTGTAGTCCTGCCTGGGCAGCCACGCAACGAAGCGCCAGTGCGTCGACATGTTCTGCGCGTTGCCGTGAAAGTGAACCACCGTGCCCTTGGCCTCTTTCGGGTTCTGCCGGCCCACGGCGGGAATGAACCAGCCTGTCAGAAGCGTGCCGTCGGTGCTTTGAAACTGCACGCTCTCGTAGCGCAGGCCCAGTGCATCGGGCGTTTCGTAGCGCACGCGGTCGGGGTAATAGAACATCGACTGCACGCAACCCGCCAGAAAGAGCGGCAGGGCGCACAGCGCCAGCTTCCACCATCGTCGGCGGGCGGGGGCCGTCATGGCTGGCCTGCGGCGCGGCGGTTGTCCGCGAGCATGTTGCAAAAGAGCGCGCCTTGCTCGATGGCATCGTCCAGCGCGATGTGCGTGTGGGGCAGCGGGTCGAACCAGCGCTTGGGCATCGCGCGCTTGGTGCTGTCGCGGTAGTCGAGCTTGAGCACCGCCATGGCGAACGACTTCACGTCGAGCGCCGAGTGGCTGAACGGGCTTTCGCCCGCAAAGCGCATCAGGTACCAGTAGACGAACAGAAAGTCGAAGCCCGCCGGATACGCCACGAACACCGGCCGCGCGGGCAGGCCCTTGAGCCAGGCCACGTAGTTCTTCATGGCGTGCGCTGGCTCTTGCAGATCGGTGCGGCAGGCGGCCCAGGCTTGGGGCTGGGTCTTCCACCAGGCGGCGGTCTTGGGATCGGGCTCGGCGCCGGGCAGGGTGTGGAGATTGGCGCTGAAGGTGGAGAGCAGTTGCTTGTCGGCCGTATAGGCGGCCGAGCCGAAGCTGAGCATCGAATGCGGGCCGGGGATGGGGCCGTCGGATTCGACGTCGGTGCTGATGTAGAGCTCGGTCATGGTTTCAATCGATGTCGAGGATGGACGCGACCGAGCGCTGGAGTTCTTCGACCAGTTCGGGGTCCATGTATTTGTACTCGTCGGGAATGTCGAGCACATGGATGGGCTTGCCTTCCAGCATCCGCGTGAACTCGGCCACCAGCCGCGACTTGTGTTTTTCTTCCATCACGAGGATCACGTCGGCCCATTCGATGTCGTCGACGGAAACCCTGTGCCGCGCATTCGGGCTTGTGCCGGCAGAGCGTGCCGCGATCTGCGGGTGCCGGCGCCAGAGTTGCTCGGCGGTGGGGCTGCGCCACTGGTTGCGGCTGCAGATGAAGAGGACGTTGCGCATGTTCAGATGCTGGCTGGCGGCAGCCGAAAGGTGTGGAGGTCTTGCCAGCGGCCGGACGAGTTTTCGATAAGCGCGACTTCGACACAAGTCGCACGCACCGCGCCCGAAGCGAGCAGCCTGGCCTGCAGCTCGATGGCTGCTTGCTCCGCATGGCGCGCGTCGCCATGCGCCACCGACAGATGCGGAACGATGCTCGTGTGCTCGCCGCCATAGGGCGGGAAACCGGGAAAGGCTTCCACCAGTGCCAGCGTCATTTCGACGAATGGCGCGGCCGGCTCGGGTGCGAGGTATGCGGTTTCGGGAAAGCGGCCCACCTTGGGCAAAGAGAACGAGAACGACGGCGTGCGTTCCAGCACCCGGCGCGCGCGATCGACCACTTCCTGCGTGACGAGCGCTGGGTCCATGAATGGAACCAGCAACGTGATGTGCGCGGGGACGCCGAGCGCGACAGTCGCGTCGTACCGGCGGCGCAAATCGCCGGCGAGCGGCTCGGCGGCGGGGACCTTCACGACGAATGCGGAGATGGGCATCGGCCCGGAGGATAGCTCAGCCCTCGGCGATGCGGCCCCACTCGATGCCGTGCTTCGCGAGGTACTTGCGCAGGCGGTCCGCATCGTTCACCACGCTGCGTTGCGCGCGCGATGCCTGAAAGAGCTGGCGCCCCGCATCGGACAGGGTGCGCGCTTGCCTGCACACCCGCACCACCGCTTCGAGTTGCAGCCGGTCGAAGAGGTCCAGCGCCGCCGCGCGCTCTTCGCCCAGCAACGCATCCAGGTCCACATCGCCGCCGACCGCAGCCGCCGGCCCGCCGCGCTTCCACAGCCACCGCAGCCGCGCGATCTCAGCCTCGACCAGCGCCACCGGAATACGCCCGCCATCGGCCAGCGTGGTCAGCCGCGTCACGCTGGCCGAGAGGTCGCGGAAGTTGCCGCACCACAGCGCCTCGCTGCTCTGCGCGAACCGCAGGTAGGCGGCGCGCGCCTCGGCGTTGAAGCGCACCACGCGGTGGTTCTCGGCCGCGTGAATGGCCAGCAGGTGATCGACGTTCGGCTCGATGTCTTCGGGCCGCTGCGCGAGGCCGGGGAGGTCGTAGGTCCAGAGGTTGATGCGCGCGAACAGGTCCTCGCGAAAGCGCCCCTCGGCCACGTCGCTGCGCAGGTCGCGGTTGGTGCCGGCGATCAGCTGGAAGTCGCTCTCCACTTCCTTGTCGGCGCCCACGGGGAAGAAGCGCTTTTCCTCGATGGCCTTGAGCAGCATGGCCTGCTCGTCGGGGCCGAGCTCGCCGATCTCGTCGAGGAACAGCGCGCCTTGATGGGCCGTGCGCAGCAGGCCGGGGCGGTCGCTTGCGGCGCCGGTGAACGATCCCTTCTTGTGGCCGAACAGCGTGGACGCCGCGCCGTCGCCGCGCAGCGTGGCGCAGTTCACCTCCACGAAGGGCCCGGTCATCTGATGCCGCGCCTGCTTGAGCTCGAACATGCGCCGCGCGAGAAACGACTTGCCCGCACCCGTCGGCCCCACCAGCAGGATGGGCGCGCGCGAGCGCACGGCCACGCGCTCGATCTCGTCGATGAGCGTGTTGAATCGCGCATTGCGCGTGGCGATGCCGCTCTTGAGGAACGCGACCGCATCGCGCTGCTCCGCGCCGAAGCGCTGCGCGATCACGTCGTAGCGCGAGAGGTCAAGGTCGATCAGCGTGCACTTGCCGGCCTCGCCCTCGCGCTGCCGCTTGGGCGGCGAGGTCTGCGCCAGCACGCCGGGCACCACGCGCGATTCGGACAGCAGGAACATGCAGATCTGCGCGACGTGCGTGCCGGTGGTGATGTGCGTCCAGTACTGCTCGCGCTCGGTGTCGAAGGTGTAGGCGCGCGCCCAGTCGTACAGGCGCGTGTAGACCTCGCCGAAATCCCACGGGTCTTCGAGTTCGAGCGGGACAAGGTTGACGGTGGTTTCGGGCGACACGGTGGCGATGTCGGCCTTCACCACCTCGGCCAGCGCTTTGTGGCGCAGCGTGTAGAGCAGCTCCATGCGCGAGACGACCATGTCCTCGTGCTGGGCGAGCGAGACGGTGGGGCGCCACTTGTTCCAGCGGCCTGCGCCCTGGCCGGCGTCGAGCTGGGTGCCGAGGAAGCCGATGACGACGATGGGTTTCATGGATATAAAACTAGCTGCATTTCTAAAGAAACTCAGAAATACTAGCAGCCTCAGGTTTGGCTGGCGAGGGGCGACGAAAGAAATTTCCCATGCACATCAACAACTTGCATCGCTAAGCGGGCCACGCCAGCGCGATTTCGATGAAGCTGGCACGCCGGCTGCAATAGATGACTCGTCCGGATGCAGTTCATCCGCTCTCAGGTCCCGCATGAATGCGGGCCGGTGCCGCAGACCAGATCCTGTCTTGGGTCCGCGGTATGCCGCTGTTGAACTGGCTGGTGACTGAACTTGATTCAGTTCTGCTCATGGTTGAGCACCGTGCTAACCACATGGCGTTGCGGGTTCGATTCCCGCAAAAAACCCGGCGGTGCTTGCACCGCCATATGACGGGGCGAAAGCCCCCCGCCCCGGCACACCGGAGCGTGCGGTGCAGGGCAAAAGAGGCCCTGCGGGCACGCAACACCGTGCCAAGCGCAGGCGGCTTGCGCACCGCATGTGCGGCAAGGAACTGCGTGCAGTCATCGGACGGCGAGGGAGGTGACGGCGTTGCACACGCGACGCCGGGAGGCACCCACCACACCGCGCGACCGCTGCACGACAGCCTGGCCCACCGCAGTGCCCGCCGCCTGCCCTTTCGAGGGCCTGGATTGAACGATTGACCGAACGAAACGAACAACAGAGCTGAAAAAAGAGGAGAAAAAGATGCTGGGCTTCAACCGATACACCATCAAGAAGAACGAACGCGCGCTGCTGCTGCGCAACGGCGACTTCGAGCAACTGCTCGGCCCGGGAAAGCATCGCGTGTTCGCGGGCTTCGATACCCTGAAGCTGGAGCGCTTCTCGCTGACCGAGCCGGCTTTCGAGCACGAGCTGACCGACTACTTCCTGGCGCGCGAGCCCGAACTGGTGGAGCGCGAATTCGTGCAGGTGTCCCTCGGCGAAAACCAGGTCGGCCTGCGCCATGAGGACGGCGTGCTGGTGCAGATCCTGCCGCCCGCCACGCGCAAGCTCTACTGGCGTGGACTGCGCGAGCAGCGCATCGAAGTGATCGACCTGGCCGCCGATGCGCGCCTGCCGGCCGACCTGCTGGCCAAGCTGCAGAGCGTGGCCCTGCGTCCGCGTGCGGTGCAGGGGCTCGAAGGCGTGCTGCTGGTGCAGGTGCCCGAGTTCCATGCCGGCGTGCTGACGCTCGAGGGGCAGATGCAGGCGATGCTGCCGCCGGGGAACCACGGCTTCTGGCGCTTCAACCGTCAGGTGGCGGTGACCTGCGTGGACCTGCGCTCGCAGATCGCCGAAGTGAGCGGCCAGGAAATACTGACCCGCGACAAGGTGGGGCTGCGGCTGAACCTGTCGGCGGTGTGGCGCTTCCTCGATGTGCGGCAGGCGATGGCCCAGATGCCCAAGCCGGCCGAACATGTGTACCGCGAGCTGCAGTTCGGCCTGCGCGCGGCAGTGGGTGAGCAAACGCTCGATGCGCTGCTGGAGAACAAGGCGGCCATCGACCAGACGGTGCTGGCGCAGGTGCGCGAACGGCTGGAGGGTTCGGGCATCTCGCTGGAGAGCGTAGGCGTGAAGGACATCATCTTGCCCGGCGAGATGAAGACCATCCTCGCGCAAGTGGTGGAGGCCGAGAAGTCGGCCCAGGCCAACGTGATCCGCCGCCGCGAGGAAACCGCGGCCACGCGCTCGCTGTTGAACACCGCCAAGGTGATGGAGGGCAACCCCGTCGCGTTGCGAATGAAGGAACTCGAAACGCTGGAACGCGTGGCGGAACGGATCGACAAGATCTCGGTGATCGGCGGTCTGGACCAGGTGCTCAACGGGCTTGTGACGCTGCGGCCGAACGGTTCCTGAGCGATAGAGAAGAGAGACACGGGCACGCAGGCGTAGAAGAGGGCGCCCCGCCGTGTCCACCATCAAGAAACCGGGAGAAAAACATGGAAGAGAAGATTGAAAAGAAAAGCGTGAAGATCAAGCAGCCACCCGTGCTGTTCAACAAGACGCAGGGCGTCATTGCGCAGCTGGCGAAGCTGCTCGGCGGGCCCGTGGTGACCTATTGGAACAACCCGCGCGGTTCGGTCTGCCATTCGGACGTGGTCGCGCTCTACGAGGTGCTCAAGAACGTCGGGCAGCACGAGACGATCTACCTGTTCCTGAAGTCCGACGGGGGAAGCGGCCAGGTGTCGCTTCGACTGATCAATCTGCTGCGTCAGCATTGCCGCGAGCTGGTGGCGCTGGTGCCGCTGGAGTGCGCTTCGGCCGCAACCATGGTCGCGCTGGGTGCGGACCGCATCATGATGGGGCCTACGGCATACCTGACGGCTGTCGATACCTCGCTCAATCACGCCCTGTCGCCGCTCGACCGCGACAACGACCGCGTGAGCGTGAGCCTCGACGAGCTTCAGCGCGTGATCCGCCTGTGGCGCGAGCAGCAAGGCGAGGTCGCCGACAACGCCTACAAGTCGCTGTTCCAGTACGTGCACCCGCTGGTGGTGGGCGCGCTCGATCGCGCGGAATCGCTGTCGATCATGCTTTGCAAGGAACTGCTGAGCTATCACATCGCGGAGAGCGAGGTGACGGAGCGCGTCGCCGCGACGCTCAACTCGAAGTATCCGTCGCACAACTATCCGATCCTGATGGACGAGGCGGTGAAGATCGGGCTGAAGGCCGAGCGCCTTCCCGACGAGATCAATCGACTCCTGCTGCAATTGAATGGCCAGTACAGCGAGATGGGCCAGAAGGCGACGACGGACTTCGACGAATCCCGCGCTCACGGCAACGAGATCGTGAACATCTGGGAGAGCGCCGACATCCAGGTGTACTTCCAGCAGGAGCGCGATTGGTTCTACCGTGCCGAGGAACGTCGCTGGATCACCATGAACGACAACAGCAGCTGGCGCCGCATCGACCGCCACAACGGGAAGATCCGCAAGGGCGTGCTGCACGTGGCGTGAATCGCCGAAGAAAGAACATGAGGTCAATGAAATGAAAGAGAAGAACTACAAACTGCACGAAGTCGCCAACGGCGTCCCCGTGAAGATGTGGACGAACGGCGTGCCCGTGGAAGACGAGGCGCAAAAGCAGCTCGAGAACGCCGCCCGCCTGCCCATCGTGTTCAAGCACATCGCGGCCATGCCCGATGTGCACTACGGCATCGGTGCGACCGTGGGTTCGGTGATCCCGACCTTCAAGGCCATCATTCCCGCCGCCGTCGGCGTGGACATCGGCTGCGGAATGATGGCCTGCAAGACCACGCTGAACGCGCGCGACCTGCCCGACAACCTGGGCCCGCTGCGTTCGGCGATCGAGAAGGCCGTGCCACACGGAAGCAACCCGAAGCGCATGGGCCGCGACAAGGGCTCGTGGGAAACGCCGCCCGACGAAACCGATGCGGCCTGGGCCAAGCTGGTGGATGAGTTCGATGCAATCTGCGAGGACTACCCGCGCATCAAGAACACCAACAACCACAAGCACCTGGGAACGCTGGGCACCGGCAACCACTTCATCGAGGTCTGCCTCGATGAGGCAGGCGCCGTGTGGTTCATGCTGCACTCGGGTTCGCGCGGGGTGGGCAACGCCATCGGCACGCACTTCATCGAACTCGCGAAGAAGGACGCCGAACTGCACCAGCGCAACCTGCCCGACCAGGACCTGGCGTACTTCGAGGAAGGCGCCCAGTACTTCGGCGACTACGTGCGCGCGGTGGGCTGGGCCCAGAAGTTCGCGCGTGCAAACCGCGAAGTGATGATGCAGCGCGTGGTCGCGGCCGCGCGCAAAGTCATCGCCAAGCCTTTCGAGGCGCATGTGGAAGCGGTGAACTGCCACCACAACTACGTGAGCCGCGAAACGCACTTCGGGCACGACGTGTTCGTCACGCGCAAGGGCGCGGTGAGCGCGAAGGCCGGCGAACTCGGGATCATCCCCGGCAGCATGGGTGCCAAGAGCTACATCGTGCGCGGCAAGGGCAACCCCGAGAGCTTCATGAGCTGCAGCCACGGCGCCGGTCGAAAGATGAGCCGTACCAAGGCCAAGAAGCTCTACACCGTCGCCGACCAGATCGCGGCGACGGAAGGGGTCGAATGCCGCAAGGACGCCGACGTGATCGACGAGATTCCGATGGCCTACAAGGACATCGATGCGGTGATGGCGGCGCAGCAGGACCTGGTGGAGGTGGTTTACACGCTCAAGCAGGTGGTGTGCGTGAAGGGTTGACCATGGGGGTTGATTACCGCGTCAAGGTCGCATTGCCGTCGCGCGATGTCGCGCAAGGCATCTGCAGGAAGGCGGGCATTGGCGGCCATCTGAACGTCGAGGGCGATCGTGCGGATTTCTATCCGGCGCCGCCATCGACGCCTTCGGAATGGGCGCAGGCCTCGGTCAGCATCGACGCCGATGGCTTTGTGGTCTGCCTGCTTGCGAACAGCAGCTTTGCCCGGCAGGTGCTCGGCAGCATCGTTCAACTCGCTGCGAGCGAAGGTGTCGTGACAGTGGAAGAGCTATAGAAGGAGAGGCCGGAAGACCCGGCCCCGCCTTCGTAGCGACGTACTGCGAAGGTTCAAAGAAAAATGAAAAGCAACAAGCAACGCCGCGCCGAAATCAAGGCGCATCGCCTGGCACGCGCAGCGCGCGTCGAAGCGCAACTGCGCGTGCCCGAACGGCAACGCAAGGTGTGCCTGCGCATGAGCGGCATCGAGCAGGCCGACCTGGAGATTCTGGGCCGCCACAACAACACCTACGGGCTGCTGCCCGAGTTCTACGTCGCGCGTCCTTTCACCTGCCGCGATTGCGGTGCGGAACAAGTGTGGACGGCCAGGCAGCAGAAGTGGTGGTACGAGGTGGTGCACGGCCCTATCGACAGCCGCGCCGTGCGTTGCCTCGCATGCCGCCGCGCGCGCCGCGAGCGGTTGCGGCACGCGGGCCCCGGCGCGAGCCTTCTGCGAGAGCAGAGCGATCGACTTCGCGCGCTGGGCGCGACGAAGCCAGATGCGCAAAGCGCAGCCGAAGTCGAGGCGGCACTGCAAAGCAAGTGGTGGAGTCTGCGTGTCGTGGCGATACAGACCATCGCCCGCTGGGGCGGCGAGGCGAACCTTGCCAAGCTCGATGCGCTCGTGGCAGCTGGCCGGGAGGCCGGTCGTCGATACTTTTGTTGGGAACGCGTCGCCGCCGACGCCGCAAGAAGTGCGCTGATACGCAGGGAGTGATTGAAGTGATGATGAAACTGACTTTTCTGGGAACCTCTTCAGGCACCCCCACGCGCCACCGCAACGTCTCCGGCCTCGCGGTGCAAACCGTGCTCGGCGCCGACTGGTTCCTCGTCGACTGCGGCGAAGGCACGCAGCATCGCCTGCTGCAGACGCCGTTGTCCCTTCACGACATGGCCGCCGTCTGCATCACGCATGTGCATGGCGACCATTGCTACGGCCTGCCGGGTCTGCTCGCGAGCGCGGGCATGGGCAAGCGCACGAAGCCGCTGAAGCTGATCGCGCCGCTGCCGGTATGGCAATGGTTCCAGGCCACGCGTGAGCTGACCGACCTGCACCTACCGTATGAGGTCGAGCATGTGGACGTCGATGCGCAGCCGCTGGTGTACGAGGCGCCGGGCCTTCGCATCGAGCGCCATGCGCTGCGGCACCGCGTGCCCAGTCATGCCTACCGCGTGCAGGTGCAAACCCACCGCACGCGCTTGAAGGTCGAGGCGCTCAAGGCCACCGGCCTGCCGCCCGGTCCGTTGTGGCGGGCGCTGCAGACGGGCGAGGACGTGCGCTTCAACGGCGACGTGCTGCGCAGTGCGGACTTTGCCGACATGCAGACCGACACCGCGGTCGCTGTGCTGGGCGGCGACAACGCCGAGCCCGCGCTGCTGCGCGATGCCTGCGAAGGCGCGCAGTTGCTGGTGCACGAAGCCACCTACACGCAGGAAGTGCTCGACAAGGTCGGCCCCGGGCCGATGCACAGTTCGGCGCGCCTGCTGGCCGAGTTTGCGCAGTCCGCTGCGGTACCTAACCTGATCCTCACGCACTTCAGCGCGCGGCATCAGAACGAAGAGGGCCTGGCCGCGTTGATGGCCGAAACCCAGGCGCGCTACGGCGGCCATGCGTTCCTCGCCAACGACCTGGACGTCTACGAGCTCGACAGCACCGGCCAGGTGACCGTCACCCGTGCCTGAAGACCAGGCGAAACAACAAAGAACAAGAGATCCCTCATGAGCACCGAAGAACAGGAATTCCTCCGCTCCGCCCACCCGATCGCCCCCGCCATGCGCGAGGAAATCATGGCCAACCTGCGCGCGATCGAGCAGCGCCACGACGTCACCGTGCTCTTCGCCTGCGAATCCGGCAGCCGCGGCTGGGGCTTTGCCTCGCCCGACAGCGACTACGACGTGCGCTTCATCTACGTGAACCGTCTGCCGTGGTACCTCACGGTGCAGCCGCGCCGCGACGTGATCGAGGTGCCGATCAGCGGCGACCTGGACATCAACGGCTGGGACCTGCGCAAGGCGCTGGGCCTGATGCGCGAGTCGAACCCGACGCTGCTCGAATGGCTGCGCTCGCCCATCGTGTACCGCGACGACGCCGTGGCGATGCCGCGTTTTTGTGCGCTCTCGGAGGCGGTCTTCTCCAACGCGCGCGCCTGGCATCACTACGCGTCGATGGCGAAGAAGAACTTTCGTGAGCACCTGCAGGCCGACGCGGTGCGCTACAAGAAATACCTCTACGTGTTGCGCCCGCTGCTGGCCGCGCGCTGGATCCGCACGCAGCCCGGCGTGCCGCCGATGCGCTTTGCCGAACTGGCGCAGCGCACGCTCGACGCCGTGCGCGATGCCGCGCTCATCGCCGAGATCAACGCGCTGCTCGAAGTGAAGATGCGCGCCGGCGAAGCGGCGACCAGCCCGCGCTGGGTGGGCATCCACGCGTTCATCGAGTCCGAGCTGGCGGTCAATGCGGCCGAGCCGGTGACGCCGCTGCCGTCGGCCGAGGGCGCGGGGCTGGATGCGTTTCTTTGCGAGACGGTGCTGCGCTTCGATGCGGCTGCATCTGCAACATCGGCCGTTCTGCAAGAAGGAGGCCGCGCATGATCGAACTCGACGGCTCGCAAGGCGAGGGCGGCGGACAGATCCTGCGCACCAGCCTTGCGCTGTCGGTGGTCACGGGCCAGCCCCTGGCCATCGAGAAGATCCGCGCGGGCCGCGCCAAGCCGGGCCTGATGCGCCAGCATCTGGCCTGCGTGAACGCCGCGGCCCAGATCAGCGGCGCGCAGGTGGACGGTGCCGAGCTCGGTTCGCAGTCGCTGCGCTTCCTGCCTGGCCCGGTGCGCGCGGGCGAGTACCGCTTTGCGATTGCCAGCGCGGGCAGCTGCATGCTGGTGTTGCAGACCGTGCTGCCGCCGCTGCTGCTGGCCGGCGCACCGAGCACCATGCACCTGAGCGGCGGTACGCACAACCCGATGGCGCCGCCGTTCCACTTTCTGGAGCGCGCCTTCGCACCGCTGGTGCGGCGCCTGGGTGCCGACCTGCAGCTCACGCTGCGCCGCTGCGGCTTCTATCCGGCGGGCGGTGGCGAAGTCGAGGCGACCATCGTGCCCGCCACCGGCGCGCTGCAAGCCTTCGACCTGATGGCGCGCGGTGCGGCGCAATCGGGTTACGCGGAATGCCTGGCGCCGGGCCTGCCGCGCCATGTGTCGACGCGCGAGCGCGGAGCAGGTGGCGCATGGCCTGGTGAAGGAGCTGCGCGCGTTCCAGAAGAGCGAGGCGGCTGTCGGTCCGCACCTGGCCGATCAGCTCGCGCTGCTGCTGGCGCTGGCCGCGTGGCAGAGCGGCAAGCCGGCGGCGTTCACCTGCAGCGAGGTGACCGAGCACACGCGCACCAACTGCGCGGTGATCGAGCGCTTTCTGCCGGTGCGCTTCACCCTTGCGGAGAGCCGCGCGGCATCGACGGTGCGGGTTTCGCCGGCCTGACGGCGTCGATGCGATGGCGGCGGGCGGCGCCATCGCGTGGAAAACTCCTTTTCGCCCG
Source organism: Variovorax boronicumulans (assembly GCF_040544675.1). Taxonomy (GTDB): domain Bacteria; phylum Pseudomonadota; class Gammaproteobacteria; order Burkholderiales; family Burkholderiaceae_C; genus Variovorax; species Variovorax boronicumulans_D. The sequence continues at coordinate 90,297 of NZ_JBEPKK010000014.1, forward strand.
CGGGGTTGAACGCCTTGCAGGCCGGGTCGACACTCGCGCACCCGACCTCCAAGGAAAGCCCGCGCGATGACCGTTCCCTCCTTTGTCTACAACAGCGCGCCCCAGCGCGTGGTCTTCGGCGCGGGGTCGCTGCAGCATCTGGCGCGCGAGATCGACGCGCTGGGCGTGCACCGGGCGCTGGTGCTCTGCACGCCCGAGCAGCGCCCGCAGGCTGAGCGCATCGCCGACATGCTGGGCGCGCACGCGACCGGCGTGTTCGACCGAGCCGTGATGCATGTGCCCATCGAAACAGCGCGCGAAGCAAGGGAAGTGGCAACGCGCCTGGGCGCCGACTGCGCCGTGGCCATCGGCGGCGGATCGACCACAGGTTTGGGCAAGGCCATCGCGCTGGATTCAGGCCTGCCGATCCTCGCGATACCGACGACCTACGCAGGCTCCGAAATGACACCGATCTACGGCATCACCGAGGCCGGCATGAAGAAGACCGGAAAAGACTGGCGCGTGCTGCCGCGCACCGTGATCTACGACCCCGAGCTCTCGCTGAGCCTGCCCGTAGGCATGAGCGTGACCAGCGGCATCAATGCCATCGCGCATGCGGCCGAAGGCCTGTACGCGACGGACGCGAACCCGATCATGGATTGGATGGCGCAAGAAGGCATCGCCGCGCTGGGCCGCGCACTGCCGGCGATCCGCGCTTCGGCGCGGGATGCAACCGCGCGCAGCGATGCGCTCTACGGCGCCTGGCTCTGCGGCACCGTGCTCGGCAATGTCGGCATGGCGCTGCACCACAAGCTGTGCCACACGCTGGGCGGCAGCTTCAATCTGCCGCATGCCGAAACGCACACCATCGTGTTGCCGCATGCGCTGGCCTACAACGCCGCGGCGGCGCCCGAAGCCATGGCGCGCATCGCCAAGGCGCTCGGAGCAAACAATGCGGCACAGGCCGTGTTCGACCTGGCGCGCGACAACGGCGCACCGGTCGCGCTGCGCGACATCGGCATGAAGGAATCGGACCTGGACCTGGCCTGCGCGCACGCGCTGACAAACCAGTACCCCAATCCGCGCCCGCTGGCGCGCGATGCGGTTCGTGCCTTGCTGCAGAACGCGTGGGAAGGCGTGCGGCCCTGAGCGGGCAGGGCCGCACGGCGCGGTCTTCTTACAGACCGGCCTGGCGGGTGAACGACACCGTCGGCTTGTTGTAGGCCGAGGGCACCTGGTCGCGGTAGAACGCGCGCTTGTCCAGGCTTTGCAGCGGGTCGTGCGCGGTGGCGACGGCCTCTTCGCGCACGGCGCTGCGGTCGCGGATGGAATTGACGGTGGCCACGCCTTCGGCGGCGGCGTCCGAATAGGTGTTGTTGCCGCTGCGTGCGGCGGCCACGGCTTCGGCCTGCACGTCGGCGCGGGCCGCGGCCGAGGTGATGGCGTGCACGCCTTCGTAGGTTTCGGCGTGCGCGGCGGCGGTGCCCAGCATGGCAAGGGCGGCGGCGGAAACGGCGAGGAGTTGCTTGGTGTTCATGAAAAGAGTCCCTTCGGATGACGGTGTGGACGGCGGACATTCGTCGTTGCCACTGGATGCAGTGTCGAAGCGCAGCGTGTTTTGCGCTGTGCGTTTGCGCACCGCTTTCGTCAACTCGGCCGGAAGGGCTCGGGCTGCGAGTACAGCACCTGAAGCGGCTCGGAGCGGCCTCGCACGGCGAGCGCTTCGGCGGGGCCCATCGCATCCGCAACGCCGGCCTGCTCGGCCGCGAACAGCGAGACGACCAGGCGCGATGCGGCCGTCTTCGAATGGTCCTGCAGGCGGCTCGCGGTGTTCACCACTTCGCCGATCGCGGTGAAGGTGGTGGTCTCCAGGTAGCCCACTTCACCGACTGCCGCGCGCCCGGCATGCAGGCCCATGCCGAACGCCAGGCGCTGCCCGAACTGCGCCTCGAAGCCTTCGCTCCATGCGTCCATGCGCTGGCCGATGAGTTCGGTCGCGTGCAGCGCCTGCCGGCATGCGGTGGGCAGATCGCATTCGAGCCCGAAGATCGCCATCACGCTGTCGCCGATGAACTGGTTGGGCACTCCGCCGCTCTCGCGCACGGCCGCGCCCACGGTGGCGAAATAGCGGTCGAGCACATAGGCCAGGTCGAAGGGCCACTGCCGCTCCGACAAGCCCGACCAGCGCCGCAGGTCGACAAAGAGGATCGCCACGTCGCGCTCGCGCCCGAAGCTGCCGACCGGCGCGGGCCGGCCCGCGTTGGGCAGCAGCGCGAACAGCGGCGTGACCTCGATGTCGCCGAGCGGGCGCAACTGGCAGGCCAGGCGCACGTCGGCCGGTGCGCGCACGCGCTCCAGCGTGCGTTGCTCGTCGCGGCCCGGCGCGACCATGTGTTCGGCAGGGCCGGCCACGCGCACGCGGCAGGTGGAGCAGCGCGCGCGGCCGCCGCAGATCGACACATGCGCGATGCCGTGCGAGCGGCTGGCTTCCAGCACGCTCCAGCCGCGCGGCACCTGCACCGTGCGGTCGGGGTAGCGCAGCGCGACGGACGGCTGGCGCGAGAGGCGCGCAAACCAGTGGCGCCCCCAGCGTGCCGCGAGCAGCGCGAGCAGCGCCAGCACATAGAGCCACTTGAGGCTCTGTTCGGCGTCGTTGAGCGCCTGCCCTTGCGCGGGCGTGGGCACTGGCACCGTCGGCACGCCGGTCCACTGGAACTCGCGCCCGATCGAGATGAAACCCATCGCCGCCGTGAACGGCAGCAACACTGCAATGGCCAGCAGCAGGGAAGAGAAGCGCCGGTACACCGGCTGCGCCCGCAGCGCGAAGTGCAGGCCGAGGCAGCCGTGGGTCCAGGCCGCGAGCATCAGGCCGAACTGCGCGGCCGCGCCCGGCAGGTTCCACAGCCCCCAGACTACGCGCACGTACGAGCCCTCGATGCCGTAGGCCTCGTAGGCGCCGCGTATGGCGGTCAGGTGGGTGGCGATGAGCAGCGGCAGCGCAAAGCCCAGCAGCACGCGCAGGGCCTCCAGCGGCGGCATGCGCAGCGTGCGCCGCTCCCACAGCGCGACCACGGCCAGCGCGAGGTGGGTGAGGGCGGCGCCGTAGAGCAGGGCCGTGCCGGGCAGCGTGTGCCAGAACTTCTGCGCCGTGCGCAACACGCCTTCGGCCAGCGCAAACGAATAGATGCCCAGCGAGTGGTTGAGCAGGTGAACCGTCACGTAGCCCATCAGCACCAGCCCGCTCACCCAGCGGAGATTGCGCCGTGTGGGCGGTCTCAGGGGAAAAGGCTGGGGAGGGGAACGTCTGTCCATGAACGGGTTCGAAGCGGCACCCGAGCATAATGCGCGCGCCTCAGGCGCCCCAATCGACCGGCATGGCCACCACAGACCCCACCCCCCGCTCCAGCCTCGCGCTGCGCCAGATCGCGCTGCTCGAAGGCCTCTCCGACCAGCGCCTGGACCTGCTGGCGCAGCAATGCCTGTGGCACAGCGTGGAGGCCGGCAAGCCGCTGCTGCTGCGCGCCGAGCAGCAGGGCGAGGTTTTCCTGCTGGTCTCGGGCCGGGTGCGGGTGACGACCTATTCGGCCAATGGCCGGCAGGTGACTTTTCGCGATTCGGAAGCCGGTGAGCACTTCGGCGACATCGCCGCCATCGACGGCGGCCCGCGTTCCGCCGACGTGGTGACGCTGGCGCCCAGCGTGGTCGCCAGCCTGGAGCGCCCGGCCTTCATGGCCCTGCTGCGCGACGAGCCGCTGGTGGCCGAGCGGGTGATGCAGCGACTGGCCTCGCTGGTGCGGCAGCTTTCGGAGCGGGTGATCGACCTGAGCACGCTGGGCGTGCAGAACCGGCTGCATGCCGAGCTGCTGCGCCTGGCGCGCGCCGCCGGCATCGAGGCCAATGAGTGCCGCCTGGAGCCTGCGCCCCGGCACGCGGCGCTGGCCAGCCAGATCAGCACCAACCGCGAGCAGGTGACCCGCGAGCTCAACGTGCTGGTGCGCAGCGGCGTGCTGCGCAAAGATGGCAAGGCGCTGCTGGTGGCCGACGCCGCGCGCCTCGAGCTGATGGTCTCGCAGGTGCGCGGTGACGCGGGCTGAGCCGGCAGATCAGTTCCAGCGGCCGTTGCTGCCGCCAATGCTGAAGCGCCCCGCGCCCAGCAGCACCACGGTCAGCGCGCCGAACAGGTACAGGCCCTGCAGTTCCAGTGCCCAGCCGCCTTGCTTGGTCATCGAGAACAGATCGGCCATGTGCACCAGGCCAATGGCCACGAGCATGTTGATGACGATCACGCCGGCGGCGGCGCGCGTCCACACGCCGGCGATCAGCAGCAGCGGCGCCACGATTTCGCCCACGAAGACCAGATAGGCCAGGCTGCCCGGCATGCCCGCCTTGGCCAGCATGCCGCCGATGAAGCCGACGCCGGCCGAGAGCTTGAAGATGCCGTGCAGCAGCACGAGCACGCCGATCGCCACGCGCAGCAGCAGCTTGCCTGCGTCGTCCAGCGCGGCGGGGGAGGGAGTGGCGAGCGACGGCGACGATGATGCAATCGGCGCGCGCGAAGTGCTGGTGGCGGTGTTCATGGCAGATCCTTGCGAACTGGAAAGAGGAAGGGTCCGCCACGGAATGCGGCGGTTGCGGTTCCAGTGTGCGGATCTGCCGGAATGCGGGATGTGCGTTTACGCACGTCTTTGAGCGAAAGGCGCCAACTGCATCAGCCGCTCGGGCCGTGGACCACACCCGTTCGGGCTGAGCTTGTCGAAGCCTTGCGCGGAGCACAGCCGTTCAAGCTGAGCTTGTCGAAGACTCGCGCGGACCACGGCCGTTCGGGCTGAGCTTGTCGAAGCCTTGCGCGGCGCTTCGACAAGCTCAGCGTGAACGGGTGGTCGGTTCAATGGGCGCCGAAGTGACTTGTCCACTTGCGCTCGTAGTCCATCTTTGCGAAATGCGCAGCCATGAAATCGATGAAGCTGCGCACCTTGGCCGACAGGTGCTTGCGGCTGGGGTACGCCAGGTTGATCGTCAGGTGCGGCAGGTCCCAGTCGTCCAGCGTGGGCACCAGTCGCCCGGCCACGATGTCTTCATAGACGATGTAGGTCGGCTGCACCAGGATGCCCATGCCGTCGAGCGCGGCGGCGCGCAGCACCTGGCCGTCGTTCGATTCGAGCAGGCCGCGGACCGACACGGTGTGCGTCTCGCCCTTGCGGGTGAAGCGCAGCTCGTTGGGGTTGTGGGCGTGGGTGTAGATGAGCAGCTTGTGCGCTTGCAGCTCGTCCAGCGTCTTCGGAAAACCGTGCTGTGCAAAGTAGCGGGGCGAAGCTGCCAAAAGGCGCCGCGTTTCGCCCAGGCGGCGGATCGTGACGTTCGAATCGGGCTCGAACTCGCGCGTGCGGATCGCCACGTCGATGTTGTTGTCGATCAGGTCTAAGTAGCGGTTGGCTGCCTCCACGTGCACCGTCACGCCCGGGTAGCACTGCGTGTACTCGCGCAGCAGCGGCGCGATGTGGTGGATGGAGAACGAGAGCGATGCCGTGATGCGCAGCGTGCCGGTCGGGTTGAGCGCGGTGGCATTCACCGTCGACTCGGCATCGGACAGGTCGGCCAGGATGCTGCGCGCACGGCCGCAGAACTCGCGGCCGGTGTCGGTGAGATACAGGCGCCGCGTGTTGCGCTCCACCAGCCGCGCGCCGAGCCGGGCTTCGAGCGCGCTCAGGTGACGGCTCGCGGCGGCGTTCGAGAGGCCCAGCGCCTCGGCCGCGCGGCTCAGGCTGCCGGCATCGGCAATCTGCACGAGCAGGGCGATTTCGGTCCAGCGGTCCATGGCGGGTGTCTCCGGGGCGGGGTGGCGGGTGCCGGCGGGTTGCGGGGGCGCTGATTCTATGGGCCGCCCCGCGTGCAGGGCTTGCGCGGGATGAAGCCCGATCCGCGACCGCGAACGTGAGCGCGAGCCCGAACAAAAAAAGAGGGGCCGTCGCCGGCCCCTCCCATTTTTCTTCGATGTCGCTTGCGCGGCCCGATCAGCCCAGCAGGCCGTGCAGGATGTTCGTCACCGGCGACACCGCGCCGCCGGTGCCTTGCTCGAGCAGGCTGGTGATGGGGGCCACGATTTCGTTCACCAGCGGGGTCACCGCATGTGCGACCGGTTCCACCACATCGGTCACGGGTGCGAGCGCCGAGCCTGCACCGGCCAGGATGTCGGTCACGGGCGCCGCCGCTTGCGTCACGCTGGACGCGATCGGCTCGATGGCTTCGACGACCGACGACACGGGCTCCAGGATGTTCGCGACCGGGCTGTCGCCGCCCAGCAAGCCGCCGAGCAGGTTGCCGACAAGGCCGTCCTGCCCGAGAACGCTGCCGAGCAGGCCGCCGTCGCCACCCAGCAGACCGCCTTCGCCGCCAAGCAGGCCGCCGACGATGCCGTCTTCGCCGAGCACGCCGCCGAGGAGACCGCCCTCTCCGCCGAGCAGGCCGCCGACGATGCCGTTCTCGCCGATCACACCGCCCAGGAGACCGCCTTCGCTGCCGAGCAGGCCGCCGACGATGCCGTCTTCGCCGAGCACACCGCCCAGGAGACCACCCTCGCCGCCGAGCAAGCCGCCGACGATGCCGTTCTCGCCGATCACACCGCCCAGGAGACCGCCTTCGCCGCCGAGCAGGCCGCCGACGATGCCGCCTTCGCCGAGCACGCCGCCCAGGAGACCACCTTCGCCGCCGAGCAGGCCGCCGACGATGCCGTTTTCGCCGATCACACCGCCCAGGAGACCACCTTCGCCGCCGAGCAGGCCGCCCAGGAGGCCACCTTCGCCACCCAGCACGCCGCCAAGCAGACCGCCGTCACCGCCGAGCAGGCCAGCCAGGGGGCCGTCGCTCAGCAGGTTGCCGACCGTGCCGTCGGGTCCGAGCAGGCTGTCCACCAGGCCGCCTTCGCCGAGCGCTGCGCCGGAGAGTCCTTCGCTGCCAAGCAAGCCGGCGAGCGCGCCGTCCCCGCCGAGCAATCCGCCAACGAGTCCATCATCGCCAAGCAGGCCGCCGACCAGACCGTCGTCACCCAGGACGCCGCCGAGCAGGCCGCCGTCGCCACCGAGCACGCCGCCCAGCAGGCCGTCGTCACCCAGGACGCCGCCAAGTAGGCCGCCTTCACCGCCGATCACACCACCCAGCAAGCCATCGTCACCCAGGACGCCGCCGAGCAGGCCGCCTTCACCGCCGAGCACACCGCCCAGCAGGCCATCGTCGCCCAGCACGCCGCCGAGAAGACCGCCTTCGCCGCCGAGCAAGCCGCCCAGCAGGCCATCGTCGCCCAGCACGCCGCCGAGAAGACCGCCTTCACCGCCGAGCAAGCCGCCCAGCAGGCCTTCGTCACCCAGCACGCCGCCGAGGAGACCACCTTCGCCGCCGAGCAAACCGCCCAGCAGACCTTCGTCACCGAGCACGCCCCCGAGGAGGCCGCCTTCACCGCCGAGCAAGCCACCCAGCAGGCCCTCGTCACCCAGCACGCCGCCAAGGAGACCACCTTCACCGCCGAGCAAACCGCCCAGCAAGCCGTCGTCACCCAGCAACTGCCCGACCAGGCCTTCGTCGCCGAGCAGGCCGCCCAGCAAGCCGTCCTCGCCCAACACGCCATCGAGCACCTGGCCGACCACACCGTCGGTGCCGATCAGGTCGTCCACCAGGCCGTCGACGCCCAGGCCGGTGGTGACGCCGCCGAGCAGGCCTTCGCTGCCGAGCACGTTTTCGAGGATGTTGCCGACCGCGTCGGTCAGGTAGTCGACCTGGCCGATCAGCGAACCGACCAGCGCATCCGTCAGTCCGTCGCCCAGCAGGCCGTCCACGACCGGGTTCAGGACGCCGCCCAGGTTGACGGCGATGTTCTCGACCGTGCTGTCCAACGGATCGAAGGCGTTCGGATCGTTGGATGTGAACTCGTTGCCCGCGATCGGCGACAGCACGTCGTCCACCAGGTCCGTGAGGCCATCGACCGCCGGCAGCACCGACGCCAGCGTGCCGGAGGAAGCCGCAAGACCGCGGGCATCGGCGGCGCCGTTCGAGCCGCCCAGCCCGAGGGCGTTGTCGATGGCGTCGATCAGATGGCCGGTGAGGCCGTCGGCCGGATCGAGCAGTTGGTCGCCATCGGCGTCTGCATCGGCATCGGCATCGGCGTCCGCATCAGCGTCTGCATCAGCGTCCGCATCGGCATCGGCATCGGCATCGGCATCGGCATCGGCATCGGCATCTGCGTCGGCGTCGGCGTCGGCGTCGGCGTCGGCGTCCGCATCTCCATCGGCATCCGCATCGGCGTCCGCGTCTGCATCCGCGTCGGCATCGCCCCCGTCTCCCACCAGCAGCGGAAAGCCGCTGCTGCCGCCGTCGCCGCCACCGCTGAGCGCGGCGCCCAGGCCGATCGCGCCCAGCGCGCCGAGCGCGAATTCACCCAGGCCGATGCCGCTGCCGGCGGCGGTCTTCTTGGTGACCGCGAGTGCGGCAGCATCCGCGTCGCTGTCGGGCGGCGTCACATCCAGGTTGCCGGAGGCGACGTCCACATTGACTTGTTCGAGGCCGCCTGCGAGCTTGGTCGAGCTGATGGTGGCGTCGGTGCCGCCCGCGAAGACGCCGGCCAGCGGCGCCTTGTTGGCTGCCGAGCCGGGGAAGAGCACGTTGGCGCTGCCGTCCTGCGGAACGATCACGCGGTCGCCCGCCATCAGCGACTGGCTGCCGTCCACTGGAATCCGCACGCCGTCGCGCACGACGACCGTGCCGGGCGTGGCGTTGGACAGCGTGCCCAGGCCCGCGGGCGCGGAAGGCGCCATCGTCGGGGCCGCACCCATGGGGGCGATCGGCGTGACGCTGGCCTGGGCCAGAACCACGGGGGCCGCGCCGTTGTCGGCGGCAGCCGTGCCCGAAGCGCTGGGGGATTGGGTGTTGATCATTGCGGCCTCCTCGAGGAATAGGTGGCCTGGAAGCGCAACATGCGTGCCGCCTTTGCGCCGATGCTTGGTTGCATGGCTTCGCGCGTTCTAACTTGTTGATTAAAAAGGGGTTTTTCGCAATTTCCGGTTTGGGGCCGGCAGGCCGGAGTGCGCTGCTTTCGCGATTCGTTACGTAACGCGGAACGTTTTTTTGCCGGAACGTCGGCTGCGTTTTGGGGGTAGGTGGATATGGCTGGCGGTGTGCCTGTATGCGTGCGCGTGGCTGCAATGCTCCAGCCCAGCCAGCAACCGTTCCGCTGAGCGGAAAAATCATTTGCACCCCGGCGCTTTCGGGTGCCTGCCCTCCGGCCTACAGTCCAAGCACCCCAAAGAACGACGACGGCAAGCCAAGGAGACAGCCACGATGCGCAACCTCAACCAGGACAACATCACCCAGGCCGTGCTCGCGCGCCTGGCCGACACGCCCGATGCGCGCCTGCACGAGATCATGACCAGCCTTGTGCAGCACCTGCATGCCTTCGCGCGCGAGGTGAAGCTCACCGAAGCCGAGTGGTTGCAGGGCATCCAGTACCTGACCGCCACCGGCCAGAAATGCGACGACAAGCGCCAGGAGTTCATCTTGCTGTCGGACGTGCTGGGCCTGTCGATGCTCACCATCGCGATGAACAACGACAAGCCCGCGGGCTGCACCGAGGCCACCGTGTTCGGTCCCTTCTATTTCGAGGGCGCGCCTGAGTACGCGCACGGCGACGACGTGGCCAACGGCGCCACGGGCGCGCCCTGCGACGTGTATGCCACTGTGCGCGGGCTGGACGGCGAACCGGTGGCCGGTGCCGTGGTCGATGTGTGGCAAGCCGACGAGGGCGGCCATTACGACGTGCAGCACGATGGCCTCGACCATTCCGAGAACCGCGGGCGCCTGCGCACCGCGGCCGACGGCTCGCTGCATTTCAGGAGCGTGTTGGCCGAGGCCTACCCGATCCCGGTCGACGGCCCCGTGGGCGATCTGCTGCGCGCCACCAGGCGCCATCCGTGGCGGCCTGCGCACCTGCATTTCAAGATCGAGGCGCCGGGCTATGAAAACCTCATCACCCACGTCTTCCGCGAGGGCGACAAATGGCTGGACTCCGACGCGGTGTTCGCGGTGCGCCAATCGCTGGTGGCGCCGTGGACGCAGCAGGACAACGGGCGGTGGCGGCTGGATTTCGATTTCGTGCTGAACCCGTTGAAGCAACCCGCCTGAACCCGGCAGGCGGGTGCGGCAAGCAAAGACGCGTCGGGAGCCTTCCTGCTACCCTCGACAAGCCCGCCGCCACGGTGGGCTTTTTTCTGCGCCCTCACACCCCATGGCCTTTCCCCTGATCACCGATCCGCACTTCTATGCGGTCGCCATTCCCGCCGTGCTGCTGCTCGGCATCAGCAAGAGCGGCTTCGGCGCCGGCTTCGGTTCGCTTGCGGTGCCGCTGATGGCGCTGGCGGTCACGGTGCCGCAGGCCGCGGCGATCCTCATGCCGCTGTTGCTGCTGATGGACGTGCTGGGCATCGCCGCGTTCCGGCGCGACTTCGATCGCACGCTGCTCAAGTTTCTGATCCCGTTCGGACTGATCGGCACGCTGGTGGGCACGCTGCTGTTTCGCGTGTTGTCGGCGCACACGGTGGCGGGCGTGGTCGGGGTGTTCACGCTGCTGTTCCTGGCGCAGCGGCTGGTGTTTCCGCCCAAGCCCGACGATCCATTGCCTTCGCGCGCGGTGGGCGCGGTGCTCACGGTGGTGTCGGGGTTCACCAGCTTCATCGCGCATGCCGGCGGGCCGCCGATCAATGCCTATGTGATTCCGCTCAAGCTCAAACCGGTGGTGTTCACGGCCACGATGGCCTACTTCTTCTTCGTGGTGAACCTGAGCAAATGGATTCCCTACGCGTGGCTGGGCCTCATCGACCTTCGCACGCTGGCCACTTCGGTGGTGCTGATGCCGCTTGCGCCGCTGGGCGTGTGGGTGGGCATCCGCATTGCCAGGCGCATCGATGCGACCTGGTTCTATCGCTTCGTGTACCTGGGCATGCTGCTGACTGGCCTGAAATTGGTCTACGACGGATTCATAGGCTGAGGCCGGCAGCAGGCCCGCCCCCTTCGTGAAACACCGAGGAACCGGCTCCGCCGGGCCTCAGGTGTTGCCCCCGGTAGGGGGGGGGAGAAGCGACACGAAGTGCGCGCAGCCTGGGGGCGAGCTCAAAACTCTACGATGGACTTGAAGCCGCCGAAGATCATGCGCTTCGCATCGAAGGGCATGGTCTTGGGGTCCATGGCCGCGATGCGCGGATCGGCCATGACCTTCTTGTTCACCGTGTCGCGGTGCTTGCGCGACTTGTAGACGATCCACGAGAAGGCCACGGTCTCGTCGGCCTTGAGCTTCACGCTCTGTGGAAACGAAGTGAGCTTGCCGGGCTTCACGTCGTCGGCGATGCACTCCACGTATTCGAGCGCGCCGTACTCCATCCAGACCTTGCCGGCCTTGCGCGCGATCTTGCGATACGCCTCGACGTTGTTCGTGGGAATGGCAACGATGAAGCCGTCTACATAGCGGGCCATGGGAGATCTCCTGAATGAAAGATGGAAACGTTGAAGGAAAAACAGCGGCGGCTGCATGGCGTCGTGCTCATCACGACGCCGATTCGCTCGCCGTCCTGCGGGGTGCCGCTTCTTCGTTGTTCTGCATTTGCGCCGGCGGTGCGGTGCGAAGCAGCAAGACCCCGATCAAACCCGCCAGCGCCGCGAACACGGCACCGACAAGAAACGCCAGGTTGTAGCCACCGGTGAGCGCGAGCGGCATCTGCGCGCCGGCCGCCTGCATGGCGCCGGTGCGTGCCGCCGCCGCGCTGGCCAGCACGGCCAGGCCGAGCGCGCCGCCCATCATGAAGGCGGTGTTGACCACGCCCGAGGCCAGGCCCGAATCGGCCGGATCGACCTCGCTCATGGCCGCCAGCAGCACCGGGTTGAACGCCATGCCCGCGCCCAGGCCGAGCAGCATCATCCCCGGCAGCACATCGACGACGAAGCTGCCGTTGACCGGCGCGCGCGCGAACAACGCCAGCCCGATGGCCGCGAGCCAGAGCCCCACCGCCAGCGGCCTGCGGATGCCGAAGCGCATCACCAGCCGGGCCGAGAGGCCGAGCGAGAACACCGCCATGATCACGTTGGCCGGCAGGAACGCCAGGCCGATCTGCATCGGCGTGTACTCGAGCACCAGCTGCATGTAGAGCGCCGAGATGAAGAACCACGCGAACATCGCCGCCGCCCACAGCACGCCCACCACATTGGCGACCGACACGCTGCGCAGGCGAAAGAGGCCCAGCGGCATCAGCGGATGCTGCACGCGCGCTTCGATGGCGATGAACGCCGCCAGCAGCACCACGGCGGCGCCCAGCAGGCCCAGCGTTTGCGCCGAGCCCCAGCCGGCCTCGTTGCCGTTGACCACGCCGTACACCGCGAGCATGAGCGACAGCGTGACCGTGACCGCGCCGGCCACGTCGAGCTTCTCGCCATGCGCCTGTCCGCGCGCATTCGGAAGCAGCGCCACGCAAAGCGCGTACACCGCCACGCCGATCGGCAGGTTGACCAGGAAGATCCAGTGCCAGCTCAGCGCGCCCGTGAGCAGGCCGCCCAGCAGCACGCCGATGCTGCCGCCGCCCGCGCACACGAAGCCGTACACGCCCATCGCCTTGGCGCGGTCGGCCGGTTCGGTGAACAGATTCATGATCAGCGAAAGCGACACGGCCGACACCACCGCGCCGCCCAGCCCCTGCACCGCGCGCGCGGCGATCAGCAGCACTTGCGAGTTGGCGATGCCGCAGGCCAGCGAGGCGAGGGTGAACAGCACCAGGCCGATCAGGAAGAGCTTGCGATGGCCGTACAGATCGCCGAGCCGGCCGCCCAGCAGCAGGAAGCCGCCGAAGGTCAGCATGTAGGCATTGACCACCCACACGAGCGAGGTCTCGGTGAAGCCGAGGTCGGCGCGGATCGAGGGCAATGCCACGTTCACGATCGTGGTGTCGAGCACGATCATCAGTACGCCGAGGCAGAGCACCATCAAGGCGAGCCAGCGCTTTCGGTTGTCGAGTGTTTCGGTCATGGGCGGTGGTTCATTCAGATCGCCGGGGAGGCGCTTGCTTTCTTTCTTCAAACGAGCGGTTTGCCGCCGTTGATGAGCCAGGGGGTGCCGAAGCGGTCGGTCACCATGCCGAAGCCTTCGACCCAGAAGGTCTTCTCATAGGGCATGGAGACGGTGCCGCCTTCCGCGAACGCATCGAACACGCGGCGCCCTTCGGCGACGGTGTCGAGCGTGAGTGCAACGCCGAAGCCCTTCATGCCTTCGTAGGGTTGGCCGGGCATGGTGTCGGAGGCCATGAGCATGCCGTCGCCGTAGGCGAGCGACGCATGCATGATCCGCTTCTTGACCTCGGCCGGCATCTGCTCGGTGTCGGGCGCTTCGCCGATGGTCATCATCATCTGGATGGTGCCGCCAAGCGTCTTTTCGTAGAAGCGCATGGCTTCCTGTGCATTGCCGTCGAAGGTGAGGTAGGCGTGGATGGGGGACATGAGATTTCCTTTGAGGTGGTTACTTTTCGGTGGCCGTCTTGAGGTTGGCAAGGCCTGCTTCGAAGTCCTTGCGGGCGGCAACGGGTTATTTGGCGGCGTCCACCACCAGCATCCAAGCCACGCCGAAGCGGTCGGCCAGCATGCCGAAGCTGCTGGTGAAGAAGGTGGGCGTGAGCGGCTGCATGACCTGGCCGCCATCGGCCAGTGCATCGAACCACTTGCGGGCGTCGGCGTCTGTAGGCGCGGTGATCGACAGCATGATTCCCTTGAACTCCGCCTTGCCGGAGCACTGGCCGTCGGAGAGCATGAGTTCGGTGTCGCCGACGCGCAGCACCGAATGCATCACCTTGTCGGGGCCGGGCGTGGCGCCGGGGCAACTGGCGTCGGTGTTGCCTTCGAACGCGTCGGCGGGCGCATCGCTGTAGCGCATGAGCTGGACGATTTCGGCGCCGAGCGCCTTCTTGTAGAAAGCGATCGCTTCGTCGCAACGGCCTTCGAAGGACAGGTAAGACTGGACTTTCATGGCGTTTCCTTTTTTGCTGCCAAGGTTTCAAAGAGGGCGCAGCGGCTTCTGCGCGAATACGATGGAACTACTTTGTGTACACCGTCCACAAAGAATAGCAGGGATAATGGACAGTGTCCACATGGAATTGAAATGAAGCTCAACAACGTCCCCGAGGGCCTGCCGCCCGCCCGCAGCACTTACCGCCATGGCGATCTGCGCCGCGCGCTGCTGGATGCGGGCATCGAGCTGGCGCGCGACGGCGGCCCGGACGCGGTGGTGCTGCGCGAGGCCACGCGGCGCGCGGGCGTGGTGCCCAACGCGGCTTACCGGCATTTCGGCAGCCGGCAGGAGCTGCTGCTGGCGGTGCGCGAGGCGGCGCTCTCGGCCGCGGCCAAGGCGATGGAATCGGAACTGGCGGTGCTTCATTTCGACCAGCCGCCCGCCGAATTTGCAAGGGCGCAGGTGCGCGCCATCGGCACGGCCTACCTGCGGTTCGCGCAGGCCGAGCCCGGGCTGTTTCGCACGGCGTTCGTGATGACCGAGGAGGGCCAGGGCGAAGTGGGCCCCGCGTCCGCGGGAGCGAGCGGCATGGGTCCGTTCCAGCTGCTGGGCGCGGCCCTCGACCGGCTGGTGGACGCCGGCGTGCTCGATGCGGCGCGGCGCCCGAACGCCGAGTACCTGGCATGGTCGGCGGTGCACGGGCTCGCGCTGCTCATCATCCAGGGGCCGCTGCGGGCGCTCGATGCGGAGGCCACCCATGTGCTGGGGCAGCGGCTGTGCGACATGGTGGAGCGGGGGCTCTAGCGGCGGCCCGCTCTTTCATGCCGAGTCGAACTCAAAAAACCGTTCACGCTGAGCCTGTCGAAGCGCTGCGCGAGGCTTCGACAGGTCCGGGCCGAACGGTTCTTCAGATCAGAGATAGATCTTCTGCAGCAGCTTGATCAGCGTCTCGCGCTCGCGCGTGCTCAGCTTGGCGCTGGCATCGGCCTCCAGCTGCACCACGGCCTGTTCGGCCTCGCGGACCAGGGTTTCGCCTTCGGGCGTGAGGTGCAGCCCCAGGGCGCGGCCGTCGTGCGGATGCGGCCGGCGCTCGATCAGGCCGCGGCTGTCCAGCGTGGCGACCAGGCTCACCAGGTTGGGCGGCAGGATGTCCAGCGTGTTGCACAGCTGCCGCGAGGTGGCGCCCGGGTTGTGCGCCAGCAGCGAGAGCACCGAAAAGTCGATCTGCTTGAGCCCGTAGGCGGCCATCCGCTCCGCGAAGAAGCCGCTGACGATCAGCCAGGCGCGGCGGGCGTTGTAGCCGACCAGCGCTTCGAGCACGCGGGCATCGAGCCGGTCAGGCCGGCCTGCGGCCGGTGCGGCGATTTCGGTTTTTGCGGGAGTTTTTTTGGGGGAGGCGGGCATGGCCGCTAGCGTAACCGGCCCTCGGCGGCCCCAAGCGCCTGGTTGGCGACACCGTTCCCTGATGAAGCCGTGTGCGCCAGGGCAACGCCCTCGCAGGCGCGCTTGACGATGCCCAGCCGCATCTCGAACTCGGGCAGCACCCAGCGCCGGAAGGCGGCCGCCGAACGCACCCGCCCGGCGTGGCCTGCAAACGCGACGTCGTCGGCCGCCTCGATGCGCGCCCAGGCCCAGGCCATCATCGTGAGCATCACCACCCGCAGGTAGTCGTCGGCCACTTCGTGCGGCAACACCGGGTTCGCATGGGCGGCCATCGCGATGGTGGTGCCCAGGTAGCGCAGCTGCGCGAGCCGGCGCTGCACGTCGGCATCGGCTTCTCGGGAGGCATCGAGCGTGTCGCGCAGTTCGAGCAGCACCGCCGACATGGCGGCGCCGCCATCGGGCAGCACCTTGCGCACCAACAGGTCGATGGCCTGGATCTCGTTGGTGCCCTCGTAGATCATGGTCACGCGCGCATCGCGCACGACCTGTTCGATGCCCCATTCGCGCACGTAGCCGTGGCCGCCGAACACCTGCAGGCATTCGCTCGCGCCATAAAACGCCTGCTGCGTGCAGGCCGCCTTGAGCACCGGCGTGACCAGCGAGCACCAGCGCTGCGCGCGCTCGCGTGCCTTGGGGTCGGCGTCGTACGCGGCCACGTCGAGCATCAGCGCGCTGCGGTAGGCGAGGGTGCGCGCACCCTCGATCCAGGCGCGCTGCGTGTCGAGGATGCGGCGGATGGCGGGATGCTCGGCGATCAGGTCGGCCGGCTCGTTGCCGCGGCTCGCGGGCACGGCGCCGGGCGCGCGCATCTGGCGGCGCTCGGCCGCATAGGCGTCGGCCTTCTGCCAGGCGGCGTCGAGCAGGCCGATGCCCTGCAACGCCACGTGCAGGCGCGCCGAATTCATCATCACGAACATCGCAGCCAGGCCTCGGCCCGCTTCGCCGACCAGCCAGCCGGTGGCCTCGTCGAAGCGCATCGAGCACGTGGGGCTGCCGTGCAGGCCCATCTTTTCCTCGATGCGTTCGCAGTGCACTGCGTTGCGCGCGCCACCCTGCAGCAGCTTGGGCACGAGCACCAGCGACAGCCCCTTGGGTCCGGCCGGCGCATCGGGCAGGCGGCACAGCACCAGGTGCACGATGTTCGGCGTCAGGTCGTGCTCGCCGCCCGAGATGAAGATCTTGCTGCCGCTCACGCGCAGGCTGCCGTCGGCCTGCGGCACGGCGCGCGTGCGCACCTGGCCCAGGTCGCTGCCTGCGTGCGCTTCGGTCAGGCACATGGTGGCGAGCCATTCGCCGGTTGCGATCTTCTTCAGATAGCGACTCTTGAGTTCGTCGCTGCCGTGGTGCTTGAGGCAGGCATAGGCGCCGTGCAGCAGCCCCGGCGCCATGGTGAGTCCGTGGTTCGCGGCGCTGAGCCATTCGTAGAGCACGGCTTCGAGCACCGAGGGCAGGCCCTGGCCGCCGTCTTCCGTCGCGGCCGAGAGCGCGGGCCAGCCGCCATCCACGAAGGCCTGGTAGGCCGGAGCAAACCCTGGCGGAGAGACGACCTCGCCGTTGTCGAAACGGCAGCCGACCTCGTCGCCCTGCCGGTTGATCGGCGCCACCACTTCGCCGACGAAGCGTGCGGCTTCTTCGAGCACCTGCGACTGCAGCGCCTCGTCGACCTCGGCGAAGGGCGCGAGCCCCTGCAGTCGCGCGGGCGCGCCGAGCACCGCGTTCAGGAGAAAACGAACGTCTTCGGGGCGGGGCTTGTAATCCATCGGCCGCTTCAGGATTCGGCGGTGAAGCCGATCTTCTTGACCAGCGGACCCCAGCGCTCGTACTCGGACTGCAGCGACTTCTTCATCTCCTCGGGCGTCGAGCCATGGGCGATGAGTCCGACCGACAGCAGGCCGTCGGCCACGGCCTTGTCCTTGAGCGCGGCTTGGATCGCGGTGCTCGCGGCGGTGATGACGGGCGCGGGCGTTTTCGCCGGTGCGAAGAAGCCGAACCATTCGTCGGCCACGATCTCCGGAAAACCCTGCTCGGTGAACGTGGGCACGTCGGGCAGGTAGGCCGGGCGCTGCGCGCCCGAGGTGGCGAGCACGCGCAGCTTGCCGGCCTTGGCGAATGGCAGGCAGTCGCCGGCAGGCGTCATGCACGAGGCGATCTGGCCGCCCACCACGTCGTTGATGCCGGGCAGCGAACCGCGGTAGGGCACGTGGCGCAGGTCGGCGCCGGTGCTCAGGCCGAGCAGCGCGCCCAGGAAGTGCGGCGTGGAGCCCGCGCCCGGCGAGGCGTAGCTGGCCTGGCCGGGATTGGCCTTGGCCCAGGCGATGTAGTCCTTGAGCGTCTTCACGCTGGCCGGAACCATGGGGCCGACGGCCAGGCCGTGCGTCATCACGGCGCCGATGGAGATCGGGGCGAAATCCGCAATGGTGTAGGCCAGCTTGGTGTAGATGTGCGGATAGGTCGACAGCGCCGAGGCCTGCGCAAGACACAGCACCGAGCCGTCGGCCGGCGAGGTCTTGAGCGTGTCCAGCGCGATGCGCCCGCCCGCGCCGGGCTTGTTCTCGACCACCGGGTTCGTCTGCGTGAAGGGCGTGTTGCCCACCTTGTCGGCCACGCGGCGCGCCACGCTGTCCCCCGCGCTGCCGGCCGGGAAGCCGTAGTAGATCTTTACCTGTTGCTGCACCAGCTGCGCGAGCGCGGCGAGGGGGTGCAAGGCGCCGATGGCGGCTGTGCCGCCGAGCATGTTCACGAACTGACGTCGGGTGGTCATGGTCTTGTCTCCTGTCTTAGAAAAATGGTGGGCAATGCGGCCGCCGCCGGGCCGCCCCAAGGCGAGCCGCGCCTCCCCCGTGGGGGGTGGCGAATGACACGCCGCGACGCGGCGTGCAAAGCCGGGGGGCCGTCATGTCTAGCGCGGCGCCATGCGCAGGGCGCCGTCCAGGCGAATGACTTCGCCGTTGAGGTGGCCGTTGGTCACGATGTGGCAGGCCAGCTCGGCGAATTCCGAAGGCTTGCCCAGACGCGGCGGAAACGGGATCGAGGCGGCCAGCGAGTGCTGCACGGCTTCGGGCAGCTCCAGCAGCAGCGGTGTGGCGAAGAGGCCCGGCGCGACGGTGCACACGCGGATGGCGTGCTGGGCGAGGTCGCGCGCCATCGGCAGCGTCATGCCGACGAGGCCGCCCTTGGAGGCGCTGTAGGCCTGCTGGCCTACCTGGCCGTCGAAGGCGGCGACCGAGGCGGTGAAGAGCATCACGCCCTTCTCGCCGTTGTCCAGGGCGTCGAGCTTGGCGCAGCGCGCGGCGAAAAGGCGCGCCATGTTGTAGCCGCCGATCAGGTTGATGTTGACCACGCGCACGAAGTCTTCGAGCGGCGCGGGGTTGCCGTCCTTGCCCACGATGCGCTTGGCGCTGCCGATGCCGGCCACGTTCATCAGGATGCGTGCGGGGCCGTGGGCCGCGGCGGACTTGTCGAGCGCGGCATTCACGCTGTCGGTGTCGGTGATGTCGCAGGTGCACGCGACGCCGCCAATTTCGGCGGCTACCTTTTCGGCAAGTTCGGCGTTGCGGTCCAGCACGGCGACCTTGGCGCCCAGGCGCGCGAGTTCGCGCGCGGTGGCCTCGCCCAGGCCCGATGCACCGCCGGTGACGAGTGCGGCTTGTCCTTCGATCTTCATGTGTGTTGTCTCCTGGAATGTGTGGCGTGGACTAACGGGGCACGAGGGTGAAGGGGAGGGTGCCGTCGTGCATCGCCTCGGCGAGCGCCGCGCGGTGCTTGAGCACGGCGCGCTGGTTGACCGAGCCCTTGTCGGTCACCTCGCCCTTGTCGATGGAAGGCGGCTCGGCCATCAGGTGCAGGCGCGCGATGCGGTTGGCGCTGCCGGTGCCCATGGCGGCCAGCTCGTTGGCCACCTGCTGGAAGTGCGCCTGCACCGGCGCGCTTTCGAGCACCTGCTGCATCGTGGCGTCTGCGCCCAGGCCCGAAAGCTGCCGCACCTTCTGCGTAGGGAAGATCAGCGCGCCGACTTCCTTCAGGTTGATGCCGGTGAGCACCGCGTCCTGCACATACGGCGCGCCGGCCGCGATGATCTTCGCGCGCAGCGGGCCCACGCTCACAAAGGTGCCGGTGGCGAGCTTGAAGTCTTCCGCGATGCGGCCGTCGAAGCGCAGGCCACGGTGGATGTTGTCTTCGTCGATCCACTTCACGGCGTCGCCGGTCGAGAAGAAGCCTTCTTCGTCGAAGGCTTCGGCCGTGGCGTCGGGCGCGCGCCAGTAGCCGGGCGTGATGTTGGGGCCGCGATAGCGCACCTCGGTCTTGCCGTCGACATCGATCAGCTTGATCTCGATGCCCGCGGCGGGCAGGCCGATGTCGCCCGACTTCACTTCGGGGCCGGTGACGTAGAGCGCGAACGGGCCCGACTCGGTCATGCCCAGTCCCGTGCCCATCACGATGCGCTCGCCGACCTCGGCCTCCTGCGTCTTGTGCAGGCTGTCCCACACGGGCTGCGAGAGCGCGGCGCCAGAGTAGAAGAACATCTTCACGCGCGACAGCAGGTTGCGGCGCAGCACCGCATCGGTTTCCATCGCCTGCGCGATGGCCTCGAAGCCGGTGGGCACGTTGAAGTAGATGGTGGGCGCGATCTCGCGCAGGTTGCGCAGCGTCTCGGCCATGCCGGCGGGCGTGGGCTTGCCGTCGTCGATGTAGAGCGTGCCGCCGTTGTCCAGCACGATGCCCACGTTGTGGTTGCCGCCGAAGGTGTGGTTCCAGGGCAGCCAGTCGACCAGCACCGGCGGCTCGTCGCCGAGTGCGGGAATGGACTGGCGCAGCTGCTGCTGGTTGGCGCACCACATGCGGTGCGTGTTGATCACCGCCTTGGGCATCTTGGTGGAGCCCGAGGTGAAGAGGAACTTGGTGATGGTGTCGGGGCCGGTGGCTTGCATGGCCGCGTCGATGGCCGGTGTCGCGGGCGTGGAGGCGAGCACGTCGAAGCGGGTGGCGGCACGGCCCTGGAGCGCGCCCTCTGCGAGCACGACCTCGGTGCCGGCCGGCACCACCGCCTCGATGGCGCGGCCGTAGCGCTCGGCGTCGGCGGCGAAAACCAGGCCGGGCGTGAGGGTGTCCAGCACGTGGCGCAGCTTTTCGAAGTCCTGGCTCACGATCGAATAGGGCGGCGACACCGGGCAGTAAGGCACGCCGGCGTAGAGGCAGCCCAGGGCGAGCAGCGCGTGTTCGATGCCGTTCTCGCTGAGGATGGCCACGGGGCGGTCTGCGTCGAGGCCCCGCTCGAGCAGCGCCTGTCCGATACCGCGTGCCTCCTCAAGTGCTTGCGCATATGACACGCGCAGCCAGTCGCCGGTGCTGCCGTCGGCCAGCCGTTCGCGGCGGGCGATGAAGGTGCGCTCGGGCGCATGTTCGGCCCAGTGCGCGAGGCGGTCGGTCATGCGGTCGCGGTAGGCGCCCAGCTGCGTCTCGGCCTGCAGGTACTGCGTGCCCGGCGCGCCGTCGCGCAGCACGGCGCGGGTCACGCCGAAGGCGAGCGGGCGGTAGCGGATTGCGGCGGTCATTTGGAAGTCTCCCCCATGCCTTCGGGCGGCCGTGCGGCGCTCATCCCTTGCTCACCTTCGCGCCGCGGCCTTCGAGGAAATCGCGCACGCGCGCCTTCGCCTCGGGCGCGGCCTGCACGATGCCTGACATCAGCGCCTCGGTGAAGAAGCCGTGGTCGGCCGACTGCTCGGCGATGCGCGGCAGCGCGTGCATCAGCGCGTAGTTGGTGAGCGGCGCGTTGGTGGCGATGCGCTTGGCAAGCTCCAGGGCCTTGTCGAAGGCCGTGCCCTCGTCGACCAGGTACTGCGCGAAGTTGGCGCGTTCGCCGTCTTCGGCGTTGTAGACGCGGCCGGTCATCATCATGTCGGTCATGCGGGCCACGCCGATCAGCTTGGGGATGCGCACCGAGCCGCCGCCGCCCACGAAGATGCCGCGCGAGCCTTCGGGCAGCGCATAGAAGGTGGAGCGGTCGGCCACACGGATGTGGCAGGCGCTGGCCAGTTCGAGGCCGCCGCCGACCACCGCGCCGTGCAGCGCCGCGACCACCGGCACCGGGCCGTGCTGGATCAGGTCGAGCGCGGCATGCCACAGGCGCGAGTGCTGCATGCCCTGGCCGGCGTCGCGCTCTTTCAGCTCACTGAGGTCCAGGCCCGCGCAGAAGTGCGGGCCTTCGCCGTCGAGCACCGCGGCGCGCACGGTGGAGGGGAGCTTCTCGAAAGTGTCGCGCAGCGCGAGGATCAGGCCGTCCGACAGCGCATTGCGTTTGGCGCCGCGCGCGAGGCGAACGATGGCGACGTCGTCGCGAATGTCGATGTGGAGGTCGGGATTGGTCATGATTGCGTTCGTGTGTGAGTTGGATTATGGTTATGATAAATAATCAATTCAAGGCATTTGAGAGCCCGGAATCCTAGGGACTTACCCGTACTGGAGACAACGACATGGACCACAAGAACCTGATCGCCATCGACATCCACACCCACGCCGAAGTGAGCTGCTGGAACCCGTTCGACAACTACGGCGAGGAATACGACCGCGCCGCTGACAAGTACTTCGGCTCCAGCGGCCGGCCCACCATTGCCGAGAGCGTGGCGTACTACCGCGAGCGAAAGATCGGCCTGGTGATGTTCATGGTCGATGCCGAATCGAACATGGGCCGCCGCCGCATCCCGAACGAGGAAATCGCGGAACACGCGAAGAACAACAGCGACATGATGATTGCCTTCGGCAGCGTCGATCCGCACAAGGGAAAGATGGGCGCGCGCGAGGCACGCCGGCTCATCGAGGAGCACGGCGTGAAGGGCTTCAAGTTTCACCCGACGGTGCAGGGCTACCACCCCTACGACAGGATGGCCTGGCCGATCTACGAGGTGATCGCCGAATACGGCCTGCCGGCCATCTTCCACACCGGCCACAGCGGCATCGGCTCGGGCATGCGCTGCGGCGGGGGCCTCAGGCTGGAGTACAGCAACCCGATGCACCTGGACGACGTGGCCATCGACTTCCCCGACATGCAGATCGTGATGGCCCACCCCAGCTTCCCGTGGCAGGACGAGGCGCTGAGCGTGGCCACGCACAAGCCCAACGTGTGGATCGACCTCTCGGGCTGGAGCCCCAAGTACTTTCCGAAGCAGTTGGTGCAGTACGCCAACACGCTGCTGAAAGACCGCATCCTGTTCGGCAGCGACTACCCGCTGATCACGCCCGACCGCTGGATGAAGGACTTCGAGGCGGCCGGGTTCAAGCCCGAGGTGATGCCGGGCATCCTGAAGGGCAACGCGGTGCGCTTGCTGAAGCTGGAAGGCTGACGAAGAGAAGAAGGCGGCGGGCTACGAGTCCGCTTCTTCCTTCTCGTCGATCCGGTCCCAATCGCGCCCCGAACGGCGCTGCCGCTCTTCGCGCTCGCGCGCCATCTGTTCCTCGAACTGCTGGCGGCCCGCCTTGTTCGCTGCGATCAGCTTGGCGCGGTCCTTGTAGTGCGGATAGATCTCGTCGCTGAGCGCGATGTTCCGGCGGCGGAATCTCATGGCCGATTCGCGCGCCTCGTGTGCCGGCCAGCCCAGCGCTTCGAGCGTGGCGCGGGCGCTGCGCAGCGACGACTCGAACACCTCGCGCTCCACATCGGTCACGCCGCGGTCGCGCAGCTGGAAAAGGTGCGTCACGTTGCGCGCCCGCGCGATGATGCGGGCCTGCGGAAAGTTCTCCTTCACGAGGTCGACGATGTCGAGCGACTGCTCGATGTCGTCCACCGCCACCACGATGGCTTTGGCCGAGCCGGCACCGGCGGTGCGGAGCAGGTCGAGCCGCGTCGCGTCGCCGTAGAACACGCGAAAGCCGAACTGGCGCAGGCCCTCGACGGTGTCGGCGTCGTGGTCGAGCACCGTCACGCGCAGGCCCTGCGACATCAGCATGCGGCCGACGATCTGGCCGTAGCGGCCGAAGCCGCAGATCAGCACCTTGGCGTCCTGCTGCTCCGAAATTTCTTCCAGCTGCGGGCCGCCGGAACGGCTGTAGCGTGGCAGCACGAACTTGTCGAGCAACACCAGCAGCAGCGGCGACAGCAACATCGACAGCGCCACCGCGCCGATCAGCAGCGACGTGATCTCCGGCGGCAGCACATCGGGCCCCGCGGCCTGGAACACCACGAACGCGAACTCGCCGCCCTGCGCGAGCAGCAGGGTGAACACCGGCCGCTCCTGGTAGGCCAGGCCCATCGCCTTGGCGAGCGCGTAGATCACCACCAGCTTGATGACCATGAAGCCCGTCACCAGCGCGGCCATCAGCCAGGGGCTTGCAATCAGCACGCCGAAGTTGATCGACATGCCCACCGCAATGAAGAACAGGCCGAGCAGCAAGCCCTTGAAGGGTTCGATGTCGGTTTCCAGTTCGCGCCGGTATTCGCTTTCCGCCAGCAGCACACCGGCGAGAAAAGCGCCCAGCGCCATCGACAGGCCCACCACCTGCATCAGCGCCGCGATGGCCACCACCAGCAGCAGTGCGGCGGCGGTGAAGATTTCGGGCGTGTTGCTGCGCGCGATCCAGCGCAGCAGCGGCCGCAGCAGCAGCCGGCCGCCCAGGATGATGCCGGCGATCACGCCGACGATCTTGAGCGCTTCGAGCGCGCGGTCGAATCCGCCGAGCGAGTGCTCGGCCGCACTGGCGCCGGCCAGGAGCGGCAGCAGCGCCAGGATGGGAATCGCCGCCACGTCCTGGAACAGCAGAATCGAGAAGCCAGCCTGGCCGCTCGGCGTCTTGAGCAGGTTGCGCTCGCCGAACACCTGCAGCGCGATCGCGGTCGACGACAGCGCCAGGCCGAGAGAGGCCACCAGCGCCACGCGCCATTCCGCGCCCAAGGCGCAGCCGGCGGCGAAGAGCACGGCGGCGCAACTGAGCACCTGCGCCGCGCCCCAGCCGAAGATGGGCCGGCGCAGGTTCCACAGGCGCCTGGGTTCGAGTTCGAGGCCGACGAGAAACAGCATCAGCACCACGCCGAACTCGGCGAAATGCAGCACGTCTTCGACGCTCGACACCAGGCCCAGGCCCCAGGGGCCGATGGCGATGCCGGCCACCAGGTAGCCGATGATCGAGCCGAGCCCGAGGAATTTCGACAGCGGCACCACCAGCACGGCGGCGCCCAGGTAGATCAGGCTGCTGGTCAGCCAGGCGGGTGCGTGTTCCATGCTCAGGCCGCCTTGCCGCTGGTGTCTGCCGCGGTGGTGGCGCCGGCTGCGGTCAGGCCGTGTGCGATCGCGGCGTGGAAAGTCTTGGCGGGCAACTTGTCGATCTCGTCGGGCTCGGCCGGCCGGTCAGTCTCGGGCACGGGGCAGGCCACGCAGGCGTCGAGCTCGTCGAGCTCCGGCCATCGGGGGTAGCTGCCCAGGCGTTGGGAGAACACCTCGACGTGCGCCGCCACTTCAGCCTCGCCGGCGCTGCGTGCGCCGTGCAGCACCAGCGGCGGCAAAAAGCGCATGCCGCAGAGCGCGGCGGTCTGCTCGTACGGCGGCAGGAAGGCATCGAAGAAGTAGCGGTGGTAGTTCTGGGGGTGGTAGCTCGCCTCGGGGCTGCCGGTGGTGGCGACCAGCCAGAGGTCCTTGCCCTGCAGGGCGGTGCCGCCGGGTCCGTAGGCCCAGCCGTAGGCGAGCACGTCGTCGATCCAGAGCTTTTGCAGCGCGGGCATCGAATACCACTGGATCGGGTGCACCAGCACCACCAGGCTGGCCTTGGCGAGCCGGGCCTGTTCGGCTTCGATGTCGATGGCGAAGTCGGGGTAGCTGCCGTAGAGGTCGTTGACGTCCACGCCCGGCACCGCGCGCGCGGCGGCCAGCATGCGGCGATTGACGCGGGAATCGCGCCAGTGCGGGTGGGCTGCAAGCACGTAGATGCCCCCCGCACCGGTCGCGGGGGTCTCCGGGGATGTTGTTGTAGTCATGCCGCGAACATAGCGCAACGGCGGCCGATTCCGCGGCCGGCAAAGGGCGAGGCACTACGATGCCGGCTATTCCAACTCTGGAGGAGCACGCCATGCCGGTGGTTCTGGTCGCCAACCCCAAGGGTGGCGTAGGCAAGTCGACGATCGCGACCAACATCGCGGGTTACTTTGCAAGCCGCGGCCATGCCGTGATGCTCGGCGACGTGGACCGCCAGCAGTCCTCGCGGCTCTGGCTGGGCCTGCGGCCGCCGGTGGCCCGGCCCATTTCCACCTGGGAGGCCTCGGGCGACAGCACCGTGGTGCGCCCCCCGCGCGGCACCACGCACGCAGTGCTCGACACGCCCGCCGGCCTGCACGGCTGGCGCTTCAAGGAGGTGCTGGCGCTGGCCGACCGGGTCATCGTGCCGCTGCAGCCGAGCATCTTCGACATCTATGCGACGCGCGATTTCCTCGACCGCCTGATGGAGCAGCGCCGCGCGGAGAAAACAAGGATCGGCCTCGTGGGCATGCGCGTGAACGCCCGCACCCTGGCCGCCGACCGGCTGCACGAATTCATCGCCGGGCTGGGCGTGCCGGTGCTGGGCGAGCTGCGCGACACGCAGAACTACGTGCAGCTTGCCGCGCGCGGACTCACGCTGTTCGACATCGCGCCGGGCCGCGTGCAGCGCGATCTGGAACAGTGGCAGCCCATTTGCGAATGGCTCGACGCCTGAGGGCGTCCCCCCGGTTTTCCCTGATCCCGGTTGTCGCGATGCCGACAGCCGCGCCGAAGACCTTCACGCCAGAATGCCCCGCATGACCAAAAAGACATTCCAGACCCTTCAGGATCTCTCCGCGTGCGTTGGCCAAGAGGTCGCGGTGAGCGACTGGATCACCGTCACGCAGGAGCAGGTCAACCAGTTCGCCGAGGCGACGGGTGACCACCAGTGGATCCATGTCGACGTCGAGCGGGCCAAGGCCGGCCCCTTCGGCGGGCCGATTGCGCACGGCTTTCTCACGCTGTCGCTGCTGCCGAAATTCTTCGAGGCGGCGATCGATGTGGTCGAGTCGCGCATGGGCGTGAACTACGGCATGAACCGGGTGCGCTTCATGTCGCCGGTGCCTGTGGGCAAGCGGCTGCGCGCACGCATGAAGCTGCTGAGCTCGGAGCCCATTGCCGACGATGGCTTCCAGATGACCTGGGAGACCACCATCGAGCTCGAAGGCGCCGCCAAGCCGGCGTGTGTGGCCGAGTCGGTGGCGCGCCGCTACCGCTGAGGCAGCGGCGCTGCTTGCTTACATCCGGCGGGCGGGACGATCGGTCACTTCGCCGTAGGTGGCGGCGCCCTGGCGCGTGATGCTCAATGCGCTCTGGCGCACGGTGCCGCGGTCGGTGTTGCCGTCCCGGGCCTGAAGCGCGCCGGTGCCGCCGTTGGTGATTTTCATCGGCTGACGTGCGTCGGCCTGCACCTGCGCACGCGACAGCGTCGACTGGAACGGCGCGGGCGGCAGCGGGTTCTGTTCGCCCTGGAAGGCCTGGGCGGCGGTGCTCAGTGCGAGCGTGGCGAAGGTCGCGAGGGCAATCGACTTGGCATTCATGGTGAAACTCCTTGGGGCAAAACATTGAGGGACTCGATGCCGGTCCGACTGCATGGAAGCATTCGAGCCGGCATGTCTTTCAATACGCCGCGCGTTGCCGACCGGATGCGCCCTTGCCGCCCGCAGGGGGTGCTACTTTGTTTCTTTGTGTGAGCCGGCCGGCCGTCAGCCGAAGCCGTTTTGCCGCCAGGCCTCGAACACCGTGACGGCCACGGCGTTGGAGAGGTTCAGGCTGCGCTGGCCTTCGCGCATCGGCAGCCGCAGCCGCTGGGGCTCGGCGAAGCCGTCGCGTATCGCGGGCGGCAGGCCGCTGGTTTCGGAGCCGAACACCAGCCAGTCGCCCGGCTGGAAGCGCACGTCGTGCACGGCGCGCGTGCCGCGGGTGGTGAGGGCGAACATGCGGTCGGCGGCGGGGCTTTCCGCATCGATCAGCGCCTGCCAGTCGGCATGGCGTTTCACTTCGGCGTATTCGTGGTAGTCGAGCCCGGCGCGGCGCAGCAGGCGGTCGTCCATCGAAAAACCCAGCGGCTCGACCAGGTGCAGCGTGCAGCCGGTGTTGGCCGCGAGCCGGATCACGTTGCCGGTGTTCGGCGGAATTTCGGGGTGGACCAGGACGATATGAAACATGCGCCGATTGTCGGCGGCTCGCGCGCGGGCTTTTGCCCTTCAGCGCGGCGGATCCGTACGCGCCAGCACGACGGCGGTGATGTGGGCGGCGCCGGCCAGCTTCAGTGCCTGGGCGGCGGAGAACAGCGAGGCGCCGCTGGTCATCACGTCGTCGACCAGGACGATGCGCTTTCCGCGCGCCTTGTGCGCGCAGAGCGGCTCGACGGCAAAGGCGCCGCGCAGATTGCGCAGGCGCTCGGCGCGCGCAAGGCCGCTCTGCGGCGGGGTTTCGCGGGTGCGCAGCAGCAGGGTCGCGTCGGTCTTGGCCGGGGCGATGCGGCGCGCAAGTTCGAGCGCCTGGTTGAAGCCTCGCTCCCTCAGCCGGGCGGGCGCGAGCGGCATCGGCAGGACGATGTCGCATTGCTCCAGCGCGGGCTCCACCCACGGCGCGCTGCGCAGCAGTGTGGCGAACGGGCCGGCCCAGCCGGCGTTGCCGCGAAATTTGAAGCTGGCGATGCAGTCGGGCCAGGGCCATGCGTAGGTGCAGGCCGCCAGGCAGGCATCGAGCGGCGGCGGTTGCAGCACGCACTCGCCGCAGCGGGCAACGCCCTCGGGAAGCGGCAGGGCGCAGCCGCCGCAGCGCGCGGCCGGCGGGGCGAAGCGGGCGACGCAGGCATCGCACACCGGTTGTGACGGCCAGGCGCGGCAGACCTCGCACTGGCTGGGCAGCCGCGCAACGCCTGCAATGAGAGAGGTGAAAGGCCTCAGGGCCCCGTGGCTGAGCATGGGCTGAATATACTCAGCGCCCCATGGCCACCGACCCCGCAAGAAGACCGCCGACCATCGATCCCACGGCGGCCGAACGCTGGCGAAGGTTGGCGCCCGCCGAGGGCTCACCCTGGCTGCACGAAGAAATCGGCCGCCGCATGGAAGACCGGCTGCAATGGATCAAGGCGCAGCCCCGCAGCTGGGCCAACTGGGCGCCGCTGCGAGGCGGCCTCGAGGCGCACGAGCTGGTGGCGCGCCGCTACCGCGAGGCCGCCTGCTTCGTGATCGAGCCCGAGCCCGCGCTGGCCGCCAGAACCGGCGACGCGCTGGCCGCACCCTGGTGGAGCGCCCGCCGCTGGCAGGGCGGCAAGGCCCGTTTCGATGCGCCGCCCGAAGACGGCGTGGATCTGCTCTGGGCGAACATGTCGCTTCACATGGCGGCCGACCCCGAGGCGTTGATCTCGCAGTGGCACCGGCTGGTCGCGACCGACGGTTTCCTGATGTTCTCCTGCCTGGGCCCCGACACCGTGCGCGAACTGCGCGCGCTGCATGCCCGGCTCGGCTGGCCCGCCGCGGGCCACGAGTACACCGACATGCACGACTGGGGTGACATGCTGGTGCATGCCGGCTTTGCCGAGCCGGTGATGGACATGGAGCGCATCGTGCTGACCTGGGCCACGCCAGAGGCCGCGCTGGCCGAGCTGCGCACGCTCGGGCGCAACCTGCACCCGGCGCGCTTTGCGGCGCTGCGGGGCAAGGATTGGCACAAGGCATTGAAAACCGCGCTGCCCGAACTGGCCCCGGCCGAAGGGGGCGGGGGGCACATCGCGCTGACCTTCGAGGTCATCTACGGCCATGCCTTCAAGCCGGCGCCGCGCGTGTCGTTGTCGGCCGAAAGCGCGGTGTCGCTGCGCGAGATGCGCTCGATGCTGCAGCGAGGTCGGCCCGGCGCCTGATTGCCTAGTAGTAGTGACCCGTAGGCGTCCCATCGCGCCTGCGGTCGCCGGTATCTACCCGCTACAATCCGCCGTTGCGTGGAACTCGTGGGTATTGTCCCGCGATCGAGGGGCTGTCCGAACCTGTTGCACAAGAGGTTTTGGCGACCGTCGGCGCACCGATTTGCTGAACTCGCCCGTGTCGAATTCCGTGTTTCGTTTTGCCACCGTCTCAGGCCAGAGCACTCAATGGTTCCTGAAGCGGAACTGCTCGGTGACGCCGAGCCAGCTGGGCTGGCTCTACGCGTCGCTGTGCGTGGTGTCGCTCGGTATCGGTACGGTGTTCTGGCTGCACGGTGCGCCTCTGGTGCTGCCTTTTGCGTGGCTCGAACTCGCCGCGGTGGGCTTTGCGTTCATGCTGTACGCAAGGCATGCGACCGACGGAGAACGGATCGCGCTGCAGGGCGGCCGGCTGGTGGTGGAGCTCGAGGACGGTGGGCACTACGAGCGCATGGAATTTCTTCCGCACCAGGTGCGGATCGAACCGCAGACCAGCGATCGCTCGTTGATCGAGGTCTCGGGACAGGGTCGATCGGTCAGGGTGGGGCGCTATGTACGCCCGGAGTTGCGTGCAGCACTGGCGCGCGAGATTCGCATGGCGTTGCGTGGCGCTTGAAGCGGCTTGCGCAGCGCTGCACGGTTGGGTTTGTCGAAAAAATTGAAGAAACGTGAACACGATGAAGAGCATTTGGCGCAACAAGTACAGGCCGGCGAATCTGTTGCTGGCGGCCGGCGCGGCTTTCAGCAGCGCGGCGCACGCAGTCAACGATCTGCCCGGCGGCCCTTCGGTTCGCCAGTTGAATCTTCCGGTCGGTGTGACCAAGATCGCGCAGGAGCAGCATCTGCTCCACACGATCATGATGATTCTGTGCACGGTCATCTTCGTCGCCGTGTTCGCGGTCATGTTCTATTCCATCTGGAAGCACCGCAAGTCGGTCGGCCACAAGGCGGCCAACTTCCATGAATCGGTGGTGGTCGAGGTCATCTGGACCATCGTTCCCTTCCTCATCGTGATCGTGATGGCGCTGCCCGCCACCAAGGTGCTGGTGGCCCAGAAGGACACCACCAACGCCGACCTCACGATCAAGACCACCGGCTACCAGTGGAAGTGGGGCTACGACTACCTCAACGGCGAAGGCGAGGGCCTGGCCTTCATCTCCACGCTGGACAGCTCGCAGCGCGCCATGTCCGATGCCGGCGCCAAGGGCCCGATGCCCGACGACTACCTGTTCAAGGTCGACAACCCGCTGGTCGTGCCGGTGCAAAAGAAGATCCGCATCATCACCACTGCGAACGACGTGATCCACGCCTTCGCCGTGCCGCAGCTGGGCGTCAAGCAGGACGCCATTCCCGGCTTCGTGCGCGACACCTGGTTCCGTGCCGAAACCGTGGGCGACTACTACGGCCAGTGCCAGGAGCTGTGCGGCAAGGAACACGCCTACATGCCGATCCACGTGAAGGTGGTTTCGTCGGCCGACTACACCGCCTGGGTCGACACCAAGCGCAAGGAAGCCGCGGCCAAGCTCGACGACCCGACCAAGGTCTGGGCGTTGCCCGAGCTGCTGGTGCGCGGCGAGAAGGTCTACGCCGCCAATTGCGCGGCCTGCCACCAGGCCAACGGCAAGGGCGCCGGTCCCATCAAGCCGCTGGACGGCTCGGCGAAGGTCGTCGCAGCCGATCACAAGCTGCAGCTCGAAGTGCTGCTCAATGGCCAGAACAACGGCGCGATGCCTGCCTGGAAGCAGCTGAGCGACACCGACCTCGCGGCAGTGGCCACGTACACAAAGAACAGCTGGTCGAACAAGACGGGCCAGCTGGTGCAGCCGGCCGAAGTGCTGGCCCTGCGCGGCAAGTGACACGGCAGCATCAGCAGCGCCCCGCGAAGAAGAAATTGCAAGGAACAACGAAATGAGTGCAGTCCTCGACCCCCACGGTCACGCCCACGGCGACCACGCACACGACGAGCATCACGCGGCACCCACCGGCTGGCGTCGCTGGGTCTTCGCGACCAACCACAAGGACATCGGCACGCTCTACCTGCTGTTCAGCTTCACGATGCTGATGGTGGGCGGCGTGCTCGCGCTCCTGATTCGCGCCGAGTTGTTCCAGCCCGGCCTGCAACTGGTGAACCCGGAGCTCTTCAACCAGTTCACCACCATGCACGGCCTGATCATGGTGTTCGGCGCCATCATGCCGGCCTTCGTGGGCTTCGCGAACTGGATGATCCCGCTGCAGGTGGGTGCCTCCGACATGGCGTTCGCGCGCATGAACAACTTCAGCTTCTGGCTGCTGATTCCCGCGGCGCTGATGCTGGTGGGTTCATTCTTCATGCCCGGTGGCGCGCCGGCTGCAGGCTGGACGCTCTACGCGCCGCTCACGCTGCAGATGGGCCCTTCGATGGACGCCGGCATCTTCGCGATGCACATCATGGGCGCCTCGTCGATCATGGGCTCGATCAACATCATCGTGACCATCCTCAACATGCGCGCCCCCGGCATGACGCTGATGAAGATGCCGATGTTCTGCTGGACCTGGCTCATCACCGCCTACCTGCTGATCGCCGTGATGCCCGTGCTCGCAGGCGCCATCACCATGACGCTGACCGACCGCCACTTTGGAACCAGCTTCTTCAACCCCGCCGGCGGCGGCGACCCGGTGATGTACCAGCACATCTTCTGGTTCTTCGGCCACCCCGAGGTCTACATCATGATCTTGCCGGCCTTCGGCATCATCAGCCAGGTGGTACCGGCCTTCGCCCGCAAGAAGCTCTTCGGCTACGCCTCGATGGTGTACGCCACGTCGTCCATCGCCATCCTGTCGTTCATCGTGTGGGCCCACCACATGTTCACGACCGGCATGCCGCTCACCGGCCAGCTGTTCTTCATGTACGCGACGATGCTGATCGCGGTGCCCACGGCCGTGAAGATCTTCAACTGGATCGCCACGATGTGGCAGGGCTCGATGACCTTCGAGACGCCCATGCTGTTCGCGGTCGGCTTCATCTTCGTGTTCACGATGGGCGGCTTCACCGGCCTGATCCTTGCCGTCGCACCGATCGACACGCAGCTGCAGGACACCTACTACGTGGTGGCCCACTTCCACTACGTGCTGGTGGCCGGCTCGCTGTTCGCGATGTTCTCGGGCTTCTACTACTGGGTGCCCAAGTGGACCGGCGTGATGTACAACGAAACGCGCGGCAAGGTCCACTTCTGGTGGTCGCTGATCTCGTTCAACATCACCTTCTTCCCGATGCACTTCCTGGGTCTGGCCGGCATGCCGCGACGCTACGCCGACTACCCGATGCAGTTCGCCGACTTCAACGCCCTGGCGTCGGTCGGTGCCTTCTTCTTCGGTTTCGCGCAGGTGTATTTCTTCCTGTTCATCGTGCTGCCCACCATGCGTGGCAAGGGTGAAAAGGCTTCGGCGAAGCCCTGGGAAGCAGCCGAAGGCCTGGAATGGGAAGTGCCGTCGCCGGCGCCTTTCCACACCTTCGAGAACCCGCCCAAGCTCGATGCAACGGCCACCAAGGTGATCGGTTGAGCGACCGCACGACGACGATGACCACGCCCGAGCAAAGAAAGAACAACCGGCGCATGGGGCTGACACTGGCCTCCATTGCGGTGATTTTTTTCGTGGGCTTCATCGTCCGCATGGTCTTCTTCGGCGCTCGCTGACCGCGGCCCGAACCGAAAGCAGCACATCATGAGCCTCGGCCAACGCATCCGTCGCGCCAATGTCCGCATGGTGGGCAAGCTCGTCGTCGTGACCTGCGGCATGTTTGCCTTCGGCTACGCGCTGGTGCCTATGTATCGCGCGATCTGCGAGATGACCGGCATCAACATCCTGGCGCTCTCCGAGCTCGAGGTGCCGGGCGGGGCGAGTGGCGGCAAGAACGTGCGCGTGCCCGACAACACGCAGGTCGACATGACCCGCACGATCAAGGTCGAGTTCGACTCCAACGTGCGCGGTGGCCTCTGGGACTTCAAGCCCGCCGAGCGGACCATGGAAGTGCACCCGGGCCAGCTCAACACGGTGGTCTACGAGTTCCAGAACGTGCAGAACCGCCGCATGGCCGCACAGGCCATTCCGAGCTATGCGCCGCAGCAGGCGGCACCGTATTTCAACAAGCTCGAGTGCTTCTGCTTCAACCAGTACACGCTGGATCCGGGCGAGAAGAAGCAGTGGCCGGTCGCCTTCGTGATCGACCCGAAGATTTCCAAGGACGTGAAGACCATCACGCTGTCGTACACCTTCTTCGAGGTGGGCGGCAAGACGCCGCCGGCGCCTGTGGCCGCGGTTTCGGGCACTGCCAATGAGCCGCGCTCGTGATGACCGCGCCGTCGAACCGGCCGAAGGCCACGCTGTGGGACACCGTGAAGGCCGTGGGCTGGTCGTTCTTCGGCGTTCGCAAGAACAGCGCCTACCAGGACGACCTGGCCAAGCTGAATCCGTTGCACATCATCGCGGTGGCCTTTGTGGCGGTGATCGTCTTCGTCGTCGGCCTGGTCGTGCTGGTGCGCCATGTGGTCGCCACGGCCTGACGAAGAATCCACGATAAGCAGAATCCATTGAATCGAGAGAAGAAAGAAAGCCAGGAGCTGATATGAGTTCAACCACCCACGGCACCACGCCCTATTACTTCGTGCCCGGCCCGTCGGCCTATCCGGTGCTGGCCGCCATCGGCCTGTTCTTCGTCATCCTCGGCGCGGCTCAATGGATCAACGGCCACGCCTGGGGCGCCTGGTCGCTGCTGGTGGGCATGGTCGTCTGGCTCGGTACGCTCTTCGCCTGGTTCCGCGCCGCCGTCGGCGAGAGTGAGAGCGGCCAGTACGGCCACAAGATCGACCTCTCGTTCCGCTGGAGCATGAGCTGGTTCATCTTCTCCGAAGTGATGTTCTTCGGCGCTTTCTTCACGGCGCTGTGGTGGGCTCGTACCCATGCGCTGCCTACGCTCGGCAGCCTGGACAACGCGATCCTGTGGCCCGACTTCAAGGCGGTGTGGCCCAGCGTGGCCGCCGGCGTGACGGGTTCTCCGGCCGGCATCGTCGAGCCCTTCCAGACCGTGGGCCCGTTCTGGCTGCCCACGATCAACACCCTGCTGCTGCTCAGCTCGGGCGTGACCCTCACCATTGCCCACCACGCGCTGCGTGCAGGCCATCGTGCGCAGACCATCCGCTTCATGTGGCTGACCGTGCTGCTGGGCATCGTCTTCCTGGGCGTGCAGGGCTACGAGTACTACCACCTGTACACCGAACTGAACCTGAAGCTCAGCTCCGGTGCCTACGGCTCGACCTTCTACATGCTCACTGGCTTCCACGGCCTGCATGTGTTCATCGGCATGCTGATGCTGCTGTTCATCACCCTGCGATTGCAGAAGGGCCACTTCACGCCCGAGCGCCATTTCGGCTTCGAAGGCGCGGCGTGGTACTGGCACTTCGTGGACGTGGTG
This sequence comes from Variovorax boronicumulans, assembly GCF_040544675.1. Classification (GTDB taxonomy): domain Bacteria; phylum Pseudomonadota; class Gammaproteobacteria; order Burkholderiales; family Burkholderiaceae_C; genus Variovorax; species Variovorax boronicumulans_D. The sequence continues at coordinate 125,093 of NZ_JBEPKK010000014.1, forward strand.
TGGCTGGGTCTTTACATTCTGGTTTACTGGCTTTGAGCGACAAACCTCGCGGCATTCCAGAAAAAAGGCGCCGTAAGGCGCCTTTTTCATGGTTCTCGTGGAACGAGCACCATCTACTTGCCGACCGGGAGCCCGGTGGGCTGGATGTAGCCGAGTTTCCAGGCCAGCAGCAAGCAGAGGAACAAAAACACCGAGAGGCCGATCCGAACGGTGAGCGCGCGCGCCATGCCGCCGCTCTTGGCGCGCCCGTTGCGACCGTCCTTCAACATGAAGTACAGCGCAAATCCGAGGCTCGCGAAGATGCCCAGGAAAGCCAGGGCGATGAAATATTTCATGACCCGCATTATCGGCCGCAAGCCCCGTCCTCTCCAGTGACCCCCGACGCCCTGGGCGACCCCGCGCCCCTTCGCACCACCGCCACCGCTGCTGCTTCGCCACGTTCCCGAAGTGGCCGCGGCCGGTTCTTGTTCCTCACCCTCGCCGCCGTGCTCACGGTGGCGGCCACGGTGTCGCTCGGCCGCTGGCAGCTCTCGCGTGCCGCGCAAAAAGAAGCGCTGCAGGCCCAGATCGACGCCCAGAAGCAGAAGCCGCCGCTCAGCCAGGCCGAGTTCCTGGCGCTCGAAAAGCCGAGCGATTCGCTGCACCGGCCGGTGCGCTTGCGCGGCCTCTGGCTCACGCCGCAGACGGTCTACCTGGACAACCGCCAGATGCACGGCGTGCCTGGCTTCTATGTGCTCACGCCCTTTGCGCTCGAAGGCACCGAGCAGACGGTGATGATCCAGCGCGGCTGGGTGCAGCGCAATTTCGTCGATCGCACGAAGCTGGGCGCGATCGAAACCCCGCCTGGCATCGTCGAGGTCACCGGCCTGATCGAGCCGCCGCCGAGCCACCTGCTTGAACTGGGCAAGGCCGAGGCGGCTGCGCCGGCGCCCGCTGCGGCCGCTTCCGGTTCGGCCTTGCAGGCACCGGCCGTCGAGGGGTCTTCCTCCATCCGGCAAAATCTCGACCTGGAGGCCTTCCGCGCCGAGACCAATTCGCCGCTGCGAACCGATGTGTCGCTGCAGCAGAGCGGACCGGCCTCCGAGGGCCTGCAGCGCGACTGGCCGGCCCCGGCGCTGGGCCTGGAGAAGCACTACGGTTACGCATTCCAGTGGTTCGGCCTCTCGGCCCTCGTCGTCATCCTCTATGTCTGGTTCCAATGCATCACCCCCTTCCGCCGCTCGCGGCGCCGTGCACGCGATGAGCGCCGCATCTGACGAACCGCTGGGCCTGACGGTGCACTCGATGCCTTCGCCCAACCAGGCGCTGGACGGCGCCGAGGGCCGGCGCACGGTCGTCGGGCGCTGGAAGATGATCGCCGTGCTGCTGATGTGCGCGGCGCCGGTCATCGCGTCTTACTTCACCTACTACGTGATCCGTCCCGAGGGCCGCAGCGTCTTCGGTCAGCTGATCGACCCGCAGCGCCCGCTGCCCGCGCTGACAGCGACCGACCGCAACGGCGCGCCGGTCGATATCGCCACGCTCAAGGGCCAGTGGCTGTTGGTCGCGGTGGCCGATGCGGCCTGCGACGCGCTGTGCGAGCAGCAGCTCTACCTGCAGCGGCAACTGCGCGAAAGCCTGGGCCGCGAAAAAGACCGCATGGACCGCGTCTGGCTGGTGAGCGACGCCGCGCCCGTGCCCGAGCGCCTGAACAACGGCCTGCACGGCGCCACCGTGCTGCGCGTGCCGGCCGAGCAGCTGGCCAGGTGGCTGGCTCCCGATGCCGGTCACACGCTGGCGGAACACCTGTACGTGATCGATCCCATGGGCAACTGGATGATGCGCTTCCCGGCCCGCATGGACGCCGCGGGCGCAAGCCGCGCCAAGCGCGACGTCGACCGCCTGCTGCGCGCCTCCTCGTCGTGGGACGAGCCCGGCCGCTGATCGATCCATCGACGCACTGACGCATGGACACGACGAGCTCCCTGTACGACCTCACACCGATCGCCTGGCTCATGGCGGCGGGCGTGCTGATCGCGCTCGGCCCGCTGCTGTGGGTGTGGCGCCGCAATGCGGGCGCGGGCCCGGCGCGGCGGCTGCATGCGCTGACGGTGCTCACGCTGTTTCTCACCTTCGACCTCACGCTCTTCGGCGCCTTCACCCGGCTCACCGATTCGGGCCTGGGCTGCCCCGACTGGCCCGGCTGCTACGGCAACGCCAGCCCGGTCGGCGCGCGGCATGAAATTGCCATGGCGCAGTCGGCCCAGCCGACCGGCCCGGTCACGCACAGCAAGGCCTGGGTCGAGATGGTTCACCGCTACCTCGCGACCGGCGTGGGGGTGCTGATCCTCACGCTGGCGGGTGCGACCTGGGTGGTGCGGCGGCGGCAGCGGCGATTGCCCGCGCCGAATGCGGATGGCGAGCACGTCACGCTGAGTGCGTGGTGGCCGGCTGCGACGCTGGTGTGGGTCTGCCTGCAGGGTGCCTTTGGCGCGATGACGGTCACCTGGAAGCTGTTTCCCGCGATCGTCACACTGCATCTGCTTGGTGCGATCGTGCTGCTCGCGCTGTTGTGCATCCAGGCCGTGCACTACCGGCAGGCTGCCGCACGGCGCCTGCCGACGCCCGTGTCGCCTGCCTTGCGCAGCGGGCTCATCGCAACCGCCGTGCTGCTCGTTCTGCAGATCGCGCTCGGCGGCTGGGTCAGCACCAACTACGCGGTGCTGGCCTGCACCCAGTTTCCGACCTGCCAGGGCAGCTGGTGGCCGGCAATGAATTTTGCGCAGGGCTTCGAGATCTGGCGGCACCTTGGCGTGACGGGCGAAGGCCAGCCGCTCGACTTCTCCGCGCTCACCGCCATTCACTATGTGCACCGACTGATGGCCTATGTGGTCTTCGTCGCGCTGGGCGTGCTCGCCTTGCGGCTGCGCCGTATCGGGTCGCTGCGTCCGCAAGCCCACTGGCTCGCCGGCCTGGCGTTGCTGCAACTGGCCACGGGCCTGGGCAACGTGCTGCTCGGCTGGCCGCTGGCGGCGGCGGTGCTCCACACCGGCGGCGCCGCGGCGCTCGCCGTGGTGCTGACCTGGGCGCTGTGCGAGAGCCGCCGCGACCTCGCCATCGCGACCCGGCGTGCCGACGACAATGCACGCACCGCCCCTCCTTCGAAGAAAGCCGCCGCTTGAGCACCCCGATCCCCGTTCAGCACACCAGCACCGCGAACGTGTTGCGTCAGTTCTATGCGCTGACCAAGCCGCGCGTGGTGCAGCTGATCGTGTTCTGCGCGCTGATCGGCATGGTGCTGGCGGTGCCCGGCCTGCCGACGTGGGCCGACGTGCAGCGCGCCGTGCTCGCCTGCATCGGCATCTGGCTGGTGGCCGGCGCGGCGGCGGCGTTCAACTGCCTGGTCGAGAAGGGCATCGACGCCAAGATGAAGCGCACCGCCTGGCGCCCCACGGCGCGCGGGCAGCTCAGCGACCGGCAGGCGCTGGTGTTCTCGGCGCTGCTGTGCGCGGCGGGCTCGGTGCTGCTGTGGTTCACCGTCAACCCGCTCACCATGTGGCTGACCTTTGCCACCTTCGTCGGCTATGCGGTGATCTACACCGTGATCCTGAAGCCGCTGACGCCGCAGAACATCGTGATCGGCGGCGCCTCGGGCGCGATGCCGCCGGTGCTGGGCTGGGCCGCGATGACGGGCGAAGTGGGCCCGCAGGCGCTGATCCTCTTTCTCATCATCTTCCTGTGGACGCCGCCGCACTTCTGGGCGCTGGCGCTCTACCGCGTGGAGGACTACCGCAAGGCGGGCCTGCCGATGCTGCCGGTCACGCACGGCAACGAGTTCACGCGGCTGCAGGTGCTGCTCTACACCTTCATTCTTTTCGCGGCCTGCCTGATGCCCTTCATCTACGGCATGAGCGGCTGGCTGTACCTGGCCGTGGCCGTGGTCGTGAGCATCGGATTCACGGGCTACGCCTTTGCGCTGTGGCGCAACTACTCGGACCTGCTTGCGCGCAAGACCTTCCGGTTTTCGCTGATTCACCTGAGCGTGCTGTTCCTGGCGCTGCTCGTCGACCACTACATCCACTGAATTGACCACCGTTCCCATGAACAAGCGCAACGCTCTCCAATTGATCGCCGTCACTGTCGGCGCGGCGGCGTTGGGCGTGGGCTTGTCGGCCTGCGGCGAGAAGAAGCAGAGCTTCACCGCCGTCGACATCACCGGCGCCGACTACGCCAAGGACTTCTCGCTGAAGGACGCCGACGGCAAGGTCCGCACCATGGCCGACTTCAAGGGCAAGGTGGTCGTGCTGTTCTTCGGCTACGCGCAATGCCCGGACGTCTGCCCGACCACGATGACCGAGATGGCGCAGGTCAAGCAGCAACTGGGCAAGGACGCTGACAAGCTGCAGGTGCTGTTCGTCACCGTCGACCCAGCGCGCGACACGCCCGAGGTGATGAAGGCCTACATGGGCGCGTTCGACCCCAATTTCGTCGCGCTCATCCCTACGCCCGACGAACTGGTCGCGACCGCCAAGGACTTCAAGGTCTACTACAAGAAGGTCGAAGGCAAGACGCCGACCAGCTACTCGATGGACCATTCGGCCGCCAGCTTCGTCTACGACACACAGGGCCGCCTGCGGCTCTATGCGCGCTACGGCGCGGGTGTGCCGTCGATGGTGTCCGACGTGAAGGCGCTGCTCGCTTCCTGAACGGGGACCGGCCCAGATGCATGCCGTTTCGGCCGCCCTTGCCGGCCCGGTCGATCACCTGAAGGGGCGCAAGGGTGCCTTCCGCATCGCGCTGATCCCGCCCGAGGTGCTGCGCGCCCTGAACGAGGGGCTGCTCGAAACCGTCAACCTCAACGAATTCATGGCGCTGGAGCTGCCACAGCTGGCGCGCAGCGTGGCGGGCCACATCGGGCTTGATGCTGCAAGCGAGCGGCTGCTCGACACCATCGCCATGCTCGATGCGTTCAAGCCGATGCAGCGGCACACACACATTGCCCGCGCGCTCTACGACCTGACAGCGCTTCATGCGGAGCGCGATGCTGTCGCGCACCGGCTGGCCACGCATCCCAGCGACGTGGCGCGCTGCTGGGCGGCGCAGTGGATCACTCTGTCCGGATTGCCTTTGCCTCTGCAACTCGAAGCGGTGCGCCGCTTTGCCGCCGACCCGCATTTCGGCGTGCGCGAGATCGCCTGGATGGCGGTGCGCGACCCGGTCATCGCTTCGCTGGACGAAGCGCTCGCGCTGCTGCAGCCGTGGGTGGTCGATGCCGACCCGAACATCCGCCGCTTCGCTTGCGAACTCACGCGTCCGCGCGGCGTGTGGTGCGCGCAGATCGAGGCGCTCAAGGCCGAGCCGTGGCGCGCCTTGCCGCTGATCGAGCCGCTGCGGGCCGACCCTGGCCGCTACGTGCAGAACTCGGTGGCGAACTGGCTCAACGACGCGAGCAAGACGCAAGGGGAGTGGGTCCGGAAACTGTGCCTTCGCTGGATCGAGGAATCCGACACGGATGCGACCCGGTACATCGCGAAGCGCGCGCTGCGGACCTTGTCCAGAACGCCATGAAAAAACCCGGCAGCGCCGGGTTTTTTCGTGGGGGCGAGCAACCGCTTACGCGTAGTCCGCCAGCGCCTTCTTCATCTTCTTCATCGCTGCGACTTCGATCTGGCGAATGCGCTCGGCGCTCACGCCGTACACCGCAGCCAGGTCGTGCAGCGTCATGCCGCCCGAGCCGTCGTCATTGACCTTGAGCCAGCGCTCTTCCACGATGCGGCGGCTGCGGTCGTCCAGCGCTTCCAGCGCTGTTGCGATGCCGTCGCTCGACAGGCGATCGCGCTGCTGCGATTCGAGCAGGGCGGTCGGTTCCTGCGCGGCGTCGGCCAGGTAGGCGATGGGGCCGAAGGCGTCGTCACCGTCGTCGGACGGACCCGGGTCGAGCAGCACGTCGCCGCCCGACAGGCGGGTTTCCATCTCGATCACCTCTTCGGGCTTGACGTTGAGCCGGGTCGCCATTTGCGCGACCTCGTCGGGGCTCAGCGTTTCGCGGTGCGTGCCGTTGTCGGACGCGGCCGAGTCGGCCTTGAAGCCCTGCTTCATCGAGCGCAGGTTGAAGAACAGCTTGCGCTGGGCCTTGGTCGTCGCGACCTTGACCATGCGCCAGTTCTTCAGGATGTACTCGTGAATCTCGGCCTTGATCCAGTGCATGGCGTAGCTCACCAGCCGCACGCCCTGGTCGGGATCGAAGCGCTTCACGGCCTTCATGAGACCGACGTTGCCCTCCTGGATCAGGTCGCCGTGCGGCAGCCCGTAGCCCAGGTATTGGCGGGAAATGGAAACCACGAGGCGCAGGTGCGACAGGATCAGCGCGCCGGCGGCGTCGAGGTCGTTCTGGTCGCGCAGCTTGCGTGCGAAGCCCTGCTCTTCTTCGAGCGTGAGCAGCGGCAGGCGATTGGCGGCCGAGATGTAGGCATCCAGGTTACCCAGCGGAGGCACCATCGACCATGGGTTGGCGACTGCCAGCTGGTTGGCAGAGACTCCAGACAGCGTTGTCATCAGGGGGAACTCCTTTGTGTGGGTCATATTAGCACTCGGTTAGAGGGAGTGCTAAACCAAGGGTTCCCTTGAGTTTCTATCGCTTGGATAGCCACAGGCTACCAGCGGACGCCCAGCTTTAGAAACAGCTTCGACAGCACGAAGAGCGGGCCGACCCAGAGATACTGGATGTCTTCGAAGAACGAAGGTTTCTTGCCCTCGATCTTGTGGCCCACGAACTGGAAGATCCACGCCACCACGAAGATAGCGGCTGAAACCGGCAAAACAAGCCCGCCCATCGCATGCACCAGCGCCAGGGCCACCACGGTAAGCATGAGCATCGTCAGCAAAAAGACCGGCGCGCGCAGCAGCGCGTAGTAGACGAGGCTGGCAGCCACGAAGCCGTAAGCCACCCACGGGTGAATCGCAAAAAGCAGCCCGACGATGCTCAGCATGATGGCCGGGATCGCCACGAAGTGGATCCGCTCATTGGTCGGGTTGAGATGGCTTTCCTCGTAGTGGGCAAGCAAGCGGTCGACCTTGCGATCGCTCGTTTCCAGTGGCGGGGCAGCGGTGTGCATCATGGTGAGCCTTCGAAAGCGCCGTGCGACGCGGCAAGGCTTCGATGGTGCCCACGGCGGCCGGCAATGGCAAGCGCTACTGAAAAAGTAGCAATTCCGCCCCGGCTGGCGCGCGATCTCATGACTTTGGGCACTGTTTCCAGACCGTTGCGCCGCTAAGATCCAACGCGTGCCGCCTTCAGATTCTTCTTCCACGCCCCCGTCCATGACCGAGGCGCCGGGTTCACCCGCCCGCGCGCCGACGGCGATCCTGGTCGTGGACGACCACGATCTGCTTCGCCTGGGCGTCTGCGCGCTGGTGCAGGCGCAGGCCAGCTCTTCGGGCGCGCGCATCGAAGTCTTCGAGGCCGGCAATGTCGCTGATGCCCTTGTGCTGTACGAAACCCACCAAGCCTCCATCGGCCTCGTGCTGCTCGACCTGGCGCTGCCCGACACCCACGGCCTGAGCGGCCTTGCGGAGTTCCGGCTGCGTTTTCCGGCCGCACGCATCGTCGTGCTCTCGGGCACCGGCAACAGCACGCTCGCGCAGGGCGTGCTGGCCCTGGGCGCCAGCGCCTTCCTGCCGAAGTCGGCCGACCTGAAGGAAGTGGTGAGTTTCATCCGCGCCTGCGGCCTGCTCGACCCCGACGCCGCGAGCAACCCGCCGCCCGCCGTTCCCAAGGCGCTCACCGGCTATGCCGAGTTCGCCCACGCCAGCGCCTGGCAGGAGCTCACGCCGCGCCAGATGCAGGTGCTGCAGTGGGTGCTCGAAGGCAAGGCCAACAAGGAGATCGCCCAGCTCGCGAACCTGAGCGAAGGCACGGTGAAGAACCACGTCTCCACCATCCTCCTGCTGTTCGGCATGCGCTCCCGCGCCCAGTTGATCAGCACGCTGCATTGAGCGAACCTGCCTTGGCGTCGAACGATCCGTACGCCGATCACGCACTCGCCCAGCGGGTGCTGCGGGAGCACGTGGCCTCGGTGTACGACACCTACGTCGCCTCGACGCTGACCCACATGGCGTTCGTGGTGGTGTTCGGCTGCATCATCTATTCGCAGCTGGGCAACGCGAGCCTCCTGTTCTGGATCGGCGGCCTGATGCTGGCCGACATCTACGTGTTCTTCACGCCGCGCTGGACCCCCTCGCGGCCCGCGCGCGAAAGCGCCTACTGGGCGCGCAAGATCTCCCGCATGGTCACGCTGGTCAGCATGATCACGGCGGTGGTGCCCTGGCTCATCGTGCCCTACGACAACCTGCCGATGACCTCGCTCTTGATGGCGGTGATCGTAGGCAGCTGCGCGCGCGCATCGCAGTCGCTCTGGCCTTTGAAGTCGGCGCTCTTCGGCTACACGCTGCCGATGTCGCTGGGCCTGATCACCGCGCTCGCCTGGCAGGGCGACGGGCTGCACCTGTTCCTGGCCGCGGCCGGTGCCGCCTACCTGCTGCTGACCCTGCGCGCGGGCATCGGCCAGCACAAGCTCCTGACCGAATCCCTCATGCTGCGCTTCGAGAACGAGGCGCTCGCCGCCCGGCTGGGCGAGCAGATCGCCGCCACCGAGCGTGCCAGCCAGGAGAAAACCCGCTTCCTCGGCACCGCCAGCCACGACCTGCGCCAGCCGCTGCACGCCATCGCGCTGTTTGGCGCGGCGCTGGAGAACGAACTGCGCGACCGCCCCGAAGGCCGCAATGCCGAACGCCTGATGCGCGCGGTGAATGCGCTGGGCGCCTCGTTGGACACCATGCTGGATGTCTCCCGGCTCGACGCCGGCGTGATCACGGCCGCGCCGCAAGCGGTGCAGCTGGATGCGCTGTTTTTGCCGCTCAACCACACCTTCTCGGCGCGGGCCGAGCAGAAGCAGCTGCAGCTGCGCGTGCGCGCCAGCGGCCTCTGGGTGCACAGCGATCCGCAACTGCTGCACCGCATGCTGTCCAACCTGATGGACAACGCCCTGAAGTACACAGCCCGCGGCGGCGTGACGGTGATGGCGCGGGCGCGCGGCGATTCGGTGTGGGTCGAGGTGCGCGACACCGGCATCGGCATCGCGCCCGAGCAGTCGGGCCGGATCTTCGAAGAGTTCTACCAGATCGACAATCCGGGCCGCGACCGCTCGCGGGGGCTGGGCATCGGCCTGTCGATCGTGCAACGGCTGTCGCGCCTGCTCGGCCATCCGGTGCAGATGCATTCGCGGCTCGGCCGGGGCACCCACTTTCGCGTCGTGCTGCCGATGACGCAGGCGCATGCCGGTGCCCTGTCGCCGACGCTGGCGGCCACCGCCGGCGCGGGTGAAGTCCAGGCGCCGCAAGCCCCGGCCCTGCCACCCCTGCCGACGCTGCCCCGCCGCGTGCTGCTGCTGGACGACGAACTGGAAATCCGCGAGGCCATGACGGGCCTGCTGCGCTCCCATGCGATCGATGCGCATGCGGTAGCGGACGAACGCGGCGCTGCGGCCGCGCTGCGTCAGGCGAACGGCGAGGGGCGCCCCTTCGACCTGCTGCTGTGCGACTACCGGCTGGCCGACGGCGTCGACGGGCTCGATGCGGGCCTGCGCCTCGCGCAAAAAGGAGGCGCGGAGCGGGGCGAGGGCGCCGCCATGCCGTTGCTGCTGATCACCGGGGAAACCTCGCCCGATCGCCTGCTGCGCGTGCGGGCGTCGAAGGTGCCGGTGCTGTTCAAGCCGGTGGTGGCGGCGGAACTGCTCCAGGTGATGGCTGAGCTTGTGGCGAAAAAGCCGACGCCGGAACCCGCCGAGATCGGCCTTTGAATCCATTGGTATTCACAGTGCGCTGCCTGTTCGGGTAGCCCGCGGCAGTCGTGACTTTTGACACTGGTGAGCAATCACCCCTCCCCGTAACTTCGTGCGGTCGGCCAGCGCTCAGCCGGCGCAACCGGGCATTGCCCGTGTTGATTCGAACAATCAGTACCGGAGGTTTACCAATGAATTTCAAACTCGCAGCGGTGGCCGTTGCAGTGGCGGCCACGCTCGCCCTGACGGCATGCGGTGGTGGCAGCAGCGGCGGTGGCGGCAACGGATTCGTGCTGCCGCCTCCGCCTCCACCCCCGCCGCCCCCACCCCCGCCACCGCCCGCTCCGCCGGCGCAGGCCACCAGCACCTTCATGTACGAAGCGCTGGCGGTGTCGGGCGACAGCAGCGCCTTTGCCGCCACGCTCAACGCCCAGGGCGCCCGAGGCTTCCGCTTTCTGAGCGGCTTCGCCTTCACGACCGGCCCCACCGCCTCCGAGCAGGTCGAAGGCTACGTGCGTGACGCCGACGCCACCTACAGCTACGAAACCAAGCCGATCACCGCCGACAACGCGGCCTTCCTGAGCCAGGTCAACGAGGCGGGCGGACGGGGCTTCCAGTGGGTCGGTTCGTACAGCGTCAACGGTGCGCAGTTCTACGTCTACCGCAGGAACAACACCACGCCCGGCACCTTCAGCTATCGCGTCGAGGCCACGGACACGAGCAAGGCCGGCTTCCTGGCCCAGGCCAACAGCCAGGGCGCGGAGGGCTTCTACGCCGTGTCGCCGTCGTTCATCGCGGGCGGTCCGCCGGCCGTGACCATCTACGAGAAGAACTCGGCCGTCAACGCCACCTACGGCTACGAGATCGGCGACTTCGCCGGCGACGATGCCGGCTACCTGGCCCAGCTGAACGAACGGGGCGCGCGCGGCTTCCGCTACAGGACCGAATTCGTCTTTTCCGACGGCAACGGCGTGATCTACGCCAAGGACCTGTCGCAGTCGGCCACCTTCAGCTTCTACGGGCTGCCGCCCGAAGCCAACAGCGCGGCCTTCATCCAGCAGGCGAACACCGAAGGCGCCAAGGGCGCGGGGCTGATCGGCGGCATCGGGCTGCCGAGCGGCACCATCCAGACGCTCTACTTCACGCCGCTCAACTGCACGCGCGGGGCGCTGTGCGTTCCGGTGTCGCTGTTCGGCGTCTGAGCCTCAGGCGCCAGCAACACACAGGCGAAAAAATAAGGGGAGAGAGGGAGAGAAGAAGATGAAGGGCGGCCCCGGCGCAAGCGGGGGCCGCTTCTTTTTTTGGGGCGTTACCCGAGCAGCGCCTGCGCGAACTCGCGCGCGTCGAAGGTTTCCAGGTCTTCGAGCTTTTCCCCCACGCCGATGAAATACACCGGAATCGGCCGCTCGCGCGCAATGGCGCACAGCACACCGCCCTTGGCGGTGCCGTCCAGCTTGGTCACGATCAGGCCGGTGAGGCCCAGCGTCTCGTCGAAGGCCTTGACCTGCGCGAGCGCGTTCTGCCCCGTGTTGCCGTCGATCACCAGCAGCACTTCGTGCGGCGCGGTGGCGTCGGCCTTGGTGACCACGCGCTTGATCTTCTTGAGCTCGTCCATCAGGTGCAGCTGCGTCGGCAGCCGGCCGGCCGTGTCGACCAGCACCACGTCCTTGCCGCGCGCCTTGCCGGCGTTCACCGCATCGAAGCTCACGGCCGAGGGGTCGCCGCCCTCGTTGCTCACAATCTCGACCGTGTTGCGGTCGGCCCAGACCAGCAGCTGCTCGCGCGCCGCCGCCCGGAAGGTGTCGGCCGCGGCCAGCAGCACCGAGGCGCCTTCGGTGGCCAGGTGCTTGGTGAGCTTGCCGATGGAGGTGGTCTTGCCCGCGCCGTTGACGCCCGCCACCATGATCACCGTGGGCGTGAACCGGCCGATGACCAGCGGCTTTTCGAGCGGCTTGAGCAGGTCGGTGATGGCGTCTGCCAGCAGCAGCTTGACCTGCGAGGCGTTGGTGGCCATCTGGCGCTTGACGCGCACCTTCAGGTCGTCGAGCAGGTACTCGGTCGCCTTGACGCCGGTGTCGGCCATCAGCAGTGCGGATTCGAGCTCTTCGTAGAGCGCATCGTCGATCTGCGCATTGACGAACACGGCCTGGATGCCGGTGCCGGTCTTGCGCAGGCCGGTCTTGAGCTTGTCGAACCAGCCCTTGCGCTCGGCGGCCGCGGCGGGTTCGGCGACGAAGGCTGGCGGCGCAGGGACGGGAGCAGGAGCGGAAACCGGGGCAGGTGCTGCAACCGGCGTTGGCGTGGGCGCTGGTGCCGGCGCTGGAATCGGGGCCGGGGAGGGCGCCGGCGCCACGACCGGGACTGGCGCGGGAGCCGCCTCGGCGGGCGGTGCGACCGGCGCGGGCGGCGCCTCTTCGGCCGCGGGCTTGCCGCCGAACCAGCTCGAAGGCGAAAACACCGAGCGCGTGGGTGCGGGCTCGGCAACAGGTGCGGGTGCAGGTGCGACTGCGGGTGCGACGACAGGCGCGGCGGGCGAGGGAGGCGCCGGTGCGACCGGGGTTTCGGCAGGCGGTTTTTTCTTGAAGAAACTGAACATCAGGAGCTTTTTACAATCCGACCCATTCTATGAAACACCTCTCGCCACGCAGTGCTGCGTCTGGTGCGGTGCTGGCGGTGGCGCTTTCGGCGTTGCTGGCCGTGCCTGCACAGGCCCAGCCGACACCGGCTCCCGCCGCTGCTTCCGCCGCCGCCGCGGCCGCCCCGGGCCCCCAGCAATTCACTCTCGCGAACGGCATGACACTGATCGTGCAGCCCGACCGGCGCGCGCCGACCGCGGTGCAGATGGTCTGGGTTCGCGTGGGCTCCATCGACGAAGTCGATGGCACCTCCGGCGTTGCACATGTGCTCGAACACATGATGTTCAAGGGCACCAAGGACATCAAGCCCGGCGAATTCTCGCGCCGCGTGGCGCAGCTGGGCGGGCAGGAAAACGCCTTCACCTCGCGCGACTTCACCGGCTATTACCAGCAGATTCCGGTGGGCAGCCTCGAGCAGATCATGAAGCTCGAGTCCGACCGCTTCGCCGGCAACCAGTGGCCCGACGACGAATTCAAGCGCGAGATCGAAGTCGTCAAGGAAGAGCGTCGCCTTCGCACCGAAGACCAGCCGCGCGCGCTGCTCGGCGAGCAGCAGAACGCCGCCGTCTTCACCGCCTCGCCCTACCACCGCCCGGTAGTCGGCTGGATGAGCGACCTGGACGCGATGACGCCCGACGACGCGCGCGAGTTCTACAAGCGCTGGTACGTGCCCGCCAACGCGGTGCTGGTGGTGGCCGGCGATGTCGACATCGCGCAGGTGCGCGCGCTCGCCGAAAAATACTACGGCCGCATCCCGTCGCGCGCCGTGCCCGCGCGCAAGCCGCGCGTGGAGCCCGCGCAGCGGGGCATTCGCCGCATCGAGTTCAAGGCGCCGGCCGAGCAGGCGTACGTGTCGCTCGCCTTCCGCGCGCCGCAGCTGGCGAGCATCGACGACACCGACAGCGATGCCTGGGCGCTGGTGGTGCTCTCCGCCGTGCTCGACGGCTACGCCGGGGCCCGGCTCGACCGCGCGCTCACCCAGGGCCCTGACCGCGTGGCCGATTCGGCCGGCGCCTATTCGGGCTTCGTGGGCCGCGGCCCGCAGCTTTTCGTGCTCGACGGCGTGCCCGCTGCTGGCAAGACCGCCGAAGCGCTCGAAGCCGCACTGCGCGCCGAGGTGGCGCGCGTGGCGAAAGACGGCGTGGGCGAGGCCGAACTGGCCCGCGTCAAGACCCAGTGGGTCGCGAGCGAAACCTACAAGCGCGATTCGGTGATGGCGCAGGCGCGCGAACTCGGCAGCAACTGGATCCAGGGCCTGCCGCTGGACGCCAGCGAGCGCATCGTCGCCCGGCTGCAGGCCGTCACGGCCGCCCAGGTGCAGGCGGTGGCCGCGAAGTACTTCGGCGACGACCAGCTCACGGTGGCCACGCTGCGTCCGCTGCCGCCCGAAGCCAAGCCCCGCGGCCGCGGCTTTGCGGCGCCCGCAGGCGAGCTGCGCTGAAAGATCCGGAACTCACATGATCACTCTCAAGAAACTGGCGCTGCGCGCCGTGTTGGCCGGCACCACGGCCTTGCTGGCCGTCGGCAGCGCGCAGGCCGCGCTGCCCATCCAGCACTGGACGCTCGCCAACGGCGCCAGGATCTATCTGGTGTCCACCAATGCGCTCCCCATCGTCGACGTGCAGGTCGACTTCGACGCCGGCAGCCGGCGCGACCCGGCGCCGCAGGCGGGTCTGGCCAGCGTCACTTCGGCCATGGTCGAGAAGGGCGTGCGCGCCGGCAAGAACGGCGAACCCGCGCTCGACCAGAACGCGCTGGGCGAAGCCTGGGCCGATCTGGGCGCGAGCTTCGACGCGAGCGCGGGCACCGACCGCACCAGCTACTCGCTGCGTACCCTGTCCGACCCGGCACTGCTGGGCAAGGCGGTGGCGCTGGCCTCGCGCGAGATCGGCGAGCCTTCGTTCCCCGACGACGTGTGGCAGCGCGAGCGCGAGCGCATCAACGCCGCCATCAAGGAGGCCAACACCAAGCCCGCGACCATCGCCGGCCGCGCGTTCGGCCAGGCCGTGTACGGCGTGCATCCCTACGGCCAGGAAGTGACCGAGCAAACGCTCGCGCGCATCGACACCGCCGCCATGCGCCAGCGCTACCAGCAGCTCATCGTGCCGTGCCGCGCCAAGCTCAGCATCGTGGGCGCCGTCACGCGCGCGGAGGCCGAGTCGGTGGCGACCACGCTGCTCTCGCGCCTGCCCGCCACCGAAGGCTGCGCGCCGCTGCCGGCCGTCGCGCCCGTGGCCGCGCTCACCGCGCCCAGGGACGAGCGCATTCCCTTCACCTCGGCCCAGGCCCATGTCTTCATCGGCCAGCCCGGCTACCCGCGGAACGACGCCGACCACTTCGCGCTCACCCTCGGCAACTATGTGCTGGGCGGCGGCGGCTTCGTCTCGCGCCTGACCAACGAGGTGCGCGAGAAGCGCGGCCTGACCTACAGCGTGTACAGCGGCTTTGCCCCCGGGCTCGATGCGGGCGCGTTCCGCGTCGGCTTCCAGACCCGGCCCGACCAGGCCGAGGAGGCGATCAAGGTGTCGCGCGAGGTGCTCGCGAAGTTCGTGGCCGAAGGCCCGACCGCCGCGGAGCTGAAGGCCGCCAAGGACAACCTGATCGGCGGCTTTCCGCTCCTGCTCGACAGCAACCGCAAGCTGATCGGCAACGTCGCCAACATCGCCTGGTACGACCTGCCCCTGGACTACCTGGACACCTGGACCGCGCGCATGAATGCGGTGACCGCGGCCGACATCAAGGCGGCGTTTGCACGCAAGCTGCAGCCCGAGCGGATGGTGACGGTGGTGGTGGGGGGCAAGTAGCGGCTAAACCAGCGCGTGCGGGCCGCTGTTCGCGGCGGCCCGCACCGCCGCGCCGAGTTTCCTGAGCAACTGCGGCGCCGCACGCGCCTGCTGCCAATAGAGCGGCACCGGCAGCGTCGAGCCCGGCACCAGCGCCACCAGCGCGCCTTCGCTGATCGCATCGGCCACCATGCTGGCCGGGTGCATGCCCCAGCCCATGCCCGCGCACGCCGCTTCGACAAAAGCGTTCGGCGACGGAATCCAGTGGCGCGGCGTCTCGACGTTGCGGTGGCAGATGCGGCGCACCCAGCGCGCCTGCAGGCGGTCCTTGCGGTCGAACACCAGGCTGGGCGCATTCGCCAGCGTTCGCGCGCCCACGCCCTTGCCGAAATGCCGCTTCACGAACTCGGGGCTCGCGGCCGCCACGTAATGCATGGTGCCCAGCGCCTCGCTGTTGCAGCCGGCCACAGGATGTGCCAGCGCGGTCACGGCAGCGAGCACGGCGCCGCTGCGCAGGCGCTCGGCCGTGTGGTCCTGGTCGTCCACGGTGAGGTCGAGCAGGGCGATGTCTTCCTGTGCCGCGAAGGCGGCCGCCGCGGGCATGAACCAGGTCGCCAGGCTGTCTGAATTGACGGCCACGCGCACCGTGACCCGCTCGCCCGCTTCGCCGCCGCCCATGCCGAGGGCGGGCAGGGCGTCGCGCAGTTCGTGCTCCAGCATGCCCACGCGCTCCACATGCCGGCACAGCTGAAGGCCGGCTTCGGTGGCCACGCAGGGTTGGCCGCGCACCAGCAGCGCGCCGCCGGTGCGCTCTTCCAGAAGCTTCACGCGCTGCGAGACGGCCGAGGGCGTGACGTTCAGCGCGCGGGCTGCGCGCTCGAAGCTGCCTTCTCGCACCACGGCGGCCAAGGCATGAAGGGCGGCGTAGTCGAGCATGCGGGATTAAGTTGAACTGAATCGAAGTTAGGAAGTTTAGTTTGAGTTAATTGACTGCAAACGGCAAGCTCGCACCCATGCCTGCCGAACTCGCCACCACTGCCTTCCTCAACGGATTCTTCATGAGCCTGGTGCTCATCGTCGCCATCGGCGCCCAGAACGCCTATGTGCTGCGCCAGGGCCTGCGGCGCGAGCACGTCAGCGCGGTGGTGCTGTTCTGCGCGGCGGGCGACGCGGTGCTGATCGGCGCGGGCGTGGCCGGCATGGCGCAGGCGCTGAACGGGCGGCCTATGCTGGCGACGGCGCTCGCGGGGCTGGGCGCGGCGTTCCTGTGCGGCTATGGCCTGCGGGCGCTGTGGCGGTCGCGGCAACCCGGCGCGTTGCAGGCGGCGTCGCAGCAGGGGGCTTCGCTTTCGCGCGCCGCGGTCGTGGCCCAGGCGGCGGGGTTCACGCTGCTGAATCCGCATGTCTACCTCGACACGGTGCTGCTCGTGGGCAGTGCGGGCGCGCAGTACGCGGGGCTGCTCAAGGTCTGGTTCGTGGTGGGCGCATCGATGGCGAGCTTGCTGTGGTTCACGGCGCTGGGCTTCGGCGCGCGCCTGCTGGCGCCCGTGTTCGCCCGTCCGCGCGCCTGGCAGATGCTCGATGCGCTGATCGGCGGCACCATGCTCGTGCTGGCCGCCATGCTGGCCCGCCGCGCGCTGACGGGTGCTTGATGGATGCCTGATCGGACTCGATGTGCACGGATGCGGTGGCGTTAAGCTCCCCGCATGCCCAAGAAAACCGCCGCAGCCCCCCGTTCGCCGGCTGCAAAGACCCCCAAGAGCCCTGCGCGCCCCAAACTCCCCAGCGAGGTCCGCATCATCGGCGGCCAGTGGAAGCGCACCCGCCTTGCCGTGGCCGACAAGCCCGGCCTGCGCCCCACGCCCGACCGCGTGCGCGAGACGCTCTTCAACTGGCTCGCGAGCCTGGCCGGCGCTGGCGGCGGCGAGCTGCCGGGCTGGCATTGCATCGATGCCTTCGCCGGCACCGGCGCCCTGGGCCTGGAAGCGGCGTCGCGCGGCGCGGCGAACGTGCTGCTGTGCGAGCAGGACGGCGACCTGGTCGTGAAGCTGCAGGCGGCCAAGGCCAAGCTGTCGGCCGAGGCGGTGCGCATCGAGCGCGGCAACGGCGTCACGGCGCTGGAGCGCACCACGGCCGGCAGCCTGCACGCGGTGTTCCTGGACCCGCCTTTCGAGAGCGTCGCCCTCTACGAACCCGCCCTGCGTGCGGCCGCACGCACGCTGCGCCCCGGCGGCGCCGTGTACCTGGAAGCCCCGCGCCGCTGGAACGACGAAGAACTCGCCGCACTCGGCCTGGCGAGCTTCAGATACCTCAAGGCCGGCGCGGTGCATGCGCACCTGTTGCTTTCGGCCTCGGAAGCGACTGCATAATCCGCCGAACAAGCCGCACCGGCTGCATGAGGAACGAGCAACCATGGCCAGCAACGTCATCGCGGTTTACCCCGGCACCTTCGACCCCATCACCCTCGGCCACGAGGACGTGGTGCGCCGTGCCACCCAGCTGTTCTCCAAGGTGATCGTCGCCGTCGCGGCGGGGCACCACAAGAAGGCACTGTTCAACCTGACCGAACGCATGGACATGGCGCGCGAAGCCGTCAAGCCCTACAGCGACCAGGTCACGGTCGAGAGCTTTTCGGGCCTGCTGCGCGACTTCGTGGTGGCGCGCGGCGGCAAGGCCATGGTGCGGGGCCTGCGCGCCGTGACCGACTTCGACTACGAGTTCCAGCTTGCGGGCATGAACCGCTCGTTGATGCCCGACGTGGAAACCGTGTTTCTCACGCCCAGCGACAAGTACCAGTTCATCTCCAGCACCTTCGTGCGCGAGATCGCGATGCTCGGCGGCGAAGTCAACAAGTTCGTCTCGCCCAATGTCGAGCACATGCTTTCCGCGAAGGTCCGCAGCCTCGGCCGTGAATAGGTACTCCCCCAGGCTTCGCGCACTTCGTGTTGTTTCCAGGTACTCCCCCAGGCTCCGCGCACTTCGTGTCGCTTCTCCTTCCCCCTCGCCGGGGGCAACACCTGCAGCCCGGCAAAGCCGGTTCTGCGGTGTTTCGCGAATGGCTCTCGCTGCGCCGGTCTGGTTCAGATGACTGATAGATTCTCACCACCCCGCCTGCATCTGCTCGGGGATGCCGCGCTGCTGTGCGAACTGCCGGCCCCGGCCACGCTGGCGCAGCAGCAGCACATCTGGGCGCTGGCCGCGCTGGCCCAGGACTGGTCCGGCGTCGGCGAAGTGCTGCCGGGCATGAACAACCTCACACTGACTTTCGACCCTGCCGCCGTCGACCTGGACGCGCTCACCGCGCAGGTGCACGCGGCCTGGCCGAAGCTTTCGGCCAGATCCATCGAAGGCCGGCGGATCGAGATCCCCGTCGCCTACGGCGGGGAGCACGGCCCCGACCTGGGCGATGTCGCGGCGCACACCGGCCTCACGCCGGCCGAGGTGGTGCGGCGCCACAGCGCAGGCGAATATGTGGTGTACCTGCTGGGCTTTTTGCCCGGCTTCGCCTTCATGGGCGGCCTTGCGCCCGAGCTCGCCACGCCGCGCCGCGCGGAGCCGCGCACCGCGGTGCCCGCGCGCTCGGTCGGCATCGGCGGCGAGCAGACCGGCATCTATCCGCTGGCCTCGCCGGGCGGCTGGCAACTCATCGGCCGCACCTCGCTCGAAATGTTCGACCCCAAGGCCGAATCGCCCACCTTGCTGCGCCCGGGCGACCGCGTGCGCTTTGTCGTCGAGAGCGTGCAGACATGATCGTGGTGCAGAAACCCGGCCTGCTGGCCTCGGTGCAGGACCTGGGACGGCACGGCCATCGCCAACTGGGCATCTGCCCCGGCGGCGCGCTCGACGTGCTGGCGCTCACGCTCGCGAACCGGCTGGTCGGCAATGCCGATGGCGCCGCGGGGCTCGAACTCACGATGGGCGGTTGCGAACTGCGCTTCGAGGCCGACACCCGCATCGCGCTCGCCGGTGACGACTTCGATGCGCACCTGGACGGTGTGCCGCTGCGGCCCTGCTGGAGCGTGCCGGTGTCCACCGGCCAGGTCCTCAAGCTCCAGGGCGCGAACGCGCCGGGTGCGAAGAAGGCCGGCTTGCGCACCTGGCTCGCGGTGGCGGGCGGCATCGACGTGGCGCCGGTGCTCGGTTCGCGCAGCACCGACCTCAAGGCCGGCTTCGGCGGCCACGAAGGCCGCGCCCTGCGCAAGGGCGACAAGCTGCCGCTGGGCGCCTCGCGCCTCGACGCCGCGCAGCGCGCCCGCAAACCCTTCGGCCTGCGCGGCCCCGACTGGGGCGCTGAAGAAGCCGATGGCGCGATCGCACTGCGCGTGTTGCCCGGCCCCGAGTTCGAACAGTTCACGCTGGCCGCGCGCGACCTGCTCTGGGGCGAGCGCTGGCGCATCACCTCGCAGAGCAACCGAATGGGCAGCCGGCTCGCGGGCACCGAACTCAAGCGCAAGCAAGCGGGCGACATGCTCTCGTCGGGCGTGATTCCCGGCACGATCCAGGTGCCGCCCACGGGCCAGCCGATCATTTTGATGGGCGACGCGCAGACCACAGGCGGCTACCCGCGCATCGGCGTGGTGATCCGCGCCGACCTGTGGAAGCTCGCACAGGCGCCGCTCAACGGCAAGCTGCGGCTGGTGCAGGTCGACATGGCCGAGGCGCTCGCCGCATGGGCCGATCAGCAGCGCTACCTGGCGCAGGCGGCACAAGGGCTGGCCATGGCAGGCTGGCCGGGCACGGCATAGACTGTGCGAGGAACCCGCCAGTGGGCGGCGGAAGAAGAAGGAGCATCCCCATGCACATCGACCTCAATGCCGACCTCGGCGAAGGCGCAGGCAGCGACGAAGCGCTGCTGGGCCTCGTGAGCTCTGCCAACATCGCCTGCGGCTGGCACGCGGGCGACGCGAAGACCATGCGCCAGTGCGTGCGCTGGGCCATCGAACACGGCGTGGCCATCGGCGCGCACCCCAGCTTTCCGGACCGCGAGAACTTCGGCCGCAGCACCATGCACCTGCCACCCGACGAGATCGTCTCCAACGTGCTCTACCAGGTCGGCGCGCTCGCCGCGATCGTCAAGGCCGAGGGCGGAAAGCTTTCGCATGTGAAGGCGCACGGCCAGCTCTACAACCAGGCGGTGAAGGAGCCCGAGCTCGCCGATGCGCTCTGCGAGGCGGTGCGACGCTTCGACCCCACGCTCAAGTTCTTCGGCCTTGCGGGCAGCAACATGATCGACGCCGCGCGCCGCGCCGGGCTCACCCCGGTCGAGGAGGTGTTCGCCGACCGCGGCTACATGCCCGACGGCAGCCTGGTGCCGCGCAGCCAGGCCGGTGCGCTGATCGAGAGCGAAGAGCAGTCGATCGCGCAGACCCTGTCGCTGGTGCGCGACCACAAGGTGACCGCCATCGACGGCAGCACCGTGGCCGTCAATGCGCAGACCGTGTGCCTGCATGGCGACGGCGCCCATGCGCTGGCCTTTGCGCGCCGCATCCGCGAGCGCTTGCAGGCCGAAGGCATCGCCGTCCGCGCGATGGCCTGAACGCCATGCGCAAAAAGACCGAGGCGACACGCGCGAATGTGCTGCTGACCGGCTTCGATCCGTTCGACCGGGAAGCCGTCAATCCGTCATGGGAGGCGGTGCGCGCGCTGGACGGCTGGAAGGTCGAGGGTGCCACGGTGCATGCGCGCCAGGTGCCCTGCGTCTTCGGCGAGGCCATCGAAACACTGGCGAGCGCCATGGATGAACTCAAGCCGCAACTGGTGCTGTGCATCGGCCAGGCCGGCGGACGCTCGGAGATCACGCCCGAGCGCGTTGCGATCAACATCGACGACGGCCGCATCGCGGACAACGCGGGCCATCAGCCCATCGACCTGCCGGTGATAGCGGGCGCGCCCGCGGCGTATTTCTCGACCTTGCCGATCAAGGCCATGGTGCGCGACTTGCGCGCGGCCGGCGTGCCGGCGTCGGTGTCGAACAGCGCGGGCACCTTCGTCTGCAACCACATCTTCTACGGCCTGATGCACCGCATCGCAACCCATCCGGTGGACGGGCTGCGGGGCGGTTTCATTCACATCCCCTACCTGCCGGAGCAGGCCGCGCGCTTTCCGGGCGCGCCGAGCATGTCATTGGCGGTGATGGTTCAGGCGCTGCGCATCGCGGTCGCGACCGCGCTCTCGGTGAAGCGCGACGTGGCCGAGACCGGCGGCCAGCTGCACTGAGCTTCTTGCCCAGGCCGCGCAGGCCGCCCAGCCCGCTCAGGCCGGGAAGTGCTTCGCGAGCCAGGCGTTCAGCGCCGGATTGACGACTTCGGGCTTTTCCATCGTCAGCATGTGGCCGCACTGCGGCACCCACACCACCTCGGCATGCGGCATCAGCGCGGCCATTTCGCGGGTGAACTCGGGCGGCGCCAATTTGTCGTCATCGCCGCACATCAACAGCACCGGCGCGCGCAGCGCGGGCAGGTGGGGGCGGGCATCGGGGCGGCGCATCACCGCGCGGTTCTGGCTGATGAGCTGGGCCGCACCGGAGCCCAGCACCATGTCCAGGTAGCACCGCACCAGCACTTCGTCGTCCGCCTGCGCGGGGTGGAACGCGAAATAGACATTCGGCTCGATCACCTCGCGCAACTCGCCGCGTTCGAAGAACTCGATGGCGCCCTCGCGCAGCGTGAACATCTCGGGCGTTTCGGGCCGCGCGCTGGTGCCGAGCAGCGCAAGGCCGGCGATGCGCTCGGGCGCCTGGCGGGCCGCTTCCATCGCGACCATGCCGCCCATCGATGCGCCGCAGAGCACCAGCGGCCCGGCGTTCTCGCGCAGCACGGCCGCGGCCATGCCTTCGATGGTGTCGTAGCGCGTCTGGACGTCGCTCACGCGGGCTTCCAACGCGGGGGGAAGGGCAGGCTGCTGGGCTTCCCAGAGGCGCTCGTCGCAAGCGAGGCCGGGCAGAAGAACAAGGTGGGACATGCCTGGATTCTGCGCGAGGGCCGCGGGCCGGCGCAACGGCATAGGCTCGATGGCCAGCAGTCGTTTCACGCATCGCGCCACATACTTTCCCGCACTGCGCGCACGCGTTTGCGCGTCATGCCGAGGACAAGACAATGAATCTGCTTCAACGAGTGCAGGACATCCTGCTCAGGCCCCGGGTCACCTGGCCGGTGGTCGACGCCGAGCCGGCCGACACCGCCTCGCTCTACAAGAACTACGTGATGATCCTCGCGCTGATCCCGGCGGTGGCGAGCTTCATCGGGCTGTCGGTCATCGGGGTCGGTGCCTTCGGCGTGAGCTTTCGCGTGCCCGTCGTCGCCGGCCTGGCGAACATGGTGGTGGGCTATGTGCTGTCGCTGGCCATGGTGTTTGCGCTGGCGCTGATCACCGACGCCATGGCACCGACCTTCGAAGGCACCAGGAGCCAGATCGGTGCGCTCAAGCTCACTGCCTATGCGAGCACAGCGGGCTTCGTCGGCGGCATCCTCAACCTCTTGCCTTCGCTGTCGGCGCTGGGCGGGCTGGCCGCGCTCTACGGGGTGTACCTGCTCTACCTGGGCCTGCCGGTGCTGATGAAATGCCCGCTCGACAAGGCACTGCCGTACACGGTGGTGGTGCTGATCTGCGCCATCGTGGGCGGCTTCACCATGGCCTGGGTGCTGGCGCTGCTCACGCCGTCGCCGCTGCGCATGGGGCTGGGCCCGGGGTAGGGGTTGGCGAGCAACGCGGTGGCGGCCGTGCAACAGCCGGTGGCCGCCAACGCCTGAGCGTCACGCGCACGGTGGAAAATGGCAGTCAATGCCAACGCCCAAACCCGACACCACCACCGACATCATCCTGATCCGTCACGGCGAGACCGCCTGGAACCGCGAGCTGCGCTTTCAGGGACATGCGGACGTGCCGCTCAACGACATCGGCCACGAGCAGGCTCGGCGCCTGGGCTTGCGTCTTGTGGGCGAGACGGCGCAGCAGCTCATCAGCAGCGATCTCATGCGCGCCCAGCAGACGGCCGCCCCGGCGGCGCTGCAGTTGTCGCTGCCGGTGGTCACCTCGGCGTCGCTGCGCGAGCAATTCTTCGGCATTGCCGAGGGCATGCGCTCCGATGAAATCCAGACCCTGCATCCGCGCGCCTGGGAAGAGTGGCTGGAGTTCCGCGAAGACCACTCCATGCCCGAAGGCGAGACGGCGCGCGAGTTCCACACCCGCATCCTCGCGGCGCTGGGCACCATCGCCGCGACGCACAAGGGGCAACACCTGATCGTCGTCACCCACGGCGGCGTGCTCGACATGGTGTGGCGCACCGCCAGGGGATTGAGCCTGAGCGGGCCGCGCCGCAGCGACATTCCCAACGCGGGCTTCAACCGCATCCGCATCGCGGACCCGGCCGCGCCGGAGGCGATCGAGATCGTCGACTGGGCCGATACGCGCCACCTGGCCGACCTGCCGCCGCAGCCGACGTACGACCAGACGCGGCATCTCAAGGGAAAGGGCTGAGGTCGGGCGTTGGCGCGGTTTTATTTGATGACCGGGCTCGTCGAAGTGCCTGCGTCATCAGTTCCGTGTCATGGTTGCCGGCTTTCCTTCTGATTGCGCTGCATCGAACAGGTCGGCACGTATCAACGTCGGTTTGATGAATATCAATTTGCGTTGTTTGCCCCGCAGCCCGTACATCTGCTGGCGAAAGTGACCACGCCGCCAGTGCGGTGACACCTGTCCATCCAAGCTCAATTCACCGGCCTGCGCGCCAGCCCAATCAGCCGCTCTAGCAGGGCCGACGATGTATCGGTCATAGAGCTGCTCAGTCTGTGCCTGCCGGAGTTCACGCTTGCGCCGACCCAGACCAGGAAACGTCGTTGGCGCATTGCTATATGCCCGATCCTGCGAGATCGTGGCATCGTCCAGGCTCAGATACAGCAAAGTCTTGACCGTGTAGTCAAGCACTGTGGACCATAGTGCCTGCATGCTCGCGTACCGGTCATCACCGTCCCGCTGACAGCACTTGATGAGCTCTGTGAGTAGATCGTGCACCGTGCGTGTTTCATCATCGATGTCCAGCCGCAGATGGAACTCCTGGATGACCCCCGCGCCATTGGCTCTGGTCGCGTGCAGTGCGATCGCACGCTGTGTGCGTCCAGTTTCCGTGCACTTTGGATGGGAGGTGAATACCAAAATCGATTCCACATCTGCACAACGCCTTCGGTGTTCTACGGGGACAAGAATGCACATGGTATTTTTCGGCGGACGCAACAAACTTACCGGGAGGTCCAGTGAAAAGTCAGCGCCCCCTAGCAAACTTCCCAAGGCGGGTGTCGGCTCATACAAAGAGCCTCCGCGCAGCCAGAACGACAACGCGACGCTGGCATGTCCCAGCCGGCTCAGTGCGTAGTTGGTCGCCTCCCTTCCCGTCTTTTCGTCCGTTGCGTCGCGAAGGCATAAGCTTTCCATCAGGACGCTTAATGTCTTCAGCACATTGCCTGCCGGTTCGTCCGGGTTGCTGGCCATATCGCGAATGGATCGTAAGGCGGGCAATGCTTCGAACACCGAATTCCAAGCTCGCAGTCCACCGCAGGCGCGAAAGGCCACGGGCATCGGAAGATGCCGAAAAGGTGGATGCAAGCCGCGCTCGGTGAGCACGAACATCGCATGCACGATGGGATCGGTGATCCACAGGCCCACGGAGTCCAAACGCTGCAGTGCGACCTGACAGGTTAGATCGACATGTGCAATTTGTTGACGTGCCGCGCGCTTCTTCATTCGACACCTGTGCTCGACACGAATCGCCACTGCTCGAACTCTGGATCGAAGAGTCCGAATTCGCATTTGTCGATCACACCTCCCGGATGAATGAATGCCTGCGACGAGCGCCTCGCCGGTTCAGCGAGTCTGTGCAGTCTCCTTGGCTCCCAGTTCCAGGCCGCATCGCTTGTTTCTCTCACAGCGATGGCGACTGAATGCGAGGCCTGTTGTCGTGTACACCGGCCCGCTCCCACAGGGAGCCTGCAGGCCGCCACTGGCAGTTGGTGGGTTCTTCCGCGAACTTGAGAATGATGGGGGGTGAGGCGTGGGAGGAGATGGGAAAAACGGTCATCGCACCCAATGCGAGCAAAGTCTCTCGGCGCGTTGGCGTTGTATTGCCGGTCATCGATGATTGCTTCATTTGATCGCCACCGCATCGGCGGGTGCGCCGGGCACGGCAACGCGAAACTTGAACCCGTCGAGCAACTTGTCCCACAAGGCAATGGCTTCTTCGTCGTTGAGCGAAGAGACGGCGGCAGCCCCCACTCGATCCGATGCGACCTTGGTATGCATCGTCACATTCAGCCGCGCGGGGCGTGCGACGTTGCCGCTCTGGCCGATGAACAGCCATTCGAATTCTTGGGTTCCGTCAGGGTAGCGCACGAGCGACTCTTCGCCATCCCAGCCGTGAACATTTTTCTTGCCTTCGCGCAAGGTGGTGAGCTTGGGGTAGCTGCTGCCTGCTTCGCGCTTGCGGTCATCGATCAGTTTGAGAAGGCTGTAGCCGTTGCTGCCTTGGGTGCTGGCGGCTTGATTGCTCTCGACGCTGAAGACCACGTCGGGCAATGCGGCCATGTGCAAGCCAACTTGCGAGAGTGCACTGCTGAACGACCCATCATGGGTGAAGCCGTATTCGTGGCAGAGGCCCTGGTCCTTGGGCACTTCATCTTGCTCACGCAATCGCAAATTTTGCGCAATATCGACGGTCCGTTGAAGAATCGTTTTTGCAGTCACATTCTTGCTTTTGGCCGTTCCCCCTCCACTCACAAAGATGTGCGGGCCAACAACGAAATAGATGTCGAATCCTTCCAGTTCGAGTTTTTTGGCTGTGTCGTCCATATAGGAGCGGATCAGCCACGTGTTTGGCGCGGGACCTTTGCCGAAGTAGGTAATCTCGGCGGTCTTCTCCGCCGTCAAAATCTTCGCCCGCTTGGCAGTCATCACTGCCTCGATGTTCTTCGCCTGGTTGGGCAAGGTTGGAAAGTCACTCCCAAAGGTCAAACGTGAGTTCGCGGGTGCCGTCAGCACGTAGCGCCCAAAGCACACTAGCTTGGCGTGCTCAAACAACTTCTCAATGCGAGAGTTCATGGTTGCATTCTTCATTGCTTATTTCTTCGAGGGATAGTCCCAGTCTTTCTTGGCCCACCATGCCGAATCGTAGGCGTTGGCAATGCGCACAATGCTGTACAACGTTGCAGCGGTGGCGCCTTGGTTCATGTAGCTGCCCTGATGGTCATAGCCAGTCTGGGAAAACTTTATTCGGGCTTGCACCTTGTCCGCACTGCGCTGCACCGGTACCGTTCCGTCTGCCGCCGTGTCGGGCGGCTGTAACCTGAGCTGAAGTTCTGCCCCATGAGCACCTCTTACTCTCAGGGTACCGGTGCCATCGTCCCCGAGCGGCGTCCACGTTAATGGGTTGCCCGCTGCCGTGGCATCGCCATTGACTACGCGCCAGACCACGTCATTCCAAGCCGGTTGATCAGGGTCGTTGCCATAGTGCGCATAGGTGCAGTCGTGGAAGGTATCCTGGATTGCATCGGCGAATTTCATGGCATTAATGACTCGCCGCATCGTTGCTTCTGTACCAATCTGAATTTCAGTCTTGCCACCACGATCTTTTGGCATCTCAGCCTGCCCCGCCGGATCAATCCACGCAGGGTTGATCAGCCGCCACCATTTATTCGGGGCCAGCGTGTAGATCTCATCCAGCGCATTGGCATCCGGTAGTCTTGCCAGGACCTTTCCATGCTGGTCCTGCACCTGCAACCACTGCGTGCCGTAGGCCGTCGCCGGCAACAACTCCAGCCCACCTTGCGCATTGGCCAGCACGGCGGTCACCTTCTCGCCGTTTTCACCCAGCACTTTCTGGGTGATGTTTCCCTTCACATCCCAGAAGCCTTTGCCGCCCTCGAAACCCGCGCGAATGCGCTTGTAGGCTGCGGCTGCGCCGGTCGTAGGCATCACCCCGTGCACGATGCCCAGCACCTTGCTCTTGATGTTGCCGTAGTCCGGATGAATGAGAGCGCGCGCCAGAATCCCGCCCATGCTGTGAGTCACGAGAATCACGCCCGGACAGTTGAATCCGTTTTCGCTGTAGGTCTCCACCAACTTGTCGATCTTTGGCGCCAGAGACTTCGCCTCGTCGCCGTTGCTCTTGAGCCAGTTGTAGCCAAAGGCATGTACCGGATACCAGCAATCGCCGATCTTCTTGAGGTCGTCTTCCGTCAACGGGTCTCCGCTTGCGCCGCCGAAGCTCGAAGGCTCCCGCCCTACCAGCGCTTCACGGCGACCCTGGTCGGACCAGCTTTTAGAGACGTTCACCGCCTCGCCCTGACCCTGAAGCATGTCATTGAGTTGCCGCTCCATGCATTGGATGATGTCGCCGTAGGAGCCGAACATCACCTCGCTCCAACCCCGTGCCCGCGCCTTCTGCGCGGCGGTGAAGCTCTGCCGGTTGCTGGCCAGCGGATGGTGGGGATCGGCCTTGGGGTCGCTCACCAGAAGTTTGCTGATATTGCCAAGATCGTCGGGTACGTTGTTGTGGCGCTTGTCGGAGTTGACGGTCTCGTCGCCCGTCGCGTCAAAGAGATTGGAGCCGTTGTCGGTGACCTTGTAACGGTCCACTTCCACTTCGTCGGGGTCCAGGCGCATCTGGCGTTCGGCGGCGCTCGCGTTGCGCCGATTCCAGGCATCCCCCGTCTTGTCGGGCCACCAGGAGATGTTGTTGTCGCGGTTGATCTGTGTCTGTCGTGTGTTGGACAAGCGCAGGTTGCTGCCCATGATGCCGGGCAAGAACACAATGGGAATGAGCTTGCCAGGTGGCACACGCACATGGACCTTGCGCTTGTCCGCGGTCGGTGTCGTCACAACAGCTACGTCGGCAAAACCACCAATCCCCAAGCTGAAGTCCAGCCAGGCATCTTCGTCTTCGCCCTGTACCGCCATTACTTGCTCCCGTTCTTGGTTTTTCCCGTCCAACGAACCCTGTAGACCTCCGGCCCGTCAGAGCGCTGCATGCGTGTGGCGCCATCCGTGCTTGTGGTGGCGCCGCCCTGCTTTGCCTGATTGCCGGGAGGTGGTGCAGGCCAGCCGTCGCGGGTGATCTTGAAACCCTGTTTGGCCGCAGGGGTGTTCTTCTCGTCGAGGTGATGAAAGATCACGTCCTGGTCAAACGGGGCCTTCACATCCTGGTTCATCATTTCGGACGTCCGGCTGTCGGGTCCTGCAAAGCTGTGCGTTGCCGCATGCTCGCGCCACCCGCCTTGGGTGCCATGCACGATGCCAGAGGTGTTCCATCGGGTGTAGCTGCTCCCCCCGTTGATCAGGATTTCCTCCTTGGCGGTGAGGGTGATCCTGTTGGCCTCCAACTTGATGTCCAGCTTGGCCATGAGCTTGATGCTGTCCTGCAGCGCCACGATGTCGATGCCCGCGGTGGCCGCCGTTAGGCGAACGGCCTTGTAGGCGAAGAGGCGTACAGCGTCCCTGACGCTGGCCAACAGGCTCTTGCCCGCACTGATGCTGGTATGCCCGCCGCTGCTCAGCGCGTTGTGCGCGATGCTGGCAATGTGCGTCGTCGTGCCTGCAGTGCTGTGAATGCCTGTCGGGCTGGCAAGCACCAGATGAGGTTCATCGAGTTCCGGAAACTGCCCTTGCGCCGCGTTGCCGCCCTTGCCCTTGATCGTGTCGTTCTGCTCCTTCAGAGCCTTCGTGACGGCACCCTGATCGCCCGCCTGGTGCGCCTTGGCCTGCTGCGCCAGCTCGCTCATCCCCTCGTGCAGATCGCGCGCTTGCGTGAGCCTGAAGATGGTCTCGCCCATGTCGGTGATGTGTGCCTGCGCATTGGGCCTGGCTTCAGTGGTGAGTAGCAGGCCCTTGGCGGCGCGGACGGCGCCATGGCCGTCCGTGCGCAGTTCGACCCCTTGGCCACGGTCGGCCTTGCGGCCGGCCGTGTCCTCGATGCGCCCGATGTGCCCCAGACTCAAGCTGCTGCTCAGGTGATCGCTCTTGAGTTGCGTCTGGATCTTGCCGGGATGGTCGTCCAGTTCGAGGTGGTTGCCGCGCGCGCCCAGGCCGCTGCCGTCGGCACTCAGCTCGCGGGTGCGAAAGCCCGAGAGATTCTTCTGCCCCGGCAGCTGCCTTGGCGGCATGTTCAACCGGTTGTAGACACGGCCGGTGATGATGGGACGGTCGGGGTCGCCGTGCTCGAAGTCGACGATCACCTCCTGGCCGATGCGTGGAACCTGCATGCCGCCGAACTGAGAGCCGGCCCAAGGGGAGGCCACTCGGATCCAGCAGGAGGAGTTCTCGTCCTTCGTGCAATAGCGGTTCCAATGGAAGCTGACCTTGATCCGGCCATATTCGTCCGTCCATATCTCCTGACCGCTCGGGCCGGTGACGATCGCCGTCTGCGGGCCCGTGGTGTGCGGCTTGGGCTGGGTCTGCGGCGAGCGAAAGATATTGTTGGCGGGCTGGACCTCGAAGTCGGTGTGGCAAACGTAGCTTTCCTGGCCGCTGGCATGCCCGCTTTCATGGAGGCGCAGGGCGCTGGCGATGACCAAGTATTCCTGGTTTGCAGCATCCTGCGGATGGTTGAGCAAAGAGAAGGTGGACCCGGTCACCACGGCGCGCAGGTTGCCGCTTCCCCGGCCACGGCTACCGGGCGCTCCAGTTGCTTCCATGCGCGTTCGCGCGAGGCCGCGGCCTTCGTCCGGATCGCTGTAGTCACCTGGCCACTTGTACATCTCCTGCGTGTTGTTGCCGGTGTTGCGCGGCATTCTTGAGATTTGCCGAAGCCGGGCGCGCGGCTTGGTGAAGTCGAAGTCATCGGTCACCCACTGGCCCGATTCCAGGTTTTCGATGCTGCAGAAGTGGTCGCAGTATTCCTCGTCGATCTTGTGCCCGGGCGGGTAGTAGCTGATGGCCTGATAGGCCTCGCTTTCGAACCGTTTGTGAGCGCCAAGGTCGTCCACCAGCACCAGCTTGTGGGCACCCTCCCTGTGTTCGAAGAAATAGTAGATGCCGAATTCCTGCATTAGCCGGGTGATGAACTCGAAGTCCGTCTCGCCGTACTGGACCTGGAAAATGCGGTTTGGATAGCGATGAGTGACGCGTTTTTCAGTCGGGAAGTTGTACTCGGCAAGAACCTCCTCGATGATCGCCAGCGGAGTCTTGTTCTGGAAGATCCTGTAGTCGCTGGTGCGTGTGGCCAGTGCCAGCCATGGCTGCAACGTGACTTCGTAGATGCCGCGGCGGTTTTCGTGCTGAACGAACCTTGCGCTGGTCACCAAGCCGTTGATCTCTCGCATTCCGGCGCCCATACGGACCGCAAAGCCCTTGCCGTCGAGCTCGATGCCGATACCGAACTCCTTGCCGATCAGTTGTTTGACCGGAACATTGGCTGTGACGTACTCGGTCAGGGCCGGGCTGTCGGGGGTTTGCAGCCGGACGGTGTATTCGAAGAGCTCGCCCAACGCCTCGCGGCCGTCAAGCGACTTGAACTCCAGCGCGGGGCTGCCTAGCAGGCTGGGCATGGCGGCACTGCCGACGGAGATGGTTCGCGAGACAGCAAAGACGGATGAAGACACGCACAGACCTTGACGAGTGATCGTCCAAAAAGTCTGAGGCCTGTATCGACGGCACCATTGCAAACAATGGTCGCCCGACTGCAATCACCGAACAATCCCAAAAAGAGTGCGGAGTAGTTGGCAAAGTCTGTTGTGTGGTGACTTAGTCGACGCATCGCTGAAGTCGCGGTGGAGCGAAATCGCCAGTGCATTGGCCACATCCGCGCAGCCCTTGGCTCCTTTGGCGATGCTTCCGTCTTCGAACATCATGACCGCGAGCGCTTCGCCCAGGGTGACGGCCGCCTGCTTGCGGCGAGCTGCCCGAGGCCCAGGCGCGCATAGACCGCACCGGTCTGCCGCCGCAGACGCAGCGATTCAGGCTGCCCATTGAGCTGTTGCTGCAAGATGCCCTGCGCCGCAGCCAACCCCGATTCGGTTCCGCTGCGCACCAGCGCATCCAGGTACACCTGCTCGAAGAGATCGCGCTGCGCATGGCTGCCGCCGATCTCGATCATGCGCGGCAGCGCCACGCCCAGCCCTTCGATGGCCCCTGCGAAATCGCCGCGCGCATGAGAGGCCAGCCCGTGCGCGGCCGGCACGCAGACGCGCTGCCATGCGGCCCGTGTGGACGGCGGTGCGCCGGGTGCGAAGGCCTCGATGTTGCGCAGCAACGCATCGGCCTCGGGCCTCCCGGCGCGCGCGAGTCCGTAGAGGTATTGCAGGTCGAGAAACGGCAGCACATGGTCGGCCTGGCGCTGCAGCAGGTAGTTCGCCACATCGTTCCAGCGCGAGCCGACATCGATGCCCGCAAGCTCCAGCCGCGCGAGCAGCGACACCGCGCCGATCTGGTCCTGCGAGTAGTCCTTGACCACGCCCCAGGCATGCTCGTCGTACACCGCGAGCGCATCGGCATCGCGGCCCAGGTCGATGAGGAACAGCGCCACATGCCACCAGTTGTGCGTGACCATGAAGGAGTTCAGGCCGGTCCAGGTGTCGCTCACGCTCTCCATGAACGCGAGCCCCTCGGCAAGCCGGCCTTCGGTGAGCATGACGTGCGCGAGCGCGTGGTGCGCCCACGGTTCCTTGCGGCACATGGCAATGGCACGGCGCGCGCTCGCCTCGGCTTCGCGCATCAGGTGGCACTGCTCGTAGCCGAAGGCCACCATGCCGTGCAGGTAGGGCACCTCGGATGCGAAAGGCAGCGCGGCCAGCGTCAGCCGCAGCATGCCCGGGCAGTCGCCGGTGTTGAAGCAGTGGTACTGGCCGAGCTTGACCGAGACGAGGTCGCGCGGAAATTCGCGCGCCTGCTCCGCATGCAGTGCGATGGCACGGGCGATGTCGCCCTCGGCCCAGGCCTCGATGGCTGCGATGTAGCGCTGCTCGCGCGGCGTGGCGCGCGCAGCGCCCTCACGCGCCTTGGAAAGAAACGGCCGCGCATTGGCAACGGCCTCGCGCGATTCGGCAAACAGGTGCAGCGTCGCGCAGTACGCCTGCACGATGGGGCTCGCATCGGTGTCGGCCAGTGCGATCAGGTTGACGGCGCGCGCCTCGGCCGAGATGAAGCCCATGACGAAGTCGTCGACCAGCGCGAGGCTGGCGGGGTCGTCGAGCGTGAGCGGATTGCCGAGGCTGTCGGCGGCGTGCGGATTTCCGGAGGGCATGGCGGCATGGTGCCATGCCCCGCAAAGCCTTCAAACCCCGGCTTGCTGGTGGCGGTACTCCTGGGTCTTTCCGCCGTAGCCGTAGGCCGCACCGCGCGCGTCGATCACATGGATGTACGACACCTCGTGAAGGTCGGGCCGGATCTTCGCCATGGCCGCATGCACCTCGCGCAGATAGCGCGCCTTCTCGGCCTTGGTGTTGGTCTCGTCGGTGACGCTGATGTCCAGGTGAAAGGCCGACTTGCCGAGCGACGCCAGCGTCTGGCCGCCGATGAACCAGGCGTCGGCGGCGATGTACTGCACCGTGATGGCGATGACCGGCAACTGCTTGCCGAGCACGCTCTGCGTGAGTTCGGCGACGGCGTCGACGGTCTTGCGGGTGAGGGCCGCGTCGGGCTGGCCGGAGAGGTGGACAACGATGTGGGGCATGGCGGACTCCTGTGGAATGAATGAACGATGGGTGATTGTGAGATTGCCCTATCAATCGGAAAAGCGGGAAGATATGATGTCATCCATCGTTTTATCGGATGGATAGGCCATGCAGACATTCGACCTGGAGCAGCTTCGCACCCTGGCGGCGGTGATCGACGCAGGCAGCCTCACGGCCGCCGCGCCGCGCGTGTTCCTTTCGCAGTCTTCCGTCAGCGAGCAGATGCGTAAGCTCGAAGAGCGGGCAGGGCAGTCGCTGCTCACGCGCAGCAAGGCCGGCGTGGCGCCCACCGAGGCGGGCACACGGCTCCTGGCCTACGCGCGGCGCATCCTTGCGCTCAGCGACGAGGCCTTCCGCGACCTGCACGGCGAAGCCCTGCAAGGCGAGTTGCGGCTGGCCGTGACCGACTACTTCCGGCCGGGCGATCTCACCCAGTTGTTGGGCCGTCTCGGCGAGAGCTATCCGCAGGTGCGGCTGAACGTGAGCATCCTCAAGAGCGACGCGCTGCGGGCGGCCTATGGGCGCGGCGAGTTCGACGTGGGGCTGGCGATGGACATCGCGGGCGCGTCGTCCTCCCCAAAGCACGGCGCGGCGAAGGCGTCGGTGCTGCGGCGCGAATCGCTCGCGTGGCTGGGCGCGACCGGCCTCCGGCTGGCGCGAGGCGAGCCGGTGCGCCTTCTGGCGCTGCCGGACACCTGTTCGCTGCACCAGTTCACCGTGGCGCTGTTGCGGCGGCGGCGGGTGCCGTATGTGCTCGCGCATGTGGCGTCGGGCGTGGCGGGCTTGCAGTCGGCGCTGGCCGCGGGGCTGGGCGTGGCCTGCCTGAACGAATCCGCGGTGTGCGAAGGCGTGAGCCGGCTGGCGGCACCGCACGGCCTGCCCGCACTGCCCAAGGTCGCGTTTCAGGTTTTGCCCGGACGCCGGGGCGAGACGGCGTTCGTGACTCGCGCCCGCGAGATGCTGGCGACCCATCTGACATGAACTTGCCGAGGTGGCGCAGGATTTGCGTCAGGTCTGCCATGGACGCGCCCAAACCCACCAACCTGCCAGATCTGCTGCGCCATTCCCGTTTCGACGACGCCCAGGCGATCTTTTCGGGCACCTTGTTCGTCGCCATTGCCATGATGCTGTTCGGGCAGGCGGGGCTGCTCACGGGCGGCACGGCGGGCATCGCGTTCATCCTGCACTACGCAACCGGCGTGAGCTTCGGCAAGTTGTTCTTCCTCGTGAACCTGCCGTTCTACTGGTTCGCCTGGCGCCACATGGGCCGGGCCTTCACGCTCAAGACCTTCTCGGCGATCGCGCTGCTGTCGGTGATGACCGATTGGGCGCCGCGCTATCTGTCGATCGATTCCCTGCATCCTGCGTTTGCGGCCGTGTTTGGCGGCCTGCTGCTGGGCACCGGCTGCCTGTTTCTCGCCCGCCATCGCGCGAGCCTGGGCGGTGCGACCGTGCTCACGCTGTATCTGCAGGAAAAGCGCGGCTGGCCCGCCGGCAAGGTGCAGATCGGCATCGACTGCACGGTG
Source organism: Variovorax boronicumulans (assembly GCF_040544675.1). Taxonomy (GTDB): domain Bacteria; phylum Pseudomonadota; class Gammaproteobacteria; order Burkholderiales; family Burkholderiaceae_C; genus Variovorax; species Variovorax boronicumulans_D. The sequence goes on from NZ_JBEPKK010000014.1 coordinate 159,507, forward strand.
GTGCTGCTCGCGCTGTTCGTGATTCCACCGCAGCGCGTGGGATGGTCGGTGCTGGCTGCGGTGGTGATGGGGCTCTTCTTGTGGATCAACCACAAGCCGGGGCGCTACGCGGCGACTTGAGGCGCCACAGGCCAGGGCCGCTGCAACTCGCGGATCTGCTCGAACGCACGCGACACGCGCAGCACGCCCAGGTCGTCGAAGCGGTGTCCGGCAATCTGCAGGCCGATGGGCAATCCGTTCGCCGAGTACCCGCAGTTCACCGACGCCGCCGGCTGCTCCGACATGTTGAACGGCACCGTGAAGCCGATGTGCTCCAGCGGCCGCAGCGGATCGTTGGTCGGCGACGGCGCCTCGGCCGCCGCGGGCATGTTGGGCGATACCGGCGAGATCACGTAGTCGAAGCGCGCACACGCCTGCACCGCCGCCACGCGCGTCGCATGGAACTGGCTGAACCCGCGAAACACATGCTCGCCGCTGAACTCGGCCGCGCTCTCGGCCCATTCGCGGATGTAGGGCAGCACCTTGGCACGCTGGTCGGGGCGCAGGGCCTTCATGTCCACCAGCGAGCGCATGCGCCACAGGTGGTCCATGCCGTCGAGCATGGCTTGCGACATGAAGGGCTGCATGGTTTCGACGACCGCGCCGGCCTTCTCGAACAGGCGCGCCGCATGCTCGACCGCCGACTGGATCTCGGGCTCGACCGCGAGGCCGCAGCCCGCGTCGAGCAGCAGCCCGATGCGCAAGCCGCGCAGGTGGTCGGGCGAGACGTCGAAGCTCGCCCAGTCGATGTCCTGTGCCGGCAGGCTCATGCTGTCACGCGCATCGGGCTTGGAGAGCACCTGCATCATCAGCGCGGCATCGCCCACGGTGCGGGTCATCGGCCCTGCCGCGCGGCCCATGTACGGCGGGTCGATCGGAATGCGGCCCAGGCTGGGCTTGAGCGTGAAGATGCCGCACCAGCTCGCGGGCAGCCGCAGCGAGCCGCCGATGTCGGTGCCCAGGTGCAGCGGGCCGTAGCCTGCAGCGGCCGCGGCGCCGGCACCGGCGCTGGAGCCGCCGGGCGTCTTGCCCAGGTCCCAGGGGTTGCGCGCCAGCTTGTGAAAGCTCGAAAGCCCCGACGACAACATGCCGTAGTCCGGCATGGTGGTCTTGCTCACGATCACCGCGCCGGCTTCCTTCAGTCGCGCGGCCGGCGGTGCGTCGGCGGCTGCGGGCTTCAGGTCGACGGCGGCCGTGCCGGCGGGCATCGGGTCGCCGCGCGTGGCGATGTTTTCCTTGATGGTGGCCGGCACGCCGTCCAGAGGGCCGAGCGCATCGCCGCGCTGCCAGCGCGCCTCCGAGGCGCGCGCCTGTTCGAGCGCGGCCTCGGGCCGGAAGAGCCAGGTGGCCTGCAGATGCGGCTCCCAGCGCTCGATGTGCGCGATCACGGCCTGCGCCACCTCGACCGGCGAGAGGCGCTTGTCGCGGTAGGCGGCGGAGAGTTCCTGGGCCGACAGGTCGCTCAACAAAGGGGCATCGGACACAGTGCCGCTCATCCCCACGAGAGTGCGGACAGGTCGTTCACGAAGATCGGGTTCTCCTTCCAGAGGCCCTTGACGTTCTTCTTGGCGATGGTCGGGAACTGCGGCTGGTAGAGGAAGCCGTTGGCCGCGTCGGTGGCCAGCATCTTCTGCGCGTCGCCCAGCAGCTTGTTGCGCTCGGTGGCGTTGGCCGTGGACTTGATCTTGTCGAACAGCGTGTTGAAGGCCTTCGACTGGTAGCCCCAGTAGTAGTCCGACTTGGCGTAGTTGCCCAGGTCGAAGGGCTCCACGTGCGAGACGATCGACAGGTCGTAGTCCTTGTTGCCGTAGGTGCCGCTGAGCCACTGCGCCCACTCGACGTTCTGCACCTTCACCACGATGCCGATCTTGGCGAGCTGCGCCACGATGACCTCGCCGCCCTGGCGCGCGTAGGGCGGCGGCGGCAGCGTCATCTTGAGTTCGAGCGGCGTCTTCACGCCGGCTTCGGCGAGCAGCTTCTTGGCCTTCTCGATGTCGAAGGGATTGATGCCCGTGGTGTCCACGAAGCCGGCCGCGCCCGGCACGTAGTGGCTGCCGATGGCCACGCCCAGGCCGTCGGCCGCGCCCTCGATCACCGCCTTGCGGTCGATGGCCGCGAGGATGGCGCGGCGCACGCGCACGTCGTCCAGCGGCTTCTTCTGGTTGTTGATCGACAGGATGGTCTTGGCGCGCGAACCGGCCAGGATCACCTGGAACTGCGGGTTCATCTTGAACTGCGGCACCACGCGCGTGCCGATGCGGGTGAACACGTCGACGTCGCCCGCCATCAGCGCGGCGGCCTGCGCGGCGGTGTCGGCGATGAAGCGGAAGGTGACCTTGTTGATCTTGGCGGTGGCGGGGCTGCGAAAGCCCTCCCACTTGCTCAGCGTGAGCGACGAACCCTTGGCCCAGCTGTCCAGCTTGTAGGGGCCGGTACCCACCGGCTTGGTGGCGTTGCTGTCGGCGCTCTTGGGCTCGACGATCACGGCGGTGGCCTGGCCCAGCACGAAGGGCAGGTCGGGGTCGATCTCCTTGTTGATGACCACCACGGTGTAGTCGTCCACCGCCTGCGTGGCGAGGTTGGCGAAGGTGCGCTTGTCCTTGTTGGTGCTCTTGTTGCCGCCCGCGCGGTCGAAGGAGAACTTGACCGCGGCCGCGTTGAAGGGCTCGCCATTCTGGAACTTGACGCCGCGGCGCAGCTTGAAGGTGTAGGTCTTCAGGTCGGGCGAGACTTCCCAGCTCTCGGCCAGGAGCGGCGTGACGCTGCCGTCGGCGTTGATCTTGGTGAGCGTTTCCAGGATGTTGTATTGCACGATCTCGGCGATCGCGGCGGCGGCGCCGGCGGTCGGATCCAGGCCCGGCGGTTCGAGCGCCATGCCGATCACGAGGGCGTCCTTGCGACCTTGCGCCATGCCGGCCAGCGGGGTGGCCAGCGCGACAGTGGCGCCGGCGGTGGTGAGGAGGGTGCGACGGTTCAACATACTTGGGTATCTCCGGAAAACGGCCAGGGATCGAATGACTGCTCGTGCGCCCACCGTGCCCCGAAGGGAGGCGCGGCGCCACGAAAGACAGGGTACGCAGCACGAAAGATGCCACCTGCGCAGCGAATCATTCTCTCGCAGCGGGCGGCCCGACGCCCGGGCCCCGGAACGGTTTTTCCTCGGGACGTTCCCGGATGCCGGGACGCGGCGCGGGCCTCAGGCCTCGAGCAGCGTGCCGCCCGTGGGTGTTCGCGGCACTGCCTGGAGCAGCGTGCGCGTATAGGCATGCCGCGCGTGGCGGAACAGCTCACCGGGCGCGCCCTGCTCCACGATCTGGCCCTTGAAGACCACGGCCACGTCGTCGCACAGGTGGTTGACCACCGCCAGGTCATGGCTGATCAGGAGGTAGCTGATGCCGAACTGCTGCTGCAGGTCCTGCATGAGGTTGAGCACCTGCGCCTGCACCGACACATCGAGCGCGCTGACCGGCTCGTCGGC